>NZ_PYPS01000042.1 GCF_003027925.1 Micromonospora sp. RP3T
AGCGGGCCAGGGCCAGGGTGACAAGGTGGAGCGCCCTACCGGACGTACGACCTTGTCACCCTGGCCCTGGTCTGCTCGGCTTGCCTGGGTCGGTGGCTGGCGGGATGGCATCCCACCTCAACCACTCTCCTACCGGAACCGTTCGGCAACTCCATCTCGGAGTCGTCTGGCCCCCGCCGGAGGCACAGCCCTAACCCCGCCCCCTCCCTCACCTCACCACCCCCACGCCCACCTACGCCCCTTCCCCACCCTGGGCCTGAGCGACCGTGCGGAACCGTTCGGCAACTTCGTCCGCCGCGGTGGCCTGCCGGACCTCGTGCTGCTTCGGGATCGCCGACACCGGATGGAAGCGTGTCCGCCTGGCCCTGGTCGTCCTTCAGGAACCGTCACCGGGTCACTTCACTGACCCAGGTGTGACGCGCGGGGCGGGCGTGGGGTTCGGGCCGGCTGACTTTCCGCCCCGCCGCCGAAGGCGGGCGGGGCGGCGGCTCCGTCAGGAGCCGGTTACCGCGCCCGGCCGCGCGCCGCGCGGAGCGCGCTTGATCCTGAAGAGAGCGTTTCGGCAGTTGCGTCTACAGGCTCTCTGTCCCGTCACGGGACATGCTTGACAGTCGCGTCTCACCAGATGCTTGACATGTCACATCAACGGTGAGGTCGGGTCACCTCATCGCTCTGCGGGTCGTAGATCGTCAGCCCATATCGCGCTGCAAGATTCAGGATCAGTTCGATGGCGGGAGTGCTCCGCTGCCCGAAGCTCATGTTCATGCTGACGTGGTCGATACCAACGTCGAGTGGCATCGACATCCAGGGCGAGTCATCGCGGTATGGCGGGAGGTCGGGGTAGCGGGCGCGCAGACTCTCGTAGAAGCCGACGATGCGTTCGTCCAGCTCGCCCTCGGGATGCTCGCCGCTGCTGCAGCGCTTCACCATGGCGCGCACCGCGTCGCCGCTCGCCGCCGCGTCGATGGCCAGCACGTCAAGGTCGAAACTCACCGGCACATGCTGCCGCACTCGCTCAACGCTCGTCACGGGCACAGGTTCGCCCGGATGTGCACCCCGCACCAGGCCGGAAGGTCGACGGACCAGACCCGCCACCCGCCGCGATCCTTGCGCAACTCCCACCGCCACGCATGCGCGGTACCGGCGAGGATCTGCGCGTCGTCCCACCAGACCGCGCGTACCTGCTCGGTCACCCTGGCACGGTCGTCGGCCTGGTGCTCGATCGCACTCGGCCCCACACTCTCCAACTTCGAAGGCTCCCGGCCAGTCCCGGTCATCTCGGCCCGGTAGTCCCGCCACTGCTGCCGCAGCTCGTCATGACGCGCGCCGGCCAGCACCCGCGACAGCCCCAACTCCTCACCAGCGCTGAGCTGCAACAGCCACACCCGGGCCGCGGCCTCCGGCGTCGCCTCGCCCCGCTCCGCCTCCAACTGCTTACGCACCGCCCATGAGGCCGGCACCACAACAAGGCCAGCGCAACCGATCACTACCAACGCCAACAGCACCCAGGGCCACCGCCCGGGATGTCTAGCTTGCCGAACTCGGCCCGGCAGCCACCCACGCAGAACCTCCCCCATGATCACTTACATGACGATACGAGAATCTCTCGGAGAGAGTCTCGTCGAGGTGCCCAAAGGACGTCGTGCCCGTGGCCGACTCCCCGCGCTAACTGCTGTGGCGAAAGGGTCGACGATAGGCCGCGCATCCGCAGCGGAGCGTGGAGCCCGTTGTGCGCGGTCTTGAGTAGGTCCGCGTGTCAGACAGCACTGCCGTGCTCGGCGTACGCGGAGACGCTACTGCTGCGGGCTGCGATCGCGGTGCGGATCCGACGGCCAAGCCGGGAGGGGCCGTAGTGTTCTACGGACTCTGCGTCTACGTATTGCCATTGGGTGAGTTCGCCGTCCGCGAAGCGGATCGCGCGCTCCTGCTCGGCTTCAAGTGACCCGCCGTCGAAGATGAAGAGGAGCTTGTCGCCCTCGCGCTCGGCGGGTGCCCAGTCCACGACCAGCATCGGTCCGAGCGCGGGCGTGAGGCCGAGTTCCTCTCGGATCTCCCGTACGCAGGCTGCCCGCGGCGACTCGCCGGCTTCGACGTAACCGCCTGGGATGTCCCAGTGCTTCTTGTAGCTCGGGCGCACGAGCATCACCCTGCCTTCGTTGTCGAAGAACAGGGCGCCGGCGGCGACGCGTGGGGTCGCCACGGGTGGCATCTCGTTGGCCGTCACCAGGGCAGCCTAGATGCCTCGGTTCAGTCGAGCACCTTCAGCCGGCGAGCCAGGCCGACCAGCTCGGCCGGCGGCTTACCGCGCTGGCGGCGGACCCAGGTCAGCGCCAGTTGTCTGCTGAGGAAGTGGTGCCTGACTTGCTCGGGCGCCATCTGCTCTGCTTCGAGCAGTACGGCTTGGGCGTCGTCGACGCGGTTCCACGAGCTGTAGGCGCGGGCGACTTCGAGGGCGTGCCGTACCCGACGTTCCATCGGGAGTCCGGTGGTGTCGACGCGCGGGCCGAGGTCGACGGCCACCTGTAGATCACCCAGCTCTGCTGCGGTGGCGACGCGGTGGATGGCGACGTTGGTCGGGCCGAACGCGGTCCAGAGGTGGTTGGCATCGTTTCCGAGCTGGTCGGCGGCGTGCTCTGCTGCGGCGAGGAAGGTGCGGGTGGTGCCGGCGTCGTTGGAGCGGGCAGCGGCCATGGAGCCGGACAGGAAGAGGGTGCCGTAGACGGAGAGCAGGGCCGGCGAGGCGTGCGCCAGGTGGGGCTCCAGGTAGCCGGCGGCGTCTTCGGTGAGACGTACGGCTTCGGTGTAACGGCCGGTGGCATTTAGGGCGTGACCGACGGACCGGAACAGAGAACCGGTGATAAGCGGGTCGCCGGTGGGCCGGACGGCTGCCAAGCCGCGGTCGGCAGCGATCCAGGCGAGGTCGACCTCTCCGAGCTTGGTGAGCTGGGTGGCAGTTAGCTGATAGGCAAGGCCGAGGAGCCGGCGGGCCTGGTCCTGGTCGTCGCCCTCGTGACGGTCGGCGGCGGCCTGGGCGCGGTGGAGCAGGTCGGGTAGTCGGCCGGTGACGTACCCGAATCGGGAGTCCTGGTAGGCGTCCCAGAGCGCGCCGACATCCTTGCGCAGCATGGCAACGGTCGGTGGCTCGTCGTGGAAAGTGCCGCCGAACGGGGCAAGGGCGCGGTAGTTCATGAGCGCCGACCGGAGAGCGGGAACGGTGCCGGTACCGGTGTCGGCGGTCCAGTCAAGCAGCACGGGTTCGCCGAGGAGGTCACCGAGGGATACGTCCAGGACCTCGGCAAGGGACTTGATTACGGAGAGCCGGTCCAGCTCGATGCGGTTGTTCTCGACCTTTCCGAGCCAATCAGCGGTGCGGCCGATGAGTCCGGCAAGGACTTCCTGCGACAGGCCGCGCCGGCGGCGGTACCAGGCGATGCGCTCGCCGATGGTCAGGGTGTTGGTTGTCCGGTGCACCGTTTCACCTTCTCCCCTCGTCCGGCTGCGACCCCGGAAGGATTTTCCGGGTCACTGGGCGGTATGTGCCTGAACCTGTCTGCATGACGGGGCTGAACGTATCGACCAACTGCCAATCCTGCTCGGGTGCCGGCTGGAAGTACACCCTTGCGCGGTCCGCTACGCGGGCCTTCGGGCAGGGGTCGGAGCGAAATCGTTCCCTGGCTCGACGGTCCTGCCTGGACTGCGCGGGCTCCGGTCGCACGACGACCTGCTGAGGCTGGCCCGGGGTGGGTGCTGGCATGGGACCGCGACCCGAACGCGGGTCCCGAGAGAGCCCGCCCACTCCGGCGCCCCGCAGAAGCCACCCGGTTCCGGTGGGTGCACCCAAGCCGGCCGAACTGGTCTACCTAGACGGTCGCGCGTCGGTGCAGTTCCGCGGCGATCGGGCGCTGTGGCTGCGGGTGACCGCGATCGGTGACTGGCCGGCGTATGACGGCTGGGTATGGCTGATCGGCTACGTCATCAACCCGACCGACGGGCAAGCGTCGGCGAAGCGGGAGGTCTTGGCGAAGATCGCCGGGCTTCAGATCAGCCCCTCATCAAGCATTCCGTCGCCAGCCTTGGCGCGGACGGCAAGGAGGCGCGGTGTTTGACCTTCGGGTACGGCTCGGCATAGTGCTCCGGGTGGAAGCGGCCGACCGCTACCGTCCATCCGACGGCCCGGTGATGCTGCGGGTGACCGGCGTCCGCCTGGTGCTCAACCGTCCAGAGCGCGAGCAGTGGATCTGGGTCGAGGGAACCAAGGTGGTCCCGCGCAACCAACGCGGCGAGTACACCCAGATCCTCGTACCCGTCCGACTGTTCTCCCCCCGCGGTCCGACACCTTGATCAACTCCTCTCGCCGGGACGCTTCACGTCCTGGACGCCAAGACCGAGGACTCCGAGGCGGTGCTACCGCTGCCCGAGTTCACCTGGCTCACGCTGATGGAGCACCGGGAGCGCCAGCAGGAGGAGCGGGCCGCCCTCCCGTCAAGGTGACGCTGAAGGTCTACGCTCACGCCAACCTCGACGCGATGCGTCAGGCGCTCGGCAAGCTCGACGGGCGGCTGTCGTGAACCCCGTTGCTGTCAGCGTTGCTGTCAACCGGGAAGATCACGACGGCCACCGGCCGGGATCGCCTTGTGGAATTGGAGCCCCCGGCCGGGATCGAACCGGCGACATCTCGCTTACAAGGCGAGTGCTCTGGCCAGCTGAGCTACAGGGGCGCGTGTGACGGGCTCAGCATAGCGACTGGGCTTGGAAAATCCCGCCTGGCAGGGCTCCCGAGCACGGAAAACGTCAGTTACCTCACCGGGTCGACCGGCCGATCGTCCACTGATAGCGCTCACAGCGGGGAGATTGATGCCTCTCAGTGCCCGACTGACCGAAATGTGTATGCGGTCCGTCCCACCCGCTGCGTCTCGTCTTGGCACGAACGCGAAAGCCGTTTACGGTGCAGTGACACGGACGACACTCCGGGCCGGCCTCGGCTGCCCGGGCGACGCTCCCGTTGGCCGGCACCCTGGGTGCCGGTCGCTCCTTCACTCGGATCGTCCGGCACGTTCCTGCCGGTGAAAGGAAGCGCTTCATCATGGCTACGGTCACCTACGCGAAGGCGTCCCGGATCTATCCGGGCACCGAGCGCCCCGCCGTCAACCAGCTCGACCTCCAGATCGGTGACGGGGAGTTCCTCGTCCTGGTCGGCCCGTCCGGCTGCGGTAAGTCCACCAGCCTGCGGATGCTCGCCGGCCTGGAGGACGTCGACGACGGTGCCATCTACATCGACGACCGGGACGTCACCCACCTCCCGCCGAAGGCCCGCGACATCGCGATGGTCTTCCAGAACTACGCGCTCTACCCGCACATGACGGTGTACGAGAACATGGCGTTCGCGCTCAAGCTGCGCAAGACCTCGAAGTCGGAGATCGACCGGCGGGTCAAGGAGGCGGCCGGGCTGCTCCAGCTCGAGGAGTTCCTCAGCCGCAAGCCGAAGGCGCTCTCCGGCGGTCAGCGCCAGCGGGTCGCGATGGGCCGCGCGATCGTCCGCGAGCCGCAGGTCTTCCTCATGGACGAGCCGCTGTCGAACCTCGACGCCAAGCTGCGTGTGCAGACCCGTACCCAGATCGCCTCGCTCCAGGCGAAGCTCGGCGTCACCACCGTCTACGTCACCCACGACCAGGTCGAGGCCATGACCATGGGTCACCGGGTGGCGGTCATGCTGGACGGCGTGCTCCAGCAGGTGGACACGCCGCGGGCGCTCTACGACACCCCGGCCAACGTCTTCGTCGCCGGGTTCATGGGCTCCCCGGCCATGAACATCAAGACGGTGCCGCTGACCGAGCAGGGCGGCGCTTTCGCCGAGATGATCATCCCGCTGACCCGTGAGCAGATCGCGGCGGCTCGCGCCGAGGGGGGCGACAACAAGGTCACCGTCGGCTTCCGCCCGGAGGACTGCGACCTGGTGAGCCCGTCCGAGGGTGGCATGCCGGTCGTGGTCGAGCTGGTCGAGGACCTGGGCTCCGACGCCAACATCTACGGTCACGCCGCGCTCGAGGGCCACAACGAGCGCTTCGTGGTCCGCACCGACCGGCGCAGCATGCCGAACATGGGCGACACCGTGTTCGTCAAGCCGCGTACCGGCCGCAACCACGTCTTCAACGCCGCCACCGGCAAGCGGATCTGACGTACGCGAAGCAGAAGGGGCGGCCCGCCACGGCGGACCGCCCCTTTTCCGTGCTTGCGGGTCAGCCCTCGACCGCGCGGCGGCGGGCGACCTCGGCGAGCGTGACCGCAGCGGCGACGCTCGCGTTGAGCGACTCCACGTCGGAGATCATCGGAATGCTGACGGTCAGGTCGCAGGTCTCGCCGACCAGGCGGGACAGCCCGCGCCCCTCCGAGCCGACCACCACGACCAGCGGGCCGACCGCGGCCTCCAGGTCGTACAGGTCGGTCTGCCCGTCGGCGTCCAGGCCGACCACGATGAAGCCGGCCTCCTTGCACGCCTTCAGCGACCGGGTCAGGTTGGTGACCTGGGCGACCGGAACGCGCGCGGCCGCGCCGGCGCTGGTCCGCCAGGCGGTCGCGGTGATCCCGGCGGCCCGCCGCTCGGGCACGAAGACACCCTGCGCGCCGAACGCGGCGGCCGACCGGATCACCGCGCCGAGGTTACGCGGGTCGGTGACCCCGTCCAGCGCGACCAGCAGCGGGGCGGCCTGCTCCAGTGCGGCGGTGACCAGGTCGTCGAACGACTCGTAGGCGAACGGCGGCACCTGGAGGCCGACGCCCTGGTGCAGCACCCCGCCGGTCATCCGGTCCAGCTCGGCGCGGCTCACCTCGAGGATCGCGATGCCCCGGTCGGCGGCGGTACGGACGATCTCCTTGACCCGGTCGTCCATGTCGATGCCCTGCGCGGTGTAGAGCGCGGTCGCCGGCACCTGGGCGCGCAGCGACTCCAGCACCGGGTTCCGGCCGACGAGCAGCTCGGGGCTGTCCTTCGCCGGGTTCGACTTGCGCCCCGGGGAGACCCGCGGCCCGCCGGACCGGCCCGCCGGCTTGCCGCCGCCGCGGCCCTTGGCGGTGGGTACGCCCCGACCGCCGCCCCTGCCCCAGGTGGTGTCCTTGCTGCCGGGCTGGCCGATCTTGGGCGCGCGACCCTCCTCGGCGGCGGCGCGGCGCTCCTTGTCCTGCTTCCAGGCGGTGCGCTGGGGCAGCTTCTCGGTGCCCGAGTAGGCCTTGTGCCAGGGGCGCTCGTCGGCCGGCAGGGTGCGCCCCCGGCCGGCGAGGGAGTCCTTGTTCTTGCCACCGGTGCCCTTGGGGGCGCCTGCCTTCGGCGTCAGTCGCCGGCCACGGCGCTGCGAGTTGCCGGCCATCAGTCCTGCTCTCCAATAGTCCAACGCGGGCCCTGGGGGGTGTCCTCGACGACCACGCCGGCCTGCTTGAGCTGGTCACGGACCGCGTCGGCGGCGGCCCAGTCCTTGCGGCCACGGGCCTGCGCGCGCTGCTCCAGGGCCAACGCGACGAGTGAGTCCACCACGCCGCGCAGGTCGTCCGTGCGGTCGCCACCGGTCCAGGCCGGATCCAGGGGGTCGACGCCGAGGATATCCAGCATCGCCCGCGCGGCGGCCAGCGTCGTGCGGACGGTCACATCGTCGCCGCCGCTCAGCGCGGTGTTGCCGTCCCGGACGACCTCGTGCAGCACGGCGAGCGCCGCCGAGGTGTTGAGGTCGTCGTCCATCGCCGCCACGAAACCGGCGGGCAGCTCACCGGGTCGGCCTACGCCGACCCGCTCGACCGCCCGCTGCACGAAGCCCTCGATCCTCCGGTACGCGACCGCGGCCTCGCGCAGCGCGTCCTCGGAGTAGTCGATGCGGGACCGGTAGTGCGCGGCGGCGTAGTAGTAGCGCAGCTCCACCGGGCGCACCCCGAGCGAGGCCACGTAGTCGAGGTCGAGCGTGTTGCCGAGCGACTTGCCCATCTTGGTGCCGCCGATGCCGAGCAGGCCGTGGTGCACCCAGTAGCGGGCGAACGGCAGGTCGGCGGCCTGCGACTGGGCGATCTCGTTCTCGTGGTGCGGGAACGTCAGGTCGAGCCCGCCGCCGTGGATGTCGAACTCGGCGCCCAGGTAACGCCAGCACATCGCCGAGCACTCGATGTGCCAGCCGGGCCGGCCGCGGCCCCACGGCGACGGCCAGGCGGCCTCGGTCGGCTCGCCCGGCTTGACGCCCTTCCAGAGCGCGAAGTCACGCGGGTCGCGCTTGCCCCGGTCGGGGGCGTCGCCGGCCGGCTGCATGTCGGCCGGGGACTGCCCGGACAACGAGCCGTACGCCGGCCAGGACGCCACGTCGAAGTAGACGTCGCCGGAGCCGTCGGTGGCCGGGTAGGCGTGCCCGGTCTCGATCAGTCGGGCGATCAGCTCGTGCATCTCCGGAACGTGACCGGTGGCCCGCGGCTCGTAGGTCGGCGGCAGCACGTTCAACGCCCGGTAGGAGGCGGTGAGGATCTGCTCGTTGGCGTACGCGATCGACCAGAACGGCCGGCCCTGCTCGATGGCCTTGGCCAGCACCTTGTCGTCGATGTCGGTCAGGTTGCGGATGAACGTGACCTCGAACCCTTTGCCCAGCAGCCAGCGACGCAGCACGTCGTAGTTGACGCCGGAACGAAGGTGGCCGATGTGCGGGGGCGCCTGGAGCGTGAGACCACACAGGTAGACCCCCACCTTGCCGGCTTCCCGCGGGACGAAGTCCCGCACCGATCGGGTGGCGGTGTCATACAGGCGTAGCGTCACCTCCCAAGGGTAGCCCTCCACACATTTCCGGGTTGGCCCGAGCCGGGTCGTACGCTGCGTGCTGTGGACACGGCGGCACGCCCGGGAGAGACCGCGCAGACCCTGGACCGGGGTCTGCGCCTGCTGCACCTCGTCGCGGACGCGCCGGGCGGGCTGACCGTCACCGAGGCCGCGCACCGGCTCGGCATCGGTCGGGCGGCCGTCTACCGGCTGGTCGGCGCGTTGACCGGGCACGGCATGCTGCGGCGCGACGGCGAGGGCCGGCTGCGGCTCGGCGCGGGCGTGCTGCACCTGGCCCGCCGCGCCCAGCCGCTGCTCGCCGAGGGTGCGCTGCCGGCGCTGCGCCGGCTCGCCGAGCGGACCGGCGCGACCGCCCACCTGACCGTGGTGGAGGGCGGCGAGGGGGTCGCGTTGGCCGTGGTCGAGCCGAGCTGGACCGCGTTCCACGTGGCGTACCGGACCGGCTCCCGGCACCCGTTGGAGCGGGGCGCGGCCGGCCGGGCCGTGCTGGCCGGGCGGGCCGGCGCGGCCGGCCCGGTGAGCACCAGCGGGGAACTCCAGTCCGGGGCGTACGGGGTGGCGGCGCCGGTGCTGGGCGTGCCGGGCCTGGAGGGCAGCGTCGGCGTGGTCTCGCTGACCCCGCTCGACGTGACCGAGGTCGGCGCCCAGGTCACCGCCGCCGCCGAGGCGGTCGCCGCCGCGCTCTCCTGACCGCGCCCACCCCGCCGGCCGCCGGCCGCCGGGCGCAGGTTCGGGGAAGTGGCGGCATCCGCCCGGGTCGCATACGCCCACCTCGGCGAACTGGCGGCGCCACCCGCCGCGGATACGCCCATCTCGCCGGAACGGCGTCTCCTCGCCGCGGCGGCGGCTCGGGAACGGGTGCGGGCCCCTAGCACATCGCGGGCGCCGGTGGGGGCTGTCCACAGGCGTGGTACGGACTCGGTCTTTGTGGTTGTCCACAGGGCTGTCGACAGCCGCCTCGGCGCCACCACGCTTGTCGGATGCCACCTCATCCTCATCGCCCGCCGCAGTTGGCCTGGCAGGTCTTTCGTGGCTCGGACGCGGTCCGGCGCGGCCTTCTCTCGCGTCACCACCTCCGGGGCGCGTCCTGGCTCCGACTCCGGCATGACGTCTACGCCGACGCCCGCCTCGACCGCGACCACGAGCTGGCCTGCCGCGCCGTGCTGCTCCGCATGCCGCCCGGCACGTCGATCGCCGGGCCGTCGGCGGCCTACCTGCACGGGGTCGAGCACGCCGCCGACTTCACCGACGATGTGCACGTCCTGCTGCCGGCCACGGTCCGAGCCGACTCCCAACCCGGCGTCCGGGTGCACCACGCCCCGGTGTCCAGCACCCGCAGCGGCCTGCTGGTCCCCGCCGGCGCCGCCACGGCACCGACGAGCACCGCCGCGCCGACCGGCTTCGGCCCGATGCCGGCACGTGCCGCCATGTCGACCGACACGACCACGCGGCGCGACGCGGGCAGACGACTCCCGGCCCTCCGGCCACCCGACGCGGTGGGCCCGGGCCGGCCGCCGGTTCGGCACCGCCCGCCGCGTCCGGCCGGCCCGACGACTCCCCCCGGATCGCCGGCCGGACCGATCGGTCCGCCGGAACTGATGAGACCACCCGCCCCGGCCGGGCCACCGAACCTGAAACCGCCCAGCCTGGCCGGACCGCCGAACCCGAGAACCTCCACCCCGACCAGCCCACCGAACCCGAGAACACCCGCCCCGGCCGGGCCGCGGGAGCCGAGGCCGCCCGGTCCGGCCGGGCCGCTGCCCCGCACCGCACCCATCGCCTGCGCCTGGGAGACGGCGGTCTGGGCCGATCCCGTGCGTGCCGTCGGCATCATCGACGGGCTGCTGCGCGTCCGTGCGGTCAGCCCGGCCGGGCTCGCCACCGAGGCGGCGCGGAACGCCGGCCGTCCGGGCGGCCGGCGGGCGTCCTGGGTGTTCGGCCTGACCGACGGATGCGCCCAGTCACCGCCCGAGTCACATCTGCGGGTGCGGCTCGTGCTCGCCGGTCTGCCGCGCCCGGTGGCACAGCACCCGGTACGCGTGCCTGCCGGCCCTGTCCTGCATCCCGACCTGGCGTGGCCGGAGTTCCGCGTGGCGGTCGAGTACGACGGTCGGTGGCACGCGGATCCCGATCGGATGCACCTCGACCGGTGTCGGCTCAACCAGTTCGTGGGGGCTGGCTGGCTGGTGCTGCACGTGACCGGTCGACGCCTGCGTCAGGAGTTCCCGGCCCTGGTCCGCGAGATCCGCGCCGCGCTGGTGGCCCGCGGCTGGCGTCCGTGACCTCTCCACTCCGGCGCACCGGTCCGAAGACGCGCATCCCGTCGCGCCAGCTTCGCCGATGTCGCCTCACCGCTCGGAGAGGCGGCGACGCCCGGGAGAGTCGGACGCCGCCGCACCGGTTCCGGTCAGGCCGGTGTGGTCACGGCGATGACGCCGCTGAACGCCGAGCTGCCGAACGAGTTCACGGCCTGGATCCGGTAGTAGTAGGTGGTCGACCGGGCCCGTCCGGTGTCGCTGTAACTGCGAGCGGTTCCGGCCGGCGTGAACGTGGCCAGGTTGGCGGTGAACGCCACGTTCGTCGCCCGCTGGAGCACGAAGCTGGTGACCACGCTGCTGGCGCTCTCCTGCCAGGTGAGGTTCACGGTCGCCGTGCCTCCGGCCACGGCGACGGCCGTGCCGGCAAGGTTCGTCGGGGCGGCCGGCGGGGCGCCGACGGTGATCGTCGCGGTGTTCGACCAGGGCGAGCCGACGCCGAGATAGACGGTGCGCACCCGGTAGTAGTAGGTGGTGCCGCCCACGACCGTGGTGTCGGTGTAGCTGGTCGCGTTGGCGCCCAGCGTGACAGTGGTCAGGCCGGTGGTGAACGCGGCGTTCGTCGCGCGTTGGAGTTCCACCGAGGTGGAGTACGACCGGTTGATCCAGTTGAGCGTGACCCGCACCGGGGTGCCGCTCGGCTGGGTGGCGGTCAGGTTCGTGGGGGCGGTCAGGGTGACCACCGCCGACGCGGTGTTCGACCAACCGGAGTAGCTGGCGCTGTTCTCCCGCCGCACCCGGTAGAAGTAGGTAGTACCGGGCACCGCTGTCGAGTCGGTGTAGCTGGTCGCCCCCGCCGCGGCCGTGAAGGTGGTGAGGTTGGCGGTGAACGTGGAGGTGGTGGATCGCTGCACGAGGACCTGGGTGGCGGCCGGCAGGCCGGCGGGA
Organism: Micromonospora sp. RP3T; assembly: GCF_003027925.1. Classification (GTDB taxonomy): domain Bacteria; phylum Actinomycetota; class Actinomycetes; order Mycobacteriales; family Micromonosporaceae; genus Micromonospora. The sequence continues at coordinate 12,001 of NZ_PYPS01000042.1, forward strand.
TTGGTCCAGGTCAGCACGATCGCCGGTGGGACCGTGGTCGATCCGGCGGTGGCGGTGGCGGTGAGGTTGGTCGGCGGCGCCGGCGACACCCGGATCACCATCGGCCGCATCATGTCGAAGTCCTCGTGGTCGACCATGTGGCAGTGCCAGACGTACTCCCAGCCGAAGTCGTAGGGCACGTTTGTCACCACGGCCGGGTTCCCGGTCTGCGGGTCGATCTGGGCGAAGCCGTTGGTGGTGCCCGGCACCTGGGTCGGGTCGAGCAGCCGGACGCTGTCCCCGACCTTGAACGGCAGATTGGCCGGCAGGGCGGGCCGCATCGCCACGATGCAGTCCTCCAGCGGGTTCATCCGCACGGTTTCCTTCCAGCCCAGCTCGTTGGCGTCGGGTGGGCTGTAGACGCCGTCCCAGCCGACCCGGTTGATCAGCTGCACGTTGAAGTAGTGGAAGTGGATGAAGTGGGTGTCCACCCCGTTGTGGGTGACCTTCCACAGCTGGGTGCCGTCACCGGGCGAGCCGACCGGGGTGGCCAGGTTCGACATGGTGAGGATCTCGGTGGGCGGGTTGATGTACGGCAGCGGGATGGTGGTCTGGATGAACGCGCTGGTCTTCGGCAGCTCGACACCCAGGTTGGTGAGGATCCGGCCGTACACCGGGTCGAAGTCCTCGACGATCGCCTTCGGCTGCAGGGGCAGGGTGACCGGTCCGCTGCCGCCGATCGGGGTGAAGGTGATCTCGGTGTCCTGGATCGCCACGTAGGTGTTCTTCGGCGTGGTGGTGCCGAAGGCCGCGTCGTACGCCTTCTCCGGCACGATCGGCTTGGGCTGGCTCTGCCCGTACGCCTGGGGCAGCCGGGCCTGCAACCGGGCCAGGTCGAACTGCGGGGCGGGGGTGCCGTTCACCTGGAACTGGGCGATGGTCCGGGTGTTCGGCCCGTATCCGGGCGGGGTGCTGGGCGCCCCGCCGGTGTCGGTCTGGTCGGGGTCGTTCGTGTAGTAGTCGTACCGGGTGTCGTAGGCCGGCATCGGGGCCGGGGCGTCGTTGTAGAGGATGATCTTCGTGCCCTGCGGCAGCTGGGAGAAGTCGACGATCACGTCGGCCCGCTCGGCCGGACCGATCAGCAGCGAGTGGTCCGAGACGTTGAGCACGGTGATCGAGCGGCGGTCGTACTCGTAGTTGATCGGCTGCGGCGGGATGACCGCGACGCCCGGCAGCAGGCCGCCCTCGTTGCCGATCTGGATCCAGTCCGGACCGACCGCGTTCGGGTCCGGCACACCGCCCGCGCGACCGTCGGTCGGCCAGGTGGGCGGGAAGTCCGGGTTGGGGCAGGCCTCCACCATGTGCACCTCGCCGGCGTCGCCGTCGCGCAGGGTTCCGTTGGTGTTCCACATCGTTCCGTTGGAGGCGGCGTGGTAGAGCTGGAGGTTCAACGCCCGGTCGTTGCAGGCGTTGAGGATCCGGAACCGGTACGCCTTCGGCTGCACGAAGAGCACCGGGTACGGGCAGCCGTTGATGACGGGCGTGTCCATGAACGCCTCGGGGGTGATCGAGGGCGTCGGGGTGGCCGGCTGCACCGGCGGCTCCCAGGGCCGGGTGACCGGGTCGTAGTACGGGTTGGGTTCGGGGCCGAACTCGATGCCGGTGAACGGCGGCCAGAACCAGGGGCCGTAGTCCCAGCGACCCATCGGGTTGGCGCCGGCCTCGTTGTAGGGGTTCTGGTTCGGCATGTAGACGTGCGGCATCCAGAGACTGCCCTTGCCGCCCCAGTTGGCGGTGTCCCAGGTGGGGTCCTGCTGGGCCAGTTGCGGCGGGTCCGGCACGTACGTCTTGTCTTGAATGACCATGGGGATCTGCTCGGCGGGGATCACCCCATCGGTCACGAGCTGCTGCTCCACCGGGTCGTCCAGCAGGACGAAGCTGATCTGTCCGCTGTACGGCGTCAGGTGGGTGATGCCCTCGGTGTGGTCGTGGAACCACATCATCCGGGCGCTCTGCTGCATGGGGAAGTAGAGCGTCACCGCGCCGCCGCCGGCGGGCGGCATGTCCGGCACCTCGGCGTAGCTGGCGCCCTTCGGGTACGAGGTGGTCTCGCCGGCCGGGGTGAACCACTGCAACGGCGTGCCGTCGCTGATCCACGGCGTCTCCGAGCCGTGCATGTGCCCGACGGTGCGGTTCTGCGTGTACAGCTCGGTCGGGTTCAACGGCCCGGTGCCGGCGCCGCAGATGGTGACGTCCACCGGCAGGAAGAGCTTGCCGGCGGGGCCGGTCGGCAACTGGTTGACCAGCTTGATCCGGACCGGCCGGTTGCGGTGCGCGAGGATCACCGGCCCGAGGTAGTACGGCCGCGCGGGCGGCGCGATCGTGTTGTGGCCGGACGGGTCGGTGCCGTTGTTGAGCTGTTTGTAGCCCCGCAACCGAGTGGACGGCAGGTCCCGGCTCATCTGCTGGGTGTACTGCTGGATGCCGATCTCGTAGTAGTCGCTGCCCGGGTAGGTGATCGTGTCGGGCGCCGCCACCGGGAGGTAGTTGCCCAGTTCGTTGGCCTTGGTCGGGCCCAGCCCGGGCAGGGTGTTGATGAACTTCCGGAGGCCCGGGTACTGCACCCCACCGATCACCTGACGCAGCGGGCTGTTGGCGAAGTTCGGCGTGAAGCCGAAGTAGTCGGGTGGGTCGGCGGGACCGATGGCCGGCGCCGCCTCGGCCGTGCTCTGTTTGGGGATGGCAGTCCCCTGGGTGGTGGTCTTCTCGTCGGACATGACTGTTCCTCCCCGCACGGACCGGCGGCCTCCGCACTTCTCCCCGGCCATCAGTTCGCGCTCGCAGTGACTCTTCGTGTTCAGTCAACTGCGCAACGGTCGGGAATGGTAGGGGCCTTCGGCGGGCACACCTGCCCTGAGCTGCAGAAACGTCATAGGCCGCGAAGTGGACAGCGATGAGCGGGATTACGGATCGCCACCCTTGTGGATTCGGGAAGCCCGGCCGACGGGAACAGCACGAGGCCCGGGCGACCGAAGTCGTCCGGGCCTCGCGGGTGCGGGGAATGGGTTACGGCTTGGCGTTCGGCCTGACCGGCGTGGTCACCGCCGCGTAGGCGTCGATGATGCCGTAGCCGTAGAAGCCGTTGAAGTTCAACGAACCCGCGCAGTACGCGTTGTACGTCTCGTCCCGGCCCTCGTTGGTGTAGGTCTGGAGCCGCGGCTCCGGGCAGGCGTGCTCGGCCGCCGTCCGGTAGAGGTGCTGCTCGACCTGGTCCGGCGCCATGCCGTAGCCGTTGCGGCCCTGCTGCTTGCCGTACCGGCTGACGATCAGCGCGGCCACGCCGGAGACGTGCGGGGACGCCATCGACGTGCCCTGGAGGTAGGTGTAGTAGCCGCACTCACCCTTGGCCGTGCACTGCTTGAACACCGAGTCCTCGAAGCCGGCCACGATGTTGCCGTCCTCGTCGACCGACCCCTCCTCCTGGAGCACCTTCTTCGGGTACGTGGAGAGAATCATGTTGGCGTCGGTGCGGTAGGTGTCGGTGCCGAAGCCGTCCCGGAACCAACCACCCGGGGCCGCCACCGAGATCTGCTCGGTGCCGTAGTTCGAGTAGTCGGCCTTCTTGCCGGACGGACCGACCGCCGAGACACCGATCACGTGCGGGCCCTCGACCGGCAGGTCCCAGCAGCTCGCGTTGTCGATCGGCCGCGGGTACGGCGGGGTGTCGCCGTAGTCCGGGCTGCTCTCGTCGGTCCGCGGGTCGCCCAGGTCCTCGTTGTTGTTGCCGAGCGAGCCGACCAGCGTGACGCCCTTGCGGTGGGCGAAGTTCAGCGCCCGCTTCATGGCCTCGATGATGGTCCGCTGCTCGGCCTGCTGCTCCGGGTTGTCCGCCGGGTTGGCGGCGCAGTTGTAGAGCCACGGGTCGACGTAGAAGGACATGTTGACCACGTCGAGCCCGGAACGACCGGCGTGCACCAGCGCGTTGACCACCGGGTTGAGGAAGAAGTAGCCGCTGTCCTGGCCGCCCTTCAGCTCGACCAGGGAGACCTTCGGGGCCACGCCGGAGAGGCCGAAGCCGTTGGCGGCGGCGCCGATCGTGCCGGCCACGTGGGTGCCGTGACCGCCGTCGTCGGTGCCGACCGGGTCGAGGCAGCTCGCCACCTCGCACGGGCCGTCGACGTCGGGGATGTCCGGCGCGAAGTTGCGGGACAGCGCCCAGTTGAAGTTCGGGGCCAGGTCGGGCTGGCTGGCGTCGACGCCGGTGTCCAGGACGCCGACGGTGACCCGGCGGTCGCCCGGCTCGATCTTGCGCGCCCGGTCGGCCCGGATCATGTCCAGGCCCCAGAGCTTGTCGTCCAGCGGGTCCATCTTCCTGGCGTTGCCCTTGGCGACCTTGCCCTTGGTCGCGGCGGCGGCCACCAGGTGTTCCTGCTCGACCCGGTCGAGCTTGGGCTTGCGGCCGATCGCCTTCTCCTCGGCGGCGCCGAGGAGCGCGCCGGCTGCGGTGGCGCGGCTGGCGAAGTCCGCCCGGTCGCTGCGCACCTGGAACAGGCCGACGTCGTCGGTGCGGGAGACGACGGTGCCGCCGGCCGCCTTGATCGCGGCGATCGCGGCGTCGGTGGAGACGCCGCTCTCCGCCAGCACGGTGAAGGTCCGGGTGCTGGTCGGCGCGGCCGTCGCCGGAACCCCCAGACCGGTCACCGTGAGTGCCAGCGAGGCCGCGACCGCGACCGCACCGGCGGTGAAGCGCTTGCTCACCACATCAGATCCTCTCGTTGAGGGACGTGGCAGTCATCCCACATCACGGGAGCGAGTTTCGCCAGGTGTGCGCCCGGAATAAGCCACAATCAGGCATTCGCGCTCGTCAACGCGGCGAGCACCCCGGGCAACTCGGCCAGCGTGGAGACCTCGGCGTCGGGTTCAAGGCCGGCCGGCCGGGGCAGCGCGCCGATGACCGCCGGGCGCAGGTCGACCAGGGTCTCGTCGGCGTCGAAGACGACGGCGGTCGGGGTGCGGTCACCGCTCACCGACAAGCGCCGCCCCGGCCGGGGCCGGTGCCGCCTCCCCCGGACCGGCCCGCAGCTCGTCCACCCGGACCAGCGCGACGCCGCCGACGATGAGCGCGCCGCCGACCAGTTGGATCGCGCTCGGCAGCTCGTTCAGCACCAACCAGGCGATCAGCACCGCGAACATCACCTCGGTCAGCCCGACGAAGGAGGAGAGCCGGGCGCCGAGCAGCCGCGCCCCGGCGACCCCGGCCAGGTACGCGACCACGGCGGCGATCAGCGACAGCCCGACGATCGGCACCAGCCAGCTCACCCGATGCCCGGCGAAGCTGACGTCGGCGGTCCCGGCGGCCAGTGGGAGCACCCCCAGCCCACCGAGCAGCAGCAGCGCCACGGCGCCGACGGCCATGCCGCCGCTGGCCATCACCGCCGAGGGTAGTTCGGCGTCGACGCGGCCGGCGATGACGTAGTAGCCGGCCAGCCCCACGCCGGCGCCGAGCCCCCAGAGCACGCCGGTCGGGTCGAGACGCCCGGCGCCGGTGAGGTCGAGGACGAACACCAGCCCGGCCAGCGCGGTGAGCGAACCCGCCACGGTCAGCACCCGGGGTCGCTGGCCGTGGACCAGCCACATCCAACCGACCACCAGCACGATGCCGAGGTATTCCAGCAGCAGCGCCACGCCGACCGGGAGGTACCGGACCGCGTTGAAGAAGCACGCCTGGGCCAGGGCCACCCCGAGCAGCCCGAACAGCACCACGGTGAGCGCGTTGCGGCGCAGCACCGGCCAGCGACCGCGCAGCACCAGCAGGGCGGGCACGGCCAGCACCAGCGCGGCGATGCCGACCCGGGCGATCACCACGGCGACCGCCGACCACTCACCGGTGATCAGCGGCCGGGCGAACGTGCCCGAGGTGGCGAACGTGAGCGCGGAGAGCAGGGCCAGGCCGAGCCCGGTGCCGGACCGTTCGCGCATCGACATTCCCCCGGTCATGAGTGAAGAAGCGTTACGCTGATGACGTTAGGGGTGCCGTCCGACAGGAGTCAAGTTGCTTTTCGCTCATGACACCGAGTGCGGGCTGGTGGCCGCCGCCGCACTGGTGAACACCACCGGCCCGGGCCGGGAGGACCTGCCGGACGTCAACGCGCTCGACGCGTTCTTCACCGCGTACGGGTGGAGCGGCCGGCACGAGCACACCGAGGCGGAACTGCGCCAGGTCCGCACGCTGCGGCCCCGGCTGCGCCGGATCTGGTACGCCGACACCGACGAGGTGGTGGAGATCGTCAACGGGCTGCTCCGCGAGTCGCACGCCCTGCCGCAGCTCATCCGGCACGACGACGAGCCGTACCATCTGCACGCCGTGCCTCTCGACGCGCCGCTGGCCACCCGGATGGCGGTCGAGGCCGCGATGGCCGTGGCCGACCTGGTCCGCTCCGGCGAGCTGACCCGGCTGCGTCGCTGCGACCACCCCGACTGCGACAACGTGCTCGTCGACCTGTCGAAGAACCGGTCCCGCCGGTTCTGCGACGCCGGCTGCGGCAACCGGGCCGCGGTCAGCGCCTACCGGGCCCGCAGGGCGGCGTCCCACTCCTGACGGATCGCGGGCCAGTCCGCCCGGAGCAGCTCGTACTCCACCTCGCCGTGCTCCGTACCCGGAATCGGGTCGTCGAAGTCGAGGTGGAACGTGCGGGCGTAGCGCAACCCGGCGCGGGTCATCACCGCGCGGGACCTGTCGTTCACCGCCATGGTCTGCGCCCACACCCGCCGCACGCCGACCGTGTCGAACGCGTGCCGCACCAGCGCCCGCGCGCCCTCGGTGGCCAGCCCGTGCCCCCACACCGCACGGCGCAACCGGTAGCCCAGCTCCGCCTCACCGCCGTCGTCGGACGGGTCGAGCGCCAGCCAGCCGAGGAACTCACCGGTGAACCGGTCGAGCGCGGCCCACCGGCCCAGCCCGGGATGCCTGTCGTACTGCGCGAGCAGCCGGGGCAGCACCTCGTCGCGGATCGTCGCGGCCGGCGTGGGCACACCGTTGGTGAGGAACCGCATGACCTCCGGGTCGGCGTCCAGCGCGACCAGTCGGTCCACGTCGGCCATGGTGAACCGGCGCAGCGTCAGCCGGCCGGTCTCCCGCAACACCCCGTCGTCGTCAGACACGCTCGGATCATCCCGCCGACCCGTCGCCCGGGGCGAGGCAATTACCGCCGCGGTGGCCCGGCTGGTGTTGCGGTAGATCTTGGAAGAATTGCGCCCCTCCGAGGGCCGTTTCGTACCAAGATCTGTGGTCACCGCGTCAGCTCGGCAGCGCCTCCGCGACCCACAGGCCACGACCCTGCAAGCCCACAACGAGGCCCCGGTCCTGAAGGATGATGATCGCCCGCTGCACGGTGGTGACGCTCACGCTGTAGAGATCGGCGAGTTCCTTGTAGGTGGGCAGCCGCTCACCTCGCGGGTATTCCCCGCTTTTGATCCGGGTGGCCAGGTCTTCGGCAACCTCTCGGTAGCCGGCGCTCGGTATGGGCATGGGAGGTTTCCTTCGTTCGGCACCTCCATCGGATCATGAGCAATACACGCCTTCAAGACCAACATTGCCTTAGGTACTAAAGGTCTCTAAGCTTATGGCTGTGGTGAGGCCCCTTCGTTCGGCAAACGACGAGCCGAGCCATGTAAGCCATACGGGTAATCGGCACGAGATCTCCCAAGTGCGGCGTCGCGGTAGGACCGTCCGCTCCACCGGCCGGGCGGTTCCCACACCAGCCCGGGGCGGCGATGTCACGAACGACTCAGCTCGAAAGGGACCGCACATACCCCTCCCTGACCGGCCCCACCTGCCGCTACGCCCGCTCTGGCTCTGTCGGACGTGCGGCACGCCCTGGCCGTGCGCCGACGCGCGCCTCACCCTGCTCGACGAGTGCGCGGGCGACCCGGTCGGGCTCAGCGTCTATCTCTGCGGCGTGCTCCACGAGGCGACCGCCGACCTGCACCGGCTGCACCCGGCCGAACGGCTCGACCCGGCCGCCCTGTTCGCCCGCTTCCTCGGCTGGGCACGACGCCGGGCCATGCCCTGACCTCAGGGATGCGTCATCCGGAGCAGGTCCAGCGCCTCGTCCAACTGGGTCTCGGTGAGCTTGCCCGAGTCGACGTGCCCGCGCGAGATCACCACCTCGCGGATGGAGACCTGCTTGGCCAGCGCCTCCTTGGCGATCGAGGCGGCCTCGTCGTACCCGAGATGGCGGTTCAGCGGGGTGACGATCGACGGCGAGCCCTCCGCGTACGCCAGGCAGACCTCGGCGTCCGCGACCAGGCCGGCCACCAGGCGCTCGGCGAAGAGCCGGCTGGACGCGGCGATCAGCTTGATCGACTCCAGCAGGTTGCGGCCCATCACCGGGAGCATCACGTTCAGCTCGAAGTCGCCCTGCGAGCCGGCGAAGGCCACCGCCGCGTCGTTGCCGATCACCTGCGCGCAGACCTGCCGCATCGCCTCGGCCACCACCGGGTTGACCTTGCCCGGCATGATCGACGAGCCGGGCTGGAGGTCGGGGATGCGCAGCTCGCGCAGGCCCGCGCGGGGGCCGGAACCCATCCAGCGTACGTCGTTGGCGATCTTGTAAAGGCCGACCGCGACGGTGCGGAGCTGCCCGGACGTCTCCACCAGCGCGTCCCGCGCGCCCTGCGCCTCGAAGTGGTTGCGCGCCTCGGACAGCGGCAGGCCGGTCGAGTCCCGCAGCCGCCCGATCACCTTGCCCGCGAACCCGAGCGGGGTGTTGATGCCGGTGCCCACCGCGGTGCCGCCGAGCGGCAGCTCGCCCAGCCGGGGCAGCGCCGACTCCAGCCGCTCGACGCCGTAGCGGACCTGCGCGGCGTACCCGCCGAACTCCTGCCCGAGCGTCACCGGCGTGGCGTCCATCAGGTGCGTCCGGCCCGCCTTCACCACGGTCTCGAACTCGGCCGCCTTCGCCTCCAACGCCATCGCGAGCTGCGTCAGGGACGGGAGCAGATCCTCCACCACGAACTGGGTGGCGGCCAGGTGGATCGAGGTCGGGAACACGTCGTTGCTGGACTGCGACGCGTTCACGTGGTCGTTCGGGTGCACGTCGCGGCCCAGCTCGCGGCTCGCCAGCGACGCGATCACCTCGTTGGTGTTCATGTTGGACGACGTGCCGGAACCGGTCTGGAACACGTCCACCGGGAACTGGTCGTCGTAGCCCCCGGCGGCGACGTGCGCGGCGGCCGTGGCGATCGCCTCGGCCACGTCCGCGTCGATCACGCCCAACTCGCCGTTGACCTGGGCAGCCGCCCCCTTGATCTGGGCCAACGCCTTGATCTGGGCCGGTTCGAGCCCGCGCCCCGAGATCGGGAAGTTCTGCACCGCGCGCTGGGTCTGCGCCCGCCACAGCGCCTCGGCGGGCACCTCCACCTCGCCCATCGAGTCACGTTCGATCCGGTAACCGGTCGCCTCTGGAGTCGTCACGCGTACCATCCTGCCGCGCCGCCGGCCGGTACGCAGGGAAAGCGACGCCGGCCTCAGCCCAGCTCGGCCAACAGCTCCTCGGTCGCCCGCCGGCCCGGGGACTCGATCTGCCGGAACAACACCAGCGCCCGGCCGGCGTAGCGGCGGGCCTGCCCGGCATCCGTGTCGCGCAGGCACCGGGCCATGCCGTCCAACGCACGGGCCTGCTCGTAACGGGCCCCGAGCCGGGTCGCGTCGGCGAGCACCCGGCGGTGCAGGTCGAGCGCGCTGGCCACGTCACCCTGGTCGAGCAGCGCCTGGGCGAGCAGGTTGCGCGAGGCGCACTGACCGATCCGGTCGCCGGAGTCGGTCACCACCACCAGCGCCTCCCGGTGCAGGTCGGCCGCCCGTTCGGGCCGGCCGACCCGCCGCTGGAGGGCGCCCATCTCGTTGAGCACCTCCGCCTCGCCGTACCGGCCGACGTACTTCTTCTTGAGTCGCAGGGCGACCCGCAGCAGTCGTTGGGCCGGCTCCAGGTGACCCATCCGGTGCCGGATCATGCCGGTGTGCGCGACCGCGTTCGCCAACTGCCGGAAGTCCCCGTTCTGCCGCGCCAGCACCAGGTGGGAGCGGCTGAGCCGCAGCGCCTCGGCGTGCCGGCCGGCCGACAGCAACGCGTACGCCACGTTGTTGATCAGGTTGGCCAGCTCCGCCGTGTGGTCGGCGCCGCGAATCATCTGCATCGCGCTGTCGAGGCACTCCATCCCCTGCTGGTGATCCCCGTTCGCCGAGTAGGACACCCCGAGGTTCCACAGCGACACCCGCATCTCGTCGCGGAGCCCGAGCCGCCGGCGGATCTCCAGGGCCCGCCGCATCAACCGGATGGCCTCGGGAAACCGGGCCTGCCGGTAGTAGACCGAGGACAGGTAGTTGTAGATGGTGCCCACCGCCGCCTCGTCACCGAGCGCCTCGGCCGCGCGCAGGCCGACGGTGTGCGTCTCCAACAGGTCGTCCAGGTGTCCACTGTCGAAGTTGGCCCGCCAGCACGCCCGGGCAAGCTGCCAGCAGTGCCGCCGGAAGCCCTCCGCCTCGGCGAGCTGGACCAGCGCGGTCAACAGCGCCACGTGCTCGTCGAACCAGGCCCGGCCCTGCGGCAGCGTGGCGTCGACCAGGTCGGGCCGGCGCGGCGGGTGGGCGGGCAGGGACCGCAGGCTGCCCGCCGACTCGATCGTCCGGGCGATCGCCGAAGCCACGTCGAGATGATGGTCCAGCAGCCGTTCCAGGGCCGCCCGGCGCTCCCCGGCCCGGCCCGCCTCGGCGAGCAGCGTCCGGGCGTACTCGCGGATCAGGTCGTGCAGCCGGTAGCGGCCCGGGTCGGCCTCCTCCACCAGGTGCGCGTCCACCAGCTCGTCGAGCAGATCCTGCGCCTCCGCCAGCGGGATGTCGGCCAATGCGGCGGCCACCCGGTTGTCGAACCCACCACCCGGCGGCAGACCGAGCAGCCGCAGCATCCGCTGCGCCGTGGGCGACACCTGGGCGTAGGAGAGCGCGAACGCCTGCCCGACGGAACGCTCCCCGGCGGCCAGCTCGGACAGCGTGTCCCGACTGGTGGCCAGCCGTTCGGCCAGGTCCGCGACCCGCCAGCGGGGCCGGTGCGCCAGCCGGGCCGCCGCCAGCCGCAGCGCCAGCGGCAGGTGCCCGCAGCGCCGCGCCACCTCGGCGGCCGCCTCCGGTTCGGCGGCGACCCGGTCCCGGCCGACGATCCGGACGAGCAGCTCCACCGCCTCCTCCGGGTCGAGCACGGGCAGGGACGACGGGCGCCCCTCGTCCAACCCGACCAGTCGGCGGCGGCTCGTGATGAGCACCAGGCAGTCCGGGCCGTTCGGCAACAGCGGCGTGACCTGCGCGCTGTCGGCCGCGTTGTCGAGCACCACGAGCGCGCGGCGGCCGGCCAGCTCGGTCCGCCACAGCGTCAACCGGTCGGCCAGGTCCAGCGGCATCCGCTCCGGCGGCACCCCGAGCTGGCGCAGCAGGACCGCCACCGCCGCCGAGGGGGTCAACGGCATGCGCTCGCTGTGCCCGTGCAGGTCGACGAAGAGATGCGCGTCCGGGTAGCGGTCACCGAGGGCCGCAGCCACGTGCACCGCCAGCGTGGTCTTGCCGCTGCCGGCCATGCCGTCGATGAGCTGGACCCGGACCCGGTCCTCCTCGATCTCCTTCACCAGCCGCACCACGGTCTGCTGACGGCCGGTGAAGTCGCTTATCGCGCGCGGCAGCGAACGGACCGGCACGGCGGACCGGTGCTCCGCGACCCCCAGGGCCAGGTCACCGGCGAGCACCCGCTGGTGCAGGTCCTGCAACTCCGGGCCGGGCTCGATGCCCAGCTCCTCGGCGTACAGCCGGCGGCCCTCGCGGTAGACGGCGAGCGCGTCGGCCTGCCGGCCCACCGCGGCGAGGGCCCGCATGAGCTGGCCGCGCAGCCGCTCCCGCAGCGGGTTCCGCTCGACGCTCTCGACCAACTCGTCGACCAGGTCGGTCGCCGGCCGTAGGCGCAGCTCGATCTCGACGCGTTCCTCCAACGCCGCCAGTCGCTGCTCGTCGAGGGCCAGCGCCCGTCGGCGTACGCTCCGGCTGGGAATGCCGCTGAGCGCCGGCCCTCGCCACAGGGCCAACGCGGCCCGGTAGTGGCGACGCGCCTCCTCGGACTGGCCGGCGGCGACCGCGGCCCGCGCGGCGTCCACCGCCCGGCCGAAGATGTCGGCGTCGAGGTCGTCCGGTGCGACCCGGATGCCGTAGCCGGCCGGATCGGTGACGATGACGTCCGGCGGCAACCCCAGCACCGCGAGGCGCTGCCGCAGTCGCGACACGCAGATCTGCAGCTGGGCCCGGGCGGTCGCCGGCGGACGGTCCTCCCAGACGGCGTCGATCAGCTCGTCGAACGGCACCACACGACCGGCGCGCAGCAGCAGGAGGGCGAGCACGGTCCGGTCCCGACCTGCGGTGACGGTGGCTTCGCCCCCGCCTACCCGCAGTGGTCCCAGGATCCCGAACCGCATGCGCCGCCCCCGTACGCCCTTTTGTGCACTTACTGCAGCGTAACCCGCTGGTAACCGCATGACGCGGCGAGACGATAGTGATCTGATAGCGGATCGACAGCGCCGCCGGACAGACTCGTCGCGGTTGTCGGTGACGACATCCGACGGGGGCGGTGCGCCCGTCCGGTCGCGAGGCCGGGCGAGCGCACCGATGTCGGAAGGTGGAACCGGGCCGCGCGCAGCGGCGTCAGCGACGGCCGACGGTGAGCACCGGCTTGGTGACCTCGGCGAAGAAGTCGTTGCCCTTGTCGTCGACCACGATGAAGGCCGGGAAGTCCTCCACCTCGATCCGCCAGACCGCCTCCATGCCCAGCTCCGGGTATTCGAGCACCTCGACGTGCTTGATGCAGTCCTGGGCCAGCCGGGCCGCCGGGCCGCCGATCGAGCCGAGGTAGAACCCGCCGTGGGTATGGCAGGAGCGGGTGACCTGGGCGGACCGGTTGCCCTTGGCCAGCATCACCATCGAGCCGCCGGCCGCTTGGAACTTCTCCACGTAGGCGTCCATCCGGCCGGCCGTGGTGGGGCCGAACGAGCCGGAGGCGTAACCCTCGGGGGTCTTGGCCGGGCCGGCGTAGTAGACCGCGTGGTCGCGCAGATATTGCGGCATCGGCTCGCCCGCGTCCAGCCGCTCAGCGATCTTCGCGTGCGCGATGTCCCGCGCGACGACCAGCGGGCCGGTCAGGGACAGGCGCGTCTTGACCGGATACTTCGACAGCTCGGCGCGGATCTCGTCCATCGGCCGGTTCAGGTCGACGCGGACGACGGTCTCGGTATCCAGCGTCTCGTCGGTGACGTCGGGAAGGTAGCGGGCCGGGTCGGTTTCGAGGCGCTCCAGCCACACGCCCGACGGGGTGATCTTGGCAACCGCCTGCCGGTCGGCGGAGCAGGAGACCGCGATGGCGACCGGGCAGGACGCGCCGTGCCGGGGCAGCCGGACCACCCGCACGTCGTGGCAGAAGTAGCGCCCGCCGAACTGCGCGCCGATGCCGAAGTTGCGGGTCAGCTCCAGCACCTCCGCCTCCAGCTCCAGGTCGCGGAAACCGTGGGCGCTCATCGAACCCTGCGTCGGCAGCGCGTCCAGGTATTTCGCGGAGGCGTACTTGGCGGTCTTCAACGCGTACTCCGCGGAGGTGCCGCCGATGACGACGGCCAGGTGGTAGGGCGGGCAGGCGGCGGTGCCGATCAGCCTCAGCTTCTCCTCCAGGAACTGCATCATCCGCGTCGGATTCAACAGCGCCTTGGTCTCCTGGTAGAGGTAGGACTTGTTGGCCGAGCCCCCACCCTTGGCCATGAACAGGAACTTGTACGCGTCCGGATGGCCGTCCGGGTCCTCGGCGTACAGCTCCACCTGGGCCGGCAGGTTGCTGCCGGTGTTCCGCTCGTCCCACATGGTCAGCGGCGCGAGCTGCGAGTAACGCAGGTTCAGCTTCGTGTACGCCTGGTAGACGCCGCGCGAGATCGCCTCCGCGTCGGTGCCGTCGGTGAGCACGTGCCGGCCGCGCTTGCCCATCACGATCGCGGTGCCGGTGTCCTGGCACATCGGCAGCACGCCACCGGCCGCGATGTTGGCGTTGCGCAGCAGGTCGAGCGCGACGAACCGGTCGTTCGGCGAGGCTGCCGGGTCGTCGATGATCGACCGGAGCTGGGCCAGGTGGGCCGGGCGCAGGTAGTGGGCGATGTCGTGCATGGCCTCGGCGGTCAACGCGGTCAGCGCGGCCGGCTCCACGGTGAGGAAGCGGCGACCACCCGGGCCGTTGACGACGTCCACGCCCTCGTCGGTGACCAGGCGATATTCCGTCTGGTCGGGACCGGTCGGCAGGAGGGGCGCGTACGAGAAGGCGGCGGCACTGCTCATGACCGAAAAGCCTAGGGCAGAGCGGTCGATCGGTGACACCCGCCGGTGGGGTCCTGGGACGCCGATCTCACCCGACGTCACTTCCCGTCGGCGCAGAGTTCCTTCTTCGGCCCGCAGTCGCCCCGGCCGCCCGGGGGCCGCCAGGTGTCGCCCGGGTCGGGCACCGGCACGGCACCCTGGTCGGCCGGCGGCGCTCCGGTGCCTCCGGTGCCCCAGCGGACGTACCCGATCTCCCGCCCCTCCCCGACGATCATGCCGTTCGGGCCGACCGCCAGGGCGTTCGCCGACGTGCGCAGCTCGGCCAGCACCCGACCGCCGCGCGGCTCGACCGCGACCAGCCGGGACGGTTTCTCCTCCGTGATCACCACGGCGTACGGGGTGAGCGCCGCGCCGCTCTTCTGGCCGGCCGGCCGGGTCCACCGGGTCCGGTCGGCGGACAGCTCGCGGCCGAGCAGCGAGTCCTTGTCGGCGCTGCGCACCACCGCGTACCGGTCGTCGACGGCGAGCAGCTTCTCGCCCTCCGCGCCCACCTGGAGCAGCCGGCCGTCGTAGCCGTCGAGCACCGCCTCCCGGCCGTCCGGGGCCACCCCGATGAGCACGTTGCGGGCACCCTGCGGGTCCTCCCGCTGCACGCAGCCGGCGGCGTCCGCGGTACGCAGGTTGATGCCGGCCCGTCGCCACACCTGCTGGCCGGTGGCCGGGTCGACGGCGGTGACGACGAAGTAGCAGCTCCCGTCGCGGGAGGTGGCCGCGGCCCGGAGCAGCCGGCCGCCGACCACCGCGAGCCGCTCCTCCCGACCGGGTTGCACGTTCTGGAGCACCCGCCCGGTGGCGGTGTCCACCACGTGCACCCGGCCGTCGACCGGGAAGCCGAGCAGCGGCGGGACCGACTCCGGCCCGGCCACCCCGCCGTCGATGCGGGTCGCGCCCAGCCGGCGGGTGCCGAGCAGCTCCGGGTTGTCGGCGAGCACCCCGCTGTGCACGCCGGGCAGGAACGCGCTCCACAGCGGCGCGGTGCCGCGCGGGTCCCAGGCCCGCAGCGTGCAGTCGGTGGCCTGCACGCAGTACGCGTCGAGCAGCAGGTTGCGGTACGTCCAGACGGCGATCGCGCGCTCGTCGCGTCGGCGGGTCACGCCGGTGGTCGGGTCGAGGACCTCGTACCCCTTGTCGAGCAGCTTGCCCACGGCGACGACCGACTCCCGGCCGCTGCCGGCCACCGCCGACCAGTCGGCCTTGCGCTCCCAGAGCTGGCTGCCGTCGGCGAGCTTGCGGGCCTCGATCCGGGTGCGCTGCTCGACGATCACGGTGTCACCGGCGATGGTGACGCTGCGCGGGGTGCCGCCGACGCGTTGCTGCCAGACCACGTCCGGCTCGGAGATCGGCTTGCTCCGGTCGACCCAGTCCCAGAGGCGGGGGAAGGGGTTCCAGACGCCGGTGGCGGCGAGCACGACCACGGTGATGAGCCCGAGCAGCAACCAGCCGCGTATGCCTAGGCCCCTCACACCGGACACGGTAGCGACGATCACCGTTCCCCGGGCTCCGTGCGGGGCGTGTCGCGCCGCTTCTTGCCCGGCCCGAGGTGTTAAGAGGGGGCCCCGCCTCTACCGGAGGCGTTAAGCGGGGGCCCTTCCTTCCCGCTGGGCCGCGGAGCGGACCAGCGGGAGCGTGCGGTAGGGGATCTGCTCGGCCAACGCGATGATGGTGGAGGCCCGCCGGATGGCCGCCGAGTCGACGATCTGGTCGATGACCCGCTGGAGGTCGGTGTTCGACCGGGCCACGATGCGGCAGAGCAGGTCGCTGGAGCCGGTGATGGTGTGCGCCTCCAGCACCTCCGGGATGGCGGCCAGGTGCGCGGTGACCTGATCGTGGCCGTGCCGCTGGCTGATCTCCAGGGTGACGAAGCTGGTCACCCCGAACCCGATCGCGGCCGGGGAGATCTCCGGCCCGAAGCCGCCCACCACGCCCCGGCCGACCAGCTTGTCGAGCCGGGCCTGCACGGTGCCCCGGGCCACGCCGAGCCGCCGGGAGCACTCCAGCACCCCGATCCGGGGCTCCTCGGCGAGCAGTTCGATCAAGCGCGCGTCCAACTCGTCGAGCTGCACATCCTGACCAGTGTTCACGGTAGTTGACGATACCGAATGCGCAACCTGACCAGGAAAACCGCCAACTATTGCCCAGCTCCCGGACATCCGGAGATGCTCGCCGGAAGCACATCCACGGCGGCCCACGAGGCCGGCCGGTACGCGAGGGAGGCAACCATGACCCAGGCGATCGACCGACCCCAGTTGACCGAGGAGGTCGACGCCGACGTGCTCGTCGGCGCCGTCAACCACGACATCAGCCGGGACCCGTTCCCGGTCAAGGGCCTCGACCACCTGCACTTCCTGGTCGGCAACGCCAAGCAGGCGGCGCACTACTACTCCACCGCCTACGGCATGACCTGTGTGGCGTACCGGGGGCCGGAGCAGGGCTACCGGGACCACGCGCAGTACGTGCTGACCAGCGGTTCGGCCCGGTTCGTGCTGACCGGCGTGGTGCGTCCGGGCGCCGACGGCGAGGCGCACGTGGCGAAGCACAGCGACGGCATCTCCGACATCGCGCTGGAGGTGCCGGACGTGGACGCCGCGTACGCGCACGCCACCGCGCAGGGCGCGACCGGCCTGCTGGAGCCGCACGACGTCAGCGACGAGCACGGCACCGTCCGGATGGCGGCCATCGGCGCGTACGGCGACACCCGGCACACGCTCGTCGACCGGTCCCGCTACACCGGGCCGTTCCTGCCCGGCTTCGTGGCCCGCGCCCCGATCGTGGACCGCCAGCCGATGATCGACGCCGGCCTCCAGCCGAAGCGCTTCTTCCAGGCCGTCGACCACGTGGTCGGCAACGTGGAGCTGGGCCGGATGGACGAGTGGGTCGAGTTCTACAAGCGGGTCATGGGCTTCAGCAACATGGCCGAGTTCATCGGCGACGACATCGCCACCGACTACTCCGCGCTGATGAGCAAGGTGGTGGCCAGCGGCACCCGCAAGGTGAAGTTCCCGCTCAACGAGCCGGCGGTGGCCCGCAAGAAGTCGCAGATCGACGAGTACCTGGAGTTCTACCAGGGCCCCGGCGCCCAGCACGTCGCGGTGGCCACCAACGACATCCTGGCCAGCGTGGACGCCATGCGGGCGGCCGGCGTCGAGTTCCTGGACACCCCGGACTCCTACTACCAGGACCCGGAGCTGCGCGCCCGCATCGGCAACGTGCGGGTGCCGATCGAGGAGCTCCAGTCCCGCAAGATCCTGGTGGACCGGGACGAGGACGGCTACCTGCTCCAGATCTTCACCAAGCCGGTGCAGGACCGCCCCACCGTCTTCTTCGAGCTGATCGAGCGGCACGGCTCCCTCGGCTTCGGCAAGGGCAACTTCAAGGCCCTGTTCGAGGCGATCGAGCGGGAGCAGGAGAAGCGCGGCAATCTGTGACACTGTCCGCGTGACCCAGCCTCCCCCGAACACGACGCCGCCGCCCGCCGGGCCCCCGCCCGTGGGCGGCGGCTTCGCGCCGCCCAGCGGCCCGGCGGTGCCCGCACAGCCCATCCCGCAGACGTACCCGCCGCTCCCCGGCTACCCGCCGCCCCCACCCGGGTACGCCCCGCACGCCGCGCCCGTGCCACCGGCCCTGGCCCCGAACGGCCAGCCGCTGGCCGGGTTCGGCGAGCGGCTGGTGGCCTGGCTGATCGACACGGCGGTCGCCACCGCGGTGGCGATGGTGCTCTTCGCGCCGGTCTTCATCTGGCTCGTCCTCCGCATGATCGACCGGATGCCGGCGCCCGGCCCGGACGGCACCGTGGCCGAGCCCGACCCGTTGATGATCTTCGGCGACTTCCTCCTGCCGGTGCTCCTGGCCGAGCTGGGGCTGTTCCTCCTGCTGCTGGTCTTCTACTGGCTCTACCACGTGGAGTACGCCCGCCGGACCGGGCAGACGCTCGGCAAGAAGGTGATGAAGCTGCGGATCGTTCCGGCCCGGCCCGACGCGGCGCTGACCCGCGGCATGCTCGGCAAGCGCTACCTGGTCGAGTTCGTCGCCGCCTCGCTGGTGCCGTTCCTCAACTACCTCGACGGCCTCTGGCAGCTCTGGGACAAGCCCTGGCAGCAGTGCCTGCACGACAAGGCCGCCGGCACGGTCGTCGTTAAGGTTGCACCGTGACCGTGAACGAGTGCAGCGAGGCATGTCCGTGAGTCTGGAACCCGGCTGGTACGTCGACCCCGCCGAACCGGAGACCCGCCGCTGGTGGGACGGGGAGGGCTGGATCGGTGCGCCGATCCCGGTCGACGTCACCCCGCCCGACGGTCCACCGCCCGCCGAGCCCGAACCGGCCGCCACGACGCCGGCCGCCGGCCCCGCCCCCGACCGGCCGACGTCCGGCGCGCCGGGTGGCCGCACCGGTCAGCCGGCCGGGCCGGTCCCGTCGGGTCACCCCGGCCCCGGCTGGGGACAGCCCGGGCAGCCGGGCCAGGCGGGCCCCTGGCCCGGGCAGCCGGGTCAACCCGGCCAGACCGGACCGTGGCCGGGACAGCCGGGGCAACCCGGCCAGGCCGGCCAGGCGCACCCCGGCCACCCCGGGCAGCAGGGGCCGCCGCCGGGGTGGCCGTACCCGCAGTGGCCGGGCCGGCCGCCGGTGCCGCGTCCGCACGGACTGCCGCTCGCCTCGTACGGTGCCCGGCTGGTCGCCCGCCTCATCGACCTGGGCGTGGTGTTCCTGCTCAACGTGGTGGTGAACGGGTGGTTCGTCTACCGCTACTTCGAGGCGATCGAGCCCTACCTGCGGGAGACGATGCGTCGGGCGTTGAACGGCGACACCTCCACCGAGGGGCTGCCCCAGATCGACGACCAGGCCGGCGGGTTGCAGGTCGCCATCCTGCTGATCGCCACCGCGCTCTGGTTCGCGTACGAGGTGCCGTCGATGGCGGCGCGCGGGCAGACGTTCGGCAAGCGGGTGGCCGGCGTACGCGCGCTGCCGATCGACGCGGACCAGCCGCTCGGCTTCGGCCGGGCGACCCGGCGGTGGAGCACGATGGGCCTGCCCACGCTGCTCTGGTACTGCTGCGGGCTGGGCCTGCTGCTCCAGTTCGTCGACGCCGTCTCGCCCCTGTTCGACCAGCCGCTGCGCCAGGCGCTGCACGACAAGCGGGCGCAGACCGTGGTGGTCCAACTCCCCCGCAACCGGCCCGACCCCCGTACCGCCCCGCGCGACCGCGCCGACCCCCCGGGAGACACCCCATGACCGAGACCGGACGTCACCAGCCTCCGCTGCGGCTCACCCGCGTCGATCTGGACGCGCTGCCCAACTACGTGCCCGGCCGCAGCCCCGCCGACCTGGCCCGGGAGCTGGGCCTGGCCGAGGCGATCAAGCTGGCCAGCAACGAGGTGCCGTACGGCCCGCTGCCCGGCGTGGTGGAGGCGGTCACCGAGGCGGTCGCCGGCTCGCACCGCTACCCGGACATGGGCGTGGTCGCGCTGCGCCAGGCGCTCGCCGAGCGCTACGGCGTGGACGCCGACCGGATCGCCACCGGCTGCGGTTCGGTGGCGCTGGCCGAGCACCTGGTCCGGGCCACCTGCCTGCCCGGTGACGAGCTGCTCTACTCGTGGCGCTCGTTCGAGGCGTACCCGATCATCGCGGCGACCAGCGGCGCGACCAGCGTGCGGGTGCCGAACGACGCCGGCCACGGGCACGACCTCGCGGCGATGGCGGCGGCGGTGACCGACCGGACCCGGATGATCCTGGTCTGCAACCCGAACAACCCCACCGGTACGGCGGTGCGCAAGGCCGAGCTGGACCGTTTCCTCGACACGGTGCCGGACGACGTGCTCGTGGTGATCGACGAGGCGTACCGGGAGTTCGTCACCGACGCCGAGGTGCCGGACGGCCTGAGCTACCTGGACCGGCCGAACGTGGCGGTGCTGCGCACGCTGTCCAAGGCGTGGGGCCTGGCCGGCCTGCGGATCGGTTGGCTGGTGGCCGCGCCGGCCGTGGCCGCCGCCGTCCGCAAGGTGGTCACCCCGTTCTCCACCAGCATGGCCGCCCAGGCCGGCGCGCTGGCCGCGCTCGCCCAGGCCGACGAGGTGCGGCGGCGCTGCGCGCTGGTGGTGGCCGAGCGGGACCGGGTCACCGAGGCGCTGCGCAAGTTCGTGCCGGACGTGCCGGACAGCCAGGCCAACTTCGTCTGGCTGCCGCTGGGCGACCGGGCGATCGAGTTCGGCAAGGCGTGCGAGGCGCGCGGCGTGATCGTGCGGCCGTTCCCCGGCGACGGGGTCCGCGTCACCATCGGCACCCCGGCCGAGAACGACGCGTTCCTGGCCGCCGCCGAGGCCGCCCTCGCCTGACGTGCAAGGAGGGGCCCCTGCTTAACGCCTGGCGTCGAGAAGGGGCCCCTTCTCACCGGCAAGCGCCGGCCGCTCAGGTGGCGGCGAGCAGCACCGGCTCGGCCATCAGGAACCAGCCCTGGTCGTCGTCGGTCTCGGTGGCATGCTCCCGCACCCGTTCCACCGCCACGTAGCCGTCCACCGCGTACGCCCGGCCCGGTCGCCACCCGATCCCGTCCCGCCCGACGTCCAGCACGAACTCCGACCGGGACGCGCCGGTGAGCGGGTCCAGCGTGACAAGTTCCCGCCGGTCGGTCAGCAGATGCACCCGGCCCGGCTCCTGCGCGAGCACCAGGGCCGGGTGGACGTCGGCCCGGCGCCACAGCTCCTCGCCGGTGCGGGGGGACCGCCCGACCACCACGCCGCCGGACGTGTCCACCACCCGCTCGCCGTCCAGCACCGAGCCGGGGGCGTCCAGGCCCGGCGCGGCCACCGGCTCGCCGGGATCCGTCACCAGCCAGCCCCGGCTCTGCTCGCCGCCCGGCCCGGCGGTACGCAGGCCACGACAGCCGGAGTGCCCGTCGCGGCAGCCGACCGGCGTGACCACGAGTTGGCCCGGTGCGTCCGGTGGCCGCCAGCGGGTCCGTACCGTGCCGGTCCCCGCGTCCCGCAGCTCGACCGTGGCCGGTCCCGCGCAGTTGTCCACCCCGACCAGGTCACCGCTCGCGGTGCTGCCCACGTCGGTGCGGCAGCCTCGGCCGACATCGGCACGCCAGAGCCGGCGGCCGTCGGCCAGCGCGTATCCGCCGACCGCGCCCGGACCGGCGGCGAGCAGCACGTCGCGGCCGTCCGCGGTGCGGGCGACGTGCAGGCCGGCCGGATCCCAGACCGTGGCCGCGAACGTGCGGCGGGGCTCCGGCACCGACCCCGGCACCGGGCCGTCGGCCCGCCAGGCCACCCGACCGGTACGCGCGTCCAGCGCCACCAGCTTCCCGTCGGACCAGCGGCTGACCACCGTGGTGCCCTCGGCGAGCACCCCGACCAGCGTCGCCGGCCACCGGCGGTAGGACCAGAACGGGGTCACCCGGTGCCGGCCGGTGACCGGCTGGTCCGCGTACACCTGGCGGGTGCCGGCGTAGACGCGGAGCCGGCCGTCCACGACCAGCGGCGCCACCGGCAGCCGCCCGATCACCCCGACGGTCGGTGCGGGCGCCTCCGGGTACGGGTCCCGGGCCACGGTCTCGACCTCGGCCGGCGCCAGCACCCGGGCGACCACGGCGACCGACGCCGCGACGGCCAGCACCGCCACCAGCGCCACCACGGCCCGCCGCCTGCCGGCCTTCGCCATCCGCCACCTCCGCCCCGGCACCCTACCGGCCGGGGCCGGGCCGCGATCCGGTCGCCCGGCTCACGGCGGGAAGGTCAGCCCGTGCCGTGGCCGCCGGGGCGACCACGAGCGTGCCCGGGCGCGATGCGGGGGCTCAGGCCGCCTCGGTGGAGTGGGCGGGACCGGCGGCCAGCGCCAGGTCGGCCAGGTCACGCCGGAGCGCGCTGTCCACCGCCCGGGCGGCCAGGCCGCCGAGGATCAGCGCCAGCACCTTGCCGTACGGCCGGTTCGGCACCGCCTCCTGCTCGACGGTGACCTCGGTGCAGCCGCGCCGCCGCCGCTCGACGGTCCGCAACGTGAAGGTGATCCGGTAGTCGACGCCGGACCCGGGTGAGCCGAGCACCAGGCGGCGCGGGGGGACGGCCTCGACCACCTCGAACTCCTCCGGCTCGGCCCCGCCGTCCGGCCGGAGGCGGGTCTCCCGCCAGGTGGTGCCCGGCCCGAACGCACCGGCGGTGAGCACCTCGACCGCGCCGACCGCGGAGAGCCAGTCGGCGCGCGCCGGGAGGTCGGTGAGCAGGCGCCAGAGGTCGGCGTCCTGCGCCTCGATGAAGGCGGAAACGGTCACCGTCGACATGGCACCTCCCGTGTCGTCCACGGTACGGGCCGTCACCGATGTGGGGGAGCCCCACCGTGACATTTCCGCCGCCGGTGCCCCCACGGCGGGACACCGGGGTCGCCCGGATCGATCAGTCGCGGAAGGCGTCGCGTCGCAACGCCGTGACGAACGCGCTCCACCCCGGCGGGCTCACCGCGAGCGTCGGACCGGTCGGGTCCTTGGAGTCGCGTACGCCCACCACGCCGTGCGCGGCCACCACGTTCGTGGCCACCTCGACGCAGAGGCCCTGGTCGTTGGAACGGCTGCTGGTGCGCCACACGGCACCGATCAGCTCGGTCATGCTCGGTCCTTCCTGTGTTTCCTGCTGGATGCGCCCGGACCGGCACCGCCCAGGGCCGGCACCGCCCGGGGCGCACCCGATCCGCGTCGATCAACGCGCGAGGAAACGGCCCCGGTCGCACAGTGGGTGCGACCGGGGCCGTGGGCTCGGAAAGCCGGCTCTCAGCGGGCCGGGAGGACCGTCCCGGTGACCTCGCCGAGCGCGATCGTGGTGCCGTCCGGTCCGGGCGCGGTGGCGGTGATCGTCACGGTGTCACCGTCCTCCAGGAACGTCCGCTGGCTGCCGTCGGCGAACTTCACCGGCTCGGACCCGCCCCAGGTGAGTTCCAGGAACGAGCCGACCTGGCCGCGTTCCGGCCCGGACACGGTGCCGGAGGCGTAGAGGTCGCCGGTGCGCAGCGACGCCCCGTTGACGGTGAGGTGCGCGAGCTGCTGGGCCGGCGTCCAGTACATGGTGGCGAACGGCGGCTCGGCCACCCGCTCGCCGTTCCACTCCACCGACAGCGTCAGGTCCAGCCCGAGGTGCGGGGTGTCGCGGAGGTACGCCTGCACCGGCGGGTCCTGGTCGGGCGCGGGCACGAACGCGTCGGCCAGCGCGTCCAGCGGCGTGACCCAGCCGGCGACCGAGGTGGCGAACGACTTGCCCAGGAACGGGCCGAGGGGTTGGTACTCCCAGGCCTGGATGTCCCGGGCCGACCAGTCGTTGACAAGCACCACGCCGAAGACGTGGTCGGCGAAGTCGGCCACCGGGACCGGGTCGCCGAGCCGGCTCGGCACGCCGACCACGAAGCCGACCTCGGCCTCGATGTCGAGGCGTACGGAGGCGCCGGTGGTGGGGCCCTGAGCGCTGGCGCGCTGCCCGGTGGGGCGGACCACGGGCGTGCCGGAGACGACCACCGTGCCGGCCCGGCCGTGGTAGCCGATCGGCACGTGCTTCCAGTTCGGCAGCAGCGGCGGCTGACCGGGCCGGAAGATCTGGCCGACGTTCGAGGCGTGGTACTCCGAGGAGTAGAAATCGACGTAGTCCGCGACCTCGAACGGCAGCACCAGCTCGATCTCGCCCACCGGCACCAGCAGCGGCTCCACCGCCGGCCGGTGCGCCGGATCGGTGAGCAGCTCGATGACGCGTTCCCGGACGGCGGTCCACTGCGGCCGGCCGAGCGCCAGGAACGCGTTGAGCGTCTGCCGGCCCAGCGCGCCGCCGGCCAGCACCAGACCGGCGGCCTCCGCGCCGGCCAGGTCCAGCACGAGGTCGCCGATGCGGACGCCGACGCGCGGCTCGCGGTCGCCGTGCCGGAACACTCCGTACGGCAGGTTCGTCACTCCGTACGGCGAACCCGCCGCCCCCGGTACCCAGCTCACGATTCGTAGCCTCCGTTCACCAGCCCCAGCCGGATCAGATCGGTAAGTGGTTCGGAGATGCTGCACGACCCGTACCCGACCCAGAGCGGGCGTTGCGCCTCGCGCCGGCTCCGGGCCGCCTCGACCACGCGCACCACGTCGGTGACGGCCAGCATCTCGGCCACGCCGTCCACGTCGGCGCCGTCGACCGCGGCCAGCGTGGCGGCCAGCACGTTGACGAAACCGTGGTGGGTGAAGCCGGTCTCCGGGTCGCGGTGCCGGATCGCGTGGTGCAGCCCGGCGGTGAGCTTGAACGGCAGGTCGCGGTCCCGGCAGGCGCAGATGACGGCGGCCAGCTCGACCGGGGTCGGGAACAGCTCGGCGGCCAACCCGCCGGTCCGGAACTTGGCCGCCACCGGCAGTCCGCCGGCCCGCGCCTCGGCGAGCGCGTCCAGCGCCCCCATCAGCCCGAAGGTCAGTGGGATCTCCGCGTAGACGGCGGTGGCGTCGAGCCGCCCGGCGAGCGCGACCAGCTCGGCGAGGCCGGGCTGCGGGTCCTCGCCCCGCTTGGCGACCGGCGCCTCGACCTGCCGGGCGGTGAC
This sequence comes from Micromonospora sp. RP3T, assembly GCF_003027925.1. Lineage (GTDB taxonomy): Bacteria > Actinomycetota > Actinomycetes > Mycobacteriales > Micromonosporaceae > Micromonospora. Next base: position 36,957 of record NZ_PYPS01000042.1, read on the forward strand.
GCCGTCCGGCGTCAGGGCGGCGAGCGCGGCGGGCAGCCGGTCGAGGCCGGTGTCGCCGATCAGCCCGATGACGAAGCCTTCGGACGGGTCCACCCGGCCGTGCAGCGCGCCGTCCTCGATCTCCGAGGCGGGCAGCAGCAGTGGGCCGACCAGGCCGGCGTACCAGGCGTCGCGGTGCCGGCGGTGCGCGGTCACCGCGTCGGGCAGCGCGGCGTTGCCGGGCGGAAAGACCGCGGCGTCGTCGACCAGGCCGGCGAGGAGGCGGGGCACCTGCGTTGACACGAGAGAAGAATGTACGGGACGCTACGAGGAACGGACAACAGCGTCCGATTATCGGACGCCACCGGCCGGCCAACGGGACATAACGGAGGCGACATGCCGTACTACCGCAGCGTGGGCGAGGTGCCCCGCAAGCGCCACACCCAGTTCCGGCAGCCCGACGGCACGCTCTACGCCGAGGAGCTGGTCGGTCAGGAGGGCTTCTCCGCCGACTCGTCGCTGCTCTACCACCGGCACGCGCCGACCGCGATCCTCGCCGCCGAGGAGTTCGCCCCGCCGACCGTCACCCGGGTGCCGAACCTGCCGCTCAAGCCGCGTCACCTGCGCACCCACAAGCTCGACGGCGGTGGCGCGGACCCGGTGCTCGGCCGGCGTTACCTGCTCGCCAACGACGACGTCCGGATCGCGTACGTGCTGGCCGACCGGCCGTCGCCGCTGTTCCGCGACGCCACCGGCGACCACTGCCTCTACCTGGAGTCCGGCTCGATGCGGGTGGAGTCGCCGTTCGGCGTGCTCGACGCGGTGGCCGGCGACTACGTCGTCATCCCCACCTCGACCATCCACCGCCTGGTGCCGACCGGCGACGAGCCGACCCGGCTGCTCGCCGTCGAGGCGTCCGGCCACATCGGCCCACCCAAGCGCTACCTCTCCGTACGCGGGCAGTTCCTGGAGCACTCGCCCTACTGCGAGCGCGACGTCCGGGGCCCGGACACCCCGCTGCTGGTCGACGGCGAGGAGGTGGAGGTGCTGGTCAAGCACCGGCGCGGTTGGACGAGGTACGTCTACGCGAACCACCCGTTCGACGTGGTCGGCTGGGACGGGCACCTGTACCCGTGGGCGTTCTCCATCCACGACTTCGAGCCGATCACCGGGCGGATCCACCAGCCGCCGCCGGTGCACCAGACGTTCCAGGGCCCGAACTTCGTGATCTGCTCGTTCGTGCCGCGCAAGGTCGACTACCACCCGGCCGCCATCCCGGTGCCGTACAACCACCACAACGTCGACTCGGACGAGATGCTGTTCTACACCGGCGGCAACTACGAGGCCCGGCGCGGCTCCGGCATCGAGCAGGGCTCGATCTCGCTGCACCCGTCCGGCTTCACCCACGGCCCGCAGCCGGGCGCCGCCGAGCGGTCGATCGGGGCGGACTTCTTCGACGAGCTGGCGGTCATGGTGGACACGTTCCGCCCGCTGGACCTCTGCGACGCGGGCACCGCCTGTGAGGACGACGGCTACGCCTGGACCTGGGCGCGCAAGCCCTGACGTACGCGAAGAAGGGGCCGCGCCGGGCGCGGCCCCTTCTTCGGCAGGTCGTCAGAGCGTCGAGGTGTCGATGACGAAGCGGTAGCGCACGTCGGACGCGAGCACCCGCTCGTACGCCTCGTTGATCTTCTCGGCCGGGATCACCTCGATCTCGGCGCCCAGCCCGTGCTCGGCGCAGAAGTCGAGCATCTCCTGGGTCTCCGCGATGCCGCCGATCATCGAGCCGGCGAACGACCGCCGGGCCGGGATCAGCGAGAACGCGCGCACCGACAGCGGGTCCTCCGGCGCGCCCACGTTGACCAGCGTCCCGTCCACGGCCAGCAGCCCGAGGTAGGCGTCCATGTCGATGGCCGCGCTGACCGTGTTGACGATCAGGTCGAACGAGCCGGCCAGCTCCGTGAACGTCCCCTCGTCCGAGGTGGCGTAGTAGTGGTCGGCGCCGAGCCGCAGCCCGTCCTCCCGCTTCTTCAGCGACTGGGACAGCACTGTCACCTCGGCGCCCATGGCGTGCGCCAGCTTGACGGCCATGTGGCCCAGGCCGCCCATGCCGATCACGGCCACCCGCTTGCCCGGCCCGGCGTTCCAGTGCCGCAGCGGCGAATAGGTGGTGATGCCGGCGCAGAGCAGCGGCGCGGCGGCGTCCAGCTCGATGCCGTCCGGGATGCGCAGCACGAAGTCCTCGGTGACCACGATGGCCTGCGCGTAGCCGCCCTGGGTCGGCTGGCCGTCCCGGCCGACCGCCCCGTACGTGCCGATGTTGCCCTTGAGGCAGTACTGCTCCAGACCCTTGCGGCAGTTGTCGCACTCCCGGCAGGAGTCGACCATGCAGCCGACCCCGACCCGGTCGCCGACGGCGAACTTCGTCACCGCGGAGCCGACCTCCCGCACCACGCCGGCGATCTCGTGACCGACCACGATCGGGTAGGTGGTCGGTCCCCATTCGCTGCGCGCGGTGTGGATGTCGGAGTGGCAGATGCCGGCGAACTTGATGTCGATGAGGACGTCGTCCGGGCCGAGGTCCCGCCGCTCGATGGTGGTCGGCGTGAGCGGGTCGGTCGCGGACGTCGCCGCGTAGGCGTTGACAGTCAGCATGCGACTTTCCTACCCCCGGTTGAGCAGGGCGAATCCGGCGACCACCGAGGCCGTGACGGCGCCCACCAGCGGCCACGGGCCGCCGACCAACGCGTAGACCACCAGCAGCACCGGCGCGGCGGCCCCCGCGTAGACGGCCGGCGCCAGACCCCGGGACATCGCATCCCGCACGCCGGGCAGCCGGCTCACCGGCCGCCAGGCCAGCAGCCCCACCCCGACCGCCGCCAGCACCGCGAGCAGCCGGGACGCGACCGGCGCGGTCGGTCCCAGCACGGCGACCAGCACGGTGGCGGCCAGCGACCAGCCGGCGGCGGACAGCACGAGCCGGCGTACGCCCGCGTCGACGGCACGCACCGGATCGGGGCCGGGCGGGGCGATGTCGGCCACCTCGGTCAGGTGCTCCAGTGTCTCCGCGTAGCGCCGTCGCTCCAGCCGGGCCACGCCCGGGTCCCGCCCCGCGCCGGCCAGCTCCGGGTCCAGCCGCAACGCCTCCCGGTAGGCCCGCTCGGCCAGGTCGAACAGCTCCAGCCGAACCGCTACCAGGCCGAGCACGAGGTGCGCCTCCGGCTCGTCCGGCGTCAGCTCGACGCCCCGCCAGGCCGCGTCCAGCGCCGGCTGCCCGTTGCGCGAGGCGGACAGGATGGCGGCGGCGCTGCGCTGCGCGTACGCGTCGGTCGGGCCCAGCGCCAGGAGTTCGTCAGCGGTGCCCGCGGCGGCCTTCCAACGCTCCAGGTCGAGCAGCGCGAACCCGCGTGCGACAAGCGCCGGCGCGTTCCCCGGCGCGGCGGCGACCGCCGCCTCGGCCACCGTCAGCGCCTCGGCGGGACGACCGGCGGCGAGCTGCATCCGGGCCAGCATGGTCAGCGCGGCGAGGTGCGCGGGCTCCGCCGCGATCAGCGCGGCGAGTTCGCCGATCCCCTCGTCGTAGCGGCCCAGCTCGGCGAGGAGGTGGGCGCGTTGCAGGTAGCCGTCGGCGGCGGACTGGTCGGGGGCGGCGTCACTCGGCATCCCGGCGAGCGTAACCGCCGTCACCCGGCGACCCGGAACGGGTCAGGCCGGCGGCGCCTCGTACACCAGCGCCACCGCGATGCCGGCCAGCCCTTCGCCGCGCCCGGTGAAGCCCAGGCCGTCGGTGGTCGCCGCGGACACGGTGACCGGCGCGCCGACCGCCTCGGAGAGCACCCGCTGCGCCTCGTCCCGACGCGAACCGATCCGGGGCCGGTTGCCGACCACCTGCACCGACACGTTGCCGATCACGAAGCCGGCCGCCCGTACCCGGCACGCGCTCTCGGTCAGCAGCGCCACCCCGGAGGCGCCGGCCCACTCCGGCTGGCCGACGCCGAAGTTGGCGCCCAGGTCGCCGAGGCCGGCGGCGGAGAGCAACGCGTTGCAGGCGGCGTGCGCCACCACGTCGGCGTCCGAGTGGCCGGCCAGGCCGTCCTGCCCCGGCCAGTGCAGGCCCGCGACCCAGCAGGGCCGACCGGCCGCGAACGCGTGCACGTCGGTGCCGACGGCCACCCGAGGAACGATCATGACGCCGAGCGTACGCGTACGCCGTGATCAAGGAGTACGGGTCACCGTCGGACCGGACGGCGACGCGAACCCCCTGGTCAACTCCGGAGGTCGCCGGTCAGGCGCCGGTGGTCAGGAGGTGTTCGGCCAGGGTCAGGTCGAACGGGCGGGTGATCTTCAGGGCCAGCTCGGAGCCGGGCACGCAGAAGACCGCGACGCCCTGCTTCTCCACCAGGCCGGCGTCGTCGGTGAGCGGATCACCTGCCGCCCGGTGCGCGGCGGTCAGCACCGGCCGGCGGAAGCCCTGCGGCGTCTGCACCGCGCGCAGGACGGCCCGGTCGACGGTGCCGAGCACCCGCTCGACGGCGTCGACCTCCTTGATCGTGTCGACCACCGGCAGCACCGGGATCACCGCGTCGTGCCCGCCACGGACCGCCGCGGCCACCGACTCGACCAGCTCGGGCGGGGTGAGCGCCCGGGCCGCGTCATGGACCAGGACGATCTCCGGCCCGGCCGGCACGGCGGCGAGCGCCGCCGCGACGGAAGCCTGGCGTTCGGCGCCGCCCGGCACCACGGTCACCGGCGCCACCGGGGCCAGCAGCGCCCGCACCGATTCGACGTCGGCGGCCGGCGCGGCCACCACGATCGTGTGCACCGACGGCGCGGCGGCGATCCGGCGGACGGCGTGCACCAGCAGCGGCTCGCCGCCGAGCGCCCGGAGCGCCTTGGGAGCGCCCGGACCGAGGCGTACGCCGGCACCGGCCGCAGGAACGAGGACCGCGACGTCACCGCGCGGATTGAGCTGCGCGGTCACGTCGCGGTCCTCGGTTTCGTTCATGGTGCTGCGGGTAGAGGCAGCGGTGCGGATCAGGCTTCGGTCAGCACCTTGTCGAGCAGCGACTCCGCCTCGTCCTTCGTGCTCTTCTCGGCCAGCGCGACCTCACCCACGAGGATGTCACGGGCCTTGGCGAGCATGCGCTTCTCGCCCGCCGACAGGCCCCGCTCCCGCTCCCGGCGCCACAGGTCGCGGACGACCTCGGCCACCTTCAGCGGGTTGCCGGAGGCCAGCTTCTCCAGATTTGCCTTGTAACGCCGCGACCAGTTGGTGGGCTCCTCGGTGTGCGGAGCACGGAGCACGTCGAAGACCTTGCCCAGGCCCTCTTCGCCGACCACCTCGCGCACACCCACGATCTCGGCGTTCTCGGCGGGCACCCGGACCGTCAGGTCACCCTGCGCGACCCTCAGGACGAGGTACTCCCTGGGCTCGCCCTTGATGACCCGAGTCTCGATTGCCTCGATGAGTGCGGCCCCGTGGTGGGGGTAAACAACGGTCTCGCCGACACTGAAAACCATAGGTTCGAAACCCCTTTCGCTGTGTCTAGGGTAACACGCTCAGGCACCGATGTCTCACCGCTGTCCTGATCGTTGGCGCAGCTCAGGGGCCCTGTGAGAGGTATTTCTTCGGCTTGACAGGAGGCCAAGACGATGGTTTAGCCACGCTCCGTGACGAACAAATAACTACCCGGTACGGGTGATGACCGGAGCGATCAGATCTAGGGCAATGCGCTCCTTCCATGGTAGCTCCGTAACTCCACCCGCGCCCAGGTGTGGCGGTACGGCCCCCGGTGCGGGACGCTGGTAGTGGACGTGACGTCCGCTCGCCGAGACGTTCCTGGGGGTCCGATGGGCGTGCCTGACGCTGACGGCCAGGGGCCGGCGGACGGACTGCCGGGGCTGCCACCGGAGTGGGGTCGCATCGTCGTGCCCGACGACGCCTCGGCACTCGACGACGAGGCCCGGCAGATCCGCCGCGAGCTGCGCCGCGCCCCGCGCCCCGCCGGGCGCCCCGCCCGGTTCATGCTTCCCCTGCTGGCGCTGCTGGCCTCGGTGTCGATCACGCTCGCCGGCCTGGCCGCCGTCACCTGGCCACGGCCGCACCGCTCCCCCGGCGCGCCCACCGTGCTGCCCCGGTCCACCCCCGCGGCGATCGGCCCGCTGCCCGCGCTCGACCTGGTCGGCGCCGACAACACGCCGGTGCCACTGCGCAGCCTGCTCCCCGCCATGATCATCCTGGTCGACGCCTGCGCCTGCGCCGAGCAGGTCGGCACGGCGGCGGCCACCGCGCCCGCCGGCGTCACCGTGGTCACCGTGACCGAGGGCCGCAGCGCCGGGCCCGCCACCGCGACCGGCGTACGCCCGCTCGGCGACCCGGCCGGCGGCCTGCGCTCCTACCTGCATCTCTCCGCCCGGCCGGGCACCGCCGCCGCGCTGCTCGTGGACCGGCGGGGCACGCTGGTCCGGATGGTGCCGGAGCTGGGGCCGGCGGCGGACTACCAGGCCGACCTGGCCCGGTTGACCGGCTGAACCCGGCTCAGCGGCTCAGTAGAGCGCCTCCAGCCGGGCGTTCAGCTCCACCTCGCCCCGCAGCGCGGCGAACCGCACCCACACCGGCGCGCCCGTGCCGTCCAGGAACGCGACGTTCACCTGCCCGCCGCAGCTCAGTACGCGCTCGACGCCGTCGGCGCCCGCACCGGCCACCCGCATCGACACGGCGCCGTCACCGCCGCAGCCCACCGATAGCCGGTACTCGTCACCCGGCGACGGGTTCGCCTGCCGCACGACCGGCGGGTCACCCGGCATCAGCCGCGACGTCTCCCGCCACACCACGTGCGACACGTTCCCCTGGTGCGTCCCGCCGTCGGGCTCCCCGTCGACCACCACCGGCCAACGGACCTCACCGGTGCGGGGATCGACCTCGGCCACCATCCGGGAGCGGGGTGACGGCCGCTCGGGCGGTGTCGACCCGGCCCCCACGCCGAGATCCACCCGGGACCGGGCGAGGTCGTCGGTGGAGGAACCGACCGTCGTGCCCAACCACGGCGCCGCCGACCGCCACCACCACGCGCCGACCGCCAACGCCAACACGGTCAGGCCCACCAGCACTGCCCGCCGGATCCGCTCCTCCGAGGCCATGCCGGCAGCGTATCGACGCCACGGCGAACCGTCAGCCCGCGCGCTCCAGCAGGGCCGCGTAGAGCGTCAGCCCCGGCCCGAACGCGAGCATCACCACCCGGCGCGGCGGCGACGGCAGGCGGCTCAGCCGGTCCAGGATCAGCAGCACCGTCGGGGACGAACAGTTGCCGTGCTCGGCAAGCGTCTCCCGGGACGCCGCCAGCGCCGTCGGCGGCAGCTCCAGCTCACGCTCCACCACGTTGAGGATCCGGGGGCCGCCCGGATGCACCGCCCAGCCGTCCACCCCGGACCGGTCGCAGCCGTGCCGGGCCAACAGGTCGTCCACCAGGTCACCGACGAACCGGGACAGCACCTTCGGCACCTTCGGCGACAGCCCCATCCGGAAACCGGTGTCGGTGACGTCCCAGGTCATGTGGTCGGCGGTGGAGGTGTCGGTGACGGAGGTGACCTCGCGCAACGCGTACCCCGGGCCGCCCGGAACCACCACGGCGGCGACCGCGGCGTCCGAGAACAGCGCGTGCGAGACGATCTGCTGGGTGTCCACCCGGGCACCCGGCGGCTGGATGTGCAGGCTGGTCAGCTCCGCGCAGAGCAGCAGCGCCGGCCGCCCCCGGGCGGTGACGAAGTCGCTCGCCGCGCCGAGCCCGGGCAGCGCCGCGTAGCAACCCATGTGGCCGACGAACATCCGCTGGGTGTCCGGGGCCATGCCGAGGTCACGGGCCAGCAGGATGTCCAGGCCGGGCGTCGCGTAACCGGTGCAGGAGCAGACCACGAACAGCCCGATGTCGCCGGCGTCCAGGCCGGCGGCGGTGAGCGCGCGGCTGACCGCCTCCTTCCCGAGCGGCAACGCCTCGACCTGGTAGCGGCGCATCCGACGCTCGGTCGGCCACTCCGAGACGTCCTCCAGCAGCGGATTCACCGCCGCCTGCCGCCGGGTCACCCCGGAGTTGGCGAAGATCTTCTCGGCCAGCACCCGCGTGGTGCCCGAGAAGTGCTTCTCGAAGAAACCCGTCCACAGCTCGTCCTGCGCGGCGCCCGGCGGCAGCGCCATGCCCAGACCCGCGATCACCGGTACGCCCACGTCCCCACCTCAGCTTCGCTCAGTCCTGCGGCCCGTCGAACTCCGGCTTACCAACGAGGGACCGTGCTGTCCCGGTCCGGGTCGCCGCCGAGCGCGGCGATGCCGAGCCAGTCGGCGCACACGTCGGAGGTGGCCGGGTGCAGCGAACCGCACCGGGCGTCCCGGTAGAGGCGCTCCAACGGATGACCGCGGCGGGTCGCCGACGTGCCGGCCGCCTCCAGCATGGACGCCGCCACCTCCGCGGCGGTGGTGCCGGCCAGCAGCTTGGCCCGCCACACCCAGCGGTTCGTCTCGGCGGAGCCGGGTTCCTCGTCGACCCGGCGGGCCGCCTCGGCGACCACCAGCTCGGCGGCGGCGGTGGCCGCGTCCGCCCGGCCCAGCCGGGCCCGGACCGCCGGCAGCCCGGCCAGGCCGCGGGTGTTCAGGTGCTCGGCGGCGGCGTCGATCGCCGCCCGGGCCACCCCGACGTAGACGGCGGCGTAGCTGGCCACCAGCCAGTGCGGCATGAGCTGGGCCACCACCAGCGCCAACCCCTCCACGCCGCCGAGCAGCCGGTCGGCCGGGACGGTCACGTCCAGGTGCAGGTCGTGCGAGGAGGTGGCGCGCATGCCGAGCGAGTCCCAGGTCGGCTCGACCGTGATCCCCTCCCCGGCCGGCACCAGGAACTGAGAGACCACCGACTGGTCGGTGGCGCTGCGCGCGGCCACCAGGTAGCCGTCCGGGTGGCCGGCGCCGGAGCAGAACGTCTTGCTGCCCTTGACGTGCCAGCCGCCGTCGACCGGTTCGTATACGGTGCTGAGCTGGGACAGCCGCGCGCCCGCGCCGCGCTCGCTCATCGCCACCGCGTACCACGCGCCGTCGGCCGCCGCGCGCAACAGCCGGTCGCGGGCGGCCAGCGCCTCCTCCGGCACGCCGAGCGCCTCGGCCAGCTCCTCGGTCACCGCGCCCAACGCCCCGGTGACCGAGGCGTGCATGTTGAACACCAGCGCGGTGGCGCCGTTGCCCCGGGCCAGCTCGGTGGCGACGGCGGCGTACTCGGCGAAGGTCGCGCCCTGCCCGCCCAGCTCACGCGGGACCATCAGGCCGAACAGGCCGGCCTGGCGAAGGTCGGCGAAGTCGTCCACCGGGAACGAGCCGTCCCGGTCGTGCCCGGCCGCGCGGGCGGCCAGTCGCGGCGCCAACCGGCGGGCCGCCTCCAGCGCGTACACGGTCATGTCGCCCCCTTCTCGGCGTCCCTTACCCCCGGTGACCTCCGCTATCCGCCCCGGCGGCCACTGCCCTGGTAGAGCACCGCCGTCGACCGCGTCGGCACGATGCGCGGCTCCGTCCGCACCGGACGGTCGCCACCCCGCCACCGGCGCAGCAACCAGGCCAGCGTGCCGCCCAGCTGCGGCCGGACCCCGCGCAGGCGCAACGACACGCCGTGCCGGGCACACTCGGTGACCAGCGCGCGGGCGTCCACGAACAGCCGGTGGTCGTGGATGCCGCGCGGCACGGTCGGCAACCGCTCGCCCAACTCCACCGCGACCAGCCGGGCCAGCAGCGTGTCGTTGAGCGTGTCCAGCACCAGCAGGCCGCCGGGCCGCAGCAACCGGCACGCCTCGGCCACCGCCCGCCGCCAGTCCGGCACGTGCTCCAACAGCTCACCGGCGGAGACCACGGCGGCGCAGCCGTCGGCCAGCGGCACGGCGGTGGCGTCGCCCTGGAGCACCGTCACGCCGTGCGTGGCGGCCTGGTCGAGCGCGGAGCGGGTCAGGTCCACCCCGACGTGCCGGTAGCCCTTGCCGGCCAGGTGCGGCGCCAGCAGCCCGGCCCCGCAGCCGAGGTCGACCAGCAGGTCGTCCCGGGTGGACGCCGGCGGCACCAGGGCGGCACGGGCGCGGGCCAACCAGTGCAGCATGGCGAAGGCGCCGTCGGGTCGCCACCACTCGCCGGCCAGGTCGTCGTACTGTCGGGGGTCGTTCGGGGACAGCGCCCGGTGCGGGCTGGACACCGGCGACGCGTCGGGCATGGACCGAGCGTGGCACGACTACCCGGTAACGACCAGACTTCCCTTATGTCGACGCGGGTGTTAGGGCTGGTCAGAGCGAGCCATCCGGAGCCGGCCGCGGCGGTCGTCGTGGTCGCCGCGCTGCTCGCCGCCGGCGTCGGGCACTCCGCCGCCGGCGTGGTCACGGTGGCGCTGACGGTGCTGGCCAGCCAGCTCGCCGTCGGCTGGAGCAACGACCTGATCGACGCCGACCGGGACGCCGCGGTGGGGCGTACCGACAAACCGGTGACCACCGGCGCGGTCGCCCGGCCGACGCTGGCCCGGGCCGCCGCGGTGGCCGCCGTCGCCACCCCGTTGCTGGCGCTGACCGGCGGCCCGGCCGCCGCGGCCTGCGCCACGCTGGGGCTGGTCTCCGCGCTGCTCTACAACAAGCCGCTGAAGTCGACGGCGGTGTCGGTGCTGCCCTACGCGGTCTCGTTCGGCGCACTGCCCGCGTTCGTGGTGCTGGCCCGGCCCGGCTCGCCCGCGCCGCCGGCCTGGCTGGTGGCCGCCGCCGCGCTGCTGGGCGCCGGGGCGCACTTCGCGAACGTGCTGCCCGACCTGGCCGACGACGCCCGCACCGGGGTGCGCGGGCTGCCCCACCGACTGGGCCCCACGGGCAGCCGGCTGGCCGCCGCCGGGCTGCTCCTCGCCGCCACCGTCGCGCTGGTGTTCGGCCCGCCCGGACCGCCGTCGTGGACCGGCCTGTCGGCGGTGGCCGCCGCCGTCGCGGTGCCGGCCCTCGGTTGGTACGCCGGGCGCACCGCGACCGCCGCCGGTGGCCGACCGGTGGCCGCCTTCCGGTCGGTGCTGGTGGTGGCGCTCATCGATGTGGTGCTGCTGGTGGCGAACGGCCGGGTGGTCTGAGCCGTCGCCGCCGAGGGTGGCATTGCCGGGTCCGCGTGCGGGCCTCGATCAGCTCCAACTACCCTGGAGCGCGGTCTGCGCGGGTATGGCCACCCCGTGCCCGGGGGTCGACCGGGCGGGGATCGTGACGAGGAGGACCGACGTGACGCGCTCGATCAGGGGTTCCCGGCGACCGGCCCTGCTGCTGGCCGGCTCGGCGGCGGCGGCGAGCCTGCTGCTGTCCGGGTGCGGCGCCGGTCAGATCGCCGAGACCGCCAACAAGATCCCGTCGGTCCAGGGCGTCAACGTCCAGACCTCCGACAACCTCTACAAGGTGCGCGGGCTCTACGTGCAGTTCCCCGGCCCGGAGGGCTACCAGGCCGGCGCGACCGCCCCGCTGAACGTCGTGATCTACAACGACAGCGAGGCCCCGGTGACGGTGACCGTCACCACCGACAGCGCCCGGGAGATCCTGCTGACCGGCGCGGCCGGCTCCAACGGCGCGGCCACCCCGACCGGCTCGCCGACCGAGCCGGCGTCGGCGTCGCCCACCGCCACCGACCCGAGCGCCTCCCCCAGCCAGTCGCTGGAGGTGCCCGCCTCACCGTCCGCGTCGCCCAGCGGGTCGCCGTCGGAGAGCGGGTCCCCGTCGGGAAGCGCGTCGCCGTCGGAGAGCGCGTCGGCGCCCGCCGGCCAGCCGGCCCGGATCGAGATCCCGGCGCTCGGCTACGCGCAGCTCAACAGCGGCAACCCGCAGTTCCTCCAGCTCGTCGGCCTGAACCAGAAGCTCCTCGTCGGCCAGCAGGTCAACCTGACCTTCGACTTCGGCGGCGGCAAGGTGATCAAGACGCCGGCACCGATCGGTGTCCCGCTGACCCCGCCGGCGCAGCCGTCCCAGATCGTCAACCCGCGCGAGCACGCCGCCGAAGAGGGTGGCACCGAGGGCGGCAGCCACGGCTGACGCCGTACCCCCGTTCCGTCCGACACCGCCGCGGTGGCCAGCGCCACGCGGCGGTGTCGTCGTCTCGGCGGTGGGCGTTCGTCGTACCGGCCGGATAGCGTCCGGTGGTGACCACGCCCCGATCGACCCCGTCCCGCGCCGGCGCCGGCCGCGGTCGCGCCGCCGCCCGCGAACCCCGCCCGGCCTACGAGTGCGACGCCTGCGGCCACCAGCCGCCCAAGTGGATGGGCCGGTGCCCCGAGTGCGGCGAGTGGGGCTCGGTGGTCGAGTCCACGGTCACCGGCCCGCTGGTCTCCGGTCGGGTGGTCAGTTCCCGGATGCCGGCCGAGCCGGCCCGCCCGATCGCCACCATCAGCGCCGCGCCGGCCCGGGCCCGGCCCACCGGCGTCAGCGAGCTCGACCGGGTGCTCGGCGGCGGGCTGGTGCCCGGCGCGGTGGTGCTGCTGGCCGGTGAGCCGGGCGTCGGCAAGTCGACGCTGCTGCTCGACGTCGCCCAGCAGTGGGCGGCCGGCGCGGGCAGCCCGTCGCTGGTGGTCAGCGGCGAGGAGTCGGTCAGCCAGGTGCGGTTGCGGGCCGAGCGGATGGGCACCCTGCACGACCAGCTCTACCTGGCCGCCGAGAGCGACCTGGCGGCGGTGCTCGGCCACCTCGACGCGGTCAAGCCGGGCCTGCTGGTGCTCGACTCGGTGCAGACCATCTCCACCACCGGCACCGAGGGCGTGCCCGGTGGCGTGACGCAGGTGCGCGCCGTCACCGCGGCGGTGGTCGCGGTGGCCAAGGAGCGCGGCATCGCCACCGTCCTGGTCGGGCACGTCACCAAGGACGGCCAGGTGGCCGGCCCCCGGGTGCTGGAGCACCTGGTGGACGTGGTGCTCCACTTCGAGGGCGACAAGCACTCCTCGCTGCGAATGGTGCGCGGCGTGAAGAACCGGTTCGGGGCCGCCGACGAGGTGGGCTGCTTCGAGATGCACGAGGGCGGCATCAGCAGCCTGGCCGACCCGTCCGGCCTGTTCCTGACCCGCTATTCCGAGCCGGTGCCGGGCACCTGCGTCACGGTGGCCATGGAGGGCCGGCGGGCGCTGGTCACCGAGGTGCAGGCGCTGATCGGGGCCACGGTCGCCGGTTCGCCACGGCGTACCGTCTCCGGTCTCGACGGCGCCCGGCTGGCCATGGTGCTGGCGGTGCTCCAGCGGCGCACCGAGCGGCTGACGCTGCACGACCGCGAGGTCTTCGCCGCCACCGTCGGCGGCATCCGGGTGGTCGAGCCGGCCGCCGACCTGGCGGTGGCGCTCGCGGTGGCGTCCGGCGGGCTCAACCTCGCGCTCAACCCGCACCTGGTCGCCATCGGCGAGGTCGGGCTCACCGGTGAGGTGCGCCGGGTCGGCGCGGTGTCCCGGCGGCTGGCCGAGGCCGCCCGGCTGGGCTTCCGACTGGCCCTGGTGCCGCCCGGCGCCGGCCCCGGCAGCGGCGGCATGGCCCCCGAGCAGATGCGGGTGATCGAGGTCACGGACGTGCGCGCGGCGCTCCAAGCCGCCGCCCGAGCATCCGCGGAGTGACAGTGGGTAGTCACGTGCCGGGCGCGGCCGGACGATTCCGGACAGGTCACGCCGCCCGCAGGCGACCCGTCGCGCCCGACCTCACGACACATCACAGTAACCACGAGAGCACCCACCGCACCGCAGTCCGTAGACTGTGCCCGTGCCGATCGACCGCGATGCCACCAAGCCCGCAACGGCGACGCCGCAGGCCCGCACCGGCGCCGTGAGCGGCAGCCCCACCCGCGCCATCAGCGTGAGCGTCGCCGGCAGCGTCGGCGGGGCCGGGGCCGACCCGCTGCGGGCCAATCTCGCCCTGATGGCACCGGGCACCGCGCTCCGCGACGGCCTGGAGCGGATCCTGCGCGGTCGCACCGGCGCGTTGATCGTCCTCGGCTACGACAAGGTGGTCGAGCAGATCTGCACCGGCGGCTTCCCGATGGATGTCGAGTTCTCCGCCACCCGGGTCCGCGAGCTGTGCAAGATGGACGGCGCCGTGGTGCTCTCCAGCGACGGCACCCGCATCGTCCAGGCCGGCGCGCACCTGATGCCCGACCCGTCCATCCCCACCGAGGAGTCCGGCACCCGGCACCGCACCGCCGAGCGGGTGGCCCGGCAGACCGGCTACCCGGTCATCTCGGTCAGCCAGTCGATGCGGATCATCAGCCTCTACGTCAACGGCCAGCGGCACGTGCTCGACGACTCCGCGGCGATCCTGTCCCGGGCCAACCAGGCCCTGGCCACGCTGGAGCGCTACAAGCTCCGGCTGGACGAGGTCTCCGGCACGCTCTCCGCGCTGGAGATCGAGGACCTGGTCACCGTCCGCGACGCGGTCGCCGTGGTGCAGCGGCTGGAGATGGTCCGGCGGATCGCCGACGAGATCGCCGGCTACGTGGTGGAGCTGGGCACCGACGGCCGGCTGCTGGCGCTCCAGCTCGACGAGCTGATGGCCGGCGTGGACGCCGACCGCACCCTGGTCATCCGCGACTACCTGCCGGTCGGCCGCAAGTCACGCACGCTCGACGAGGCGCTCGTCGAGCTGGACCTGCTCAGCGCCACCGAGCTGATCGACCTGGTGGCGGTGGCCAAGGCGATCGGCTACCCGTCCGCCTCGGACGCGCTCGACGCGGCGGTCAGCCCGCGCGGGTTCCGCCTGCTGGCCAAGGTGCCCCGGCTGCCCGTGGCCGTGGTCGACCGGCTGGTGGTGCACTTCGGCAGCCTCCAGCGGCTGCTCGGGGCGACAGTGGAGGATCTTCAAGCGGTCGACGGGGTGGGCGACGCCCGCGCCCGGGGCGTCCGCGAGGGCCTGTCCCGGCTCGCCGAGGCGTCCATCCTGGAGCGGTACGTCTGACCCGGCTCAGCCGGTGACGGTCAGCTTCACCGGCTCGCTGATCTTGGTGCCGACCCGGGCGAAGACCTGGTACGTGCCGATCGGGGCGTACGGGCCGGCGGCCAGTCCGTCGGCGCAGCGGGTGGTGTCCCGCCCGTTCCAGCCCAACTCGTAGGCGCGCTCGAAGTTCGGCGTGAAAGACTGCACGTCCGAGCCCTTGCCGGTGCCGCAGGTGTCCGACGACCAGATCTTCTCCGCGCCCGCCTTGACGTAGAGCTCCTGGAGATCGGCGCCGACGTCCCGGCTGCACGTGCGGTTCGAGACGTTCTTGACCTTGAGGCGCAGCGTGACCACCGTGCCCCGCTGGGCGGCGGCCGGCACCGCGACCGGCGTCACCTGAAGCTCGGCGTCGGTGCAGGCGCCGTCGGCGGAGACCGGCTCCCCGGACGCGCCGCCGTCGCCCGAGCCGTCACCCGTGCCCGACCCGCCCCCGGTGCTCGTGCCGCCGCCACTGCTCGTGCCACCACCGTCGGCGCCGGTGTCACCACCCGAGGCATCCGGCGCCGGCGACGGGCTGGCCGTCTGCGGGGTCAGCACCGAGCCGGAGGGGCCCGGGGCCGCCCCGGCGGAGCCGCCCGGCGACGGGTCACCCCCGCCCGGCCCGCCGGCGTTACGGTCCGTGCCGGTGCAGGAGTAGAGCAGGACAATCAGGAAGAGCAGGCCCGCGCCGAGCACGACGGCACGACGCCGCCAGTACACGGTGGGGGGCAGGGGGCCGACCGTCAGACGCATGATGCGCCTACCGTAGCCGCGCGACGCTCGGTGCGCCGGTCCGACGCGCCGGTGACCGCGTGTCACCCCGATCCGGGCATCCACTGTGGAACGCCACGGGGTCGGTCAGAGATAGACCTGCCGCTGGTAGACGGCGTGCGCCCCGGCCACCCGGTCGAGGAAGAGCAACCCGGCGCAGTGGTCGATCTCGTGCTGGAGCGCACGCGCCTCGAAACCGTCGGTCACCAGCCGTACCGGCTCCCCGCTGCCCGGCAGCGCCCCCTCCACCACCAGGCGACTGGCCCGCTTCACGTCGCCGGTCAGGTCGGGCACCGACATGCAGCCCTCGCGGCCGGCCTTCCACCGGCTCGCCTCCACCACCCGGGCGTTGCACAGCACGAATGTGCCGTGCACGGTGACCGCCTTCGGATGCCCCGTCACGTCCACCGCGAACACCTGGGCGTTCACCCCGATCTGCGGCGCCGCCAGCCCCACACAGCCCGGCGAGACACGCATGGTGGCCACCAGGTCGGCGGCCAGCCGCACCACCTCGTCCGAGGTGGGGTCGACCTCCGGACCGGGCCGGCTCAGCACCGGCTCCGGGGCGGCGACCACCGGACGGACCTCGCCCGGGACACCCAGCTTCTCCGGTGTCCAGCCACCCAGGCCGGCGTACCCCTCGCCGGTCACAGCAGGTCCGAGTCCGCCGGGCGGAGGCTGACGCCGACACCCAGCTCGGCCGCCGCCCGGGTGAGCCGCCCGGCCACCTCGTCCGAGCTGCCCGGCGGCAGCTCCACCTCGGCGACCACCACGTAGAGCGAGCCGGTCAGCCGGGTGCTCAGGTCGGTCACGTTGCCGCCGGCGTCGGCCAGCACCCGGGTCATCGCCGCGACGATGCCCATCCGGTCCGCGCCGTGCACCGCCAGCACGTACGGCTCGCCGACCGGCACGCTGGCGCTGTCCGGGGCGACCGCGCGTACGGTGGCCAGCAGGTACCCGTCGGCGGCGAGCGGGGCCAGCGCGGCCTCGACGTCGGCGGCGGCCGGGCCCACGCAGATCAGCGTCATCGCGAAGTGGCCGCGCAGCCGGGTCATCGTCGAGTCGGTGAGGTTCGCGCCGAGCCGGGCGAGGGCCTCCGCGACGTCGGCGACGATGCCCGGCCGGTCCCGGCCGATGACGGTGATCGCGAGCTCGTTCATTCGGACATTCTGCCGCGCCGCCGAAGTGCCGCCGCGGCGGCCCACCCGGCCCGCCCAATCAGCGGGATCCCCGCCCGTGACATCATCGGCACCGCCATGACTGAGCCCACTTTCGCCACCCAGGTCAGCCGGTGGTACGAGCGCAACGCCCGCGACCTGCCCTGGCGCAAGCCCGGCATCGGCGCCTGGGCGATCCTGGTCAGCGAGGTCATGCTCCAGCAGACGCCGGTGGTCCGCGTGGTGCCCGCGTGGGAGGCGTGGCTGGCCCGCTGGCCGGAACCGCGCGCGCTGGCCGAGGACACCCCGGCCGAGGCGATCCGGATGTGGGGCCGGCTCGGCTACCCCCGCCGGGCGGTACGCCTGCGCGAGTGCGCGGTGGCCGTCGTGGAGCGGCACGGCGGCGTGGTGCCCGACCGACTGGACCAGTTGCTGGCGCTGCCCGGCGTCGGCACGTACACGGCCCGGGCGGTGGCCGCGTTCGCGTACGGGCAGCGGCACCCGGTGGTCGACACCAACGTCCGGCGGGTGGTGTGCCGGGCGGTCGCCGGTGAGCCGGACGCCGGCCCGACCACCCGACCCGCCGACCTGGTCGCCACCGAGGAGTTGCTGCCGATCGAGCCGGCCGCGGCGGCTCTGGCCAGCGCCGCCTTCATGGAACTCGGGGCGGTCGTCTGCACCGCCCGGTCGCCCCGTTGCGCGGTGTGTCCGGTCGAGTCGAGCTGCGCCTGGCGGGCCTCCGGGCAGGCCGCCCCGGACGGTCCGACCCGCCGCCCGCAGCGCTACGCCGGCACCGACCGGCAGGTACGCGGCCTGCTCCTGGCGGTGCTCCGGGAGACCACCGGGCCGGTGCCGCACCAGCGGCTGGACCAGGTCTGGCACGACGACGTGCAGCGGGCCCGGGCGCTGGCCGGGCTGGTCACCGACGGGCTGGTCGAGCCGGTCGGCCCGGAGTCCTTCCGACTGGCCGGCGACGGCCCCCCGATCCCGCTGCCCTGACCCACGGGTGGCACGGGAAAGGCGACGGCCCCGGTGGCTCTCGCCGACCGGGGCCGTCGCCCTGGAACAGTTGCCCGCCTTACGCGGCGGCGTCGTCCGCGCCGGTGGCGGCGGCGCCGAGATCCGCCGGGACCGCGTCCGGCACGGCGTCCGGCCGGTCCGCGCCCCGGAAGACGAGCTTGGACTTGTCGATGTTCTCCGGGTCGCCCTCGCAGTCCACCACCACGATCTGACCCGGGGTCAGCTCGTTGAAGAGGATCCGCTCGGACAGGTTGTCCTCGATGTCGCGCTGGATCGTGCGACGCAGCGGCCGTGCGCCCAGCACCGGGTCGAAGCCCTTCTTCGCCAGGTACTTCTTGGCGTTGTCGGTCAGCTCCAGACCCATGTCCTTGTTGCGCAGCTGGCCCTCGATCCGCTGGATCATGATGTCCACGATCTGCAGGATCTCGTTCTCGCGCAGCTGGTGGAAGACGATGGTGTCGTCGATCCGGTTCAGGAACTCGGGCCGGAAGTGCTGCTTGAGCTCGTCGTTGACCTTCTGCTTCATCCGGTCGTAGTTCGACTCGGAGTCCTCCGAGGCCTGGAAGCCCAGGGAGACCGCCTTGGCGACGTCCCGCGTGCCGAGGTTGGTGGTCAGGATGATGACCGTGTTCTTGAAGTCCACGATCCGGCCCTGGCCGTCGGTGAGACGCCCGTCCTCCAGGATCTGGAGGAGCGTGTTGAACACGTCCGGGTGGGCCTTCTCGATCTCGTCGAAGAGGACCACCGAGAACGGCCGGCGACGCACCTTCTCGGTGAGCTGGCCGCCCTCGTCGTAGCCGACGTAGCCGGGAGGGGCACCCACCAGCCGGGAGACCGTGTAGCGGTCGTGGAACTCGGACATGTCCAGCTGGATGAGGGCGTCCTCGCTGCCGAACAGGAACTCGGCGAGCGCCTTGGACAGCTCGGTCTTACCGACACCGGACGGGCCGGCGAAGATGAATGAGCCGGACGGGCGCTTCGGGTCCTTCAGGCCGGCCCGGGTCCGCCGGATCGCCTTCGAGACCGCCTTGACCGCGTCCTCCTGGCCGATGACGCGCTTGTGCAGCTCGTCCTCCATCCGCAGCAGGCGCGAGGTCTCCTCCTCGGTCAGCTTGTAGACCGGGATGCCGGTCCAGTTGCCGAGCACCTCGGCGATCTGCTCGTCGTCGACCTCGCTGACGACGTCCAGGTCACCGGCCTTCCACTCCTTCTCCCGCTGGGCCTTCTGGCCGAGGAGCTGCTTCTCCTTGTCGCGGAGCTGAGCGGCCCGCTCGAAGTCCTGCGCGTCGATCGCGGACTCCTTGTCGCGGCGCACCTGGGCGATGCGCTCGTCGAAGTCACGCAGGTCCGGCGGCGCGGTCATCCGGCGGATGCGCATCCGGGCACCGGCCTCGTCGATCAGGTCGATCGCCTTGTCCGGCAGGAAGCGGTCGGAAATGTACCTGTCGGCAAGCGTCGCGGCGGCCACGAGCGCGGCGTCGGTGATGCTCACCCGGTGGTGCGCCTCGTAGCGGTCCCGCAGGCCCTTGAGGATCTCGATGGTGTGGGCCAGCGACGGCTCACCCACCTGGATCGGCTGGAAACGGCGCTCGAGCGCGGCGTCCTTCTCCAGGTGCTTGCGGTACTCGTCGAGCGTGGTCGCGCCGATGGTCTGCAGCTCGCCGCGAGCCAGCATGGGCTTGAGGATGCTGGCGGCGTCGATCGCGCCCTCGGCGGCGCCGGCGCCGACCAGGGTGTGGATCTCGTCGATGAACAGGATGATGTCGCCGCGGGTGCGGATCTCCTTGAGCACCTTCTTGAGGCGCTCCTCGAAGTCACCGCGGTAACGCGAACCGGCCACCAGGGCACCGAGGTCGAGCGTGTAGAGCTGCTTGTCCTTGAGCGTCTCGGGCACCTCGCCCTTGATGATCTTCTGGGACAGGCCCTCCACCACGGCGGTCTTGCCGACACCGGGCTCACCGATCAGCACCGGGTTGTTCTTGGTGCGGCGGGACAGCACCTGCATGACCCGCTCGATCTCCTTCTCGCGCCCGATGACCGGGTCGAGCTTGCCCTCGCGGGCGGCCTGGGTCAGGTTGCGGCCGAACTGGTCCAGCACGAGGCTGGTCGACGGCGCGGCCTCGCCCGGCGCGGCGCCCGCGGCGGCCGGCTCCTTGCCCTGGTAGCCGGAGAGCAGCTGGATCACCTGCTGGCGGACCCGGTTGAGGTCGGCGCCGAGCTTGACCAGCACCTGGGCGGCCACGCCCTCGCCCTCGCGGATCAGGCCGAGCAGGATGTGCTCGGTGCCGATGTAGTTGTGGCCGAGCTGCAGCGCCTCGCGCAGCGACAGCTCCAGCACCTTCTTGGCCCGCGGCGTGAACGGGATGTGCCCGCTCGGCGCCTGCTGGCCCTGGCCGATGATCTCCTCGACCTGCTGGCGGACGCCCTCGAGGGAGATGCCGAGGCTCTCCAGGGCCTTTGCCGCGACACCCTCACCCTCGTGGATCAGGCCCAGCAGGATGTGCTCCGTACCGATGTAGTTGTGGTTGAGCATCCGGGCCTCTTCTTGGGCCAGGACGACAACCCGTCGCGCTCGGTCGGTGAACCGCTCGAACATGCCCTCGTGCTCCTCACATGCCGTGCGCCTTGATGGTCAGATCTCGGCGGGGCCGGTGCGCGGACGTCCGGGACGGGCGTCCGTGCCTCCTTACTCTATCGCCGCGGACCGTCTCCGCTGAGGTCGTGTGACCCCGCCGATGACCGTTCCGACGTCGTTTCTGCCAACCGTCCACGCTCAGGAGGTGTTCCGGGACCCCCGCCTGTACGCGCAGAGCGAAATTCGACCGTCGGCGGAAGGCCCCGGTCGAGGGGGCTCCGGCGGGGTCGAGGCACCCGCCACGGTCGTCCACAGCCTGTGGACGGAATCTCCACCGCCTGTGGACAACCCTCCCGGACGCCGGATTCTTCCCGGGTCGGCGGCCGGTCCCGACCCGCCCACCGACCCCTGCCCGGGAAAAAGACATCGGCGACGAAGGGGACGAAACACCGACGCCGGCCCGGAGTCGTCCTCCCGGCCGGCGTCGGTCGCCGTCACGTGCGGTCGGCGTCAGCGCCCCGCCTTGGCGTGGAACTCGTCCACGATCTCCTGCGGGATCCGGCCCCGGTCGGAGATGTCCTTGCCGTTGCTCTTGGCCCACTCCCGGATTGCCTTGTTCTGCTCGCGGTCCGCGGTCGCGCCGCCCCGGCCACGTGCGGCCCGGCCACCCACGACCACTCCCCCGCGACCGACCTTCGTGCCGTGCGCGATGTACTGCGCGAATGCATCGCGCAATTTTTCAGCGTTGGAAGCCGAGAGGTCGATCTCGTACTGCACGCCGTCCAGCGCGAACTTGACAGTCTCGTCAGCGTCCCCGCCGTCCAGGTCATCGACCAGCTTGTGAATGATCTGCTTGGCCACGTCCCACATTCCTTTCGAGCAGGGTTGCGCTCCTGCATTACTCAGAGCACGATAACCTGCCCGATGCTTGCTCCGTCAATAGGATGGCGTAACAAGCCGGAGAAGCTTTGCGGCCCTACTCCGGCCGGACCAAGGGGAACAGGATGGTTTCCCGAATTCCCAGCCCGGTCAGCGCCATCAGCAGCCGGTCGATTCCCATTCCCATACCGCCGGCCGGCGGCATTCCGTACTCCATCGCCCGGAGAAAGTCCTCGTCGAGTCGCATGGCCTCGTCGTCGCCCCGCGCCGCGAGCTGCGCCTGGGCCACCAGCCGCTCCCGCTGCACGACCGGGTCCACCAGCTCGGAGTACGCGGTGCCCAGCTCGAAGCCGAGCACGTAGAGGTCCCACTTCTCGGCCAGGCCGGGCTCGCTCCGGTGCGCCCGGGTCAGCGGGCTGGTCTCCTCCGGGTAGTCGCGGACGAACGTGGGCGCCCGCAGGGACGGCACCACCAGTTCCTCGAACAACTCCTCGGCCAGCTTGCCGGGACCCCACTTCGGGTCGACCGAGAGGCCGACCTTGTCCGCGTACTCCACCAGGCGTGACCTTTCGGTGCGGACGGTGACTTCCTCACCGAGCGCTTCGGAAAGAACACCGAACAGCGTCACCGACCGCCACTCGCCGCCCAGGTCGAACTCGTGGCCGTCGGCGTGGGTCACCACGGTCGAGCCGGCGACCGCGACGGCGGCCTGCTGCACCAGATTCCGGGTCAGCGCGGCCATGGTGTCGTAGTCGCCGTAGGCCTGGTACGCCTCCAGCATCGCGAACTCGGGCGAGTGCGAGGAGTCGATGCCCTCATTACGGAAGTTGCGGTTGATCTCGAAGACGCGGTCGACGCCACCCACGACCGCCCGCTTGAGAAACAGTTCCGGTGCGATTCGCAGATACAGATCGGTGTCGAGCGCATTGCTGTGGGTCACGAATGGCCGGGCGGTCGCGCCACCGTGCAGCAGTTGCAGCATCGGCGTCTCGACCTCGATGAAGTCCTGCCCGTGCAGGGTGTCCCGCAGGCTGCGGACCGCGGCGGCCCGGGTCCGCACCATCTGCCGGGCCTGCGGACGGACCACCAGGTCGACGTAGCGCTGACGGACCCGGGACTCCTCACTCAGCGGCTTGTGCGCCACCGGCAGCGGGCGCAGCGCCTTGGCGGTGACCACCCACTCGTCGGCCAGCACCGACAGCTCGCCGCGCCGGCTGGTGATCACCTCGCCGGTCACGCCGACGTGGTCACCGAGGTCCACCAGGCGCTTCCAGTCCGCCAGCCGCTCCGGGCCGACCCGGTCCAGCGAGAGCATCGCCTGGAGCTCCGTACCGTCGCCGTCACGCAGCGTGGCGAAGCAGAGCTTGCCGGTGTTCCGGATGAAGATCACCCGGCCGGTGACCGAGGCCCGGTCCCCGGTGGCGGTGTCGGTGGGCAGGTCGGCGTAGCGCTCCCGGAGCAGCGCCAGCGTGGTGGTCCGGGGGAAGCCGACCGGGTACGGCTCGACGCCCTCGGCGAGCATCCGGTCCCGCTTCTCCCGGCGGACCTTCATCTGCTCGGGAAGGTCGTCGGCGGGATCTGTGGGCAGGGCGTTCTGCTCGGTCACGGCACGCTTCCTCAGGCCTTGGCAAACATCGGCGGGGTCAGCCCATGAGCGTACTCAAGCGTCGTGCCGGCCGTTACGGGATAACCTGCCCGCCATGACCGACCCCACTGCGGCGCTCTCGTTCGGCGCCGCCGCAGCCGAGTACGACCGGTTCCGGCCCCGCTATCCCGAGGCGGCGCTGCGCTGGGCGTTGGACGGGTCGCCGGCCCCGGCCCGGGTGGTCGACCTCGGTGCCGGCACCGGCATCCTCACCCGTGGCGTGACCGCGCTCGGGCATCATGTCGTACCCGTGGAACCCGATCCGGGGATGCGGGCGCAACTGGCCGCCGCCACGCCGGGCACGACGGCGCTCGCCGGCAGCGCGGAGTCGGTGCCGCTGCCGGACGGCGACGCGGACGCCGTGCTGGCCGGGCAGGCCTACCACTGGTTCGACCGGGACCGTGCGCACACCGAGGCGGCCCGGGTGCTGCGCCCCGGCGGCACGTTCGCGCCGGTGTGGAACGTGCGTGACGAACGGGTCGGCTGGGTGGCCGAGCTGACCCGGATCGCCCACCTCGACCACAACGCCGGTGACGTGACCGGCCGGTACGCCGACTTCGGCCCCGCCTTCACCCCGGTCGAGGTGGGCGAGTTCGACCACGCCACCACGCTCACGCCGGACGACCTGGTGGCGATGCTGCACACCCGCTCCTACTGGCTGACCGCCACCCCGGCCGAGCAGGCCCGGGTCGACGGCGGGCTGGTCGAGCTGTTCGCCACCCACCCCGAGCTGGCCGGCCGGGCCACCGTGGAGCTGCCCTACCGCACGATCGTGCTCCGGGCGCGGCGGCGTTAAGCGGGGGCCCCTCCTCTACCGGAGGCGTTAAGAAGGGGCCCTTCCTTTCAGGTGTTGCGGTCGTAGACCATCCGCAGGCCGATCAGCGTGATCATCGGCTCGTGGTGGGTGATGGTGCGGCACTCGCCCACCACCAACGAGGCCAGGCCGCCGGTGGCGATCACCGCCCGCACCTCGCCCAGCTCCTCGGACATCCGCTCGACGATCCGGTCCACCTGGCCGGCGAAGCCGAAGTAGAGCCCGGACTGGAGGCACTCGACCGTGTTCTTGCCGATCACCGAACGCGGCCGGGTGGCCTCCACCTTGCGTAGCTGCGCGGCGCGGGCGGCCAGCGCGTCGAAGGAGATCTCGATGCCGGGCGCGAACGCCCCGCCGAGGAACTCGCCCCGATCGCTGATCACGTCGAAGTTGGTGGTGGTGCCGAAGTCGACCACGATCGACGGCCCGCCGTAGAGCGTGTACGCGGCAAGCGTGTTGACCACCCGGTCCGCGCCCACCTCCTTCGGGTTGTCGATGGCGAGCTGCACGCCGGTGCGGACCCCGGGCTCGACGATCACGCTGGGCAGGTCGGCGTAGTAGCGGCCCAGCATGGTGCGCAGCGACCGCAACGCGGCCGGCACGGTCGAGCAGGCGGCCACCCCGGTGATCTCCACGGCGTCACCGGCCAGCAGCCCGCGGAACATCAGACCCAGCTCGTCCGCGGTGGAACGGGCGTCGGTCTTGATCCGCCACGAGTGCACCAGCTTGTCGCCCTCGAAGGTCGCCAGCACGGTGTTGGTGTTTCCGATGTCGATGCAGAGCAGCACAGCGGCAGCCTAGACGGTCACCTGTCGTGCAGGTCGAGAGCGATGTCGAGGATCGGCGACGAGTGGGTCAACGCGCCGACGGAGAGGAAGTCCACGCCGGTCGCCCCGTACTCGGCCGCCACCGGCAGGGTCAGCCCGCCGGTCGCCTCCAGCTCCGCCCGGTCGCCCACCGTGGCCACCACCTCGCGCAACTGCGCCGGGGTCATGTTGTCCAGCAGCAGGAACCCGGCCCCGGCCTCGACCGCCTCCACCGCCTCGGCCGGCGTGTCCACCTCCACCTGCACCGGAACGTCGGGGAACGCCTCCCGCACCCGGCGGAACGCGGCCGCGATGCCGCCGGCCGCCACCTTGTGGTTGTCCTTGATCATGGCGACGTCGTGCAGACCCATCCGCTTGTTGGTGCCGCCGCCGGCCCGGACCGCGTACTTCTCCAACGCGCGCAGCCCCGGCGTGGTCTTGCGGGTGTCCAGCACCATGGCCTTCGTGCCGGCGAGCGCGTCCGCCCAGGCCCGGGTGTGGGTCGCCACCCCGGACATCCGGGAGAGCAGGTTGAGCGCCGTCCGCTCGGCCGTCAGCAGCAGCCGGGTCGGCCCGGTCACGGTCGCCAGCACGTCGCCGCGCGCCACCCGCTGCCCGTCGTGGGCCACCAGCGACACCTCGACCGTACGCCCGGCGCCGGTCACGTCGCCGACCAGCTCGAACACGGCGGCGGCCACCGGCAGCCCGGCCACCACGCCGTCCGCGCGCGCCACCAGGTCGGCGGTGTCCCGCTGCTCGGCCGGGACGGTGGCGACGCTCGTCACGTCGAGGAAGTCCGGGCCCAGGTCCTCGGTCAGCGCGTCGACCACGACCCGCCGGACCCGCTCCGGATCCAGGCCACCCTCGCGCAGCGCCCGCACCGTCGACTCGATCATGAATTCTTCTCCCAACGCTCGGCGAGCAGCCCGTCCGGGCCCACCTCGGCCACCAGGTGCCCCAGCCACCGGTCGTCGGCCACCGGGAAGTCCTCCCGCCAGTGGCAGCCCCGCGTCTCCTGTCGGGCGTACCCGGCGGCGACGAGCGTCGACGCCACCGTGAGCAGGTTCGTCGCCTCCCAGTCGGCGGTACGCGGCACGCCCGCCCCCTCGCCCAGCGCGCGCAGCGTGGCGGCGGTGGCGGCCAGCGTCTCCGCCGAGCGGAGCACACCCGCGCCCCGGGTCATCGCCCGTTGCAGCTCCGGCGTGCCCGCCGCCGGCACCAGCCGGCCCGGCCCGCCCACCCAGGCGCCGGTCTCCGCCGGGCGGGCCTGCTCGGGCAGCCCGGCGGCGATGTCCTCGGCGATCCGGCGGGAGAAGACCAGCCCCTCCAGCAGCGAGTTGCTGGCCAGCCGGTTGGCGCCGTGCACACCGGTGCAGGCCACCTCGCCGCACGCGTACAGGCCGGGGATCGAGGTGCGGCCGCGCAGGTCGGTCCGGACGCCGCCGGAGGCGTAGTGGGCGGCCGGCGCGACCGGGATCAGGTCGGTCGCCGGGTCCACGCCGATGGCCAGGCAGGACGCCACGATGGTGGGGAACCGCCGGGCCAGGAAGTCGCCGCCCAGGTGCCGCGCGTCCAGGAAGACGTGCTCTTCCCCGGTGGCGAGCAGCACCCGGTGGATGCCCTTGGCCACCACGTCACGGGGGGCCAGCTCGGCCAACTCGTGCTGGCCGACCATGAACCGCTTGCCGTCGCCGTCGACCAGGTGGGCGCCCTCGCCGCGCAACGCCTCGGAGACCAGCGGCTGCTGTGCGAGACCGGCGCCCGGTCCGCCCGCCGGCACGATCAGCGCGGTCGGGTGGAACTGGACGAACTCCAGGTCGGTGACGGCCGCGCCGGCGCGCAGCGCCAGCGCCACCCCGTCGCCGGTGGAGACCGCCGGGTTGGTGGTGGCGGCGAAGATCTGCCCCATCCCGCCGGTGGCCAGCACCACCGCGCGACCGAGGATCGCGCCGACGCCGTCCTCGCTGCCCTCGCCGAGCACGTGCAGCGTGACCCCGCAGGCCGGCCCGAGCCCGCCGGGGCCGTCGCCCGGCGCGCGCAGCAGGTCCAGCACCAGGGCGTGCTCGACCAGCCGGATCCACGGGTCGCGGCGCACCGCGGCGTGCAGCGCCCGCTGCACCTCCGCGCCGGTGGCGTCGCCGCCGGCGTGCACGATCCGGTCGGCCCGGTGACCGCCCTCCCGGGTGAGCATCAGTGAGCCGTCCGGGTTGCGGTCGAACTCCGCCCCGATCCGCATCAGCTCGCGCAGCCGGGTCGGGCCCTCCTCCACCAACGCCCGTACGGACGCCGGGTCGCAGAGGCCGACGCCGGCCACCTCGGTGTCGTGGGCGTGCGCCGTCGGGCTGTCCGCCGGGTCGAGCACCGCGGCGATGCCGCCCTGCGCCCAGCGGGTGGAGCCCTCGTCGATGTCGACCTTGGTGACGACCGTGACGTGCAGGCCGGCCTCGCGCAGGTGCAGCGCGGCGGTCAGCCCGGCGACCCCGGAGCCGACCACGATCACGTCGGTGGTCTCCACCCAACCGGGCGCGGGCGCGGCGAGCAGCCGGGGCAGTGCCGGCAGGCCGACCGTGGGAAGGTCCATGAGCACAGTCAACCCGAAGCATCCTCGTCCCGGGCGGCGGGGGCGGGACGAGTGGTTCCGGCTACCTCGTCCGGACCGGCATCCCGGCCGGGCCGGCACCCTTCAACGAGGCGCTCACCTTGCGGTGGCTGAGCCACAGATAGCAACGGACCCCACGGTCGCCGACCGCCCAGCGGCCGGGGCCGGGCGGCCGGACCACCACGTCGCTGCGGTACCGCAACACCGGATCGGCGGGCACCCCGGTCCAGCGCGCGATGGCGGCGTAGCAGCCGGCGTAGAGCGGGGCCCAGTCCGCCGGCTTCTTCGGGTACGGCCGGTCCGGCGCCGCCCACACGCCGACGAACTCGGCGTCGTGCGCGGTCGCGCAGTCGACCGCGGTGAGCGTCTGCACCCGCCGGCGGTCCTGGCCGGTGCGCTGGCAGCCGAGGCGCAGCCGGGAGGGCTGCTTGAGCGCGTCGCGCAGGCTGCCCGTCCGGGTCACCACGGTGGCCGCCGCCTCGGTCGTGTTCAGCTCGGTCAGGTCGCACCGGAACCAGCGGGAACCGGCCGTCCACCCGGTGCCGGTGGGCGTCGCCACGGCCAACCGGAGCCGACCGGCACGCCAGTCGTCGCCGACGTAGCCCCGGGCGCGGGTGTCGCACTCGGCGAACGCGGTACGCAGTTCCGGCGAGGTGAGCGGCGGCGGAGTGGCCCGGTCGACGGTGAACGCGCCGACGTGCACCGTCTCCACCCGGTGCGGCACGTCGCAGCCGACCGGCGCGTAACCGGTCAGGCCCACTGTCGGAGTGAAGTCGGCGACCTGGCAGACGCCGGCCACCGGCGTGAACGGCCCGGCGGGACCCAACGCCGGCCAGTCGTCGGCGAGGTCCCCGTCCACCCCGCCCGACGAGGCACACCCGGTCAGCACCACGCCCGCGACCACCGCGGCGACGAAGCTGCGCATCGCACGGCCCATCGCGCCTCCCCCAGCCCGACGACCGTCGATTCCGACGGCCCGCCCAGGGTAGCCGAAAATGACCTTCCGGTAACAGACCGCGCTGCCACAGGTCGTCGCCGGGCGCGGCCAGCCAGGACCCGATCTGCTCGGTCGCGCCGTCCGGGCCGTGCGCCACCAGCCGGAACGTGTACGCCTCGCGGTGCCCGGCCCGCCTGTCTTA
>NZ_PYPS01000043.1 GCF_003027925.1 Micromonospora sp. RP3T
GGGGTATCCGGCGGCCGGCTCACCGACGGCCCGGGCGGCCGGCCCCGCGGCGTACGCCGCCGGCGGCGGACCGGCCGGCGTCTCGCGCTCACGGGCGACCGGCGGCGCGCCGGCCGGCTCGGGACGCGGGCCGAACGGGGTCACCGGCACCGGTGGACCCGCCCAGGAGGGCCGCTCGGCAGGCGGCTCGTGACCCGGGCGGGACTCGGCGTCCTCGCGGGGCAGCCGGAACGGCCGGGTCGCCTCGGGACGCGGCGGCTCGGGCGCGGTCGTCGACTCGGCCCGCACCGCCTCGTACGGCCGGACCGGCTCGGGCCGCGGCTCGTAACCGCCCGCCGGATCGACACGGGTCGGCTGGTAGCCGGTGGGCGGATCGACGCGGGTCGGCTCGTACGGTCGCATCGGTTCGGGCGCCCACTCGGACGCGCGGTCCGCGCGGGCGGCGCGGCGGCCGGTCGGCTCGTCGTCCCCGGTCCGTCGCTCGGCCGGCGCGTCGTCGCGGGCCGAGCGGCGCCCGACCGGCTCGTCGGCGCGGGCCCACGGCGGGGCCCAGCCGTCGCCCCAACTCGGGCGGTTCCAGGACGGCCCGGACCACTCCGGCTCACCCGCCGACCCCGCGCCCGGGTCGTTCGGCGCGGCGGCGTGGGGATCGGCGGCGGTCCGCTGCCCCTCTCCGGGGTGGGCGTCGCCCGGGTGGTGCTCCGCCGTCGGCGGCTCGCCCCGGCCGGGAACCGTCACCGGCGGCTCGGCCGGGCCCCGGTGGGGCCAGCCCTGGTGCAGCGCCGGGGCCGGGTCGACGGTCGGGGCGTGGAAGCCCGGCGGCACCTCGAAGCCGGAGGCGGCGGCGCCGACCGGCGGCACCTGGAGTGCCGGGGGCGCGGAGGCCGGACCACTCTCGGCCCAGCGGGGCGACCGCCCGGCGGACGTGTCGTCCGAGGCGTGCCGGGAGCCGGTGGGGTCGGTCGGGCCGGGACGCTGCTCGACGGCGGGCGCGGGGCGGGGGGCGGGCACGGCCAGCCGGTCGCCGTCGGTCTCCCGCGGCGGCTCGCCCACGGGCGGGGCACTCACCGGCGCCTGGCGGGTCACGGGTGACTCCTCCCCGGCGTGGTGCACGCCGTTGACGTGGCGGCCGTTGACGCGCGCCGGCGGCTCCTCGGCCGGGTGGCCGGGCAGCGGGGCCGGCAGATCGCCGTGCCGGGGCGAGGACGCCGCCCACCCGCCACCGAGGTCGCCGTAGGGCCAGCCACCGGGCGCCGGGGCGCCGCGGGACCAGCCGTCCGCCGGGGGCGCCCATCCGCCGCCGGTGCGGGCCGGGTCGTCGTGCTGGCCCGTCCCGTCGCCGTGCTCTCCCGGGGTGGCGGCTCCGGGTTGCCCTGTTTCACTCACCGCGCGCTCCTTGGTCGCCCTCGCTGAGGCTACCGTGTGGTGACAGTGGCGATAAGTTACAGCGGCGGGCCAATTCCGCGACGGGTTCACGAACCCGGACCGGTTCGGGCGATACGTGCCGGCTCGACGCAGATACTCGGAGGTTCCCATGACGGCAGTGGGGAACGGTGCACACACGGCCGGCCGGCCCACCCGCCTGCCCCGCTCGGCGCGCCGCAAGCAGCTGCTCGCCGCGGCCCAGGAGGTGTTCGTCGCACACGGCTACCACGCCGCTGCGATGGACGACATCGCCGAGCGGGCCGGCGTCTCCAAGCCCGTTCTCTACCAGCACTTTCCCGGGAAGATGGAGCTCTACCTGGCGCTACTGGACACCCACTGCGACGCCATCGTGGCGAAGGTGCACGACGCCATGCGCGGCACCAACGACAACAAGGAGCGGGTCGGCGCCGCGGTGCGGGCCTACTTCGACTTCGTCGACCACGAGAGCGAGGCGTTCCGCCTGGTCTTCGAATCCGACCTGCGCAACGACCCGGCCGTGCGGCAGCGGGTGGAGCGGGTCGAGCAGGGCTGCATCGCGGCGATCACCGACACCATCATCTCGGACACCGGGGTCAGCCGGGCACACGCCGAGCTGCTCGCGTCCGGCCTGGTCGGCGCCGCGGAGACCGCCGCGCAGTTCTGGCTGGCGGGCGGTCGGCAGGTGGCTAAGCCGGAGGCGGAAGCGCTGGTCGCGGCGCTGTCCTGGCGTGGCATCGCCAGCTTCCCGCTGCAAGGTGAGTCAGCCTGACCATCGCGCCGCCCGATCGGATAGCCTTCCCACGGTGGCTTTTTCGCCCCAGTTGAGGAGGCACAGTGGAGGTCAAGATCGGCGTGCAGTACGCGCCGCGGGAGCTGGTCCTGGAGAGCGCGCAGTCGCCGGCCGAGATCGAGCAGATCGTGACCGACGCCTTCGCCGGGAGCGAGGGCACGCTCTCCCTGACCGACGAGAAGGGCCGACGGGTCATCGTGCCGGTCGGCAAGGTCGCCTACGTCGAGATCGCGGAGGCCTCGCCCCGCGCGGTCGGGTTCACCGTCCGCTGATCCGCGTCGCACCGGTCGCCGTGGCGGGGAGACCCGCCGCGGCGGCTCAGTTGTCCAGCCCGACGGTCAGTCGCGCGGCCTGACGGCTCAGTTGTTCAGCCCGACCGCCGACATCCGCGTGGCGTGCGCCTCGGTCAGCCGGCGTAGCACCCCCGGCACGTCGTCGCCGGCCCTGCCGAGCAACGCGGCGAGCGCGCCCCGGTCGGCGGCGGCGACGCGTCCCGCCTGCGAGAGCGCCTCGCCGAGCAGTCGACGCGCCCACATCGAGAGCCGGCCGGCCGTCCTCGGGTCCGCCCCGATGGCGGCCCGGATCTCGGTGGCGGCGAACTCGGCGTACCGGGAGTCGTGCAGGACGTCGAGCAGCAGCGCGCGGTCCGGCCCGGCCAGGCCGTCGGCGATCCCGCGCAGGAAGCCGTCGGTGATCGCGTCGCCCACGTACGCCTTGGTCACCGCCTCCGCCCAGTCCCGCGGCTCGGTCGAGTCGTGGTACGCCCGCAACGCCTCGACGTAGGGGGCCATCGCCTCCTCGGGGGTCACGCCCAGCGCGGTGAGGCGGTCGGTGAGCCACCGGTAGTGCGCCATCTCGCCCGCGGCCAGCTCGCTGAGCGCGGCACGGCGGCGCAGGTCGGGGGCGAGCCGGGCGTCGGCGGCCAGCCGGTCGAAGGCGAGCAGCTCGCCGTACGCGACGAGGCCGAACAGGCCGACGGCGGCGGAATCGGGGGCGGACACGAGCGCAGGCTACCGCCCGCTTGCTGTGATGGAGGTCACAGGAAGCGCCCCCGGCTGCCCGACCGACACCTGGAATCGGGACGGCTCGCAGGCCGTTCAGGTAGGATGAAGCAGTTGCCGTGGGCACCGACCTGGCCAGCGTCGCTGATCAGCACCGGTCCCCGGCGCGCGTGCGGCCCGGTCCGGCTCGGCGAAACCGCCCCCGACCGCGTGGCCCGCGCCAAACCGTCCGCGCCCTGAGGACATGAGGGGCGCACCACGAGAGGGCACCCCCACATCCACATGAGTGAGCAGAGCACAGGCCAGCCACTGGCCCCCACCGCTCCGGTTCCCCCGGAGGCACCCACATTCGCCGCACTCGGCGCCCGCCAGGAGACCGTCGAGGCGCTCGCCGCCGCGGGCATCACCCGCGCCTTCGCCATCCAGGAGTACGCGCTGCCGATCGGGCTGCGCGGCGTCGACCTGATCGGGCAGGCCCCGACCGGCACCGGCAAGACGCTCGGCTTCGGCATCCCGCTGCTGGAGCGGGTCTTCGCTCCGTCCGAGGGCAGCGACGGCGTGCCCCAGGCACTCGTCGTCGTCCCCACCCGCGAGCTGGGCATCCAGGTCGCCAAGGACCTCGACGCCGCCGGTCGCACCCGGGGCGTCCGGGTGCTGCCGATCTACGGCGGCGTGGCGTACGAGCCGCAGATCGAGGCGCTGCGCAAGGGCGTCGAGATCCTGGTCGGCACGCCCGGTCGCCTGCTCGACCTGCAGAAGCAGAAGCACCTGCGGCTCGACCGGGTCCGCGCGCTCGTCCTCGACGAGGCCGACCGGATGCTCGACCTGGGCTTCCTGGACGACGTCGAGAAGATCCTGGCGATGCTGCCGGAGGACCGGCAGACCATGCTGTTCTCGGCCACCATGCCGGATCCGATCGTGGCGCTGTCCCGGCGGTTCCTCCGCCGGCCGGTCACCATCCACGCCGGGCACACCGCCGAGACCGGCCCGTCGCCGCAGACCCAGCAGCTCGCCTACCGCACCCACTCGATGAACAAGGTCGAGATCGTGGCGCGGATCCTCCAGGCCGAGGGGCGCGGGCTCACCATGATCTTCTGCCGCACCAAGCGGGCCGCCGACCGGGTCGCCGAGGATCTCGACTTCCGCGGCTTCGCCGTGGCGGCCGTGCACGGTGACCTGGGCCAGGGCGCCCGGGAGCGGGCGCTGCGGGCGTTCCGCGCCGGCAAGATCGACACGCTCGTCGCCACCGACGTGGCGGCCCGGGGCATCGACGTCACCGGCGTCACCCACGTGATCAACTACGACTGCCCCGAGGACCAGGACACCTACACCCACCGGATCGGCCGCACCGGCCGGGCCGGGGCGACAGGTGTCGCGGTGACGTTCGTCGACTGGGACGACATGCCCCGCTGGCGCATCATCGACAAGACGCTCGGGCTGGACATGCCCGAGCCCCCGGAGACCTACCACACGTCCCCGCACCTCTACACCGACCTGGACATCTCCCGGGACGTCAGCGACACCCTGCCGACCGCCGCGCGTACCCGCGCCGGCCTGTCGGCCGAGGTCGAGGAGGACCTGGGCGGCGGCCGGTCCCGGCGGGACGGCCGACGCGGCGACAGCCGCGGTCGCGGCGGGGACCGCCGACGTGGGCGTGGTGGCGAGACCGGCGGCGCACCCGCCGAAGGCGGAGCGACAGCGGTCGCGACGGACGAGGGCACCCGCACCCCGCGCCGGCGGCGTCGCCGCCGGGCCGGCGAGACGGTGGCCGGCGAGCAGCCGACCGCCGTGGTCGCCACCGAGGGCGCGACGGAGCAGACCGTCACCGCCGTCACCACCGCTGACGGTGGTGACGAGGCCGCGACCAAGCCGCGTCGCCGTCGGCGTCGCCGCAGCGGCGCCGGCACCGCCGAGTCCCCCACCACGGACTGAGCAGAGCACCCACACACGACGGCCCTCGGACCCGCTCCGAGGGCCGCTCCCTGTCCCCACCCCGGCACTCTCCCTCGTCGATCATGAGGTTGGCGTCCGCCCGCCCGGCGTGTCGCGCCGACAACCTCATGATCGACCGAGGGTAGGCAGGGGACGGCGGCCGGGGAGGCTTGCCGGACGGGAGGAGCAGGGATGCCGGAAGCGTTGGACGCGGCGCTGCGGGAGGTACGGGCACTACTGCTCGACCCCGGTCTGACCCGGGCGGTCGCCGCCGGCCGGCAACGCGGACAGCGCCCCTCGGTGGTCCGCGCGGAACTGCGCCCGGTCACGCTGAAGGCCGGCGCGCGGTTGCAGATCGCCACCTCCGACGGCGCCCGACCGCACACCCGTAACGTCACCCCCGGTACGGAGGAGGCCGACACGGCCGTCGACGCGTTGCTCGCCGAGCCGTTCGGCAACTGGCACGTGGAGACCACCGGCACCACGCTCCAGCTCCGGGTGACCAAGTCCGGCGAGGCGCAGGTGCACCGCGCCAAGGCCAGCCGACCGGTCGCCGAGCCGGACGGACACGACCGGGCCAAGGACTGGCTGCTCGACCCGGGTGATCCGCTGTTCGCCGCGATCGGCGGCTCGGCGGCGAAGCGCCGCCAGGTCGACGCGTTCCTACGCGCGCTGGCCGCCACGCTGCCGGACGACCTCACCGGCCCGCTGCGCGTGGTGGACCTGGGCTGCGGAAACGCGTACCTGACCTTCGCCGCCCACCGCTACCTGACCCGGCGCGGCCTGGACGTGACGTTGATCGGCGTCGACGTCCGGGAGGACCAGCGCCGCCGCAACACGGAACTGGCCGAACGGCTGGGCTGGGCCGACCGGGTCAGCTTCGTCGCCGGCACCATCGCGCAGGCCCCTGTCGAACCGGCCCCCGACCTGGTGCTGGCGCTGCACGCGTGCGACACGGCGACCGACGAGGCGTTGGCCCGGGCGGTGCACTGGGGCGCCCGCTGGGTGCTCGCCGCCCCGTGCTGCCACCACGACCTGGCCGCCCAACTCCGGGCCCGCCCCGCACCCGGGCCGGACGGACTGCTCACCCGCCAGGGCATCCTGCGCGAGCGGTTCGCCGACGTGCTCACCGACGCGCTGCGGGCCGGGCTGCTCCGGCTGCACGGCTACCGCGCCGAGGTGGTGGAGTTCGTCGACTCCCAGCACACCCCACGCAACCTGCTCATCCGGGCCCGACGGACGGCCGGCTCACCGACCGACGACCAGCGGGCCGAGTACCGCGAGCTGGTGGACCGGTGGGGCGTCACGCCCCGGCTGGAGACACTGCTCGCCACGCCGGGCCCGGACCCGGACCCGGACCCGGACCCGGACCCGGTCTAGCGGCGCCGCTCGCCGCGGTTGCGGTCGCCGCGGTCCAGCGCCGACACCCGCTCGCCGGGGCCGCGGTTGGTGGCCCGGTCGCCGTCCGGCGGCGTGGTCGGGAACGGGACCACCTTCGCCTGCGGCTGGTCGGAGTTGCCGACGGCGGCGAACGCGTTCCAGGAGATGTCGACCAGCAACCGCTTCAGCTCGGCGTGCCGGGCCGCGGCGTTGCGCTGGAGCGCCATCCGCGCGCCCAGCACCACACCGACCAACGTGGTGCAGATCGCGCCGGTCGCGGCGATCAGGTGCACGCCCTCCGCCGGGTCGCCCCGCACCGCCAGCACCAGCAGCCAGATCCAGAAACCCAGCGCGAACACGCCGGCCTTGGCCACGAAGAAGAGGCTCACCGCGCCAGGACGGTGCGGAACGGGACGGTCCGGTTCGGCCATGCTGCTCCTCTGAAGTCGCTGCCGGGGAGGATTCATTCAGCTTAGTTGACAGTCCGCAACTGTTCACGCTGCGTCGGTCCCGCCCACGAGACCTTCGGACCGATCAGTCAGTTACTTCTTCCCCCTGGCGTACTAGGCTCGGGGCGCAGAGCCGGGTGCACCGGCGGAAGGGGACAGCCGAGGAGGGATGGGCTCCGCAGAGGTTTCGCCGCAGATGGCCTTCGCACGGTTCGTGCGACGGGCCATCGACGATGCCCGCGAGGAGCGCGGCTGGACGGTGACCGACCTCGCCACCCACACCGGCGTCGGCCGCTCCACGGTGTTCCGCTGGCTGGCCGGCGACTGGCAGGACTACCCCGAGCTCGCCAAGGTGCGCGGCTTCTGCGCCGCCCTCGATCTGCCGGTGGCCGCCGCGTTCCGGGCCCTGGGCCTGCCCGACGCCGGGGCGGTGCCCCGTCGACGCGCCGCCGAGGACGGTCCGGTCGAGGCGGACGTACGGGTCATCCTGGAACGGCTGGCCGACCCGAACGTCCCCGCCGAGGAGAAGCACCACATCCGCGACCTGCTGCGCTACCTGGCCCGCCGACCGGTCCGCCGCGCCGGCTGAGCGTACGGGCCGGCCGGTCAGGCGACGGTCAGCGTGAACTCGGCGGTCCGCACCACGCCGCCGACCTGGAAGTCCAGGAACATCCGGTAGCGGCCCGGCCCGGGGGCGGTCAACCAGAACGTCACCGCGTCGCCGTCCCGCACCGGCTCCGGATGCACGTGCAGGTAGCCGAGATCGCCTTCACGCAGCGCCACCAGGTGACCGAACGCGCCCAGGTAGGGCTCCAGGGCGGCGGCCGCGCCGCCGGCGTCGGCGACCCGGAACCGCAACGGCACCGACCGTCCCACCTCGGGCGTGCCGGTGAACCCGACGGTGAACCCGTCGACCGTGGCCGACGTCTCCGGGGCGGGCAGCGGCCGGGGCAGGTAGTCCCCCGGCACGGCCAGGTCGGCGCCGAGCACGGTGGCGACCTGCCGGCCGTCGTCGGCTACGGCGGTGAAGTCCGCGTACATCCGCCAGACGCCCGGCGCGGCGGGCGTCAACGGCACCGACCAGGTGCCGTCGGCGGCCATCGTCGGGTGCAGGTGCCGGTAGCCGGTGAGGTCGCGGCGGACCACGATCACATGCATCGGCTTGTCGTGCACGACCGCGAAGCGGGTCACCGCCCGACGCTTGTCGTCGCGGACCTGGAACCGCAGCTCACCGATGCGGCCGGCGGTCAGGTCCCCGGTCGACGGGGCGAGCGTGTAGCCGGCCGAGCTGATCGACAACCCGGTCGCGCCGTCGCCACCGCCCTGGGTGACCGTGGCTCCGTCGTGCGAGTGCGCGCCGGTGCCGGGCGCGTGGGAGTGGGCGCCACCGGCCGGGGCGGCGCCGCCCGCCGGGACCGTGCCGGCCAGAGTCGCGCCGCCACCCGGGTTCGCCGGCGGGTTCAACCGGCCGAGCCCGAAACCGAGCAGCACGGCCAGCACCAGGCCGCCCACCACCAGGGCGAGCCGTACCGTGTCCCGGTCCACCACCGCCGGACCCGTCGCCGCGCCCGCACCGCCGGAGCCCGACACGGCACCGCCGGAGCCCGACACGGCACCGCCGGAGCCCGACGCCGGGCCGCCGATGTCGGACGCGGGACCGTCGGAGCTCGACGCGGGACCGCCCGAGCCAGGCCGCGGGCCGTCGATGTCGGGCGCGGACTCGGCGAGGGACGGCGACTCAGGCAACGCCGCCGGCCAACTCGTAACCCGCCTCGTCGACGGCGGCGCGGACGGACTCCACCGGCAGCGGAGCCGCGCTGGTGACGGTGGCCGTGCCTCCGACCAGGTCGATCCGGACCTCCTCGACGCCCGGCAGCGCGGACAGCTCCCCGGTCACCGCCCGGACGCAGTGTTCGCAGGTCATCCCGGTCACGGTGTACGTCTGGACGACGGGTCGCTGCTCGGTCATGGCCCCACGGTACCGCCGCCCTGGTCGCCCGCCGACCAGGCCCGCGCGAACGGTGGCGTCGCTCGCACCCACCCCCAAGGCCGGGCCCCTTCTTAACGCATTCGGTAGAGGTGGGGGACCCGCTTGACGCCTACACCGCAGCGCGAGGAGCGCGGTGTTAAGCGGGGCCCCTTCCTATCCGGAATGCGTTAACAGGGGGCCCCTCCTTACACCCCTCAGCCGGCGAGGGCGAGGGCGAGCGGCAGCACGTCCGGCGCGCCGGCGCGGCGCAGCAGGCGCGCCACCATGGCCATCGTCCAGCCGGAGTCGACCAGGTCGTCGACGAGCAGCACCGGCCCGTCCAGCGCGGGCAACGCGCCGGCCAACTCGTCCGGCAGGTGGAACGCGTCGTGCAGCGCGCGTACCCGCTGGGCGCTGTTGCCGCGCGGCCCGCCGGCGCCGGCCGGACCGGTCGGCACGACCACGCCGAGCAGCGGCAGCCGGCCGACCGTGGCGATCCGCTCGGCCAGCGAGCCGACCAGCGTCGGCCGGTTCCGGGAGCCGACCGCGACCACGCCGGCCGGGCGGCGCGGCCACGGGTCGTCGCCGTGCGCCCACGCCTTCAGCACCTCCACCACGGCCGCCGCCACGTCGTCGGGCACCGGGCCGTCCGGCGCGTCCGGGCCGACCAGGCCCCGCAACCGCCCGCCCCACCCCAGGTCGGACAGGCGCCCCACGGCTCGCCCGGGCAGTGCCTGCTCCGCCGGGGGGAGGCGACCCTTCAGGGGTACGCCGACCGCGTCCAACCCGGTCGGCCAGAGCTTCTTCGGCGCGATCTGGACGCCGGGGCGGCCGAGGAACGTCTGCGCGGCGGTGAGCGCCTCCGGTGAGACGTCCGCGTCGAACAGCGGGCCGGCGCAGTTGTCGCACCGGCCGCAGTCGTCCGCCCCGGTGTCGTCGAGCCCTTCCCGCAGGTAGCGCATCCGGCAGCGGGACGTGTCCGCGTACTCCCGCATGGCCCGCTGCTCGGCGGCGCGCGCGTCGGCGACGCGTCGCAACCGGGCCTCGTCGTAGACCCACGGCTCGCCGGTGGCGAGCCAGCCGCCGCGCACCCGGCGGACCGCGCCGTCCACGTCGAGCACCTTGAGCATCAGCTCCAGCCGGGCCCGGCGCAGGTCGACGACCGGTTCCAGGGCCTGGGTGGAGATCGGCCGGTCGGTGTCCAGCGCGGCGAGCACGGCGCGGACCTGCTCCTCCGGCGGGAACGCGAGCGAGGCGAAGTACCGCCAGATGGCCGCGTCCTCGACGCCGGGCAGGAGCAGCACCTCGGCCTGCTCGACGGCCCGGCCGGCGCGGCCGACCTGCTGGTAGTAGGCGATCGGCGACGGCGGCGCACCGAGGTGCACCACGAAGCCGAGGTCGGGCTTGTCGAAGCCCATGCCGAGCGCGCTGGTGGCGACCAACGCCTTGATCTTGTTGTCGAGCAGGTCCTGCTCGGCGGCGCGCCGGTCGGCGTCCTCGACCTGCCCGGTGTAGGACGCCACCGACCAGCCCCGGCCGCGGAGGAAGTCGGCCGTCTCGGTGGCCGCGGCCACGGTGAGCGTGTAGACGATCCCCGAGCCGGGCAGCCGGTCCAGGTGGTCGGCCAGCCAGCCCAGGCGGTGGGCCGGGCTCGGCAGATCGAGTACGCCGAGGCGCAGCGACTCCCGGTCCAGCGTGCCGCGCAGCACCAGCGCGTCACCCAACTGCTCGGCCACGTCGCGGGTGACCCGGGCGTTGGCGGTGGCCGTGGTGGCGAGCACCGGCGTGCGCTCGGGCAGGTTGGCCAGGAACGTCCGCAACCGGCGGTAGTCGGGGCGGAAGTCGTGCCCCCAGTCGGAGACGCAGTGCGCCTCGTCCACCACCAGCAGCCCGGTGGTGGCGGCCAGCTTCGGCAGCACGCCGTCCCGGAAGTCCGGGTTGTTGAGGCGTTCCGGGCTGATCAGCAGCACGTCGACCGCCCCGGCGTGGATCTCGGCGGTGATCTCGTCCCACTCGTCCAGGTTGGCGGAGTTGATGGTGCGGGCCCGGATGCCGGCGCGGGCGGCGGCGTCGACCTGGTTGCGCATCAACGCCAGCAACGGCGACACGATCACCGTCGGCCCGTGCTCGCCGCCGTCCCGCAGCAGCGCGGTGGCCACGAAGTAGACGGCCGACTTGCCCCAGCCGGTGCGCTGCACGCAGAGCACCCGCCGCCGGTCGACGACAAGCGCCTCGATGGCGCGCCACTGGTCCTCGCGCAGCCGGGCGTGGTCACCCGCCAGCCGCCGCAGGACCGCCTCGGCACGTTCCCGGACGGCGTTCCGATCCTGGCTCATCCGGCATTTCTACCAGGGGCGGCGGGTACGGCCAGCGGGCCGGGCGGCAGGAAGAGCAGCACCTCGCGCAGCGGTTCGGTCGTCGACCACGGCAATTGGCACCGCCCGGCCAACTCCTCCAGTGAGGCGTACGGGCCACGCGCCCGGCGGTCGAGCACCACGTGTCGGGCCTGCGCCGGGCTCAGCCCCGGCAGCCCGAGGATCGTGCCGTCCGCCACCGAGTTGACGTCGACGAGACCACCGTCGTCGTACGCGCGGGGCAGGTCGGGCCGACCGATGCGCAGCTCGCCGCGCGCCGACGGATAGTGGTGGAGCAGGTAGCGGGCGTGCTCCCGGCGCTGCCGGCGGCCGGTCGCGTGCGGTCGGTACCGCCGGAGGCCGCGCAGCCAGGCCAGGAGCCGACCGTTGAGCAGTACCACGTGCAGGACGCTGACCAGCCAGGTGAACAGCCAGGTGAAGCCGATCACGTCCTCGATGGTGCTGAACTCCTCCGGCTCCTGCTCGGCGCTGAACACCACCAGGAACCCCACGGCCACGCTCAGGTAGTAGCCCGCCGCGAGGAGGGTGAGCCAGCTCCGGCGCCAGATCCCGTAGAGCAGGACCACCAGCCAGGCGAGCAGGCCCAGCGACAGCAGCGAGCCGAGCGCGCCCACCGCTGTCGCGCCGACACTCAACCAACCGGGCACCCGGGACGCCGTCGGGGACGGTGGCAGGAGGCCCAGCGGCTCGGCCGGGGCCGGCACCGCGCCGACCGACTCGGCCGGGGCCGGTGCCGGGGACGCGCCGACCGGCTCGGCCCACGTCGGCGCAGGTGGGGCCGATGCCGGTGCCGCGACGGCCAGCGGGGCGGTGACCGGCGGGCTCGCTGGCAGGGCGGTGGGCGTCGGCACGGTCCGTGGTGCGGCCGGACCGGGGCCGGTCGCCGGCAGCAGGAGGTCCGGGTCGGCGCGGAGGATGCGCTGGTGCAGATCCTGGAGCGGCTCCCCGGGGTCGATGCCGTACTCGTCGCGCAGCAGACCGGTGAAGTCCCGGTAAGCGGCCAGCGCCTCGGCCTGCCGCCCGCTCCGGTAGAGCGCCAGCATGAGCTGAAGACGCAGCCGCTCCCGGACCGGGAACTCGGCGATCAGCTCGACCAGTCGGCCCACCGCCTCGCCGTGCCGGCCGGCGGCCAGTTCCAGCTCGGTACGCGTCTCCAGCGCGACGGCCCGCAGTTCGACCAGCCGGTGCCGGGCGCCGTCGAACCAGGGTCCGGCGAACCCGGTGAACGGCTCTCCCTGCCACAGCGTCAGCGCGGCGTCCACCTCGGCCAGCGCCGCTCCGGTACGCCCGGCCGCCTGCGCCTGGCGGGCGTGCCGCACGCCGCGCTCGAAACGCGTCACGTCGACCGACTCCGCCGCGACCCGCAGCAGGTACCCGGCATCGGTGAGCGTCAGCACCTGGGCCGGCGTACGCGGTGACCGGTCGGGCTCCAGCACCCGGCGCAGACCGGCCACGTGCTTCTGCACCACGTTGGGGCCGTGCACCGGCGCTTCCTCCGGCCAGACCGCCTCGACGATCTGCCCGGTGGGGACGGGACGGCCGGCGGCGAGCAGCAGCACCGCCAGCACGGCCCGCTGTTTGGCCGGGCCCAGATCGAGCGGACGGTCGGCGTACCAGGCCCGCTGGGGGCCGAGGAGCTCGAAGCGCAGCACCTCTGACATGCGAGTTTCCGCCCCCGTACCCCCAGCCGTCGCCTGCCGTGGCCGACGGCAGTCGGACGGCAGCATAACGGCAGCGGAGCGGCGGTGGCGGCCTGCGATGCTTCGCCGGCAACAACCACCTGGGAAAGTGAGTCGAACAAGATGACGCAGCGAAACGGCACCGCCGCGACCGTCCGGCGGATCGTGCTCCGCGCGGCCGCCGTGCTGGCCACCACCGCCCTGGCCGCCGGGTGCGGCGCCGGGGGCACCTCCGAGGGCGCCGGTCCCGCGCCGGCCCCGTCGGCCGACCCGAAGGCCGCTCTGCTGGCCGCCGTGCCGACCACGCAGGACCCCGCCTTCCGGTTCCTGCTCCAGGACGGCACGGACAAGTTCACCGGCGTGCTGAACCCGGCCACCGAGGCCATGGACCTGGCCATGAAGCAGCAGAACGACGATCCGAAGTTCACCATGGACATGACGTTCCGGTTCATCGACAAGGACCTGTGGATGCGCGTCAAACTGACCGGGCTCCCCGGCCTGCACGAGATGCTCAAGCTGCCCAAGCGCTGGATGGCGATGGACCGGGACCGGCTGACGGACGCGTCGAGCATCCCCGCCTACCAGGGCGCCGACCCGGGCAACACCGCCGCGGTCATCCGCACCGCGGACACGGTCGTGGACAAGGGCGACGGTACGTACACCGGGCTGGCCGACCTGACCGACAACGCCGACGTGCAGAGCACGTTCGAGAACGTGGACCTGACGGCGCTGGGCGAGGCGGGGAAGAAGGTGCCGTTCACCGCCGTCGTCGGCGCGGACGGCAACCTGGCCTCGCTGACCCTGGACGTGCCGGCGGCCGGCAAGCAGAAGGCGATGAAGCTGATCACCAGGTACTACGACTTCGGCAAGGCGCCGAAGATCGCCGCCCCCACCGGTGACCAGGTGCAGAAGGCGCCGTCGGCGGCGTACGAGATGCTCAACGGCTGACCCACGAGCGGTGCGACAGGCGGTGGCCACACGGGGGGCCGCCGCCCGTCGCGGCGTTCAGCGGCCGAGGACGGAGCCGCCGTTGACGCCGAGGACCTGACCGGTGACGTAGCCGGCCGACGGGCCGACCAGGTAGCGCACGGCGGCGGCGACGTCGTCCGGCACGCCGGCGCGACCGACCAGGGTGGCCGCGACCCGCTTGGCGTGTCCCTCCGGTGTCATCCGGTCGCCGAAGAACTCGGTCTCGACGACGTATCCGGGGCTGACCACGTTGACCGTGATCTGGTCCGGGCCGAGCTGGGCGGCCAGGGCGTACGCCCAGCCGTGCAACGCCGCCTTGGCCGCCGAGTAGGGCCCGCCCCCGCCGCGTTGGGCGGCGATCGAGCTGAGCAGGACCACCCGCCCGCCGGGGCGGCGCAGCGCGGGCAGCAGCGCCTCGGTGAGCAGGACCGCGGTGAGCACGTTGGCGTCGAGGGTGGCGCGCCACCAGGCGGCCACCTCGTCGAGGGTGCCGGTCGGTCCGCCGAGGTAGCCGCCGGCGTTGTTCACCACCGCGTCCACCGTGCGCCCGCCGACCGCGTCGACCACGGCCCCGACCTGCCCCGGGTCGGTCAGGTCCGCGACCACCGGGACGACCGCGTCCGCCCGCCCGCACTCGTCGCCGATCCGCCGCGCGGCAGCCGCAAGCACGTCCCCCCGCCGCCCCACGACAAGAACGTCGAACCCGTCCGCCACGAGCCCCCGCGCCACGGCGGCCCCGATCCCGGTCCCGCCCCCGCTGACCACCGCCAGCCGCCGCTCCTGCTCTCCCATCCCCAACCCCTCCCGGGTCTCTCCCCGACCTCGTCGATCAAGGAGTTCGCGTCATTTTAGGCCGGTGAGCCCGACGCGAACTCCTTGATCAACGGGGTGAAGGCGAAAGCCCGGGGGTCAGCGGGGTGGGCGGAGGGCGGTCAGCAGAGGGGTGAGGCGGGTGCGCAGGCTGGCCACGCCGCCGGGGAAGAAGTACACCGCCAGGATGAAGACGGTGCCCAGCACGAACAGGGGCTGGCTCAGGGGGTGGCTCAGGAAGGCGGGGAGGCTGTCCACCGCGTCGCTGCTGCCGAACGCGGTGAGCCGGTGGTCCAGGTACATGTAGAGGACGCCGCCCAGCACCGGGCCCCAGCGGGTGCCGGGGCCACCGAGCACCACCATCACCAGCAGCGACAGCGTCAGCTCGGACGACGTGATGTGCGGGCTGGCGCCGCCCACGATCAGCACGTAGACCACCCCACCGGCGCTGGCCAGGCCACCGGCCAGGGTGAACGCGACGAGCTTGAACCGGTACGGGTCGAGCCCGAGCACCCCGATCCGCCGCTCGTCGTCGCGCAGCCCGGCCAGCACCCGCCCG
The DNA here is from genome assembly GCF_003027925.1 of Micromonospora sp. RP3T. Lineage (GTDB taxonomy): Bacteria > Actinomycetota > Actinomycetes > Mycobacteriales > Micromonosporaceae > Micromonospora. The sequence continues at coordinate 15,318 of NZ_PYPS01000043.1, forward strand.
GTCGGTGAGCCGCTGACCCGGTGCACCACCAGCACCACCAGCGCCAGGTACGCCAGCGCCAGCCAGTAGAGGTTGACCGTGTTGGTGACGCCGACGAGCGCCGACGGCAGCCCGGACACGTCAAGCGGCAGGCCCTCCTCGCCGCCGGTCAGCCCACCGAAGTCGCGGGCCACCAGGATCGCCCCGACCTGCGCGAACGCCAGCGTCACCATGGCGAACGCGATGCCCACGGTGCGCAGCGCCACCGCGCCGAGCAGCGCGGCCAGCGTGGTGCCGCCGGCCACGGTGAGCACGGCGGCCTGCCACAGCGGCAGCCCGGCCTTGGTGACCAGGATGTCGGTGCCGTAGACGCCGGCGGCGAAGTAGAGCGCGTGCCCGAAGGAGAGCATGCCGGTGCGCCCGAACAGCAGGTCGTAGCCGGCCGCGAGCCCGCCGAAGACCAGGCAGATGGCGAGCAGTTGCAGCGTGCCCGGCGAGTTCAGCGGCCCTTCGAAGATGCCGGGCAGGTTCACCGTCGAGTACGGCAGCACCGCGGCCACTACGAGCGCCACCAGCGGCAGGTACGGGCGGAGGCCGTGCCAGCGGGAATGCCCGGGGGTCAGTTCGTCGGGCACCTGCGCCGGGGGCGCGTCGACCACCGAGTTGGTCATGCGTGAGCCACCTTTCCGGCCAGGCCCTGCGGACGCAGCAGCAGCACCACGGCGAGCAGGCCGACGACGCACAGGTCGCCCAGCCCGGACGTGCCGTAGTAGTTGACGAACTGTTGCAGCAGCCCCACCGCGACCGCCGCGTACGCGGACCCGACGACCGAGCCCATTCCGCCGATCACCACCACGATGAACGCGAAGATCAGCAGCGAGCCGCCCTGGCCGGGTGAGACGGTGCCGAAGTAGACGCCGCCGAGCGCGCCCGCCAGCGCGGCGGCTGCCCCGCCGATCGCGAAGACCAGCGTGAACGCCTTGCGCACGTCGATGCCGAGCGCGGTCACCATCTCCCGGTTCTCCACGCCGGCCCGGATGATCAGGCCGTACCGGGTCCAGCGCAGGAACGCCAGCAGCGCGCCGAGCACCAGCACCGCGGCGACGATCAGCAGCAGCCCGGCGTTCGGCACCTGCGCGCCGAGCACCGACGTCACCTGACGGCTCCAGGCGGGGCGCGGGAACGTGCGCGGGTCCGCGCCCCAGGTGGCCTGGAGCAGCGCCACCCCGGCCAGCGACAGGCCGACGGTGACCAGCACCTGTTCGATGGTGCGGGAGTAGAGCGGCCGGATCAGCACCAGCTCGACCAGCACCGCGACCAGCGAGCCGGCCAGCACGCCGAACAGCACCGCGACCACGAACCCGAGGCCGTCCGGCCCGGCGCCGGGCAGGTTGCCGGCCGCCCACCAGGTCGCGTACGCGCCGACGCCGAGGAACAGGCCGTGCGCGAAGTTGAGCACGTCGGCGAGGCCGAAGACCAGGGACAGGCCGGACGCGACGAGGAAGTAGAGCGCCGCCAGGCCGAGCCCGGTCAGCGTCAACAGGACCACGGTGTTCACGCCTTGACCTCCGCACCCACGCCGAGCAACGACTTCGTCAGCGCGGTCTCCAGCAGCAACTCGCGGGCGTCGCCGGTCCAGGCGACCCGGCCGGCGGAGAGCACCACCGCGTCGGACGCCAGCCGTCGCACCACCGCCAGGTTCTGCTCGACCAGCAGCACCGGCACGGATTCCGCGACCCGTTCCAGCACCTCGGCCACTTCGGTCACCACCTTCGGCGCCAACCCCTTGGTCGGCTCGTCGACCAGCAGCAGCCGGTTGTCGTTGAGCAGCACCCGGCCGATGGCGAGCATCTGCTGCTGCCCGCCGGAGAGCGAACCGGCCCGTTGCCGTCCGCGCCGGTCCAGCTCCGGGAAGAGCGCGAAGACCTTGTCGTACGCCGGGGTGGTGCCCCGCCGCTCGGCCAGCCGCAGGTTCTCCGCGACGGTGAGCCCGGCGAAGACGCAGCGGTCCTCCGGCACGTAGCCGAGCCCGTCGCGGACCAGCCGGTGAGTGGGGCGGGCGAGCAGGCTCCGCGCGCCCATCCGCACCGTGCCGCCCACCTCGCCGCCCCGGGGGGTGAGCCCGACGATCGCGCGCAGCGTGGTGGTCTTGCCGACGCCGTTGCGCCCGAGCAGCACGGTGACGCCGGTCGGCGCCACCTCGAACGACACGCCCTGGAGGATGTGCAGTCCGGCGATCCGCACGGACAGGTCCGCCACGGACAGGACAGGTTCCACCATCAGAGGGCCTCCCCCAGGTACGCCTCCTGCACGGTGGCGTTGGCCATCACCGTGTCCGGGGTGTCGCAGGCGAGCAGCGCGCCGTGGTGCATCACGGCGATCCGGTCGGCCAGCTCCAGGATCACGTCCATGTGGTGCTCCACCATGAGCACCGCCCGGCCGCTGTCGCCGGTCAGCGACTTGATCACGCGGACCAGCTCCGGCACGTCCTCGGCGCTCACCCCGGCCATCGGCTCGTCCAGCAGCATCACCCGGGGCTCCCCGGCGAGCAGCAGCGCGATCTCCAGCTTGCGTTTCTCGCCGTGGGCGAGCGTGCCGGCCAGCGCCGTACCCCGGTGGTGCAGGCCGACCCGGTCGAGCGCCGCGTCGGCGGCGGCGGCCACCTCCCGGTCGGCCGCCGCCCGCCGCCACAGCTTCATCGAGCCACCCCGGTGTGCCTGTACGGCGAGCCGGACGTTCTCCCGGACCGTCAGCGAACCGAAGACCGAGGACGCCTGGAAGGTACGCCCCAGGCCGAGCCGGGCCCGCCGGTGCGGCGGGAGCGTGGTGACGTCCGCGCCGTCCAGCAGGATCTTTCCCTCGGTGGGCCGGCGCAGGCCGGTGATCAGGTTGAACAGGGAGGTCTTGCCGGCGCCGTTGGGCCCGATCACGCCGAGGAACTCCCCCGGCGCCAGATCGAGGTAGACGGAGTCGACGATGGCGACCTCACCGATCCGCCAGGTCAGACCGCGGGTGGCGAGCATCGGTCAGCCCTTCATCTGCGCGACCGGCGGCGCGCTCTCGGCACCGGTCAGCGTCTTCTGCGCGGTGGCCGTGAACGCGGTGCCGCTGCCGGTGAGCTTGGCCTGGTACATCGGCTGGAGCAGCGCGTGGTCCTCGGCGCGGATCTTCATGGTGCCCTTGACGCCCTCGAACTCCCAGCCCTCCAGCGCGGTGACCATCTTCTCCACGTCGTCGCCGCCCTCCTGCACCGCGCGCACCACCATCTGCGCGGCGGCGAACCCGTCCGGGTGGAACAGGTCGAGCGTGCCGCCGGGGATCTTCGCCTTGGCGGCCTTGGCGGCCTCGGTGTCGCTGGCCCCGTCGAAGTAGTGCGACAGGAACGAGATCTTGCTGCCGGCCGCGCCGAACGTCGGCCAGGAGGCGCGGATGTCCAGGCCGGTGACGACCGTGGTGGCGGCGAGCACGCCCTGCTGGTCGAGCGTCTGCCACATGGCGCCGGCGGTGGTGCCGGCCCAGGCGACGAAGAGCAGGTCCGGCTTGGCGGCCTTGATCTGGCTGGCGAACGGCGTGAACTCGGTGGCGCTGGCCGGCGCGCGGACGCTGCTCACGGTCGCGCCGGCGCCGCCGATCACGGCCTTCACGGCGGCCTCGTTGGCGTCGCCGAACGCGCCGTCCTGGGCGAACACCACGACCTTCTTGCCGGCCGCGTCGCCGATGAACGACTTGGCGGTCACCACGTCCTGCCAGGACTGCCGGCCGGAGCGGAACGTGTACTTGTTGGCGCCGGTGACCGCGTCGGTGGCGGCCGGGCCGGAGATGAACAGCACCTTGTTCTGCGCCGCGATCGGGGCCACCTGGAGCGCCACCCCGGAGGAGGTGGACCCGGCGATGATCTTCGTGCCCTTGCCGATCAGGTCCTTGGCGGCGGAGACGGCCTTGGCCGGGTCACCCGCGTCGTCGGCCTCGCTCAGCTCGATCTTCCGGTCGCCGACCTTGCCGGTGCCCTTGGTGGCGAAGTCGAGGCCGGCCTTGAACCCCTCGATGTACTGCTTGCCGTAACTGGCCAGCGGCCCGGACTGGGAGTAGACCAGGCCGACCTTGACCGGCGCGGCGTCGCCGCCGCCGGAGGCGGTGTCCTGCGGGCTGCCACACGCCGTGGCGGCCAGCGCGGCCGCCACCATCGTGGCGGCGGAAAGGAACACCCGTCGCGTGTGCCGGATCGTCATTGCGACTCCAGGTGAGGACAGGAGGATTGTCAGTTGTCGGCTCACGCTAGAAGTGACGTCACCCACGGGCTATGTGGTCGACGCACACAAGTGCCCGGGACGGGATGGCCGCACGTTACAACCCCGGACACCGGCACGTAACCCAGCCGACCCGGGATGGCCCACCCCACCACGCGGAACGCGGCCACAGTGTCGACCCCGCCCATCGCGCCGCGCGTACGCGCGGCGGCCCGGCGGGGAACTCCCCGCCGGGCCGCCCGGTCAGCCGGTCACCGGCCGACGTCTCCTCCTCACATCGTCCGGCGTCGCCGCCAACCCAGGACGGTCAGCACCACACCGGCTGCCGTCACCAGCGCGCCGCCACCGATCAGCCCGGTCAACTTCATGCCGGTGACCGGCAGGTGCTTACCCGGGTGGAACGGCGGGAACGGCTTCGCCGCCATCCGGTTCGTGAAGGTGCAGGTGATGTCCTGCCCCTGCGCCGGCGTGACCACGCCGTCCACCACCGACACCCGGGTGTCGGTGCCGGTGAGCACGCACTCCGGCGGCCCGGCCTGCTGGTAGCCCTTCGGGCCACCGGACTCGCTCAGCCGGTAACCCACGCCGACCTGCACCGGCACCGAGGTGACGTCGGGGCTGCCGGACGGGCCGCTGATCGGGGTCGCCGCGTTTGTCGGTGCCGCGGTCAGCGTCCACTCGGTCGGAGCGGCCTTGCCCCAGACCTTCTTGACCAGGGTCAGGTGTGCCCCGTTCGGGTCGAGCTGGCCGTTGCGCCAGGTGCAGGTGTACGCGCGATCCGCGGCCGGGGTGAGCACGTTGCCCGGCGTGGGCGCCGGCTCGCCGGTGTCGTTGAAGACGCAGCGCAACTCCGTCAGCTCGTACCCGGCCGGACCGCCGCTCTCGCTGAGTCCGTACGGCACGCCGGCCGTCACCTCGACGTCGGTCACCGACGGCTCGCCGCTGCGTCCGCTGACCGGGGTCGCGCCGGAACCCTGCGGCGGGGTGGCGCTGAGCACCCAGTCGGTCGGCTTCGCCGTGCCTCCGAAGGTGTTCGCCACCTCCTTGACCAGCGTGACCCGGCCGGTGGCCGGCGGCGCTGGCACGTCGGCGTTGACGAACGTGCAGGTGATGTCCTGCCCGAACGTCGGCGTCAGCACGTTGCCGGGCGTCCCGACCGGCGTGGAGGTCCCGGTCAGCACACAGGTCGGCGTGCCGACCTGCTCGTATCCGGCCGGGCCGCCGCTCTCGGCGAGCGTGTACGCGAGGTTCGGGTTCACCGCCGCCCCGGTCACGGCGGGTTCACCGCTGCGGCCGGTGACCGGTGTGGCCGTCCCGGCCGGCGGGGTGGCGCTGAGCACCCAGTCGGTCGGCTTCGCGGTGCCGCCGTGGGTGTTGCGCACCTCCTTGACCAGGGTCACCTGTGCCGGCTGGGCCTGGTTGACCGCGATGCAGACCACGGTCTGGCCGATCTGCACGGCCACCTGGCCGTTCTCGCCGCCGAAGTCGGGGTTGACGCCCGGACCGGTGCGGTCGCGGACCCCGCAACTCCAGCTACCGGTGGCCGGCGGCTCGATCACCGCGCCCGGCACCACGGTCTGGGTGAAGCCGGGAACGGTGCTCTCGCCGAGCGAGTAGACGGCTCCCTCGACGACCGGGTGGGCCGGGTCGCCGCTCTTCACCGTGAACCCGTTCGGCCCGTACGCGGTCAGGTCCCAGGCCGTCGCCGGCGGCGCGGGCGGGCCGTACGGGTTCTGCACGGACTTGGCCAGGATCAGCTTCGTCTCGCAGGTCACCGTGTTGGTGATCTGGTAGGTGTTGGTGCCGGCGGCGAGCGTCCGCTCACCGAGGTCGCCGCTGGCCGTGTTGGCGCACCCGGGCGGCAACGCGGTGATGGTCTCGTCGATGACGACCGACTGCCCCGCCTGGAAGGTGCTGTACGCGACGCCCCAGGCCGGCTGGTCGACGCCGGGCAGCACCAGCGCGGCCTGGATGGAGACGTCCTGCTGCGGGTCCGGGACGGTCTGCCCGTTGACCACCCAGGTCTTGTTCACCACCACGGTCGCCGGCTGCGGCTCGGCCTGGTTGATCATCACGCAGCTCACCGCGTCGTTGGCCAGCGCGTCGACGCTGAACCCGGTGTCCCCGTTGTTGGCCACCAGCACCGGTTGGCCGCTGGCCGTGCAGGTGGCGTTGACGCCGCCCTGCTGGACCAGCGAATATCCGGCCTGCGGGGTCTCCGCGATCGCCACCGCCCGGCTCGGCTGTCCGCCGAGGTCGACGGCGAGGCTGACCGCGCCGGTGGAGGTGTCGGTGACGGCGCTCGGCGGGGTCACGCCGGTGCTGCTGGACGAGATGGTCCAACCGCCGGTCGGCTGCGGGTCGCCGCCGCCGGGCGGGATCACCATCTTGACCACGCTGACCGTGCCCCGGCAGTTGTCCAGGGCGAGTTCCCGGAAGACGGCGGCGAGCTGGTCGTAGTCGGTCTGGTAGTAGTCCGAGTTGGCGACCGGCCCGGAGATCGCGACCAGGTTGTCGGGCGCGCCGGAGACGCCGGCGCCCACACCGACCGCGACGACCCGGGTCCCCTTGGCCTTGATCGCGTTGGCGGAGAAGATGCCGTTCTCCACCTCGACGAACCGGGTGAAGCTGCCGGTTCCCTGGACCGGCGGCGGGCCGTACACGGTGGGGTTGCCGTCGGTCAGGATGATCACGGCGTCGTAGTCGTAGGGGGCGGCGGCGATCTGCCACAGCCCCTGGTCCCAGTTGGTGGTGCCACCGGCGGTCAGGCCGTTGATCGCGGCCTTGACCGTGTTCGCGCCGCTCTGGTCGGAGACCGGGATCGGGTTGAGCACCGCGGCGGCGTCGGTCGCGAACGTGTAGAGCGCGATCTGGGACGGGGTGCCGGTCAACGCGTCGACGAAGCCGTTCGCCGCGTTCTTGACCACCGGCAGGTCGGGCCGGATCGACCCGGACACGTCGATCAGCAACGCGACGCGCAGGCCGCAGGAGGCGGGCAGGGCCGGGTTGTCCCGCTCGTCGGCCCACACCGCGCCACGCGCGGTCCGGTTCGTGTTCCCGGTGGTCACCGCCGGGAAGGTGTACGTCAGGTTGTTGGCCACCGCCCCGGTGAACACCCCGTTGTACGGCGTGGACTGGTAGGGCGCGCTGCCCCCGTTGCCGGTGACCAGGCTGTCGACGATCCGCCAGCCGCTCGGCGCGCTGCGCTCGACGATCCAGTAGCCCTGGTTGGTGCCGGTCCGTCCCGGCACGTCGACCGAGCACTTGCCGCTGGCGTCGGTGGTGCAGGACGCGTCCGGCGTGGCACCCGGGCCGGGTCGGGTCCCGCTGACGCCCGCGTAGAAGTCGAAGGTGGCGCCGGCCAGCGGCCCGACGATCTGTTCGCCGGTGCGGTCGCCGCCCTTGTTGACGACGAGCGTCGCGTTGTTGGCGTCGGCGGCGCGCGCCGGCGTCGCCGCGTGCGGCCCCACCAGCGGTACCAGACCGCCCACCAGAGTCAGGGCGGCGGTCGCGCACCAACGGCGCCGCCCCCGTGTCATCGTGAGAATGGACATTCACAACCCCCGTACATGCCTGCCCTTGCCGCAGGACAACCAGGCCAGTATTGGGGGATATGTCCGTTTAGCGAGGCGCTTTGCGAATGATGAGCGCCCGTCACCTCCGCCCGCACTCGCCGGCGTGGTCCCGGCCTCAGCCTTGGGTGCGTTTGTGGTCGCTCCAGCAACCACAGACGCACCCAAAGCCAATCGCCACCACTTCCTACCGAGCCAACGAGCCGACCGGGCGTCAGCGGCCGGCGCGGGCCGCCACGGCGGTGTCCGGCTGGTCGGCGAACGCGCCGTCCAGGCCCAGGCCGAAGAAGAGTTCGTACTCGGACGTGATGTCACCGCGCGCGTTCGGGTCGGCGCCGAGCCGGAAGTCGACCGGCAGGAACTGGTTCTCGGCGCGGAACGTCCAGGCGTGCACCACCAGGTGCAACCGGTGCGCGTCCCGGATCACCGAGGTCGGCGCCGACAGCCGGCCGGCGGCGTCGCGAGGCACGATCAGGTTCTTGTTCAGGCCGACGCCGTCGGCGTACCGGGACACCCAGGCCAGGCCCGCGGCGGTGGCCAGATCGGCGTAGGTCCGGCGGTCCCCGGCCGCGGTGAAGTCGTAGGGTGCGCCGGTCGCGTCCATGAGCTGCACCAGCCGGACGTCGGTCATCGTGTCGAGCTTGCGCAGGTTGGCGGTCTCGAAGCTCTGCACGAAGACCGGATCGTCGCGGTGGGTCAGCTTGTTCCGCCGGAGCGTCGCGACCAGCGGCTCCTCCAGCGCGCGCCCGATCGACGCGAAGTAGGTCGGGTGCTTCGTCTCCGGGTAGATGCCGATGGTCCGGCCGCGCGCCTTCGACTCGGCCCGCGCCAGGTCGATGACCTCCTGGAACGTCGGGATCTCGAACCGGCCGTCGAACGCGGTGTTGGTCACCCGCACCTGGGGCAGCCGCTCCTTGGCGCGCAGCGTCTTCAGCTCGGCGAGCGTGAAGTCCTCGGTGAACCAGCCGGTCACCGCCAACCCGTCGATGGTCTTCGTGGCCCGGCGGGCGGCGAACTCGGGGTGGGCCGCCACGTCCGTCGTACCGGAGATCTCGTTCTCGTGCCGGGCGACCAGGACGCCGTCCTTCGTCGACACCAGGTCCGGCTCGATGAAGTCGGCGCCCTGCCGGATCGCGAGCCGGTAGGACTCCAGGGTGTGCTCCGGGCGGTAGCCGCTCGCGCCGCGATGACCGATCACGATCGGCCGTGGGGTCGCGCGGGGACGCTCGGCACGCGGGTCCGGGCCGGCCTGGGCGGCCACGGCCGGCACCACCACGGCCGCGGCCGCGAGCAGCGCGCCGGCCACGCCGAGGGCAGAAAGGGTACGTCGCAACGCCGTCTCCTGTCGTCGATGGGTACGCACAGCAGACCCGGCGTGGTTGACGTCCAGTTGGTCGGTTCCTGACCTGCCGGTGAATCTCCGGACGGAAGATGACCTGGTGCGCCGCCTGCTCCGGAAGCCGGTCCGGCTGGTGCCGCTCGGATTCCTGGCGGTGATCCTGGTCGGCACCGGGCTGCTCATGCTGCCCTGGGCCACCCGTACGCAGCACTGGACGCCGTTCGAGACCGCGCTCTTCACGTCCACCTCGGCGGTCTCGGTGACCGGCCTGGCGGTGACCGACACCCCGAACTACTGGACCGACGTCGGGCTCGTGATGATCACCGTCCTCACGCAGCTCGGCGGTCTCGGCATCCTGACCGGCGCGTCCCTGCTGATCCTGGCTGTCTCCCGTCAGCTCGGACTGCGCAACCGGCTGCTGGTGCAGGCCGAGACCGCCGAGTTCGGCCTCGGCGACGTACGCCGGCTGCTGCTCCGCATCGCGGCCACCGTCTTCGTCACCGAGGCGCTGATGACCGCCGTGGTCGGCGGGCGTTTCTGGCTGGCCTACGACTACCCGCCGGGGCGGGCGCTCTGGTACGCGGTGTTCCACTCGGTCCAGGCGTTCAACAACGGCGGCTTCGCGCTCTACTCCGACGGGCTGGTCGCCTTCGCCCGGGACCCGTGGGTGGCGTTGCCGCTCAGCGCCGGGGCGATCATCGGCGGGCTCGGCTTCCCGGCGCTGTTCGAGGCGTTCCGGGAATGGCGTCGGCCGGGCGGCTGGGCGGTCGCCACCAAGCTCACCGTCTGGGGCAGTCTGGTGCTCACCGCCGGCGGCTTCGGTTACCTGCTGCTGGCCGAGTGGACCAACCCGGACACGATCGGCCGGTTCGACGTGCCGGGCAAGGTGCTGGCGGCGTTCACCCAGATCGCGCTGAGCCGCACCGGCGGCTACGACGTCATCCACGTCGGGCAACTCACCGAGGAGAGCTACCCGATGCTCATCGGGCTGATGTTCATCGGTGGCGGCAGCGCCAGCACCGCCGGCGGCATCAAGGTCTCCACGTTCTTCCTGCTCGGCTTCGCGATCTGGGCGGAGCTGCGCGGCGAGCCGGACACCACGGTCGGGCACCGCCGGGTGTCCCCGGCCAGCCAGCGGCAGGCGCTGACGGTCGCGCTGCTCAGCGTGGCGCTGGTGGCCGCCGGCACGGTCGGCCTGATCGCGTTGACCGCGCACATCCGCTTCTACGCCGCGCTCTTCGAGGTCACCTCCGCGTTCAGCACCACCGGTCTGACCGTCGGCCTCACCCAGCGGCTGCCGGCGCCCGGCCAGTACGTGCTGACCGCGCTCATGTACATCGGTCGGATCGGCCCGCTCACGCTCGGCTCGGCGATCGCGTTGAACACCCGACGACGTCTGTACCGCTACCCGGAGGAGCAACCCATTGTCGGCTAGACACACGGACGACACCGGTGTCGTCGTGATCGGCCTGGGCCGGTTCGGCCACCACCTCGCCGGCTCGCTGGCGCGCCTCGACCACGAGGTGCTCGCCATCGACCGGGACCCGGCCCGGGTCCAGCGGTGGTCGGCGGAGCTGGACCGGGTGGTGCAGGCGGACGCCACCGAGGAGACGGCGTTGCGGCAGCTCGGCGTGGCGGACTTCGGTCGGGTGGTGGTGGCCATCGGCGCCTCGGTCGAGGCGAGCGTGCTCACCGTGCTGGCCCTGGCCGAGCTGGGCGTCCCGCAGATCTGGGCGCGGGCCACGTCGGACAAACACGCCAAGATTCTGCACTCGGTCGGCGCGCACCACGTGGTGTTCCCGGAGGCGGAGACCGGTGAGCGGGTCGCCCACCTGATCGTCAGCCGGATGCTCGACTTCATCGAGTTCGGCGACGACTTCGCCATCGCCAAGGTACGGGTGCCCGCGCCGCTTGTCGGACGCGCGCTGCGCGAGCTGTCCCCGCACGACCGGTACGGGGTGATGGTGGTCGGCGCGAAGCTGCCCGGCCAGCCGTTCCGCTACGCCGGGCCGGAGACGGTGCTGGCGCCGGAGAGCGTGCTCATCGTGGAGGGCAGCATCACCCAGGTGCAACGCTTCGCGGCGCTGACCTGACCGGCGCGGACTCCGACCCGACCGTCAGCCCTTCGGTCCCTTGCCCTTGCCCTTGCCCTTGCCGTGCCCACCCCCCTTCGGCTGTTTCACTTCCCTTTTCCCTTACCGCTCTCCTTGCCGCCCTTGCCCTTCGGCTTCGGCGGCTCGGCCTTCGGTTTCGGCGCCGGCTTCGCCCTGGTCGGAGCGCTCTTCGCGGCCGGCTTGGCGGCCGGCTTGACCGGCGCCTTCGTCGTCTTCGTCGGCGCGGTGGTGATCGGCACCGAGCCGGCGATGCCCGACACCTGCACGCCGCACGTGCTGTTGTCGAGTTTGAACTCCACCGGCAGCGTGTTGCTGCCGGTGTAGCGCCCGCTCAAGGTGAGCTTCGTCGACGCGCCCGGCGCCAGCGTCGCGTCCGGCTTCGGGGCCGCCACCGACACGGTGCGCCCCACCTGCCGGACCGGCGGCTGCGCCGCGGTGACCGCCTGCTTACCGGGGAAGCTGAAGCTCATCGTCCAGCCGCGCAGCTCCCGGGGGCCGGTGTTGGTCAGCGTCAGCTCGGCGGAGAAATCCTTGCCGGTGTCGCGGCGCAGCGAGTAGTCGACCGCGCAGGGCACCGGCTCGGGCAGGCCCATCGACGCCTCGGTCGGCTCCACCCCGCCGCTGGCCGGGCTCCGCGACGTCAGCCCCCACATCGTCGCGGTCACCGCGAGCAGACCGGCGGCGGCCACCCCGGCCTCCACCTTGCGCCGCCGGGCCGCCGCCCCCCGGGTCCGGGTGCGGATCGCCGAGTACGGCACCGCGTCGGTCGCCGCCGACCAGGGCAGGATGGTGGTGCCGGCGTTCGCCATCAACGCCGGGTCGATGCCGCCGAACGCCGGTGACACCGGCACGATCGACGCGATCCCCACCGCCTCGGCGAGCGTACGGGCCACCTCGGCGGTGGGCGGGCGGTCCTCGGGGCGCTTCGCCAGGCACCGGTGCACCAGTTCGGCGACCTGGCCGGGAAGGCCGGGCACCGGCGGCATCGGGTCCGGGTCGTGGTACATGTGCGCGCGCAGCATCTCGGTGGTGGTGCTGGCCTGCCACGGCAGCCGGCCGGTGAGCATCCGGTAGAGCAGCAGGCCGACCGCGTAGATGTCGGTGGCGGGCGAGACGTGGCCGTTGTCCAGCCGTTCCGGGGCCAGGTAGGCGGGCGTGCCGAGCAACGCGCCGTCCGGTCCCTTGTCGCTCTCCCCCACCAGCGCCGAGATCCCGAAGTCGACGACCTTCACGCCGGTCCCGGTGAGCATCACGTTGCCGGGTGTGACGTCCCGGTGCACCACGCCCCGGGCGTGCGCGGTGGCCAGCGCGGAGGCGACCTCCGCGCCGATGGTCAGCGCCTCCCGCCAGGGCAGTTGCCCGTCCCGGCCGAGCCGGCTGCTGAGCGGGCCGCCGTCGACCAGCTCCATGACCACGTACGGCACGGTCAGCCCGACCTGGACGGACTCGCCGTAGTCGTACACGTTGGTGATGTTGGGGTGGCAGAGCCGCGCGGCGGCCTGCGCCTCGACGCGGATCCGGTGCCGGAACGCCTTGTCGCTGGCGAGCCGGGAGGCGAGCACCTTGACCGCCACCTGCCGGCCGAGCACCTCGTCGTAGCCGCGCCAGACCACCGACATGCCGCCGGCGCCCAACTGCTCGACCAGGCGGTACCGCTCACCGAGCAGTTGCACGCCGTTCCTGACCGGTCCACCCATGGTCGGTGCAGTTGCCCGAAGTGGCCCCGGCTACACCTGAGCTGTCGGAATCGGTCAGAAACATCACTCGATCAGGCGGTCGCGAGGAGTTGGTCCACCGGGGCGTAGTCGTCCGTCAGCACCCGCGCGTCCCCGATCCACTCGGCGGTCGCCGCCTCGTCGAGCAGCTCGGCCGGCTCCGGGAGCGGCTTCAGGCCGGGCGGGATCGCGGCCAGCGGCAGCGGCGCGTCCGAGGCGACGATCAGGAAGTTCGCGCCCTGCCGGCCGTCGACCGCGTCCGGCGGGGCGATCAGCGCGACGTGGTCGAACACCGCGGAGACGGTGGCCAGCTCGGCCCGGATGAACCGGCCCGGCGGGTAGTCGATGACGTTCTGCACGTAGATCCCGTCCGGGCGGAGCACCCGGCGGATGTCGGCGGCCATCTCCCGGGTGGCCAGGTGCCACGGCACCACCAGGTGGCCGAACGCGTCACCGACGATGAAGTCCCGGCTGTCGGTCGGCTCGGCGCGCAGCAGCACCCGGGCGTCACCCACCCGGGCGGTCAGCTCCGGGCCGGTCCGCAGGCCCAGCTCCCGCCGGTCCAGCTCGACCAGGCCGCCGTCGACCTCGAAGACCAGGTTGTCGGTGCCCGGCCGGGTGGCGGCCAGGTAACGCGGCACGGTGAAGCCGCCGCCGCCCAGGTGCAGCGCGTCCATCCGCTGCTCCGCCGGCCGCGCCACGTCCGCGACCAGGCCGATCCACTGGGTGTACGCGTACTCCAGGTGTCTCGGGTCGGTCAGGTCGACGTAGGAGTGCTGGGCCGAGTTGAGGTAGAGCGTGCGCCCGTCCGTCCGGTCCGGGGCCGCCTCGACCCGGGCGCAGTGGTAGGCGGTCTCCACGTCGCACGGGTTCGGCGCCGCCGCGCTGAGCCCCGCGGCGGCGAGCCCGATCAGCGCCAGCGCCGCCTTGACCCGGCCCGGCGTGGACAACGCCGTGCCGGAGCGTCGCCGCAGCCAGAACCCGAGCGCCAACCCGGTCACGCCGAGCACCGCGGCCAACGCCAGCACGATCACCGAGCTGGGCAGCGCCGCCACCAGAATGAAGCCGGTGCCCAGCGTGGCGGTGATGCCGCCGAGCGTGCCGATGCTGGACAACTTGCCCACCACCTGACCGGTGCGGCGCAGGTCGGCGAGCTGGAGCTTCACCACCAGCGGGGTGATCGCGGCCAGCAGCGCGGCCGGCAGCAGCACGGTCAGCGCCGTCAGCAGCAGCACCGCGCTCGCCGCGCCGCCGCGCAGCGCCTCGCCGGCGTACCTGACGATGGGCAGGGTGACCGCGGTGGCGATGCCGGCCAGCACCAGCGCGGGGGCGAGCAGGGCGCGCGGGTCCCGCCGGTCGGCGAGCCACCCGCCCATCCACGCCCCGTACGCGATGGCGGCCAGCGCCATGCCGATGACCGAGCTGGTCACCTGGAGCGTCACCCCGACGTACGGGCCGACCAGGCGCAGCGCGACGGTCTCCAGCACCAGCACCGCCCCGCTGGAGAGGAAGACCAGGAAGGCGGCCAACCCGTTCGGCAGGGCCCGGGGCGGGGCCGGCGTCTCGGTCGCCGGCGCGGTGACGAAATCGGACGATGTGCTGCTCACCGTGGCGAGGGTACGCGGCGTTCCTGACCGCCCGGGTCAGTACATCGAGATGTGAACATGGTTTGTGTGGTCGGCGGCCGGACTGCCGCCCCCGCTGTACGCCCGCCAGCCGGTGTTCGGCATCCAGATCTGCCGGTACCAGATCACGTACATGATGCCGAGCCGGCCCGCGTTGCTCTTCGCCCAGTTGGCGAGGCTGTCGCCGTACGACTTGTCGCCGCCGGTCGCGGTCTTGTCCTCGAAGCCGCCGCTGGCGGCGGAGAAGTCACAGGCCCGCCCCTTGGGGTGCTCGCCCCCGCCGCCGCTGCGGTGGCAGGACGCGTACCGCTTGTACCCGGCGGCCTGGGCCTGCTGGAGCATGTGCAGCGTGCGTGGCGTGATGCAGCCGTCGGCCGGCGTCGGGTCGCTCACCGAGCAGGACTCCGACGGCCACGAGCCGTCCGAGTTGCGCGGCGCCGGCCTGGCCGACGAGGAGCTGCCGCTGAAGCCGGAGCCGGCGCCGGAGCTGACCTTGGCGAGCGCGACCTCGGCGTCCTTCTTCTTCTTGGCCAGCACGGCGAGCTGCTTCTGCTGCTCGCGCACCTCGGCGTCGAGGGCCAGTTTCGACTCGCTCGCCTCGGCCTTCGCGGCGGCCAGGTCACGGAGCCGCTTGCTGTCCCGCTGGGCCATCATGTCCAGCTCGGCGGCCCGGTGCAGGAAGTCGTCCGGCCCGGAGGCGGCCAGCAGCATCGACGCCGGGGTCAGCCGGCCCTGCCGGTACGACTGCACGGCCACCTCACCGGCCTGGGCGGTCAGCCCGACCAGGCGCGCCTCGATGTCCTTCAGCTGGGCGGCCAGCGCGGTCTGCCGGCGCTTGGAGTTGTCCAGCCGGTTCTTCGCCTCGATGTGGCCCTTCGCCGCGGCCTCCAGCGCGTCCCGGAGCTTCTTGCTGCCGCCCTCGTCGGGGGCGTTCGGGCTGGGCGCGGCGGCGGCCGGGCCGGCGGTGGCGACGCCGGCGCCGAGCAGCACGGCCGTCGCGGCGAGCAGCGCGAGCAGCGACCGGCGGACGCGCCGGCCGGTGAGCCTGGTCCTGGGCACGTGAGGGTCCTTCCGTCGACCGCCGGCCCCCGATTCGACCGTGCGCGGCGGCGGCTCCACCGGCGCCGGGCGGCGGCCTGCTGGCGGAGACCGCCGGTCACGATACCGGACCGGACACGCCGCGCCAGGCCGGTGACCGCCCGGGACACGCAACGTCGACGCAGCGTGCCGCCGTCGACGCTCAGCGTGCCAGCAGCGCCGCGTACACCTCGTCCCAGATCTCCCCGCTGGCCGCGACCAGCAGGCCCCGACCCTCGTCGGCCGGGTGGTAGTCGGTGCCGTCGAAGCGGCGGGCCACGCCGCCGGCCTCCCGCACCAGCAGCGTGCCGGGGGTGTGGTCCCACGGCAGCGTGCGCCAGAACAGCACGAACTGCTGCGCGCCGGTGAGCACGTCGAGGTATTCCCGGCCGGCGCAGTGCTGGCCGGGCAGCAGCTCGCCGATCCGGCGGCCCCCGGCCTCGACGTCGCGGCGGAAGTCGGCGGGCAGGAACTTCGTCATCGCGGTGCCGCGCAACGCGCCCGCCTCGGGCATCGGCCGGTCGGGCCGGACGGGCGTGCCGTCCAGCCGGGTGCCCGCGCCGAGCCGGCCGGCCGCCATCGTGTCGTCGAGCGGGTCGTAGACCCAGGACGCCGCCGGTACGCCGTCGGTGAGCAGCGCCACCATCAACGCGAACGGCCGCTTCCCGGCGGCGAAGTTGGCGGTGCCGTCGACCGGGTCGACCAGCCAGACGTCACCGCCGCCGCGCAGGTGCCGGAGCAGGCCCGGATCCTCGGCGACGCCCTCCTCGCCGACCACCACCGAGCCGGGACGCAACCGCCGCAGCCCGTCGGCGATGAGCTTCTCGGCCTCGCGGTCGGCGACGGTGACCACCTCGCCGGGCGCCTTCTCGGAGATGTCGGACGGGTCGAGCCGACGGAACATCGGCACCACGACCTCGGCCGCGGCCTCCCGCAGCAGCCCGGCGACGTCGTCCAGCAGGGGGTCAGCCACGCGGCGGCAGCTTGACCACGCTGACGAAGAACTCGTCGATCTGGCGGACCACCGAGATGAACCGCTCGAAGTCCACCGGCTTGGTCACGTAGGCGTTGGCGTGCAGCTGGTAGCTGCGCAGGATGTCCTCGTCGGCCTGGGACGTGGTGAGCACCACGACCGGGATCCGGCGGAGGTGCTCGTCCTTCTTGATCTCCTCCAGCACCTCCCGGCCGTCCCGGCGGGGCAGGTTCAGGTCGAGCAGGATCAGATCGGGCACCACCGCGTCGGTGTACTGGCCCTCCCGGCGCAGGTAGGCCAGCGCCTCGGCGCCGTCGGAGACGACCGTCAGGCGGTTGCGGAGCTTGTGCTCCTCGAACGCCTCCTGGGTCATCAGCACGTCGCCCGGATCGTCCTCGACGAGCAGGACCTCGATCGGGCTCTTGCCGTCCGCGGGCGCCGTCATCCCACCGTCTCCTTCATGCCACCGTTGGTTTCGTGCCGGTCCGCCGCCACTGCCGGTTCCTCGCTTGCCGCGCCGTCCGGTTGGCGGGCGACGTCCACCGGGGCGTCCTCGGCCGACCCGGCGGCCCCGGTCTCCTCCGCCGCCGCGGTCTCGGCCGCCCGCGCGGCTTCGACGTCGGCCTCCAGCGCGGGCAGCGTGAACCGGATGGTGGTGCCTTCCTCGGCGTCGGTGTCCACCCAGACCCGGCCGCCGTGGTATTCCACGATCTTCTTGACGATCGCCAGCCCGATGCCGGTGCCCGGGTACGCGTCCTTCGAGTGCAGCCGCTGGAAGATCACGAAGATCTTGTCGGCGAACTCCGGCTCGATGCCGATGCCGTTGTCCCGGCAGCTGATCTCCCACTCGCCGTCGACCAGTCGGGCCGACACGTGCACCTTCGACGGCACGTCCGGACGGCGGAACTTCACCGAGTTGCTCACCAGGTTGACCAGCAGGTTGGTCAACAACGGCTCCTCGCCGCGGATCGTCGGCATCTCGTCCCAGGTCAGCTCCGCGTCGGCGTACTGCCGGGCCGCCTCGGTCTGCCCGGCCACGTCACCCATCACGCGGTTCAGGTCGACCTCGGTGAAGCCGGTGGTGAGCCGGCCGATCCGGGAGAACGCGAGCAGGTCGTTGATGAGCCGCTGCATCCGCTGCGCGCCGTCCACCGCGAACGCGATGTACTGGTCCGCCCGCTCGTCGAGCTGCCCGGCGTAGCGCCGCTGGAGGAGCTGGCAGAAGCTGGCCACCTTGCGCAGCGGCTCCTGGAGGTCGTGCGAGGCCACGTACGCGAACTGCTCCAGGTCACGGTTGGAGCGGGTCAACTCCTCGGCCTGCTTCTGGAGCTGGTCGTTGACCCACTCGATCCGCTCCCGGGCCTGACGTACCTCGTCCAGCTCCTGGGCGATCTTCTGGCGCATCTGGTCGATGTCGTCGGCGAGCCGGCGGAACTCCGGCGGGCCGGAGCCGGAGATCCGGTGCTGGTAGTCGCCCTCGGCCACCTCGCGCACCTGACCGACCAGCGCGGCCAGCGGACGGATCAGGATCCGGTCGAGCGAGACCAGCATGACCGCGCCGGCCACCGCCACCACCAGCGCCGCGATGATCAGCAGCATGACCAGCGTGTTGCTCGTCGAGTTGACCCGGTCGGCGGTTTCCTTCCGGACGGTGAGGATCTCGTCCTGGAGCGTGGTGACCGACGCCCTTATCCCGTCGAACTGCTGCCGGGTGCGATCGGTGATCAGCGCCTGGCCGGCGGCCGGTCCGCTGCGCTCCGTGGTCGCGATCACCGGCTCGGCCACCTGGGCCCGCCACTGCGCTGTCTGCTGCTCGACCACGTCCACCTCGCGGCGCACGTCCGGGTAGTCGGCGGACAGGCCACGGATCGAGGTGATCAACTCCTGCTCACGCCGCACGCCCTCCTGGTAGGGGGTCAGGTCGTTGCGGTCGCCGTTCACCGCGTACCCGCGTACCGCGGTCTCCTGGTCCAGCAGGACGCTCATCAGCTCCTGCGCCTGGACCCGCAGCGGGCCGGTCCGGAGCAGCACGGCGTCGATGTTCTGCCGGTTCTTCGCGGCGACCGCCGCCTCCGCCGCGGCCAGTCCGAGCAGCAACGCGAGGACCACGCCGAGCAGCGCCGCCACCCGCCGCCGCAGCGTCCACCCCTGCCGGTATCCCTGCATCAGCGACCACCGCCCCGGGTGACCAGCAGCATCGCCACGTCGTCGGCGAGCGGACCGCCGTTGATCTGCTCGGCGCGGCCGACCAGCCACGCGGGCAGCTCGGAGAGCGGCACCGCCCGGTTCGCCGGTTCGGCGAGCAGGCCGGTCAGCCCGGGCACGTCGAGCCGTTCGTCGCCGCCGTCGACCCGACCCTCGATGAGGCCGTCGGTGTACATCAGCAGGGACCAGTCATCGGTGTCGAACTCCAGGTCGAAGGCAACGGGACGACGGGGCCGGACGCCGAGCAGCAGCCCGCCCTTGGCCGGCACCGGGGCGACCTTACCGCCACTGAGCAGCAGCGGCGGCGGATGGCCGGCGAGTCGCACGGTGGCCCGCGCGGACGCCAGGTCGAGGCGGGCGGTGGCCACCGTCGCGAAGATCTCCTGGAGCCGGCGCTCGCTCATCAGCACCTGCTCCAGCGCGGGCAGCACCTCGTCGTCCGGCACGCCGGCCAGCACCAGCGCCCGCCAGGCGACGCGCAGCTCGACGCCGAGCGCCGCCTCGTCCACGCCGTGGCCGCAGACGTCGCCGACGATCAGGTCGATCCGGTCCGGGCGGGTCTGCACCACGTCGTAGAAGTCGCCGCCGATCAGCGCGGCGTGCCGGCCGGGCCGGTAGAACGTGTGCACCGACACCTCGTCGGTGGTCATCAGCGGCTGCGGCAGCAGACCGCGCTCCAGGCGGGCCGACTCGGCCTGGCGCAGCTCCACCTCGCGCAGCCGGCGGGCGTTCTCGTCGGCGCGCTTGCGCTCCACCGCGTACCGCAGCGCCCGGGTCAGCAGCACCCCGTCGACCTGGCCCTTGACCAGGTAGTCCTGCGCGCCCTCGGCGACCGCCACGATGCCCAGGTGCTCGTCGGAGCGGCCGGTCAGCACGCAGACCGCGGCGCCGCTGGCCATCTCCAGCACCCGGCGCAGCCCGTCCAGGCCCTGCGCGTCGGGCAGACCCAGGTCGAGCAGGACGCAGTCGACGCCCATCACCCGCTGGCGGGCCTCGCTGAGGCTGGTCGCGACCAGCAGGTCGATCATCGAGTTGGTCTCGGCGAGCAGCTCGCCGACCAGGAAGGCGTCGCCCTCGTCGTCCTCGACCAGCAGCACCCGCAGCCGCTCGCCGGGCGGCAGGCCGCCGGACAGCCCCGCGCCGGCCCGGGGCACGACGGCGGCACCCGGAACGCCGGTCCCCCGGTGCGGCCGGGCCACCGCCGCGAGTCGCGGGAGGTCGCTGGTGATGACGTACTCCTTCCGAGCGCCGTGGGCGATCAGGCTAAGACAAACGGCCGCACCCCACCCGACCGCCGTCGGCACCGGCGGCTGGTGAGCCCGTCCACCCGGACAGCGACGCGGCCGACCCCCGATGTTACGCGGGAGCGCGACCAGTCCGGCAGCGCACCGACGCCGGGAGTGCCGCCACGACCGGCGGGGGTGCAGGATGATCCCCACCCCCGTAGATCCACCCCCGAGGAGTCCCCGTGGGCGCACCCCCCACCCGCCCCGCCGACCGGGCGTTCGCCAAGCCCCGCCGCCGGCTGCCCGCCGCCGTCGCCGCGCTGGCCGCGCTGCTCGCCGTCGGGGCGGGCGTCCTGGTCACCCTGTCCACCCCGGCGCCGCGCCCGGCCGACGCGCCCGCCGGCGAGTTCAGCGCCGCGCGGGCGTACCGGAACGTCGAGGTGATCGCCGCCCGGCCGCACGTGGCCGGCAGCGCGGCCAACGACCGGGTCCGCGAGCACCTGGTCGGCACGCTGCGCGGGCTGGGCCTGGAGACCGAGGTGCAGGACGCGGTGGCGCCCGAGGCGGGACAACTGTCCGGCGCGGCCGGCGGCGCGACGCTGGCCCGAGTCCGCAACGTGGTGGCCCGCCTCCCCGGCACCGACCCGACCGGCAGGGTCTTCCTGGTCTCGCACTACGACTCGGTGCAGACCGGGCCGGGCGGCAACGACGACGCGGCCGGCACCGCCACCATCCTGGAGGTGGCCCGCGCGCTGACCACCGGCCCGCGCCCCCGTAACGACGTGGTCTTCGTGCTCACCGACGCGGAGGAGGCGTGCCTCTGCGGCGCGGCCGGCTTCGCCGCCGACCATCCGCTCGCCGCCGACGGCGGGGTGGTGCTCAACCTGGAGGCACGCGGCTCCACCGGCCCGGTGATCATGTTCGAGACGTCCCGGAACAACGCGAAGCTGGTGGACGTGTTCGGCCGGGCCGCGCCGCACCCGGTGGGCACGTCGTTCGCGGTGGAGATCTACCGGGCGCTGCCGAACGACACCGACTTCACCGCGTTCTCCGACCGTCGCTTCGTAGGCCTGAACTCCGCCTACATCGACGGCGGCGCGATCTACCACACGCCGCTGGACGTGCCGGCCCGGATGGACCGGGGCAGCCTCCAGATGCACGGCGACAACGCGCTCGGCCTGGCCCGCGAGTTCGGTCGCACCGACCTCGGCGACCTGCGCGCCGGCCACGACGACACCTACTTCCCGGTGCCGGGCGGGCTGGTCCGCTACCCCGGTGGGCTGACAGTGCCGCTGGCGGTGGCCGCGCTGCTCGCCGTCGGCGCGCTCGGCTGGCTGCTGCGCCGCCGGGGCCGGGCCACCGTCGGCACGCTCGCCGCCGGCGCCGGGCTGACCCTGGTGCCGGTCGTCGTGGCCCCGCTGGGCGCCTGGCTGCTCTGGGCCGCGATCACCACGATCCGACCGGGGTACGCCGAACTGCTCGACCCGTACCGCCCGGTCTGGTACCGCCTCGCGGTGGTGGCGCTCGCCGCCACGGTGCTCCTCTGCTGGTACGCGCTGCTGCGCCGCCGCGTCGGCCCGGCCGCGCTGGCGTTCGGCGGGCTGCTCTGGCTGGCCCTGTTCGGCGTGCTGCTCGCCGTGCTCGTACCCGGTGGGGCGTACCTGACGACCCTGCCGGCGCTGGCCGGCGCGGTCGCCGGCCTCGCGGCGCTGGCCACCCGCCTGGACGGCCCGTGGCCGGTGGTCGCGGTGACGCTGGCCGGCGCGGTGGCCGTGCTGGTGCTGCTGCCCCCGGTGGTGCTGCTGTTCCCGGCGCTCGGCATGGGCATGGGCGCGGTGGCCGCGCTGGTCGCGGTGCTGCTCGGCCTGGCGCTGCTGCCGGTGGTGGACCTGCTGCACCCGCGCGCCGGCGGCCAGCGTGGCCTGCTGGCGCTGCGCGCCCGCCGTCTCGGCGCGCTGCCGGCCGGCGCGGCGTTCGTCGCGGCGGTGACGCTCGCCGGGGTCGGCCTGGCCGTCGACCGCTTCGACGCCGCCCACCCCGTGCCCACCCACCTGATGTACGCGCTGGACGCCGGCTCGAAGAAGGCGGCCTGGCTCAGTCACGAGGACATCCCGCAGCCCTGGACCGACCGCTACGTCGACCGGACCATCTCGGTGGCCGACGACTTCCCCGGCCTGGGCGACGGCGAGCTGCGGGCCGGCCCGGCCCCGGCGGCGTCGCTGCCCGCGCCGAAGCTGGAGACGCTCGCCGACGACCGCAACGGTGACCAGCGCGTGCTGCGGGTGCGGGTCACGCCGCAGCGGACGGTACGGCTGCTCACGCTGCACGTCGACACGCGTACCGCCACCGTCCGGTCCGCCTCGGTGGCCGGGCGGGACGTGCCGGTGAAGGCGCGCGACGGCCGGTGGGGCTTCGGGATCGTGTTCCACGCCCCGCCGCCCGAGGGCGTCGAGGTGACGCTGACGCTGACGACCTCGACGGACACGGTCAACCTGCGCGCCATGGACGCCAGCGACGGGCTGTCCGCGCTGCCCGGCTTCCGGCAGCGGCCGGCGACCGTGGGCGTGGTCGGCTCGCACACCTCGGAGATGTTGGCGGTGGCCCAGACGTACGCGCTCTAGCCGGCCGTTCCGGGGGCGGGCACCGCGTGCTCGGCGGCGCGGCTGACCCGCTCCCAGCCGGCCCAGGTGTCCATCCGCCGGCGGGCGATGTCGAACGCCAGGTCGTACACCATGCTCCCGAGCAGCAGCCGCAGCGGCGGGTCGTCGCTGTCGACGAGTCGCAGCAGGGCCTCGGCGGCCAGCCGGGGCTCGCTGTCGACCGAGCCGTCCGCCCACTGTCGCGCCAACTCGGCGTGCAGCGGCGAGTACGCGTCGATCGGGGTGGTGGTCGTCATGCTGTCGTACAGGCCGGTCCAGTAGCCGCCCGGCTGCACGATGCTGAGTGTGACGTCGAAGGCCGCCGCCTCCATGGCCAGGGCCTCGCTCATGCCTTCCAGGGCGAACTTGCTCGCGCTGTACATGCCGGTGCTCGGGTAGCCACCGAGGGCGGCGATGCTGGAAACCTGCACGATGTGGCCGGACCGCCTGGCGCGCAGGTGCGGCAGCACCGCCTGGCTGACCCAGAGCGCGCCGAAGAGGTTCACCTCGAACTGGGCGCGCGCCTCCGCCTCGGTGAACTCCTCGACCATGCCCATGGACAGGGTGCCGGCGTTGTTGACGACGATGTCGAGCCGCCCGAAACGCTCGACCGCGGTGGCCACGGCGGCGAACACGGCCGCCCGGTCGGTCACGTCGAGGGTCAGGGCCAGCAGCCGGTCGCCGTGTCGCGCGTCGAAGTCGTCAGGGGTGACGGTCCGGGCGGCGGCGACCACCCGGTCCCCCCGGTCGAGCGCGGCCTCGGCGAACGCGCGGCCCAGGCCGCGGCTGGCGCCGGTGATGAACCAGGTGCGCATGTCGGCGGCTCCCTTCGCTTGATGAGACGAGACGGTCCGTCTCGCTGGTACGGTACCCCACATGACGCCGCCGAACACGGCCCGCCGGAGCGAGACCTCCCGCCGCGCCATCCTCACCGCGGCCTTCGACCTGGTGCAGGAGGTCGAGTACGCGAAGGTCACCATCGAACGCATCGCCGCCCGCGCCGGCGTCGGCAAACAAACCATCTACCGCTGGTGGCCGTCCAAGGGCGCGGTCCTCTTCGACGCGTTCCTCATGCTCAGCGAAGGCGCCGAGGGCGAGCCGGTGCGACTCCCGGACACCGGCGACCTGGCGGCCGACCTGACCGGGGTCCTTCGCGCCACGGTCGCGGAACTGACCGACAGTCGGTACGAGCCACCGATGCGCGCGCTGGCCACCGAGATCGCGCACGACCCCGAACTGGCCGCCACCTACGCCGAACGGCTGGACGGACCGCTGCGGGAGGCCAAACGGCAGCGCCTGCGCAGCGCCCAACAGGCCGGACAACTCGCCGAGGACGTTGACCTCGACGTCGCGGTGGACCTGATCTGGGGTCCGTTGTTCCAGCGCTGGCTCCACCGCAGCGGACCGCTCACGACCGCGTACACCGATCGTCTCGTCGCCACCGCGCTGGACGGGCTGCGACCCCGCTGAACTCTTTTCGGCCGGGATGTCGAGGACGGGCCGGCCGGCTTCTACCCCCGGGTGAAAGCTGGTTCATGCGACCCGAGGAGCACAACCATGAGCAAGGTGACCACCGGCGCGACCATGTCCCTGGACGGCTACGTCGCCGACGCGTCGCACGGCGGCTTCGACCACCTCTTCCGGTGGTACGACAACGGTGACGTGGCGGTGCCGACCGCCAACCCCGACATGACGTTCCGGACGTCGGCGGCCAGCGCCGCACACATCCGGGCACTGACCGAGCGCACCGGCGCGCTGGTCGTCGGCCGCACGCTGTTCGACCTGACAGGCGGCTGGGGCGGCCGGCACCCGTTGGACATGCCGGTGGTCGTGGTGACCCACCGGGTGCCGGCGGGCTGGGCGCCCGAAGGTGAGTCGTTCGTGTTCGTCACCGACGGCATCGAGCGGGCGGTCGAGCGGGCCCGTGCTTTGGCGGGTGGCAAGGAGGTCGGGGTGAACGCCGGGACGATCGCGCGGCAGGCGCTGGAGGCGGGACTGCTCGACGAGGTGCACGTCGACCTGGTGCCGGTGCTGCTCGGGGGCGGGATTCCGTTCTTCTCCGGGCTGGGCATCGCGCCGGTGCAGTTCGACGGGCCGTTCCGGGTGGTCGAGGGCGTCGGCGTCACCCACCTGGCCTACCGGGTACGCCGACCGGCCTGATCCTTCGTCGCCCCGGCTTCCCGATCACCACGGGAGCCGGGGCAGTCCGGAGACCCGCCCGTTTGACGAAGATCGAACGTCGGTCCACGGCGTCACCGCGCTCGTCGAGCTGATAGCCGTCGAGCCACACCCACCCGTCGTAGGTGGTCCAGTCGAGCTGACGGATGAGCCGGAACCGGATCGGGGTTACGAACTGCACGCTGGCCGCACGTCCGATGAACAGCATGTCACCGGCCTCCACCTCGCCCATGGTGCTCACTCCGTCTCCCCCGGCCAGTGAGCTCGACCGATCGGGACGCGATGGCGGGCTCGGCACGGCAGGTCCGCTCCACATCGACAGACATAGCGCCATCTGGGCCAAGACCACACCGGCCGATGTCGGCGCGCAAGCGTGAGCGCAACGGCTGCCAGATACTCCCCGTATGAGACGGATTGCGCCATGGGTCCACGATCCCGCCCACCCGATGGTCTAGTCAAGTAGCTATATCCAAAAGGATAGGTCCGATCTACCTACGTTCGGAAGCGTGGACCGTGGGCCAGGCCGCCTGATGGGGCCGTACGAGATCGCGCAACGCCTCGGCGTCTCGCGACAGCGGTTCCAGCAGCTCGCCCGGTACCCCACCTTCCCGAAGCCGTACCAGGAGCTTCGTGGGATGAAGGTGTGGCTGGCCGAGGAGGTCGAGGCGTGGATCAAGGAGCACCGCCAGCCCCGGCCCACCGACGAGGACTGACGCTCCCCACCTTGAATTGACTGGTCGGCGAAGCGAGAGTTGACGGGTGTGGCACACGCCCGAAGCCGACTGCTGGCTTCACCCGGAGGTCGAGGTCCGCCCGTCCGGGATCTTGGGTGAGGCCTGTTCGCCCGCACTCCCCTCCCGGCCGGGACGCCGGCGTCCCGGCTCGGTGGCCGACTCGTCACCGACGAGGAGCTGCGCGACCTGCTCGCCCGACCGGACCGCCCCTACGTCGACACCATCACGGTGGCGGACGATCTGCACCTCGTCCTGCCGCCGGGACGCCCCAACGGCAAGGGCAACCACGGCTGCGACCCGAACCTGTGGTGGGACGCGCCCTTCACCTGGGTCACCCGCCGGGACGTGGCGGCCGGCGAGGAGCTG
The DNA here is from genome assembly GCF_003027925.1 of Micromonospora sp. RP3T. Taxonomy (GTDB): domain Bacteria; phylum Actinomycetota; class Actinomycetes; order Mycobacteriales; family Micromonosporaceae; genus Micromonospora. The sequence continues at coordinate 41,307 of NZ_PYPS01000043.1, forward strand.
ACGAACGACTACGCCACCAGCACCGGCACCGCCGACTTCGCGATGGCGTGCGGATGCGGCTCGGCGCGCTGCCGTCGGATCGTGACCGGCGACGGCTGGCGGCTGACGGACCTCCAAGACCGATACGGGAACCACTGGGTTTCCGCTCTCCTGACCCGGATCAAGGGTCGCAGCCCATCAACTCATCCGGACTGACGCGAGCGGATCAGGAGTAGACGTCTTTCCGGTGTCCGACGGCGTGGATGGTCAAGTCGTCGCCATCGAGGCGATAGAGCACCCGGTAGTCACCGACGCGCAGACGACGCCCAGATCCGTCACGCATCTCGGTGGAGTTCTGCGGCGCGGGATCGGAAATCAAACCAAGGATCGCGCTCAGGACGGTGAGGAAGATATTCCGCGGCTGCTTGTGCAACCACACCAGCACGTCACGGTCGATCTGGACCTTCATGCCGCCTCGCCGTTGGCCCGGTCGGCCAGGAGGGCCTCCACCTCCTTCGGGTCGACCCCGAGCGATTCCAGGGCAGCAGAAAGCGGCACGAACTGACCGTCCGCGCGGGACCGAGCGATCACCTCCGAGTCCCGACGGTCCCGAAACGCCTCGATCTCTTCCCACTCGTCGATGCCTACCAGCACGGCGACGGGTCGTTCGTACTTGGTGATGATGACGGGCTCGCCGGTGCGTTCGACCGCTTCCAGCACGCGACCAGCGCCGTCGCGAAACTCTCGTAGCGTCATCGTCGTCATGTACCGTACTGTACCACGCGGTACCGTTCAGCAGATCAATAACCTCCTGGCCTGGCGCGCACCATGCTCGCTACGCTGCGCCGCATGCGGCTGGAGAAGATCACCCCCGACAACTACGAGGCGGCCCTCGCGCTGTCGGTGCACCCGGACCAGGAGGATCTGGTGGCACCGGTGGTCAAGTCGTTGGCCGAGGCGTACGTCTTCCCCGAGCACGCCTGGCCGAAGCTGGTCTACGACGGTGACCGGCTGGTCGGTTTCCTGATGGCGTTCTTCGACATCCCGTGGGGCGACAACCCGGACGACCTGCGGGCCGGCCTGTGGCGGCTCAACATCGCGGCCGACGCGCAGGGCCACGGGTACGGCCGGTTCGCGGTGGACGCGGTGTGCGAGGAGATCCGGGCCCGGGGCGGCAATCGGGCGTACGTCACCTGGGAGCCACGCCCCGGCGGGCCGGAACCGTTCTATCTCAAGCTGGGCTTCCGGCCGACAGGTGAGCAGAGCGGCGGCCAGACCGTCGCCGTCCGGGACCTGTAGGCGCCTCCTCGATGTCGGCCCTCGCTGACATGATCGCGGCGTGGGCATTCTCTGTGACTACTTCTCCGCTCCCACCGATGAGGCAGCCGCCGCGGTCGCCGACGTCCTGGGCGGCCCGCGCGCCGCAACCGATCCCGGGTTCGAGGTCGTCGAACTGAAAGGCATCGAGCCGACCGTGCAGCTCGGCACGCTTGAGGCGCTCCTGACCGGCGTTGACTACGACGTCGTGACGCGGAACCCGAGATGGGGAAAGGCCGCCGCGGTCAGCGATGACGGTGAGCTGCTCGTCATCTCGCTGACCGACGAGTTGCCCGTCGCGCTGGCCGCTGCCTCGGAGAGCCGGCTCCGTGAGGTGGCCGCGTCATGGTCGGAGACCGAGGAATTCGGGGGACATGCCGATCCGTCGATTTTGGCCGAGGCCCTGATCGAGTTGGCGGGCCTGGCGCGGCGCGCCGCAGCCCGCGACGAGCGGATCTACTGCCGGGTATGCGTCTAGCCCCGATCAGCGGGCGCTACTTCCAGCGGAAGTGCACAAATAGCCGGCCGAAGTTCTTCGAGTCCTTCTCGACCCGGTGGTAGAGCTGCTTCACGTCCTTCTGGTCGAGGAAGCGCAGCACCTTCTTCTTCAGCGCGCCGGAGCCCTTGCCCGGGATGATCTCCACGAGCGTGGCCTTCTTCGCCACCGCCTCGTCCATGATCCCGCGCAACGCGCGGTCGATGTCGTGGCCCTTGTTGTAGATGTCGTGGAGATCGAGCTTCAGCTTCACGAGTCCATCCTAGGTACGTCGAAGGGCAGCCCGGCCGGGCTGCCCTTCGACGGAACTCAGCGACCGACCCGGCTCTCCACCCGCTTGAGCGCGGTGGTGTAGTCGGTGTTCGTCGAGTACATCGCCGCCGCGATGCGCAGGTGCCGCAGCGCGTCGGCAGGCCGGTTCATCCGCTCCAGCGTCCGGCCCAGCACGTGGTGCGCGTAGTGGTCGCTCGGGTCCCGGTCGACCAGCTCACGCAGGTGCTCCTCGGCGCGGTTGAGCTGCGCCGACTGGAAGTACGCCCGGGCCAGCAACTGCCGAACCGAGGAGTTGTCGGGCTCCGCCTCGATGATCGGCTCCAGCAGCCGGGCCGCTCCGGTCGGGTCCCCCGAGTCGAAGAACATGGTCGCCCGCCGGTACTCCGCCAGAAGGTCCACTCGACCCACCTCCTCGTGTCGCGTCAGCCCTTTGTCCGACGCTGGCACAACACCGGCGGAAGCGCGAGTGTTCCACGGGAGCAAGGACACGGGAGTAAGGATCAGGGCGTGGGGTCGTACCTGTCGCCCACCAGGTCCCAGGCCCGGACACCACCCACGATTCCGGCCGTGTTCGGGACGACCACGACATCGTCCCCCATTCGGGCCACCTGCTCCGGCCGGATCAGCCGCGAGTTGCCGCCGCCCAGGTAGAGCCGGTCCCAGTGGAACACCGGCCGCAGACCATCCACCACCTGCCGGATCCGCCGGGACCAGAACGCGTCACCGAGACGCCGCCGCTCCGGCTCCCCGACGTACGTGTCGTAGGTGGTGTTCCACCGCACCGGCGCGTGCGACAGCTCCAGGTGCGGCGCGATAGTCCCGCCGTCGAAGAGCGCGCTGCCCAGTCCGGTGCCGAGCGTCAGCACCAGCTCGCAACCGGTCCCGGCGACCACGCCGGCGCCGTGCACCTCGGCGTCGTTGAGCACCAGCGCGGGCATCCCGAACGCCTCGGCCAGCGCGCCGCGCGCGTCGTACCCGGACCATTCCGCGACCAGGTCCGGGTCGACGCGGCTGCGCGGCCCGGCGCGGGTCACGTAGTGCGGGGTGGCCACCACGACGCCGTGCCGGATCATGCCGGGCATGCCGACGGTGAGCCGGTCCGCCGCGGGCAGCCGGGCGCCGAGATCCAACAGCGTCCGCACGAACAAGGTCGGGGGCAGCGGGTACGGCGTGGGCACGCGCAGCGGGCGGGCCCGCATGGTGCCGGCGGCGTCCAGCACGGAGGCCTTGATCCCGCCGCCCCCGCAGTCGATCGCCAGTGTGGTCGCCACGGCTGTGAGTCTCCCTCAGCGGTGTGTCTGCCCGAGCGCGGGTCACGGTAATCCGGATGCGCCCGCCGGTAGGCTCGGTGATCTGATGAGCGCCACGTTGATCGCCAAGGATCTCACCGCCGGCCACGGTGACCGTCTCCTCTTCGAAGACCTGAGCCTGGTCGTCGCGCCCGGCGACGTGATCGGCCTGGTCGGGGTGAACGGCGCCGGCAAGTCCACGCTGCTGCGCACGCTCGCCGGGCTCCAGCCCCGCGAGCAGGGTTCGGTGGCGTTGAGCCCGCCCGGCGCCACGGTCGGCTACCTGCCGCAGGAGCCGGAACGCCGGCCGGGTGAGACGGTCCGGGACTTCCTGGCCCGGCGTACCGGCGTGACCGCCGCGCAGGCCGCGTTGGACGCCGCCACCGAGGCGCTGACCGCCGGCGCGGCCGGCGCCGACGACGCGTACGCGAATGCTCTGGAACGCTGGCTCGACCTCGGTGGCGCGGATCTGGACGAACGGGCCGAGCAGGTCGCGGCCGAGCTGGGCCTGGACGTCGGCCTGGACCATCCGACGACCGGGCTCTCCGGCGGGCAGGCGGCCCGCGCCGGGCTGGCGTCGCTGCTGCTCAGCCGCTACGACATCTTCCTGCTCGACGAGCCGACCAACGACCTCGACCTGGCCGGGCTGGACCGGCTGGAACGCTTCGTCACCGGGCTGCGCGCCGGCACGGTGCTGGTCAGCCACGACCGCGAGTTTCTCACCCGCACGGTCAACCGGATCGTCGAGCTGGACCTGCACCAGCGGCAGGTCAACCACTACGGCGGCGGCTACGCGGCCTATCTGGAGGAGCGCGCGGTGGCGCGCCGGCACGCCCGCGAGGAGTTCGAGGAGTACGCGGACACGAAGGCCGACCTGGAGGCGCGCGCCCGCACGCAGCGCGCCTGGATGGAGAAGGGCGTGAAGAACGCCCGGCGCAAGGCCACCGACAACGACAAGATCGGCCGGAAGTTCCGCACCGAGTCGACCGAGAAGCAGGCCGCGAAGGCGAAGCAGACCGCCCGCCTGATCGAGCGGCTGGAGGTGGTCGAGGAGCCGCGCAAGGAGTGGGAGCTGCGGATGGAGATCGCCGCCGCGCCCCGCGCCGGCGCCGTCGTGGCCTCGCTCCGAGGAGCCGTGGTACGCCGGGGCGGCTTCACGCTCGGCCCGGTGGACCTCCAGATCGACTGGGCGGACCGGGTGGCGATCACCGGGGCGAACGGCTCCGGCAAGAGCACGCTGCTCGCCGCGCTGCTGGGGCGGCTGCCGCTGGACGAGGGGCACGCCGCGTTGGGGCCGGGCGTGGTGGTGGGCGAGGTGGACCAGGCCCGGGGGCTGTTCCTCGGCGACCAGCCGCTGCTCGACGCGTTCGCCGCCGCCGTACCCGATCTCAACCCGGCGGACGTCCGTACGCTGCTGGCCAAGTTCGGCCTGCGCGCCGACCACGTGCTGCGGCCGGCGGCGACACTCTCCCCCGGCGAGCGGACCCGGGCGGCGCTGGCGCTGCTCCAGGGGCGCGGCGTCAACCTGCTGGTGCTCGACGAGCCGACCAACCACCTCGACCTGGCCGCGATCGAGCAGCTCGAATCCGCGCTCGCCAGCTACCCCGGCACGCTGCTGCTGGTGACCCACGACCGGCGGATGCTGGACGCGGTGAGCGTGAACCGGCGGCTGCGGGTGAACGACGGACGGATCGCCGAGGACTGATCCGTGCCGACCGGCCGACCCGGGGCCACAATGACCTCATGCTCAAGTGGGAGTACGCGCTGCTGGTCCGCCGCCGCCAGGCGGCCGCCACCGACGCCGGGTGGGAGATCGTGTTCATCTGGTACGGCCCGGACGGCTCCATGATCGACGTCACGCCGTACGGCGACACCGCGCTGGCCCACCTGAACCGGGCCGGTGACCAGGGCTGGGAGCTGGTCTCGATGAGCGAGGACCCGTCCCTGCCCGGCAACGCCGAGCTGCACCGCTACCACCTCAAGCGCCCGAAGCCGGCCTCGCCCCAGCCCCGCCAACGCATGCGCCCGGCCCGCCGCACCCTTTCCACCTGACCCCTCGCACTCCTTCCCCGGCGACTTCCACCGGCCAGCGACCCACGCCGAACCCTCGAGCTGTGTGGGTGCACTTGTTGTCGCCCGGGCAACAACAGGTGCACCCACACCGGCCCGCTTGCCTGCCCGCGTTGACCAAGGGCTTCGCGTCACGCATCGGCGCGTCCACCCGGCGGGACCGGGGAGGCAACGGGTGGCCGGTGTCGACCAAGGAGTTTGCGTCCAGGAGAAGTCCCGCCGGGACACAAACTCCTTGATCACTCCGGCGGAACCCGGCTGGGCCTCGGCGGGCCCGGGGACCTCCAGCCAGGCCCGGCTGGGTCCCAGGCCGGGGCAGGAGTGGGGACGGGGGTCTGTTGACCAAGGAGATTGCGTCTGGAGTGACGGGCGTGGGAGACGCAAACTCCTTGATCACGGGATTGGGGGGCGGGGGCGGGGGGCAGCCGCGGGTGGGGTGTATGTGGGTGGAATGGGGGTAACGCGCCGCCGGAGGTGGAGCATGGTGGCGATGGGGCAGGCCGCGCTCTCGGGTGAGCGGCTCCGGCAGGCCGACGGCTTCCTCGCCGAGGCGTGGGCCGACCTGGCCGAGCACGACGAGCGGTTGCGCGGGACGACGGTCGAGGTGCGGTTCGACCGGGGCGTGGCGCATCTGACCGGCGAGGTGGACGATCCGGCGCAGCTGCGGCTGGTCCGCGAACTGATCGGCCGGTTGTCCGGCGTGCTCGGGGTCTGGTGCCGGGTCGGTGTCGCCGGCCGTCCGCCGGTGGTCGTCGACCTGGGCTGCGGGGCGACCAAGCAGTGGCCGGGCAACCTGGGGCTGGACATCTATCCGGCACCGGGGGTGGACGCGGTCGCCAACCTCTCCGGCTCGTTGCCGCTCCGCGACGACTCGGTGGACGTGTTCTTCGCGGTGCACATCGTCGAGCACCTGATCGACTTCCTGCCGCTGTTCGACGAGTGCCACCGGGTGCTCCGGCCCGGCGGCGTGCTGCACGTGATGAGCCCCTGGTGGCGGCACGTCAACGCGGTGGCCGACCCGACGCACGTGCGCCTGCTCGACGTGCAGACGTTCAAGGGCATCTGCGGTCAGCGCCCGCCCGGCGCCCCCCGCTGGTATCCGCTGCACGTCGGCTGCGACGGCGCCTCCGTCTTCGCCGACCTGACCCCGCTGCCCCCGAACGCCCCCGCTCCGCCCCTCTCCCACCTGGCCCGCTTCTTCGACTGACCCGCCCCCTCCCCACCTTTCCCCACCCTCCCCAGCGATCTTGCACTTTGGGCCCCACCCGTGGGGCATATGCCCCGTATGCCGGGGCGGGAACTGCGAGATCAGCAGGGAGAGGGGGCGGATTCGCGGAGGGCGAGGCGGTGCGGGGCGACCAGTTCGCGGGGCGGGGCGTCGCGGTCGGCGGTGAGACGGCCGGCGAGCAGTTCGACCGCCAGGCGGGCGATGCGTTCCTTGTCCGGGGCGACCGTGCTCAGCGTGGGGATCGAGAACCGGCCGTCCTCGATGTCGTCGAAGCCGGCGACCGCGACGTCCTCCGGCACGCGCAGGCCGGCCTCGTGCAACGCGCGCAGCGCGCCGAGCGCGAGCGTGTCGTTGAAGCAGAAGACGGCGTCGGGGCGTACCTCGGCGGTGAGCAGGTGCCGCATGGCGGCGGCGCCGTCCGCACGGTGCCAGGCCGGCGCGGGCGCCACCAGGCTGTCGTCGTACTCGATGCCGGCCTCGGCCAGCGCGGTGGTGTAGCCCTCCAGGCGTAGCCGGGCGCTCGCGCCCTCGGGGGTGCGCTGGGAGCCGATGGCGGCGATCCGGCGGCGGCCGAGCCCGACCAGGTGGGCGGTGATCTCTCGGGCGGCGGCCACGTTGTCGATCATGACGTGGTCGGCGGGGCCGTGGTCGACGCGCTCGCCGAGCAGCACCATGGGCAGGCCGTCGAGGGCGGCGAGGTCGTCGGCGGTGAGCGCGAGCGGGCTGAGGATCAGCCCGTCGATCATGTGGTCGCCGATCCCGCTGGCGGCCTTGCGCTCCTGCTCCGGGCCGCCGCCGGTCTGGTCGATCAGCACCGTCCAGCCGTGCTCGGCGGCGGCGGCGACCACGTGCCGGGCCAGCTCGGCGAAGTACGGGATGTCGAGCTCCGGGACGGCCAGCGCGATCACGCCGGTGCGCCCCTTGCGCAGGTTGCGGGCCGACAGGTTGGGCCGGTAGTGCAGCTCGGCGATGGCCTCCTCGACCCGGGCCCGGGTGTCGGCGCGCACGTGCTGGTAGCCGTTCACGACGTTCGAGACGGTCTTCACCGATACGCCGGCTCGCTCCGCCACGTCCTTGAGCCTGTGCCGCACTGAACTTTCCTTCCGGTTCGCCCCGGGCGCACTCTACCGCGTCACGACGACGTAACGACCTCTTTACATTGCGGGTTACAACGTTGTAGAAACCAGGGGCACGGTGACCACGGTCACCGGGGAACAGCTCCGACGGAAAGGTGGCATACGTGCCGAACGCGCAGCTCACGGTTGACCCGGCGTTCCGGGTCGGTCCGGCCGACCGCCGGATCTTCGGCTCCTTCGTCGAGCACATGGGGCGGTGCGTCTACGGCGGGGTCTACGAACCGGGCCACCCGGACGCCGACCCGCGCGGCTTCCGTCGCGACGTGCTGGAGCTGACCCGGCAGATGGGCGTCTCCGTGGTCCGCTACCCGGGCGGCAACTTCGTCTCCGGCTACCGCTGGGAGGACGGCGTCGGCCCGGCCGGTGACCGACCGCGCCGGCTCGACCTGGCCTGGAAGACGATCGAGACCAACGCGTTCGGGCTGAACGAGTTCATGACCTGGGCCGCCGAGGCCGACGTCGAGCCGATGATGGCGGTCAACCTCGGCACGCGCGGCGTCGCCGAGGCCTGCGACCTGCTGGAGTACGCCAACCACCCGGGCGGCACCCAACTCTCCGACCTGCGCCGCGAGCACGGCGCCGAGCAGCCGTACGGGGTGCGGCTGTGGTGCCTCGGCAACGAGATGGACGGCCCGTGGCAGGTCGGGCACAAGACCGCCGACGAGTACGGCCGGCTGGCCGCCGAGACCGCCCGCGCGATGAAGATGATCGACCCGTCGATCAGCCTGGTCGCCTGCGGCAGCTCGAACCGGGGCATGCCCACGTTCGCCGGGTGGGAGGCGACCGTGCTGGAGCACACCTACGAGCACGTCGACTACATCTCCGCCCACACCTACTACGACCCCTCCGACGGGGACCGGGCCAGCATCCTCGCCTCCGCCGTCGACATGGACGCGTTCATCACCGAGGTGACGGCCACCGCCGACTACGTCGGCGCCAAGCTGCGGCAGAAGCGCAAGCTGAAGATCTCCTTCGACGAGTGGAACGTCTGGTACCAGTCGCGTCTCCAGGCCGACCTGGACCGGCGCGGCTGGGTGGAGGCGCCCGCGCTGATCGAGGACGACTACACAGCGGACGACGCGGTGGTGGTCGGCGACCTGCTGATCACGCTGCTCCGGCACGCCGACCGGGTCGGGGTGGCCTGCCAGGCCCAGCTCGCCAACGTGATCGCCCCGATCCGCACCCGGACCGGCGGCCCGGCCTGGCGGCAGAGCATCTTCCACCCGTTCGCGCTGACCGCCCGGTACGCGCGCGGCACCGTGCTGCGCACCGAGCCGGTCGGCCCGACGTACGAGACCAAGCGGTACGGCGACGTGCCGGTGCTGGACACCGTCGCCGTGCACGACGAGGAGACCGGCGAGCTGGCCGTCTTCGCGGTCAACCGGGGTCCGCAGGACCTCCCGCTCGAGGTGGACCTGCGCGGCCTGCCGGGGCTGCGCGGGGAAGCGCACACCACGCTCGCGGCCGGGGACGACCCGGCCGCCACGAACACCGAGGCGGACCCCGAGCGGGTCACGCCCCGGGAGCTCACCACCCCCACCCTCGACGGCGGCCGCTGCACCGTGGCGCTCCCCGCCACCTCCTGGAACCTGCTGCGCTTCACACCTCAGCAGTGACCGGCCCATACTCCACATCCGTCCCCCAAGGAGTTCCCATGATCCAGAACGAGTTGAGCCGGCGGCGTCTGCTCGGCCTCGGCGTCGGCCTCGGCGCGGCGGCCTCGCTGACCCTGGCCGGATGCGGTGGCGGCAGCAGCAGTCCCGACCGCGCCGGCTCGGCCGGCAACGGCGGCAAGGACTACACCGGCCCCAAGGTCGACCTGAAGCTGTGGAACGGCTTCACCGGCGGCGACGGCGAGATCTTCAAGACGCTGGTCCAGCAGTTCAACACCGAGCACCAGAACATCGCGGTCAGCGTGGTCACCTACGAGTGGGCGGACTACTACAGCAAGCTGCCCGGCGCGGTCTCCAGCGGCAGCGGGCCGGACATCGCGGTCATGCACATGGACCAGCTCGCCACGTTCGCCGCCCGCGGCACGATCAGCGAGCTGGACGACGTGGCCAAGACGCTGGAGCTCAGTGAGGGCGACTTCGCCCCCACGGTGTGGAAGGGCGGGCTGTACAACGAGAAGCGGTACGGCATCCCGCTGGACATGCACCCGCTGGGCTTCTACTACAACAAGGCGGTCATGCAGAAGGCCGGCCTGGACCCGGAGAAGCCGCCGACCACCCGGGACGAGTACACCGCCGCGCTGACCGAGCTGAAGAAGTCGGGCGTGCAGGGCTTCTGGGTCAGCCCGTTCCAGTTCACCGGCGGCATGACGTTCTACAGCCTGCTGCACCAGTGGGGCGGGAAGCTCTTCGACGACGAGGTGGCCAAGGCGACGTTCAACTCCGACCCGGCTGTCGAGGCGTGCACCTGGCTGGTCGACCTGATCAAGCAGGGCCACTCGCCGGCCAACGTCGGCCAGGACGCCGACTACCTGGCGTTCAAGAGCGGCAAGAACGCGTTCAACTGGAACGGCATCTGGCAGATCAACGACCTGAAGAAGAGCCCGAACGTGCAGTGGGGTGTGGCGCCGCTGCCCCAGATCGGCAGCCAGCAGGCCGCCTGGGCGAACTCGCACAACTTCACCATCGTCAAGCAGCGCTCGGCGAACGAGAACAAGGTCGCCGGCGCCAAGGTCTTCATCAACTGGCTGAGCGAGCACTCGCTGGACTGGGCCAAGGGCGGCCAGGTGCCGGCCCGCAAGGAGGTCCGGGAGAGCGCCGAGTTCAAGGCGCTCACCGAGGTCAACGCGCTCGCCCCGGAGCTGGAGTACGCGGCGTTCCCGCCAGCCGCACCGGGCCTCGGCGAGGTCATCCTGACGTTCTACAACGCCTTCAACGAGGCCGCGCTGAACAAGAAGTCGCCGAAGCAGGCGCTCGACGACGGCGTGGCCAAGGCCAACAAGCAGCTCGAGGACAACCGCAAGAAGTACGGGAACTGATCCGTCGTGGCCGACGTGATCGAGGTCGGGGCGGCGCGGAACGACGCGCCGCCCCCGGCGGGGCGTACCCGGCGCCGGGGCGTGACGGAACGCGGCAACCGCTCGACGCCGTACCTCTTCCTCGCGCCCTACCTGGTCCTGTTCGGCGTCTTCGGGCTGGCGCCGATCCTGTTCGGCGTCTGGATCAGCCTGCACCAGTGGGACCTCCAGCTGCCCAACCGGCCGTTCATCGGGCTGGACAACTACCAGGACCTGTTCTCCAGTGACTCGGCCATCTACGGGGACTGGTGGTCCAGCGTCCGGGCGACCGGCATCTTCACGCTGTTCTCGGTGCCGCTGCTGGTGGTGATCCCGCTGGGGCTGGCGCTGCTGCTCAACCGCTCGTTCCCCGGCCGCACGTTCTTCCGGGCCGCGTTCTTCGCCCCGTACGTGCTGGGCGTGGCGGTGATCGGCCTGCTCTGGCGCTTCCTGCTGGACGCCAACCTGGGCCTGGTCAACCGGGTGCTCGGCGCGGTCGGGCTGCCGTCGGACACGCCGTGGGTCACCGACGTGCCGTGGGCCTGGATCTCCCTGGTCGGCGTGACCGTGTGGTGGACCTGCGGCTTCAACGCGGTGATCTACCTGGCCGGCCTCCAGGACATCGCGCCGGAGCTGTACGAGGCGGCGAAGGTCGACGGCGCCGGCGGGTGGGACCGGTTCCGCCACGTGACGATCCCCGGCCTGCGCCCGGTCATGCTCTTCGTCCTCACCACCACGATCCTCGCCTCGGCGAACGTCTTCGGGCAGGCGCTCCTGATCACCCAGGGCGCGCCGGGCGAGCAGACCCGGACCGTGGTCTGGCGGATCGTGGACGAGGGCCTACGTGACTACGACGCCGGTCGGGCCGCCGCGATGAGCGTGTTCTTCGCGCTGATGCTGGCCGTGGTGAGCGTCGTCAACTTCCGGCTGTTCCGCTACCGGGAAGACTGAGGGCCCGACCATGTCGAAACTGCGCCCGGTGCTGCGCTACGCCGTACTGCTCCTGATCACCGCGATCTTCGTGACCCCCGTGGTGTGGATGCTGTTGACGTCGGTGAAGACGTACGACGCCGCCCAGCAGGTCCCGCCGAGTTGGCTGCCGAACCCGTTCTCCACCTACGGCTACGACCGGATCCTGAACGACACCGCCAACCCGGTGCTGCGCTGGTTCCTCAACAGCATGCTGGCGGCCACCCTGCACACGCTGCTGGTGCTGGTCACCGCGTCGATGGCCGCGTACGCGCTGGCCCGGATGCGGTTCCGCGGTCGCGGCCTGCTGTTCGCGCTGATCGTCGGCACGCTCTTCCTGCCGCCCACCTCGCTGATCATCCCGAACTTCATCATCGCCGAGAAGCTCAGCTGGATCGACACGCTGACCGTGGTGGTGGTGCCCGGCGCGGCGAGCGCGTTCGGGGTGTTCTTCCTGCGCCAGTTCTTCCTCTCCATCCCGGCCGAGCTGGAGGAGGCGGCGGTGCTGGACGGCGCCAACCAGTGGCAGATCTTCCGGCAGGTGCTGCTGCCGCTGTCGAAACCGGCCCTGGCCACGCTGGCGGTGTTGTCGTTCCTGACCAACTGGAACGACTTCCTCTGGCCGGTGTACGTGTTGTTCAGCCCCGAGCGGCTGACCCTGCCGGCGGGCCTGGGCCTGCTCCAGGGCGCGTACGTGACCGACTATCCGGTGATCATGGCGGGTGCGATGCTGGCCAGCGTACCGGTGCTGATCCTGTTCGTGTTCGCCCAGCGCCACGTCATCCAGGGCGTCTCCCGCAGCGGCCTGAAGGGATGACCGGCCGACCCACCAGGCGGCGCGGCGCGGTGGCAGTGGCCACCGCGCCGCTGCTCGCCGCGCTGCTCGTCGCCGGTTGTGACGGCGGCTCCACCCCATCGAGTACGCCGGAGGGCGCACGCGTGTTCACCAACCCGGTCGTCCGGACCGACGCCCCCGACCCGCAGGCGATCAAGGTCGGCGACACCTGGTACCTGTTCCACACCAACGCGGGCGGCCGGAACGTCCCGGTGCTCACCTCGCCGGACCTGGTCGAGTGGACCGAGGCCGGTGACGCGCTGCCGGAGCTGCCGGACTGGGCGGACGCCGGCAAGACGTGGGCGCCGGAGGCGATCCAGCTCGCCCCGGACCGGTTCGTCCTCTACTACACCGTCGCCGACCGCGCCTCCGGCCGGCAGTGCCTGGGTCGGGCGGTGGCCAGCACGCCGCTCGGGCCGTACCTGGACGACTCCGACAAGCCGCTGGTCTGTCAGGCGGACCTGGGCGGCTCGATCGACGCCAGCCCGTTCCGGGACACCGACGGCAGTCTCTGGCTGCTGTGGAAGAACGACGGCAACGCGATCGGGGTGGACACCTGGCTCTGGTCGCAGCGTCTGACGCCGGACGGGCTGCGGCTGACCGGCCCGGCCACGAAGCTGCTGAAGCAGACCGAGCCGTGGGAGGGCACCCTGATCGAGGGGCCGTTCTTCCGCCGGCACGACGGGAAGCTGTTCCTGTTCTTCGCCGCGAACGCCTACGACAGGGACGTCTACGCCGAGGGGTACGCGGTCTGCGAGAGCCCGACCGGCCCGTGCGTGAAGGCGCCGGAGAACCCGATCCTGAAGAGCAACGATGTGGCCACCGGGCCGGGGCACGCCTCGATCGTCGAGCGGGACGGCCGCACCTGGCTGCTCTACCACGCGTGGCCGCCGGGTCAGGAGGGCACCACCGACCCGGGCCGCCAGATCTGGCTGAACGAGCTGGTCTGGACCGACGGCAAGCCGTCCGTCCGCGGCCCCCTCCGCGAGGTGCAGCGGTAAGGCGGGGGCCCCGCTTAACGCTTTCGGTAGAGGCGGGGGCCCCGCTTAACACTCAGGTGTTAAGCGGGCCCCCGCCTTACCACTGCGGCGTCAGGGGGTGGGGGCGGGCTCGGGAGTGTCCTCCGCGTGCTCGCGGCGGGCCAGCCGGTTCTTGCGGTGCCCGTAGCCGAAGTAGATGATCGCGCCGAGCGCCATCCAGATCAGGAACCGCACCCAGGTCTCCACCGACAGGTTGAGGCTGAGGTAGAGGCAGGCCACCGCCGTGACGATCGGCAGCACCGGCGAGAACGGCACCTTGAACGGCCGCTCCAGGTCGGGGCGCTTCTTGCGCAGGATCGGCACCGCGATGGCGACCAGCATGAACGCGCAGAGCGCGCCGATGCTGACCAGGTCGGCCAGCGCGGAGAGCGGCAGGAAGCCGGCGAGCAGCGCCACCACCACCGTCATGATCGCGGCGATCCGGTACGGGGTGCCCCAGCGCGGGTGCACCTTGGCGATCGACGGCGGGATGAGCCCGTCGCGGGCGATGGCGAAGCCGATCCGGCCCATGGCCACCAGGTCGACCAGGATGACGCTGGTCAGACCGGCGACGGCGGCGATGGAGACGAGCACCGCGGCCCAGCCGGCGCCGACCGCCCGGAACGCGGACGCGATCGGCGCGCCCTCGTCGATCTCGGTGTACTTCACCATGCCGACCACGACCAGCGAGACACCGATGTACAGCGCGGTGGAGATGACAAGCGTGCCGAGCAGTCCGAGCGGCAGGTCGCGCTTGGGCTTGCGGGTCTCCTCACCCAGGTTCGCCACGGCCTCGAATCCGGTGTACGCGAAGAACACCACGGCGGCGGCGGTGAGCACCCCGACGAAGCCGAACACGGACGGCTCCAGCCCGAACAGGAGCTGGGTCACCGGCTGTTTGATGCCGTCGTCACCGGCGCCGGCCGGCTCGGCGGACGGGATGAACGGGGTGAGGTTGGCCGACTTCACGAAGAACAGGCCGGCGATGATGACGAAGGCACAGATCGCCACCTTCACCAGCACGAGCAGGTTGGTGACCCGGGCGGACTCGCGGATGCCGACGATGGCCACCACACCGAGGATCAGCACGATGCCGATCGCGCCGAGGTTGACGATGCTGCCTTCCTCGGCGAACCAGGCGCTGGGCAGGCCGAACAGGTCGGTGAGATAGCCGGACCAGCCCCGGGCCACCACCGCCGCGCCGAGTGAGAACTCCAGCAGCAGGTCCCAGCCGATGATCCAGGCGACGATCTCGCCCATGGTGGCGTACGCGTAGGTGTAGGCGCTGCCGGCGGTCGGCACGCTGGAGGCCAGCTCGGCGTAGCAGAGCGCGGCGAGCAGCGCGACCAGGCCGGCGATGCCGAAGGAGATCACCACGCCCGGGCCCGCGCTGTTCTTCGCCTCCACGCCGGTCAGCGTGAAGATCCCGGTGCCGATCACGATCCCGATGCCGAAGCCCATCAGGTCGACGGGCCCGAGCCGGCGGCGCAGCCCCGGCTTGCCGTCCTCGCCGTCGGCG
Organism: Micromonospora sp. RP3T; assembly: GCF_003027925.1. Classification (GTDB taxonomy): domain Bacteria; phylum Actinomycetota; class Actinomycetes; order Mycobacteriales; family Micromonosporaceae; genus Micromonospora. The sequence continues at coordinate 56,444 of NZ_PYPS01000043.1, forward strand.
TCGCCCTGGGCGATGACGTCCTGGATCGGCTTGGTCCGCAGGACTGACATGGATCATCTCCCCCAACGGTGCGACCACCGTGGTCGGCGGTCCGTGACCGGCCAAGCTACCCAGCGGTTCCGGTCCCCAATCCGGTACGGGAGGTGTCGGAATGGTCACGATCCGGCGGCGTGGGCCGGCTCACCCGTGGCCCGTTCCGGCACGGCCGGCATCGATCCGGTCCAGGGTCTTGCGCCGGATCGGGATTGATGAAAGTTTCCTACTCGTGACGCACATTGCACGGCGAATCTTGCCGACAGCGGCGGCGTCACCCGTCCCCCCGGACCCGACGAAGGGACCGCACCGCATGAAGGCAACTCCGCTCAGAGCCGCCGCGCTGGCCGTGGCGCTGCTCGGCGCGCTGGTCGCCGGCACCCCGGCGCAGGCCGCGCCGGCCGAGACGACCACTGACTCCACCATCGACTGCGTCACCGACCCGGCCACCCCCAAGCGACAGTTCCGGGCCATGTGGATCGCCTCCGTGACGAACATCGACTGGCCCAGCAAGGACTCCTGGACCGCGCCGGACCAGGTCGCCAAGCAGAAGGCCGAATACCTGGGCTGGCTCGACCTGGCCCGGAAGCTCAACCACAACGCCGTCGTGGTCCAGGTCCGTCCGACCGCCGACGCGTTCTGGCCGTCGCCGTACGAGCCGTGGTCGGAATACCTGACCGGGGTACGCGGCAAGAACCCGGGCTGGGACCCGCTGGCTTTCCTGGTCGCCGAGTCGCACAAGCGGAACCTGGAGTTCCACGCCTGGTTCAACCCGTACCGCGTCTCCATGCCGGCCCCCGGTGGCGCCGGCGCCGACCTGTCGCAACTCGCCCCGGACAGCCCGGCCCGGGCGCACCCGGACTGGGTGTTCGCCTACCCGCCGGCCGGCGTCGCCGGCAGCCGGCTCTACTACAACCCCGGCATCCCGGCGGTCCGCGAGTTCGTCCAGACCGCGATGATGGACGCGGTCAACCGGTACGACGTCGACGGCGTGCACTTCGACGACTACTTCTACCCGTACCCGAGCGGCACCTGGCAGGTGCCCGACGACGCCACGTTCGCACAGTACAACCGAGGCTTCACGGACAAGGCCGACTGGCGGCGGGACAACATCAACCTGCTGATGCAGGAGATGAACGCCAAGATCAAGGCGGCCAAGCCGTGGGTGAAGTTCGGCGCCAGCCCGTTCGGGATCTGGCGCAACGCCTCGGCCGACCCGAACGGCTCGGACACCACCGGCTCGCAGTCGTACGACATCATCTCCGCCGACACCCGTAAGTGGATCAAGGAGGAGTGGATCGACTACGTCGTGCCGCAGCTCTACTGGTACATCGGCCAGTACCCGGCCGCCGACTACGCCCGGCTGGTGCCGTGGTGGGCCGAGCAGGTGCGCGGCACCAGGGTCCAGCTCTACATCGGCCAGGCCGACTACAAGAGCGGCGAGCCGGCGTACGGGTCGTTCTGGATGAACCCGCGCGAACTGTCCGACCACCTCACGCTCAACCGGTCGTACCCGGAGGTGCTCGGCAACGTGCACTTCTCCGCGGTGCAGGTCCGGGCCAACCGGCTCGGCGCCACCGACATCTACGCGGCCGAGCACTACTCGCGCCCCGCGCTGGTGCCCACCATGACGCACCTGCCGCACAAGCCGCTGCTGTTCCCGGTGGTCACCCGGGCCCAGCGGGAGGCGGACGGGGTACGGCTGAGCTGGCGGCAACCCGCCGACGGCAAGGGCCCGCTCGGCACCGCCACCTCGTACGCGATCTACCGGTTCGACGGCCTCGGCCTGGCCGGGCGCTGCGACTTCGCCGACGCGTCCCACCTGGTCGGCACCGTCCGGGCCACCGACGGTGACGTGCAGTCCTGGGTGGACACCACGGCGGTCGCCGGCAAGCGCTACACCTACCACGTGACCGCGCTGGACCGCCTGGCGAACGAGAGCCCGGCCAGCCCGCCGCGCTTCGTCCGCTGACCCGCCGCGAATGCCCCCGGACCGCCACCGCGACCCGGGGGCATTCGTCTGTTCGGGCGGATGTCAGCGAGCCGTTCCCCCGGCCATCGCCACAGGTCATCCCACTGATCGACACTCTTCCACATCCGGAGACCCCGGCCCACCGTCCCGACGGAGGTACCCATGTCCCGTCGCCTCGCCACCACGCTCGCCACCGCCCTGATCACGCTGCTCGCCACGCTCGGCCTGGCCGCGCCGGCCACCGCCGCGGTGAGCACCGAGCAGAAGCTCGCGGTGCTGTCCACCTGGACCCAGACCAGCGCCACCAGCTACAACGCCTGGAACAGCGCCCGCCTCGACCGGGCCCCCTGGACCGGGTACGGCTTCGACTGGTCCACCGACTACTGCTCGTCCAGCCCGGACAACCCGCTCGGCTTCCGCTTCAACCTCTCCTGCTACCGGCACGACTTCGGCTACCGCAACCACAAGGCGATGGGCATCTTCCCGGCCAACAAGTCCCGCCTGGACAGCGCGTTCTACGCGGACCTGAAGCGGGTCTGCGCCACCTACAACTCGGTGGTCCGGCCGGCCTGCTACAGCCTCGCCTGGACCTACTACCAGGCGGTCAGCGTGTTCGGCTCGCTCGCCGCCGTGCAGCAGGCCGACCTCGACCGCGCCGCGAAGATGAAGACCGACGCGGAACGCCTCGCCGCCACCCGCACCTGACCCACCCACCCACCCACCCCACGCCCACCCCACCCCGGGCGCCCCACCCCGAGCGCCCCGCCCCCGGGCGCCCCGCCCCCGGCGCGCACGCT
>NZ_PYPS01000044.1 GCF_003027925.1 Micromonospora sp. RP3T
CTGGTGACCGGGCACGGGGTGCGGTCGCTGGTGCTGGTGTCGCGGCAGGGCCCGGCCGCGCCGGGCGCGGACGCGCTGGTCGAGCGGTTGTCCGGCTTGGGTGCGTCGGTGTCGGTGGTGGCGTGTGACGTGACCGATCGCGATCAGGTCGCGCGTCTGGTGGCGGGTGTGCCGGGCCGGTTGGCCGGCGTGGTCCACACCGCGGGTGTGCTGGACGACGGGGTGGTGTCGTCGATCAGCGCGGAGCGGTTGGCGAACGTGCTCGCGCCGAAGGTCACGGCGGCGTGGTGGCTGCACGAGGCCACCCGGCATCTCGATCTGGACCTGTTCGTGTTGTTCTCCTCCGTCGCCGGGGTGCTCGGCTCGCCGGGCCAGGCCGCCTACGCGGCGGGCAACGCGTTCCTCGACGGGTTGGCGGCGTGGCGTCGGCACGAGGGTCTGCCGGCGGTGTCGTTGGCGTGGGGCATGTGGGACACCGCCGGGATGGCGGCGTCGTTGTCGGCGGGGGACCGGCAGCGGTCGGCGCGGGCCGGCTTGACGCCGATGAGCGTGCAGACCGGTCTGGACCTGTTCGACGCCGCGCTCGCCACCGGTCGACCGCAGCTCGTGCCCACCGTGATCGACGTGCCGGCGCTGCGCGCGGCGACCGCCGGCGCACCCGTACCGGCGATGCTGGCCACGCTCGTCGGCCGCCCCGCCGGCCGGCGCCTCGCCGGGGCCGGTGGCTGGGCCGACCGGCTCGCCCGACTCACCGACGACGAGGCCCGCGCCGAGGTGGACCTGTTGGTCCGGGGCCTGGTCGCGCAGGTGCTCGGCCACGCCGGGGCCGGCACGGTGCCGGCCGACCGGGCGTTCCAGGAACTCGGCTTCGACTCGCTGACCGCGGTGGACCTGCGCAACCGGGTCAACGCGGCCACCGGGCTGCGGCTGCCGTCCACGCTGGTGTTCGACTACCCGACGCCGGCCGCGCTCGCCGGACAGGTGTGGTCCGAGCTGGCCGGAAGCCGGCCGGACCCGGCAACCGCGCGGGCCGCCGTCCCGACCGGTCTGGACGAGCCGGTGGCGATCGTCGGCATGGCGTGTCGCTATCCCGGCGGGGTGGAGAACCCGGAGCAGCTCTGGGAGCTGCTGGCCGCCGGTGGCGACGGCATCTCCGAGTTCCCGGCCGACCGGGGCTGGGACCTCGCGTCGCTGTTCGACAGCGACCCGGACCGCAGCGGCACGTCGTACGCGACGCAGGGCGGCTTCCTCTACGACGCCGCCGACTTCGACCCCGGCTTCTTCGGCATCTCGCCGCGGGAGGCCCTGGCGATGGATCCGCAGCAGCGGCTGCTGCTGGAGACGTCGTGGGAGGCGTTCGAGTCGGCCGGGGTGGACCCGGTGGCGCTGCGTGGCTCGCGGACCGGGGTGTTCGCCGGGGTGATGTACCACGACTACGCCACGCGGCTGGTGGAACTGCCGGCCGAGGTCGAGGGCTACGTGGGCGTCGGCACGTCCGGCAGCGTGCTGTCCGGCCGGGTGGCGTACTCGTTCGGGCTGGAGGGCCCCGCGGTCACCGTGGACACCGCGTGTTCGTCGTCGCTGGTGGCGTTGCACCTGGCGGTGCAGGCGTTGCGGTCCGGGGAGTGTGACCTGGCGCTGGCCGGTGGTGTGACGGTGATGGCGACGCCGGGCACGTTCATCGAGTTCTCCCGGCAGCGGGGCCTGTCGGCGGACGGCCGCTGCAAGTCGTTCGCCGCGTCCGCCGACGGCACTGGCTGGGGCGAAGGTTCCGGCGTGCTGCTGGTGCAGCGGCTCTCCGACGCGCGTCGTGAGGGTCGGCGGATTCTGGCGGTGGTGCGGGGCAGCGCGGTGAATCAGGACGGCGCGTCGAACGGGTTGACCGCGCCGAACGGTCCGTCGCAGCAGCGGGTGATCCGGCAGGCCCTGGCCAATGCGCGGTTGACCACGTCGGACGTGGACGCGGTGGAGGCGCACGGCACGGGCACCACGTTGGGTGATCCGATCGAGGCGCAGGCGCTGCTGGCCACGTACGGGCAGGACCGCGAGACGCCGCTGCTGCTCGGGTCGGTCAAGTCGAACCTGGGGCACACGCAGGCGGCGGCCGGGGTCGCCGGGATCATCAAGATGGTCCTCGCGATGCGGCACGGGATCGTGCCGCCGACGTTGCACGTGGACGAGCCGTCGCCGCACGTCGAGTGGACGGCCGGGGCGATCACCCTGGCCACCGCCGCGACGCCGTGGCCCGACCGGGATCGGCCCCGCCGCGCGGCGGTGTCGTCGTTCGGGATCTCCGGCACCAACGCCCACGTCATCCTGGAGCAGCCCACCGACGTCGTCGAGTCGACGGGCGCTGGTGAGTCGGCCGGTGGGCCGGTGCCGGTGTTGCTGTCGGCGCGTACCGATGCGGCGCTCGCCGCGCAGGCCGGCCGTTGGGCGGCCTGGTTGGCCGGTGACGAGACGCTCCGTCCGGTCGACGTCGGATGGTCGTCCGTCACCACCCGTACCCCGTTGGAGCAGCGCGCCGTGCTCGCCGCCGCCGACCGGGACGGTCTGCTGGCCGGGCTGCGGGCGTTGGCGGCCGGTGGGCCGTCGGGTGCGGTGGTCGTCGGTGGTCGGGAGCAGCGGGGCCGGGTGGCGGTGCTGTTCTCGGGGCAGGGTGCGCAGCGTGCCGGCATGGGTCGGGAGTTGGTCGAGGCGTTTCCGGTGTTCGCGTCCGCGTTGGATGAGGTGTGCGCGGCACTCGATCCGTTGCTGCCGCAGCCGTTGCGGCCGGTGTTGTTCGGTGACGGCGATCTGTTGGATCAGACGCGGTTCACGCAGGCGGGTCTGTTCGCGGTCGAGGTGGCGTTGTTCCGGCTCGTCGAGTCGTTCGGGGTGATTCCGGACTTCGTGGGTGGGCACTCGATCGGTGAGGTGACCGCCGCGTACGTGGCGGGTGTGTTGTCGCTGCCGGACGCGTGTGCGCTGGTGGCGGCGCGGGGTCGGCTGATGCAGGCGTTGCCGGCCGGCGGTGGGATGCTGGCGGTGGCCGCCCCCGAGGCCGAGGTGGCCGCGTCGATCGCGGACCACTCGGAGGTCGGGATCGCGGCGGTCAACGGACCGACGGCGGTCGTGGTGTCCGGACCGCTCGACGCGCTCGACGCGCTCACGCGCCACTGGCAGGAGCGCGGCGTACGCACCCGACGGCTGACCGTCAGCCACGCGTTCCACAGCCCGCTGATGGAGCCCATGCTGGCCGAGTTCCGCTCGGTCCTCGACGGGTTGACGTTCGCCGCGCCGCTGCTGCCGGTCGTGTCCAACGTGACGGGCGCGCTGGCGGCCGACGACGAGCTGCGCACGCCCGACTACTGGGTGCGGCACGTGCGGGAGGCGGTGCGGTTCGCCGACGGCGTGACCGCGCTGCGCGCCGCCGGGGCGGACACGTACCTGGAGATCGGCCCGCGCAGCGTGCTCACCGCGCTGATCCCCGACCAGACCGACGGCGTACGGGCGGTCGCCGCCCAGCGCCACGACCGCGACGAGCGGGACGCGCTGCTGGCCGCGCTGGCCGAACTGCACGTGCACGGGGTGCCCGTCGACTGGACGCCCTGGTTCGCCGGCACCGGCGCGAACCGCGTCGACCTCCCCACGTACGCGTTCCAACGGCAACGGTTCTGGCCCGACACGCCCGCCCGCACCGACGGGCCGGACGCCGAGTTCTGGGCCGCCGTCGAGCACGGCGACCCGGCCGCGCTCGCCGCGCACCTCGGCGACGACACCGCCGCCGACGCGCTCAGCGCCGCGCTGCCGGTCCTGGCCGACTGGCGTCGGGCGCGGACCCGGGGCGCCGGCTCGGCGTACCGGATCGGGTGGGAGCCGGTGCGCCCCGCCGCCGCGTCCGGACTGACCGGCCGGTGGCTGGTCACCACCGTTGGTGGCGGGGCCGACGCGGGCGTCGCGAAGACGCTCGCCGCGGCCGGCGCCCAGGTGGACACGCTCACCGTCCCCGCCGGCATCGACCGGCCCGAACTGGGGGAGCGGCTACGGCGGCTCGGCGACCAGGGCTGGACCGGCGTGCTCTGCGTCCTGCCCCGCCAGGACCGGCCGACTCCCGACGAGCCGGCCGTCCCGGCCGGCACCGCCGCGCTGCTCACGCTCGTCCAGGCGCTCACCGACACCGGCCTGCCCGGCCGGGTGTGGGCGCTCAGCCGGGCCGCGCTGCCCGTGACCTCCGGCGACCGGGGCGGCGACGTCCGCGCCGCAGCCGCCTGGGGCCTCGGCCGGGTCGTGGCGCTGGAACGGCCCGACCGGTGGGGTGGCCTGATCGACCTGCCCGGCCGCGCCGACCGCACCACCCGCGCCGCGCTCGTCGCGGTGCTCGCCGACGGCCGCCACGACCAGGTGGCCGTACGCCGCACCGGCGTCCTCGCCCGACGCCTCCTCCCGGCGGCGCCACCGGTCGGCGGCGGCTGGCAGCCGCGCGGCACCGTGCTGGTCACCGGCGGCACCGGCGCGCTCGGCCGGCACGTGGCCCGGTGGCTGCTGGCCAACGGCGCCGACGAGGTGGTGCTGGCCTCCCGGCGCGGCCCGGACGCCCCGGGCGCCGCCGACCTGGCCGCCACGCTCGGCGCGGTACGGGTGGTCGCCTGCGACGTCAGCGACCCGGTCGCCGTCACCGACCTGGTCGACGACCTGCCGGAACTGACCGCCGTCGTGCACACCGCCGGCATCACCGGCGACCCCGCCGCCGTGACCGACCTGACCACCGACGCGCTGGCCGGCACGCTGTCCGGCAAGGCGCTCGGCGCGATCCACCTGGACGCCGCCTGCCAGGGCCGCGACCTGGACGCGTTCGTGGTGTTCTCCTCCGTCGCCGGCGTGTGGGGCGGCGGCGGGCAGGCCGGCTACGCCGCCGGCAACGCCCTGCTCGACGCGCTGGTCGCGGCCCGGCGCGCCGCCGGCCGGCCGGCCACCGCGCTCGCCTACGGGCCGTGGGCCGCCGACGGTATGGCCGCCGGGGAGACCGCGGACGGGCTGCGCCGACGCGGCCTCGACCCGCTGCCGCCCGCCGCCGCCGTCGCCGCGCTGGGCCGCTGGGTCAACGCCCCCGAGCCGGCCCCGGTGATCGCCGGCGTGGACTGGTCCCGGTTCGTGGCCGCGTACACCGCGGCGCGGCCCAGCCACCTGTTCGACCGGGTCGCCCCGACCGTCGCCGTCGACCGGACGCAACCGGAAACCGCCGACGGTGGGCTCCGCGCCCGGCTGGCCACGCTGCCGGCCGCCGGGCAGGAGACGCTCCTGCTCGACCTGGTACGCGCCGAGGCCGCCGCGGTGCTCGGGCACACCTCCACCGACCAGGTGCCCGCCGGTCGGGCGTTCCGCGAACTCGGCTTCGACTCGCTGGCCGCCGTGCAACTGCGCGACCGGCTGGGCCGGGCCACCGGCGCCACGCTGCCCTCGACAGTGGTCTTCGACCACCCGTCGGCGGCCGAGCTGGCGCGCTTCCTGCGTAGCGAGATGGTGGCCGGCGCGGACGCCCCGGCCGAGGCCACCCGGGTGATCCGGCCGGCCGCCGACGAACCGATCGCCATCGTCTCGATGGCCTGCCGCTTCCCCGGCGGGGTGTCCTCCCCGCAGGAGCTGTGGCGGCTGCTCGCCGACGGCGGGGACGCGGTCACGCCGATGCCCACCGACCGGGGCTGGGACCTCGACGGCCTGTTCGACAGCGACCCGGAACGCGTCGGGACCAGCTACACCCGCAGCGGCGGCTTCCTGGCCGACGTGGCCGGCTTCGACGCCGCGTTCTTCGGCATCAACCCGCGCGAGGCGCTCGCCATGGACCCGCAGCAGCGGCTGCTGCTGCACACCACCTGGGAGGCGTTCGAGCACGCCGGCCTCGACCCGCAGCGGGTACGCGGCTCCGCCACCGGCGTGTTCATGGGCACCAACGGGCAGGACTACGCCACGTTGCTGCTCGGCGCCCGGTCCGAGGTGGAGGGCTACCAGGCCACCGGCAACGGCGCGTCAGTGGTCTCCGGCCGGCTGGCGTACGCGTTCGGCCTGCACGGACCCGCCGTCACCGTCGACACGGCCTGCTCGTCGTCGCTGGTGGCGCTGCACCTGGCCGCGCAGGCACTGCGCTCCGGCGAGTGCGACCTGGCGCTGGCCGGCGGCGTCACCGTGATGTCCACGCCCGGCGCGTTCCTGGAGTTCTCCCGGCAGCGTGGGCTCGCCGAGGACGGCCGGGTCAAGGCGTTCGCCGCCGCCGCGGACGGCACCGGCTGGGGCGAGGGCGTCGGCGTGCTGCTGCTGCAACGCCTCTCCGACGCGGAACGCGACGGCCGGCGGATCCTCGCCGTGGTCCGCGGCAGCGCTGTCAACCAGGACGGCGCGTCCAACGGGCTGACCGCCCCGAACGGGCCGGCCCAGCAGCGCGTCATCCGGGCCGCCCTGGCGAACGCCGGCCTGGCCCCGGCCGACATCGACGCGATCGAGGCGCACGGCACCGGCACCACGCTCGGCGACCCGATCGAGGCGCAGGCGCTCGCCGCCGCGTACGGGCCGGACCGGCCGGCCGACCGGCCGCTCTGGCTCGGCTCGGTCAAGTCGAACCTGGGCCACACCCAGGCCGCCGCCGGCGCGGCCAGCCTGATCAAGATGGTGCTGGCGCTGCGCCACGCGACGCTCCCGGCCACGCTGCACGTCGACGCGCCCACCCCGCACGTGGACTGGGCGTCCGGCCCGCTGGCGCTGCTCACCGAGGCCCGCCCGTGGACGCCCGGTGACGCGCCGCGCCGGGCCGGCGTCTCGTCGTTCGGCATCAGCGGCACCAACGCCCACGTGATCCTGGAGGAGGCGCCGACCACCGGCGCCGCCGACGACCGCCCCGCCACCGGCGACACCGGGTCGGGGCGGGTGGACGTGGCGCTGCCCTGGCCGGTCAGCGCCGCGACCGGCGCCGGCCTGCGGGAGCAGGCCGACCGGCTGGCCCGGCGCCTCACCGACCCGACCGACCCGCTGTTCGCGGCCCATCCGGGCACGACCGCGTGGGCGCTGGTGGAGGGCCGGGCGCACCTGGCCCACCGGGCCGTGGTGGTCGCCGCCGACCCGGCGACCCGGCTGGCCGCGCTGACCGCGCTCGCCGCCGGCGACACCCACCCGGCGCTCGTCCCGGCCGCGCCGGCACGGACCGGCCGGACCGCGATCCTCTTCTCCGGGCAGGGCGCGCAACGCGCCGGCATGGGCCGGGAGCTGTACGCGGCGTTCGGAGTGTTCGCCGCCGCGCTGGACGAGGTGTGCGCGCACCTCGACCCGCTGCTGCCGCAGCCGCTCAAGCCGGTGCTGTTCGACGACGGCGACCTGCTGGACCAGACCCGGTTCACCCAGGCCGGCCTGTTCGCGGTCGAGGTGGCGCTGTTCCGCCTCGTCGAGTCGTTCGGGATCGTGCCGGACGCCGTCGGTGGCCACTCGGTCGGCGAGATCGTCGCCGCCCACGTGGCGGGTGTGCTGTCCCTGACCGACGCGTGCACGCTCGTCGCCGCGCGCGGCCGGCTCATGCAGGCGCTGCCGGCCGGCGGCGGGATGCTGGCGGTCGCCGCCCCCGAGGCCGAGGTGGCCACGTCGGTCGCCGGGCACCCGGAGGTCGGGATCGCGGCGGTCAACGGCCCGTCGTCGGTGGTGGTGTCCGGCCCGACCGACGCGCTGGACGGGATCGAGCGCGCCTGGCGCGACCGGGGCGTCCGCACCCGCCGGCTCACCGTGAGCCACGCGTTCCACAGCCCGCTGATGGCGCCCATGCTGGCCGAGTTCCGGACCGTGCTCGACGGGGTGAGCTTCGCCGCGCCGCTGCTGCCGGTGGTGTCCAACCTGACCGGCGCGCTCGCCGCCGGCGACGACCTGCGCACGCCGGACTACTGGGTACGGCACGTGCGCGAGGCGGTCCGGTACGCCGACGGGATCGCCGCGCTGCGCGACACCGGCGTGGACACGTTCCTGGAACTCGGGCCCGCCGCGGTGCTGACCCCGATGAACGCCGACCTGCTGCCCGACGACACCAGCGCGGTCGCCGCGCTGCGTGCCGGCGTACCGGAGGTCACCAGCCTGCTCACCGCGGTCGCCACCGGCTACGCGGCCGGGCGGGACCCGCACTGGCCGGCGCTGCTGACGCCGCTGGCCGGCCCCCGCCCCGCCGTCCGGGACCTGCCCGAGCTGCCCACGTACGCGTTCCAGCCGCAGCGGTACTGGCCCACGTTGAGCACCCCCGTCGGCGGCGCGGCGGCGGACGACGGCGAGTTCTGGCGGGCGGTCGGCGACGGCGACCTCGACCGGCTCGGCATCGACACCGGGCAGCCGCTGCGCGACGTGCTGCCACAGCTCGACGCGTGGCGACGCCGGCGCCGCCAGGACGGCGTGCTGGCCGGCTGGCGCTACCGGGTCGCCTGGCACCGGCGCGCGTTGACCGGCGGCGAGCCGGGCCGCTGGCTGCTGGTCGCGCCGCCACGCGAGACCGCCGACACGGTCGCCGACGCGCTGCGGGCCGGCGGCGCCGACGTACGGCTGCTCACCGTCGACCCGGCCACCGCGGACCGGGACGGCCTCGCCGACGCCCTGGCCCGGGCCGAGGCCGACCACCGGCCCACCGCGCTGCTGTCGCTGCTCGCGCTCGACGAGGCCCCGCACCCCGGGCAGGACGCCCTGCCGGCCGGGCTCGCGGCCAACCTGCTGCTGCTCCAGGCGCACGTCGCCCGCGACGGCGGCGCACCGCTGTGGCTCGCCACCGCCGGGGCCGCCGCCACCGACGGCGAACCCGCCACCCGGCCGTGGCAGGCCACCAGCTGGGGCCTCGGCCTGGCTGCCGCGCTGGAACACCCCCGGCACGTCGGCGGGCTCGTCGACCTGCCCGGCACGGTGACCGCCGAGGCCGCCGCCGGACTGCTGGCCGCGCTGACCAACCGGGAGGGCGAGGACCAGGTCGCGGTGCGCGGGTCCGGTCCGCTCGTCCGCCGGCTGGTCCGGGCCACCGGCCCGGGCACGGGTACGGGCGGCGGCTGGACGCCGCAGGGCAGCGTCCTGCTCACCGGCGGCGTCGGACCGGTCGCCCGGCACACCACCGCCTGGCTCGACGGGGCCGGGGCGTCGGTGGTGCCGCTGGACGAGACGGCCGGCGGCAAGCTGGCCGACCGGATGGCGCAGCTCGCCGCCGACGGGCGGCCGGTGACCGGGCTGGTGCACGTGCCGGCCGACACCGGCACCGCGCCACTTGTCGACCTCACCCTGGCCGACCTCGCCGCCGACCTGACCGCCACCGTCGGCGACCTGCCCCGGTACGCCGACGAGGTGGAACAGCGCGCGCTCGGCGCGCTGGTGGTCTGCTCGTCCACCTCCGGCGTGTGGGGCTCCGGCGGGCGCTACGGGCAGGCGGCCGGCGACGCGCTGCTGCACGTCCTCGCCGCCGGTTGGCAGCACGCCGGGCTGCCGGTGACGTCGGTGGCGTTCGGTCCCTGGGCGGACGGCCTCACCGACACCGACCTGGCGCACCTGGGCCGCAGCGGCCTGCCCGGCATGGACCCGGAGCTGGCCGTCGCCGCGCTCCGTCAGGCGGTCGTCGACGGCGACCGGCTCGTCGTCGCCGACGTGCGGTGGGACCGGTTCGTGCCGGCCGTCGCGGCGGTCCGGGACCGGCCGCTCTTCGCCGACCTGCCCGAGGCCGCCGAGGCGCTGCACGGCCTGCACGCCGAGCAGCCCGCGGACGAGGCCGCCGCGGCGGCGCTGCGGGACCGGCTGCGCCCGCTCGGCGACGCGGAGCGCGACGCGATCCTGGTCGACCTCGTCGCCGGCCAGGCCGCGGCGGTGCTCGGTCTCCCGGACGCCGCCGACCTCGGCCCCGGCCGGGCGTTCCGCGAGGTCGGATTCGACTCGATGACCGCGGTCGAACTGCGGAACCGGCTGCGCGCCGCGACCGGGGCCACGCTGCCAGGCAGTGTGGTCTTCGACTACCCGACCCCGCTGGCGCTCGCCCGGCACCTGCGGACGCTGCTGGCGCCCGACGGCGCCGCCACCACCACCGGCCTGCTCGCCGAACTGGAGAAGGTGGACGACCTGTTCACCGCCGGCACGCCGGACCCGCTCACCCGGCAGAAGCTGCTGGTGCAGATGCAGGCGTTCATCGCCCGCTGGGGCGACGAGCGCGCGGGAACGCCGGAAGCGCCGGTGACCGACACGCTCGGCGCGGCCAGTGACGCCGAACTGTTCGATTTCATCCATCGCGAGCTGGGCGGGCCGGGCGGCGAATTCTGAACGAATTCGCGCGCCATTGTGAGGGATCCGGCCCCGCCGGTCGCGAGGGCTTGGCGGGCGCCGCCGCGACCGGTCCGGCCGGACCGGTCGCGGCGGCGTACCGGCCCAGCCTGCGCACCTCGCGGCGGCGTCCCTGCTAGGGGCGGCCCTAGGGGCGGGCTAGGGGTTGTGACGCGTCTGGCCAGGCAATTACCTTCCTCACCGTAAGTGAGACCTGGTGGGCGCTGGTCAACGCAATTCGTGATCGCGCCGAACGGTATTGGGTCGCCTGTTGTTCCGGCCCGAAAAGGTGGCGCTGATGGCGACTGAGGACACCCTCCGGGAATATCTGAAATGGATGACCGCCGACCTGCACCAGACCCGGCGGAAGCTCGGCGAGTTGGAGGCCGCGAACCGCGAGCCCATCGCCGTCGTCGGCATCGGTTGCCGGTTCCCCGGCGGGGTGCGCTCCCCGGAGGACCTGTGGCGGCTGGTCGACAGCGGCACCGACGCGGTCTCGGCGTTCCCCACCGACCGTGGTTGGGACCTGGAGCGGCTCATCCACCCGGACCCCGACCACCCCGGCACCTCCTACGTCGGTGAGGGCGGCTTCCTGGACTCGGCCACCGAGTTCGACGCCGGCTTCTTCGGTATCTCGCCCCGCGAGGCGCTGGGCATGGACCCGCAGCAGCGGCTGCTGCTGGAGACGTCGTGGGAGGCGTTCGAGCACGCCGGCATCGACCCGGCGACGCTGCGCGGCCACCAGGTCGGCGTGTTCGCCAGCACCACCGGTCAGGACTACGCGGCGCTGCTCCAGACACCCCCGCCCGGCGTCGAGGGGTACGTGCTCACCGGCACCGCCGCCAGCGTCGTCTCCGGCCGCATCTCGTACGTGCTCGGCATCGAGGGACCGGCCGTCTCCGTCGACACCGCGTGTTCGTCGTCGCTCGTCGCGATGCACCTCGCCGGCCAGGCGCTGCGGCAGGGCGAGTGCACGCTCGCGCTCGCCGGCGGCGCCACCGTCATGTCCACCCCGGCCGCGTTCGTCGGGTTCAGCCGCCAGCGCGGGCTGGCCGCCGACGGCCGGGTCAAGGCGTTCGCCGCCGCCGCCGACGGGACCGCCTGGGGCGAGGGCGTCGGCGTGCTGCTGCTGGAGCGGCTCTCCGACGCCCGCCGCAACGGCCATCCCGTCCTCGCCGTGATCCGGGGCAGCGCGGTCAACCAGGACGGCGCGTCCAACGGGCTCACCGCCCCCAACGGCCCCTCACAGCAGCGGGTGGTGCTCCAGGCGCTGGCCAGCGCCCGACTCGCCCCGGAGCAGGTCGACGCCGTCGAGGCGCACGGCACCGGCACCAACCTCGGCGACCCGATCGAGGCCACCGCGCTGCTCGCCACGTACGGGCAGGGCCGACCGGCCGACCGGCCGCTGCGGCTCGGGTCGGTGAAGTCGAACATCGGCCACACCCAGGCCGCCGCCGGCGTCGCCGGTGTGATCAAGATGGTCATGGCGCTGCGGCACGACCGGCTGCCCGCCACGCTGCACGTGGACGCGCCCACCCCGCACGTCGACTGGTCCGCCGGCGCGGTGTCGCTGCTGAGCGAGCCGCTGCCCTGGCCGCCGGGGGAGCAGCCCCGCCGGGCCGGCGTCTCCTCGTTCGGGATGAGCGGCACCAACGCCCACGTGATCGTCGAGGAGGCCCCACCGCCGCCGGAGCCGGCCGCCGCCACCCCGGCGACCCCGGACGCCGGCGCCGCCACCACGTCGAGCGCCGCCACCTCGCCGGCTGCCGCCACGCCGCCCGCCGCCGGCACCTCCACGGACGCCGCGCCGGTGACCGGTCCGGCGCCGGTGGTGGCCGCCGGCCTGGTGCCGGTGCTGCTCTCCGGGCGCGACGCCGCCGGGCTGGCCGCCCAGGCCGCCCGCTGGGCCGACTGGCTCGCCACCGACGACGCCCCCGTCACCGACATCGGCTGGTCGTCGGTCACCACCCGGGGCGCGCTCGACCACCGGGCCGTGGTCCTCGCGCCGGACCGCGACGCGCTGCGCGACGCGCTGCGTGCCCTGGCCGCCGGTGACACCGCGTCCGGCCTGGTCACCGGCGCCGGCCCGCGCGGCGGGCAGGTGGCGTTCCTGTTCAGCGGGCAGGGCGCGCAGCGCGCCGGGATGGGCCGGGAACTGGCCGCCGCGTTCCCCGCCTACGCCGACGGGCTCACCGAGGTCTGCCGCGAACTCGACAGGCACCTGCCCCGCCCGCTCGGGCCGATCCTCGCCGCCGAGCCGGGCACCGCCGACGCCGCGCTGCTCGACCGGACCGAGTACACCCAGGCCGCGCTCTTCGCCGTCGAGGTGGCGCTGTGCCGGCTGCTGGACTCGTGGGGCGTACGGCCGGACCTGCTCGCCGGCCACTCCATCGGCGAGGTGGTCGCCGCGCACGTGGCCGGCGTGTTCAGCCTCGCCGACGCCGCCACGCTGGTCGCCGCGCGCGGCCGGCTCATGCAGGAGCTGCCGGCCGGCGGCGCGATGCTCTCCGTGGCCGCCGCGCCCGCCGACGTCGAGGCGCTCCTCACCGACGTGGACGGGCCGGTCGGTGTCGCCGCCGTCAACGGGCCGGCCGCCGTCGTGGTCTCCGGCGCCGCCGACGCGATCGCCGACGTCGAGCGCCGCGCCGCCACCCGGGGCGTACGCACCAAGCGCCTCACCGTCAGCCACGCGTTCCACAGCCCGCTGATGGAGCCGATGCTCGCCGCGTTCGCCGCCGTGGTCGAACGGCTGGAGCGGCACGCGCCGACGCTGCCGATCGTGTCCAACCTGACCGGCGAGCCGGTCGACCCGGACGAGATCCGCACCCCCGGGTACTGGGTGCGGCACGTCCGGGAGACGGTCCGCTTCGCCGACGGCGTGACCCGGCTGCGCGCGCTCGGCGCCGGCACGTTCCTGGAGGTCGGGCCGAGCGGTGTGCTGACCGCGCTGACCCGGGAGGTGACCGGCCCGGACGCCACCGCCGTGGCGCTGCTGCGCCGCGACCGCCCGGAACCGGAGGCTGTGCTCACCGCGCTCGCCGAACTGCACGTCGCCGGCGTCCCGGTCGGCTGGCGGGAGCTGTTCGCCGGCGCCGACCCGCACCGGGTCCGGCTGCCCGGGTACGCGTTCCACCGCCAGCGGTTCTGGCCCGAGCCGCCGGCCGCCGCGCCCGCCGTCGAGGAGGGTGGCGCGGACGCCGAGTTCTGGGCCGCCGTGGAACGCGCCGACGTCGACGCGCTGCGCGACCAGCTCGGCGCCGCCGCCGGCGGTGACCCGGTGGAGACGCTGCGACCCGCGTTGCCGGTGCTCTCCGCGTGGCGTCGCGGCCGGCACGACCGGTCCGTGGTGGACGGCTGGTCGTACCAGGTGCGGTGGCAACCGGTAGCGGTCGCCGAGGGGGACCGGCCGGCGGGCCGCTGGCTGGTGCTGCTGCCCGCGGACGCCGCTCCCGGCTGGGCCGACGAGCTGCCCGCGCTCGTCGACGACGCGATCGTGCTGCGCCTCGGCGCCGACGACCTGGACCGTAAGGCGCTCGCCGACCGGCTGCGCGCCGCGCTCGGTGACGCGCCGGTGGCCGGCGTGCTGCACCTGGTCGCCGGCCAGGACCGGCTGCTGCCCGAGCACCCCGGCGTCAGCGTCGCCGCCGCCACCACGCTGGTGCTGCTCCAGGCGCTGACCGACCTCGACCTTCCCGCGCCCGTCTGGTGCCTGACCAGCGGCGCGGTCAAGGCCGGACCCGCCGACCGGCTCACCGACCCGGTGCAGAACCTGGTCTGGGGCCTCGGCCGGGCCGCCGCCGTGGAACAGCCGCACCGGTGGGGCGGCCTGATCGACCTGCCGGCCACGCCCGACGACGCGGTCCGCCGCCGTCTCGCCGCCGTGCTCGCCGGCGGCAGCGGCGAGGACCAGGTCGCGGTCCGCGCCGGCGGCGTCTGGGGCCGGCGGCTCGTCCCCGCCCCCGCACCGGAGCAGCCGACCGGCGACCGCTGGACCGACGCGACCGTCCTGGTCACCGGCGGCACCGGCGCGCTCGGCGGCCACGTCACCCGCTGGCTGCTGGAGCGCGGCGCCCGGCGGGTCGTGCTGGCCGGCCGGCGCGGCGCCGACACCCCCGGCCTGGCCCCGCTGCTCGCCGAGCACGGCGCCGACGGCCGGGTCACCGCCGCCGCCTGCGACATGACCGACCGTACGGCGGTCGCCGCGCTGCTCGACTCGCTGCCCGACCTGAGCGCGGTGGTGCACGCCGCCGGCACCGACCAGCTCACCCCGCTGACCGGCACCACGCTCGACGAGTTCGCGCACGTCGTCGCCGGCAAGGTGCTCGGCGCGCTGCACCTCGACGAGTGCCTCGCCGACCGGCCGCTTGCCGCGTTCCTGCTCTTCTCCTCCGTCTCCGGCACCTGGGGCAGCGCCGGCCAGTGCGCGTACGGCGCGGGCAACTCGCTGCTCGACGCGCTCGCCGTGCACCGCCGCGACCGGGGGCTCACCGCCACCGCCGTCGCGTGGACCGCGTGGGGCGGCGCCGACGGCATGGCCGCGAAGAACACCGCCACCGAGCAGCTGCACCGGATGGGTCTGCCCACCATCGACCCGGCGCGGGCCCTGGTGGCGCTGGACCGGGCGCTGGACCGGCCCGCCGCCGGCGTCACGGTCGCCGACGTCGACTGGAGCCGCTTCCACCCGGCGTTCACGCTCACCCGGCCCAGCCCGTTGCTGTCCGAACTGCCGCAGGTCCGCGCGTTGACCGAGGCCGAGGCGGCGCGGGACGCCGCCGCGCCGGCCGGCGTCACCGAGGCGCTGCGCCACCTGGCCGGCCGGCCCGAGGCCGAGCAGGAGCGGGAGCTGCTGCGGCTGGTCGACGAGCAGACCGCCCGGGTCCTCGGCCACGCCACCGCCGACGACCTGCGCGGCCGACCGTTCAAGGACCTCGGCTTCGACTCGCTGACCGCGGTGGACCTGCGGACCCGGCTGAACGAGGCCACCGGCCTACGGCTGCCGTCCACCCTGGTCTTCGACCACCCCACCCCGGCCGAGCTGGCCCGGCACCTGCGGGTCACCGCGTTCGGCGCGGACGCCACCGCGCCGGCCGCGCCGACCGTCACCGCCGGGACGGACGAGCCGATCGTGGTGGTCGGTATGGCCTGCCGTTACCCGGGCGGCGTGGACGGCCCGGAGGAGCTGTGGCGCCTCGTCGCCGACGGCGTCGACGCGATCGGCGGCTTCCCCACCGACCGGGGCTGGGCGGTGCCGGCACCGGACAGCGGCTACACGCCGGCCGGCGGGTTCCTGCCCGAGGCGACCGGTTTCGACCCGGCGTTCTTCGGCATCTCGCCGCGCGAGGCGCTCGCCATGGATCCGCAGCAGCGGCTCACCCTGGAGGCCGCCTGGGAGGTGCTGGAACGGGCCGGCGTGGACCCGACCGGCCTGGCCGGCAGCCGTACCGGCGTGTTCGTCGGCGCGTCCACCTCCGGCTACGGCACCGGGCTGACCGAGGTGCCGGAGGGCACCGAGGGCTACCTGATGACCGGTGGGGCGCACAGCGTCATCTCCGGGCGGGTCGCGTACACGCTCGGGCTCGAAGGGCCGGCGGTCACCGTGGACACCGCCTGCTCGTCGTCGCTTGTCGCGCTGCACCTGGCCGGGGAGTCGCTGCGTCGGGGCGAGTGCGACCTGGCGCTGGCCGGCGGCGTCGCCGTGATGGCCACCCCGGACACGTTCGCCGAGTTCTCCCGCCAGGGCGGGCTGGCCGGCGACGGCCGGTGCAAGTCGTTCGCCGCTGCCGCCGACGGCACCGGCTGGTCCGAGGGCGTCGGCATGCTGCTGGTGGAACGGCTCTCCGACGCCCGCCGGCACGGCCACCGGGTGCTCGCGCTGGTCCGCGGCTCGGCCGTCAACTCCGACGGCGCGTCGAACGGGCTGACCGCGCCGAACGGTCCGTCGCAGCAGCGGGTCATCCGGGCCGCGTTGGCGGACGCGGGACTGTCCACGTCGGACGTGGACGTGGTGGAGGCGCACGGGACCGGCACCACGCTGGGTGACCCGATCGAGGCGCAGGCGTTGCTGGCCACGTACGGCCAGGACCGGGAGCAGGCGCTGCTGCTCGGCTCGATCAAGTCGAACATGGGTCACGCGCAGGCAGCGGCCGGGGTCGCCGGCGTGATCAAGATGATCCTCGCGATGCGCCACGCGACCGTGCCGGCCACGCTGCACGTGGACGAGCCGTCGCCGCACATCGACTGGTCGGCCGGCGCGGTGGAGCTGGTGACCGAGGCGCGGGAGTGGCCGGCGGTGGACCGGCCGCGTCGGGCGGCGGTGTCGTCGTTCGGCATCTCCGGCACCAACGCCCACGTGATCATCGAGGCGCCCGACGCGTACGCGGTCACCGGGCGACCCGACGAGCCCGCGTCGGGGCTGCTCCGGACCGACGCGGTGATCTGGCCGCTGTCCGCCCGCTCGACCGCCGCACTGACCAGCCAGGCGGAACGCCTCGCCCGGCACGTCCGCGCGCACCCGGACCAGCCGCCCGCGGCGGTGGCCTGGTCCCTCGCCACCACCCGCGCCGCGCTCGACCAGCGTGCCGCGGTCGTGGGCACGGACCGCGACGACCTGCTGGCCGGCCTGGACGCCCTCGCCTCGGGCACGCCGGCCGCGAATGTCGTGACCGGCGCCAGCGTGGACCACGATCCGGGTCCGGTGTTCGTGTTTCCGGGTCAGGGTGGTCAGTCGGTGCGGATGGCTGCCGGTCTGGTGGGTCGGTGTGCGCCGTTCGATGTGCGTCTTGCGGAGTGTCAGCGGGCGTTCGCGCCGTTGCTGGACGTGGACCTGGTCTCGGTGTTGACCGGTGACGACGACGCCTGGCTCGACCGGGTCGAGATCTTGCAGCCGGTGTTGTTCGCGGTGGGTGTGTGTCTGGCGGAGGTGTGGCGGGCTGCCGGGGTGGAGCCGTCGGTGGTGATCGGTCATTCGCAGGGTGAGATGGCCGCGGCGTGTGTGGCCGGGGTGCTGTCGCTCGACGACGCGGCGAAGGCCGTCATTCTGCGGGCGCGTTCCCTGTCCAGTCTGGCGGGTTCGGGTGGGATGTTGGCGGTGGATCTGCCCGCCGATGAGGTGCAGGCGCGGATCGAGGGTGTGCCGGGCACGGTGGTGGCGGTGCGCAACGGTCCGGGGCAGGTGGTGGTGTCCGGTCCGCCGGAGACGCTTGCGGAGTTGCGGGAGCGGTGGGTGGTCGAGGGGGTGCGGGCGAAGCCGGTGCCGTTCAACTACGCCTCGCACAACCCGGGTGTGGAGCGGATCCGGGAGCGGATGCTGACCGATCTGGAGGGGCTGGTTCCGCAGCAAGGTCAGGTGCGGATGGTGTCCACGGTGACGGGGGACTGGGCCGACCCTGAGAGCATGGACGGCGGGTACTGGTACACGAACCTGCGCCAGCCGGTGCGGTTCGAGCAGGCGGTGCGCACCGCGTTGGCGGCCGGGCATCGCACGTTCGTGGAGGTCTCGGCGCATCCGGTGCTCACCATGCCGGTGACGGCGATCCTCGACGACACCGACACCACCGGACACACCCTGTCCACGCTGCGCCGTGGCGACGACGATCCGACCCGGCTGCTGACCAGCCTCGCGGTCGCCCACACCATCGGCCTCCCGATCGACCTGACCGCCGTGCTCACCCCCGCCGACCCGGTCGACCTGCCCACCTACCCGTTCGCGCGGGACCGGTACTGGCTGGCGCGCGGCGGCTCCGGCCCGGTCGGGCTGCCCGCCGCCGGACTCGACGCCGTCGACCACCCGCTGCTGCACGCCGTGGCCGACCTGCCCGGCGACGAGGGCCTGCTGTTCACCGGCCGGCTCACCCTGGCCACCCACCCCTGGCTGGCCGATCACGCCGTGCTCGGCACCGTCCTGCTCCCCGGCACCGCACTGGTGGAGCTGGCGTCCTGGAGCGGACGCGCCGTCGACACCGCCCACGTCACCGAACTGGTCCTGGAAGCGCCGCTCGTCGTCCCGCCCACCGGCGGCGTCGACCTGCGGGTCCGCGTCGGCGCCGTCGACGACGACGGCTGCCGGCCGGTCAGCATCCACTCCCACCTCGACGACGACGGCGACACCCCGGCCGCCGGCCGCACCTGGCAGCGGCACGCCACCGGCCTGCTCGCCCCCACCCGCCCGGTCACCGTGGCCGCCGGCGGGGCCTGGCCGCCCGCCGACGCCGAACCGATCCCGCTGGACGCGCTCTACCCGCATCTCACCACGCAGGGTTACGGCTACGGCCCGACGTTCCAGGCGCTGCGCGCCGCCTGGCGCAGCGGCGACGACCTCCTCGCCGAGGTGGCGCTCGACACCGACGCCCCCGCCGACCCGTTCACGCTGCACCCGGCGCTGCTCGACGCCGCGCTGCACACCCTCGGCGCCGACGCGCTGCACCGCGCCACCACGACCGCGCCGGCCGGAGACGCCGCGATCACGCCGACCGCGGCCCCCGGGCTGCCGTTCTCCTGGACCGGGCTCGCGATCCAGCCCACCCGGGCCCGGGAACTGCGGGTTCGGCTCACCCCCACCGACGGCGCGGTCGCCGCCACCGTCACCGACACCGGCGGCGTGCCGGTCGCCTCCCTCGACGCGCTCGTGCTGCGCCCGATCAGCGCCGACCAGCTCGACACCGCCCGCCGCGCGGCCGCCCGGTCGCTGCACCGCCTCGACTGGATCACCCCCGAACCGGGTGACCGCCGCCCGTCCCGCCTCGCCGTGCTCGGCGACGCCGACGAGTGGCCCGGCGTCGAGGCGTACCCGGACCTGGACGGGCTGGTCGCGGCCGTGACCGGTGGCGCGGCCCGGCCCGACGCGGTCGTCGCCACCGTCACCGGGCAGCGCGCCGACGAACCCGACCCGGCCCGTGCCGCGCACCTGCTCACCCACGAGACGCTGGCGCTGGCGCAGGACTGGCTCACCCGCGAACCGCTCGCCGACGTCCCGCTGGTCGTGGTCACCCGCAACGCGGTCCGCGCCGAGTCCGGCGACCGCCCCACCGACCTGCCGGCCGCCGCCGCGTGGGGCCTGATCCGCTCCGCCCAGTCCGAGAACCCGGGCCGGTTCGTGCTGCTCGACCTCGACGACGACCCCCGTTCCCCGGTGGCGCTGCCGGCCGCGCTCGGCACCGGCGAACCGCAGCTCGCGTTGCGCGCCGGCCAGCTCCGGGTACCCCGGCTGGTCCGCCTCGGCCCGCCGCCGGAGCGGCCCGAACCGGAGCTGTCCGCGGGCACCGTGCTGGTCACCGGTGCCACCGGCGCGCTCGGCCGCCTCGTCGCCCGGCACCTGGTCACCCGGCACGGCGTGCCGCGCCTGCTGCTGGCCAGCCGCAGCGGCCCGGACGCGCCCGGCGCGGCCGACCTGGTCGCCGAGCTGACCGCGCTCGGCGCCGCCGCGCAGGTCGTCGCCGTCGACGTCAGCGACCGGGACGCGCTCGCCGTGCTGCTCGACGAGATCCCCGCCGACCGGCCGCTGGTCGGCGTGGTGCACGCCGCCGGCGTCCTCGACGACGGCGTGCTGCCCGCGCTCACGCCGGCCCGGTTCGACACCGTCCTCACGCCCAAGGTGGACGCCGCCTGGCACCTGCACGAACTGACCGAGAAGCTGGACCTCGCCGCGTTCGTGCTGTTCTCCTCCTCCGCCGGCCTGTTCGGCGGGCCCGGCCAGGCCAACCACGCCGCCGCGAACGCCTTCCTCGACGGGCTCGCCCACCACCGCCGGGCGCGTGGCCTCGCCGTCACGTCCATGGCCTGGGGGCCGTGGGCCAACCCGGCCGAGCCCGGCGGGCCGCAGGGCCACGTCGACGAGCAGCGGATGAGCCGGGCCGGCTTCCGGCCGCTCGGCCCGGACGAGGGCATGGCGCTGTTCAGCGAGGGACTGCGCCACGACGAACCGGCGATCGCCCCGGTCAACCTGGACCACGCGGTGCTCGGCCGGCTCGGCCCGGCGCTGCCCCGGCTGCTGCACGGCCTGGTCCGGACCACCGCCGGCGCCGGACCGGCCGCGGCCCCGGCCGGCGACGCGGCGGCGGCGCTGCGCGACACGCTCGCCGCCACCGCCGAGGCGGACCGCGACCGGGTGCTCTCCGACCTGGTCCGTACGCACGCGGCGGCGGTGCTCGGCTACGCCTCGATCCGCGACGTGGACGAGGAGAAGGGCTTCGTCGAGCTGGGCTTCGACTCGCTGACCGCGGTCGAGTTCCGCAACCGGCTCAGCGCCGCCACCGGGCTGCGCCTGCCGTCCACGCTGATCTACGACCGGCCCACCACCGCCGCGATGGTCACGCACCTGCGCGGCGCGCTGCTCGCCGAGCGGAGCACCTCCGCGCTGACCGTGCTCGGTGAGCTGAACAAGCTGGAGACCGCGATGCGTGCCATCGCCGACGACGACACCGACCGCGCCGCCGTCGCCGTCCGGCTGCGCGAACTGCTGTCGCTCTGGACGTACGCCGACGGCGGCGCCGACGACCCCACCGCGGGTGACGGCAACCTCAGCTCCGCCAGCGCCGAGGAACTGTTCCACCTCCTCGACGACGAACTCGGAACCGCCTGAGATGCCCCGGACCTCTGATCCCGATACGGAGCGCCCCGATGCCCACTGAGGCAGAGTTCCTCGACTACCTCCGCCGCGCCACCACCGACCTGCGCGAGGCGCGGCGGCGCGTCCGCGAGGTGGAGGCCAAGGACCGCGAGCCGATGGCCATCGTGGGCATGGCCTGCCGCTATCCGGGCGGCGTGCACGGTCCGGACGAGCTGTGGCAGCTCGTCGCCGACGGCCGTGACGGGGTGGGCGACTTCCCGACCGACCGGGGCTGGGACCTGGAGCGGCTCTTCTCCGTCGACCCGGACAACCCGGGCACGTCGTACACCGACAAGGGTGGCTTCCTCTACGAGGCCACCGAGTTCGACCCGGCGTTCTTCGGCATCTCGCCGCGCGAGGCGCTCGCCATGGACCCGCAGCAGCGGCTGCTGCTGGAGAGCACCTGGGAGGCGTTCGAGTCCGCCGGGCTGGACGCGCACCGGCTGCGCGGCAGCCGGACCGGCGTGTTCGCCGGCGTGATGTACCACGACTACGCGTCCCGGGTGCTGGACCTGCCGGAGGGCGTGGAGGGCTACCTCGGCACCGGCAACTCCGGCAGCGTGGTGTCCGGGCGGGTCGCGTACACGTTCGGGCTGGAGGGCCCGGCCGTCACCATCGACACCGCCTGCTCGTCGTCGTTGGTCGCGGTGCACCTCGCCGTGCAGGCGCTGCGCCAGCGTGACTGCGACCTGGCCCTCGCCGGTGGCGTCACCGTGCTCTCCACCCCCGGCGTGTTCGCCGAGTTCTCCCGGCAACGCGGGCTGGCCGCCGACGGGCGGTGCAAGTCGTTCGCCGCGTCGGCCGACGGCACCGGCTGGGCCGAGGGCGTCGGCATGCTGCTGCTGCAACGCCTCTCCGACGCGCAACGCGACGGCCGGCGCATCCACGGCATCATCCGGGGCAGCGCGGTCAACCAGGACGGCGCCAGCAGCGGCCTCACCACCCCGAACGGCCCCAGCCAGGAACGCGTCATCCGGCAGGCCCTCGCGAACGCGCGGCTGTCCCCGGCCGACGTGGACGTGGTCGAGGCACACGGCACCGGCACCACGCTCGGCGACCCGATCGAGGCGCAGGCGCTGCTCGCCACGTACGGGCAGGACCGCGACGGGCGCGACCCGCTCTGGCTCGGCTCGGTCAAGTCGAACCTCGGCCACACCCAGGCCGCGGCCGGCGCCGCCGGCATCATCAAGATGGTCCAGGCGATGCGACACGGGGTGCTGCCCCGCACGCTGCACGTGGACGAGCCGTCCCCGCACATCGACTGGTCGGCCGGCGCGGTCACCCTGCTCACCGAGGCCCGGCCCTGGCCGGAGTCCGACCGGCCCCGCCGGGCGGCGGTGTCGTCGTTCGGCATCAGCGGCACCAACGCGCACGTCATCGTCGAGCAGCCGCCGGCCGTCGACGAGCCCGAGCCCACGCCCGGCACGCCGCCGCCGCTGGCGCCGGTGCTGCTCTCCGCCCGCGACCCCGAGGCCCTCGCCGCGCAGGCCCGCCGTTGGGCCGACCACGTGACCCCCGACGCCCACCCCGTCGACTGGGCCGCCGCCGCCCGCCGCCGCGCCAACCTGGACGCGCGGGCCGTGGTGCTCGCCGCCGACCGCGACGAACTGCTCGCCGGGCTGCGCGCGCTCGCCGACGGTGAGCCCACCCCGACCGTGGTCACCGGCGCCGCCGCACCGCGCGGCCGGGTCGCGTTCCTCTTCTCCGGGCAGGGCGCGCAACGCGCCGGCATGGGCCGCGACCTGTACGCCGCGTTCCCCGTCTTCGCGACCGCGCTGGACGAGGTCTGCGCGCACCTCGACCCGCTGCTGCCGCAGCCGCTCAAGCCGGTGCTGTTCGAAGCCGGCGACCTGCTGGACCAGACCCAGTTCACCCAGGCCGGCCTGTTCGCCGTCGAGGTGGCGCTGCACCGGCTGGCCCGCTCGTTCGGGCTGACCCCGGACTACCTCGTCGGCCACTCGATCGGCGAGCTGGCCGCCGCGCACGTCGCCGGCGTGCTGTCGCTGGCCCACGCCGCCCGGCTGGTCGCCGCGCGCGGCCGGCTCATGCAGGCGCTGCCCGCCGGTGGCGCCATGCTCGCCGTGGCCGCCGGCGAGGCCGACGTGACCGCGTCGCTGGCCGACGTGACCGGACGGGCCGGCATCGCCGCCGTCAACGGGCCCGCCGCGGTGGTGGTCTCCGGCGACGCCGAGGCGATCGACGCGCTCGCCGCGCACTGGGCCGACCGGGGTACGCCCACCCACCGGCTGCGGGTCAGCCACGCGTTCCACAGCGCCCTGATGGAACCGATGCTCGCCGAGTTCGCCTCCGTCGCCGCCGGCCTCGACTACGCCCCGCCGACCGTGCCGATCGTGTCGAACCTGACCGGCCGGATCGCCGAAGCCGACGAGATCACCACCGCCGACTACTGGGTGCGGCACGTCCGCGAGGCGGTGCGCTTCGCCGACGCGGTGGACCGGCTCGCCGAGGCCGGTGTCGGCACGTACGTCGAACTCGGGCCCAGCGGCGTGCTCACCGCGATGGCCGAGGGCGCCCTCGCCGACCCGGCGGCCGTGCTGGTGCCGCTGGTGCGCAAGGACCGCGCCGAACCCCGCGCCGTGCTGGAGGCGCTGGCCCGGCTGCACACCGCCGGCCTGACCGTCGACTGGGACGCCCTGCTCGCCGACGCCGGCGCCCGCCCGGTCGACCTGCCCACGTACGCGTTCCACCACGAGCGGTACTGGTTGGAGCCGGTCGGCCGGCTCGCCGACGTCTCCGGCGCCGGTCTCGGCGCGGCCGGGCATCCGCTGCTCGGCGCCGCCGTCTCCGTGGCCGGCGAGGACATGGTGCTGCTCACCGGCCGACTCTCCGCCGGCACCCACCCCTGGTTGGTCGACCACCAGGTCGGCGACGTGGTGGTGCTGCCCGGCGCGGCGCTTGTCGAGCTGGTGGTCCGGGCCGGTGACGAGGTCGGCGTGTCCCGGCTGCGTGAGCTGGCCATCGCCGCGCCGCTGCTGCTGCCCGCGGCCGGTGGCGTCCGCGTGCAGGTGCGGGTCGGCCCGGCCGACGAGGCGGGCGCCCGCGCGGTGACCGTGCACGCCCAGGCCGAGGACGACCCGGAGGCCGGCTGGGTGCGGCACGCCGAGGGCGTGCTGGAACCGGCCGTCGCCGACGAGCCCGGCCTGCCGGCCTGGCCGCCGACCACCGCCACCGAGGTCGACCTGGCCGGCTGGTACGACACGCTCGCCGAACACGGCCTGGCGTACGGGCCGGCGTTCCGGGGCCTGCGCCGCGCCTGGACCGGCGACGGCGAGGTGTACGCCGAGATCGCGCTCCCCGAAGACGTCACCGGCACCGGCTTCGCGGTGCACCCGGCCCTGCTGGACGCCGCGCTGCACCCGATCGGCCTGCTGCTCGCCGCCGACGGCGGGGGCCCCCGGGTGCCGTTCGCGTTCGAGGGCGTGCAGGTGCACGCCGTCGGCGCGACCGCGCTGCGGGTGCGGCTCGCCCGCGACGGCGCTGCGGTGCGCCTGGTCGCCGCCGACGACGCGGGCGCGCCTGTCGTGTCGGTGGACTCCCTGGTGCTGCGCGAGATGACCGGCCTGACCGCGCCCGGCGCGGCGGCCCGCTCCCTGTTCGAGGTGTCCTGGCAGCCGGAGCCGGTGCCGGCCGGGGACGACCTCGCCGGCTGGGCGGTGCTCGGTGCGTCCGTCGACGGGCTGTCGTCGTATCCGGACGTGTCGGCGGTGGTCGACGCGGGGGAGGGGTTGCCGCACACGTTGGTGTTGCCGGTGGTCGGCTCGTCCGACGGGGAGGTGCCCGACGCGGTGCGGGTGACCGCGTCGGAGGTGTTGGCGGTGGTGCAGGGGTGGTTGGCGGCGGAGTCGCTTGCCGAGTCGCGGTTGGTGGTGGTGACCCGGGGTGCGGTGGTGGCGGCGGGCGACGATCGGGTGACCGATCTGGCGGGTGCTGCGGTGTGGGGGTTGGTGCGGTCGGCGCAGTCGGAGCATCCGGAGCGGATCGTGTTGGCCGATCTGGATCGGGACGTCGACGGCGGGGTTTTGTCGGTGCTGGCCGGTGTGCTGGGTGACCTGCCGGCAACGGGTGGGCAGGTGGCGGTACGCGGCGACGTGGTGCTGACGCCGCGCCTGGTCCGGGCCGCGCTCCCGGCGACGGAGACGGCGTCCGCCCCGGTGGCCGACGCCGCGACGGCCGGTGACCCCGACCGTGGCCGGGGTGTCGGTGCCGGGACGGTGGTGGTGACCGGCGGCACCGGGTCGCTCGGCGCCCTGGTGGCGGCGCACCTGGTGACCGGGCACGGGGTGCGGTCGCTGGTGCTGGTGTCGCGGCAGGGCCCGGCCGCGCCGGGCGCGGACGCGCTGGTCGAGCGGTTGTCCGGCTTGGGTGCGTCGGTGTCGGTGGTGGCGTGTGACGTGACCGATCGCGATCAGGTCGCGCGTCTGGTGGCGGGTGTGCCGGGCCGGTTGGCCGGCGTGGTCCACACCGCGGGTGTGCTGGACGATGGGGTGGTGTCGTCGATCAGCGCGGAGCGGTTGGCGAACGTGCTCGCGCCGAAGGTCACGGCGGCGTGGTGGCTGCACGAGGCCACCCGGCATCTCGATCTGGACCTGTTCGTGTTGTTCTCGTCCGTCGCCGGCGTGCTCGGCTCACCCGGCCAGGCCGCGTACGCCGCCGCCAACGGTGTGCTCGACGCGCTCGCCACGCAGCGCCGGCAGGACGGACTGCCGGCGGTCAGCCTGGCCTGGGGCATGTGGGACACCGACGGCATGGCCGCCGCCCAGTCCGACGTCGACCGGGCCCGCTCCACCCGCGCCGGCCTCGGCGCCATGAGCCCCGAGGTCGGCCTGGAACTGTTCGACACCGCGCTCACCGCCGGGCAGGCCATGCTCGTGCCGGCCGTCATCGACGTACCCGCGATGCGGGCCCAGATCGTCGGCGGCCGGGTGCCGTCGCTGCTGCGGGCGCTGCTCGGCCCGGTCACCACCCGCCGCCAGGCCGGCCGGGGCAACTGGGCCGACCGCCTCGCCGGCCTCGACCCGCAGGACGCCCGCGACCAGGTCGACGCGCTGATCCGTGGCCTGGTGGCCCAGGTGCTCGGGCACGGCGGCGCGGACGCGGTGGCCGCCGACCGGGCGTTCCGGGAACTGGGCTTCGACTCGCTGACCGCGGTGGACCTGCGGAACCGGGTCAACGCGGCCACCGGGCTGCGGCTGCCGTCCACGTTGGTGTTCGACTACCCGACGCCGCAGATCCTGGCCGGCCAGGTGTACGCCGAACTGGCCGGCGCCCGCACCGACACCACCGGCGCCCCGGAGGCGGCCACCACCACCGGCCTGGACGAGCCGGTGGCGATCGTCGGCATGGCCTGTCGCTATCCCGGCGGGGTGGAGAACCCGGAGCAGCTCTGGGAGTTGCTGGCCGCCGGCGGCGACGGCATCTCCGAGTTCCCCGCCGACCGGGGCTGGGACCTGGAGTCGCTGTTCGATCCCGACCCGGACCACAGCGGCACCTCGTACACCCGACACGGCGGCTTCCTCTACGGCGCGCCCGAGTTCGACCCCGGCTTCTTCGGCATCTCGCCGCGGGAGGCCCTGGCGATGGACCCGCAGCAGCGGCTGCTGCTGGAGACGTCCTGGGAGGCGTTCGAGTCCGCCGGCCTCGACCCGGCCGGGCTGCGCGGCTCGCGGACCGGGGTGTTCGCGGGCGTCATGTACCACGACTACGCGTCCCGCCTGATGGAGCTGCCCGCCGAGGTGGAGGGCTACATCGGCACCGGCACCTCGGCCAGCGTGCTCTCCGGTCGGGTCGCCTACTCGTTCGGCCTGGAGGGCCCCGCCGTCACCGTCGACACGGCCTGCTCGTCGTCGCTGGTGGCGTTGCACCTGGCGGTGCAGGCGCTGCGGTCGGGCGAGTGTGATCTGGCGCTGGCCGGTGGTGTGACGGTGATGGCGACGCCGGGCACGTTCATCGAGTTCTCCCGCCAGCGGGGTCTGTCCCCGGACGGTCGCTGCAAGTCGTTCGCCGCCGCCGCCGACGGCACCGGCTGGGGCGAGGGCACCGGCGTGCTGCTGGTGCAGCGACTCGCCGACGCGCAACGCGAGGGCCGCCGCGTCCTGGCCGTCGTGCGGGGCAGCGCGGTCAACCAGGACGGTGCGTCGAACGGCCTGACCGCGCCGAACGGACCGTCGCAGCAGCGGGTGATCCGGCAGGCTCTGGCGAACGCGCGGTTGACCACGTCGGACGTGGACGCGGTGGAGGCGCACGGCACCGGCACCACGTTGGGTGATCCGATCGAGGCGCAGGCGCTGCTGGCCACGTACGGGCAGGACCGCGAGACGCCGTTGCTGCTCGGGTCGGTGAAGTCGAACATCGGCCACACCCAGGCCGCGGCCGGGGTCGCCGGGATCATCAAGATGGTCCTGGCGATGCGCCACGGCATCGTCCCGCCGACGTTGCACGTGGACGAGCCGTCGCCGCACGTCGACTGGACCGCCGGGGCGATCACTCTCGCCACCGCCCCGACGCCGTGGCCCGACCGGGACCGGCCCCGCCGCGCGGCGGTGTCGTCGTTCGGCATCTCCGGCACCAACGCCCACGTCATCCTGGAACACGCTCCCGCGCCCGCCGCCCCGGCCGAGTTCCGGCCCGGCGCCGCCGTCGACGCCGGCGTGATCCCGTTCGTGCTCTCCGCCGCCGACCGGGCCGCGCTGCCCGACCAGGCGGTCCGGCTGCGCGCCCACCTCGCCGCGTACCCCGAGTTCGCGCCCGCCGAGGTGGCCCACGCGCTGACCAGCAGCCGGGCGGCCTTCCCGCACCGCGCCGTCGTGCTCGGCCGGGACACCGACGAACTGACCCGCGGCCTCACCGCGCTGGCCGACGGCGAGACCGTGCCCACCGTGGTCACCGGCACCGCGCTGCGCAATCCGGCGCCCGTCTTCGTCTTCTCCGGCCACGGCGGCCACTGGCCCGGCATGGCCGTCGACCTGCTGGACACCTCGCCCGTCTTCGCCGCGTCCATCGCCGAGTGCGAGGCCGTCCTCACGCCCTGGGTCGACTGGTCGCTGACCGACGTGCTGCGCGGCGCCGACGGCGCGCCGCCGCTCGTCGCCTCCGGCGTCGTCCAGCCCGCGCTCTGGGCCGTCATGGTCTCGCTGGCCCGGCTCTGGCGCTCCCTCGGCGTCCGGCCCGGCGCCGTGGTCGGGCACTCCCAGGGCGAGATCGCCGCCGCCTGCGTGGCCGGCGCGCTCTCCCTGGAGGACGCCGCCCGGATCGTGGCGCTGCGCAGCCAGGTGCTCGCCGACATCGCGGGCAAGGGCGGCATGGCCTCCGTGGGCCTGCCCGCCGAGCGGGTCGAACGGATGCTCGACCGCTGGCCCGGCCGGCTCTGCCTGGCGGTGGTCAACGGACCCGGCTCGGTGGTGGTCGCCGGTGACCCGGACGCGCTCGCCGAGTTGGTCGCCGCCTGTGTCGCCGACGACGTGCGGGTCCGCCCGCTCGACGTCGACTACGCCTCCCACTCGCCACACGTCGAACCGGTCGCCGACCGGCTCCTGGCCAGCCTGGCCGGGCTCACCGCCCGCCCCGCCGAGGTGCCGTTCTACTCCGCGCTCACCGGCCGGCCCGTCGACACCACCACGCTCGACGCCGACTACTGGTACCGCAACCTGCGCCAGACGGTGAACTTCGAGCAGGCCGTGCGGACCCTGCTCGCCGACGGCCACCAGGTGTTCCTGGAGGTCGGCCCGCACCCGGTGCTCAGCTTCGGCATGCAGGAGACCATCGACGACGCCGAGCACGACGCCGCCGTGGTGAACACGCTGCGCCGCGACGCCGGCGGCTGGCCGCGCGTGCTCACCGCGCTCGCCGAGCTGCACACCCACGGCGTCGGCGTGGACTGGGCCGCGGTCTGCGGCGTCAGCGCCGCCGCGCCCGTGCCGCTGCCCACGTACGCGTTCCACCGGCAGCGCTACTGGCCCGAGTCGCCGGTCCGCACCGGCCCGGTCGCGTCCGTCGAGGACCAGGCCGACCGGCAGTTCTGGGACGCCGTCGAACGCGCCGACGCGGACGCGCTCGCCGCCACCCTCGACGTCGACGGCGGCGCCGCCCGGGCACTCGGCGAGGCGCTGCCGCTG
Source organism: Micromonospora sp. RP3T (assembly GCF_003027925.1). Taxonomy (GTDB): domain Bacteria; phylum Actinomycetota; class Actinomycetes; order Mycobacteriales; family Micromonosporaceae; genus Micromonospora. The sequence continues at coordinate 29,014 of NZ_PYPS01000044.1, forward strand.
CTCACCGAGTGGCGGCAACGCCGCCGCGACGAGTCCACCGTGGACGCCTGGCGGTACCGGGTGCGCTGGACGCCGCTCACCGCCGCGACATCCGCCCGGCTCACCGGCACCTGGCTGCTCGTCGCCCCCGCCGCGTACGCCGGTGACCCGCTCGTCGGTCAGGTCGTCGCCGCCCTCGGCGAGGCCGGTGCCGGCGTCGTGCCGGTCACCGTCGACGACCCGGACCGGGCGGTCCTCGCCGGGCAGCTCGCCGGGCTCGACACCGACACGCTCACCGGCGTGCTGTCCCTGCTCGCGCTGGACGAGACCGGCCACCCGGACCGCCCGGTCGTGCCCGCCGGGCTCGCCGGCACGCTCGCGCTCGTCCAGGCGCTCGGCGACGTCGGCTGCGCCGCGCCGCTGTGGTGCGCCACCCGGGGCGCGGTCACCACCGGCCGCGCCGACCCGCTCGACCACCCCGCGCAGGCCCTGGTCTGGGGCCTCGGCCGGGTCGCCGCGCTGGAACACCCGGACCGCTGGGGCGGCCTGGTCGACCTGCCGGCCGTCCTGGACCGCCGTGCCCGGGGCCGGCTCGCCGTCGTGCTGGCCGGCGTCGGACACGAGGACCAGCTCGCGGTCCGCCCCTCCGGGCTGTTCGGCCGGCGGCTCGCCCGCGCCGGCGGCGACACCCCGCCCGGGACCACCGGCTGGCGGCCCGCCGGCACGGTCCTGGTCACCGGCGGCCTCGGCTCGCTCGGCGCGCACGTGGCCCGCTGGCTGGCCGCCGACGGCGCGGAGCATCTCGTGCTCACCGGCCGGCAGGGCCCGGCCACCCCCGGCGCCGCCGAGCTGGAGGCGGAGCTCACCGCGCTCGGCGCCCGCGTCACGGTGGCCGCCTGCGACGTCGCCGACCCCGACTCGCTGCGCGACCTGGTCGACCGGCTCGCCGGGCAGGACGTCCGCGTCGACGCGGTCTTCCACGCCGCCGGCGTCGCGCACGCCGGCCCGCTCGACGGCACCGACCTGGCCGCGCTCGCCGACGGCCTGCACGCCAAGGTGGCCGGCGCGGTCAACCTCGACCGGACGTTCGGCGACGACGTCGCCGCGTTCGTGCTCTTCTCCTCGGGCGCGGGCGTCTGGGGCGGCGGCCTCCAGGGCGGCTACGCCGCCGGCAACGCGTTCCTCGACGCGCTCGCCGAGGACCGCCGCCGACGCGGCCGGCCCGCCACGGCCGTCGCCTGGGGCGCCTGGGACGGCGGCGGCATGATGGACACCGAGGGCGCCGCCGACCAGATGTTCCGCTCCGGCGTCCGGCCGATGCGCCCCGACCTGGCCGTCGCCGTGCTGGCCCGGACGCTCGCCACCGACGAGGTCACGCTCGCCGTCGCGGACATCGCCTGGGACCGGTTCCACCAGACGTACGCGCTGGCCCGCCCGCGCCCGCTGATCGAGGACCTGCCCGAGGTGGCCCGCCTGCTCGCCGCCACCCGCGCCGACGACGAGCCGGCCGAGGCGTCCCCGCTGCGCGGCCGGCTCGCCGGCCTGGCCGAACCGGACCGCCGTCGCGCCCTGCTGGAACTGGTCCGGAGCAACGCCGCCGCCGTGCTCGGCCACGCCTCCGCCGAGGCGGTCGGCGCGGACCGGCCGTTCCGCGACATCGGCTTCGACTCGCTCAGCGCGGTCGAGATGCGCAACCGGATCGCCGAGGCGGTCGGGCTGCGGCTGCCCGCCACGCTGGTCTTCGACCGGCCCACCCCGGCGCTGCTCGCCGGCTGGCTCGCCGACCGCATCCTCGGCGTCACCGACGCGGCGTCCGCGCCCACCCGGGCCGTCGCCGCACTCGACGAACCGATCGCCGTGGTCGCGATGAGCTGCCGTTATCCGGGCGGCGTGGACAGCCCCGAGGAGTTCTGGCGGCTGGTCGCCGAGGGCCGCGACGCGATCGGCCCGTTCCCCGCCGACCGGGGCTGGGACCTCGACGCCATCTACGACCCCGACCCGGACACGCCCGGCACCTCGTACGCCCGGGAGGGCGGCTTCGTCACCGACGTCGGCGGCTTCGACGCCGGCCTGTTCGGCATCTCGCCCCGCGAGGCGCTGGTGATGGACCCGCAGCAGCGGCTGCTGCTGGAGACCGGCTGGGAGCTGTTCGAACGCGCCGGCCTGGCCCCGGCCGACATGCGGGAGAGCAGCACCGGCGTGTTCGTCGGCACCAACGGGCAGGACTACGCCACGCTGCTGATGGCGGCCCGCGCCGACACCGAGGGCTACCAGGCCACCGGCAACGCCGCCGCCGTGGTCTCCGGCCGGCTGTCCTACACGTTCGGGTTGCAGGGCCCCGCCGTCACCGTGGACACCGCCTGCTCGTCGTCGCTTGTCGCGCTGCACCTCGCGGTGCAGGCGCTGCGGGCCGGCGAGTGCGACCTCGCGATGGCCGGCGGCGTCACCGTGATGGCCACCCCCGGGCCGTTCCTGGAGTTCGCCCGGCAACGCGGCCTCGCCGCCGACGGCCGGTGCAAGTCGTTCGCCGGCTCGGCCGACGGCACCGGCTGGGGCGAGGGCGCCGGCCTGGTGCTGCTGCAACGACTCTCCGACGCCCGCCGCGACGGCCGCCGGGTGCTGGCCGTGGTGCGCGGCTCCGCCGTCAACCAGGACGGCGCGAGCAACGGCCTGACCGCCCCGAACGGTCCCGCCCAGCAGCGGGTCATCCGGCAGGCCCTGGCGAACGCCGGGCTCACCCCGGCCGACGTGGACGCGGTCGACGGACACGGCACCGGCACCCGCCTCGGCGACCCGATCGAGGCGCAGGCGCTGCTCGCCACGTACGGGCAGGACCGCCCCGCCGACCGGCCGCTGCTGCTCGGCTCCGTCAAGTCGAACATCGGCCACACCCAGGCCGCCGCCGGCGTCTCCGGCGTGATCAAGATGGTGCTGGCGCTCCAGCACGGCCAGCTCCCGCCCACGCTGCACGTGGACGAGCCCACCCCGCACGTCGACTGGTCCGACGGCGGCGTGGCGCTGCTCACCGAGGCCCGGCCCTGGCCGGAGACGGACCGGCCGCGCCGCGCGGCGGTGTCCGCGTTCGGCGTCAGCGGCACCAACGCCCACGTCGTCCTGGAAGCGGCCCCGCCCACCGACGACGCCCCGACCGAGCCGGACCACGCCGCGCCCCGGCCGGCGCTGCCGCTGCTGCCCTGGCCGCTCTCCGCCGCCGACGACGAGAGCCTGCGCGCGCAGGCCGCCCGGCTGGCCGCGACGGACCACGACGACGAGGCCGCCGCGGTGGCGCGGACCCTCGCCACCGCCCGCTCCCACCTGCGGCACCGCGCGGTGCTGCTGGCCACCGACCCGGACACCCGGCAGGCCGCGCTGCGCGCGCTGGCGGCGGGGGAGAGCCACAGCGCCGTGCGGCGGGACGTGGCCACGCCCGGCACGCTCGCCATGCTCTTCTCCGGCCAGGGCGCCCAGCACGCCGGCATGGGCCGCGAGCTGTACCAGGCGCTGCCCGCGTTCGCCGAGACGCTCGACGAGGTCTGCCAGCACCTCGACGCGTACCTGCCCCGCCCGCTGAAGAGCGTGCTGTTCGCGCCCGACGGCAGCGCCGAGGCCACGCTGCTCGACCAGACCGCGTTCACCCAGGCCGGGCTGTTCGCCGTCGAGGTGGCGCTGCACCGGCAGCTCGCCGACTGGGGCGTCCGCCCCGACCTGGTGGCCGGGCACTCCGTCGGCGAGATCACCGCAGCGCACGTCGCCGGCGTGCTGTCGCTGCCGGACGCCTGCACGCTCGTCGGCCAGCGGGGCCGGCTCATGCAGGCGCTGCCGGCCGGTGGCGGGATGCTCGCCGTCGCCGCCGGGGAGACCGAGGTGACCGGCGCGCTCGCCGGGCACGCCGACCGGGCCGCCGTCGCCGCCGTGAACGGACCGGCCGCCGTCGTGGTCGCCGGCGCCGACGAGGCGCTGTCCGCGCTCGCCGACCACTTCACCACCCTCGGCGTACGCACCAAGCGGCTCACCGTCAGCCACGCGTTCCACAGCCCGCTGATGGAGCCGATGCTGGCCGAGTTCGCCACCGTCGCCGCCGGCCTGGAATACGCCGCGCCGGTCGTGCCGCTGGTGTCCAACCTGACCGGTCGCGTCGTCGACGCCGACCTGATCCGTACCCCCGACTACTGGGTGCGGCACGTCCGGGAGGCGGTGCGCTTCGGCGACACGGTCACCCACCTGCGCGACCTCGGCGTCGGTACGCTGCTGGAGGTGGGCCCGGACACGGTGCTCACCTCGCTCGCCGCCGACCTGCTGCCGGAGGGCGGGCCGCTGGTCACCGGCGTGCAACGTCCCGGCCGGGACGAGGTCGCCACGCTGCTCGGCGCGCTGGCCCGACTGCACTGCCACGGCACGCCGGTGGACTGGGCGGCGCTGCTGCCCGACGCCGACCCGGTCGCGCTGCCCACCTACCCGTTCCGCCACCAGCGCTTCTGGCCGGTCGCCGACGGCGAACTGGTCGGCGTCGCCGCGCCGGCCGCCGCCGACCCCGCCGACGACGCGTTCTGGCAGGTCGTCACCGCCGGCGACGGCGACGCCCTGGCGACCCGCTTCGGCGTGGACCCGGACCGGCCGCTGCGCGACCAGCTCCCCACGCTCGCCGACTGGCACCAGCGACGTCGCGCCGACGCGGTCGCCGACGGCTGGCGCTACCGGATCACCTGGCCGCGACGGCAGCTCACCGCCGGCCCCGCCACCGGGGCCTGGCTGCTCGTGACGCCCGGCGACGCGGCGACCGAACCGGCGGAGCGGATCGCCGAGCTGCTCGCCGCGCACGGCGGCACGGTGCGCACGCTCACCGTCGACCCGGCCACCGTCACCCGCGCCGACCTGGCCGGTGACCTGCCGGACGGGCCCGGCCGGATCGTGTCGCTTCTGGCGCTGGACGAGCGCCCGCACCCGGCGTACCCGGGCGTGCCGGCCGGTCTCACCGGCAACCTCGCGCTGGTCCAGGCCGTCACCGACGTCGCACCGACCGGGCCACTGTGGCTGCTCACCCGGCAGGCGGTCAGCACCGGCACCGGTGACCCGCTCGCCCGGCCGGACCAGGCCACCACCTGGGGCCTCGGGCTGGTCACCGCGCTGGAACACCCGGCGCACGCCGGTGGCCTGCTCGACCTGCCGGCCGACCTCGACCCCGCGACCGGGGAGCACCTGCTGCGGGCGCTGACCAACACCGACGGCGAGGACCAGCTCGCGGTCCGTCCGGCCGGCGTGCACCTGCGCCGACTCGTCCGGGCGCCGCGCCCGGCCCGGCCGGACGCCCCGACCTGGACGGCACCGGACACCGTGCTCATCACCGGCGGCACCGGCGCCATCGGCCGGTACGCCGCCGGCTGGCTCGCCCGGCACGGCACCCGCACGCTGATCCTGGTCAGCCGGCGTGGCCCGGACGCGCCCGGCGTCGCCGAGACGGTGGCCGAACTGGCCGCGCTCGGCGCACAGGCCCGGGTGCTCGCCTGCGACCTGGCCGACCGCGCCGCCGTCGCCGCGCTCGTCGACGGGCTGCGCGCCGACGGCGAGACGGTCCGCGCGGTGGTGCACGCCGCCGGCGTCGGCCGCCTCAACCCGGTGCGCGCGGTCACCACCGACGAACTCGCCGACGTGGTCTCCGGCAAGACCGCCGGCGCGCGCCACCTCGACGAACTGCTCGACCCGGCGGCGCTGGAACTGGTCGTCTACTTCTCCTCCATCGCCGCCGCGTGGGGCGTCGGCGACCACGGCGCGTACGCCGCCGCCAACGCGTTCCTGGACGCCTGGGCGCAGTCCCGCCCGGCCGGGCCGGCGCGCGTGGTGTCGGTCAACTGGGGACCGTGGGCCGGCGGCGGCATGGTCGACGCCGACCACGCCGCCGCGATGAGCCGGCGCGGCGTCACGCTGCTCGACCGGGAACCGGCGATGGCCGCGCTGCGCGCCGCGATCTCCGGCGACGACCCCGTGCTCACCGTCGCCGACGTGGACTGGGCGCGCTTCGCCCCGGTCTTCGCCGCCGCCCGGCCCCGACCGCTGATCGGCGACCTGCCCGAGGTGGCGGCCCCGCCCGCCGGCGCCGACCCGGCCGACACCGGCGGCGCGGAGACGCTCGCGGAGCTGCGCAAGCGCCTCGCCGACCTGACCGCCGCCGAGCAGAACCGGCTGCTTGTCGACCTGATCCGCACCGCCGCCGCCGAGGTGATCGGCCACGACAGCCCGTACGCCCTGGAGGCCGACCGGCCGTTCCGGGACCTCGGGTTCGACTCGCTGACCGCGGTGGAGCTGCGCGGCCGGCTGGCCCGGCTCACCGGCCTCGCGCCGGCCAGCTCGGTGGTGTTCGACTACCCCACCCCGCAGGCCCTCGCCGAGCACCTGCGCGCCCAGCTCGTCGACGAGTCCTCGGAGCGGGAGCTGCCCACCGTGGAGGAACTGGACCGGCTGGAGGAGGCGCTCACCCTGCGGGAGCGCGACGACCTCGGCCGGGTGCGGATCACCATGCGGCTGCACCGGCTGCTGGAGCGGCTCGGCGCCGACGAGCCGGCGGAACCGGGCGAGGACGTGGCCGACCGGCTGCGGACGGCCAGCAACCAGGAGCTCTTCGACCTTCTCGACCGCGATCTCGGGTTGTCCTGAGGCACGCGTGGCACACCAGGGAGCGGAATCCACCATGGCGGACACGGCAGTGGGCACCACCGGACCGGCCGGGGACGAGGCACGGCTCCGGGAGTATCTGACCCGGGTCGTCACCGAGCTGCACCAGACCCGCCAGCGGCTGCGCGAGGTCACCGCCGAGGAGTCCGAGCCGGTGGCGGTGGTGGCGATGAGCTGCCGCTACCCCGGCGGGATCAGCTCCCCGGAGGAGCTGTGGCGGTTCGTCGCGGACGGCGGCGACGCCATCGGCGACTTCCCGACCGACCGGGGCTGGAACCTCGACCTGCTGCACCACCCCGACCCGGAGAACGCCGGCACCTCGTACACCGCGGCCGGTGGGTTCCTGGCCGACGCCGGGCAGTTCGACGCCGCGCTGTTCGGCGTCTCGCCCCGCGAGGCGGTCGCCATGGACCCGCAGCAGCGGCTGCTGCTGGAGGTCACCTGGGAGCTGTTCGAACGCGCCGGCCTGGCCCCGCTGTCGCTGCGCGGCAGCCGCACCGGCGTCTTCGTCGGCACGTCCGGCCAAGACTACGCCGCCGTGCTGCACCGCGCGCCGAACGCCGAGGGGTACGTGCTCACCGGCACCGCCGCCAGCGTGGTCTCCGGCCGGCTCGCCTACACGTTCGGGCTGGAGGGCCCGGCGATCACCGTGGACACCGCCTGCTCGTCCTCGTCGGTCGCGGTCCACCTGGCCGCCCAGGCGCTGCGGGAACGTGAGTGCGGGCTGGCGGTGGCCGGCGGCGCCACCGTGATGGCCACCCCCGGCCCGTTCGTCGAATTCTCCCGGCAGCGCGGGCTGGCCGCCGACGGGCGGTGCAAGTCGTTCGCCGCCGCCGCCGACGGCACCGGCTGGGCCGAGGGCGTCGGCGTGCTGCTGCTGGAACGGCTCAGCGACGCCCGCCGCAACGGCCACCCGGTGCTGGCCGTCATCCGCAGCTCCGCGGTCAACCAGGACGGCGCGAGCAACGGCCTCACCGCCCCCAACGGCCCGTCCCAGCAGCGCGTCATCCGGGCCGCGTTGGCCGGCGCGAAACTCACCCCCGACCTGGTCGACGTGGTGGAGGCACACGGCACCGGCACCACGCTGGGCGACCCGATCGAGGCGCAGGCGCTGCTGGCCACGTACGGGCAGGACCGGCCCGCCGACCGGCCGCTGCTGCTCGGCTCGATCAAGTCGAACCTCGGCCACGCGCAGGCCGCCGCCGGCATCGCCGGGATCATCAAGATGATCCACGCCATGCGGCACGGGATCGTCCCGGCCACGCTGCACGTCGACGAACCCACCCCGCACGTCGACTGGACCGCCGGCGCGGTCCGGCTGGTCACCGAGCCGACGCCGTGGCCGGCCGTGGACCGGCCCCGCCGGGCCGCCGTCTCCTCGTTCGGCATGAGCGGCACCAACACCCACATCGTGCTGGAGCAGCCCACGGAGGAAACGGCGGCCCCGGCCACGCCGGCCGACCGGACCGGACCGGTGCTGCTCACCGGCCGCACCCGTACCGCGCTGCGCCAGCAGGCCGAACGCTGGTCCCGGCGGCTCGCCGCCGACCCGGACCTCGCGCCCGCCGACGTGGCCTGGACGTCGGTGGTGTCCCGCTCGCCGCTGGAGCACCGCGCCGTGGTGCTCGCCGCCGACCGGGACGAGCTGACCGCCGCGCTGGACGCGCTCGCCGACGACCGCACCGCCCCGCCGCTGGTCACCGGCGCCGCCGGCCAGCCCGGCGAGGTCGCGTTCGTCTTCCCCGGCCAGGGCTCGCAGTGGGTCGGGATGGCCGCCGGGCTGCTCGACACCGCGCCGGTGTTCGCGGCGAAGCTCACCGCCTGCGCCGAGGCGCTGCGCCCGTACGTCGACTGGTCGCTGCTCGACGTGCTGCGCGGCGCGCCGGACGCGCCGTCGCTGGACCGGGTGGACGTGGTGCAGCCGGCGCTGTTCGCGGTCGGCGTGTCCCTCGCCGCGCTGTGGCAGTCCTACGGCGTGCAGCCGTCCGCGGTGATCGGCCACTCGCAGGGCGAGATCGCCGCCGCGTACGTCGCCGGCGGCCTGACCCTGGACGACGCCGCCGCCGTGGTGGCGCTGCGCAGCCGGGTCATCGCGGAGCTGGCCGGCGACGGCGGCATGGTGTCCGTGGCGACCACCGCCGACGAGGCGACCGAGACGATCACCCGCTGGGCGGGGCGGATCTCCCTCGCGGCGGTCAACGGCCCGACCGCGGTGGTGGTCTCCGGCGACGTCGCCGCGCTGGACGAGTTGGTCGCCTACTACGAGGCCCGGGACGTCCGGGTCCGCCGGGTGCCGGTGGACTACGCCTCGCACTCCCCGCACGTCGAGCCGCTGCGCGACCAGCTCCTGGCCCGGCTCGCCGACGTGACCCCGCACAGCGGCACGGTCCGGTTCCGCTCCACCGTCACCGGCGACTGGCTGGACACCGCCGGCCTCGATGCCGACTACTGGTACCGCAACCTGCGCCAGACGGTCCACTTCGACGACGCGGTCCGCAGTCTCGTCGACGCCGGCTACCGCACGTTCGTCGAGGTCAGCGCGCACCCGGTGCTCACCATGGCGGTGCAGGACAGCGCCGAGGCCGCCGGCGGCCCGGACGCCGCCACCGTCACCGGCACGCTGCGCCGCGACGAGGGCGGCCTGGACCGGTTCCACCGGTCCGTCGCGGCGCTGCACGTCGCCGGCACGACGGTGGACTGGCAGCCCGCGTTCGCCGACCGGCCCGGTCGCCTGGTCGACCTGCCCACCTACCCGTTCCAACGGCAGCACTACTGGGTGCCCGCCGACGAGCCGGCCGTCCCGGCCGCCGGCGCCGCCCTGCTCGACCACCGGTTCTGGGACGCCGTCGACCGCGCCGACCTGGACGCGCTGCGTGACACCCTGGCCGTCGACGACGCCGAGGCGGCCGAGTCGCTGCGGACGCTGCTGCCGGTGCTCGCCGGCTGGCGACGTCGGCAGCAGCAGCACGACCAGCTCGACGCCTGGCGCTACCGGATCGAGTGGCAGGCCACGCCCGAACCGGCCGCTGCCGCGCTTTCCGGGACCTGGCTGCTGGCGGTTCCCGCCGGTCTCGACGACGACCCGGCGGTGGCCGGCGTCCGCGACGCGCTCGCCGCCGCCGGCGCCGACGTGCGTCCGCTGACCGTGGCACCCGACGCCGACCGGACCACGATCGCCGCCGCGCTCGCCGACGCCACGGATACCAGCGCCACGGATGCCGACCTCACCGAAGCCGGCGCCGGCCGCGTCGACGTCGGCGGGGTGGTCTCGCTGCTGTCCTGGGCGCCCGCCACCGACCCGCTCCTGCCCGGCCTGGCCGCCACGCTCGCGCTCACCCAGGCGCTCGGCGACACCGGCCTGGCCGCGCCGCTGTGGCTGGTGACCCGCAACGCGGTGGCCGCCACCGCGTACGACCGGGGCACCGACCCGGCCCAGGGCGCGGTCTGGGGGCTGGGCCGGGTGGCCGGCGTGGAGGCCCCGCACCGCTGGGGCGGCCTCGTCGACCTGCCCGCCGAGCCCGACGCGCGCGCCGCCGGCCGGCTCGCCGCGCTGCTCGCCGCGCCGGCCGGCGAGGACCAGCTCGCCGTACGCGGCCCCGGCGTCCTGCGCCGCCGCCTGGTCCGCGCGCCGATCGGCGACCGCCCCCCGGTACGCCACTTCACGCCCACCGGAACCGTGCTGGTCACCGGCGGCACCGGCGGGCTCGGCGCGCGCGCCGCCCGCTGGCTCGCCGACGCCGGCGCCGCACACGTGGTGCTGGTCAGCCGGCGCGGCCCGGACGCGCCCGGCGCGGCCGACCTGGCCGCCGAACTGCGTGAACGGGGCGCCCGCGTCACGGTCGCCGCCTGCGACCTCGCCGACCGGGCCGCCGTCGCCGCGCTGCTCGACCGGCTCCGCGCCGAGGGTCCGCCGATCCGCGCCGTCCTGCACACCGCCGGCCTGCCGCAGACCACCCCGCTGGACGCCGTCACCGCCGCCGAACTGGCCGAGGTGACCGCCGGCAAGGTGGCCGGCGCGGCCCACCTGCACGACCTGCTCGCCGACGACGAGCTGGACGCGTTCGTCGTCTACTCGTCCATCGCCGCCACCTGGGGCAGCGCCGGGCAGGCCGGGTACGCGGCCGGCAACGCCTACCTGGACACGCTGGCGCAGCGGCGACGCGCCGACGGGCTGGCCGGCACCGCCATCGCCTGGGGTTCGTGGGGCGAGGGCGGCATGCACGTGGCCGACTCCGACCGGGCGCTGCGCCGCCGGGGCGTGCCGCCGATGGACGCCGACGTCGCGATGAGCGCGCTGCGGCAGGCCCTCGACCACGACGACGTGACGCTCACCGTCGCCGACGTGGACTGGTCCCGGTTCGCCCCCGCGTACGCGTCCGCCCGGCGTCGGCCGCTGCTGGAGGGCGTACCGGAGGCGAAGGCCGCGCTCGACGGCGGCGCGCCGGCCGACGGCGACGCCGACGACGGACCGGCGGCGACGCTGCGGGCCCGGCTCGCCGGCCTGGACCCGGCCCGCCGCGAGGAGACGCTCGCCGACCTGGTCCGGGAACTCGCCGCCGACGTGCTCGGCCACGCCGACGCCGCCGCGATCCCGGCCACCACCGCGTTCCGGGACCTCGGCTTCGACTCGCTGACCGCGGTGGAGCTGCGCAACCGGCTGGTCACCGCCACCGGCCAGCCGCTGCCCACCACGCTGGTCTTCGACCACCCCACGCCGGTGGCGCTGGCCCGGCTGCTGCGGGACACGCTGCTCGGCGCCGACCCGACGCCCGCCGGGACCCCGGTCACCACCGTCGCGTCCGGCGAGGAGCCGGTGGCCGTGGTGGCGATGGCCTGCCGCTTCCCCGGCGGCGTCAGCGACCCGGACGCGTTGTGGCGGATCGTCGCCGACGGCGTGGACACGGTCGGCGACTTCCCCACCGACCGGGGCTGGGACCCGGAGACGCTCGTCGACCCGGCGGCGGCGTCGGCCGGCACCACCTACACCGACCAGGGCGCGTTCGTCGCCGACGCCGGCCACTTCGACCCGGTGTTCTTCGGCATCTCGCCGCGCGAGGCCGCCGCCATGGACCCGCAGCAGCGGCTGCTGCTGGAGGCGTCCTGGGAGGCGATCGAGCGGGCCGGCGTGGTGCCGGAATCGCTGCGCGGCTCCCGGACCGGTGTGTTCGCCGGCACCAACGGGCAGGACTACCGCGCGTTGGTGCTGGTCGCCCCGGACGAGAGCTTCGGCGGCACCGACAACGCGGCGAGCGTGGTGTCCGGCCGGGTGTCGTACGCGTTGGGCCTGGAAGGACCGGCCGTGTCGGTGGACACCGGCTGCTCGTCGTCGCTCGTCGCGTTCCACCTGGCCGTGCAGGCGTTGCGGCGCGGCGAGTGCGACCTCGCGCTCACCGGCGGTGTGACAGTGATGGCGACCCCCGGGCTGTTCGTCGAGTTCTCCCGCCAGCGTGGACTGGCCGCCGACGGCCGGGTCAAGGCGTTCGCCGCCGGCGCCGACGGCACCGGCTGGGGTGAGGGCGTCGGCGTGCTGGTGCTGGAGCGGCTCTCCGAGGCCCGCCGCAACGGTCACCCGGTGCTCGCCGTGGTGCGCGGCAGCGCGATCAACCAGGACGGCGCGTCGAACGGGCTGACCGCGCCGAACGGTCCGTCGCAGCAGCGGGTCATCCGGGCCGCGTTGGCGGATGCGGGTCTGTCCACGTCGGACGTGGACGTGGTGGAGGCGCACGGCACCGGCACCACGCTGGGTGACCCGATCGAGGCGCAGGCGTTGCTGGCCACGTACGGGCAGGACCGGGCCGAGCCGCTGCTGCTCGGGTCGATCAAGTCGAACATCGGGCACACCCAGGCCGCGGCCGGCGTCGCCGGGATCATCAAGATGGTCCTCGCGATGCGGCACGGCGTGGTGCCGCCGACGCTGCACGTGGACGAGCCGTCGCCGCACATCGACTGGTCGGCCGGCGCGGTGGACCTCGTGACGTCGGCGCGTCAGTGGCCGGCGGTGGACCGGCCGCGTCGGGCGGCGGTGTCGTCGTTCGGCATCTCCGGCACCAACGCCCACGTCGTCATCGAACAGGCCGACGAGCCCGACGCGCGGCCGGTGCCCACCGCCCCGGGCCTGGTGGACGCCGACGTCCGGCTGTGGCCGGTGTCGGCCCGTACCCGGGCCGGCGTCGCCGCGCAGGCCGCCCGGCTCGCCGCCCACCTGCGCGCCGGCGGGCAGCTCGACCCGGCGGCGGTGGCCTGGTCCCTCGCCACCACCCGCTCGACGTTCGAGCACCGCGCCGCAGTGGTCGGCACCACCGGCGACGAGCTGCTGACGGCGCTGGACGCGCTCGCGTCGGGCACCCCGACGGGAGACGTGGTGTCGGGTTCGGTCGTCGAGCACGGCCCGGGTCCGGTGTTCGTGTTTCCGGGTCAGGGTGGTCAGTCGGTGCGGATGGCGGCCGGTCTGGTGGGTCGGTGCGCGCCGTTCGACGCGCGGTTGGCGGAGTGTCAGCGGGCGTTCGCGCCGTTGCTGGACGTGGATCTGGTGTCGGTGTTGACCGGCGACGACGACGCCTGGTTGGACCGGGTGGAGATCTTGCAGCCGGTGTTGTTCGCGGTGGGTGTGTGTCTGGCGGAGGTGTGGCGGGCTGCCGGGGTGGAGCCGTCGGTGGTGATCGGGCATTCGCAGGGGGAGATGGCCGCGGCGTGTGTGGCCGGGGTGCTGTCGTTGGACGATGCGGCGAAGGCGGTGATCCTGCGGGCGCGTTCCCTGGCGACGCTGGCCGGTTCGGGCGGGATGTTGGCGGTGGATCTGCCCGCCGATGAGGTGCAGGCGCGGATCGAGGGTGTGCCCGGCACGGTGGTGGCGGTGCTCAACGGTCCGGGGCAGGTGGTGGTGTCCGGTCCGCCGGAGACGCTTGCGGAGCTGCGGGAGCGGTGGGTGGTCGAGGGGGTGCGGGCGAAGCCGGTGCCGTTCAACTACGCCTCGCACAACCCGGGCGTGGAGCCGGTCCGGGACCGGATGCTCGCGGATCTGGCGGGGCTGTCGCCGCAGGCGGGTCACATCGGGATGGTGTCGACGGTGACCGGGGACTGGGCCGATCCGGAGGGTATGGACGGCGGGTACTGGTACACGAATCTGCGGCAGCCGGTGCGGTTCGAGGAGGCGGTGCGGACCGCGCTCGGGGCTGGGCACCGCACGTTCGTGGAGGTGTCGGCGCATCCGGTGCTCACCATGCCGGTGACCGCGATCCTCGACGACACCGACACGGCGGGACACGCGTTGTCCACGCTGCGCCGCGGTGACGACGACGCGACCCGGCTGCTGACCAGCCTCGCTGCCGCGCACACCCTCGGCCTGCCCGTCGACCTGACCCGCGTGCTCGCCCCCGCGACCACCGTCGACCTGCCCACGTACGCGTTCGACCGGAAGCGGTACTGGCTCACCACCACCGCCCGCCCCACCCACGACGTCGCCTCCGCCGGCCTCCAGGACGCCGGGCACCCGCTGCTCAGCGCCGCGCTGCCGGTCGCCGACGACCGGACCGTGGTGCTCACCGGACGGCTGTCCACGCGTACCCACCCGTGGCTCGCCGACCACGTCGTCGGCCGGACCGTCGTCGTCCCCGGCACCGCGCTCGCCGACATGGTGATCCGAGCCGGCGACGAGGTCGACGCCGGCCAGGTCGGCGACCTCACGCTGATCAGCCCGCTCGTGCTGCCCGCCACCGGCGCCGTCCAGGTGCAGGTACGCGTCGGCGCGCCCGGCGACACCGGCGAACGGGCCGTCACGCTGCACTCCCGGCCCGCCGACGACGGCGACGCCGACTGGACCCGGCACGCCGAGGGTCTGCTGCTGCCGCAGCTTCCCGAACCCGAACCCGGGCCGGGGGAGTGGCCGCCGGCCGGCGCCGTCGAGGTCGACGCGGACCTGGACGCCTGGTACGCCCGCACCGCCGAGGCCGGCCTCACCTACGGTCCCGCGTTCCGCAGCCTGCACCGCGTCTGGCGGCACGGCGACGAGGTGTACGCCGAGGTGGCGCTGCCCGAGGCGCAGGCCGCCGACGCGGCCCGGTTCGGCCTGCACCCGGCGCTGTTCGACGCGGCCCTGCACGCCACCGGCCCCACCGCGCTGCTCGGCACGCCCGCCGAGGCCGGCAGCGGCTGGCTGCCGTTCACGCTCCGCGCGGTCACGCTGCACGCCCACGGCGCCACCCGGCTGCGGGTGACGATCCGCTCGCTCGGCCCGGACACGGTCGCCGTCACGCTCGCCGACCCGGCCGGCCGACCGGTCGCCACCGTCGAGTCGCTGACGTTCCGCCCGGTCGCCGCCGGTCAGGACGACGCCGCCGCCGCGCTGCGCCGCACCGCCGTGTTCCACCTGGACTGGACGCCACTGCCGGCCACCGACACCCCGGCACCGACCCGCTGGGCGCTGCTCACCGGCGACCGCACCGACCCGGCCGGCGGCGATCAGGTCGGCGCGCCCGGCGGCGACCTCGCCGGGCTGACCGCCGCGCTGACCGGAGCCGGGCACCGGGTGACCGTCCACCCCGACCTGGACGCGCTGCTCGCCGCCGTGGACGGCGGCGACGACGTACCGGAGATCGTGGTCGACCTGCGCGGCGGCCCCGGCCCGGACCCGGAGCGGGTGGACGCGGACGCCCACGCCGCGGCCCGCGACACGCTCGCGCTGCTGCACCGGTGGCTGACCGAACCCCGCCTGGAGGCCGCCCGCCTGGTGCTCGCCACCCGGGGCGCGGTCGCCGCCGCGCCCGGCGAGGCCCCCCGCGACCCGGCCCGCGCCGCGGTGTGGGGGCTGGTCCGCTCCGCCCAGTCCGAACACCCCGGCCGGTTCACGCTGCTCGACCTGGACGACGCCGCCACCACGCTCGACGCGGTGCCCGCCGCGCTCGCGTCCGGCGAACCGCAGCTCGCGCTCCGCGACGGCGCTGCCCTGACCCCCCGACTGGGCCGGGCCCGGGACACCGGCGTGCTGACGCCACCGGGCGACCGGCAGCCGTGGCGGCTCGACGTCACCGAGAAGGGCACGCTGGAGAACCTGGCGCTGCTGCCGGTGCCGGTCGAGGCCGGCGCGGTGCCGGCCGGACACGTAGCGGTCGAGATGCGCGCGTCCGGCCTCAACTTCCGGGACGTGGTGCTGGCGCTCGGCATGGTCCCCGGCCAGGAGGTGCTCGGCAGCGAGGGCGCCGGCGTGGTCCGCGAGGTCGGCCCCGGCGTCACCGACCTGAAGCCCGGCGACCGGGTGATGGGCATCTTCGCCGGCTCGTTCGCCACCGTCGCCGTCACCGACCACCGCATGGTCACCCGCATCCCGGACGGCTGGTCGTACGCGGAGGCGGCCGGCGTGCCGGTGGTCTTCCTCACCGCCTGGTACGGGCTGGTCGAGCTGGGCCGGCTCACCGCCGGCGAGTCGGTGCTGGTGCACGCCGCCACCGGCGGCGTCGGCATGGCGGCCGTGCAGATCGCCCGGCACCTCGGCGCCGAGGTCTACGGCACGGCCAGCCCCGGCAAGTGGCCGGTGCTGCGCGCCACCGGCCTCGACGACGCGCACATCGCCTCCTCCCGCTCCCTGGACTTCGTCGACGAGTTCCGGGCCCGCCGCGCCGGGCGCGGCGTCGACGTGGTGCTCAACTCGCTCGCCGGCGCGTACGTGGACGCGTCGCTGCGGATGCTCGACAGCGGCGGCCGGTTCGTCGAGATGGGCAAGACCGACCCGCGTGATCCGGCCCGGGTCGCCGCCGACCACCCCGGCGTCAGCTACCAGGGCTTCGACCTGATGGCGGCCGGCCCGGCCACGGTCGGGCGGATGCTGGCGGAGCTGATGGCGCTGTTCGCCGCCGGCACGCTGCGCCCGCTGCCGCGCCGCACCTGGGACGTCCGGCGCGCGCCCGAGGCGTTCCGCTTCCTCAGCCAGGCCCGGCACGTCGGCAAGCTCACGCTGACCATCCCGCCGACGCCCCGGCTCGACGGCACCGTCCTGGTCTCCGGCGCCACCGGCACGCTCGGCGCGCTGCTCTGCCGGCATCTGGTCGCCGCACACGGGGCCCGGCACCTGCTGCTGGTCAGCCGGCGCGGCCCGGACGCCGAGGGCGCCGACGAGCTGCTCGCCGACCTCAAGGCCGGCGGCGCGGAGGTGCAGCTCGTCGCCGCCGACCTGGCCGACCCGGAGGCGGTCGCCGACGTGCTGTCCCTGGTGGACAAGCGGCACCCGCTGCGCGCCGTGGTGCACACCGCCGGCGTCGTCGACGACGCCACCGTCGAGAAGCTCACCCCGGAGCGGCTCGCCGCGGTGCTGCGCCCCAAGGTCGACGCGGCCTGGAACCTGCACCGCGCCACCCGCGACCACGAGCTGACCGCGTTCGTGCTCTACTCCGCCGCCGCCGGCCTGATGGGCGGGCCGGGCCAGGGCAACTACGCGGCCGGCAACGCGTTCCTCGACGCCCTCGCCGAGCACCGGCGCGCGTCCGGCCTGCCGGCGGTCTCCCTGGTCTGGGGCCTGTGGGCCACCGCCAGCGGGATCACCGGCCACCTCGGCGCGGTCGACCGGCGGCGGCTGGAACGCAGCGGCCTGGTGGCGCTCGCCGACCACGAGGCGCTGGCGCTGTTCGACGCCACCTGGCGTTCCGAACGACCCACGCTGATGCCCGCGAAGATCAGCACGCAGGGCACCGGCGGCCCGGTCCACCCGCTGCTCACCGCGCTGGTCCGCGCCGGCACGCGCCGCGGCGCGGTCACCGAGGCGGCCGGCGGTCCGGCGTACGCGGAGACGCTGCGCGGCCTGTCCGGCGAGAAACGCGAGCGGGCGCTGCGGGACCTGGTGCTGGCGCACGTCGCCGTGGTGCTCGGCGTCGGCGACGCCGCCGGGGTGGAACCGGACCGCGCGTTCCGGGAACTCGGCTTCGACTCGCTCACCGCGGTCGAGCTGCGCAACCGGCTCGGCGCGGCCACCGGGCTGCGACTGCCGGCCACGCTGGTCTTCGACAACCCGACGCCGGCCGCGCTCGCCGCCCACCTCGCCACCCGGATCGCCGTGCCCGACGGCGCGACCGACGCCACCGGCGGTGTCGGCCGGGACCTCGACCGGCTGGAGGCGGCGCTGGCCGGGCTCGACCCGGACGACGAGGCGTTCCGCGGTATCACCGAGCGGCTGCACGGTCTGCTGGACCGGCTGACCGCGCGGGAGACGACCGCCGACGACGGCGACCTGGAGTCGGCCACCACCGAGAACATCTTCGACCTGATCGACCGCGAGCTGGAGACGTCTTGACCGCCGGCCGCGACGACATCGGTACGCCGAGTGAGGGTAGGACCACGGTGAACAGCGAGGACGAGAAGTACGTCGAGTACCTGAAGCGTACGACCTCGGAGCTGCGGCGCACCCGGCGGCGGCTGCGGGCGTTGGAGGCCCGCGACACCGAGCCGATCGCGGTGGTGGCGATGACCTGCCGCTACCCGGGCGGCGTCGGCTCGCCCGAGCAGCTCTGGGAGCTGGTCCGCGACGGCCGCGACGGGATCGGCCCGTTCCCCGCCGACCGGGGCTGGGACCTCGACCGACTGTTCCACAGCGACCCGGACCACCCGGGCACCAGCTACGTGCGGGAGGGCGGCTTCGTCTACGACGCCGGGGACTTCGACGCCGACCTGTTCGGCATCAGCCCCCGCGAGGCGGTCGCCATGGACCCGCAGCAGCGGCTGCTGCTGGAGGCGAGCTGGGAGGCGTTCGAACGCGCCGGGCTGCCGCTGCCGGCGGTGCGGGGCAGCCGCACCGGCGTGTTCGTCGGCGCCGCCGCGCACGGCTACGACGCGATCCTCGCCCAGGCCGGGCAGGACGCCGAGGGCCACTCGCTCACCGGCAACTCGACGAGCATCGTCTCCGGCCGGATCGCGTACACGCTCGGCCTGGAAGGGCCGGCGGTCACCATCGACACCGCCTGCTCCTCGTCGTCCGTGGCGATCCACCTGGCCGTGCAGGGCCTGCGCAACGGCGACTGCGAACTGGCGCTGGCCGGCGGCGTCACCGTGATGCCCACCCCGGCGGTGTTCGTCGGCTTCAGCCGCCAGCGCGGCCTGGCCGCAGACGGCCGGTGCAAGCCGTTCGCCGCCGCCGCCGACGGCACGGGCTGGTCCGAGGGCGTCGGCATGCTGCTGCTGGCCCGCCTCTCCGACGCGCAGAAGCACGGCTACCCGGTGCTCGCGGTGATCCGGGGCAGCGCCGTCAACCAGGACGGCGCGTCGAACGGGCTGAGCGCCCCGCACGGCCCGTCCCAGGTGCGCGTCATCCGGCAGGCGCTCGCCAACGCCCGGCTCACCCCGGAGCAGGTCGACGTGGTGGAGGCGCACGGCACCGGCACCACGCTCGGTGACCCGATCGAGGCGCAGGCGCTGCTCGCCACGTACGGGCAGGAGCGGGAGACGCCGCTGCTGCTCGGCTCCGTGAAGTCGAACCTGGGCCACACCCAGGCCGCCGCCGGGGTGGCCGGCGTGATCAAGATGGTGCTGGCCGTCCGGCACGGCGTGGTCCCGCCCACGCTGCACGTCGACGCGCCCTCGCCGCACATCGACTGGACCGCCGGCGCGGTCACGCTCGCCACCGAGGCGATGCCGTGGCCGGCCACCGACCGGCCGCGCCGCGCCGCGGTGTCCTCGTTCGGCGTGTCCGGCACCAACGCGCACACCATCATCGAGCAGGCGCCCGAGCCGGAACCGGTCGAGGACGAGCCGGCACCGACCCCGACCGCCCGGCCGGTGGCGCCGGTGCTGCTCTCCGCCCGGTCCGCCGACGCGCTCGCCGCCCAGGCCGGCCGCTGGGCCGCCTGGCTCGCCGCCGCGCCCGACACGCGCCCGCTCGACGTCGCGTACGCCTCGGTGGTGTCCCGGTCCGTGCTCGACCACCGGGCGGTGGTCGCCGCCGCCGGCCCGGACGACCTGCTCGCCGCGTTGCGCGCGCTCGCCGCCGGCGAGCCGGCCGGCACCGTGCACACCGGCACCGGCACGCCCCGTGGCCAGCTCGCGGTGCTCTTCTCCGGGCAGGGCGCGCAGCGCGCCGGCATGGGCCGCGAGCTGTACGCGCAGTTCCCGGTCTTCGCCGCCGCGCTCGACGAGGTGTGCGCCTTTCTGGACCGGGCGCTGCCCCGGCCGTTGAAGGAGGTGCTGTTCGACGACGGCGACCTGCTGGATCAGACCCAGTTCACCCAGGCCGGCCTGTTCGCGGTCGAGGTGGCGCTGTTCCGTCTCGTCGAGTCGTTCGGGCTGACCCCCGACCTGGTCGGCGGCCACTCCATCGGCGAGGTCACCGCCGCGCACGTGGCGGGCGTGCTGACGCTGGAGCACGCCGCCGCGCTGGTCGCCGCGCGGGGCCGGCTCATGCAGGCGCTGCCGGCCGGCGGCGCGATGCTCGCCGTGGCCGCGCCCGAGGCCGACGTGCGCGCCACGCTGACCGACCCGGACGAGCCGGTCGACGTGGCCGCCGTCAACGGCCCGGCCGCCGTGGTGCTCTCCGGCACGGTGGACGCCGTGGACCGGCTGGCGCAGCTCTGGCGGGACCGGGGTGTACGCACCCGCCGGCTGACCGTCAGCCACGCGTTCCACAGCCCGCTGATGGAGCCGGTGCTGGCGCGGTTCCGGGCGGTGCTGGAGCGGCTGACGTTCGCCGCGCCGACGCTGCCGGTGGTGTCCAACGTGACAGGCGAGCTGGCCGACCCGGACGAGATCCGCACCGCTGACTACTGGGTGCGGCACGTCCGGGAGGCGGTCCGCCACGCCGACGGCGTGCACGCGCTGCGCGCCGCCGGCGCCGACACGTTCCTGGAGCTGGGCCCCCGCGCCGTGCTCACCCCGCTGACCGCCGACATCCTGCCCGGCGAGCCGGTCCGTGCCGTCGCCGCGCAACGCGGCGACCGTCCCGAGGTCGAGGCGCTGCTGGCGGCGCTGGCCGAGCTGCACGTGCACGGCCACCCGGTCACCTGGACCGACTGGTTCGCCGGCACCGGCGCGAACCGGGTCGACCTGCCCACGTACGCGTTCCAGCGGGAGCGCTACTGGGCCGGTGACGGCACGATCCGGCCGGAGCCCCGCCCGGACGCCGCCGACGGCGACTTCTGGGCCGCCGTGGAACGCGGCGACCTGCCGGCCGTGGCGTCCGAACTGGCCGTGCAGGACGACCCGGACGCGGTGGCCGCGCTCGGCCCGGCCGTGCCGGTGCTGTCGTCGTGGCGGCGGGCCCGGCAACGCGACGCGGTGCTCGACGGCTGGTCGTACCGGATCGAGTGGGAGCCGGTCCGTCCCGCGCCCACCCCGACGCTGACCGGCCGCTGGTTGGTCGTCGCCGTCGACGACCCGGCGACCTGGGCGGCGCCGCTCGCGGTGGCCGGCGCCGACGTCGACGTGCTCACCGTGCCCGCCGACACCGACCGTGGCGACCTGGCCGGCCTGCTGCGCGGCCACGACGAGGCGGGCTGGCGGGGCGTGCTCTGCGTGCTGCCCGGCCCGGACGCGCCGCGACCCGACGCGCCCGCCGTGCCGGCCGGAACCGCGCTGCTGCTCACGCTGGTGCAGGCGCTCGCCGACACCGGCCGGGCCGGCCGGCTCTGGTGCGTCACCCGGGGCGCGGTCTCGGTGGGCGGCGGCGAACCGCTCACCGACCCGTACGCGGCGGCTGCCTGGGGCCTCGGCCGGACGGTCGCGCTGGAACAACCCGACCGCTGGGGCGGCCTCGTCGACCTGCCCGCCGACGCCACGCCCGAGCGGATCGACGCCGACGCGCTGCGCGCGGTGCTCGCCGACGGCGGCCACGACGAGGTGGCCGTCCGCCCGCACGGCACGTTCGGCCGCCGGCTCGTCCCCGCCGCAGTCCCCGCCGGCCCCGGCTGGCGGCCGACCGGCACGGTGCTGGTCACCGGCGGCACCGGCGCGCTCGGCCGGCAGGTCACGCGGTGGCTGCTCGCCGCCGGCGCGACCGAGGTGGTGCTCGCCTCCCGGCGCGGCCCCGACGCGCCCGGCGCCGCCGACCTGGCCGCCGAGCTGCCCGGCGCCCGGGTGGTGCGCTGCGACGTCACCGACCCCGCCGCCGTCACCGCGCTGGTCACCGACCTGCCCGCGCTGACCGCCGTGGTGCACACCGCCGGCGTCGTCGACGACGGCATCCTCGACGGCCTCGACCTGACCCGCCTGGCGGCCGTGCTGGACGGCAAGGTCCGCGCCGCGCGGGTGCTGCACGACGCCACCGCCGACCGCCGGCTCGACGCGTTCGTGTTGTTCTCCTCGCTGGCCGGCGTGATCGGCAGCGCCGGGCAGGGCAACTACGCGGCGGCCAACGCCTTCCTGGACGCGTTCGCCGCCTGGCGCCGCGACCTCGGGCTGCCGGCCACCGCGATCGCCTGGGGCGCCTGGTCCGCCGACGGCATGGCCGCCGCCAGCGCCGAGCTGACCGCGCGGCTGACCCGGGGCGGCGTCAACCCGCTGCCGGCCGAGTCGGCCGCCGCCGCGCTCGGCCGGATCGTCGGCGCCGCCGCGCCGGCCGTCACCGTCGCCGACGTCGACTGGGGACGCCTCGCCGCCGTACGCGGCCGGCCCGCGCCGCTGCTCGCCGGCCTGCCCGGCGTGCCCACCGGACCCGCCGTGGTCGCCCCGGCGATGGTGGTCGGCCGGTCCCTGCCGCAGCTCACCGAGCTGGTCCGCACCCAGGCCGCGCTGGTGCTCGGCCACCCGGCCGGCCGGCCGCTGCCCGACCGCACGTTCCGCGACCTGGGCTTCGACTCGCTCACCGCGGTCGAGCTGCGCAACCGGCTCGCCGCCGAGACCGGCATGACGCTGCCCGCCACCCTGGTCTTCGACCACCCCACGGTCGCCGAACTCGCCGCGTACCTGCACGGCCAGGCCGACGACCACACCGGCGGGGCGGTCGTCGCCGCCGACGTCGACAGGCACCGCGAACCCGTCGCCATCGTGGCGATGAGCTGCCGCTTCCCCGGCGGCGTGGCCAGCCCCGAGCAGCTCTGGGACCTGGTCGCCGGCGGCGCCGACGCGCTGTCGCCGATGCCCGAGGAACGCGGCTGGAACGTCGCCGAGCTGTACCACCCCGACCCCGAGCACCTCGGCACCAGCTACGTGCGGGAGGGTGGCTTCGTCGACTCCGCCGGCGAGTTCGACCCGGCGTTCTTCGGCATCAGCCCGCGTGAGGCGCTGGCCATGGACCCGCAGCAGCGGTTGCTGCTGGAGGCGAGCTGGGAGGCGTTCGAACGGGCCCGGCTCGACCCGGCCGCGCTGCGCGGCAGCCGTACCGGCGTCTACGTCGGCACCAACGGGCAGGACTACGGCTCGCTGCTGCTGGCCTCCGGGGACGGCGACGAGAACTACCTCGCCACCGGTGTCTCCGCCAGCGTCATCTCCGGCCGGCTCGCGTACACCTTCGGGTTGCACGGCCCGGCCGTCACGGTCGACACCGCCTGCTCGGCGTCGCTTGTCGCGCTGCACCTCGCCGCGCAGGCGTTGCAGGCGGGGGAGTGCGACCTGGCGCTCGCCGGCGGCGCCACGGTGATGGCCACGCCCGGCATCTTCGTCGGTTTCTCCCGGCAGCGCGGCCTGGCCGCCGACGGCCGCTGCAAGCCGTTCGCCGGAGCCGCCGACGGCACCGGCTGGGGTGAGGGCGTCGGCCTGCTGGTGCTCCAGCGGCTCTCCGACGCCCGCCGCGACGGCAACCCGGTCCTGGCCGTGGTACGCGGCAGCGCGGTCAACTCCGACGGCGCGTCCAACGGGCTCACCGCCCCCAACGGGCCGGCCCAGCAGCGGGTCATCCGACAGGCCCTGGCGAACGCCGGGCTCGCCCCCGACCAGGTCGACGCCGTCGAGGCGCACGGCACCGGCACCACGCTCGGCGACCCGATCGAGGCGCAGGCCCTGATCGCCACCTACGGGCAGGCCCGCGACGCCGACCGGCCGCTCTGGCTCGGCTCGGTCAAGTCGAACCTGGGCCACACCCAGGCCGCCGCCGGTGTGGCCGGCGTGATCAAGATGGTGCTGGCGCTGCGCCACGGCGTGCTGCCGCCCACGCTGCACGTGGACGAGCCCACCCCGCACGTCGACTGGTCCGCCGGCACGGTCGCGCTGCTCA
This sequence comes from Micromonospora sp. RP3T, assembly GCF_003027925.1. GTDB lineage: Bacteria > Actinomycetota > Actinomycetes > Mycobacteriales > Micromonosporaceae > Micromonospora. The sequence continues at coordinate 52,775 of NZ_PYPS01000044.1, forward strand.
CCGAGGCCCGCCCCTGGCCGGCCGACGACCGGCCCCGCCGGGCCGGCGTCTCCTCGTTCGGCATCAGCGGCACCAACGTGCACACCATCCTGGAGCAGGCGCCGCCGGAGGAGACCGCGCCGGACGACGACGCCGGGCCCGCCGGGGAGCTGCCCTGGGCGCTGTCCGGGCGGAGCGCCGCCGCGCTCGCCGCCCGCGCCCGCGACCTGCGGGCGCACCTCGACGCCGTGCCGGACGCCGCGCTGCCCGACCTGGCCTGGTCGCTGGCCACCACCCGCAGCGCCCACGAGCACCGCGCGGTGGTGCTCGCCGCCGGCCGCGACGACCTGAGCGCCGCGCTGGGCGCGCTCGCCGACGGCCGTGGAGCGCCGGACACCGTCACCCGCGCCCCCGGTACGCCGGGCGACGTGGTCTTCGTCTTCCCCGGCCAGGGTTCGCAGTGGACCGGCATGGCCGCCGAGCTGCTCGACACCGCCGGCGTGTTCGCCGAGACGTTCGCCGCCTGCGCGGCGGCGCTGCGCCCGCACGTCGACTGGTCGTTGACCGACGTGGTGCGCGGCGTACCCGGCGCGCCGTCGCTGGAGCGGGTGGACGTGGTGCAGCCGGCGCTGTTCGCGGTCGGCGTGTCCCTGGCCGCGCTGTGGCGCTCCTACGGCGTCCACCCGTCGGCCGTGGTCGGCCACTCCCAGGGCGAGATCGCCGCCGCGTACGTCGCCGGTGGGCTCAGCCTGGACGACGCCGCCGCCGTGGTGGCGTTGCGCAGCCGGATCATCGCCGGCATCGCCGGCGACGGCGGCATGGTCTCGGTCGCCACCACCGCCGACGAGGTCACCGCGACGATCAGCCGCTGGGACGGCCGGGTGTCGCTCGCCGCGATCAACGGCCCGACCGCGGTGGTGGTCTCCGGCGACTCCGCCGCGCTCGACGAGCTGGTCGCCCACTACCAGGGGCGGGACGTGCGGGTACGCCGGGTGCCGGTGGACTACGCGTCGCACTCCGCGCACGTCGAACCGCTGCGGGATCGGCTGCGGGAGCTGCTCGCCGGCCTGCGCCCGCGTACCGGCGGGATCCGGTTCCGGTCCACGGTGACCGGTGAGTGGACCGACACCGCCGGCCTGGACGCCGACTACTGGTACCGCAACCTGCGGCAGACGGTCGGCTTCGACGCCGCCGTCCGCGACCTCGCCGCCACCGGCCACCAGACGTTCGTCGAGGTCAGCGCGCATCCGGTGCTGACCATGGCGATGCAGGAGAGCGTCGAGTCGGCCGCCGTCGACCCGGCCGCGGTCACCGTGACCGGCACGCTGCGCCGCGACGAGGGCGGCTTGGCCCGCTTCCACCGCGCGGTCGCCGAGGTGTACGCCGGTGGCGCCGCCGTCGACTGGCGGCCCGCGTTCGCCGGCCGCCCCACCCGCCGGCTCGATCTGCCCACGTACCCGTTCCAGCGGCAGCTCTACTGGCCGCGCCCGGCCGCCGCCGCGACCGCCGCGACCACGGCCGGCACGGTCGAGGTGGACGAGGTGGACGCCCGTTTCTGGGCGGCCGTCGAGGCCGAGGACCCGGCCGCGGTCGGCGCCGAGCTGGCCGACGTCGCCGAGGTGTCCGAGGACGCCCTCACCGCGCTGCTGCCCGCGCTCGCCGCCTGGCGTCGCCGCCACCGCGACCAGGCCACCATCGACTCGTGGCGCTACCGCGACGGTTGGCTCCCGGTCGCCCCCGACGGCTCCGCCGCGCCGACCCTCACCGGCGCCTGGTGGCTGGTCACCGCCGCCGGGGCCGACGCGGACGCCCCCGCCGACGCCGCGGTCGGCTTCGTGGCGGACGCGTTGCGTCGGCACGGCGCCACCGTCGTCGAGATCGCGCTGACCGGCGCGCCCGACCGGGACGCGCTCACCGACCGGCTGCGCGACACGCACCGGGACACGCCGCCCGCCGGCGTGGTCTCGCTCCTGCCGCTCGACGAGGCGCCGCTGCCCGGCCACCCGCACGTGCCGGCCGGGTTCGCCGGCACCGTCACGCTCACCCAGGCGCTCGGTGACGCCGGCGTCCGCGCGCCGCTGTGGACGCTCACCCGGGGCGCGGTCGCCACCGGCCCCGGCGACCCGCTGACCCACCCGACGCAGCAGCTCGCCTGGGGCTTCGGCCGGATCGCCGCGCTGGAACACCCGGACCGCTGGGGCGGCCTGATCGACCTGCCCGACACCCCGGACGACCGCACCGCCGTCCGGCTCGCCCGCGTCCTCGCCGGCGCCGACGGGGAGGACCAGGTCGCGCTGCGCCCCACCGGCGCGTACGGGCGGCGGCTGCGGCGCGCCCCACTCGGCGACACCCCCGCCCCGCGCGACTGGCGACCCACCGGCACCGCGCTGGTCACCGGCGGCACCGGCGCGCTCGGCGGGCACGTGGCCCGCTGGCTCGCCACCAACGGCGTCGACCACCTGGTGCTGCTGAGCCGGCGCGGCCGGTCCGGTGACGGCGTCGCCGAGCTGGAGGCCGAGCTGACCGCGTCGGGCGCCCGGGTCACGGTGGCGGCCTGCGACGCCGCCGACCGGGACGCGCTCGCCGCCGTGCTGGCCGACGTGCCCGCCGAGCATCCCCTCCGCACCGTCGTGCACACCGCCGCCGTGCTCGACGACGCGGTGATCGGCGCGCTCACCCTCGACCAGCTCGACCACGCCCTCGCCGCCAAGGTCACCGCCGCGGTCAACCTGCACGAGCTGACCCGCGCCCTCGACCTCGACGCGTTCGTGCTGTTCTCCGCGATGGCCGGCACGGTCGGCAGCTCCGGCGTCGGCAACTACGCCCCCGGCAACGCCTACCTCAACGCGCTCGCCGAACACCGCCGCGACCTCGGCCTGCCGGCCACCTCCATCGCCTGGGGCGCCTGGGGCGGCGGCGGCATGGCCGACGGCGAGTTCGGCCGGATGCTGCACCGGCACGGCGCGCCCGAGATGCCGCCCCGGCTCGCGATCGCCGCGCTGCACCAGGCGCTCGCCCACGACGAGACGTTCCTGACCATCTCCAACATCGCCTGGGACCGGTTCCGGGTCGCGCTCACCGCCACCCGCCCGGCCCCGCTGATCGCCGAGATCCCCGAGGTGCGGCGGCTCGCCGCCGAACGGGAACCGGAGGAGACCACCGAGGTCGAGCCGGTCGGCGCGTTCGCCCGGATGGCGTCCGCGCAGCGCCGGCAGGCGCTGCTCGACCTGGTCCGCGACCAGGCGGCCACGGTCCTGAAGTACGACGGCGGCCAGGCCGTCGACCCGCACCACGCGTTCCGGGACCTCGGCTTCGACTCGGTCACCGCGGTCGAGCTGCGCAACCGGCTCGGCACCGCCACCGGGCTGCGCCTGCCGGTCACGCTGGTCTTCGACTACCCGACCGCCACCGCGCTGGCCCGCCACCTCGACGAGGAACTGGGCGGCGGCGCCGAGACCGAGGCGGTCGCCGGCCCCGCGCCGCTGGCCGACGACGAGCCGATCGCGGTGGTCGCCATGTCCTGCCGGTTCCCGGGCGGCGTCACCGACCCGGAGCGGTTCTGGCAGTTGCTGCACGCCGGCCGGGACGCGGTCTCGGACCTGCCCGGCGATCGCGGCTGGGACGTCGACCGGCTCTACGACCCCGACCCCTACTCCGCCGGCACCTCCTACGTCCGCACCGGCGCGTTCCTCTACGACGTGGCTGACTTCGACGCCGGGTTCTTCGGCATCTCACCCCGTGAGGCCGTGGCCATGGACCCGCAGCAGCGCCTGCTGCTGGAGACGTCGTGGGAGGCCATCGAGCGGGCAGGGGTTGACCCGGGTGGCTTGCGGGGTTCACGAACAGGGGTGTTCGTCGGCACGAACGGACAGGACTATGGGGCCCTGTTGATGGTGTCCGCGGACGAGGTCGAAGGGTTCGCGAGCACCGGGAACGCGGCGAGCGTTGTCTCGGGGCGGGTGGCGTACGTGTTGGGGTTGGAAGGACCTGCGGTCTCGGTGGACACGGCGTGTTCGTCGTCGCTGGTCGCGCTGCACCTGGCGGCGGCCGCGCTGCAACGCGGCGAGTGCGACCTGGCGCTCGCCGGTGGCGTGACCGTCATGTCGACCCCGGGGCTGTTCGTCGAGTTCTCCCGCCAGCGTGGCCTCGCCGCCGACGGGCGGTGCAAGGCGTTCGCCGCCGCCGCCGACGGAACCGGATGGGGGGAGGGCGTGGGGATGCTCCTGGTCGAACGGCTCTCCGACGCCCGCCGCAACGGGCATCCGGTGCTCGCCGTGCTGCGCGGCAGCGCGGTCAACCAGGACGGCGCGTCCAACGGGCTGACCGCCCCGAACGGCCCGTCGCAGCAGCGGGTGATCCGGGCGGCGCTGGCCGCCGCGCGGCTGTCCCCGGCCGACGTGGACGTGGTGGAGGCGCACGGCACCGGCACCACGCTCGGTGACCCGATCGAGGCGCAGGCGCTCATCGCCACGTACGGGCAGGGCCGCGCCGACGTCGAACCGCTGCTGCTCGGCTCGGTGAAGTCGAACATCGGCCACACCCAGGCCGCCGCCGGCGTCGCCGGCGTGATCAAGATGATCCTGGCCATGCGGGCCGGGGTGGTCCCGATGACGTTGCACGTGGACGCGCCCTCGCCGCACATCGACTGGTCGGCCGGCGCGGTGGAGTTGGTCACCGAGAACCGGCAGTGGCCGGGCAGCGGGTCCGGCCGTCGGGCGGCGGTGTCCTCGTTCGGCATCTCCGGCACCAACGCGCACGTCATCCTCGAACTGCCCGACGAGGCGTCCACCGAGGCGGACGCCGTCCGGCCCGGCCTGCTCGACGCGGCCGTCACCGCCTGGCCGGTGTCGGCGCGGACCCGCGACGGGCTCGCCCGGCAGGCCCAGCGGCTGTCCCGGCACCTGCGCGCCGACCCGGCCGACCCGGCCGTGGTGGCCTGGTCGCTGGCCACCACCCGGTCGGCGTTCGACCAGCGGGCCGCCGTGGTCGGCTCGTCGGTCGAGGAACTGCTGTCCGGTCTGGACGCGCTCGCGTCCGGCGCGCCCGCCGGCAACCTGGTGGCCGGCGCGGTCGCCGGTCACGGGGCCGGTCCGGTGTTCGTGTTCCCGGGTCAGGGCGCGCAGTCGGCGCGGATGGCTTCCGGCCTGGTGGGTCGGTGCGGGCCGTTCGATGCGGCGTTGGCCGAGTGCCGGGTGGCGCTTTCTCCGTACCTCGATGTCGATCTGGTGGCGGTGTTGACCGGTGACGACGAGTCGTGGTTGGCGCGGGTCGAGGTGGTGCAGCCGGTGCTGTGGGCGGTGGGTGT
>NZ_PYPS01000045.1 GCF_003027925.1 Micromonospora sp. RP3T
ACGCGGCTACCAGCGTCCGACTAACCCACGACCTCACACGGACCAAGGAGCGACGACGTCAGCGAGCGACCGACACGATTTTCAGCCCGGAACGGGCCACCTCGCCAGAGGCGACAAGGACTAACCCTGCCTCCTCCTCACCTCTCATCCCTTTACCATCTCCCCCCTTCCCCACCCTGCGGCCTGAGCGACCCTGCGGAACCGTTCGGCAACTTCGTCCGCCGCGGCTGGCCTGCCGGATCTCGTGCTGCTCGGGATCGCCGGCATCGGGTGGAAGGTGTCCGCCTGGCCCCTGGTCGTCCTTCGGGACTCGCCACCGGGTCACCTCACTGACCCAGGTGTGACGCGCGGGGCGGGGCGTGGGGTTCGGGCCGGTTGATTTTCCGCCCCGGCGCCGTAGGCGGCCGGGGCGGCGGCTCCGCAGGAGCCGTTTGCCGCGCCCCGGCCCGCGCCGCGCGGAGCGCGCTTGATCTAGTACAGGCCAATTCGGCAACAGATCACGGACAGCGCGCCGAGCCGACCGAGCCGGAACGGCACAAGACCACAACGGCTGTCGTCATCCGGAAGCGACGCCGGGAACGAACGGGCTCGCCATGCGTGTGATGGCTCGTTGCTCTCACCGGCTCGCCCCTGGTCACTCGAAAGCTCCTCACACCGCTGACACCTTGGATCGCCTCACCATCGGCCCATGCGGACCCGAACTACCGCATCCCCTCCCTCAGAACGCCGAAAGGGCGGCTCCCTCAGAAGCCGCCCTCCGCCCTGCTGCCTGCAACTACGCCAGTGGCAATGCCTCGACGGTCCGCCACTCGTACATCTGCTGATCGCGGTGCATCTCGATGAGGTCGACATGGGTGATGGTCACAGGGGCCTGCTCGACCTTCGCCCGGCTGACCGTCTCGATGTAGGGCGCTGATGGTCCGTCCGCGGTGAGGTAGGCGACGCTGACGTGAGGCCGGAACTTCTCGGCGTTCTCGGGCACCTGCTCTTCCCCGAACACGCGGCCAATCGCAGTCCGCGTCAGCCGCCGCAACTCCTGTACTGGCTGCGGAGGTTCGGCGGGCATGACGATTGCTTCGTCCACGACGACCACCGAACCGAACTTCACCTCAAACGCCGGAACAGCGGCTAGCAGGTTGCGGGTCTCCTCCGCGAGCTGGTTGAGGTCAGCCGGCTGGATCTCGTCGGCGAAACCGACGCCCTGCATGGTGAGGTGCAGCCACTGGTCCGGGATCAGGGTCAGGCTGGGCATCTCGGCGAGAGCGGTCCGGTAGGTGGCGGCCAGGTCGTACAGAGCTGGTTGGTTGTCGAAAGTGATGTGGAAGGCGAAGAAGCGCCGCCCGACGTGCCAGCCAGGGCGCCACCACCAGTGGTTGCGTACCTGATCGGCGTTCTGGCCGGGCGGAAGGTCTGCGAGGGACACCTAGCCTCCTCAGATCTCGGATGGGGCGTCAGGTTCGGCCGGTTCGGGTTCCACCTCGTACTCATCGATCACGACGATGCGATCCGCCGGCCACACCGACTCGGAGACTTCCAGCACGGAGCCGTCCTCCGCTCGGGCGACGTGGATCACCTGCATCACCGGCGCTCCCGTTGGCAGCTCCAACGCTGCTGCTTCTTCGGCTGTGGGCAGCCGGGAGAACCAGTGGTCGCGGGCAGTGGTGTAGCGCTTGCCGCTCAGCTCTTCGAGGCAGAGGAACAGGGCCTTCGGCACCACCTTGGGCTCTTCGAGGTAGGTTCCGCCGGCAACCTCAGTGAGGATGTAGCTCGCCCCGATCTCCTCGGGCCGACCGGTCTCTCGGTCATAGAGGTGCCGACGGCGGACCACTACCTCTGTGCCCACCGGCAGATCCATCGCTGCGGCGATCTCGCCTCCGACCGGCGCCCGGCCTGCAAACACGATCTCGTGACGCAGATGAGCGGTGAGCAGCTTCTGATCGCTCCGAGCCCGGCCATACCGGTGCCGTGAGCGGCGTTGAAGGCGCCGGCTTTCACGCACGAACGTGCCGACACCATGTCGGGACTCGATCAGTCCTTCTGCCCTGAGAACGCCGATGGCGTTACGTAGAGTGATCGGACTGACTCGGAATCGCTCGGCCAATGCCGTCTCGGCCGGCAGGCGTTCGCCTACCTTGATCTGGCCATCGCGGATACTCCGCCGCAGCTCTGCTGCGATCTGCAGGTATTTGGGCGCCCTTGCGCCCAGGTCGTCGGTCATCGCCGTCCTAACTCGGTCGGTCCTCTCAAGGACAACCCCTCTACTTCACTGTACGTGTGTTGAACGGCTCACGCACCGGCCCTTCTCGCGACTCGCGCCAAACGAAGTCCTATAGAGGACTTGTGGACGCCTTCTCGCTCCGCTACGGTCCTCTATAGGTCTATATGAGTAGGCGGAGCGTTACAGACGCGTGGAGGTTGAGAGCGATGGCTCTTCGTGGTGGTACTCGGTTCTCTGTTCCGTTCGAGGCGGTGTTTCCGCATGGCGCGGTGTTCGTGCCGGATTCGATCGCGGAGGCGCAGGACTTCAACGAGGTGACTCGTCAGCGGACGCCGGCGAAGGACAAGGTGACGGGGCAGCGGGTGTGGCAGTGCCGGGTGATGGACATGGATCCGGAGTTGGGGTCGCGGTCGCGTGAGGTGGCGATCAAGATCCTGGCCGATGTGCAGCCGGTTCCGCCGGTGGGTCCGTTCGAGCGGGTGGAGTTCGAGGGCCTGAACGTGACGCCTTACGTCGGTTCGAATGGCCGGCTGGCGTTCTCCTACCGGGCTACGGCTCTGGTGGCGCCGAAGACCCTGGCTGAGTCGCGTGGGAAGGCGGCGTGATGGCGGGGCTGCACATGACGGCGAACGTGCACGTGAAGCCGGAGACGGAGCTGTCGTTCTCGCTGTACCCGATCGATGACCGGGTGACGGTGCAGATCGGTGGGACCGGTGGTGACGTGACCCTGTTCCTGCCGCGTAGCGAGATCGAACGGTTGGCCGGTGTGCTGGCCGAAGCGCGTGAATCCCTGTCGGTGCCGGCCGTGAAGGCGGCTGCCTGATGTTCGGCCGAAAGCGCTCCGAGTCGGAGCCGGTGCGTCGGGACCAGGTGATGAAGCTGATCAACCTGGGGATGAAGGAGACCGACGCCGCTGACCGGGACATCGAAAGCCCGGCCTTCATCAAGGCCCGCGACGCGTTCAACAGCGCGTTGGGCAACGCGACCCCGGCGGAGAAAGACGCAGTGTTCGACGCGCTCAAGCGGCACGGCTACTGAATGTGGCGCGGGGCGGCTCATGCCCTAGGAAAGCCGGCCGCCCCCGCTGCCCTCCACAACCCATCTCGACCTGGAGAGGCAGGTTCATCATGCCTGTTGTCCTGAACTGCACGCGCGGGAAGGCCGCGTGATGGCCACCGACAACGCTGGCCCGGTGCGCCGGGAGCAGGTGACGAAGCTGATCCGTCTGGCCCGCGCGGAAGACCGGGCCGCCGACCGCGACATCTTGAGCGCGGAGTTCGAGCAGGCACGCGCCGCAACGTATGCGGCTCTGCGGGAGTCGACGCCGGAGGAGAAGTACCAGGCTCGGCGGGCTCGCCGGTCCGCCAACAACTGACTGAACGTGGCGCGGGGCGGCCCATGCCCTAGGAAAGCCGGCCGCCCCGCTGCCCTCCACAACCCATCTCGGCCTGGAAGGGCAGGTTCATCATGCCTGTTGTCCTGGACTGGACGCGTACTGCGGGTGCCGGCGAGCCGGCCCCGTGTGTCATCTGCGCTAAGCCCGCCATCTGTCGGAGCCCGGCGGGCAAGCCGGTGCACAAGGTCTGCGCAGAGGCGTGGATCGAGCAGCGCAACACCAACGACCGCCGGGCGGTGGCGTGATGCGGGCGCCGCTGGTCAACTTCCGCCGGTTCCAGATCAGCGCTCCCTGGCCCCTGGTCTGGACCGTCACCGCCGTGTTTCTCCTGTTCCGGCTCGTCGCCGCCGTGGTGCGCCTCGGTGTGTTCGTAGTGCGGCACTGGCGGGCCTGGCCGCTCGTCGCCCTGGTCCTGCTCGCCGTCGACACCTACCGGGCGCACGGGTGGTGGCCTCACGCCCTGGTCGCCGTCGTTCTCGCCGCTGCTGGCGGCTGCTGGTGGTGGCGGGGCCGGGACTCGTTCCATCGCCACGTCGTCCTGCGGGCCGTCTCCCTCTGGCGGCGGCTGTGGGTGTATCGGCGGCAGTGGCACGAGGTGATGTCGCTGTGTGGGCTGGTGAAGAAGTACGACGGCGGTGAGGTGCTGCCGCGGCTGTTGTCGGTGCGCTGCTCCTACGCCACTGACGAGCTGGTGCTGCGGATGCCGAAGGGCCAGAACCCGGAGGTGTACCACAAGGCCGCCCGGGACCTGGCGTACTCGTTCGGCACCCGGCACTGCCGGGTCTTCTCCACCCGCCGCCACCCGACCCCACACCGCACCGGGCGTCTCGCCGTCGTGCTGCGGCTGATCGACCGGGTGCGCCTGCGGGATCGGCCCCGGCAGGTGTGGCTGGTGTTCATCCGCCGCGACCCGCTCACCCGCATCGTCGCTCCACTGCCGGTGCCGGCCCGACCGGACTTCACCGCACTGCCGCTCGGTCTGCGGGAGGACCTCGCCGCGTACTGCTTCCGGCTCCTGGCCACGCACGTGCTGATCGGCGGCGCTACCCGAATGGGCAAGGGCTCCGTCATCTGGTCCCTACTGCGCGCCCTGGCTGCCGGGATTCGGTCGGGGTTGGTACGGGTGTGGGCGATCGACCCGAAGGGCGGCATGGAACTGGCGATCGGCCGGCCGCTGTTCTCCCGCTACGTCGACGACGACTGGCACCGCATGGCGGACCTGCTCGAAGACGCCGTGGCTCGGATGCGCGCTCGTCAGCAGATCCTGCGCGGCAAAGCCCGCGTCCACACCCCGACCGTCGATGAGCCTCTGATCGTCGTCGTCATCGACGAAATCGCCGCCCTGCTGGCCTACCTGCCCGACTCGGAGGTGCGGCAGCGGATCGCTCAGGCGCTCGGGTTGCTGCTGTCGCAGGGTGCCGGCCTCGGCGTCCTGGTCGTCGCCGCCACCCAGGACCCGCGCAAGGAAGTCGTCTCGGTGCGCGACCTGTTCCCGACCCGCATCGCCCTCGGCCTGACCGAACGCGGCCACGTCGACCTGCTCCTCGGAGACGGCGCCCGCGACCGGGGAGCCCTGGCGGATCAGATCCCACTGTCGGGCAAGGGCGTGGCGTACGTGCTGCTCGATGGTCAGCCCGAACCGGCCCGTGTCCGTTTCTCCTACCTCTCCGATGACGTGATCCGCGACATGGCCGCCACGTTCCCGGCCCCGCCGGAGACGCAGCCCGAACCCGTCATCCAGCCCGCGCCCAAACCGCGAGCTGGCAACGGCAACGGTCGGCACACCTACCGGCCGACCCCGCCGAAGCAGGCCGCGCCGCTGCTGCCGCCGTCACTGCTCAACGCCCTGGACCTCAACGCCACGAACGGGAGTGACCCCCGATGAACCACGAGATGACCGAGGGCGCTGCGGTGCGGATGCCCTACGCCGACGAACCCGACCAGCAGACCGCGGAGCCGCGCCGCTTCTACCGGCTGCGCGCCCCGCACATCGACAAGGCATCGGTGCCAGTGACGGTCCGGGTCACCCCGGACGCCGACCTCTACATCGCCGTGGGTGCCGGCCGGCGCCGCATGTACCTCACCCCCGCTGAGGCGTGGGCGCTGTGGCGCTGCCTGTCCGAAGCCGTCGCGTCGACCGGTGAGCCGCCGGAGTGGATTCGCGTGCACGTCAACCCCACCACCCGCTGACCCGCCTGCCTGCTTGGAGATCCTGATGGCTACCCGTCGTCTCAACCTTCGGCCGATCCGCCGGACCTGCCTCGACCTGCTCCACGTCGACCCCGACCAGTCCTGCCCCTACTGCGCCCCCGACCCCGACGCCACCGACGTGATCGCTGCCGCGCTGCGTCAGCACGCCGAGATTGCCGCCGAAGACGCCGAAGCGTGGGGGTGGGCGGCATGAACCCGCAGATCTGGTCCTGGCTACTCATGGCCGTCGGTGTCACCGGCCTGTGGCTGGCCGGCAAGCGCTCCTGGACCGGCTGGGCCGTCGGCCTCGCTGGCCAAGGACTGTGGCTGGCCTACGCCATCGCGACCCGCCAGTGGGGCTTCCTGGCCTCCTGCTTCGTCTACGGCGCGGTCTACCTGCGCAACCTGCACGCCTGGCTCCGCCCCACCCCGTCGACGCCGGCCGTCCCACCGGCCCCGGCTCACGTGGAGCACAACCCCCCGGCTGCGGCGCCGCGTCCCCGCCGCCAGCACACCGGCCCGGCCCGCTGCCTCACCCCGTACTGCCTGCTGCACGCTACGCACTGGCACGACGGCGCACCGCGCTGCCTGCCCTGCGCCAACGCCTGCATCCGCGAGGAAGGACTCACCGGCGTCGAGCCGGTCCCCGGCAGTGATGCCGACTTCGCCGCCTACTACCTGACCCGCGACATGAACCCGGCCCTGCGCACGGACGGTGCCCGCTGATGCGCCGCTACCTCACCACCGACGGCCTCGAAGCCGTCGCCCTGGTCCTCATCCTCCTCGTGGTCGCCGGAACCGCCGGGTGGGCGTCGTTCTCCCACGTCCACGACTGGACCATGCGCCACGTCCCCGACGGCACCCCCGACGCCTTCGGCTGGGCCAACGCCGTCCTGTCCGACCTCGTCCCGGTGGCGTGCCTGCTCGACATCCGCCGCCGTCGACGCCGCCGGGACCCGATCGGCTACCCGGTGTTCCTGATGCTGGCCTTCGCCGCGTTCTCCCTCGCCGCCCAGCTCGCCGTCGCGGATGCCAGCCCGTCCGGGTGGCTGTTGTCCGCGCTCCCGGCGTTGGCGTTCATGGCCCTGACCAAGCTCGTCTTCACCGGCACCCCCACCCCGGCACCCGCCCCCGCCCGGCCGACCCCGGCACCGGCACCGGCTCCCGTGCGGGAGGCCGTCGACGCCGAACCCGTCAACGTCCCGACCACCCCGGCGCCCGTCTTCGCCCCGCCCGCTCCGTCCTCGGCTGCGGCTGTCGGCCCGGTCCGGTCGGCGCTCGTGTCGTCGGTCGTCCAGGCACCGCGCAACGGCCACATCGTCTCCGAGGTGACCCGATGACCCGCTCACTCACCCACCGCACCCCCACCCCGCCGGCCACCCTGACCCGCCGCGTCGTCGGGACGCCGGCTGAAGTCGCCGCCGCCCTCGCCGTCCTGCGCGAGTCGGGCCGGCTGATGTTCGCCGACCGCCCCCGCCACCACCCCGACGGCCGCGTCACGGTCACCGTCCGGTTCCTCGACACAGCCCGCACCGCCCCGCCGTCCGTGGTGCGTCGGCTGCGCCGGGGCCGGGTCATCGCCGCCACCGCCATCACTACCGCGGCTGTCGGTGCCCTGGCCGGCATCGGCTACCTCGCCGTTCAGATCGCCCACACCGTCCAGCGGGCCGCACCTGCGGTCGTCGGCGTGGTCCTGGTCCTCATCGTCCTGGCTGTGTTGCTGCTGCGCCGCAAGGCCACCTGCGGCGGGCTGCACTGCTCGGGATGCCGGCACTGACCGCCATGCGTCGGCCCACCTACTGCGCGCGCTGCCGTAGGTGGGCCACCGCCCTCATCGAAGCCGGCCACCCCGGCACCGGCCGCTACCGAGCCGAAACCACCTGCCCCCGCCACGAACCCGCTGCCCGCCGCTGGGCCAGCCACGCCGGCCCACCCCGCACCACACCCATCGGCCCCGCACCCGCTGTCCTGTTCGAGCTTCCGGAGGTGACCCGATGACCGCCCCGACCCTGCCCGGCCTCGCCCCCGACCCGGTGCCGCCCGCCGACCCGGTGACCATCCCGGCCGACGTCGCACCGGCGCCCGGCACTCGTGCCGCTCGCCTCTCGCTGCCGATGTCGCGCAAGGTCCTCACGGAGATGGCCGCGGAGTACGGCGTCTGCCTACACCCGGTCACCCTGCGCCGCACCGACCTACACACCGGCCTGACCGAAGTCGTGGACCTGCCCTGCGGCTCCACCCGCGAAGACAAGTGCGAGCCCTGTGCGAAACGCGCCCGCCGGCTGCGGCAGACGCAGATCCGGGAGGGCTGGCATCGCACCGACGAACCCGCACCCGCCCCCAACCCGGCGACCGACGCGCAACGCGAGTTGATCCTGCTGCGCGCGCATCTGGAGTTCGCCCGCGACGAAGCCCAACGCGCCGCCCAGTTCGACCAGCTCCCCGACATCGACGAGGCGATCGGGGAGGTAGAGGAAGCTATCGCCGCCGAAGGACTCCGCGGCACGGTCGCCCCCGCCCACGACTCCGACGACGACGACAGCCACGGCCGGCGCAAGCGCTCCACCCGCCGCCGCCAGGACGCACCCGACCTACCCCGCAAGAAGGTCGAGCCGCGCACCGTCGGGAAGGTCTACACCGCCCCCGACGGCACCGAACACCGGCCGTCCATGTGGCTATCGCTGACCCTCGACACCTACGGGCGGGTCCTGCCCGACGGCACCCCGGTCGACCCCGCCACGTACGACTACCGGCGGGCCGCCTGGGATGCGGTGCACTTCGCCCGGCTGTTGGACCGGTTCTGGCAGAACCTGCGCCGCTGCGCCGGCTGGAACGTCCAATACGCCGGCTGCGTCGAGCCCCAACGACGCCTCGCCCCCCACGCCCACTTCGCTATCCGAGGCACGATTCCGCGTGCGGTGCTGCGCCAGGTTGCCGCCGCCACCTACCACCAGGTGTGGTGGCCATCGGCTGACGAACCCGTCTACACCCTCGACCGGCCCCCGGTCTGGGATACCGACCGCGCGGAGTGGGTCGACCCGGAGAGCAGGGAACCGCTGCGCTCGTGGGCTGACGCCCTGGACCTCATCGACACCGACCCCGACGCGCAACCCGCCCACGTGGTCCGCTTCGGCCCACAGGTCCACGCCGAAGGAGTCACGCCGGGCACCGTGCACGCGAATCGCACGATCGGCTACATCACGAAGTACATCACCAAGTCCGCGGCTGACTGCCACAAGCCCGAGACTGACCGGCAGCGGGACCACCTCGACCGGCTCTGGCACGAACTGCGGGTCACGCCGTGCAATGAGCGGTGCGCGAACTGGCTGCTCTACGGCATCCAACCGAAGAAGGCCCACGGGCGCCTGCAAGCCGGCCGCTGCAAGGCCAAGGTCCACCAGCGGGCCACCCTCGGCATCGGCGGCCGACGCATCCTCGTCTCCCGCGACTGGTCCGGCAAGACCCTCGCCGACCACCGCGCCGACGCCCGCGCCTGGGTCCGCAACCTCCTCGGCGTCACCACCGGCGCCACCGACGCCGACACCGTCGACCAGAACGACCCACCCGCCTACGCCTGGGAGATGGCCCGACCCGACGACCCTGACCTACCACCGCTGCAACACCGACTCCTCAAAGCCCTATCCCAACGCGCCCAATGGAAAGCCGCCCTGCGCGCTGCCCAGGATCGAGCGAGCACCGGTTTCCCCGAGGCAGGTCAACTTCTTCGCCGAGGACTACTACCAGCAGTACCTGGCCCCGACAGCGGTCGTGCCGCCGACCGGAAGGAGATGGCGTGATGACTATCGCCAGTCACCCCCGCGCAGTCGCGCCCAGGAGCGTCCGCCCCGCCGAAGCCGCCGCGCTTCTCGGCGTCTGCCGGGACACCGTCTACGTGCTGATGCGCTCCGGCCGTCTCCGGTCGATCAAGGCTGGTCGGGCTCGCCTGATCCCGCTGACGGCGATAGACGATTTCCTGTCGGCTGATGAGGAGTTCGCGGCATGACCGGCCGTCGTCGGGCTCATGGGGAAGGCTCGGTGTACGAGCAGCGGCCGGGCGTGTGGGCTGCGGTGATCGACCTCGGGTGGATCGACGGAAAGCGAAAGCGGAAATACGTCTACGCCAAGACCGAGGCGGAAGCGGTCCGCAAGCGCGACGAGCTGCGGCGCCAACTCCAACTCGGCGTCGACCTCACCGCCCAGCCTCGGACCGTCGAAGCCTGGTTGACCGAATGGCTGAGGGACGTGAAAGCCCACGACGGCACCCGACCGTCAACACTCGTCCGCTACCGCCTGGCCGTGACCAAGCACCTGGTGCCGGGACTGGGTCGGGTAAAGCTCGACCGGCTGACGCCTCGGGAGGTACAGCGGTTCCTCACCGGGCTCCGCGGCAAGCTCGCGCCGGCCAGCATCATCAAGGTGCACGCGGTGCTGCGCGTCGCCCTGGCCGACGCTGAGCGAATGGACCTCGTCGCGCGCAACGTCGCCAAGGCGGCCAAGCCACCGGCCCTCGGTCGGGTCGAACGACGGGCTCTGACCCCCGAAGAGGCCAAGGAGCTGCTGTCGGTGCTCACCGGCGACCGGCTGGAGTCCCTGTTCGTGCTGGCGCTGGCCACCGGGCTTCGTCGGGCGGAACTGCTGGGCCTGCGCTGGTCGGATGTCGACCTGCCCGGTAAGGCATTGTTCGTCCGCCAGACGCTCCAGCGCACCGATCGCGGGTTGGAGTTCGTGCCGCCGAAGACGCACCGGTCGAGTCGTCCCTTGCCGCTGTCCGCGCTGGCGGTGCGGGCGTTCGAGTCTCAGCGGGTTCGGCAGGCCAAGGAACGGCCCGCGGCGGGGGAGCTGTGGTCGGACTTCGGGTTGGTCTTCGCCAGCACGATCGGCACCCCGATGGAGCCGCGGAACGTCAACCGGCGCTTCGAGCAGCTTCGGGCCGTGGCCGGCTTGGACTGGCTGCACCTGCACGACCTGCGGCACGCGTTCGCCACGTTCCTGCTCGACCAGGGCGAGGAGCTGCGCACGGTGATGGAGCTGCTCGGGCACTCCACGATCCGGATGACGGCCGACACCTACGGGCACGTCCTGCCGGCGCGGGCTCGTCAGGCTGCCTCGGCCATCGACCGGGTTCTCGGTGAGGAGGAAACGGCGTGACCGCTTGGCTGTACGAATGGCTGTACTCGGACCCGAGATCAACCAAGGAAAGTGCTGGTGGAGCCCAGGGGACTCGAACCCCTAACCCCTGCCTTGCAAAGGCAGTGCTCTGCCAGTTGAGCTAGGGCCCCGAGACGGCGCTCAGCGCAGGTCGGGAGCGGTGGTCGCCTCGTGCCACAGGGCGCGCTCGTCGTTCGACGCCTTGACCTTCTTGGCCACGACGGCGGCCACCCCGACGATGCCGGCCAGGATCAGGAGCTTCTTGAACATGGGATTGACCCCTTGCGCTCGACTACCGTCGGACGATGTGCGGTGGGGCTAGCTGGAATCGAACCAGCGACCTCAGAGTTATCAGCTCTGCGCTCTAACCGACTGAGCTATAGCCCCGCGTGGCGACGAGCAAGGTTAACCCATGCCCGCCAGCGCGCCCAAATCGGGGGGCCCGTGGCGGAAGCACCCGCGCCGTCCCGAACCTACCCGGACGCGCGACGCCGGGGCGACCGCTTTACGCGGTGCCCCGGCGTCGTCGAATCAGTCCCGCTCGGCGAGCGTCAGCTCGATCCCGCCGACCAGGTCGGCGCAGACGTTGTAGACGAACGCGCTCAGCGTGGCCAGCGCGGTGAACAGCACCACGTTCACCAGGCCGATCAGTGCGGACGTGAGAATCACGCCCTTCGCGGTGATGCGGAACCCGCCGCCGCCCGAACCGCCGCCGGCGTTCACCAGGTCGGTCAGGCTGTCGTTGACGCTCTTGAACACACCCATCGCGTCGAGAGCGAGGTAGAGCACCGACGTGGCCACCACCACCACGATGAAGAGCACCACCGAGACCGCGAAGGCGAACTTCATCACGGACCACGGGTCGATGCGCTTCAGGTTCAGCCGGGCCCGGCGCGGCCCGCGCGAAGCGGCCGAACCGACCGAGGTACGCGCGGCGCGTACCGCCTCACCCACGCGCGCGGCACCGACCGCTGCCGCGCCGCTGATGCCCGGCGGCAGGCCGCCGCCGTTGGCGGGGCGTCCCGGGTTGCCGCCGGCCGGACCGGTGGCCTCGGGTGCCCCCTTCGGGGCGGTGCCCAGGCCGGCGCCGATGCGCGGCTGGGTGCCGGTGGTGCCGGTGGAGGCCCGGGCGGTGGCCGTCGGCCTGGCCGGCGGTGTGTTCGTGGCGGGCTTCGCCGCGGCCGGAGCCGCGAAGCCGTCGGCCGACGTCGGCGCGTCGATCCTGGTCTCGGTCGCCTCGCGGGACTCCGAACCGTCGGCCGGCTTGTCGGGAGGCGGGGCCATGCCGGGGGCCCGGGTGAACTTCGGGGCAGGCGCGTCGGCGGGGACCGTGGCCCGACCCACGGCCGCACGGCCGGTCGCTGGTGTACCGCCCTGCGCGGCCTCCTCGTCGACCGGGGTGGCCGAGGTCCCCTTGTTCCCCGACTTCGCCTGTGTCTCCGTCATCAACTAGTCCTGTTCGTCAGGCTCGTCGGCATTGCGAGCAATCGCCACGATAGTCACGCCGTCCGGGAGGTCCATCAGCTTGACCCCCATTGTGTTCCGGTCACGCGTACGGCGTACAGGCTTCACCGGAGTCCGGATGACGCCGCCGTTGCTCGTGATGGCGAACAGCTCGTCCTCCGGATCGATCACGACCGCGCCGACCAGACCACCGCGTCGCTCGGTGATCTTCGCAGTCAGCACGCCCTTACCTCCCCGGCCCTGGACCGGGTATTCCTCGATCGGGGTACGTTTCGCGAACCCCCCGTTCGTCGCCACCAGCACGTCCAGGCCCTCTCGGACGACCTCGACGGCGAGCAGCTCGTCCTCACCGCTGAAGCGCATGCCGATCACCCCCGAGGTGGCCCGGCCCATCGGACGCAGCGCCTCGTCGGTGGCATTGAAGCGGATCGCCTGTGCGTTCTTGGAAACCAGCAACAGGTCGTCCTCCGGCGCCACCAGCACCGCACCGACCAGCTCGTCCTCATCGCGCAGGTTGACCGCGATGATGCCGCCGGAACGGTTGGAGTCGAACTCCTCGAGCCGCGTCTTCTTCACCAGGCCGTTCTTCGTGGCCAGTACCAGGTAGGGCGCCACCTGGTAGTTCGGGATTTCGATGATCTGCGCGATCTGCTCGTCCGGTTGGAACGCGAGCAGGTTGGCCACGTGCTGGCCCTTGGCCACCCTACTGGCCTCGGGAAGCTCGTACGCCTTCGCCCGGTAGACCCGACCCTTGTTCGTGAAGAACAGGATCCAGTCGTGGGTAGAGCATACGAAGAAGTGGCTCACGATGTCGTCCTGCCGGAGCGTCGCCCCGCTCACGCCCTTGCCGCCACGCCGCTGCGACCGGTACAGGTCGACCTTGGTCCGCTTCGCGTACCCGGTGCGGGTGATCGTCACGACCACGTCCTCGCGGGCGATGAGGTCCTCCATCGAGACCTCGCCGTCGAACGGCACGATCTTGGTGCGCCGGTCGTCGCCCCACTTCGCCACGATCTCGCCCAGCTCGTCGGAGACGATCTTCCGCTGCCGCTCCGGCTTCGCCAGGATGTCCTTGAGGTCGGCGATCTCCACCTCGAGCTTGGCCAGGTCGTCCAGGATCCGCTGCCGCTCCAACGCGGCCAGGCGGCGAAGCTGCATGTCCAGGATCGCGGTCGCCTGGACCTCGTCGATCTCCAGCAGCCGGATCAGCCCCTGTCGGGCGTCCTCCACCGTCGGCGAACGCCGGATCAGCGCGATCACCTCGTCCAGCGCGTCCAGCGCCTTGCTCAGGCCGCGCAGGATGTGCGCCCGCTCCTCCGCCTTGCGCAGCCGGAACGCGGTCCGCCGACGGATCACCTCGATCTGGTGCTCGACGTAGTAGCGGATGAACTGCGCCAGGTTCAGCGTGCGCGGCACGCCGTCGACAAGCGCCAGCATGTTGGCGCCGAACGTCTCCTGGAGCTGGGTGTGCTTGTAGAGGTTGTTCAGCACCACCTTGGCGACCGCGTCGCGCTTGAGCACCAGCACGATCCGCATGCCGGTACGCCCGGAGGACTCGTCCCGGATGTCGGCGATGCCGGCGAGCTTGCCCTCCTTGATCAGCTCGGCGATCCGCTCGGCGAGGTTGTCCGGGTTGACCTGGTAGGGCAGTTCGCTGACCACGAGCGCCGGCCGGCCCCGCTTGTCCTCCTCCACCTCGACCACGGCGCGCATCCGGATCGAGCCGCGCCCGGTCCGGTAGGCGTCCTGGATGGCCTGCTGGCCGACGATCAGGCCGTAGGTTGGGAAATCCGGGCCCTTGACGATCTCCAGCAGCGCTTCCAGCGTGGTCGCCTCGTCGGCCTCCGGGTGCTCCAGGCACCACTGCACCGCCGCGCCGATCTCCCGCAGGTTGTGCGGCGGGATCTTGGTGGCCATGCCGACCGCGATGCCCTCGGAGCCGTTGATCAGCAGGTTCGGGATCCGCGACGGCAGGATGGTGGGCTCCTTGGCCCGGCCGTCGTAGTTGTCCTGGAGGTCGACGGTGTCCTCGTCGATGTCCCGCAGCATCTCCATGGCCAGCGGGTCGAGCTTGCACTCGGTGTTGTGGCTGACGAAGCCGTCAGAGATGAAGGAGTGGTCGTCGGTGTCGACCCGGATGCTGTAGACCGGCTGCACGCCAGCGTCAGTGACCTCGGTCACCTCGGCGTAGTAGAACCGGCCGTCGACCAACGGCTCGACCACGTCGAGGATCCCTGGCTCGGTGATCCGGGCCGCGATCTCGTCGCGATCCCGCTCCCACCGCTCGACCCGGTCCACGTTGTGCCGGCGCAGCCAGTCGCGTTCGGTCCACCGCGTGGCGCCGTGCTCCCGGATGAAGTCGCCGACGAACGGCACCATGTCGCCGGAGAGCGCCGTGCTGCTCGCCGGCACCTGGGCCAGCTCGGACTCCAGCTTGGCCTGCTTACGGCCGAGGAAGCCGACGTGCGCGGCGAAGATGCGCGCGTCCCGCCGGTTGGTGATGACGACCTTGATCTCGCCGTCGTCGTAACGGCACTGCCGGCTGATGACGCCGAACTCCAGCAGGAGCTGCTGGACCTCGCGGGCCAGGCGCTCGCTGCGGGTGGAGTACGAGATCTGGATGGTGCGGCGGGGCAACAGCGACGACGACCCGTCGCCCTCGAACAGCGCCTGGAGGAAGGCGCGCTTCACCGCGGCCGGCCCTCGCCAGACGAACTCCGGCACGAACTTGGCGGCGCTACGCGCCCCGACCAGGTCACCCAGCGCCGTCTTGGCAAGCTGCCGAATGCTCGCTCGCACTCGGTGCAAGGTCTTACCCGACGGCAAGACTTCTTCGCCGAACCAGCGCTTGCCGCCAACGGCAAGGTCGAAGGCCGCGACAACTCGGGTGAAGAACTCCCGGTCCGCGTTGGCGAACTCGACCCACTCGTCGGAGATCCAGCCCTCGCTTACGAGCGCGCCGGCAAGGACGGCCGCCTCGACGTGCTCCAGCATCGGGTAGCCGATCTCGTCCGGCACGGTGCGCTGAAGGACCACGCGATCGCCGGGCGTGATCTCGTCGAGCAGCTTCCACAGCAGGGTCGGCACGCCGGCCACGTTCACCAGGCAGAGCACCGGGTGGTTGTGGGTGCCGGTCAGCTCGTATCCCTCGCGGGTGCGCAGCCGCAGCGTGGGGTGCTCACCGGAGTGGAAGAACTTCGAGGCACGGACCAGGTCGCCGTTGCGGTCGCGGACCTTGAGCTCGACGTCGGTCTCGCTGCTCGGCGCGGCGTCCGGCACGACGTCGCCGATCCTGACGCTACCATCAAGGGTGCGAATGCGGACATCTGCCGTAATACAGTATCTCATGGCCGCGGCCGGATCATTTCCGGGCGAGCCGAAGTTGCCGTTGCCGTCGACCAGCGGGTAGCGCAGCGCCCAGGACTGCGCCATCCGGACCAGCGCGTCGTAGATGGCCGAGTCGCCGTGCGGGTGGAACTGGCCCATCACGTCACCGACGACGCGGGAGCACTTCACGTAGCCCCGGTCCGGCCGGTAGCCGGAGTCGAACATGGCGTAGAGGATCTTGCGGTGGACCGGCTTGAGCCCGTCCCGCACGTCCGGCAGGGCGCGCCCGACGATGACACTCATCGCGTAGTCGAGGTACGAGCGCTGCATCTCGACCTCGAGGCCGACCGGCTCGATGCGGTCGTGCTGGACGACCGCAGCCAGTGTCTCCGGGGTCTCCGGCTCGTTCGGGGTGGACTCGGGAAGATCGGTCACTGTTAACCCTTATCAGACTCAGAGTCGTGATCTAGCTGTGGATAACGGCTGTGGAAAGCGGCCAGGCTGTGGATAACTCTGTGGACCACCGGGCCGGTCGGTGGATCTCCGGCCGGCCCGGGCACGCGTCCGTCAGATGTCCAGGAACCGCACATCCTTGGCGTTGCGCTGGATGAACGACCGGCGCGCCTCGACGTCCTCGCCCATCAGAACGCTGAACAACTCGTCCGCGGTGGCGGCGTCGTCGAGCGTGACCTGGCGCAGCGTACGGGTGGCCGGGTTCATGGTGGTCTCCCACAGCTCCGGGTAGTTCATCTCGCCGAGGCCCTTGAACCGCTGGATGTCGTCCGGCTTGGCGTTGGGCTTCTTCTGCTGACGCAGCGCGATCAGCCCGTCGCGCTCCCGGTCGGAGTACGCGTACTGGGCGTCGTCGCCCTTCTTGTTCCACTTGATCTTGTAGAGCGGTGGGGCGGCCAGGTAGACGTGCCCCAGCTCGACGAGCGGTCGCATGAAGCGGAACAGCAGGGTGAGCAGCAGGGTCTGGATGTGCTGGCCGTCCACGTCGGCGTCGGCCATCAGCACGACCTTGTGGTACCGCAGCTTCTCCATGTCGAAGTCGTCGTGGATGCCGGTGCCGAGCGCGGTGATCAGCGCCTGCACCTCGTTGTTCTTCAGCACCCGGTCGATCCGGGCCTTCTCCACGTTGAGGATCTTGCCGCGGATCGGCAGGATCGCCTGGACCCGCGGGTCACGCCCCTGCTTGGCCGAGCCGCCGGCCGAGTCGCCCTCGACGATGAAGACCTCGGACTCGCGCGGATCGGTGGACTGGCAGTCGGCCAGCTTGCCCGGCATCGAGCCGGACTCCAGCAGCGACTTGCGCCGGGCCAGCTTGCGCGCCTGCTGCGCGGCGATGCGGGCCCGGGCGGCCTGGGACGCCTTGGTGATGATGATCTTCGCCTCGGCGGGGTTGCGGTCGAACCAGTCGACAAGCGACTCGTTGCAGACCCGCTGGACGAAGCCCTTCACCGGGGTGTTGCCCAGCTTGGTCTTGGTCTGCCCCTCGAACTGCGGGTCGGTCAGCTTGACCGAGATGATCGCGGCCAGACCCTCGCGGATGTCCTCACCGGAGAGCCGCTCGTCGCCCTTGAGCAGCTTCTTCTCCGCGCCGTAGCGGTTGACCACGCTCGTCAACGCGGCCCGGAAGCCCTCCTCGTGGGTGCCGCCCTCGTGGGTGTTGATGTTGTTGGCGAAGGTGTAGACCGACTCGCCGTACGACTCGTTCCACTGCATGGCGATCTCGGCCGACATGCCGGTCTCCTCGGCGCCGAACTCGACCACCGTCTTGTGGATCGGGCTCTTCGAGGCGTTGAGGTGCCGGACGAAGTCGGCGATGCCGCCGTCGTAGTGGAACGTGACCTCGCGGGGCTTGCCCTCCTCGTCCTCCGGCACCCGCTCGTCGAGCAGGTGGATGGTGAGGCCGCGGGTGAGGAAGGCCATCTCCTGGAGGCGCCGGTAGATGGTGTGGAAGTCGAAGTCGACGGTCTCGAAGACGTCCGGGTCGGGCCAGAAGGAGACCGCGGAGCCGGTCCGGTCGGTCGGCTCGCCCTTCTCCAGCGGCGTCGGCTTCGACTGGTTGTAGCGCTGCCGCCAGACGAAGCCGTCCTTGTGGATCTCCACGGCCATCCGGGTGGAGAGCGCGTTGACCACCGATACGCCGACACCGTGCAGGCCGCCGGAGACCGCGTACGCCTTGCCGTCGAACTTGCCGCCCGCGTGCAGCACGGTCAGCGCGACCTCGACGCCCGGCTTCTTCAGCTTGGGGTGCAGGTCGACCGGGAAGCCCCGGCCGTTGTCGGTGACCCGGACGCCCCCGTCGGCCAGCAGCACCACGTCGATGGTGTCGCAGTATCCGGCCAGCGCCTCGTCCACCGCGTTGTCGACGACCTCCCACACCAGGTGGTGCAGACCGCGCTCGCCGGTGGACCCGATGTACATACCGGGCCGCTTCCGGACCGCTTCCAGGCCCTCCAGCACGGTGATGGACTCGGCGCCGTACTTCTTGTTGTCCTCCGCTGCCACGCTCGGCCACTTTCTCGCACCGGCCGCGCGTGGGCGCGGGGCGCGGGTTCGGCGGACAGGACGCGACGTCGGCGTGCCCGCGCCGCTCCCGGGATCACCAGGTCACGGATCGGGTACGCCGGGCGCCGCGGTTGCCCGCGGATCGCGATCGGCTCGGACCCGATGCGGCACAATGATCAAGGGCCCTTGGGGCCCATGTCGATCGCTCCGTGCCGGGTCTTTCGTCTCGCCCCCAATCTTACTGTGCGCAGCCGACCAAACCGCCACTCGGCACCCCTGGAGAGGCGGCTGAGAATGCCGTAGCCGGACGAACCTCGCTGCCCGCGACTCCCCCTACACGCCACCGGCACCCGCCGTGCCATCGGCCACCGCGACCGGTCCGGGCCGGCGGAGCGGTGACCGGCGGTTCACGGGCCGGGGGTCGCGGTGGAACGCGACGTGCCGTACCTTTTGCGGCGCCGCCGTTGCGGTCTTGATCTTTCGCGCCCGGACCGGGGACCATCGCCTGGGATGGTCCGACAGACGCTTGGTGAGAGGTGACGCCAGATGGGGCTGGACAACGTCGCGGTGCACTGGCCGCGTACCGGCCGCTTCTACGATCCGGTCGCGCCGGCTGAGTTCGTGGACTTCGGCGAAATCGTGGACATGCCACGCATCTCCGCCCCGACCGCCGCGCTCGCCGAGTTGATCGCGAAGACCGGCACGGTGCGGGCGACCGCGTACACCGAACTGGTCGACCTGATCCTCGGGCTGGAAAATGTGCTCTACGCCACGGAGAACGCGGCCGAGGACGAGGACCCGGTGATCGACCCGGACGGCTGCGCCTGGATCGCCGAGGGCGTGGAGAAGTTCGTCGCCCGGCACCGGCCGTACGGCGAGGCGGTCACGTTCGAGTCGGTCAGCGAGGTGCTGCGCGCGCTGCTCGGCGACGGGCGGCTGGCCGAGCAGCAGCTCCGCTGGCTGGAGAGCCGGCTCGACAAGCTGCGCGACGACAGCGGCGATCCGCCGCAGTGGAACTTCACCTGCGCCGAGCTGAGCGTGCTGGCCGCGTTCTACCGGCGCTGCGCCGAGCGGGGCTTCGCGGTCTACGCCGACGTGTGACAGCCTTCGGGATCAGCCGTAGGTGTCGCGGGGGCCACGGCCGCGTACCCGCCGGGGGCCGCGCGACCAGGACGGCGCGGCCGGGCCGTGGATGTGCAGCTTGCGCACCACGTTGTGGCCGACCTCGCTGGCGATCTGCTTGAGCAGCGAGCCGGCCAGCAGCCGCAACTGGGTGGCCCAGGCCGTCGAACGGGCCTCCACGGTCAGCTCGCCGTTCTCCAGTTTCACCGGGCGGCTGTGCTGGGCGACCTCCGCGCCGACCACCTTCTCCCACGCGCCGAAGACGGTCGCCTCGGCAGCCGGCTGCTGCCAGCCACGCGCCTTGACCAGCTTGTCGAGCACCGCGCCGAGCGGCTGCGGGTCACGCGGGTCCGGGCCGGGCCCGGAGTAGCCGCGCAGCCGCTTCTCACCGTCGCCACGGACCGCGCTGCGGCGTCGGGTGCCGGCCGCGGCCTGACGCTTGGCCTTCGCCGCGTCCAGCACCGCCCGGGCCAGCTCCGGCCCGGCCGCGCCCTCCGTCGCCGCGCCCGGCTCGCCGTCCGCCGGCTTCCCCGGGGTACGCGCGGCGGGCCCACCCCGGCCAGACGTTCCCCCGTCCCGCCCCGGCCCCAGTCGTGCGGGCGGGAGCCGGACCTCGTCGTCATCCGGCACGTCGCACCGTCCCCTCGCCAACCGTGTAACGGGCACCGAGCAGCGTCACCGGCACGTCGTCGTCCACCGCGCAGGTGACCAGCAGCTGGCTGGCGCCGCCGACCAGCTCGGCCAGGCGTTCCCGCCGGCCGGTGTCCAGCTCGGCGAAGACGTCGTCGAGCACCAGTACCGGCTCGATCCCGTCGGCGCGCAGCAGGTCGTACCCGGCCAGCCGCAGCGCCAGCGCGTAGGACCAGGACTCGCCGTGGCTGGCGTACCCCTTGACCGGCAACGGGCCCAGGGTGAGGGCCAGGTCGTCACGGTGCGGACCGACCAGCGTGGTGCCGCGTTCGATCTCGGCGGCGCGGCCCGCGGCGAGCGCGGCGGCCAGCGCCTCGGCCAGCGCCGGCCGGTCGGCGGCCGGTTCGGGCAGGTCGACCGACGGCCGGTAGGTGATCCCGGCCGCACCTCGGCCGGCCGCCACCGCGTCGTACGCCTTGGCGACGTGCGGAGTGAGCGCGGCGACCAGCTCCAGCCGGCCGGCGAGCAGGTCGGCCCCGTGCTGCGCGAGGTGGGCGTCCCAGACGGTGAGCGTGGACAGGTCACCGCCACGGGAGCCGCCGGTCTTGCGGGCCAGGTACGCGGAACGCAGCAGCGCGTTGCGCTGCTTCACCACCCGCTCGTAGTCGGCGCGGACACCGGCGTAGCGGGGTTGGCGGCTGACCAGCAGGTCGTCCAGGTAGCGGCGGCGTTCGGCCGGGTCACCGCGGACGAGTTCCAGGTCCTCCGGCGCGAAGAGCACCAGCCGAAGCGCGCCGAGCACGTCCCGGGCGCGGCGGGCCGGGGAACGACCGAGCCGGGCCCGGTTCGCCTTGCCCGGCACGATCTCCAACTCGACGAGCAGTTCCCGGCCGTCGTGCACCACCGCGCAGCGGATCACCGCCGAGGTGGCGCCCATCCGCACCAGCGGGGCGTCCGTGGCGACCCGGTGCGAGTCCAGGGTCGCCACGTAGCCCAACGCCTCGACCAGGTTGGTCTTGCCGACGCCGTTGGCGCCGACGAGCACGCTCGGACCCGGCTCCAGGTCGACGCCGACCCGCTCGTACGAGCGGAAGTCGACCAGTTCGAGCCGGCGGACGTACACAGGCTGTGGACGCCGGTCAGCGCTTGTGGACGGCGTGCCCGCCGAACTGCTGGCGCAGCGCGGCGACGGCCTTCAGGGCGGGTGATTCGTCCTGCCGGGAGGCGAACCGGGCGAACAGCGCGGCGGTGATCACGTTGAGCGGCACGGCGAGCCGGACCGCCTCGTCGACCGTCCACCGGCCCTCGCCGGTGTCCTCGGTGTAGTCGCTCAGGTCGGCCAGCTCCGGGTCCTCGTCGAGGGCCCGGTCGAGCAGGTCGAGCAGCCAGGACTGGACGACGGTGCCCTTGCGCCACGACTTGACCACACCGGGGACGTTCGTCACCAGTTCGGACGCCGAGAGCAGCTCGAAGCCTTCCGCGTAGGCGTGCATCAGGCCGTACTCGATGCCGTTGTGCACCATCTTGGCGTAGTGGCCGGCGCCGACCGGGCCGGCGTGCACGAAGCCGAACTCGCCCTCGGGCCGGAGCGCGTCGAAGATCGGCATGAGCCGGTCGACGTGCTCCTGCGCGCCGCCGACCATCAGGCCGTAGCCGTTCTGCCGGCCCCAGACGCCGCCGGAGACGCCGACGTCGACGTAGCCGATGCCGTGCTCGTTGAGCCGCTCGGCGCGCGGGGCGTCGTCGCTGAACCGGGAGTTGCCGCCGTCGATGATGATGTCGCCCTCGCCGAGCACGCCGGCGAGTTCGTCGATGGTGGCGTCGGTGACGCCGGCCGGGACCATCACCCAGATGGCGCGCGGTGCGTCGAGCTTCTCGGCCAGCTCCGCGAGGCTCGCGGCGTCGCTGAGCTCCGGGTTGCGGTCGTAGCCGACCACCTCGTGCCCGGCGGCGCGCAGCCGTTCGCGCATGTTGCCGCCCATCCGGCCGAGTCCTACCAGGCCGAGCTGCATGTGCTGCTACCTCCGTACGTCAGGGTGGTGCTGCCGGCGATCAGCGGGAGACGCGGATCGGCATGATGAGGTACCGGTACCCCGGAATGACCTCGCCATCCTCGCCGGCCGGAGAAAGGACCGCGGGCTTGAAGGCGTCGACGAACCGCAGCAGGGCGTGCTGGGCACCCAGGTTGGACAGGCCGTCGATCAGGTACTGCGGGTTGAAGCCGATGGTGAGCGGGTCACCGCTGAACGTCGCCTCCATGGCCTCGCTGGCCCGGGCCTCCTCGGTGCCGCCGGCCTCCACGACCAGACCGTCGGCGCTGAAGCTGAGCAGCACCGGGGTGGTGCGCTCGGCGACCAGCGCCACCCGCTTGACCACCTCGATGAGGGTGGCGACCGCGACCCGGGCCTCGGCGTTGTGGTCGGCCGGGAACAGCGAACGCACCGGCGGGTAGTTGGCGCCGTCGAGCAGGCGGCTGGTGGTCCGGCGGGTGCCGCCGGAGAAGCCGATCATGCCTTCACCGGCGCCGCCGGCGGAGAGCGCCATGGTGACGTGCCCGCCGAGCGGGCCGAGCGCCTTCGCGGTGTCGTTGAGCGTGCGGGCCGGCACCAGCGCGTTGAGGCTGATCTCCGGGTCGTCCGGGTGCCACTCCATCTCGCGCAACGCGAGACGGTAGCGGTCGGTGGCGAGCATGGCCATGGTGCCGCCGGACAGCTCGATCCGGACGCCGGTCATCATCGGCAGCGTCTCGTCGCGGCCGGCGGCCACAGCCACCTGGGCCACGGCGGCGGCGAAGGCGGCGGCGTCGACGGTGCCGGCGCTCTCCGGCATCTCCGGCAGGGTCGGGTAGTCCTCCACCGGCATGGTGGGCAGCGTGAACCGGGCGCTGCCGCAGACCAGCTCCAGGTGGGAGCCGACGGCGGCGATGTCCACCGGCTTGGCCGGCAGCGCCTTGGTGATCTCGGCGAGCAGTCGACCGGAGACCAGTGCCGCGCCGTCCGCGTCACCCTGCACCTCGACGGTCACCTGGCTGGAGACCTCGTAGTCGAAGCCGGAGACCTGGAGGTTGCCGTCGGTCACCCGGAGCATCACCCCGGCCAGCACCGGCACGGAGGGTCGGTTGGGCAGGCTCTTGGCGGTCCACGCGACCGCCTCGGCGAGCGCGTCGCGCTCCACTCGGAACTTCATCAATGCCTCCGCGTCGACGTCAGCGACAACTCTCTCATGCCGACCGCTGCCACCCGTCCCGCCCGACCGTGCGGGTACCCATCGCACCTTAGGGCGCGTGGGCATCGGCTGTGCGCCCGACCCCGTGGATCCAGGTGCCCGGCCGACTGCCGACGGCAGTGCTGCGGCCCGATCCACAGGAAGTCCAACGGTGATGATTGGTTTTTGTTGTTTAGAAGAGATAACTCATCGTCTTCATCGCACCTGTGCAAACTGTGGAGAACCGGCATCTGCGCAGGTCAGACACGTTGTCCACAGGTGGATTTCCGGTGGATAACCCGGGGTACAACCCGGGTGGTGGTCCACAGGCCCCGCCGGCCGCCGGGTTTTCCACCGCTGTCCACCGGTTGTCCACCGGTAATCCACCGGTTTTCTCCCCAGCGCTGTGGACAACGCCGACGGCCCGGACCCCCGTCGTCCCCAGAACCTTCAACAGGATCCCCACAGGCGGGTCGACGTCGGTGGACAACGTGACCGTTGTCCCCAGGCGTCCACAGGCTCGTCCCCAGGAGTTGTCCACAGTCTGTGGGTAACCGGCCAGGTGCACAGGGTGGTTATCCACCACCTGTGACACAGGGGATGTGGACAACCGGTACGAGCTGTGGACAACCACGGCGCCGATTCTGGGCCCTCCACCGGGTCGAGGGTCAACCGGCAGCGTCCACGGGCGGCCCGACGCCGCCGACGCGGCGCCCGACGGGCACGAAGAAGCCCGGCCGGGAACGTCGTCCGGCCGGGCTGTCGTGACGGGTACGAGACGAGCGTCTCAGGTGTTCTGCTTGATCCGGTTCGTCAGCTCGGCGATCTGGTTGTAGAGCGAGCGCCGCTCCGCCATCTGCTGCCGGATCTTGCGGTCGGCGTGCATCACCGTGGTGTGGTCGCGTCCGCCGAACGCCTGGCCGATCCGGGGCAGCGACAGGTCGGTCAGCTCGCGGCACAGGTACATGGCCACCTGGCGGGCGTTGACGAGCACCCGGGACCGGGAATGACCGCGCAGGTCCTCCAGGCTCACCCCGAAGTACTCGGAGGTCGAGACCATGATCTGGTCCGCGGTGATCTCCGGACCGGCGCCGTCCGGGATGAAGTCGCGCAGCACCTCCTCGGCCAGCGACAGCTCGACCGAGGACCGGGTGAGGCTGGCGAACGCGGTGACCCGGATCAACGCGCCCTCGAGTTCCCGGATCGAGTTCGACACCCGGGAGGCGATGAACTCCAGCACGTCCGGCGGGGCGTAGAGCCGCTCCTGCGCCGCCTTCTTCTGGAGGATCGCGATCCGGGTCTCCAGGTCGGGCGGCTGGATGTCGGCGAGCAGGCCCCACTCGAAGCGGGTCCGGAGCCGGTCCTCCAACGTCGCCAGCTGCTTCGGCGAGCGGTCGGAGGTGATCACGATCTGCTTGTTGGCGTTGTGCAGCGTGTTGAACGTGTGGAAGAACTCCTCCTGCGTCCGTTCCCGGTTCTCCAGGAACTGGATGTCGTCGATCAGGAGGATGTCCACGTCGCGGTAGCGGCGCTGGAAGGCGCTGGTCTTGTCGTCCCGCAGCGAGTTGATGAAGTCGTTGGTGAACTCCTCGGTCGAGACGTACCGGACCGAGCGGGCGTTGCCCAACGTGGTGGCGTAGTGCCCGATGGCGTGCAGCAGGTGGGTCTTGCCCAGCCCGGAGCTGCCGTAGATGAAGAGCGGGTTGTACGCCTTGGCCGGCGACTCGGCCACCGCCACGCTCGCCGCGTGCGCGAAGCGGTTGGACGAGCCGATGACGAACGTCTCGAACATGTACTTCGGGTTGAGCCGGTTGCCGCCGCTCTCCACGCCGGGCAGCCGGCGGTCCGCCTGCCCGCCCGGCCGGTGGTGATCGGGGGCGCCGCGGCCGGGGCCGTTGTCGCTGGCGCCGCGCCCCGGACCGTTGTCGGTGACACCGCGCCCCGGACCGTTGTCGGTGACACCGTCACGGGGCAGTCCGCGCAGCGGCGGGGAGTCGACCGGCCCCGGAGCCTCCCGGTAGCGGGGCTCGTACCCACCCCGGTCCGGGGCGGTCGGCTCCAGGTCGGGGCGGTCGTCGAAGGACCGGCGGTCGGGCGCGGCGCGCAGCGGCTCGGCGAACGCGGCGCCGAAGAGCGTGTCCTGCCCGTCCCGGCCGGCGGGGATCAGGTGCGGCCGGCCGCCGTCCGCGTTCCGCTGCCGGGGCGCGGGCTCCTCCATCGGATGCTCCGGCCGGCCGTCCGCCGCGTACTGGGGCTCCGGGCGGGGCGCGGGGTAGGCGGACTCGGGAGGCGGGCCCGCCCGGTCGAATCCGGGGAGCAGACCGACCGCGCCGTCCCGGTCGGGAAGCGGTTCCGGGCCGCTGCGGTACACCGTGCCGGCCGGTCGCCCGCTCGGGTCGTCGGCGACCCGTACGGTGACGGCCACCTGGATCGGTCGGCCGAGCCGGCGGCTCAACGCCTCGGTGATGGCCGGGCGGAGCCGGGACTCGATCACGTCGCGGGTGAACGCGTCCGGCACGGAGAGCAGCGCGGTGTCCTCGACGATCGCGCGGAGTCGGGTGAGCCGGAGGTAGGCCCGCTGCTGGGCGGAGATGATCTCGTCGGCGAGTTCCTCGGTGGCCGCCGCCCACACCGCGGCAAGGTCTGTCGCTCCGGTCACCGTCGTGCCACCCCCTCGCCTGATCCTCACGCCCGCCCGGACGGCTGACCGGTCGTCATCCACAAGTTATCCACAGCCTGTGTACCGACCGATTGTGGCCGCCCACCGGACGCGGGTCGGACCTGCCCCCTGATTGGTGGAGGCGCTGAAGCGGGTTCACCGTGCCGAACGATTCAACAGCTTGTCCGGTCTTGCCGGTCGGCGACAAACCCGGGCACCCGACGCCGACCGCAATCGCGCACGCTAACAGCGCGGACCCCGCGCCATCAACCGCCGACACCCTGGAGGCGGTGACGATCGCACCGGAAACGACCCCGTCGGCCGCCGTCGCGGCGCAGGTCGGGGCCGGGCCGGAAGGGTTTGACGGTCATTGCGGTGCTGCGTAGGCTGGAGCGGATGCTCTCTCGCCCTCTGCTAGGGTGATGGATGCTCGTTGCCCGTGGCCACCTCTCCAGCACCACCGGAGGCCGGCTCACCGGGCAGCGTCGATCAGCGGTCACCGTCGAGGTGATCGGGACCAGCACAGGACCCCGGGCGATCCGCCGCGCGGGGCGTACGACAACGGAGAGCCTGACGTGAGCAAGCGCACCTACCAGCCGAACAACCGCCGGCGCGCGAAGACCCACGGCTTCCGGCTGCGCATGCGCACCCGTGCCGGCCGCGCCATCCTTTCGACCCGTCGCGCCAAGGGCCGCACCCGCCTGGCGGCCTGAGGCCGACCGGTCCGGGGGCGTGGGCAGTCGTGCTGGCCGCCGCACAGCGACTGCGGCGCAGTAGCGACTTCGCCGCAGCGGTCCGTGGTGGCCGACGCGTCGGCCGTGGCGCCGTCGTGGTCCACCTGACGCTCCCCGAGCCGACCGAGTCCACCGCGACACCTTCGCCGGAGCCGGCGCGGAGCAGCGGTGCGGAGATCTCCGCACCCCGCCGCGCCGGCTTCGTCGTGTCCAAGGCCGTCGGCGGCGCGGTGGTGCGCAACAAGATCCGCCGCCGGCTGCGGCACCTGGTCCGGGAGCGCCTGGCCGAGCTGCCCGCCGGCACCACCCTGGTGGTACGCGCCCTGCCCCCGGCCGCCGACGCGGCGTACGCCCGACTCGGGGCCGACCTGGACGCCGCGCTCGCCGCCGCACGGGCCCCCCGGGGACGGCGGTCGCGATGAACGGCGGCCCCAGGACCCCATCGCCGACACCCGGTGCCCGCATGCTGCTGGTACCCATCATCGCGTACCGTCGGTGGATAAGTCCGGCACTGCCGGCCCGCTGCCGGTTCTACCCGTCGTGCAGTGCCTACGCCGTGGAGGCGGTGTCCCGGCACGGCGCGTTGCGGGGAGCCTGGCTGACGGTCCGGCGGCTGTCGCGCTGCCACCCCTTTCACCCAGGTGGACACGACCCGGTGCCGGAGCCGGGCGGTCGCCGCCGTGCCGACGTGACTGGAGCCTGAGAATTGAGTCTCGACTGGATCTACTACGCGATCTCGTGGATCCTGCTGACCTGGCACTCGGCCTGGGACGCCATCGGGGTGCCGGTCGGCGCGGTCATCGGCACGAACTGGGCCTGGATCCTCGCCATCATCTTCCTGGTGGTGACGGTCCGGGTGATCCTGTTCCCGGTCTTCGTCAAGCAGATCAAGTCGCAACGGGCCATGCAGGCGCTCCAGCCGAAGGTGAAGGAGCTCCAGGAGAAGCACAAGGGTGACCGGGAGACGCTCCAGAAGGAGATGATGGAGCTCTACCGGAAGGAAAAGGCCAACCCGCTGATGGGCTGCCTTCCGATGTTCCTCCAGATCCCGGTCTTCCTGGGCCTGTTCCACACGCTCAAGCGGCTCAACCCGACGAACCCCGGCAAGACGCTCTACGGCTGGACGGCCGACCAGTTCAACAGCGCCTCCAGCGCGAAGCTCTTCACCGCCCCGATCTCCGGCCGGTTCGGTTCCACCGCCGCCGACCTGGCCCCGCTGGGCGCGAACACCGGCACCGTGAAGCTGATCGCCGGCGTCCTGGTGCTCATCATGATCGCCACGACCTACCTCACCAGCCGGCAGATGATCCTCAAGACCGGCTGGGCGGAAGACCCGCAGCAGCGCATGGTGCAGCGGCTGATGCTCTACGGCATCCCGGTCTCGCTGCTGGTCTCGGGCTCGATCTTCCCGATCGGTGTGATCATCTACTGGGTCACCAACAACCTCTTCACGCTCGGCCAGCAGCAGTGGGTGCTGCGGAAGTTCCCGCCGCTGGTGCCGCCGAAGAAGGCCACCGCCACCGCAGGCAAGACCACCGCCCAGCCGGCCAAGACCAGTGGCCTGTTCGGCCGCAAGGCCGCCGCGCCGGTGGCCAAGGCTCCGGCCGCCGCGCCGAAGGTGGCCGGTCCGAAGCCGGGCGCCAAGCCGACCAACCCGAAGAAGGGCGGCAGCCGCCCCGCCAAGCGGCAGGGCTGAGCCGCACCGGGCCGCCGCCGCGACCGGTGGCGGCCCCTCCGGACCCGAGCAGCACCCGAGGAGTCGGCGCCGGGCCGGAACCGCCGCGCGACGCGCGGTCACGGGCGACACTGGCCCGTACGGACGTGCCCGAGGGGCATCCGGCGAACCTCCCGCCGGCCCCCGGGAGACAAGCGGACCTCGACGGTCCGGCCGAGCGAGTACGGAGATGAGACCCGTGACCGACACCAGCATCCCCAGCGCCGACCAGTCCGTGGACGAGGAGATTCCCGCGGCTGCCGCCACCGAGACCGACGAGGGCACGGCCGGGACCCGGGAGAAGAAGGCCCCGGCCGACAGCGACCTGTTCCGGCAGAGCGAGATCGCCGCCGACTACGTCGAGGGTCTGCTGGACATCCTCGACTACGACGGCGACATCGACGAGTTGGTCTCCGGTGGCCGGCCCGTCGTCGAGGTGGTCGGCGGTCGACTGCAGAGCCTGGTCGGCCAGCGCGGCGCCACCCTGGAGGCACTCCAGGAGCTGGCCCGGCTGGCGGTGTTCCGGCAGACCGGCACGCCGAGCCGCCTGCTCCTGGACGTCGGCGGCTACCGGGCCGCCCGGCGCAAGGAACTGGCCGCGGTCGCCAAGAACGCGGTCGAGAAGGTCAAGGAGCACGGCGAGTCGGTGCGTCTGGAGCCGATGTCGGCGTTCGAGCGCAAGTGCGTGCACGACGTGGTCAACGCGATGAGCGGCGTGGAGAGCGAGTCCGAAGGCGTGGAGCCGAACCGCCGCATCGTCGTCCGGCCGGTTGCGGACTGAGGTCAGTGGCCTCCGACGACACGACGGCGGACGCCGTGGCCGGCCCGGGTGGTACGCCACCCGGGCCGCCGGCTGTGCGGCCCGAAACGACCCCCGACCCGTTCCGCTCCGACGAGGACCGGCCGGCTGATCCGGCGTACGCGCCCGGGACTGCGGTCGATCCCGAGTTCTCCGGCGACACCACGACGGTGGACGGCGTCGAGCTTCCCGCCGCCACCGAGGTGACGCCGGCCTTCTCCGGTGACGTGCCGGCAGGGGCCGAGCCCGTCGACGCCGATGCTCCGGCCGGGACGGTTGACCCGTTCTTCGCCGAACCGGACGTGGTGGCGGTGCCGGCCTTCGCGGATCCGGCAGCCGATCCGGAGCCATCCACGGTGGACGGGCCTGTCACGGGTGCCGCGCCCGACCCGGCCGACGCCACGTTGCCGCCGGAGCTGGCGGAGGCCGCGCGCGCACTCTTCGGCGACCGGCTCGACCTCGCCGCCGCGTACGCCGAACTCCTGGCCACCGAGGGTGTGCTCCGGGGCCTGATCGGGCCCCGCGAGACGCCCCGGCTCTGGGACCGGCACCTGCTCAACTGCGCAGTGGTGGCGGAGCGGGTCCCGGCGGACGCCCGCGTGATCGACGTCGGTTCCGGTGCCGGGCTTCCCGGCCTGGTGCTGGCGATCGCCCGTCCGGATCTCACCGTGACCCTTGTCGAACCGCTTGCCCGGCGGGTCGCCTTCCTGGTGGAAGCGGTGCAGCGCCTCGGCCTGACCCGGTCCGTCCGGGTGTTCCGGGGGCGGGCCGACGAGGCGGCGGCCGGTTCCCGGGACCGCGATCCGCTCTCCGCCGACATCGTCACCGCACGGGCCGTGGCTCCGCTGGACCGGCTCGCCGGCTGGTGTCTCCCGCTCACCGTGCCCGGCGGCCGGTTGTTGGCGCTCAAGGGCGCCTCTGCGGCCGAGGAGATCGCCGAGCACGCCGATGCGGTGACCCGTCTCGGCGGCGGCGAGCCCACGCTGCACCGGTGCGGGACCGGCTTGATCGAGCCGGCGGCAACCGTGGTCGAGGTGGTCCGGGAACGGGTGGTCAACCCGAAGAAGCCGAAGGCGCCCAAGCGCTCGCGTGGCGGTCGCCGACGTGGCGACCGTAACCGGGATCGCTGAGTGGAGCAGGCTTTCCGGATGCCTCACCGGGTCGTTGGACCGGTGGGGCGTGACCGGATCGATCACAACCCGACATGGACCCGCCACGCCCGTCGGCCGTAGGCTGACCGCGCGTCGATAGTGTGGAGCGGCGGTGCCGGGCGGCACCCGACCCGACCGTTTCCGCCGGCCGGTGACGCCGCGCACAGCGGAGGCCCGATCGACGGTGCGAACCGACCATCCGGAGCGGGTAGGGATGACAGGTGCATGACGACGGCAGGTACGACGAGCCACGGCTGACCGGCGCCGGCGGGCGAGCCCCGGACGGTTCCGTTTCACGTGAAACCAGCTACCAGGAGTGGGCGGTGAACGATTCCCGTGACGCCTCGCCGCCGTCTCCCGTCGATCCGACCCACCGACCGGAGGCGTCGGCCGCGGGCGCTCTCCGGCCGGTTTCGTCCGCGCCGGCCAATGTCCCACCGGTCCGCGAACCGCGCGACCCGAGCGACGGCCCGGTGAACGCCCCGTCCCCGCGGCCGGCATCGGCGCGGGCGAACGTCGCGATCCCCGCCCGTTACGAACCACAACCGCCGGTCTCCGCCGTACCGCATCAGCCCGTCCCGGACCCGGTGTCGGCCGACACGCCACCGGTCGCCGGATACGCGGCCGAGGCCGCAGCCGACACGTACGTTTCACGTGAAACCCCGACGCGCGAAGAGGATGACCCACCGTTGGCTATGGAGGCGATGCGCGCCGTGCAGATCCTGAATCCCAGTGGCGAGGTCAACATGCCCCGCCCTGACCGGACCCGGGTGATGTGCGTCGCCAACCAGAAGGGTGGCGTGGGCAAGACCACCACCACCGTGAACCTGGCGGTGGCGCTCGCGCTGCACGGCAACCGCGTGCTCGTGGTCGACCTCGACCCGCAGGGCAACGCGTCCACCGGGCTGAACGTGCCGCACCACACCGGTGTGCCGGACGTCTACGACTGCCTCATCGACAGCGTGCCGCTGGAGGAGGTCGCCCAGGCGGTCGAGGGCATCCCCAACCTGTGGTGCGTGCCAGCGACCATCGACCTGGCCGGCGCCGAGATCGAGCTGGTCTCGGTGGTCGCCCGGGAGTCCCGCCTGTCACGCGCCATCGAGGCGTACCCGGGCCACTTCGACTACGTGTTCATCGACTGCCCGCCCTCGCTCGGCCTGCTGACCGTCAACGCGTTGGTGGCCGCGCAGGAGGTGCTGATCCCCATCCAGTGCGAGTACTACGCGCTGGAAGGGCTCAACCAGCTGATCAACAACATCAACCTGGTACGCCAGCACCTCAACCCGAAGCTCGACGTCTCCACCATCCTGTTGACCATGTACGACCGGCGTACCCGGTTGGCCGACGCGGTGGAGCAGGACGTCCGGAACCACTTCGGGGACAAGGTGCTCCAGGCCGTCATCCCCCGCAACGTGCGTGTCTCCGAGGCACCCAGCTACGGCCAGTCGGTCATGACCTACGATCCCGGTTCGCGGGGTGCCACGAGCTACTTCGAGGCCGCCCAAGAGATCGCTGAGCGAGGGGTCAAGGAGCCGGTGAGCCGGAATGCGTAGTGCGGAGAAGTCGCTGGGAGGCGTCGCATGAAGAACCGTCCCCGCGGCGGTCTGGGTCGAGGGCTCGGCGCCCTCATCCCCACCGGGCCGGCGCCGGGTATCGCCCCGCCGGAGGCTGATGAGGCATCCGTCCCGACGGTGGCCACCCCGGCCTTTCCTGTCGCGGACCCGCCCCCCGCCGGGGCCGGCGCGGTCCTCGACCGTGGAACGCCGGCGGCCGAGCCGGAGTTCGAGCTGAGCCCGGTGCCGGGTGCCCGCTTCGCCGAGATCCCGGTCGACACCATCGTGCCGAACCCGAAGCAGCCGCGGCACGTCTTCGACGAGGAGGCGTTGGAGGAGCTGAAGACCTCGATCCAGGAGGTCGGCTTCCTCCAGCCGATCGTCGTGCGGCAGCTCGACGGCGAGAAGTACGAACTCGTCATGGGTGAGCGGCGCTGGCGTGCCGCCCAGGCGGTCGGTCGGGAGAGCATTCCCGCCATCGTCCGGGAGACCAAGGACGACGCGATGCTCCGGGACGCGCTGCTGGAGAACATCCACCGCGCCAACCTGAACCCCCTCGAAGAGGCGGCGGCCTACCAGCAGTTGCTGGAGGAGTTCGGTGCCACCCACGAGGAACTGGCACGCCGGATCGGCCGCAGCCGACCGCAGATCTCCAACACCATTCGCCTGATGAACCTCCCCGGAGCCGTGCAGCGGCGGGTCGCCGCCGGGGTGCTCTCCGCCGGCCATGCCCGGGCGCTGCTCAGCCTCGACGACGGTGAGGCCCAGGAGAAGCTCGCCACGCGGATCGTCGCCGAGGGCATATCAGTACGCGGCACCGAGGAGTTG
Source organism: Micromonospora sp. RP3T (assembly GCF_003027925.1). GTDB lineage: Bacteria > Actinomycetota > Actinomycetes > Mycobacteriales > Micromonosporaceae > Micromonospora. The sequence continues at coordinate 32,652 of NZ_PYPS01000045.1, forward strand.
GTGGCTCTGGCGCTGGCTGAGGGGCCGGCAAAGCCCCCTGCGGCCAAGCGCCGGACCAAGGCGCATGCTCCCGCGCTCACCGACCTCGCCGACCGGCTCTCCGACCGCTTCGACACCCGCGTGAAGGTCGACATCGGCCGGAGCAAGGGCAAGATCACGATCGAGTTCGCGACCGTCGACGACCTGGAGCGGATCGTCGGCATCATCGGCGTGGGCCAGGAGGAACAGCCCGAGGAGTGACTCACTGCTCGACCCGACCCGGCCGCATTCCCGTTGAGGGATGCGGCCGGCGGCATTCCGGCATCCGTTCACCGGTGCGGTTCGCCCACGGTGCCGTGCCTCGCACCCCGTTGCCTCTCGCCCGACGTGCTGTACGCCGCACCCGTTGTCCTTCGCTCGCTCGCTTCCGTTGTCGTTCGCTCGACGCGCTGTGCCTCGCTTCCGTTGTCGTTCGTCGGACGTGACGCGCCCCGACCGGTTGGGTGATCCGGGCGTGCCGCACTGCCACCGACGCCGTTCGTTGGTCGTGCCGCGCTCTACGCGAGGATCGTCGGCCCGCCGGCACCCCCTGTCGTGGAGGGTCGCCGGGCCGGGGCAGCGTGGGGGCCGCCCAAGCGGTGGGGCCAGTGGTGCGGTTTCACGTGAAACGGGCTTGGCTTGCCAGGGCCGCAGGACCGGGTCCCGTCCGCCTTGGAAGTCCCGACCCGAGAACAGGCGCGGGTTTGCCAGCGGGGCGGCGGGGAGCGGTGTCCTTGCGTTTGCTCGTCGCATGCGAATGAGCCGTGGCGACGGCGGCTTGTCTGTCGCCGGAATTGCTCGGTCGCCTTCTCTTCCGGCAGAGGCTTGCCGTGCCGCCTAGGCCGGCTGGTCATCGGCCTCGCCGCCATGCTGTCCCGTGACGGCATGTGCGGTGAGCCCTGGCCCGCACCCCGATCGGTCACCCGGCGGGCCTCGCGATGCGGCCCATGACGACATGCACGGCGCGACAGACGGGTGCGCGGTACGCGTGCGCGGCTTCGAGAACGGCGCGTCTCAAGGCAGTCACCCCGCAGCCCTCGCGGCGATATCCACCACATCCTGGCCGAGTCACCGGCTTAGCGCGGGCCCGAGCCCTGGACGCAGCAGACCCAGCGGTTTCGATGCCGCGCGACGGCGGAGGCGGGCGTCGCGCTCAGGCCGTACATCCTGCCGGCCGACCCGCGTGTGGGCCGGCATCGGCCCGTGGCTTCGGAATGAGGTCTCCACCCTTCCGCCCGGGCAATGCGGTGCCGTTCTCACGGCCCGCTGAGGAGACCCGAGCAGATTCGACCGCGCGGTGCGGTCGGCCAAGGCGCTTCATGAGCCGACCGGTGGGGCGCATCGAGCCGGGGTGGAGCACACCGACGGGTTCCCGCGCATGCGTGAGGTGCAGCGCGAAGCGGGGCCTCTTCGTGCGGGCCGACGAGTTCGGACTGCACGACATCGGGCGAGTGCTCGTGGCCGGCGACGGCCCGAACCCCGCGGGATCCGCGTAGCGCGTTTCACGTGAAACGGAAGGGACCGCGTCCAATCAGGCGCGGTGCTTCCGCCAAGGGCTTGAACCGCCACGGGCGCCCCGCGCTGTCAGGAATCACGGAGTGCTCCGTTTCACGTGAAACGAGCCAGCCCGAGCGGCGGGATCGAGCCCCTGTTGAGCCGCTGCGTCGGAGCCCTCCGCTCGTTGAACGGAAGGGTCGACGGGAGGCCCCGCGACCGCAGAAGTTATCCACAGCGGTTGTCCACAGGCTCACTCCGTTTCACGTGAAACAACACCCGGAAACCCTTGCTGAGCTGTGGATGACGCACTGTGGTGGTGATCTCGGCGGCCTGTGGACAACGTGGTGGACAACGCGTTGTGGATCGTCGAAGCGGCCTCGACTCCGGTGGGAACGGGGAGGGACAGGCGTCGCCAACTCCGTTAGGGTCAGCGTCGTGCAGGACACCCCTCCCTCAGTCCCGGACTTCACCCAGTGGCCCTCCTTCCCCTTCGAGGGCGAGCTTCGCGTCAAGCAGCTCGACGATCCCGTGCCGGTCGAACCTCCCCGTCGGGGTGAGGAGGACCGGGAGTGCACCGCCTGCAACGCGCCCGACGAGGCGTACATCTGGGTCGGAGAGCGGTGGCGGGTCCGGACCATGGACCGGCCCACCGGCCTGCCGATGGTGTTGATCCTGGAGTCCCGCTCCCACCTGGACCTCGGGGACCTGCCGAACCTGCTCGCCGCCGAGCTGGGGGTGATGACCGTCCGGCTGGAGCGGGCCATCCGCTCGCTGGACGGGGTCGCCCGGGTGCACGTCAACCGCTGGGGCGACGGGTCGGCGCACCTGCACATGTGGTTCCTGGCCCGTCCGTACGGGCGGCTGCAACTGCGGGGCACGTTCCTGTCGCTGTGGGACTCGATCCTGCCGCCGATCTCCGAGGAACAGTGGCGGGAGAACCTCGCCATGGTGGCGGCGTGGCTCGCCGAGTTCGGTGGCCGGCCGCTTGCCGAGCCGCCGCGCATCCGGTGGCAGGCGCCGTCGAGCCTGTCCTCGCCGGCGCCGACGGACACCATCGAGGAGCCCGACGAGGAGACGGCGTCGGTGATCGAGGCGGCGGACGAGATCCCGGAGGCCGAGCCGGTGGGGCCGGCCGACGACACCGACGATGACCCGCCTTCCGCGCATACCCCCGACGGCGACCCTCGCGACGCTGATGGCGGGCCCGCGACCGGTGACGCCGGGCCCACGGCGTTGAACGGCGACGCGGAGCCGGCGACGGGATCGGCCGGACCGAACCGGGAGTGAAAGTGGTGGTGCCGGCCGGGTCAGCTCAGCGGCGGGCGGCGGCCCGGCCCACCAGCGAGCCCAGGGCGCGACCGAAGTCGAGCCCGGCGGCCTGGATCGCCAGCGGCAGCAGTGAGGTCTCCGTCATGCCCGGCGAGACGTTGACCTCCAGCACGTGCGGTCGGCCCTCCGCGTCGACGATCAGGTCGACGCGGGACACGTCCCGCAGGCCGAGCGCCGTGTGCGCGGCGAGCGCCACGTCGGTCACCTGCGCGGTCGTGGCGGCGTCGAGCCGAGCGGGCGCGTGCCAGGTGGTGCGCCCCGCCGTGTAGCGGGCCGCGTAGTCGTAGACGCCGTTGCGGGGCACGATCTCGACCGGGGGTAGGGCCTGCGGGCCGTCGCCCAGGTCCAGCACGGACACCGCCACGTCCATGCCGGGTACGTAGCGCTCCACCAGCGCTGTCTGGTCGTACGCGAAACAGCCGACCATCGCGGCCGGCAGCGACGCGGCGTCCCGGACCACGGCGGCGCCCAGCCCGGAACCACCCTGCGCCGGCTTGACCATCAACGGCAGCCCGAGGCGGTCGACGATCCGGTCCAGGACGGCGACCGCGCCCAACTCGGAGAAGCGGTCGTGCGGCAGCGCCACCCAGTCGGGCGTCGGGATGCCGGCCTCGCGCAGGACGGCCTTGGCGGACGGCTTGTCCCAGGCCAGCCGGGAGGAGCGGGCGTCGCAGCCGACGTAGGGCACGTCACACAGGTCGAGTACGCCGCGCAGCGAGCCGTCCTCGCCGGTGGCGCCGTGCAGGGCTATGACCACCGCGTCCGGCGGGTCGGCGGCCAGCGCGGGCAGCAGCGCGACGTCGGCGTCCCGCAGCTCCGCCTGCACGCCGACCGCGCGTAGCGCGTCCAGCACGCGACGGCCGGACCGCAGGGAGACGTCCCGCTCGTAGGAGAGACCGCCGGCGAGCACGAGCACGTGCAGCTCGTCGGCGGAGGATCCGGTCACGGGTGTCGGTGCGGCGGGGGTGACGGCCATGCCGGCATCATGCCAAGTCGGGGCCGGGCGCGTCGGAGCCGCCCTGGCGTCGGCGTGGCCCGGCGTTGCCGACCGCTCCGAAGACCTTCCGCATGGCGATCTCCTGCTCCATCACGCCGGCCAGCCGGCGCACGCCCTCCCGGATCCGCTCCGGCGGCGGGAAGGAGTAGTTGAGCCGCATGTTGCCGGTGCCCGTCCCGTCGGCGTAGAAGCCGGTGCCGGGCACGTACGCGACCCGGGCGGCGACCGCCCGCGGCATCATCGCCTTGGCGTCCAGCCCGTCCGGCAAGGTGGCCCACACGAAGAGGCCACCGGTCGGGGTGGTCCAGGTGGTGCCGGCCGGCATCAGGTCGGTCAGCGCGCCGAGCAGCGCGTCGCGACGCTCGCGGTAGACCTCCCGGTAGGTCTTGAGCTGCTCCCGCCACGGCATGGTGCCGAGGTACGTCGAGACGGCGGACTGCGCGAAGACGCTGGGGCAGAGGATCTGCGCCTCGCTGGCGATGACCAGCTTGTCGCGCACCGCGTGCGGGGCGAGGATCCAGCCCACCCGCAGGCCGGGGGCGAACGTCTTGGAGAACGTGCTCAGGTAGAAGACCCCGTCGCGCCGCCGGGCCCGCAGCGGCGCCGGCGCCTCCCCCTCGAAACCGAGCTGACCGTACGGGTCGTCCTCCACCACCAACAGGCCGGCGCGCTCGCAGATGTCGAGCACCCGCTCGCGCCGCTCCTCGCTCAACGTCACGCCGGCCGGGTTCTGGTACGTCGGGATGGTGTAGAGGAACTTCACCCGCCGGCCGGCCCGGGCCAGGTCGGCGATGGCCACCTCCAACGCCTCCGGGATCAGGCCCTGGTCGTCCATCGGCACGTGGGTCACCTGCGCCTGGGCGGCCTGGAACACCCCGAGCGCGCCGACGTAGGTCGGGCCCTCGGCGAGCACCACGTCACCCGGGTCCAGGAAGAGACGGGCCACCAGGTCGAGCGCCTGCTGCCCGCCGACGGTCACCACGACGTCCTCCGGGGAGGCCCCGCAGGAGGCGTCGATCCCGGAGAGGGCCATCACCTCGCAGATCCGTTCGCGCAACTCCAGGGTGCCCTGGCCGATGCCGTACTGGAGGGTGGTGGCGCCGTGCTCGGCGCCGAGCCGGCCGAGCATCTCGCCCACCGCGTCGAGCGGCAGCGCGGCGATGTAGGGCGCTCCGCCGGCGAGCGAGACGACCTCCGGCCGGCTGGCGACCGCGAAGAGCGCCCGGATCTCGGAGGCGGTCATCCCCCGGACGCGGCGGGCGTACCGGTCGGTGTAGTCGTCGAGCGTCGTGCCGGTCATGACATCACCTCGGTCGGGGTGTCGGCGGGGCTGCCGCCCGGTGTGGTACCCGCGATGCCGGCATCCAATGGCGGCGCGCGGCCGATTGGTCGATCGTAGTCCCTGATGACCGGCGCGGAACCCGCCGTGTGGACACGTCCACATCCCGGACCCCCGGGTCCGTCGCCCGGGTGGGCGTTCGCGCGTCCTCTCCCGCGTCGGCGGGCGGAAGCGTACGATCGCTCGTCGGGAGCAGGAGCGGCGGCGGCACACCGCGGTGGCCGACGCTCCGAGACTGGTGGTGGGGTGCGCTCATGTCGCGACGTCTGGTCAGCCTGACGCTTGACACCCTGGAGGACCTTCCCCGATCCTGCCGGCGGTGCGTCTACTGGGAGCTGGATCCGGTCTCCGCGGAGCGGGCCTGCGCGGCCGGCGACCCGGGCCTGGAGAAGGAGGCGTGGGTCTCCCAGACGCTGCTGGAGTGGGGTTCCTGCGGCAAGTTGGTCTACGTCGACGGCATGCCGGCCGGTTTCGTCATGTACGCCCCGCCGGCGTACGTCCCGCGTTCGATGGCGTTTCCGACGTCGCCGGTCTCGGCGGACGCGGCGCTGCTGATGACCGCGCACGTGGTGCCCGCGTTCGCCGACGGCGGTCTGGGCCGGATGCTGGTGCAGGGCGTGGCGCGGGACCTCACCAAGCGCGGCATCAAGGCCATCGAGGCGTTCGGCGACGCCAAGTTCGGTGACGAGCCGGACGGCCCCACCCGGGCGTGTGTCGCGCCGGCCGACTTCTTCCTCTCGGTGGGCTTCAAGACGGTCCGCCCGCACCCCCGCTACCCCCGCCTGCGGCTGGAGCTGCGCACGGCGCTGAGCTGGAAGTCCGACGTCGAGTACGCGTTGGAGAAGCTGCTCGGCTCGATGAGCCCGGAGACGCTGCTGCGTCCGGTACGGCCGGCGCCGGCCACCCGCTCGACGAGCTGACCGGCTCAGTCGACCACGGTGCCGGCGGCCACGATCGCCCGCAGCTCGCTGACGTCGATCGAGCCGGTCGGCACGTCCCGTTCGATCGGCAGGTACATCCGCTGCACCCCGGCCACGATCGCCTCGACCACCCGGTCGCGGAAGCGCGGGTCGATCAGCCGACCCCGGTCGGTGGGGGAGGTCAGGTAGCCCACCTCGACGCGGACCGCGGGCATCCGGGTCAGCCGGAGCAGATCCCACGCCTTGGCGTGGGTGCGGCAGTCGCGTAGCCCGGTGCGGGCCACGATCTCCCGCTGTACCAGCCCGGCCAGGCGCTCCCCGGTGGCTGAGGTGACGCCGTTGTCGGTGCCGTAGTGGTAGGTGGCGACGCCGTCGGCCGCCGGGTTGGCGTGCCCGTCGGTGTGCAACGAGATGAACACGTCCGCGCCGAGCGAGTTGGCGAGCTGGGCCCGGTCCGCGTCCGGCAGGCAGGTCGGGGACGACGGGCCCCGGGTGAGCTGTACCCGTACCCCGGCCGCCGCGAGCCGCCCCTCCAGCCGGCTGGCGAGGTCGTGCACGAGGTCCGCCTCGGTCCAGCGCAGCGAGCCGTCGGGCACCACCACGCCGCTGTCGGTGCCGCCGTGGCCCGGGTCGATCACCACGGTCCGGCCGACGAGCGTCGGCCCGGCCTGGCGGATGGCGTCGGACTCGCGTAGCCACTGCGGGCGCCCGCCGACCACCTTGCGGCCGAGCCGGCGCAGCGCGTTGACGGTGTGCGGGCCGCACGAGCCGTCCGGTTTCAGCCCCATCTCGCGCTGGAACTGGGCCACCGCGCGGGAGGTGCGGATGCCGTAGATGGCGTCGGCGCGGCCCACGTCGTACCCCATCTCCAGCAGGCGTTCCTGGAGCGAGCGGACGTCCTCGCCGGTCAGGGGCTCGGGCACCGCGTGGTAGAGCGCGCGGGCGCCGAACCGCCAGCGGGCCGCGTCCAGCGCCCGCCAGGTCTCCGCGCCCACCCGCCCGTCGACGCTGAGGCCGCGGGACTGCTGGAAGGCGCGGACCGCGCGTTCCGTCGCGGCGTCGTAGTCGTCGGCGCGGCCGTCGGTGGGCAGCAGTTCCAGGCCGGCGAGCACGGTTCGGATCTCGGCCACCGCGGGGCCCCGGTCACCGGGTCGGATCGGACGCACGACGACCCCCTCTGCACGGGCGCTGGCGGAGGCGGTAGCTCCGACGGACGCTTACGGAGCGTACCGTGACCGGTTACCCGCCGGGTTGGGGTTCGCGCAGGTCAGGAACGCCGGAGCCCCCGACACCCGGGTGGGGGTGACGGGGGCTCCGGCGGTGTCGGGTCGCTCAGAGCGCCGACTCGATGAGCTTGACCAGCTCGCCCTTCGGCTTGGCGCCGGCGATCGACTGCACCGGCTCGCCGTTCTTGAAGATGGTCAGCGTCGGCACGGACATCACCCGGTAGGCGCGCGCCGTCTCGGGGTTCTCGTCGATGTTGAGCTTGACGATGGTGACCTGGTCACTCATCTCGCCCGCGATCTCCTCCAGGAGCGGCGAGACCTTGCGGCACGGACCGCACCACTCCGCCCAGAAGTCGACCAGGACCGGCTTGTCGGACTTCAGCACGTCGCTCGCGAAGCTCGCATCCGTGACCGCCTTGGTTGCTCCCACTATGAACCCTTTCTCCCTTTGGTGAAATTCTCAGCCCTGCAGGGTGGCGATGAACCGCTCGGCGTCCAGCGCGGCCGCACATCCGGTGCCAGCCGCCGTGATGGCCTGCCGGTAGGTGTGGTCGACCACGTCGCCGGCGGCGAACACGCCCGGCACGTTGGTGCGGGTGCTCGGCGCCTGCACCTTCACGTAACCCTCGTCGTCCAGCTCCACCTGGTCGCGGAACAGCTCGCTGCGCGGGTCGTGGCCGATCGCCACGAACACGCCGGTGACGTCGAGCACCTTGGTCTGGCCGGTGTGCACGTCACGCACCCGTACGCCACTGACCTTGCCGTCGTCGCCGAGGATCTCCTCGACCGTGGTGTTCCACTCCACCTTGATCTTCTCGTTGCCCAGCGCCCGCTCCGCCATGATCTTGCTGGCCCGGAACGAGTCGCGCCGGTGGATGATCGTCACCGACTCGGCGAAGCGGGTGAGGAAGCTCGCCTCCTCCATGGCCGAGTCGCCGCCGCCGACCACCACGATGTGCTGGTTACGGAAGAAGAAGCCGTCACAGGTGGCGCAGGACGACACGCCGTGGCCGAGGTATTCCTGCTCGCCCGGCACGCCCAGCGGACGCCACGCCGAACCCGTGGAGAGGATGACGGCGCGGGCCCGGTAGGCGGTCTCGCCCACCCAGACCGTGCTCACCGCGTCCGAGCCGATCTCGCCGGTGTCCTTCAGCTCGACCCGGGTCACGTCGTCGGTGAGGAACTCCGCGCCGAACCGCTCGGCCTGCTTGCGCATGTTGTCCATCAGCTCGGGGCCGAGGATCCCGTCGGCGAAACCGGGGAAGTTCTCCACCTCGGTGGTGGTCATCAGCGCGCCACCGGACTGCACGCCCTCGATCACCAGCGGCTTGAGGTTGGCGCGCGCGGCGTAGACCGCCGCGGTGTAGCCGGCCGGCCCGGAGCCGATGATGATCAGGTTGCGGACCTCGTCCACTGCCGTCTCCCGATGTGTGTGTTCGTCACCGGTACGCACCGATGTCGATCCGAGTGCCGACCGCGCGGAGGCGTCGGCGCCTGACTTCCAGAACGTCATCGTACGAAGCGGGGATTCCCGAGCCGGTCATCCGGTGGGTCACGTCACGTGGCGGGACAGGACCGCTGACCGCGGTTTCACCCTACCCGCGTGCGGAACCGGGTGTCCGCGCCGGACCCGGGTACGCCGCATTCCGGCCCGCTCACCCAGCCCCAGCGGGCGCCACCGGCGTCCGAGAACGTCACCACCAGCGCCGGGCTGCCCTGGAACCGGGCGTAGTCGACCAGGTCGACGGTGAGCGGTGCCGCGCCGTGTTCGGCGCCGATCGCGGTCAGGCAGGCGGCCAGCGCCTCCGGCCGGGCGAGCCGGTCCAACCCGCCCACGGCGCCGAGGCGGTTCGTGTCGGCGGCCAGAGGTGTCTCCCGGCCGCCGTCCGGCGCGCCCGACGGCCCGGCCATGTCGGGTCGGGCCGACGCCGCCTTGGCGTCCCGGCCGAGGCGTTCCGGGGTCCAGTCCGTGCCGCTGCGTACGGTCGGCCCGGTGGTCCGGTACGGCGCGCCCGCCGCCGGCGCCGCCTCCCCGGCCGGTCGACCGACGGTGCTGCTGTCCCCGCCCGTGTCGGCCAGCCGGCCGACGCCGAGACCGACCGCGGCGACCGAGGCGGCGGCCAGCGCCACCGGCCCGGCGACCCGGGCCCAGCGCCGGGAACGTCGACCCGGCCCGGTGTGCCGGTCGGGACGGGTGACCGTGCCGGGCGGGCGGGTCGTCCGGCCTGGCTGTGCCGGCACGGTGACCGGCGTCGCGTCAAGACCGGCGTGTTGGGGCACGTGGTCGGCGGCCGGGGCGGGGCCGGCGCCGGCGAGCGCGGCCGTGATCCGGTCGGAGACCGCCACCGGCAGCTCCGGCGCGGGCGACGACGCCCAGTCGGCCAGGTCGGCGTGCACCAGGTCGAGCGCGCCGGCCAGGGCCGCGTACGCCGCGCGCCAGGCCGGGTCCTGCTCGACCAGCCGGGCCACGGTGGCCTGCTCGGGGGTGCCGTCCAGCGCCCCGCCGAGGTAGTCGGCGAGGAGGTCGTGGTCGACCTCGCTGAACTCCCGCGAACTCACGGCTCCTCCTGGCTGGCGTCCGGCCGGGTGAGTCCCGACGAGGATCCGACGCCCTCGGGCCGCCGGCGGTTCCCTGCGGTGACCCGCGGCACGTGCCCGGCGTCGTCGGCGCCGGTGCGCAGGTGCCCCAGCAGCACGGCGAGCCGCGCCCGACCCCGGGCGCACCGGCTCTTCACCGTCCCCTCGGCGACGTCGAGGATCCGGGCCACCTCGGCCACCGGGTAGCCCTGCACGTCCACCAGGACCAGCGCGGCCCGCTGCTCCGCCGGCAGGGCCGCGAGCGCCTGGCGGACCACCAGCGCGGTGTCGTGGTCGGGGGCGGGCGCGGCCGGTTCGACGCCGCCGGTGTGGCGTCCCGGCTCCCCGTCGGTGTGCACCCCGTCGGGCAGCGGGACGGTGGCGTGGGTCTGGCGTCGCCGCATCCGGTCCAGGCACGCGTTCACCACGATCCGGTGCAGCCAGGTGGTGACCGCCGAGTCGCCCCGGAAACGGGCCGCGGCGCGGTGCGCCGACAGCATCGCGTCCTGGAGCGCGTCGGCCGCCTCCTCGCGGTCCCCGATGGTCCGCAGCGCCACCGCCCAGAGGCGGTCGCGGTGCCGGTGGAACAGCTCGGTGAAGGCGTCCCGGTCACCCGCGACGTGGGCGCGGAGCAGCTCCAGGTCGGAGCCGGCCGGCGGGCCGTCACCGGTCGCCGACCAGCGGCTCACGAGCCCTGGACCGTGATCTCCTGGACCCCGATCTTCCAGCCGCTGCCGTCGTCCTTCTTCGGCAGCTCGGTGATCCAGAAGAGGAGGTACTGGTACTTCTGGGCGGGATCGAACCCGTTGAACGTCATCTTGGTGCCGTCGTGGTCCTCGAACGGCTGCCCGATCACGGTGGGGTACGCCGCGACGAGGTCCTTGTCGCCCTTGGAGGTGGAGGGGAACTCACCGTTGGTGCCGGCGCGCAGCTCGGCCGAGGCGCCGGTGGACGAGAGCGTGGCCTGGAGCGACTTGACCGTGTGCGGGGCGCCCAGGTCGATCCAGACGCCCATGCCCTTCTTCAGGCCGCCGAACTTGCCGTTGTTCCGGTAGGTCTGGGTCTCCCAGCCCTCGTCGTCGCTGCCGTCGATGACCTTCTCGGCGTTCCGCACCTCGGCGCGGTCCCCGCTCTCCGGGTCGATGATCCGGACGTCGGAGACGGTGAGCTTGCGGACCGGCGCGGCCGCCTCGGTGCTGCCGCCCGTGGCGGGGGCGCTGTTGGTGGGCTGGGCCACCGGCTCCTTGGCGTCGTCGTCACCGCCCCCGAGCACGCTGATCCCGACGAACAGACCGACCAGCGCCACCACCAGCAGACCGGCGACGCCCAGGGCGACCTTGCGCCCGCCGGCCGCGGCCAGCGGGGACGGCTCCTCGCCGGGGTCGGCGGTGAAGCGCAGCGGACCGGCCTGCTCCAGGAACTGCTCGTCGGCCGGGATGTCCAGCCGGCTCAGCTCGGCGGACAGCACGTCCGACGAGGGCGGGGCGATCTCCGGGTCGAGCAGGTCCATGGTGAGGTCGTCGAGGTACGCCGGCACCCCGGCGCGGACCTGCCGGGGCGCGGCGATGCTGCCGCTGGCGTCCCGGACGGCATCCGGCAGGGCGGCCCGGCCGTGCCCGGCGGTGGCGCCGTGCAGCGGGGCCTCGCCGTGCGGCCAGTGCCCGGTCAGCGCGAAGTAGAGCACCCCGCCGACGGCCCGCAGGTCGTTCTCCTGGCTGTCCGCCCCGTCGGTGCGCGCGTCGGCCACCACCACCCGGCCGTCGTCACTGATCATCACGGTGCCGGGGTGGAGGTTGCCGTGCACCATGCCGGTGGCGTGCACCGCGGCCAGGGCGCTGGCGACGGCGTTGCCGATCGCGGTCGCGCGGGCCGGGTCCAGCGGCCCGTCGGCGGCGACCAGCTCCCGCAGCGACTGGCCGTCCACCCACTCGCGGACCACGTAGGCCCGGTCGTCCTCGTCGATGGCGTCATAGACGCCGACCAGGTTGGGGTGGATGACCCGGCTGGCCGCGACCGCGGCCTGGAGCATCTCGGTGGCGGAGTCGCCGCCGGGGTAGCGGAGGACCACCGCGACGGGGCGGCGCAGCACCACGTCGACCCCGCGCCAGACCAGCCGGCCGGCACTGTCGTTGTTGATGTGCTCGACCAGTTCGTAGCGCTCGGCGAGGAGCTCACCGACCGTGGGAGCACCGAGGGTCACGACCGCGGGAGAACTTTCCTCCGCTTCCTGACCCTCGCCGACCTGGGTCACCCGTCCTCCCTCGGTGATCGTGTCGATCGATGGACCCGTGCTGCTGGGCATGTGGCTTCCCGCTCTGGCTTCGGTGGAACCGGCACGGTCGGCGTCGACGCCCACGTCGACGCCGGACGTACCCGTCGAGAGCGACCTTACCCGGCATGCCCGGTTCTCCGACATGTCATCTTCCCGCTGCGGCGGGCGGGAAGCCAGCCGCAGCGAACACGCACCGCCAATCTAGAGGTTGACGGCAAGTGAGCGGTGCAGGGGCGTGCCGGTGTGGCGTGCCGGTGCTTTCCCCGTCCCGGCCTGGGCACCCTCGTCCGTACGGTTGGTTGTCCACAGGCCGAGAGGCCTACTGGACGGCGGAATCCCGAGTTATCCACAGCCGTATCCCCAGCCTGGTGATCCTCGTTCACCGTCGGTCACGGGTGGGCGCTCAGCGCCCGAGCCGCCGTCGCACCATGCCGACCACCTCGGTGATCTCCCCGATCCGCAGCAGCATGGCCAGCCCGAGGTACGTGCCGCCGATCGCCGCGCCGCCGACCACCAGTTGGACCGCGGCGGCGAACCAGCTCAGCTTCGCCGGGTCGCCCGGGAGCACCGCGAGCACGAGCAGACCGACCAGCGCGGCGCCGAGCGCGGCCACCACGACCCGGCCGAGCGTGCGCATGATCCGCCCCAACCCGATCCGCCCCACCCGGGGGCGCAGCAGCATCGCCGAGATGATGGCCGCGGCCAGGTACGACACCGCGTTGCCGAGCATCATCCCGGCCGCCGCGAACGTGTTCGAGAAGATCAGGAAGAGGCCGACCTGGAGCAGCACCCGCAGGATCACCACCGGAATGTTGATCAGCGCCGGGGTGCGCGTGTCGGGCAGCGCGTAGAACGCGAACGTGAAGAGCTGGCTGACCGCGAACGGCACCAGACCGAGCGCCGCGACCAGCAGCACGGTCGAGGTGGCCACCGCGTTGTCGCCGGTGAACGCGCCGTACCGGAACACCACCACGGAGATCGGCGCGGCCAGCACCGCGTAGCAGACCGCGATCGGGGCCAGCACCGCGGTGACCATCCGGGTGCCCCGGGACAGGTCGGCGGTGACGTCGCCGAACCGGCCCTCGGCGGCGGCGGCGCTCATCCGGGGCATCAGCGCGGTGATGATCGAGACCGCGATGATGCCGTGCGCCATCATCAGCAGCAGGAAGACGTTGTTGTAGATCAGCAGACCGGCGTTGTTGCCACCGGCGGCGCGGGTGAGCAGGTTGACCACCACGAAGAGACCGAGCTGGTTCACCCCGACGTAGCAGAACATCCAGCCACCGAGCCGGGCCAGCTCGGCCAGGCCGAGCGCCCGGAAGTCGAACCGCCACCGCCACCGGAAGCCGACCTTGCGCAACGCCGGCAGCAGGCCGGCGGTCTGGACCGCGACACCGAGCAGCGTGCCGCCGCCGATCAGCAGGATCCGCTCCCAGCTCATCTCACCGGGCTGGACGATGTTGGCGCCGAAGACCGCGATGTAGAGCGCGCAGACGCCGATGACCACCAGATTGTTGAGGATGGGCGCCCACATCGGCGCGGCGAAGTGCCCGCGGGTGTTCAGCACCGCGGCGATCAGCGCGCTCACGCCGGTGAAGAACAGCATCGGCAGCATCAGGTACGACAGGCTGGTGACCAGGCCGCGGTAGTCGGCGTCCTTGCCGCCGGCGTAGATGGCGGTCAGCACCGGCGCCGCGACCAGGGCGAGCAGCACGGTGGCGGCCAGCGCCAGCACCGCGAGCGTGAGCAGCCGCTGGGAGTACGCCTCGCCCCGGTCCGGGTCGGACTTGCGCCGCCGGACCAGCACCGGGATCAGCACGCTGGTGAGCACGCCGCCGAGCAGGAACTCGTACACCTGGTTCGGCAGGAAGATCGCGGTGGTGAACGCGTCACCGACCAGCGCGCCGCCCAGCGCCGCGCCGATCATCAGGTTGCGGATGAAGCCGGTGCCGCGGCTGACCAGGCTGCCGATCGCCATCACCGCGCTGTTCGCCGCGGCGCTGGTCTCGGCGACCACCTCCTGCGGCGGCGCCACCGACTCGACGCCCGGCTGGTTCAGCGGCTCCGCCGAGATGAAGGTCGCGCCGTCGTCCGGCGGCAGGCCGCCGTCGTGCGCGTTCGCGCTGCGGTAGAGCCCGCCGCCGCTCATCTCACAGCCTCCCAGGGGGATGTCGGAACCGGGCCCGACGGCCCCGCACCACCGGAACCTTAGTCAACCTCGCCCGGTTACCCACGCCCGGCGCGGTCGATCCACCCCCGGCCCGCTAGGCTGGCGATCCCATGTCCGAAGCCTCCGCCTCCGCCGCCGATCGCCGTGAGCTGACCGCCGCGCAGCGCAACGCCGTCGCCGAGCTGCTCCGCGTGTCCCCGGTCGCCGACGAGCTGGGACGGCGCTTCGCCCGTGCCGGTCACGAACTGCACCTGGTGGGCGGATCGGTCCGGGACGCGCTGCTCGGCCGGCTCGGCAACGACCTCGACTTCTGCACCGACGCCCACCCGGACGAGACCGTCAAGATCATCCGGGGCTGGGCCGAGTCGATCTGGGAGACCGGGCGGGAGTTCGGCACCATCGCCTGCCAGCGCGACGGGCTGACCCTGGAGATCACCACCTTCCGGGCCGAGGTCTACGACCAGGTGAGCCGCAACCCGGTGGTGCAGTACGGCACCAACCTGGCCGATGACCTGAAGCGTCGCGACTTCACCGTCAACGCGATGGCGGTGAGCCTCCCCGACCACCGGTTCACCGACCCGTACGGCGGTCTGGACGATCTTGCCGCCCAGATCATCCGTACCCCCGGGACGCCGCGGGAGTCGTTCCGCGACGACCCGCTGCGGATGCTGCGCGCGGCCCGGTTCGCCGCGCAGCTCCGCTTCGCCGTCCACCCCGACGTCCGGGACGCGATGGCCCGGATGGCGTCCGACCTCGACCGGATCACCGCCGAGCGGATCCGGGACGAGTTCACCAAGCTGCTGTGCGGCGTCGACCCGGTGACCGGGCTGCGCCTGCTCGTCGACACCGGCCTGGCCGAGCGCTTCCTGCCGGAGCTGACCGGGCTGAAGCTCACCATCGACGAGCACGCCCAGCACAAGGACGTCTACGAGCACACCCTCACGGTGGTCCTCAACGCGATGTCGATGGAGGAGCAGGGCTGCGACTTCGTGCTGCGGATGGCCGCGCTGATGCACGACGTCGGCAAGCCCGGCACCAAGGCGGTCGGTCCGGACGGCCGGGTCAGCTTCCACCACCACGAGGTGGTCGGCGCGCGGCTCACCAAGGCCCGGATGAAGGCGCTGCGCTACCCGAAGGACGTCACCTCCCAGGTGGTCAAGCTGGTCGGGCTGCACCTGCGCTTCTACGGGTACGGCCGGGGCGAGTGGACCGACTCGGCGGTGCGGAGGTACGTCACCGACGCCGGTGAGCTGCTGTCCCGGCTGCACAAGTTGACCCGTTCCGACTGCACCACCCGCAACCGGCGCAAGGCGGCCCAGCTCGCGGCCGACTACGACGCGTTGGAGGAGCGGATCGCCCGGATCGCCGCCGAGGAGGACCTGGCCCGGGTCCGGCCCGACCTGGACGGCAACGCGATCATGGAGCTGCTCGGCGTGCCGCCGGGCCCGGTGGTCGGCCGCGCCTGGGCGCACCTCAAGGAGCTGCGCCTGGAGCGCGGCCCGCTGGACCGGGACGAGGCCGAGGCGGAGCTGCTGCGCTGGGCCCGCAGCGAGGGCATCGTCGGCTGATCCGCCGGCTGGGGAAAAAGCGACGACGATACGCCGGCGTGTCGACCGAACGGTTGACCTGTTCCGGTCGATCTCTCCCGCATGATGTTGGTCATCGCCAGCCCTCCCGTTCGACGGGCGCGGCTGTCCTGATCTCATCCGCCCGTCCGGTCCGGACGGTCGCTGGACACGGGGAGACAATTCGGTGTCACGTCCCGGCGCGCTGCGCCGCTCCGCGCTGGTGGGGCTCGCCCTCACCTCCGCCACCTCGATCATCTGCGTCGCCACCGGGGGCGCCGCCCTCGCCGACCCGGTCACCCCGCCGCGCGGCGAGGTCCGGGGCGCCGGCACGGCCAGCGCCGTGCCCGGCAGTTACATCGTCGTCCTGAAGGACGGCAAGGCCAGCCCGGCCAAGGTGCGGTCCACCGCGTCGGCCCTCGCCGGCGAGCACGGCGGATCCGTCCGGCAGGTGTACAGCCGGGCCCTGCACGGCTACTCCGCCGCCATGGACCGCCGGCAGGCGGAGCGGCTCGCCGCCGACCCGGACGTCGCGTACGTCCAGCAGGTCCAGCGTTGGAAGACCTCCGGCAGCCAGACCACGCCGCCGTGGGGGCTGGACCGGATCGACCAGCTCAAGCCGAAGACCGACGGCCGGTACACCTACCCGGCGACCGGCGCCGGAGTCACCGCCTACGTCATCGACACCGGCATCGACATCGACCACGACGACTTCGGCGGGCGGGCGAGCTACGGCTACGACGCCGTCGACGGCGACGACGTCGCGCAGGACTGCAACGGCCACGGCACGCACGTGGCCGGCACGCTCGGCGGCACGAAGTACGGCGTGGCCAAGGACGTCGATCTCGTCGCCGTGCGGGTGCTCGACTGCGACGGCGCCGGTCGCACCGACAAGGTGCTCGCCGGCATCGAATGGGTCACCGCCAACGCGGTCAAGCCGGCGGTGGCCAACATGAGCCTCGGCGCGGACGGCACCGACCGGGTGCTCAACGAGGCGATCGCCCGCTCGATCGCCTCCGGCGTCACGTACGCGGTCGCGGCCGGCAACGAGTCGGCGGACGCCTGCACGGTCTCGCCGGCGAACGTGCCGACCGCGATCACGGTCGGGGCCACCGACCGGCTCGACTTCCGGGCCCGCTTCTCCAACTACGGGTCCTGCCTGGACACGTTCGCGCCGGGCGCCGGCATCGTCTCGGCGGAGCAGGGCACCACCGACGGGTCGGTGGCGATGAGCGGCACCTCGATGGCGTCCCCGCACGTGGCGGGCGCCGCCGCGCTGCTGCTGGAGGCACACCCGACCTGGACGCCGCAGCAGGTGCGCGACTCCGTCGTCACCACCGGCATCGGCGGCGCGGTGCACGACAGCATGGGCTCGCTGGACCGGCTCCTGCACCTCGGCGCGGTGCCCACCGCGCGGGGCTCGTACGGGCTCAAGGCCCGGTCCAACGGTCGCTACGTCGTGGCGGAGAGCGCCGGGACGAAGCCGTTGATCGCGCGTGGCACCACCATCGGCGCCTGGGAGAAGTTCGACGTGGTCGACGCCGGCGGTGGCCTGTACGGACTGCGCGCCCGGGTCACCAACAAGTTCGTCACCGCGGAGAGCGCCGGCGCGAAGCCGTTGATCGCGCGTGGCACCACCATCGGCGCCTGGGAGAAGTTCCAGATCGTCGACAACACCGACGGCACGGTCAGCCTGAAGGCCACGGTCAACGGCCGGTACGTCACCGCGCCGAGCGCCACCTCCCCGCTGATCGCCAGCAAGACCTCGATCGGCGCGGCGGAGAAGTTCGACTTCGACGCGCCGGCCCCGATCGTCGGCATCAAGGCGGTGGCCGGCGGCCGGTACGTCACGGCGGAGAGCGGCGGCGCGAAGCCGCTGATCCCCCGCTCGACGACGGTCGGCGCCTGGGAGAAGTACGAGGTGGTCAGCGACGGCGACGGCTTCTTCGGCCTGAAGGCGCTGGCCAACGGCAAGTTCGTGGCGGCGGAGAGCGCCGGGGCGAAGCCGCTGATCGCGCGCAGCACCTCGATCGGCGCGTGGGAGGCGTTCGTCTTCCTCGACTACTACGGTGACGGCTCGGTGAGCCTCTACGCCAACGCCAACGGCAAGGCGGTCACCGCCGGCAGCGCCGGCACCAGCCAGCTCGTCGCGAGTCGCGTCATCGACTGGAACAGCGACACCCTCGGCCTGAGCGCCGGCGAGAAGTTCGTCCTCGCCGTGCTCTGACCCGTACCACCGCACGGCGCCCGCCGGCTCCCCGAGGGGAACCGGCGGGCGTCGTCGTTCACGGGGTGACCGTGCTGCCGTCCACCGCGTTCTTGCCGTTGGTGTGCGCGCTGCCCAGCCGGGCGAGCAGGCCGGCCAGGTCGATGCCGGTCAGGTCGCTGCCGAGCTGCAGGCCCTGGGCGACGTTGCCGGCCACCGACTTGGTCAGCGACGAGGCACCGTCGGTGGAGATGACGGTCATCTTGTCGATCGCGCCGATCGGGGCGCTCGCCGCACCGACCACCTCGGGCAGCACCTTGACCAGCAGGTCCAGCACCGCTGCCTCGCCGTACGCGGCGAACGCCTCGGCCTTGCGGGCCATCGCGTCGGCCTCCGCCTGCCCCTTGGCCAGGATGGCCGCGGCCTCGGCCTGACCCTCCCGCTCGACCGCCTCGGCGATCGCGGACCGCCGGCGCTGCTCCGCCTCACCTTCCTTGGCGCCCTCGATCGCGTTCGCCTCGGCCAGCGCGGCGCGGCGGGCCCGCTCACCCTCACCGGTGAGCCGGGACTGCTCGGCGATGGCCTGGGCGGCGGCGATGGTGGCCTGCCGCTCGGCGTCGGCGCGCAGCACCGCCGCGTTGCGGGCCGCCTCGGCCTCCTGCTCCACCTTGTACCGCTGCGCGTCGGCCGGCTTGCGGACCTCGGTGTCGAGCTGGCGCTGCTTCAGCTCGGCGTTGCGCTCGGCCACCTTCTGCTGCTCGGAGAGGATCGCCTGGTCCCGCTCGGCCTGGGCGAGCGGCCCGGCCGCGGCCGACTTCGCCTTCGCCGCGTCGATCTCGGCCTGGATGCCGGCCTGCTTGAGCGACAGGTTCCGGTTCGCCTCGGCGATCGCCTCCTCGGCGAGCAGCCGCTCCTGCTCGGCGGCCTGCCGGGCGCGGGCCTCGGCGATGGCGGCGTCCTTGAGCACCCGGGCGGCCTCGGGCCGGCCCAGGTCGGCCAGGTAGGACCCCTCGGCCAGGATGTCCTGGAGCTGGAACGTGTCCAGCACCAGGCCCTGGTTGGTCATCGAGTGCTCGGCCTCCTCGGCCACCGCGCTGGCGAACGCGGCCCGGTCCCGGATGACCTCCTCGACGGTGAGCCGACCGACGATCGAGCGCAGCGCGCCGGCCAGCACCTCGCGGGTGAAGTTGTCGATCTCGTCCTGCTGGTGCAGGAAGCGCTGGGCGGCGGCCCGGATGGCGTCCTCGGTGCCGCCGACCTTGACGATCGCGACGCCGTGCAGGTCGGCGCGGATGCCCTGCTTGCTCACCGCGCCCCGGATGCCGACGTCGATGCGCCGGCTGGACAGGTCGAGCGACTGGAGCTTCTGCACCACCGGCAGCACGAACACCGAGGCGCCGAGCACGACCTTCTGCCCGGACATGTCGGTGGACCGGATGCCGTCGGCGGTCTGGGTGGTGCGGCCCTTGCGGCCGGTGACGATGAACGCCTCGTTGGGCCCGGCCACCTTGATCCGGGAGAGCACGAAGAAGACGAGCAGGACGGCGAGGAGGACCGCGCCGCCGATGGCGACGAGCAGGGGCATGGGGGTTCCCGTCTGTGCGGAGGGATCAGTAGGTCTCGACGTGCACGCTGGTCTCGCTGAGCGCTTCGACCACGAAGATCCGGGCGCCGACCGGGATCGGCCGGTCGGACCGGGCGTTGAGTTTGACCGGCTGGCCGGCGAGGCGGACCCGGACCTCGCCGTAGCCGTCGCGGGGGATCGGGGTCACCACCAGACCGATCGCGCCGGCCAGGTGGTCGCGGGTGGGGGTCGGATCGGTGCGCATGTCGCGGGCCGCGCGGCTCAACCGGGCCGCCAGCCAGCCGGTGGGCACGGCGGCGAGCGCGCCGCCGGCCACCGCCGCCGCGATCATGCCGGGGGTACGCGCCCCGAGCATCTCGTTGACGATCGCGCCGCCGAACCCGAACGCGCCGACGAACCCGGCGACCGCCTCCAGCGACACCGGCCCGTCGATGTCCGGGTGGCCGAGGTGCAGCACTCCCGACCCGAGCAGGGCCAGCGTCAGCACGCCGACGCCCACTCCGCCGATGATCAGGAAAACGAGCGTCCCCGTGGCCACGACCTGCACGGTATCGACCTGGTGCAACGTTCTGCGCACTGAGCGGACGCTCAGTACGGTGCGATCGTCACCGCCAGGTCGACAAGTTGCTTCGGCAGCGGCTGACGGACCAGTTCCCGGCCGGTGCGGTCGGCGAGCACGAAGTCCCCGGCGCCGAACGGCCGGCGGTAGAGCAACCGGTCGTCGGTGACCCAGGCGACGTCGGCGCTGGGTAGCGGGTTCACCACCCGGCCGGTCGCGGTCTCCACCAGCAGCGGCTCCTGATGCCCCTGGACGACCACCAACGTGCCGTCCGGCGACCAGGCGTCCGGGCCGACCGGCCCGCCCGGCAGCTCGACCAGTCGGGTGGGCCGGCCGTCGTCGACCGACAGGAGCTGCACCCCCTTGGCGAGGTCCCGGGGCCACGCCTCCGACTTCTTCCTGCTCAACGTCAGCGCGACCGACCGGCCGTCCGGCATCCAGGTGAATTCGCACCGGTCGGCGCAGGGCCAGCCGAGCAGTCCCACCGGATGGGTCTTCTTCTTCCCGTCCAGGTCCAGCACGATGAAACCGAAGTGGTCGAGCTGATGGGTGGTGAACAGCAGGCGCCGGCCGTCCGGCGACCAGCTCGGCGTGGAGAGCGCGCGGCCCACCTCGTACCAACGGGTCTTGCCGGTGGCCAGATCGAACAGGCCCACGTCCCGGGGACGGCCCTCGTCGCGGACCGCGACGAGGGAGCCGGTCGGCGCCGGGAAGATGCCGTCGTACTTGTCGGTGGCGAAGTAGCGCCCGCGCCCGCGGTCGAGCAGGAACCCGCTGCCGGAGCCGCCCACCACCTGGGCCCGGGTGACCACCCACTCACCGGGCAGCACCAGCGGCCGGTCCGCCCAGTTCGCGCCGGGTTCGGCCCGGAGCGCCGGCGAGGGGGAGACGGTGACCGGTGGGGTCGTGGGCGGCGGGGCGGAACGGGGACGCAACAGCACGAACGGCAGCGTCACCGCCACCACCGCGACCAGCGCGGCGGCGGTCGCGGCGACCCGTCGGCGGCGACGCAGCCGACGGCCCCGCCCGAGCGCCCGCAGCGCCAGGTCCGGCGCGGGCGCGACGCCGTCGGCCAGATCGCGTACGGCCGTCCGGAGCGTCTCCTCCAGCGACGTGCTCATCGGGTCACCTCCGCCCGGGTGGTCAGCTCGTCGAGGGCCGGCACCAGTTGCCGCAGCCGAGCCAGTGCCTTGGCGCTCTGGCTGGCCACCGTGCCCGGCCGGCAGCCGAGCAGCGCGGCCGTCTGCTCGACGCTCAGGTCCTCCAGGTAGCGCAGCGTCAGCACCGCGCGCTGCCGGGGTGGCAGCGCCCGGAGCGCGTCCCGCAGCAGCATCCGCAGGTCACTGTCGTCCCCGACCGCCGGCCGCTCCGGCACGTCCGCCACCGGCACCTCCGCGCGCCGCGCCCGCCGCCGCCAGCCGGAGACCTGGTCGTGGTAGAGGATCCGTTTCACGTACGGCTCCGCGTCGCCGCGGATCCGGGGCCACCGGGCGTACGCCTTGGCCAGCGCGTTCTGGAGCAGGTCCTCGGCCGCGTGCTGGTTGCCGGCCAGCGCGTACGCGACCCGCAGCAGGACCGGCCCCCGTTCGTTGACGAACGCGGTGAACTCCCCGTCGACCTCCGCCACCGTCCACCTCCGTGTCTCAGACGCCCCGGGGCGGGGGAAACTTTGCCCACCGCGCGACAATGGGTGGCATGCGCTGGACCGTGCTCGACTCGCCGATCGGGGAGTTCTCCGTCGGCACCGACGCCGACGCCGTACGCGGCGCGCACTTCGGCCGGGTGGCGTCGGCGTCCGACGAACCCGGCGACGACCTGGCCCGGCGGGCGGTGGCCGAGTTGCGGGCCTACTTCGCCGGCGAGCTGACCGAGTTCGGCGTGCCGGTGGCGGCGCCGCGCGGCTCGGAGTTCGAGCGCGCGGTCTGGCGGGAGATGACCCGCATCCCCTACGGCGAGACGACCACCTACGGCGAGGTGGCCCGCGCGCTCGGTGACCCGGGCGCGGCCCGGGCGGTGGGGGTGGCGTGCAACCGCAACCCGGTGCCGGTGATCGTGCCCTGTCACCGGATCGTCGGCGCGGGCGGCAAGCTGGTCGGCTTCGGCGGCGGGCTGCCGCGCAAGGTGACGCTGCTGGAGCTGGAGGCGGGCGTCGCCCTGCGCCGCGCCTGGTCCTGACGTACGGAAGAGGGAAGGCCGGGTCCGCGCGGACCCGGCCTTCCCTCGGTGTGGTTCAGCGCGTCAGCGCTCGATCTCGCCCTTGATGAAGGACTCGACGGCGGCGTGCGCGTCGTGGTCCGCGTACTGCTGCGGCGGGGACTTCATGAAGTACGAGGAGGCGGAGAGGATCGGGCCACCGATCTTCCGGTCCAGCGCGATCTTCGCGGCGCGGACGGCGTCGATGATGACACCGGCCGAGTTCGGCGAGTCCCACACCTCGAGCTTCAGCTCCGCGTTGAGCGGGGTGTCGCCGAAGGAGCGGCCCTCCAGGCGGATGTACGCCCACTTGCGGTCGTCCAGCCACGGCACGTGGTCGGACGGGCCGATGTGCACGTCGCTCTTCTGCATCTCGTGCGGGATCTGGGAGGTCACCGACTGGGTCTTCGAGATCTTCTTCGAGACCAGGCGGTTGCGCTCCAGCATGTTCATGAAGTCCATGTTGCCGCCGAAGTTGAGCTGGTACGTGCGCAGCAGCTCGACCCCGCGGTCCTCGAAGAGCTTCGCCAGCGCGCGGTGCACGATGGTGGCGCCGACCTGGCTCTTGATGTCGTCACCGACGATCGGCAGGCCCGCGTCCTCGAACTTCTTGGCCCACTCCGGGTCGGAGGCGATGAAGACCGGGAGGGCGTTGACGAACGCGCAACCGGCGTCGATCGCGGCCTGGGCGTAGAACTTGTCGGCCTGCTCGGAGCCCACCGGCAGGTAGGAGACGACCACGTCGACCTGCGCGTCGCGCAGCGCCTGGGCCACGTCGACCGGCGTGGCGTCCGACTCCTCGACGATCTCGCGGTAGTACTGGCCCAGGCCGTCGAAGGTCGGGCCGCGCTGCACGCTGACGCCGGTCGGCGGCACGTCGCAGAGCTTGATCGTGTTGTTCTCGCTGGCGACGATCGCCTCCGCGAGGTCCATGCCCACCTTCTTGGCGTCCACGTCGAACGCCGCGACAAACTCCACGTCCGAGACGTGGTAGTCGCCGAAGGTGACGTGCATGAGACCCGGGACGCGGTCGTTCGGGTCGGCGTTCCGGTAGTACTCCACGCCCTGCACGAGGGACGAGGCGCAGTTACCCACACCGACGATGGCGACGCGGACGGAGCCCATAGCGTCTGCCTCCTTCTTCTTCATCACGGCCGCTCTGTCCTGGACGTTCCAGGCGTGGGCGGGCTGTCGTTGTCTCCTCGGCCGCCGACCGTCCGGGAATCCGGGGCGGTCGGGGCCCGGCCGGAGCGCTCGTTGGCGATGAGCTCCTCCAGCCAGCGGACCTCGCGCTCGCAGGCGTCGAGCCCGTGGCGCTGCAGTTCCAGGGTGTACGCGTCGAGGCGCTCGGCTGCCCGGCCGAGCACGTCACGAAGACCTTCGCGGCGCTCCTCGATCTTGCGACGGCGACCTTCCAGGATCCGGAGCCGGGTGGCCTGGTCGGTCCGGGCGAAGAACGCGAAGTGCACGCCGAAGCCCGTGTCGTCGTACGTCTCGGGTCCAGCCTGCGCTATGAGCTGGGCGAAGCGTTCCTTGCCCTCCGCGGTAATGGTGTAGACCACCCGACCACGTCGGCTGGTCAGCGCGGGAACCTCCTCGGCGGTCGCGGGTGTCTCGGCGGCTTCGGTGATCCACCCCGCCGCCTGCAGCCGTCGCAGGGTCGGGTAGAGCGAGCCGTAGCTGATCGCCGCCCGGATGGCGCCGAGCTTGGCGGTCAACTCCTTGCGCAGCTCGTAACCGTGCATCGGAGCCTCCTGCAGGAGGCCCAGGATGGCGAACTCGAGCACGGGCGCCATCCCTTCTTTCCCCCTGCGCGGAGGGCTTAACCGCCGCGATGTATCGGGCCGATACATCGAACGTTAGCCGAGACCGGTGGCCAGGGCAAACCTCTGGTTACGCGACGCGATCCTCACTGATCGTGACCATGGTCGCCTCGGTTCCTCGGAGCGCGTACCCTTTGCCGCATGCGTACGCAGCGCCAGGTCGTCGACTACTCGCTCCAGAAGCGAGCGGTGCTGCGTGAACTCCTCGCCGGGCGGATCGGCACGTACGACGTCTGCGACGCCTCGCCGTACCTGAAGAACGCCGCCCGTTTCCACGGCGAGCCGACCGATCACCGCTGCCCCATCTGCCGCAGCGAGAACCTCACCCACGTCCACTACATTTACGGTGACGAACTCAAGCAGTCGGCGGGTCAGGCGCGTACCCGGGCCGAGTTGCCCGTGCTGGCCATGACGCTGCGTGAGTTCCAGGTGTTCGTGGTGGAGGTCTGCCCCGGCTGTGACTGGAACCACCTCGTCGAGCAGTTCCTGCTCGGCCGGGACGGTCTCGCGGGCGAGGCGACGGATGCGACCGCGTCGGCCGCGGCCGACGGCTCCACCGCCCGGCGAAGGCGAGAGGCGCAACGGTGAACTCGGCTGTCCCGACCACTGCCGGCCCGTTACCCGGGCGGCACGCGCGACAGCCGGTAAGCGTAATTGGTCCGATTAGGTCGGATTTGACGGACACGGGCCGGCGCGGCGGGCCGGTAATCTTCCGTGTTTCAGCTCACGGCAACCCGGTGGCGGCGCCCCCGCGCCCCACCGCGACCGGCAGGGTGTGAGGAATGAACTACGGCGATTCCAGTTCTTCGCGTGGGCGGGCCCAGATCCCGGGCCCGAACGGCGACCCCGGCTCCGAGCGGAGCTCGCGCGGGAACGGTTGGTCCGGCGCCCCCGAGGGTGGCGCCTCGGCGCGTGCCTCGGTCACCCCGGGCGGTGTCGGCGGCCGGGCCCCGGTCGGCGGCGTCGCCCCGGCGCCCCGTGGGGCCGCGGGCTCGGCCTCGGTGGGCCGCGCCGGCGCGGGACGCGCCTCGGTGCCGGTCTCGCCGGCACCCGGTGTCGCCGGGCGC
>NZ_PYPS01000046.1 GCF_003027925.1 Micromonospora sp. RP3T
ACGCGGCTACCAGCGTCCGACTAACCCACGACCTCACACGGACCAAGGAGCGACGACGTCAGCGAGCGACCGACACGATTTTCAGCCCGGAACGGGCCACCTCGCCAGAGGCGACAAGGACTAACCCCGCGTCCACCGCCGCACGCGACGCCGCTGGGGCGCACTTTCCCGGAAAGTGGGGCTATCCAGGCCCGGACAACCCCACTTTCCGTGAAACAGGGCGCGGAGCGGGCGGCGGGGGTCAGGGGAGGCCGGCGGTGGCGGCGACGCCTTCCAGGTAACCGCGGGCCCGTTCGGCGCGGGGATAGCGGGCGACCAGGGCCCAGAACTGCGCGTTGTGGCTGGGCACGATCAGGTGCGTCAGCTCGTGCAGCAGGACGTAGTCGATCACCCAGTCGGGCATGTCCTGGATCCGGTGGGAGATCCGGATGGTGCGGTCGGCCGGGGTGCAGGAACCCCAGCGGCCGTTCTGGTTGGTCACCCAGCGGACGCTCGCCGGCTCCGCGGCCGACCCGTGTTCCGGCAGGTAGAGGCCGATCAGGCGGGTGGCCCGGGCGAGCAGCTCGGCGTCCGAGCGGGCGAACCGGCCCTCCCGGGCGGCCAGCCGGGCCAGCATCCGGTCGACCCACTCGCTCTCCTCGGCCCGGGAGAACTGGTCGGGGATGAGCACGACGACGCGCTCCCCGTCCCGGTACGCGGACACCGTGCGTCGCCGGCGCTGGCTGCGCCGCACCTCGACGACGGGCTTCCGCGTCCCGGCCATTACCGGGCCGCGCAGCCTCGGTTGACTGTCACGAGGGAAAGCTAATGCGTACTGACCAGGGCTCCGCAAGAGTAAACAAGACGACACGCGCCCGGAAAATGGCGATTGGTTGTCAGGAGTCCTGAAAAATTTCTTTGCGACGGTAGGTGACCATCACCCGGCGGCCGTCGCTCACGTTAGGTGATCTACGACGGGCCGGCGACGGCGGGGCCGCCCGAAGGGGATCTGAGCGCATTTACCCGGCGTGTCCCCCCGAAACTCACTTATCAGACGTTACTCGACGTGCACACTCTCGTCGTCGACTTGCTCACAGAGTCGGCGTACAGCTGACATGGAACCGCCCAGACCTGGGTAGGGTCCGCCAACCAGTGATCAGGAGACTGATCACGGAGAACCCCCGGCGCCGGTCCACGCGTGGCCCGTCGCAGGGATAACCCGCCGGGACACCTCCGGCGGACGAGACGAGGAGGCTACCGTGGCCGACCAGGCCCAGACCTACAACGGTTACTGCGTCAAGTGCAAGGAGAAGCGGGACTTCGAGGGGCACGTGGAGGTCTCGAAGACCGGCATGAACATGGCCAAGGGCAAGTGCCCGGTGTGCGGCACAACAGTGAACCGCATCCTGGGCAAGGCGAAGGTCTGACCCGTCCGGGGTCGTCCGGGGGAGGGGTGGCCACGGCCGCCCCTCCCCCGTCGCGTATCCGACATCACTACCGGCGAGTTGTGGAAAACCGGCGCGCTCCTGTGGACAACGCTGGCTGCGGCACGCCGAGCCTGTGGACAACGAGCGACTGAGCGCACGGACACGGTCACCATTCGTGGCGTGACGCATCCAACTCCACTCCCCCGTCCCACGCTGCTGCCCGGCCTGACCAGGCTGTGGCGCGACCGGCGCACGCTCCAACTGGGCATGGAGCCCGGCCCGGCGGTGCTGGTCGAGGTGGCCACCCCCGGCACCACCCACCTGCTCGACCTGCTCGACGGCACCCGCAGCGAACGCGCCGTCCTGGCCGCCGCCACCGCCGCCCGGGTGCCGGCCGGCGAGGCGCGGGCCCTGCTCGACGCGCTCCGGGACGCCGGCCTGGTCGTACCCGCGCAGACGCTGCTCCCCCGCGACCTCACCGGGCCGGTCCGGGCCCGGTTGACCGCGGAGGCGGACGCCCTGGCCCTGGCCGCGCGCGACCTGCCCGGCACGCCGGCGCGGCTGCTGCGCCGCCGCCGGGCCGCCCGGGTGCTGGTGACCGGTGCGGGCCGGCTCGGCGCCGCGGTGGCCGTGGCGCTGGCCCAGGCCGGCGTGGGGCACGTCGTACCCGAGCTGTCCGGCTCGGTCCGCGCCGGCGACCTGGTCGGGACCGGCCTGACCGGCGCGGAGCTGGGTCGACCGCTGGCCGCGGCGGTGTGCGCGGCGCTGGGCCGCTGCGCGCCGGGCACGGCCACCGGGCCGCTGCGGGCCGGCCGCCCCGACCTGGTGGTGCAGCTCGGCGTCGGTCGGCCGGCCGAGGCGCTCGCCATCGGGTACGCGCACCGACGACAACCCCATCTCCTGCTCGACCTGCGCGGCGGCGTACCCGTGGTCGGGCCGCTGGTCCGCCCGCCCGCCGGTCCCTGCCTGCGCTGCCTCGACCTGCACCGCGCCGACCGCGACCCGGACTGGCCGGCGCTCGCCGCCCAGCTCGCGACCGACCGGGGCGAGCCGGGCTGCGCGGCCACCACCCGGCTCGCCGCGGTGGCGTTCGCGGCGGCCGAGGTGCTGGCCCAGCTCGACGGCGGCACCCCGGAGACGCTCGGCGCGGCGGTGGAGGTGCGGAGGGCCGGTCGTCTCCGGCACCGCCGGTGGCCCCCGCACCCCTCCTGCGGCTGCTGCGGGCGTCGCCCGATCCGGTCGGCCCTACCCGCTCCCGGGCGCACGGCAGCAGCGAGCCCCTCGCGTCGGTAACAATGGCCGGGTGACCGACATCCCGCGCCGCGCCGTGTCCCGCACCGCCAAGCTCGCCGCCCTGCCGCTCGGATTCGCCGGTCGAACCGTCCTGGGGATGGGCAAGCGGGTGACCGGCCTCGCGTCCGATGTCATCTCCGCCGAGATCCAGCAACGCACCGCCGAGCAGTTGTTCAGCGTCCTCGGGCAGCTCAAGGGCGGTGCGATGAAGTTCGGTCAGGCCCTGTCGGTCTTCGAGGCGGCGCTGCCCGAGGAGGTCGCCGCGCCCTACCGGCAGGCGCTCACCAAACTCCAGGAGGCCGCCCCGCCGCTGCCCGCGGCGACCGTGCACAAGGTGCTGGCCGAGCAGCTCGGGCCGGACTGGCGGGACCGGTTCGTCTCCTTCGACGACACCCCGGCCGCCGCGGCCAGCATCGGCCAGGTGCACCGGGCGGTCTGGCGCGACCCGGGTTACGGGCCGGACGGCGGCCCGCTGCACCGGGACGTGGCCGTGAAGATCCAGTACCCGGGCGCCGGCGAGGCCCTGCTCGCCGACCTCAAGCAGCTCTCCCGGCTGGGCGGCATGTTCCGGGCCATCCAGCCGGGCCTGGACGTCAAGCCGCTCCTGGCCGAGCTGCGCGAGCGGATCACCGAGGAGCTGGACTACGAGCTGGAGGCCGAGTCGCAGCGGGCGTTCGCCGCCGCGTACGCGGACGACCCGGACATCTTCATCCCGGAGGTGCTCGACGCCGCACCCCGGGTGCTGATCACCGAGTGGGTGGAGGGCATCCCGCTGTCCACGATCATCCGGGAGGGCACCGAGGAGCAGCGGAACGAGGCCGGGCGGCTGATGGCCGAGCTGCACCTCTCCGCGCCGGAGCGGGCCGGGCTGCTGCACGCCGACCCGCACCCGGGCAACTTCCGGTTGCTGCCCGACGGCCGGCTCGGTGTGATCGACTTCGGCGCGGTGGCCCGGATGCCGGAGGGCACGCCCGAGCCGATCGGCCGGATCGCCGCGCTGGCGCTGCGCGGGGACGCCGCCGGCGTGGTGGACGGGCTGCGCGACGAGGGCTTCGTCAGCCGGACCGAGCCGATCGACGCCCAGGGGGTGCTCGACTTCCTCCGCCCGATGCTGGAGCCGATCGCCGCCGACGAGTTCCGCTTCACCCGGGCCTGGCTGCGGGGCGAGGCAGGCCGGCTGGCCAGCCCTCGCTCCCCCGCGTACCAGCTCAGCCGGCAGCTCAACCTGCCGCCGTCGTACCTGATGATCCATCGGGTGACGCTGGGGTCGATCGGGGTGCTCTGCCAGTTGGAGGCGAAGGCGTCCTACCGGGCCATCCTGGAACGCTGGCTGCCCGGCTTCGCGGCGGTGGCCTGACGGACGCGGATACGCCGAAGGGGCGGTGACCATCGGGTCACCGCCCCTTCCTCAGGTGTTCGATCTAGAGAACGCCCAGGTCGCGAGCCGACTGGCCGCGACTCCGCATGGCGACGGTACGGGCGGAACGGGTTGCCTCAGTGCTCGTGGTGGTGCGACCGGCCTGAGGCCGGCGCATTCGAGCCCTCGACAACGCTTCGTGGAGTAGTTGCATCTCGGTTCCGTTCGGCAGGTGCAGCACTGGTTTCTCTCTCTCGTTCGGCCGGTGGAGGGACACCGGCGTCGGTCGGCTTCGGAACGTAGGTGTGTCAGGCTGCCAGCCGGACGGCGCTACGCGACTCGGACAGCCCGCTGGCCGCCAGTCGCGCCTCCGCCTCGACCCGGAGCTGGGCGTCGCGGGCGAGGTCCTCCTTACGCGGACGGCCACGGGGCCGCTTGCGCGGGACGACCGCGCCACGCTCGAAGATCTCGCCGCCCCAGACGCCCCAGGGCTCGGCCCGCTCGACCGCCCCGGCCAGGCACTCGACGCGCAGCGGGCAGTCCCCGCAGAGTGACTTGGCCAGTTCGAGTTCGGCGGGCTGGTCGGAGAACCACAGGTCGGGGTCGAACTTCCGGCAGGGCAGGTTCGCCTCCACCTCGACGCTCACGTCGAGTGGGGCCAACGCCAGACTCATCCTCCGGTCACCTCTCTCTCACTTCGATCTCGTGGATCGCATTCGGTACTTCGGCGGGGCAAAAAACTGAGGCCGCGGATCCCGGTAGCGGGTTCCGCGGCCTCGAGGTGAGCCGGTGGTCTGATGGATCAGACCGGTCTACCTCGAGGTGGAACGCCGCGGACATCGGTGCGCTTCTTGCCGCCATCGATGCCCATGCCCGTGAAGCCACTGGTCCCCTCGACTCCGCGCAGCGGTGCAACGGTCAGGTTCAGCTCGGCCTGAACCTGGGCCTGGTGCACCTGCGGAGCCGACGGTCGAGCGGCGAGGGCCACCCGGACGGCCGACAGCGGAGCGCAGGCAGCTGGCATCGCCGCCGGACGCTCATAGGTGTAAATCTCCATTGGTGCCACCTCCCTGACTTTCCTCGTGCCGACCATGGACTCATCCCCCGTGAGCAGCCAGAACGGCGCCGCTCGCGTGGTGTGTCCTGAGGCTATTCCTCGCCCTCGGGGGAGGGCAAACGATTTACGGACTGATTTCCAAAGTTTTCTGCGGGCAGAACGTCGTCCACGGTGGCGCCGGCCACCAGGGCCAGCACCGGGTCGCCGTACAGCCCCACCTTCCGGGGCCCGATGCCGGCGATCGCGACCAGTTCCTCGGTGCGTCCCGGCTTCCGCTCCGCCAGCGCGGTGAGCGTGGCGTCGGTGAAGACCACGTAGGCCGGCACCCGCTGCGCGCCGGCCACCCGCTGCCGCCAGTCGCGCAGCCGCTCGTACAGCTCCTCGTCCAGGTCCGACGGGCAGGTGGGGCAGCGGCCCAGCTT
The DNA here is from genome assembly GCF_003027925.1 of Micromonospora sp. RP3T. GTDB lineage: Bacteria > Actinomycetota > Actinomycetes > Mycobacteriales > Micromonosporaceae > Micromonospora. Next base: position 5,536 of record NZ_PYPS01000046.1, read on the forward strand.
GCGGTCGGCGCCGGCGAGCAGCGTGGCGCCGCAGATCCGGCAGGAGACCACCTGCGGTCGTCGCCGCTCGGCCCGCCGCGCCGGGCTGCCGGCGCCGGCCCGCTCACCGCCGCCCGAGCGGTCGAGCTGCGGCAGGAAACGGGACGGCCGCCGGGCCCGGCCGCCGGGCGAGCGCGCCGCCGCGTACGACAGCCAGAGCCACTCCCGGGCCCGGGTGATGCCCACGTAGAGCAGCCGCCGCTCCTCCTCGACCTGCTCGGGCGTCTTCGCGTACGTGGTGGGCAGCGTGCCCTCGGCCAGCCCGACCAGGAACACCGCGTCCCACTCCAGGCCCTTCGCCGAGTGCAGCGAGGCCAGCGTCACGCCGTCCACGGTGGGTACGTGCTGCTGGGCGGCCCGCCGGGCCAGCTCCTCGGTGAAGCCGGCCAGCGTCACCTGACGTTCGACAGTGGCGGCCTCCCCGATCGGCAGCACCTCGGGCGTGGCCGCGTACTCCTCGGCGAGTTGGAGCAGCGCGGCGAGCGCCTCCCAGCGCTCGCGGGCGGCGCCGCCGGCCGGCGGCGCGTCGGGTGCCCAGCCGACCGCGGCGAGCCCTTCCACCACGGCGGCCGGCAGCGGCGTCTCCCCGGGGATGGACCGGGTGGCGGCGCGCAGCGCGATCATCGCCTGCCGCACCTCGGGCCGCTCGAAGAACCGCTCCGCGCCCTGGAGCACGTACGGCACCTCGGCCTCGGAGAGCGCCTTCTCGTACGCCTCGGACTGCGCGTTGGTGCGGAACAGCACCGCGATCTCGCGGGCCGGGGTGCCGCCGGCCACCAGCGCCCGGCAGCGGGCCGCGACGGCGGTGGCCTCGGCCGGCTCATCGGTGAAGATCCGCAGTTCCGGCTCGGGGCCGGACCGGCGCTGGCCGTGCAGCTCCAACCGCAGCCGCGCCTCGGCGCCCCGGGCCTGCGAGATCACCGCGTTGGCCAGGCCCACCACCTGCGGGGTGGAGCGGTAGTCACGGACCAGCCGCACCACCGTCGCGCCCCGGTGGTGGCGGGGGAAGTCGACCAGGTACGACGAGGTCGCGCCGGTGAACGAGTAGATCGTCTGGCTGGCGTCGCCGACCACGGTGAGGTCGTCGCGCCCGCCGAGCCAGACGTCCAGCAGCCGCTGCTGGAGCGGGTTGACGTCCTGGTACTCGTCGACCACGAAGTGGCGGTACTGGCTGCGCACCTGCTCGGCCACGTCCGGGTGCTCCTCGATCCCCCAGACCGCGGCGCGCAGCATGTCCTCGAAGTCGATCACCCCGTTGCCGCGCTTGAGCCGCTCGTACGCGACGAACACCTCCGCCACCCGCGCCGGCTCGTACGGCGTCTCGCGCCGCGCCTTGGCCGCCGCGACCACGTATTCGTCCGGCTCGACCAGGGAGGACTTGGCCCACTCGATCTCGGCGGCGAGGTCCCGCGCGGCGGTCCGGTCGGTGCGCAGACCCAGCTTGGCGGCGGCCAGCGTGACCACCCGCACCTTGCTGTCCAGCAGCTCCGGCATGGCCCGCCCGGCCAGCAGCCGGGGGGCGAAGTAGCGGACCTGGCGCAGCGCCGCCGCGTGGAACGTGCGCGCCTGGACCCCCTGCACCCCGAGCACGCCGAGCCGGCTGCGCATCTCCGCCGCCGCGCGGGCGGTGAACGTGACCGCCAGCACGTGCCGGGAAGCGATGTCGCCGGAGAGCGCCCGGTAGGCGATCCGCGACGTCACCGCCCGGGTCTTGCCGGTGCCGGCGCCGGCCAGGATGCAGACCGGGCCGGCCGGGGCGGTCACCGCCGACCGTTGCTCCGGATCGAGCCCGGCCAGCACCCGTTCCGCCGTTGAGTGAACCCCCACGACAGGGAATCATCCCAGCCCCGTCCGACGTTGCAGCGATTAGCCTGGCCTGATCGGACCGGGCGCGGGCCCACTCTTGGAGGACCAGACCATGTTGACGATGTATTCCACCCCGTGGTGCGGCTACTGCCACCGGCTGAAGTCGCAGCTCGACCGGGAGGGCATCGCGTACGAGGTGGTCGACATCGAGCAGAACCCGACGGCCGCGGAGTTCGTGATGGGCGTCAACGGCGGCAACCAGACCGTGCCGACGCTGCGCTTCGCCGACGGCAGCGCCCTGACCAACCCCTCGATCAACCAGGTCAAGCAGCACCTCGCCGCCCTGCCCGGCTGACCTGCCCGCACCCGCGCCGGTCGGCCGTACCCGGATTCCGGGTGCGGCCGACCGGCGTCGGTCACGGCGTCCGGCGCCGGCGGCTGGCGGCGAGCAGCTCGTCGTCGAGCGGCCGGCGGGGCGTCGGGACGCGGGCCGGGCCGGCCGTCCCCGGCGGGGTGAGGCGACGGCCCCGCCAGAGGTAGAGTCCGCCGCCCGTGGTGACGATTCCGACCAGCACGAACAGCAGCCGGTAGTCGAAGACGCCGACGAGCAGCGCGCCGGTGCCGATGGAGACCGCCTGCGGCCCGCTGACCAGCGCCCGGGACGCGGCGGTGACCCGGCCCAGCAGCCCCGGCGGGGTCCGTCGTTGGACCAGCGTGTGCAACCCCACCATGGTCAGCGGCAGCGAGACGCCGGCCAGCAGCAGCGCCACCACCCCGAGCCAGAGCCGGGGGTACGCCAGCGCCAGCGCGGCCGGGCCGAAGAACGTCACGCCGGTGGCCAGCGCGCCCAGCTCGCCGAGCCGGCGGACCACGGGGGCGGAGAGCAGTCCGCCGACCAGACCGCCCACCCCCTGCACCATGATCAGCACACCGACGAACGCGGCGTCGCGGTGCAGGCCCAGGTCGACGTACGCGAAGATCAGCGACTCGGTGAAGCCCATCACCAGCGAGGCGACGCCGTAGCCGACCAGGGCCCGGCGCAGCGCCGCCTCCCGGGCCAGGTGACGCAGCCCGGCGCCCAGTCCGGCCGGCCAGCGGCTCCCGGGCCCGGTCGGCGTGCTCTCCTGCGCCCGGAGCAGCCCGACCACGGCGGCGGCGACCAGGAAACCGGCCATGGCCAGGAGCACCAGCAGCCAGCCACCGACGGCGGCGTAGATGCCGGCCCCGGCGAGCGGCCCGACCAGCCGCAGCCCCTGCCGGACGGTCTGCAGGGCGCCGTTCGCGTCGGCCAGCAGGTCGGCCGGCACCAGGTGCCGGATCAGCCCGTTGAGCACGGCGGTCAGCGTGATCGAGGAGAGGCCGTAGAGCGCCGCGACCAGGTAGATCACCCACACGTCCCCGCGGTCGCGGACGGTGAGCAGCGGGCCGAGGAGCACGACGGCGAGCAGGTTGGCGGCGATGAAGAAGGGCCGGCGGCGGTAGCGGTCGACCACCCAGCCGACCAGCGGGGCGAGCGCCATCGGCGCGATCACGGCGAAGAGGGTGGCTCCGGCCATGCTGTCCGAGCCGGTCAGGTCCTTCACCCAGACGGCGAGCGCGAGCAGCAGGATCGACTCCGCCGCGAGGCTCGCCACCATCGCGGCGAAGAGCAGGCGGAAGTCGGGGCGGCGCAGGACGGTGCGCATCGGTTTCCCTCCGGCAGGTGCGCCCGCGGGCGCGTCGGGGCGGGCGCCGGCGAAGGCGCTCTCCACAGTCCTCTTTTTGTCTCTCGTGACACGCCCTCGCCGGACCTGCCGACACCGGTCGCGCCGTCCATACTGACCGTGGGGGGCGAATTCCATACAGTTACCGTCGCGTCTCGCGACGGTCGACGGGAAAGAGGACGCCGTGCCTCCTGCCGCACCAGGCCCGTTTCTGCGCCGCCGCCGCCTCGGCATCGAGCTGCGCCGGCTCCGCGAACAGGCCGGTCTCACCGGTGACCAGGTCATCGAGGGGATCGGTTGGGCCTCCGCCTCCAAACTGTCCCGCCTGGAGAACGGCCGCAGCCGGCCCGACCCGGACGACGTGGACGCGCTGCTCACGCTCTACGGCGTCGCCGCCGGGCTGCGCGCGGAGCTGACCGGGATCGCCCACGAGGCCGGCGACATGCGCGGCTGGCTGCGCAACTTCCCGGTGATGACCCAGCAGCAGCGCGCCTTCGCCGAACTGGAGGCGGGCTGCGCGGAGATCTCCGAGTACAACCCGGTGCTGGTGCCGGGGCTGTTGCAGACCCCCGGCTACGCCCGGCACCGGATCCTGTCCGCGGCCCGGGTGGCCGAGGAGGCGGGCGATCCGGAGTCGGAGAATCCGGAGGCCGAGGTGGGTGCCCGGCAGGCCCGCCAGTCGCTGCTGGCCCACGTGCCGCGGTACACCGCGGTGCTGGAGGAGGCCGCGCTGGACCGGCGCGCCGGCCCGCCGGACGTGCTGCGGGACCAGCTCGTCCACCTGTGCGAGCTGGCCGACATGCCGAACGTGGAGCTGCGCCTGCTGCTCCGGGACGCCCGGGTCGGCGACTGGTACGTCCCGCCGACCGCGTTCTCGCTCTACCGGTTCGCCGACCCGCTCGATCCGGAGACGCTGGCCATCGAAAGTGGGTTCACCGACGTCATGTCGACCGAGGTGAACACCCTAAATCGCTATAAAGTGGTGTTCGAGTGGCTGGGCAAGTCGGCACTCTCCGCATCGGACACCCTCTCCTGGCTGACCGAGGCGACCGGACGGCCGACCGGCACGGCTGTCGAGTCCACCGCGGCGTACGGGCCGGCAACGGCGCCGACCCAACGCCGCCGTGACTCGGGGCGCCTCACGTCGGAACGGTGATCCCCGCGCCGACGTCGGCGTCGCTCGTCCCCATCGGAGCACCTCACCAGGAGCAGGACACCATGAACCAGATCCACACCAGCACGACCTCCCTCGCCGGCGCCGCCTGGCGCAAGAGCACCCGCAGCCAGACCTCGAACTGCGTGGAGGTCGCGCCGCTCGGCACCGGGCCGGCGACCATGGCGTTGCGGGACAGCAAGGACCCGAGCGGGCCGGTGCTGCTGTTCAACCGGGCCGGCTGGCTCGGCTTCATCGCCGGCGCGAAGAACGGCCAGTTCGACCTGAACTGATCCGGCGAGGGCCCGGGGGCCGTCGGCGTCACGCCGGCGGCCCCTCGCACATCCACCCCGGACAACCGTCCTGACCTGCCATCCTCCGAACGGTCGAGCCGCCTCGTTTCACTTGCTGGGACGACCTGCCGGCGTACGATGTCGCTTGAGTGACGTGGAAGTTCCACCGCGTATCCGTCCACTTCCGGGGGACACCATGCGGTTCCTGATCGTCCGCACCGAGATCCGCAGCGTCGGCGACGCCGACATCGCCGCCGCCTGGGCCGGCGGGGGACGGCTGCGGGACGAGACCCGTGCGCCGGAACCACGTCGTCAGGTCGTGCACGCCGAGAACCGGGACGCCGCCCTCCTGCTCGCCCGCGCCCTGTCCGCCGTCGGAGCGGTCCGCGCCGGCCGGCACCGGGTCAAGGTGCTGCCCATCGAGGAGCCCACCCCCGGCCGCCCGTACCGGTGGGACGGCGGATGACCGACCGCTGCTGACGTCCGTCGTGGCCGGACCGGCTCCCCCGCCGTGCTCCACGCCTCACCCGGCCACGACGGCCCGTGTTCCCGGCCCCGGACCGCCGCGGCAACGACGGTCCCGGGCCGGGACCGCGTAAGGAGGGGCCCCCGCTTAACGCCTACGGCATAGGCGGGGCCCCTTATTAACGCCCCGGCTCGGGTTGCGGCTCGCTGCGGCGGGGACAAGTGTCCGGGCCCGGCCGCCCCGGTCAGCAGTGGCCGTCGAGCCAGCGGTGCACCAGGAACAACGCGATCGACGACGGTGGGGGCAGCAGCAGGCGGTCCCCGCCGTCCACCCGGACCGGCTCGCCGGCCAGCGCGGCGCCGATCTCCCGGCGGCTGAACCACCGCGCGTCCGCGATCTCGGTCGGGTCGACCCGGATCGGCTCGTGGACGTCGGCCCGGGCCAGGAAGCCGAGCATCAGTGAGCCGGGGAACGGCCAGGCCTGGCTGGACACGTACGCGATCTCCCCGACCGCGACGCCGACCTCCTCGCGGACCTCGCGCAGCACGGCGGCCTCGGCCGACTCGCCGGGCTCGACGTAACCGGCCAGGCAGGAGTAGCGGCGTCGGCCCGGGGTGCTCGGCCAGGCCGCGTTGTTGCCCAGCAGACAGCGGCCCTCCGGGCCGTCCACCCCGTCGTGCACCAGCACGATCATGGCGGGATCGGTACGCGGCCAGGTCCGGTGGCCACCCGGGTCGACCCGGGACCAGCCGGCCTCGTCGACCTGCGTCGGCTGCCCGGTGGACGCCGAGTAGCCGTGCCGCAGGTGCCAGTTGAGCAGCGCCAACGCGGTGGTGAACAGGCCGGCGTCCCGGTCGGTCATCAGGTGGCCGACCTCACGCAGGTGCGCCCGGCGGGTGCCGGGCAGCGCGGGCAACGGGCTGTCCACCGCGAACACCGGCACCCCGTCCGGCTCCACACCGAGGAACATCGGCACCGAGCGGGGCACCTCGGACAGCTCACCGGCGCCGACCAGGACCAGCTCCGGCGGGGCCGTCTCGCCGCGGACCAGGGCGCGGCCCTCGTCGGTCGAGTCCAGCACCAGCACCCGGGCCTGCTCCCACGCCTCGGCCAGCCAGGCCGGGTCGGTACGTCGGTGCGCGGCGCGGTCCACCGTGGACCGGGCCAGCGGCGGCGCCGGCTCGCCGCTCACGTGGATGCGCCCTCCGTGCGCACCGGGCCGAGCGCGGCGAGCGAGTCGGCCACCCGGGCCGCGTCGCCGAGCACCACGGTGACCGCCTTCGCCGGGGCGAGGTACCGGGCCGCCACCTCGGCGACGTCGTCCACGGTCGCGGCGGCCAGCCGGGCGGCGTGCTCGGCGAGGAAGTCCAGCCGCAGCCCGTTGCCGGCGTACGCGCTGGTCAGCGACGCGAGGCCGGCCTGGGTGGACATGCCGAGCTGGAGCGTGCCGAGCGCGTACTGGCGGGCCTGCTCCAGCTCGTCCGGCTTCGGCGGCACGGTCGCCAGCCGGCCCAGCTCGTAGCTGGTCTCCAGCAGCGCGGGCGCGGTCACCTCGGTGGCCACCTCGGCGCCGGCCACCAGCACCGACCCGGCCACCGAGTGCTCCACCACGGAGTGCGGCCCGTACGTGTAGCCCTTGTCCTCCCGGATGTTCTCCACCCAGCGGGACGAGAAGTAGCCGCCGAAGAGCAGGTTGGCCAGTTGCAACGCGGCGTGGTCGGGGTGGGTGCGGGGCACCGCCGGCAGCGCGAGGCGCAGCGAGGACTGCACCGAGCCGGGCCGGTCGACGAGCAGCAGCGGGCCGGGCTCCAGCGGCGGCGCGGGCGGCAGCTCGGCGACGTGGCCGTCGCCCCGCCAGCCGGCGAGTGCCGCCTCGGCCGCGTCCAGCGCCCGCGCCGGCTGCACGTCGCCGACCAGCACCAGCACCGCCCCGGCCGGGTGCACCCGCTCGGCGTGCAGCCGACGCAGCGCGGCCGGGCGGACCGCCCGGACCTGGTCGGGCTCGGGCGTCTGCGTCGCGTACGGGTGGCGGCCGTAGACGCGCGTGAGCAGCGCGGTCCGGGCCAGGTGGGACGGCTGGCTCTGGGCGACCTGGATCCGGTCGACGAGACGGTCCCGCTCGGTGGCCACCCAGTCGGCCGGGTAGCTGGCGCCGGTGAGCACTTCGGCGAGCAGCTCCAGCATCCGGTCCAGCCCGGTCACCAGGCCGGCGCCGGAGAGCATCAGCCGGTCCGGGTCGACGCCGGCGGAGAGCCCGCCGCCGACCTTCTGGAGTTCGGCGGCGATCTCGGTGGCGCTGTGCGCCTCGGTGCCGGCCAGCACGGTCTGCGCCAGCATCGCGCCGCGGGCCAGGTGGGCCCGCCCGAACGGCATCCAGAGCCGCAGCTCGACCAGGGGTACTGCGGGTCGGCGTACCGCGATCACGGTGAGGCCGTTGCCGAGCGTGCGTTCCGCCTGCTTCGGCACGGTGAGCCGCCGGTTCGGGCCGAGCGCCGGCAGCGGACGGACGGTGGTGGTGGTGGTGGTCATTTGGCACCTCCGGCCACGACCTCGACGGATGCGCGACGCTCGGGTCGCAGCGTGGCGGCGGCGGCGCGGACCTGCTCCTCGGTGACCGCGCCGACCAGTCGGGGCAGTTCGTTGAGCAGCCCCGGTTCGCCGCGTTGCTGCTCCAGCACGGCCATCCGCAGCGCGCGGCCGAGCACCGCGTCGGTGTCGCGCAGCAGGTGGGTGGCCATCCGGGCCTGGGTACGCGCCAGCTCCCCGTCGGTCAGCCCGTCGGTGGCCAGCCGGTCCAGCTCCTCGTCGATCGTGCGCAGCACCTTGTCCACGTCGCCGCCGGGCGGCAGGTGGGCCTGGAGCAGCAGCGCGGTGGGGTCGCGGACGTCGAACGGGTCGCCCATGAAGCTGAGGTAGCCGCCCAGGCCGGTGACCGTGCGGTCGCGCTGCACCAGCCGCTCGACCAGCCGGGACGCGTCGCCGTCGGTGAGCACCTCGGCGAGCACCACGAAGGGCAGGTAGCCGGCGAAGTCGGTGATCGGGTCGGGCACCCGCCAGGCGCTCGCCACCGCCGGCAGCGGGGCCAGCGCGTCGGTGTACGTGCTGCGCCGCTCGGTGGTCAGGTCGGGCTCGGCGAAGTCGGGCCGCTCCGGCGCGGGGCGGGCCGGCACGTCGCCGAAGTGCCGCTCGATCAGCGCGGTCGCCTCGGCCACGTCGATGTCGCCGCTGACCGCCAGCACCGCGTTACCGCTGGCGTAGTAGTGCCGGAAGAAGTCGGCGGCGTCGGCCACCGTCGCGGACTCCAGGTCGTCGAAGGAGCCGTAGCCGTCGTGCGCGTTCGGGAACGTGTCGAACATCACCGGCGGCAGCGTCAGCCAGGGGAACCCGCCGTACGGCCGGTTGAGCACATTGACCCGGATCTCCTCCTTGACCACGTCGACCTGGTTGCGCAGGTTCTCCTCGGTGAGCCGGGGGCCGCGCATGCGGTCCGCCTCCAGGAAGAGCGCCCGCTCCAGCGCGTTGCTCGGCAGCGTCTCGAAGTAGTCGGTGTAGTCGAAGTGGGTGGAGCCGTTGAACGTGCCGCCGGCGCCCTGCACGTGCCGGAAGTGCGCGAGTTTCTCCAGGTTCTCCGAGCCCTGGAACATCAGGTGCTCGAAGAGGTGGGCGAAGCCGGTGCGCCCCTGCGGCTCGGAGCGGATGCCGACGTCGTAGACCACCGCCACCCCGATCACCGGGGCGCTGCGGTCCGGGGTGAGCACCACCCGTAGGCCGTTGTCGAGGGCGAACCGCTCGACCGGGTATTTCGTCGCTGGGATCTTCGCTCTCCTGGTCGGCACGAGATCGACACTAGCGCCTCCGTACCGGCCACACCGGCGGTGTGCCGTGGCCGAACGGTGGACAGATGCGGGACGGGTCTTGACGCCGCCCGGCACCCTGCCCCACTCTTCCTACCAACTAAATAGGAATACTGCGGATTGGACTTTCGATGAGACGGCTCCCCCTGCGCCGCCTGGTCACGCTGGCCACCCTGGCCGTGGTCGGCGCGGCCACGCTCGGCACCACCGCCGCCTGCGGCGACGACAGCGACGCCGCCGGCGACTCCGGCCCGGTGACGCTGCGCCTGGGCTACTTCCCCAACCTCACCCACGCGCCCGCCGTGGTGGGCGTGGAGAAGGGGATCTTCAAGGAGAAGCTCGGCGGCGACGTGACGCTGGAGACGAAGACGTTCAACGCCGGCCCGGCGGCCATCGAGGCGGTCTTCTCCGGCGCGCTGGACGCCACGTACATCGGTCCGAACCCGACCGTGAACGCCTTCTCCAAGTCGAAGGGCGAGGCGGTCCGGGTGGTCTCCGGGGCCGCGTCCGGCGGCGTCGCGCTCGTGGTCAAGCCCGGCATCACCTCGGCGGAGCAGCTCCGTGGCAAGAAGATCGCCACGCCGCAGCTCGGCAACACCCAGGACGTCGCGCTGCGCTACTGGCTCAAGGAGAAGGGCCTGGCGACCACCAAGGAGGGCGGCGGCGACGTCAAGGTCGTCCCCCAGGAGAACGCGCAGACCGTCGAGACGTTCGGCAGCGGCGCCATCGACGGGGCCTGGGTGCCGGAGCCGTTCGTGTCCCGGCTGGTCAACGCCGGCGGCAAGGTGCTCGTCGACGAGCGCGACCTCTGGCCGGACAAGAAGTTCGTCATCACGAACCTGCTGGTCAGCACCAAGTTCCTCAAGGCACACCCGGACGTGGTGAAGAAGCTGGTCGAGGGTCAGGTGGCGGCGAACGAGTTCGTCAACACCAAGCCGGACGAGGCGCAGCAGGCCGTCTCCGAGCACATCGGCAAGATCACCGGTAAGCCGCTGGACATCAAGCTGATCAAGCAGGCCTGGTCGACGTTGGAGTTCACCAACGACCCGATCGCGTCGTCGCTGAAGGCCGGCCTGGACCACGCCGTCGCGGTCGGGCTGACCCAGCCGGTCGACCTGAACGGCCTCTACGACCTGAAGTACCTCAACGAGGTGCTGAAGGCCGAGGGCAAGCCCGAGGTCACCCAGCCGTGACGTCGACCACGACGACCCCGCGCAGCGCGACCGGCTCGGTCGCGCTGCGCGGCGTGACCAAGGTGTACGGCCAGGGCGAGCAGGCCGTCCTGGCGCTGGACGGGGTGTCGCTGGACGTCGCCCCGGGCGAGTTCGTCTGCCTGGTCGGCGCGTCCGGCTGCGGCAAGAGCACGCTGCTGAACCTGGTCGCCGGCCTGGACCGGGTCAGCGGCGGCGCGATCGAGCTGGGCGAGGGCGTCAACCCGGGCCTGATGTTCCAGGAGCCGGCACTGTTCCCCTGGTCGACCGTCGAGGGCAACGTCGAGGTGCCGCTGAAGCTGCGAGGGCTCCCCCGCGACCAGCGTCGGGAGCGGGTGGCCGAGCTGCTGCGCACGGTCCACCTGTCCGACTTCGGCCGCAAGCGCCCGCACCAGCTCTCCGGCGGCATGCGGCAGCGGGTCGCGTTGGCCCGCACGCTCGCGCTGGACACCCCGGTGCTGCTGATGGACGAGCCGTTCGGCGCGCTCGACGCGATGACGCGGGACATCCTGCACGACGAGTTGGAGCGGATCTGGGGCGAGCGCAAGCTCACCGTCCTGTTCGTCACGCACAACGTGCGCGAGGCGGCCCGGCTCGCCGACCGGATCGTGCTGCTCTCCAGCCGGCCCGGCCGGATCATCTACTCCACCCGGGTCGACGTGCCGCGACCCCGGCGGATCGACTCGCCGGAGGTCTCGGCCATCGCCGCCGAGGTCACCGACCGGCTGCGCAAGGAGGTGGGCCGGCATGGCCAGTGACACCCTCACCGGGTCGGCGCGTACCGACGCGGAGATCTCCGGTCTCGACGCGCTGGAGATCGCCGGCCGGGAGAAGGGCCCGTCCCGGCTGCGCCGGCTCTGGTCCGCCACCTGGCCCAAGTTCGCCGCGCTCGCGATGGCCATCGCCCTCTGGCAGGCCGTGGTCTGGAGCGGGTGGAAGGAGCCCTGGGCGCTGCCCGGCCCGATGGTGGTCTTCGGCGACCTCGGCGACTACCTGGTCAGCTCCGCGCTCTGGGAGGGCCTGGCCACCACCGCCCGCCGGGCGGCGGTCGGGTTCGCCGCCGCGGTCGCGGTGGGTCTGCTGCTCGGCCTGGGCGTGGCCCGGGTCAAGGTGCTCCGCGCCGCGCTCGGCTCGATGATCACCGCGTTGCAGACCATGCCGTCGATCGCGTGGTTCCCGCTGGCCATCCTGCTGTTCCAGCTCAGCGAGCAGGCCATCTTCTTCGTGGTGGTGCTCGGCGCCGCGCCGTCGGTCGCCAACGGCGTCATCCACGGCGTGGACTACGTGCCGCCGCTGCTGGTCCGCGCCGGTCGCAACCTCGGCGCCCGCGGGCTCAACCTCTACCGGTACGTGATCGCACCGGCCGCGCTGCCCGCCATCGTGGCCGGGCTCAAGCAGGGCTGGGCGTTCGCCTGGCGCAGTCTGATGGCCGGTGAGCTGCTGGTGGTCATCGCCACCCGCACCTCCATCGGCGCCCAGCTCACCTACGCCCGCGAACTGAGCGAGGCGCCCCGGCTGATGGCCATCATGATCGTGATCCTGGTGGTCGGCCTGCTGGTGGACACCGCGTTCGGCGCGGCCGACAAGGCGATCCGCCGCCGCTGGGGCGTGCTGGACCAGGCCGGCAACTGACCTCGTGTACATCTCCGCGCGCGCCGACTACGCGCTCCGGGCCATGCTCGCCGTCGCCGACGCCGGGTCCACCGGCGACGGGGACCCCGGCGGCGAGCTGGTCAAGGCCGCGAGCCTGGCCGAACGCCAGGACATCCCGCTCAGTTTCCTCCAGGGCATCCTGCTCGACCTGCGGCGGGCCGGACTGCTGCACAGCCACCGCGGCACCGAGGGCGGGTACGCGCTGAGCAGGCCCCCGGCCGAGATCAGCGTCGGTGACGTGCTGCGTGCGGTCGGCGGCGCGCTCACCAGCGTCCGGGGCATGCCCGCGGACCGGGCCGGCTACCACGGGGTGGCCACCGGGCTGCGGGACGTCTGGCTGGCGGTGGACGGCGCGATCGCGCTGGTGGTGGACCGCACCACGCTGGCTGACCTGCTGGCGGACCGCGCCCCGGCATCCTGAATCGGCCGGCACCGCCCAAGCTGGTGGTCGACGAAGGGCCACCAAAGGATAGCTGCACGCGCATGGACTGAGCAGGGTCGCCAGCAGCACGTCTCCGCCGAAGACGGCCCGCCGTGCGTGACATCGGGCATCCGGCACCGGATGCGGCTCCATCAGGGCTCATCCAGGTCGCGAACAGTTCACAGACAACAGCAAGAGCCGCCCCCGGGGCGGAGGCGGCTCTTGGGGCAGCTCTCTCAGCAGCTGTCGATGCGGTCGAGCGTGGTGGCCAAGGGCGACAGGAATCCCTTGCCCTCGTCAGGGGCCAGCGTGTAGCAGGGGGAGTCCAAGCCGAAGTTCACAATGAACTTGATCCGCTGGGTGCTGTTACAGCCGTTGTACGCCACAAAATGCTTGTACGGGCCAACGATGTCAGTCACCGTGGAGACACAACTCGGGGCCCGGGCCGCAAGCGCTGGCGAGGCAGCGACGCCGCTGAAGAGACCCACCGCTGCGAGTGACAACACAGTGGAGGCCACCAGGGATTGACGGACCGATTTCATGCAGTCTCACCTTCCATGACGCGGGGCATTTGTGCCTGTGCACAAGCGAGCGAGGAGCGAGGGTCAACCCGAGGTCCTAGCAGAGGTCGATCCGCTCAAGGTATGCCGGCGTGCCGTTGGCGATAGTGATCGTCCTGCGCTGCCCCGGGAAAACGGTTCCGCAGTCCGAGTCCGCGTGATAGGCGATGATGAAGCGGATCCGATACTGGTTACTGCAGTTGTTGTCGGCGTAGAACATCTTGTAGATGCCTGAGGTCGAGGTGCTGGTGGCGATGCACGAGGGCGCCTCGGCAGCAACCGCCGGCGCCGCAAGCACCGAACCCAGAGCTGCGGCACTGACTGACAGCACGGCAGCAAGACGTATGCTCCGGCGTTTTTTCACATTCACAGATTGCCTCCCCGTTTATCGTCGAGTGCCTATACCTTGCACGACGATCGACGCGACCGCAAGGGCTGGGTGACGACAAGATTGCGGACCGTGGCGAATGCACCGGGCGGCCTGCCGCTCCTCGGGCCGGCGGGCCCGGCAGAAAGCTGGTTAAATGCCCGCACCAGACAGCCAGCCGCGCCAGCCTCCGGGCGAACCAGGCACCTGCGAGACGCACCTCGCGCGCCACTCTCGGATTGCGGCTGACCTGCCAGGACTCTGTTCGCAGTCCGGCCGCGCCCGCCCATCGAAACGGCACAGGTCATCCGAGGGTTCACCGCGCGCCAGCGGCCAGCCTCTCCGCAGTTCACATTCCTCTGCACCCACCGTCGTAATGCCTGAGGGGCTGGTCCGGGCACGCGTCGGGTGTGGGCAGCCCACATCAGGCATCGGGGCGTCGTCCAAGGGTCACGCGCGGCAGACGTCTGCGCTCGACCGGAGACCTCGGCTATTTGCAGGCACACTACATTGCCGCCCGCCCCTCTCCGCACGTGATACCCTTTCGCGGCGAGCGATCGAAGGCCTGATTTTCGAGAGGCGGCGCACCGTGGTGACGCGTTGGACCGAGACACGCTTTATACCGAGCAGTGCAACCCTGAGCGACCAATTTTTCCTGCGCTGCCTTTGCGGCAATAGATTCGGTGGGGCAGCAGTGTGAGCGAGGCTTTCGTTTCAGCTTCCAACATCACTTTCAAATATGGCCGGACGACAGCCCTGGCAGGAGTCTCCTTCAGTCTCCGAAACGGAGTAACAGCACTGCTGGGCCCCAATGGAGCCGGGAAGACCACACTTCTCCAGGTGCTGGCGACCGCAGTCCCGCCCGACAGCGGCAGACTGGCTCTGCTCGGGACCGAAATTCAGACATCCGGGGAACGACAGAAGGTCCGCGAACGCCTCGGCTACCTCCCTCAGCGCACCGGCCTCTACGGCAACTTCTCCGTGGCCGCCTTCTTGGACTACATGGCGTTACTCAAGAAGATCGTCGATCGAGAGCAGCGGCGTAGCGAGGTCGAAACCGTCCTGAATTTTGTCGGCCTCGACGCCGACCGGAACCGCCGGATCAAGGCTCTTTCCGGAGGCATGCGACAACGGGTCGGCCTCGCCGTGGCGCTCCTCGGGGATCCGCAGTTCTTGGTGCTCGACGAGCCCACGGTCGCGCTTGATCCTGAGCAGCGACTGCGGTTTCGCGAGCTGATTGCGAATCTTGGAGAACGACGGACGGTCCTCTTGTCCACACACCAGACCGAGGATGTCGCGCACATCTCGACTCACGTCCTCGCGATGAACCACGGCCGGATCATCTTCGACGGCTCCCCCTCGGATCTGGTTGACCTGGCCCGGGGAAGAGTCTGGCAGAGTCAGAGCAGAACCGATCAGACACTGGCGAGCTGGCGCACGGGCGCCGGCTACTACCGAAATGTCGGGACTCCTCCGCCCGGCGCAGACACGGTGGAACCGACTCTGGACGATGGATACATTCTACTTCTCGACCAGCGGCCGCGAGTGGGGAATCCGGTATGACTGTGGCCAATGCGCGGGACACCCGAAGTCATCCGAGAGAATCGCCAGCTGCTCGCTCGGCAATATTGCGGATCGCTAGAATCGAGGCGATCCGGCTCCTGAGACATCCTGTCATGATCGGCGGATTTCTCACGCTCGCGCTAGCCTGGCTGCTTCCCACCTGGTTCGGCGATCAGGCAGCGGCATATCCATCCATGCACGAGGTGAATCAGTCCGTCCAACTGGCCTCGGCCTTCATCCTGGGGGGCGCTGCCCTCATCGTCAGTCATCTCGCGGTCACGCGAGCGACGCGGCACGGCGCCGAGGCACTCGTCGCTACACTGGCGCTTACCCGCGCACAGCGGATCGCCGCCCACCTGCTCGCACTCGTTCCTCTCGTGCCACTCACCGGCATAATCGTCGCCGCGCGTGTCATGACGATCGGAGCAGACCCACACGCGGTTGGTAGCGTCGCACCGCACGAAATGGCCGTCGGCCCTTTCGCAGTGCTTCTACTCGGTGCTGTCGGAGTGCTCCTCGGCAGCGCGACGGCCCTCACCGTGACTGGACCGGTAACCGTCGCGCTCCTCTTCTTTGCAACTTTCGGATCAGTGCTCTTCGCACCGGCCAACGGCCTTCGAATCCAGGCTCTTCTGCCGGTCACCTATGACGAAGTCTTCCTGCTTCCAATTCCGTCGGCACTGGTTGACCGCCGCGATGACTGGCACTTGCTCTATCTGATCGCGGGGACGGCGCTCATCGCACTGGCAGCACTCCTCGCAAGCGGTTACCGACCACTGTGGAGCAAGGTGACGGCATTTCTTACCGCGGTTGCTGTCGGCGTGGTGGCGTGGATTCAAGTCAAGCCGCCCGACCAGACAGTGATCGAGGCTCGCGCTACTGCAACAAGCACGCCGGCCAGTCAGCAGGTATGTGAGCGAAGGTCGGAAATCACCTACTGCGCGTGGCCGGAATTCAAGCCCTGGTTCGACTCGTGGGACCGGATTGCGCGAGGGGCGCTGACCCGAGTGCCACCGGACGTCGCAGCTCAACCTCTCGCAGTTCGACAGCGAGTCAATGCAGCCAACCCGCTCGGTTTGGGGTCAGGAACGATATCCAAGGCCCCGGTCGACAGTTGGTCTCGTGACGACGAACTGGCCGGTACTCCGAACGCCGTCATCGCAGAGACGACTTGGGGCCGTCCGGAGGACGAGTTCGGGCTAGCCAGCCGGCTCGCCTACGCGGTGGTCAGCGGAAATCCGCCCCCAGCGAATATCGCAGCTGTTTGCGGGGCCCAGTCGCTCGTTACACTCTGGATTGCTGTCGGAGCCTCGGAATCCGCAAAGGCCGGCCTGGAAGAGCTCAGGAGCAGAGGAGGCGGCGGCGTTTTCATGACCACGGCCGGCTTCGGCACGGGTGTCGCTTTCACCCATGCCTCGTTCGTTCTGCTCCGGGCCATGTCGGAGCTACCAGAGAATTCGACCCGGGAAAAGGTGTTCGCATCCTGGAAGAAGTTGACCGAGCCATCGACAACACTCCACCAAGCCGCAGAGATCCTTGGAATTGCTACCGCTCGGATCCCACCCGTCGGCGACAGCCGTTGCCAGGAGAAGGAATGACCTTCATCGCATTGCTCGCGCCCACGGCGCGTGCCATGGGCTGGCGGAGTGGACTATTGACGGCCCTTGCTGGGGTCGTCATCGTAGGAATACCCGCGCTCTCGTCGGTGGAGCTCCAATCCGACGACCTCGCTTCGATGCTGCGCGTAATCGCGGTCACGGGTGCGCTGAGCGTCGGCTTCCTTCTTCACGATCCGGCCTCGGCGATCTCGTCCGTGTCACCGCTCTCCCGCCTTGACCGCCAGCTGGCCCGTGTGTTCTGGATCAGTGCCGCCGCCCTTCCGTGGTGGGCTCTTGTTCTCTTACTAGCCAAATCTTCGGCAGCTCCTGGCGCTGAGCAAGCCCTGCCTCTGGGGGGCCTGACGGGAGAGGCAGTCGCCATATTTTCGGTAGCGCTGGCCATGGCCGCCGGAGCACAGCGATTCGGCTTCGAGAACCACATGGGCCTCCTGGTGGCCCTGACCCTGCTCCTGCTTACCGGGGGAAGTTTCCTGCTCGCCGAGAATTCGGCCGTCCTGGTTCCTCCCAGTGACCCGAGGTTCGAGGACATGCGTGTCTGGTGGTATCTCCTTTCAGTGGCCGCAGCGCTGGCTTTCCTCATCCTGAGTCGTGAGCGGGCACCGCGGAGAGCCGTGGAGCGCTGGACGCGACAGGCAGGGGCACGAGGGTCAGCGTAGACCCGCGAGCACTAGTCGATCGAGAACCAGGTCCACCGGGTCCACGCCGTACCTACGACGAAGACCGCAGCCAGATCCGCACCGGCGCACGGGACCCGAGATCCGCCAACGACAGAGCGGACCGATGGGCCCGCCGGAAAAGGCATCCTCTGGAGCAATATGACCGAGCGGCATATTTATACCGCTGAGGTATATCCGTCCCTGCCGCACATCCGCCGGCGGACGTCACCCTGCGTGACCCCCGTCAGGCCCGGCTGACCGTATGGATCAGCCGGGGTTGAAGGTGCGGGCCGCGCCACGGTCCGGCGGACCGCCCGCCGCCGGATGCCAGGGGCCGAACGCGGCCACCACGGCGAGCGCCAGGCCGGCGCCCGCCACCGCGAGCACCAACAGCACCTCCCGGGCCCCGTCACCCGGGCCGGTGTCACCCGCCATGGTCGCCCCTCCGTGTCCGGCCGGTCCCCCGACCGGCCCACGGACCCAGCATCGTCGCCCCGACGACAGCGGACAGTCGGCCACCCGACTGAACACTCGCTGATCCCCGACTCAGCGAGGCACCCCATGACGGCAGGTCAGCGGTCCTACACGGAACGTCCGGTCAGCGGCGGCGCGGGCGACGACGGGGACGGGTCCCCGGGGCGGGGTGTGCGGCGACCGGCGGCGGGACGGCGATGGTCACCGGCGTACCGGAGGGCTCGCGCGCTCCGGTCAGCCGGCCCAGCTCCGCGTCGCCGGCGCGTACCCGGGTGGTCTGCGCCTTGATCCCGGCGGTGGTCATCAGCCTGGCGACGTCCCGACGCTGCTCCGGCAGGACGAGCGTGACCACGGTGCCGGACTCCCCGGCCCGCGCGGTCCGGCCACCCCGATGCAGGTAGTCCTTCGCCTCCGTGGGCGGATCGGCGTTGACCACCAGGTCCAGCCCGTCGACGTGGATGCCGCGGGCCGCCACGTCGGTGGCCACCAGCGCGGTGACCTGGCCGGTGCGGAACTGCTCCAGGATCCGGGTGCGCTGCGGCTGCGACTTTCCGCCGTGCAGCGCGGCAGCGCGAACGCCCTTGGCGAGCAGTTGGCGGGCCACCCGGTCGGCGCGGTGCTTGGTGGCGATGAAGACGATGGTGCGGCCCTCCCGCGCGGCGATGTGGGCCAGCGCGGCCGGCTTGTCCTCCGCCTCCAGGTGCAGCACGTGGTGCGTCATGGCGGTGACCGTGGCGGTGCCCGGGTCCACGGAGTGCGTGACCGGCTCGGTGAGGAACCGGCGGACCAGCCGGTCCACGCCACGGTCCAGCGTGGCCGAGAAGAGCATCCGCTGCCCGCCCGGGGCGACCTGCTCCAGCAGCTTCGTCACCTGCGGCAGGAAGCCCATGTCGGCCATCTGGTCCGCCTCGTCGAGCACGGTGATCTCGACCTGGTCCAGCCGGGCGGACCCGCGGTCGATCAGGTCGTGCAGCCGGCCCGGCGTGGCCACCAGCACCTCGGCCCCGGCCCGCAGCGCGTCCGCCTGGCGGGTGAGGGAGAGCCCACCGACCACGGTGGCGCAGCGCAACCCGAGCACGCCGGCGTACGGGGTGAGCGCGGCGGTCACCTGCGCGGCCAGTTCCCGGGTGGGCACCAGCACCAGCGCGAGCGGGCGGCCGGGACGCGCCCGGCGGCCGGCCGTCCGGTGCAGCAGCGGCAACCCGAACGCGAGCGTCTTGCCGGAGCCGGTCCGCCCGCGGCCGAGCACGTCCCGGCCGGCGAGCGAGTCGGGCAGGGTCGCCGACTGGATCGGGAACGGCGCGGTGATGCCCTGCGCGGTCAGCTCGGCGACGAGCGCCGGCGCCAGACCGGTAGCGGCGAAAGTGGGCATGGTCGTGGTCATGCGGAAAGCCTTCCTCGAGGCGGCACGTGTCGAGGAAGGGCGCCGGGCGACGGCGCGTCACCGGCGTGGCCGGTGATCACAAGCACGAACCGAAAGGGACGGGCCGGCCCGCCTCGGCGCGCCAGCTCCCGCGTACGGGAGGGCGGCGCGGCGGGCCGGCCCGTGCACCACGCCCGGCGGGGCGCGGTGGTGGTGCCGGTTGATCCGAAGATCAGAGCGGGCGGATGTTCTCCGCCTGCGGGCCCTTCTGGCCCTGGGTCACCTCGAACTCGACCCGCTGGTTCTCGTCCAGGCTCCGGTAGCCGGAGGTCTGGATCGCCGAGAAGTGGGCGAAGACGTCGGCGCCGCCGTCGTCCGGGGTGATGAAGCCGAAGCCCTTGTCAGCGTTGAACCACTTGACGGTGCCAATTGCCATGTGTTTCGTCTCCTTGACGGAACGGTCGGCCCGCACGTGTTGCGGGCCGGAGAGGAGCCCACCACGCATGGGCTGCGTGGCGTGCCTGTCGCTGCTGGTCGCCCCGCCCGGAGAACTCCGGACACAACAAAGAGCGCCTGGGGCCACAATCCGCCAGGCGCACACAGAGTCTCTGGAAACCAAAACTGCAACGAGAACAACGTACCACGGATCTCGCCCGGTGGGGAGATCACGTCGGAATTTCCGGCACGGCGGTCACCAACGCGGTCAGCCCTTCGACGTCGAGCAGGTCCGCCGGGCGGACGGTCACCGCGTCCCGCACGTAGTGGAACGCCGCGCCGACCCGTTCCACCGGCACGCCGGCCAGCTCCGCCCAGCCCAGCCGGTAGACCGCGAGCTGCACCGCCGCCGCCTCGGCCTCCGGTCCGGTGGGCTGGCGGCCGGTCTTCCAGTCCACCACGTCGTACCGCCCGCCGGGGCGGGCGAACACGGCGTCCATCCGGCCCCGGACCACCACGCCGCCGATCACTGTGGCGAACGGCACCTCGACCTCCACCGGCACCCGGTCGGCCCACTCGCTGGCCAGGAACCGCTCCTGCAACTCGGCCAGCGCCCCGTCCGGGGCGGCGCCCTCGTCGGCGGCACCGGGGAGCTCGTCGACGTCCAGCAGCCGGTCGGCGCCGAAGCGCTGCTCCAGCCAGGCGTGGAAGGCGGTGCCCCGCCGCGCGTACGGGCTGGGTGCGCTCGGCATCGGACGACGCAGCGCACGGGCCAGTGCCTCCGGGTCCCGACGCAACGCCACGAGCTGGGTCACCGAGAGCTGGCCGGGCAGCTCGACCTCGACCGCCTCGGCCCGACGGGCCAGCTCCGCCCGCTCGGCGAGCAGCAGGTCGGCCTCCCGCTGCCAGCGCTCGACCTCCGCGTCGGCGTCGTCCGGCGGGGTCGCGGCCACCCCGACGGCGGTCGACCCGACGGCGGCCAGCAGCGCGGCCTCGCGACGGGCCGCCTCCGGGTCGGCCAGGTGACGACGGACCAGTGCCGCCGCCTCGGTCAGCGCCGGCCGACGTCCACCCAGCGGGTCGGCCGGCCACTCCGCCCGCAGCACCGTCTCGGTGGTCGGGTTCACCGCGTCCCCGGCCGGCTCCGGCGCCCACGCGTCGACCACGTGCCCGTCCGTCCCGGCCAGGGCGACGTCGTACACCTCGCGCAGGAACGGCGACGGGCCGCGGAACCGCTTCGTCCCCTCCCCCCACCAGTAGCCGGAGCAGAGCAGCAACCGACGCGGCCGGGTCACCGCCACGTACGCCAGCCGGCGCTCCTCCCGCTCATCGTGCGCCCGCCAGTCGTCGGTGAACGCGGCCACCGCACGGGCCACCGCACGCTGGTCCGCCGCCTCCGGCAGGGCCAGCTCGGGCAGCCCGTCCGCGTCGCCGCGCAGCGGGAACGGCAGCACGCCGAGCCCGCCCAGCCAGTGGTCGGAGTTGCGTACCGGCCCCGGCCATCCACCGCGGGTCAGCCCGGCCACCGCCACCACGTCCCACTCCAGGCCCTTCGCGGCGTGCGCGGTGAGCACCTGCACGGCGCCGGCCACCACCTCGACCTCGCCCGGGGCCAGCCCGCGCTCCTCGTCCTCGGCGGCGGACAGGTAGGCGAGGAAACCGGCAAGCGTGGCGCCGGGCGTCTCACCGCTGAACCGCGCCGCGACGTCGCCGAGCGCGTCCAGGTGGGCGCGGGCCAGCCCGGCGTCGCCGGCGCCGTCCCGGCCGGCCCGGACCGCCACCTCCACGTCCAGCCCGATGGTCCGTTCGATGTCCGCGATCAGCTCCGGCAGCGACTGGTCCAGCCGGTACCGCAGCAGCGCCAGCTCCATCCCGTACGACCGCAGCCGCGCGAACCCCTCCGCCGAGTACGCCTGCGCCGGCCCGAGGTCGGCCAGCGCCTCCACCAGCGTCGCCTCGTCCAGCACGTCCACGGTGATCTCCGGCCCGTCGTCACCGGTCAGCTCGCGGCGGCTGCGGGCGATGGCCCTGGCGCGCCGGTGCAGGGCGACCAGGTCGCGCGGGCCGATCCGCCAGCGCGCGCCGGTGAGCAGCCGCAGCAGCGCCGCCCCGTCGGTCGGGTCGGCCAGCACCCGCAGCGTGCAGACCACGTCCCGGACCTCCGGGGTGTCCAGCAGGCCGCCCAGCCCGACCACGTCGACCGGCAGGCCCCGGGCCCGCAGCGCGGCCTCGATCGCCGGGATCTGGCTGCGCAGCCGCACCAGCACCGCCGTCGTCGGCCGTCGGTCCGCCGGAATGTGCTCGGGCAGCGCGCCCGGCATCCCGGCCGCGCCCCGCCACGCCGCCAGCACGCTGTCCGCGATCCAGTCGGCCTCGTCGGCGTACGTCGGCAGCAGCGCGCAGTGCACCGTGCCGGCGGCCCGACCGCCCGGCGTCCGGTGCGGGATCGACTCGCGGACGCTGAGCGCGGCGTGCAGCTCGGGCACCCGGGCGCCGGCCGCCCGCAGCGGCACCGAGAGCGCGTTCGCGACGCCGAGGATCTCCGGCCGGTTGCGCCAGCTCGTGGTGAGACCGAGCACCTCGGCGGGGGTTCCGTCGGCGCGGGCGAACTCACCGGGGAAGCGGTCCAGCGTGCCGGCGCTCGCCCCGCGCCAGCCGTAGATCGACTGGCACGGATCGCCGACCGCGGTGACCGGGTGGCCGCCGCCGAACAGCGCGTTGAGCAGCACCACCTGCGCGTGGCTGGTGTCCTGGTACTCGTCGAGCAGCACCACCCGGAACCGGTCCCGCTCGATCACGCCGACGCCCGGGTGGTCCCGGGCCACCCGCGCCGCGCGGGCGAGCTGGTCGGCGAAGTCCATCGCCTCGAAGTCGTCCTTGCGCCGGGCGTACGCCCGGACCAGCGGCAGCAGCTTCAGCCGGGTCCGCTGGAGCTGGAGCGCCTTGCGCACGTCGGCGTAGACCCGGCCGGGGCGGGACTGCACCTCGGCGAAGAACCGGCCGGTCCAGCCGGCCAGCTCGTCCGGGTCGACCAGGTGCTCGTCCAACTCGCCGGCGAGCGCCAGCACCGCGTCGGTGATGGTGGACGGCATCCGGTCCACCTCGGACATGTCGCCGTCGTAGTTGCGCACCAGCAGGTCGACGAGCTGCCAGCGGGACGCCTCGGTGAGCAGCCGGGTGGTCGGCTCGTACCCGGCGCGCAACCCGTGCTCGGTGACGATCCGCCCGGCGTACGAGTGGTAAGTGGAGACGGTCGGCTCGCCCGCGAACGGGTCCTCACGCGGGTCCCGTCGGGGCCGCCCCAGCCGCCGGACGAGCTGGTCGAGGCGGGTCCGCACCCGGTGCGCCAGCTCACCGGCCGCCTTGCGGGTGAAGGTGAGCCCGAGGATGTGCTCGGGGCGCACGTACGCGTTGGCGACCAGCCAGACCACCCGGGCGGCCATCGTCTCGGTCTTGCCCGAGCCGGCGCCCGCGACCACCAGCAGCGGCTCCACCGGCGCCGCGATGATCGCGGCCTGCTCCCGGGTGGGCGCCGGCAGCCGGAGCAGCCGGGCCAGCTCGACGGGCGTGTAGCGGGGCCCGGCGTCGGCGGACCGGGGCGTGGGCGGCGGCGTGCCGGTGGCGCCGAACAGCGCCGGCTGGATCGTCATCGTCCGGCCCTCGGCCGGCTCCGCGCGGTCACGCCTGATCCTCCGGGGGCGGCTCGACGACCTGGCGGCCCTGGCCGGAGACCGGGCAGCTGGTGCGTACCGGGCAGACCCGGCACTTGGAGTTGGCGACGGCGGCGAACGTGGCAGCCGCCATCGTGTCGGCGGTCCGGCGGACCAGCGCGGTGGCCCAGCCGGCCTCCGGGCCCTCCCCGGCCGCGGCCTGGGCCTGCTCCTTGGCGTCCCGGGCGCCGGTGCCGAGCTGCACCAGCGCGGCCCCGCCGGACTCCGCGCCGAACTCCGCGAACCCACCGGCCTCCACGGCCGCCTGGTACGCCCCGAGCTGCGGGTGCTCGGCGACCTCCCGCTCGGTGACCGCGGTGGACTTGCCGGTCTTCAGGTCGATCACCACGAGCCGGCCCTCGGCGTCGACCTCCAGCCGGTCGACGCGGCCGGTCAGCTCGACCGGTCGGGCCGGATCGTCGAGGCGCACCGCGAACTCGTGTTCGATGGCGAGCAGCCGGCGCGGGTTGCCGGCCAGCCAGCGCAGCAGCTTGTCGACCATCGCCTCGGCGCGCTGCCGCTCCGGGCCGACCATCCACCGGGCGGCCAGCTCGATCGCGTCGAACCGGGCGGCAACGTACTCCAGCAGCGTCTCCCGGTCGACGCTCGCGTCCTCGGCCAGCATCGCGGCGGCGTGCACCAGGTTGCCGACGCCCTGCGCGGCGCTGGCCGGCCCGCTGCCGCCGTGCCGTTCCAGCAGCCAGCGCAGGCTGCACCGCAACGCGCTCTCCATGGCCGACGGGGTGACCCGCACCGGCTCGCCGTCGTCGACGAGCGGTCGGTCGTCGGAGAGACCGCGCAGCCCCCACCAGTCGTCCGGGTGCGCGCCGGGCACGCCGGCGGCGGCCAGCCGGGCCAGCTCGCCCGCCGCCGCGCGCCGCCGGCTCACCGGCGCCGCCGGGTCGGTGATCGCGGTACGCAGCTCCGCCACCAACGCGGACAGGGTGAGCCCGCGCGGCGGCAGCGTCACCGGGAGCGCGCCGGACGGCGCGTCCGACGGGTGGTCGTCGCCGTGCGGCACCGGCCCGTCCGGCGCTGGTCCCCCGCCCGACGGCCCGTCACCGGGCGGCTCGTCGTCGGGCGGGGCGGTGCCGCCGGCGCCGGTGGCGGGCGGATCGCCGGCCGCCAGCTCGTGCAGGAAGCGGCTGGGCTGCTCCTCGTGGTCGTCGCCACCGACCGCCGCCGAAGCGACAGCGGTGACCAGCAGCCGACGCCGGGCCCGGCTGACCGCGACGTGGAACAGCCGCCGCTCCTCGTCCAGCAACGCGGACGTCTGACCGACCAGGCTGGCCCGCAGCCCCGCCCCGTCGGCCCGGCCGGCGAGCACGTCGACCAGCCGCTCGGAGCCGAGCAGGCTGCCGCGCAGCCGCAGGTCGGGCCAGACGCCCTCCTGGACCCCGGCGACCGCGACGAGATCCCACTCCAGGCCCTTGGCGGCGTGTGCGGTGAGCAGGCGGACCGCCTCGCCCCGGTCGGCGGCGGCGGCGAGCGTGTCCGCCGGCAACTCCTGCCCGAGCACGTGGTCGAGGAAGACCTCGGTGCGCGCCCCCGGCAGCCGGTCGGTGAACCGGGCGGCGGCGTCGAAGAGCACCAGTACGGCGTCCAGGTCACGGTCGGCGGCGTCGGCCCGCCACCGCCGGGCGGTCTCGTGCTCGCCGGTGGCCTCCCGCCCCTGGGTGATGGCGCCGGCCCAGCGCTCGGCCAGCCCGCTCTCCCGCCACACCGCCCAGAGCACGTCCTCGGCGGTGGCGCCCGGGGTGGCGGCGGCCTCCCGGGCGGTCGCCAGCAGATGCGCGACGGCCTGCGCGGGCGCGGCCCAACGGCGCTCGACGGCGGCCAGCTCGGCCGGGTCGCGCAGCGCCTCCACCAGCAGCTCGCCGGAGGGACGGCGGTCGCCGCCGGCCAACGCGAGCGCCCGCATCCCCTGCCGCAGTCGTCGCTCGGCCAGCGGGTCGGCACCGCCCAGCGGCGAGTGCAGCAGCGCCACCGCCGCCTCCTCGTCCAGCCGGTCGGGTTCGAGCGCGCAGCGGAGCAGGAGCAGCAGCGGGGCCACCGCCGGTTGGAGGTGCAGCGGCAGGTCCTCGCCGTGCACGACGGTGGGCACCCCGGCGGTGTGCAGGGCGCGCCGCAGCGACGGGAGCTGCCGTCCGGTGGACCGGACCAGCACCGCCATCCGGGACCAGGGCACGCCGTCGAGCAGGTGTGCCTCGCGCAGCGCGTGGGCCAGCCAGGCCGACTCGCTGGTCGCCGAGCGGAACGTGCGCACCTCGACCGCCCCGGCCGGCGCGTCCGGAAGCGGACGCAGCCGCCGGTGCGCCGCCGGGCCGCGCAGCCGCCGGGCCAGCCGGGCGGTCGCCGCCAGCAGCTCCGGCCCGGCCCGGTAGGACGTGGTCAGCGTGACCTGGGCGGCCGGCGCGCCGGACGCGGTCCGGAACCGGTGCGCGAACGTGCCGACCACGGCCGGGTCGGCGCCGCGGAACGAGTACGTGGAGGAATCCGGGTCGGCGAAGGCGACCAGGGACCGGCCGCCACCGGCCACCACCGCGAGCAGGTCCACCTGGGCCGGGTCCGTGTCGGCCAGCTCGTCGACGTAGATGTGGGCCACGCGGCGGCGTTCGGCGGCGAGCAGCTCGGGATCGTCGAGCAGCATGCCGGTGGCGGCCCGCACCAGCTCCGCCGGGTCGTACGCGACCGAGCCCCGGTTGCTCACGTCGCGCAACGCGAGGACGGCGACGTACTCCCGGAGGAAGCGGGCGGCGGCCGGCCAGTCGGCGCGGCCCAGCTTCTCGCCCAGCCGGGCCAGCTCGACCGGGCCGACGCCCCGCTCCGCGGCCCGCATCAGCAGGTCGCGGAGCTGCTGGGCGAACGCCCGGGTCCGCAGCGCGGGGCGCAGGTCCGCCGGCCAGCCGACCGGGTCGTCCGCCGGCTCGTCGCCGACCACGTCGAGCAGCTCCCGGATGATCAGATCCTGCTCCGGGCCGGTGAGCAGCCGGGGCGACGGCTCGCCACGCTCGGCGGCGGCGCGGCGGAGCAGCCCGAACGCGTACGCCGGGAACGTGCGGACCAGCGGCTCACGCACCGCCCGGTGGCCGTCGCCGGCGATCCGCGCCTCGATGCGCCGACGCAACTCGGTGGCGCCGCGCCGACTGAACGTGAGCACCAGCACGCGTTCCGGGTCGACGCCCTCGGCCACCCGGGCGGCGACCGCCTCGACCAGGGTGGCGGTCTTCCCGGTGCCGGGACCGCCGACGACGAGCATCGGCCCGTCGGTGTGCGCGACCACCTCGGCCTGCACCGGGTCGGGTCGCCTGGCTGCCGTCCGGCGCGGGTGCGTGGCATCGACCGCCGACCCCCCGGATCGCGGCTCCGACACGGCCGGCCCGTCGGACCGGCCCACCCCCTGCCCCGCCCCGGCATCGTGGGTGACCCCCGCCCCCGCGTCGCCGGGCCGGCGCACCAACCGGTACGCCTGCATCACCGACATCCCACCACGCCGGTACGACACCGGGAAATCGACGCCGCGCCACCGCGTGCACGCATCGGCACCGGGGTGTGGGCGCGGCGGGTCAGGTGAGGCGGGCGTCGATGAGGTCGAGGGCGGCGGGCACGCTGTCGGCGACCATCAGCAGGTCGAGGCCGGCCGGCTTGAGGAAGTTGCGCTCGGCCAACGTGCCGAGCCAGTCGAGCAGCGGGCGGTAGAAGCCGTCCGCGTCGACAAGCACCATCGGCTTGGCGTGCAGGGCGAGCGTGGCGGTGGTCCAGACCTCGAACAGCTCGTCGAGCGTGCCCAGCCCGCCGGGCAGCGTGACGAACGCGTCGGACCGGTCGATCATCAGCGTCTTGCGGCTGGCCATCCCGTCGGTGACCAGCAGCTCGTCGGCGGCCAGGTCGGCGACCTCCAGGTCGACCAGGGTCTGCGGGATGACGCCGAGCGTGCGACCACCGGCCGCCCGCGCACCGTCCGCCACCGCGCCCATCATCCCGACACAGCCGCCGCCGCTGACCAGCGTGTGCCCGCGCCGGGCCAGCTCCGCGCCGGTCTCGGTGGCCAGCGCCAGCCAGCGGTCGTCGAGGGTACGCGAGGACGCGCAGAACACGCAGACGTCGGCCATGTCAACGCGACCCGGCCGGGCCCTCGGGTGCGGCCTCGGCGGCTGCCTGCTGGTCGGCGGCCACCCGGGCGACCGCCTCCTCGCGTACCGCCTCCTGCTCGGCGGAGAGCACCGCCTCGGCCTCCACGATGTGCCGGACCGCCTCGTTGACGTCGTCGGTGACGCGGATCAGGTCGAGGTCGCTCGGGCCGATCTTGCCGTCCGCCGCCATGGTGGCGCGCAGCCAGTCGAGCAGGCCGCCCCAGTAGTCGGCGCCCATCAGCACGACCGGGAACCGGGTCACCTTGCCGGTCTGCACCAGGGTGAGCGCCTCGAACAGCTCGTCCATGGTGCCGAAGCCGCCGGGCAGCACCACGAACGCCTGGGCGTACTTGACGAACATGGTCTTGCGGGCGAAGAAGTAGCGGAAGTCGATGGCCAGATCGACCCAGTCGTTGAGGCCCTGCTCGAACGGCAGCTCGATGCCGAGCCCGACGGAGAGGCCGCCCGCCTCGCCGGCCCCCCGGTTGGCGGCCTCCATCACGCCCGGACCACCGCCGGTGATCACCGCGTAGCCGGCCCGGGCCAGCGCGCCGCCCAGCTCCTCGGCCAGCCGGCACTCCGGGCTGTCCGGCTTGCTGCGGGCCGAGCCGAAGACACTGACCGCGGGCGGCAGGTCGGCGAGCGTGTCGAACCCCTCGACGAACTCGGACAGGATCCGCAACGCCCGCCAGGCGTCCTTGGTCTTCCAGTCGCTGCGCCCCCGGGAGTCGAGCAGCCGCTGGTCCGCGGTGCTGTTCGGGATCGCCCGGTTGCGAAGCGTGACCGCTCCCCGGTGGCGCTCGACCCGCGGCCCCTGCTCAGCCGGCCTCCCGGTGCTCTCGCTCATGGGGCCACCGTAGTGGAGCGACGGCGACGCGGCGCGGAGGCCGGCGAGCCGGAGAAAATCTTTGCGATCAAGGCAACTAATTCGCTCGCTCGTACGTCTTACTATTCACATACCCGGTATGCCCGGGGGACGCGCCTTCGGGGGAGGAGCCAGCGTTTGATCAGCAACAGCGAGATGATCCGGATCCGCCGGCAGATGCAGCGGCGGATCCACGACGTGGTGGCCGAGCGCCGCCGCGCCCGGATGATGGAGGCCCACCGCTCCGAGCCGGCCGCCGACAGCGACGAGGCGGACGCGCCGCTGACCACGAGCGTCTGACCATCCGCAGGCCCGCGACGCCGGGCGCGGGCCTGCGGATGTTCGGTACGTCAGGCCGCGAGCCAGCGGTGCAGGGTGGCCGCGCCGTCCCGGATCTTGGTCAACTCGACGTGCTCGTCCTTGTGGTGCGCGAGGTTGGGGTCGCCGGGGCCGAAGTTGAGCGCCGGAATGCCCATGGCCGCGAAGCGGGCCACGTCGGTCCAGCCCAGCTTGCCGATCGGGGCGGCGCCGACCGCGGCCAGGAACTCCTGCGCCGCCGGGTTGTCGAGCCCCGGGGCCGCGCCGGCCGCCGCGTCGGTGACCGTCAGCTCGAAGCCGTCGAAGACCTCGCGCAGGTGGGCCTCGGCCTGCGCCGGGTCCCGGTCCGGGGCGTACCGATAGTTGATCTCGATGTCGCAACGGTCCGGGATGACGTTGCCGGCCACCCCGCCGTGGATCCCGGTGGCGTTGAGCCCCTCGCGGTAGTCGCAGCCCTCGATGGTCACCCGACGCGCCTCGTACGCGCCCAGCCGGCGCAACACCTCACCGGCGCCGTGGATGGCGTTCACCCCGTGCCAGGAGCGGGCCGCGTGGGCCCGCTCGCCGTGCGTGGTGACCATGGCCCGCATCGTGCCCTGGCAACCCGCCTCGACGATCCCGTACGTGGGCTCCAGCAGCACCGCGAAGTCGGCCGTCAGCCACTCGGGGTGACTCTGCGACACCAGCGTGAGGCCGTTGTAGCGGGACTCGATCTCCTCGGCCTCGTAGAAGAAGTACGTGACGTCGTAGCGCGGGTCGGGCAGCGTCACGGCCAGGTGCAGCGCGAAGGCCACCCCGGACTTCATGTCGGAGGTGCCGCAGCCGTACATCAGGTCGCCGCGCATGCTCGACGGGAAGTTGCCGTTGAGCGGCACGGTGTCCAGGTGGCCGGCGAGCACCACCCGCTGCGGGCGGCCCAGGTCGGTGCGGGCCATCAGCGTGTTCGAGTGCCGTTGGGTGCTCAGGTGGGGTACGCCGCGCAGCACCTCCTCGACGCAGTCGGTGATCGCCTTCTCGTTGAGGGATACCGACTCGATGTCGACCAGGGCACGGGTCAGTGCCACCGGATCGGCCAGGACCTCGGGGGTCAACGGGTTCTGCATGTCTCGCACGGTACCGTCATCCTCGGTGGGTGCGAGGGACACGTTCCGCGCCCGCGGCCGCGAGCAGCGGCGCACGCCGCCGCCGGAACGAGAGAGGTGACACCGTGACGTCCGCACCATCCGCCTGGGGCATCGGCCTGGCCACCGTCACCGCCGACGACCAGGTGCTCGACACCTGGTACCCGACCGGCAAGCTGGGCCTCGGCGAGCTGCCCCTGGTGCCCGGGGAGGACCGGGCCGACGTGCTCGACCTGCCACCGGGCGCGGTCGGCGAGCGGGCGCTGCCCGGCCTGCGTACCGTCGAGGTGACCACGGTGATCGGCTCGCTCGACGATCCGATCAAGGACGCGGCCGACGCGTACCTCCGGTTGCACCTGCTCTCCCACCGCCTGGTGCGGCCCAACGAGCTGAACCTCGACGGCGTCTTCGGCAAGCTGGCCAACGTGGCCTGGACGTCGGCCGGGCCGTGCCCGCCGGAGCGGGTGGACGAGCTGCGGGTGATCGAGCGGGCCGCCGGCCGCCACCTGGTCGTGCACGGGGTGGACAAGTTCCCCCGGATGACCGACTACGTGGTGCCGGGCGGGGTGCGGATCGCCGACGCGGACCGGGTCCGGCTCGGCGCGCACCTGGCCGCCGGCACCACTGTCATGCACGAGGGTTTCGTCAACTTCAACGCCGGCACGCTGGGCACCTCGATGGTCGAGGGGCGGATCGTGCAGGGCGTGGTGGTCGGGGACGGCTCCGACATCGGCGGCGGCGCCTCGATCATGGGCACGCTGTCCGGCGGCGGCAAGGACCGGGTCCGGATCGGCGAGCGGAGCCTGGTCGGCGCGAACGCGGGCGTCGGCATCTCGCTCGGCGACGACTGCGTGGTGGAGGCCGGCTGCTACATCACCGCGGCCTCCAAGATCACCCTCCCGGACGACCGGGTGGTCAAGGCCCGCGAGCTGTCCGGCGTGGACGGGCTGCTGTTCTGGCGCAACTCGGTGACCGGCGCGCTGGAGGCCAGGCCGCGCACCGGCCGGGGCATCGAGCTGAACGCCGCCCTGCACGCCAACGACTAGCCCGCCCCGTCCGGGTCCGTGGCGCGACGCCACGGACCCGGACGGCCGGCTCACCGCAGGCGGTACGCCTGGATGATCCGCTGGGTCACCGTGTTGCCGGCGTCGTCACGGGCCGAGGCCCGCAGCGACACGTAGCCGGGACCGGCCGGGTGCACGACCGTCGCCGTCCACCCGGCGCCCTGCTTCTTCACGGTCGCCTTCCGCCACGTCTTCCCGCCGTCGTAGGAGACGTCGACGGTGAGCGCCGCGACCGTGCCGGCCGGCGCGCCGGGCTGGCGCTGCACCGCCACCGGGACGGTGAACGGCCGGCCGGCCGGTGCGTTGCCGTCCGCCGAGAGCGGCGGGCTGAACCGGACCGCCATCGCCGGCAGCCGGGCCGGCTTGTCGCCCGGCACCCGCTTCGAGCGGAACGTCCAGCTCGCCGAGACCTCGGTGCTCAGGTCCGTGAAGCTGCGCGTCGTCACGGTGTCCAGCCGGTAGTTCGCGACGCCCGGGGGCACCCCGAACTCGCCGTACCCGGCGTTGGCCTCCTCATCGACGAGCTTGCCGTTGCGGTAGAGCGCGGTGCGTGCGGTGTCGGTGAGCGAGTAGCCCGGGTGCCCGGACGCGTCGCTGTACGTCGGCAGCGCGACCAGGACGGTGTTACCGGTGCGGGTGATGCCCAGCTCGGGGAAGCGCGGCTGCGGCACGAAGGACGGGCCGTACGGCGCGTTGTTCCAGACCTCGGTGTACGCGCGGCCAGCCTGGTAGCGGCTCGGCCCGGACTCCAGGATCGCCTGCGTGTCCAGCCAGCCTTCCTCGTCGCGCTTGCCGAGGTCCAGCTCGAAGTTCCAGCGGGTCCGGGCGGTGCTCAGGTGCTCGATCCGCCTGCCGGGCGCCTGGACCGGCACGACGACAGCCGAGCCGCCCATGTTGTAGTCGGGCTCCGGGTACACGATCCGCTCGTTCTCCAGCCCCGCGTACCCGTTCGCGAAGCGGCTGGTGACGTGCGCCAGGTCGGCCGGCTGGTAGTGCCGGACGAAGCCGGTCGGGAACCGCCCGGGGAACACGTCACTCAGCCCGTAGAAGTACGGGCTGCGTTCCGGCGCGGTCGGTTCGGTCCACTGGCTGCTCAACGAGCCGACGAAGACCTGGTCCGAGACATTGCGACCGAGCTGGGCCGAGTAGAGGCCGTCGAAGCGGTCCGTCCAGAGCCCGAAGCTGGCGTAGTAGTCGCCGAAGCCCCAGGCGGCTGTGAAGTCGATCAACAGCGGGGCCGCGCCGCGCTGCGGCACTGTGGTGCGGACCGGCTTCGCCCGCCGGGCGTCCAGGGTGAGCCGCTGGTTCCCGGTCACCACCAGCTCCGGCTGGGTGAGCATGGAGATCTCCGTCCAGCGCTCATCGTCGGCCACGAAGAGCAGGCTCTGCACGCCGTACCGGCCCTTGGGCACCCGGATCGTGGCCTCGCCGTCGGCGTCGAACACGTCCCGGGTCGCGCCGTCGGCGAGCCCGATCAGCGTGGTGTAGAAGTCACCGGTGAGCGCGCCGGCCCGGTTGCGGTGGGCGAGCGTCAGGTCGTAGCTCTCCACCTCCCGGTTGACCGCCAGCGGGGTGACCGCGACGGTGTCGCCGGACCGGGCGGTCAGCCGGCCGGTCCAGTAGCCGTCGACGCCGAGCCGGGTGTCCACCACGACGGTGACCTGGGCGGTGCCGCCGGCCGGGACGGTGAGCCGGGACGCGCTGAGGGTGATCATGCCGGCCGGCGCGGACCGCCTGCCCGGGCCGGTGAACTCGGCGCCCAGGTCGAGCGTGAGCGCGGCGGCGCCGCTGTTGCGGTAGGTGACGGTCTTGCTGATCGGCTTGTCGTCGGCGTGCGGCCAGAGCGCGGTGCCGAAGGAGACCGACGGCGGTTCGCTCGTCACCTGCTCGGTGATCGCGTGCGCCACGTCGACCCGGCCGGCGCCCTGCTGGAACGCGGTCTGGTCGGGGTGCGGCCGGGCCGAGGCCATCAGCGTGGCCTTGTAGCGGCCCGCGTTCCAACCGGGGTGCTGCTGGGCGATCAACGCCACCGCGCCGGCCACGTGCGGGGCCGCCATGGAGGTGCCGGAGAGGGTGACGTACTTGTCCCCCACCGGGTCGCCGATCTGGCCGTGGGCGGCCCGGGCGGCCACGATGTCCACGCCCGGTGCGGTGATGTCCGGCTTGATGGCCCCGTCGCCGACGCGCGGCCCGCGGCTGGAGAAGTCGGCCAGCTCGTCGTTCCGGTCGACGGCGCCGACCGACAGCGCGGCGTCGGCCGTGGACGGCGAGCCGACCGAGCCGTCGGCGCCGTCGTTGCCGGCGGAGATCACGAAGAGCGTTCCGGTCTGCGCGGTGAGCGTCTCGACCGCCTGCTCCAGCGGGTCGACCTCCGGGGTGTCCCAGCCACCCAGGCTCATGTTGATCACGGTGGCGTGCTGCTCGGCGGCGGCCCACTGCATGCCGGCGAGGATCGCCGAGTCGGTGCAGCCGAACTCCTCGCAGACCTTTCCGGACAGCAGCGTGGCGTCCGGGGCGACGCCCCGGTACTTCCCGCCGGAGGCGGCGCCGCTACCGGCGATGATCGAGGCGACGTGGGTGCCGTGCCCGACGATGTCGTCCGGGTTCGCCTCCGCACTGAAGTTGCGCGACTCGGCGACCTTGCCGGCCAGGTCCGGGTGGGTGAGGTCGACGCCGGTGTCGAGCACCGCGACCTTCACGCCCTTGCCGGTGTACCCGGCGGCCCACGCGGTGGGCGCGCCGATCTGCGGCACGCTGTGGTCCAGCGTCAGCCGCCGCCGCCCGTCCAGCCAGATCCGGTCGACACCCCCCGCCGCGTCGAGCCGGGCGCCGGAGCGGTCCGCGGCGACCGCCCGCCAGAGCGAGCCGGTGTCGGCCTTGGCCGCGGTGAGCGCCGCGCCGCCGATCGCCGGCAGGTCGCGGATCACCCGGGTGCCGGCGAGCGGGGCCGCGGCCCGCCGGGCCGCCCCCGGCCGGTACGACACCAGCAGCGGCACGGTGTCGCGGTGCGCGTCGTCGTAGCCAGCCTCGATCAGGCCGGTGACGTCGAACAGTCGCCGGTCGAGCCGACCGGAACGGATCAGCGCCAGCGCGTCCTGGGGGACCACGCTGAGGCCGTTGTGCTCGCGGCGGACCATGAACTGGAGCCCGGCGCGACCGGCGCCGGGGCGGACCGCGGCGCGACCGCCGGCGGCGACGGTGACCTGGTCACCGGTGATCAGGGTGACGGTGGTGGGCCGGGCCGACGACCCGGTTGCGGCGGGCGTGCCGGTCGGGGCCGTCGTTGCGGCGGCGTGCGCCGGCACGGGCAGGCCGAGTGCGAGGCCCAGGGTGAGGCCGAGCGCGGCCAGTCTTCTGCGGTTCCGGGGCAACCTTTCCTCCTCGGTCAGGCGTCTCATCGACAGAAGGCACATCGATGCGGGCTATCAGAATTGCATACCGGGTATGCAATCGGAAGTCGCCTATCCGACCGAACCGGTTCCCCCCGGGCGGTCGAACCGGGGATGATCCACCGATGAGCGCCATGAGGGACCGAATGCTGGCCGGCGAGCTGTACCTCGCCGACGACCCCGCGATCGTCGCCGACCTGGACCGCGCCGCCCGACTCACCGAACGCTTCAACCGCAGTGACGCCGACGACCCGCAGGGCCGCCTCGCCGCGCTGCGCGAACTGCTCGGCACGCTCGGCGAGGACGCCTGGGTCCGCCCCCCGTTCCACTGCGACTACGGCTTCCAGACCCACCTCGGGCCGCGCACCTTCGTCAACTTCAACGCGGTCTTCCTCGACGTCGCCCGGATCACCATCGGCGCCGACGTCCAGATCGGACCGAACGTGCAGCTCCTCACCGCCACCCACCCGGTGGAGCCGGAGGCGCGCCGGGCCAAGTGGGAGGCGGCGAAGCCGATCACCATCGGCGACAACGTCTGGCTCGGCGGCGGCGTGATCGTACTCGCCGGCGTGACCATCGGCGAGAACACGGTGGTCGGCGCCGGCGCGGTGGTGACCCGGGACCTGCCGGCGAACGTGGTGGCGGTGGGTAACCCGGCCCGGCCGATCAAACCGGTGGCCTGACCCCTGAGCTGCTGAAACAACCCCTCGGGGGGATGCGGATTCCCGAATCAGCGTGCACTCTGGGTAGTGAGATGCTCACTCTGGGGAGGCCCCGATGGAGCGCGTGCTGGAGCTACGGGTGCACGGGGTGTCCAACACCCCGCCGGATCAACTGCTGGGCCTCGACCCCGGACCGGGTGGGGACGGCCCCCAACCGGAGCTGGTCGCCGGCGGACAGGTGACCGGTTTCTACCGTTCCACCCGGGCCGCCCGGGACGATCCGATCAGCGTCGAGGCGTACAGCTGGGGGAAGTTGACCTCCGGCGCGCGGACCCGGCGGGACATCGAACGCGCGCTCTGGACGCTGCTGCTGCCCTTCGCGCTGGCGAACGTCGCGCTGCACGCCCGGGCCGGCATCCCGGCGGACCCGGACCGGGAGCGGTGGGCCAGCCGCTCCGGCATCACCGCCTGGCTCATCCGGCTGTTCTGCCTCAGCCTGACCTGCACCCTGGTCATCGCCGTGACCGGGATCGGCGTCGACCTCATCGGCTGGCAGTGCGTGGGCCGGGATTGCCTGGGCCAGCTCCCCGGACCGTGGGAGTTCCTCGGCAACGCCTGGTGGCGCCGGGACACCCGGGCGCTGGCCCTCGGGCTGCTGCTGCCGCTGCTCGCGCTGGGCGCGATCGGGCTGGTCGCCTGGCGCACCTACCAGTACGAGGCGGAGATGCCGGCCGAGCCCCGCGCCCGCCCGGACCGGGCCGAGCCGCCGGAACCGCTGGAGAACCCGTTGCAGGACCCGACGTTCTGGAACGGGGAGGGGCAACTGCGGCGTGCCGCGGTGCTGCACCTGTGCACCGGGGCGGTGACCGCCGCCGCCGTGCCGGTCGCCGCGGTGCTGCTGATGGACCCGCCACGCGGGCTGCGGGCCGCGGTCGCCTGGCCGACAGTGGTGCTGTTCGTCGCCGTGGTCACGATCGCCGTGGTCGCGGTCGGTCGCCCCTGGCTGACCCGTCGCCAGGGCGCCACCCCACTCGGCCGGTGGAGCATCACGGTGGCGGTGCTCACCGCGCTCGGGCTGGTCGGCACATTCGTCCTCCTGCTGCTCCCGGACGGCCCGGCCGGCCGGCCACTGGCGACGTACCGGCCACCGGTCGGCTGCCCGGCGGTCCCGGACCTCGCCGGCTGCCGCGCCGCCCGCCCGTTGCCCGGCTACGAGACCGCGCTCGCCTGGCTCGTCACCTACCAGGTGCTGCTCCTGGTGGCCATCGGCGCGGCGAACCGCTCCGGCCGGCGGGCCCTGGCCGGGCCGGCCGCCGCCGCCGTGCTGCTGCCGCTCGGGGTGACCTGGATCGAGCGCGGCCTGCCCGGCCTGCCGGCCGCGCCGGCCGGGCTGCACACCTGGATGCTCGTCGGCCCGGCCATCGCGACGGCCATCGCCGGGCTGCTCATGCCGCGCCTGCGGCCCGCCGTGCCGACCCAGCCGCTCGGCGCGTACACCGGGCTCGCCTGGCACGGCTGCGCGCCGGCCGTCATCGCCGGATTCGGCTGGATGATGGCGGTCGCGTACTGCGCCGGACTGCTCTACTGGGTCAGTGAGCGGCTCGACGGCCCGGTCGACCCCGCCGGCCCCGGGCGCGTGGTGCCGCCACTCGCCGTCTTCTGGGCCGGCCTGGCCTGCGTCATCGGGCTGGTCCTCCTGCTCGGGCTGCTGGTCCGCGCCACGTACCTGCTGCACCGGCTGCGCCGCGCCGAGTACGCGCGACTGACCTCCGCCGACGGCCTCTCCGCGCACGACCTGCGCCGCTGCCGCGACGTCAGCACCTACCGGGCGCTGCACCGCCTGGTGGGCGAGCACGCGCTCCGGTTGATCGGCTGGTTCGCGGCCGGGGCCGCGCTCCTGATCATCCTGTGCTGCACCGCCGCGCTCTCCGGCCACCGGCCCAGCCCGCTGTCCCCGGTCGGGTGGCAGACCGCGATCCACTGGGCCGCCGAACTCGGCGACGCGGTGCTCGGCTGGCTGCCGGTGGTGACGAGCGCGCTCGGGCTGATGGTCTACCGCACCGACTCGGTCCGCCGCTCGGTCGGCGTGGTCTGGGACGTGTGCACGTTCTGGCCGCGGGCCGCACACCCGCTCGCCCCGCCCAGCTACGCCGAACGCGCCGTACCGGAACTCCAGACCCGGGTCGCCGGGCTGCTGGCGCTGCCGCCCCACCACCCGGACCGGATGGACGGCGTGATCCTCTCCGGGCACAGCCAGGGCACCGTCATCTGTGCCGCGGTGCTGCTGCAGCTGCCCCGCCGGTGGCGGCGGCGGACCTGGTTCTTCTCCTACGGCTGCCAGCTCACCCGGCTCTACGGCCGGATCTTCCCGTCCTACTTCGGGCCGGAGCGGCTGCGCACGCTGGCCCGGGCGGTCACCTGGCCCGGCGGCCACGTCGCCTGGACGAACTTCTGGCGGGACACCGACCCGCTCGGCTGGCAGGTCAGCGCCGGGCAGCGGGACGTGGCGGTGGCCGACCCGGAGGCGCTGCACCCGACCGGCGGCGAGGTGGCCGACCCGCCGATCCGCAGCCACAGCGGCTACCCGGAGGCGGTCGAGTTCGCCCGTGAACGAGCCGTGGTGGCCCGCCTGCTGCGCCGGAGCGTGCCCTCACCCCGGCCCGGCGTCGGCTGACCCCACGGCCCGCCGTCGTCACCCCGGTCGTCGTCGCCGAACCGGCGTCATCGGTCGGTGGCGCCGCGCCGGTCCGCGCCGGTCCGCGCCGGTCCGCGCCGGGTGATGCCCGGTGGTTCCGGGTGGTGCCGGGTGGTGCCGGGTGGTGCCGGGTGGTGCCGTCACGCCGGCGGCGGCTCGGCCAGCCGGACCACCAGGTCGGCGTGCCCGGCCGTGCCGGCGACCAGGCGGGCGTTCTCCTCGTCGCTGCCGAGCGCCCAGGCGCGGGCCTGCTCCGCGGACTTGCCGTACGTCTGGTGCCGGGCGGTGAGGCGGCGCAGCCGCAACTCGGCGTCCAGGTCGAGGAACCAGGCCTGGTGCAGCAGCGACCGCACCTCCTCCCACGGGTCGTCCCGCAGCAGCAGGTAGTTGCCCTCGGTGACCACCAGCCGCACCTCGGGCGGCACCTCGATCGCCCCGGCGACCGGCTCCTCCAGGTCGCGGCGGAACTCCGGCGCCCACACCGAGGTCGGCTCCAGCCGCCGCAACCGGCGCAGCGTGGCGACGAAGCCGTTGACGTCGAACGTGTCCGGCGCGCCCTTGCGTGCCGCCCGGCCCAGCCGGCGCAACGCCGACCCGGCCAGGTGGAAGCCGTCCATCGGCACCAGCCGGGCCGCCGGGCCCACCTCGGCGACGATCCGTTCCGCCAGCGTGGACTTGCCCACGCCGGGCGCGCCGGCGATGCCGAGCAGTTGCCGCGGGCCGTCCCCGGCGAGCGTCCGCGCCCGGGCGACCAGCTCGGCCAACGGCAACACCTGGGCCGGCGGCATCAGCCGAGCACCGGGTCGC
Source organism: Micromonospora sp. RP3T (assembly GCF_003027925.1). Classification (GTDB taxonomy): domain Bacteria; phylum Actinomycetota; class Actinomycetes; order Mycobacteriales; family Micromonosporaceae; genus Micromonospora. Next base: position 43,936 of record NZ_PYPS01000046.1, read on the forward strand.
TGATGGTGAACCGCGCCTCGACCGCCGCGTGCACCGGCTGCGGCGCGGGATCCAGCTCCAGCTCCGGCACGGACTCGCCGGACCGGGCGTACGCCGCCTTGGCCAGCATCGGCGGAGCCGCGGTCAGGCCGGTGTCGGCCAACTCCCGCAGCGCGGTGACCCGGGCACCGAGCGCCTCCGCGTACTCCCGGGCCCGGGCCAGCGCGTCCGCGATCGCGGCGTGTCGCACCTCCCGGTACGCCGGGCTGTCCGGCCGCAGCGACCACACCGGACCGGCCACCTCGACCTGCTCGTGGTCGGCCAGGCGGAGCATCAGCTCACCGAGCGCGCTGAAGTCGGTGACGGTGACCGTGGTGCTCACACTGCCCTGGTAGGCCACCACCCGGTCGCCCGAGCGCCTGGTCACCGGCCAGACGTTGACCTGACCGGTCTCCCGCCGCGCCACCGTCGGCCCGGCGGCGTCGAGCAGCGCCCGCACCGCGGCGGCCCGCTCGGCCAGCCGGGTCAGCGTGGTCTCCCGGTCGCGGTCCCGCACCGCCGCCGTCACCGTGAACCGGGCCAACTCGGGAGCGACCTCCCGGTACGCCTCGCCGCGTACCGCCACGACCGGTGCGTCCGCCATGCCGCTCAGCCTAACGGCGGGGTGGTCGGCAGGTGCGCGGTGTACCGGACCGCGCCGGCCGTCACCCGGCACCCGGTCAGGTGACCGCCCGCCGCGCCCAACTCCCGCAGGTAGGCCAGCTCGCCGGCGTGGTCCGCCGTGGCCGGGAACTCCCGGTGGTGCGTGCCGAACTCCCGGCCGCGCAGCGCGGCACGCGCCGCCCGCCCCTCGGCCAGCCGGCCGGCCAGCGCCTCGGCGTCCCCGGCCCGCAGCGCGGCTGTCAACGCGGTCAGGAAGTCACCGACGCCGGTCAGCTCGGCGAGCACCCGGTCCCGGTTACCGAGCAGCATGTTCGCGGTCCGCTCGGGCGGCCCCCCGGCGACCCGGGTGCCGTCGGAGAAGCTGCCGGCGGCCAGCGCCAGCACCGCGTCGCGCAGCGCCGAGCGTTGCACCGTGCCGGCCAGCGCGCCGGCGAGCACGTGCGGCACGTGCGAGGCGAGCGCGGCGGCGGCGTCGTGCTCCGGCGCGGACATCGGCACCACCCGGGCGTGGAAGACGTCGACGAGGAGCGCGGCCAGCCGCCGGAACGCGGTCAGCCCGGTGGGCCCCGGGCAGAGCACCCAGGCCGCGCCGTCGAGCAGGTCCGGGCCGGCCGCGCCGAGCCCGGCCCGGTCCGCGCCGGCCATCGGGTGCCCCGGCACGAACCGGTGCCCGAGCCCCTGCGCGGTCGCGGCGGTGGCCACCTCCGCCTTGACGCTGCCCACGTCCGTGAGCACGCACCGGTCGTCGGTGGCGGCGGCCACCCGGGCCAGCGTGGTGGGCAGCGTGGGCAGCGGGCCGCAGACGAACACCACGTCCCGGCCGGCCACCGCCTCCTCGACGGTGTCGGCGACCGCGACGCCCCGCTCGCGTAGCTGCCCCCGGACGGCCGGATCCGGGTCCCAGCCGGTGACGCCGAGCCCGGTGTCGCGGAGCCGGAGCAGGATCGAGCCGCCGATCAGCCCGGTGCCGACCACCGCCGCGCGTGCCAGCCCGCCCGCCTCGCCCACCATCGGTGCACCTCGGGTCCGCGTCGTCGGCGGAGCCCGGGTGGCCCCGCGGGAAGTCCCGCCGAGGATATCGCCAGGCACGCCGGCGGGGCGCTCGGTGTCAGGCGGGCCCCCGCCCAACGGAAACGTTGGGCGGGGGCCCCGCCTCTACCGGAAGCGTTAAGCGGGGGCCCCGCCTTCCAAGCGGCCGGCTACGGCGTCGATGTGTGGGTCGGACTCGGTGAGGGCCACCCGGACGTGTCGGGCGCCGGCCGGGCCGTAGAAGACGCCGGCGGCCACCAGGATGCCCCGTCGGGCCAACCAGTCGACCGTGTCCCAGCAGTCCTCGTCGCGGGTCAGCCAGAGGTAGAGCCCGGCCTCGGAGTGCTCGACCGTGAAGCCGGCGCCGGTGAACGCGGCCCGCAGCTTCTCCCGCCGCACCCGGTAGCGCTCCCGCTGGGCGTCGGCGTGCGCCTGGTCGCCGAGCGCGGCCACCATGGCGGCCTGCACCGGTGCCGGCACGATCATCCCGGCGTGCTTGCGCACCTTGAGCAGCTCGGCCACCAGCGTCGGGTCACCGGCCACGAAGCCGGCCCGGTAGCCGGCCAGGTTGGAGCGCTTGGAGAGCGAGTGCACCGCCAGCACGCCCGTGTAGTCCCCGCCGCACACCTGCGGGGACAGCACCGAGACGGGCTCGGCGTCCCAGCCCAGCGGCAGGTAGCACTCGTCGCTGGCGACCACCGCGCCGCGCTCCCGGGCCCACTCGACCACCTTGCGCAGGTGAGCGGCGGGCAGCACCCGCCCGGTCGGGTTGCCCGGCGAGTTCACCCAGACCAGGCGGACCCGGGGGTCCGGGCCGAGCGCGGTCAACGAGTCGCTGCGCACCGTCGTGGCGCCCGCCAGCCGGGCCCCGTCCTCGTACGTCGGGTACGCGACGGTCGGCACCACGACCACGTCACCGGGGCCGAGCCCGAGCAGCGTCGGCAGCCAGGCCACCAGCTCCTTCGAGCCGATGGTCGGCAACACACCCAACCCGTCGACGCCCGCGCCGCAGGCTCGGGCCACCCAGGCCGCGATCGCGTCCCGCAGGGCGGGCGTGCCCGCGGTCAGCGGGTAGCCGGGCGCGTCCGACGCGTCGGCCAGCGCCTGCCGGATCAGCGGTGGCACCGGGTCGACAGGCGTACCCATGGAGAGGTTGATGAGACCGTCCGGGTGCGCCGCGGCCGTGGCGGCCGCGGCGTCCAGCGTGTCCCAGGTGAACTCGGGCAGCCGTGCCGAAACCGGCGCGGACCGGCTCAGTGGTCCTCGCCGCGCGGCGGCTGCGCGGCGACGAAGGTGGCGTCCTTCTCCACCTTGCCGATCTTGGAGGCGCCCCCGGGCGAACCCAGGTCCTCGAAGAACTCGTAGTTCGCGCCGGTGTAGTCCTTCCACTGCTCCGGCACGTCGTCCTCGTAGAAGATCGCTTCCACCGGGCAGACCGGCTCGCAGGCCCCACAGTCGACGCACTCGTCGGGGTGGATGTAGAGCATCCGATTGCCCTCGTAGATGCAGTCGACCGGGCACTCCTCGATGCATGCCTTGTCGAGCACATCCACGCACGGCTCGGCGATGATGTAGGTCACCGGTCTTCTCCTCCGCAAGACTCGTCGCGATCATCCGCAACGGTAAGAGCCTAGTATCTCGCCGGGGAGGAGGTCGATCGTGCTCCGACAGCAGGATGTGGGACACCGGATCGTGGTCCGCCGGATCGTGGGGATCCGGGAGGGCCGGCCGCTGTTCTCCGACGCGCTCGGCGAGCTGGTCGAGCTGACTGAGACGCACATTACGCTGGTCACGGCCGGTGGCCCGCTCCGCGTGCCGGTCGGTGAGGTGCACCGGGCGAAGCGGGTGCCACCGGCTCGCCGGCCGACCGCCGCCGCCGTGGTCGACCTGGAAAGCGCAAGCGATGAGGCGTGGCCGGCCCCGGTTCGCGGCCGGCTCGGCGACTGGCGGCTGCGTTCCGCGGCCGGTTGGACCGGCCGGGCGAACAGCGCGCTCCCGATCGGCGACCCCGACCGGCCGCTGCCGGCGGCGCTGGACGCGGTGCAGCGCTGGTACGCCGACCTCGGCCAGCCGGCCCTGGTGAACACGCCGCTGCCGCTGGCCGCCCCGGTCGGCGCGGAACTCGACGCGCGCGGCTGGACGGCCCGCCCGCCGGTGCTGGTCCAGACCGTGCCGCTCACCACCCTGACCGCCCCGCCGCCCGGGTCGACGCCGGACGCGACCGCGCCGGAGCGGACCGATCCGCCGCCCACCGCCGACCTGCCGCCGGTGGCGCTGGCCGTCGCGCCCACCGACGACTGGCTGGCGATCGCCGCCGACCGCAAGGGCGGGCTCCCGGAGGCCGCGCGGCACGTGCTCACCGCCGTGGACCGGATCCGCTTCGCCGAGCTACGGGTCGACGGCCGACTGCTCGCGGTGGGGCGCGGCACCGTCACCGGTGGGGGGCGGTGGCTCGGGGTGAGCCTGCTCGAAGTGCTGCCGGAGGCCCGCCGGCGCGGGTACGCCGCCGCGGTCGTCCGCGCACTGGCCGGCTGGGCCGCGGCCGAGGGGGCCACCCGGGCGTTCCTCCAGGTCGAGCAGCGCAACGTCGGCGCGGTGGCGCTCTACCACCGGCTCGGCTTCACCACCCACCACACCTACCTGACCCGGGTGGCACCCTGACGTCAGCGGCGGACGATCCGGCGGGGCCGGGACGCCTTCAGCTCGGCGTACCGCTTGAGCTGGCGGGAGCGGAAGTCACGGCCCAGCGCGGTGAGCGTCAGGTAGCCGACCAGCACCCCGGCCGCGGTGGCCGCGAGGTAGAGCCAGATCTGGGCGAAGAACAGGCCGGCGCCCCCGCCGAACGGGTTCTCCCCGACCAGCAGCGGGCCGACGAAGACGGTCAGCGCCAGCGCCGCCACCACCGTGACGGCCAGGTCACCGGCCCAGTGCCCGACCGGCCGGTCGGCGCCCCAGCGGAACGACACGCCGGCCAGGACCAGACCGATCGCCAGGAACATCACCAGCGAGACCCGGCTGGTGGCGGTGTCGTCGTCCGGGAAGGCGAACTTGATGACCAGCCGCGCCACCACGTTGACCGCGAACAACGCGGCCGTCAGCACCCCGACCGCACGCCACCGCTGACCCATCGCACGCCTCCCGCACGTACCGCCCGCCCCGGCGGCGAGCCTCTGGCAGGAATGTCTACCACCGCCGCCGGTGCCGCGTCAGCACCTCAGCGGTCGACCGCCGGTGGCGTCACCACGTGCCGGAAGCCGAGCACCGCGAAGGTGACCGCGCCGGCGACGATCAACGCCAGGCCGAGCACGTTGTCGCCGGCGAGCGCCAGATCGCCCTCGGTGGTCCGGAACCCGCCCACCACGATCACCAGGAACCACGGCAGCGCGGCCAGCGCCACCCCCCACCGGCTGCCCGTCGACAGGTGCGCGAACCAGCCCAGCAGCACCGTCGACGCCGCCACCGCGGCGATCCCGGCGACCGCCAGCCCGATGCCGACGAGCGCCTGCGCGCCCCCGGACCGGCCCTGCACCGCCGCCCAGGCCCAGGTGGCGAAGATCAGATCGAGCAGCGCGAACAGCGCGCCGGCCCAGACCGACACCACGCCGCCGGCCACCCGCAGCGCGCGGTCCAGCGCCCGCTCCACCGCGCTGGGCGGTGCGGGCGGCTGCTGCTCCGGAAGGACCGACACGGGCGCGGCGGGCGACGTCACCGCAGACCGGCCGCGACCGGGGCACGGTCCGACCCGTCCAGCGCCAGCCCGGCGAAGAGGTCGTCCTCCCAGCCGTACCGGCCGCCGCCGGGCCCCTTCTCGCCGACCGCGAGCGTGAAGTACTCCACCCCCATGAACTCGGCGCCGAAGTTGCCGGCGATCGCGTAGAGCCAGGAGTCGGCCGGGATCTGCGTGGCGTGGGCGCGCATCGCTGCCTCCTTGGCGGCGTGCTGCTCGGTGGCGTCCACCCGCGCCGCGATCTGCGCGTCCGGCGTGCCGAACGGCAGCTCGTCGGCGCTGGAGATGCCGGCGAAGGGATTGTCCGACGACTCGGTGAACGTCTCCAGGCCGGCGTCGAGCACGCTGCGCGGCATGGCCGTCCAGTAGACCTTCGCCGGGGCTGTCCCCTCGGCCGCCGCCAGCTCCACCGCCCGCATCGTCACCCGGTGCGCCTGGATGTGGTCGGGATGGCCGTAGAAGCCGTTCGGGTCGTACGTGACCACGACCTGGGGGCGGACCTCGCGGATCACCTCCAGCAGGTGCCCGGCGGCGGCGTCCAGGTCGGCGCCCCAGAACGCCCGCGGGTGCTCGTTGGTGGCCATCCCCATCATCCCGGAGTCGCGGTAGCGGCCCGCGCCGCCGAGGAACCGGTGGTCGGTGACGCCGAGCGCGGCACAGGCCGCGGTCAGCTCGCCGATGCGATAGCCGCCGAGCTGGTCGGCCTCGGCCGCGGCGAGCCCGGCCAGCGCCGGCACGTGGATCTCACCCTCCTCACCCAGCGTGCAGGTCACCAGCGTGACGTGGGCGCCGTCGGCGGCGTAGTGCGCCATCGTCGCGCCGGTGCCGATCGACTCGTCGTCGGGATGCGCGTGGACCAGCAGCAGGCGTCGGTCGGGCAGCGTCGTCACGCCCGTCACTCTAACCGGCGGTCCTGCCCGTCCGACGGTCATGCGTCCGCCCAGGTCGGCCACATCACGCCCGGTGCCCGCCTACGATCTGCAGGCGTGGACTTTCCCGAGCTGGCCGCCCGTACCCGTCGGTTCAGCCTGGGGGCGCCGCGCGCCGTGACCGTCGCCGGTGACGGCTCCCGGGTGCTCTTCCTGCGTTCCGCGGGCCCGGAGGACCCGGCCGACGCGCTCTGGCTGCTCGACGTCGACACCGGCGAGGAACGCCTGGTCGCCGACCCGGCGGTGCTGCTCGGCGCGGACGCGGAACCGGCCCGGCCGGCCCCCGGCGAGCGGGCGCTGCGCGAGCGGCTGCGGCTCAGCGCCGGCGGCATCGGCGGGTACGCGCTGGACGCGACCGGCCGGGTGGCCGCGTTCGCGCTGGCCGGGCGACTGTTCCGGGCCGACCTGCGGCACGGCGACGTGGTCGAGGTGACCACCGTCGGGCCGGTGATCGATCCGCGTCCGGACCCAACCGGCGAGCGGCTGGCCTACGTCACCGACGCCGCCGAAGGAGTCCGCCGGGGTCAGCTCCGGGTGGTCGAGCCGGACGGCACCGACAACCTGCTCGCCGGCGAGGACAGCGGCGTGACCTGGGGGCTGGCCGAGCACATCGCGGCCGAGGAGTTCCACCGGTACCGGGGCTACTGGTGGGCCCCGGACGGGCGCGCGGTGCTGGCCGCCCGGGTCGACGAGTCCCGCCTGCCCCGGTGGTACCTGCACGACCCGGCCGAGCCGGCGACCCCGCCGACGTCGCTGGCGTACCCGGTGGCGGGTGGCCCGAACGCGGAGGTCAGCCTGCACCTGCTCGACCTCGACGGCGGCTGGGTCGACGTGCACTGGGACCGGGAGACCTACCCCTACCTGAGCGCGGTGGTGTGGGCGGACGGCGGGCCGCTGATCACGGTGCTGCGCCGCTCCCAGCAGCACGGGCTGGTGCTCGCGGTGGACCCGCGGACCGGGGAGACGCAGGTGCACGCCGAGCTGGCCGACCCGCGCTGGGTGGAACCGGTCCCGGGCACCCCGGCGCACCTGCCCGACGGGCGGGTGCTGGTCGGCGGCGAGCTGGCCCACGACGGGTACGACGCCCGCTGCCTGTTCGCCGACGGCACGCTGCTCACCCCGCCCTCGCTGTACGTGCGGCGGGTGGTCGGGCGGCTGCCGGCCGGCCCCGACACGGCCGCCGACCTGCTGGTCGAGGCGAGTGAGGGCGAGCCGAGCCAACGCCACCTCTACCGGGTGCGGACCACCATCGGCGGCGGGATGGACGCCCGCCGGATGGGCAGCGACCCGGGCTGGCACACCGCGGCCCTCGGCGGTTCCACGCTGGCGGTGGGTGTCGCCTCGTTGGAGCACGCGGGGGTCCGCTGGCGGGTGTGGCACGGCGACCGCGAGGTGGGTGAGCTGCGCTCGCTGGCCGCCACCTGCTCGTACGCGCCGCGTCCGACGCTGGTGCGGGTGACCGACCGGCGGCTGCCCAGCGCGGTGCTCTATCCGACCGAGCACGTCAAGGGCACCCGGCTGCCGGTACTGGTGGACGTCTACGGCGGACCGGGCCACCAGGAGGTGGTCGCGGCGCGCGGCGCCTGGCTGGAGCGGCAGTGGTGGGCCGAGCAGGGCTTCGCGGTGGTGACCGTGGACAACCGGGGCACGCCCGGCATCGCGCCGTCGTTCGAGAAGGCGATCCACCGCCGGGTGGCGGACGTGATCCTGACCGACCAGGTGGACGCGCTGACCGCGCTCGCGGGCAAACACCCCGACCTGGACCTGGACCGGGTGGCGGTGCGGGGCTGGTCGTTCGGCGGCTGGCTCGCCGGCCTGGCGGTGCTGCGCCATCCGGAGCTGTTCAAGTGCGCCATCGTGGGCGCGCCGGTCACCGACTGGGCGCTGTACGACACCGCGTACAGCGAGCGGTACCTGGGCATGCCGGAGGACGGCATGGACGTCTACGCGCACCACTCGCTGGTGGAGCTGGCCGCCGAGCCGCTCGGCGCCCCGGCCGACGCCCGACCCATGCTGCTGGTGCACGGCCTGGTCGACGACAACGTGCTGGCCGCGCACACGCTGCGGCTCTCCGCCGCGCTGCTGGCCACCGGCCGACCGCACGCGGTGCTCCCGCTGCCCGGCGCGACCCACCTGGCCGCAGGCGGCGCGTCCGAGCGCCTGCTCCGCCTGGAGCTGGACTTCCTCCGCCGCTACTTGTAAGGAGGGGCCCCCTGTTAACGCATTCTGCATAGGCGGGGCCCCCTATTAACACTCGAAGTGGCCGAGGCTGCGGATCGGGCTGCGGGCGCCCGTCACGTGCCGGATCCAGCCGAGGAATCGACCGTGGAGCGCCGCCGGGTCGGGCGAGGTCGGGTTCAGCCGGGTCAGATCCTCGGCTGCCTCGTTCAGCAGCCCCGCCATGTCCAACGCCAGGTAGTGCGGTTCGCTGGCGTACTGGGCGGCCAGCTCCAATCGGGCAGGTCCGCAAGGCCAAGGGTGGGCGCACGCGGTGCAGATCCAGATCGGCTTGAGCGGGGCGTGTCGCTGCACGTCGACCTCCTGGGATAGGGCCTCCCAACATCACACCCCGGCGCATACCCCCCCCCGTCAACCTTGACGGGTCCACATGAGTGGGATTATTTAATCGCGTAGACATTGTCGGGCCAGCTCGCTCCTACCGTCGAAGGCGTGACCAAGGAGACGGGACCGGGCGAACTCGTCGCAGCCGGCGAGATCTTGAAGACGCTCGGTGTGGGCAGGTCGAGGTTTCGAGAGATCCGGCGGCACCCCGCTTTCCCTGCGCCGTACCAGGAACTGTCGGTCGGCGCCGTCTGGCTCAAGCGGGACGTCGAGCGCTACATCCGGGACCACCGACCACCCCGGCCGGCGGACGACGAGGAGTAGGCCCGACACCAGGACTCCGGGGGCCATCCTCAAACGAGGGAGCCCCGGCCGGCGCGTGGCACCGGTCCGGGGCTCAGCCAGGCGAGATCTTGGTACGAAATCGCCCCGCGAGGGGCACTTCCGTACCAAGATCTCCGGCTACGTCAGGCGCTACTGCTTGACGTACGCGTTGACGAAGTTCGGGTAGCCGAAGACGGAGGAGATGAAGACGCCGCCGGCCTTGGAGCCGTGCACGTTGTACGCCACGTCGACGTAGAGCGGCACCACCGGCGCGAACTCCTTCATGATCCGCTCGTCGAGCTTGCCCCACTCCGGGCCCTGCTCGGTCGGGGGCAGGGCCAGGATCCGGTCCATCTCGGCGTTGATCGCGTCGTCGTTGAAGTACGACGAGTTGCTGTTCCCCTCGGCCTTGATGGTGCGGCCGTCGTAGAGCACCGGCAGGATCGACGCGCCGCTGGGCCAGTCCGCGGCCCAGTTGCCGATGTAGAGGTCCCAGGGGTTGTTCTTCTTCTTGACCTCGTCCAGCTTCGAGTCGTCCGGGATGTTCCGCACGGTGATCTTGAAGCCGGCGCGCTCCAGGTTGCCCTTGAGCTGGACCGCCTGCACCTGCTCGTTGGTGTTGTCCGCGACGCCGAGGACCAGCTCGGGCGTCTGGCCGCCCAGCAGCTCCTTCGCCTTCTCCAGGTTGCCGTTGGCGCCCGCCGGGTAGGCGTCGTACGCCTTGTAGCCGATGGTCGACGGCGGCATCAGCGTGGTGATCGGCTGGGCGACGGTCTGGCCGCCGAGCGCCTTGACCAGGCCCTCCCGGTCGATCGCGTAGTTGAGCGCCTGGCGGATCTTCAGGTCCTTGACCCGCTGGGTGTTGATCACGAGCTGGTTGGCGCTCGGCGTCGGGGAGAGCAGCGTCCGGGACTTCAGCGCCGGGTCACCGGCCACCTTCGCGACCAGCGAGGGCGGCACCGAGTTGAAGGCCAGCGCGCTCTGGTCGGCGCCGTTGTCGGCGATCACCCGGTTGTTCGCGGCGTCCTGCGTCGGGCCGAAGGTCCACACGAACTGGTCCGGGTACTGGTGGCGGACCGGGTCGGTCTTCGCGTCCCAGTTCGGGTTGCGGTCCAGCGTGAGCTGGACACCCACCTGGTTCTTGGCGATCTTGTAGGGGCCGGACGAGAACGGCTTCTGGTCCAGGTTGACGCCGGTGTCCTGCTCCGGCTTGAGCGGCGCGGTGGTCGGCAGCGAGACCGCGAACGGCAGGTCGCAGCGGGGCTTGGCGAACTCGAAGCGCAGCGTCTTGTCGTCCGGCGTGGTCAGGCCCGGCGGCAGCGACGTCTTGTTCTTCTTGAAGTCCCACTTGGTGTCGAACTGCGGGGTGTCGGCCAGCCACTCCTGGAGGTAGGTCGGGCCGCCGGTGAGGTCCGGGTCGAAGGAGCGGGCGATGCCGTACGCGACCTCCTTGGCGGTGATCGGGCTGCCGTCCTCGAACTTCACCCCGTCCTTGATGGTGAATTCCCAGACCTTGCAGTCGTTGTTGACGTTCTTGCCCGGGGTCTCGGCCAGGTCGCCGACCAGCACCAGGCCGCCCTTGCCGTCGTCCTTCCAGGTGGTCAGGTAGCGCGCGAAGAGCGGGTTGGCCATCAGGCCGGCGAACGAGTACGTCCGCTGCGGGTCCAGGTGGGAGATGGGGGTCTCCCGGATGATGGTGAACGTGCCACCCTTGGCCGCGCCGTCCACCTCCGCCGCGGGCCCTTGGGAGTCCTTCGGGTCGGTCGCGATGACGCCGCTCTGCTGCCGGTTGCCGTCCACCTTGGTGCCTTCGCCCGTGTTCTCCGAGCAGGCGCCCAGCCCCACCACCAGTGCGATGGCGCCGCCGACGGCGGCCGCTGCACGTGGTCGCATCTTCTACCTCCAGGAAATAGTTTCGAAAATTTTGTCGGGCCGGACGCTCAGCCCAGTCGCACCCGGGGATCGATCACCGCGTAGAGCAGGTCCACCACCACGTTGGCCAGCACCACGAAGACCGCCGCGATCAGCACGGTCGCCATGATGGTCGGCAGGTCACCGGCGCGGACCGCGTCCACCGCCGTCCGGCCCATCCCGTTGAGCCCGAACGTCGTCTCGGTGATCACGGTGCCGCCCAACGCCCCGCCCACGTCCAGGCCGGCGATGGTCACCACCGGTGTGATCGCGGCGCGCAGCGCGTGCCGCCCGTAGACGGTCCGTTTGGCCAGGCCCTTGGCCCGCGCCGTGCGGACGAAGTCCTCGGACAGCGTCTCCAGCATCTGTGCCCGGGACAGCCGGGCGTAGATGGCGGAGAAGAGGAAGGCCAGCGCCAACCAGGCCAGCACCAGCCCACTGCTCCACTTGAGCGGATCGTCGAACAACGAGGTGTAGCTCGGCACCGGCAGCAGTCGCAGGTTGTAGACGAACACGATGAGCAGCACCGCGCCGACGAAGTAGAGCTGCAACGAGGCGCCGGTCAGCGAGAAGCCGATCGCCGCCCGGTCCAGCCAGCTACCCCGACGCAGCGCCGAGACCATGCCCAGGCCGACGCCGAGCAGCAGCCACAGGATCGCCGCCGGGATGACGATGCTCAGCGTCACCGGCAGCACCCGGGCGATGGTGTCCGAGACCGCCTCGTTGGAGACGTACGACCAGCCGAGACAGGGCGCGTCGCACCGGCCGCCCTGGGCACTGCCCAGGTCCCGCCCGGTGACGATGCCCTTCATGTAGCCGGCGTACTGGCTGATCAACGGGTCGCGCAGGCCCAACTCCTGGCGGACCCGCTCCAGCCGCTCCGGGTTGCAGTTCTTCGGGCACATGCCGGTGACCGGGTCACGCGGCAGGGCGAAGAACATCAGGAAGCTGAGCACGCTGACCGCGAAGAGCGTGAGCGCGGCGGACAGCAGCCGGCGGATGAGGAAACGCGTCATGGGCCGGCCTCCTACCGGGACGACTTCGGGTCGAGCGCGTCGCGCAGCGCGTCACCGAAGAGGTTGAAGGCGAACACGAGCGCGAAGATCGTGATGCCGGGGAAGAAGACGTACGCCGGGTCGGTCTGGAGGTAGTCGAGGCTGCGGTAGATCATCCGCCCGAAGCTCGGCGTCTCGTCCGTCAGCCCGACGCCGATGAACGACAGCGCCGCCTCGCTGGTGATGTACTGCGGGACGGCCAGCGAGAAGGCGACCAGGATCGGCGCCCAGACGTTCGGCAGCAACTGGCGGAACAGCATGTGCCCCAACCCGGCGCCGCTGGCGCGCGCCGCCTCCACGAACTCCCGCTCGCGCAGCGCGATGATCTGGCCCCGGACCAGCCGGGCCGTGCTGGTCCAGCCGAACAGCGCGAAGATCGCGATGAGCACCCCGATCTGGAAGTACGCCGGCACGGCCTCCCGCTGGCCGTAGAAGCGCAACGCCACGGTCGGCATCAGCGCCAGCGCGATGATCAGGAACGGCATGGCCAGCGTCAGGTCGGTGATCCAGTTGATCACCGAGTCGAGCCAGCCACCCAGGTAGCCGGCCAGGGTGCCCAGGGTCACGCCGATCGCGGCGGTCAGCACGGCCGCGGCGAACGCGATGAACAGCGACGTGCGCAGCCCGTGCACCATCCGGATGAAGATGTCCCGGCCGAGGCCGGGTTCCAGGCCGAACCAGTGCTCGCCGGTGACGCCGCCGGCATAGCCCAGCGGCATGCCGTAGCCGTCGAGGCGGCTCTGGAACTGCTCCTTCGGCCCCACCCCGTACAGCGCCTCGATCAGCGGCACGGCCAGCGCGACAAGCACGAAGAAGACGAGCAGACCGCCGCTGATCAGGGCGGTACGGTCGCGGCGCAGCCGCGCCAGGGCGAGCTGGCCCGGCGAGCGGCCGACGAACTCCTCGTCCCGCCGCTCACCGCCGTCGGCGGGCGTCTCGATCTCGGCGAGGGCCACACCCTCGACCGGGGACAGACTCATTCCGTCACCTCCTGCGCGTCTGCGGCGTCGGCGACGCCGACCGCCACCGGACCCGCCTCCGGGTGGTGGCAGGCGGTGAGTTGGGTGCCGCCGTCGTGGGTGGTCAGTGCGGGTGTCTCGGTGGCGCAGCGGTCGGTGGCTTTCCAGCAGCGGGTGCGGAAGCGGCAGCCCGATGGCGGGTTGAGGGGCGTGGGGACGTCGCCGGTGAGGCGGATCCGGCCGGCGGGGCCGAGGGTGGTGACGTCGGGGATGGCCGAGAGCAGCGCCCGGGTGTAGGGGTGCTGCGGTCGGGTGTAGATGGCGTCCCGGTCACCGATCTCGACGATGGTGCCGAGATACATGACCGCGACGCGGTGGCAGAAGTGGCGGATCACGGCGAGGTCGT
>NZ_PYPS01000047.1 GCF_003027925.1 Micromonospora sp. RP3T
GTTGAGGTGGGATGCCATCCCGCCAGCCACCGACCCAGGCAAGCCGAGCAGACCAGGGCCAGGGTGACAAGGTCGTACGTCCGGTAGGGCGCTCCACCTTGTCACCCTGGCCCTGGCCCGCTCCACGATGTGTGGGTCGGCGGCAGACGGGATGGCCGAGGTGGGCCGGTGACTTGCCGTAACGGCTCCATTCGGTACTGTCTACGTATGACATGGGTGATCGCCGCCGCTGTGGGGTGTTTCGGGGCGTTCGCCGTTGAGGGCCTGCAGTTTGTTGGGGCCGTTCGTAGATGTAAGGGCTGGCCCTGGAGGCGCCGGGGTGAACCTCCACTGTCACCCTTCTTGGCATCAGTAGCGATTCGCCTCGTGATTAGCGGGGGAGTTGCGGCGATTGCCTTCGAGTCTGGAATGACCACCGAAGCATTCGGGGCCTTCGCTGTAGGCGTGGCAGCGCCATTGCTTGTTGAGCAATTGGCGCGGCAGGCGCCAGCAGTCGCCTCTACTGACGCCGCAAGCCAAGCATTCTCCATCCCGTCCCAGCCAGGGGAGCGGCTTCCCGAAACCGCGCCGGAAAGCGCGAAACCGCGTAGGTCAACGAGGAGGGTAGAGTGAACAGCTTCCTCCATAACCTCATTGCGGCTCTTGCGAGGGATACCCCGGCCTATTCTCTCGGACCAGCAACCTCTGACTCCGCCGGCTACGCCTTGCTGCGAGCGTTGGCTAGACCAGTTCCGCCCCGCATGCTTCCTGAGCGTATCAGCCCTGAAACAGCGTCTGAGGAAAGCGAAAGGGATCGCTCGCTTAAGGTGCCTCGGAAGATCGCTAAGGCGTTCCTAATTGTGGTAGGCGTCGTTTGGGCGCTAGTTATCGGAATAGCTGCGGTTAGAGTAAGTGCAACGATGGCTCTGTCGCTTCTATCGCTTACGGCTTCTTTGGTTGCCCTTGCAGTCTCATTGGCGCGGCGAAGAAGGGACAGGGCGGTAGACTGGATATTCGGCGGCGGCGGGGGTGTCGAATTCGTCAACGAGCTAAAAGTTGAGCAATCGAACGTTGGGTCGACCTCTAATGTCAGTGTCAATTCGCGCGCCGAAGAAGCTCCCCAAGTTGACGACCACATACGCGCGCATTCGGATTCGGATCTGAATGAACTAGCGAATCGTCTAGCTCTCGCTTTGCAGAGGGGCTTGAGTCTGCAGGAGCGAGCTGCTATCGCGGCATTCCAAGAGGCCGGTTTCGAAGTTGAGGTCGAGGGCGTAGATGGTCCAAGTGCATTGAGTAGGGAGTACAGGGAGGCGTTGGCATTCATCCTTAGTGGCGACGTCAATGAAGGCATTAGCATGATCGAGCGAATGAATGAATTTGCACTTGCTGAGGGTGTGCGTCCACCTGTGAGGGTGGTACGCCCCTTTAGGCGACGTGTTTCCTAATGGTCGGCTACCGGCGCGACACGAGGTCCGCCCGAGGCTGTGTCACGAGGGCGGAGACCCGGCGCTACACGTCAGCAAGAAGTCAGCGAGAGGCGCGAGACGGTCCGCTATCAGGCGAGCAGGGGCCGTAGTCGGTGTGCGCGAGACGACACCGGATGCCAAGGAACAGTGCTCAACTTCTTGTGGGATTGACGTTCACACCGAAGAGGTCACTGGTTCGATCCCAGTATCGCCCACGCAGGTCAAAGGCCACTTCCCGGCTTCGGGAGGTGGCCTTTCTGCTGCCCGTACAGCAGCGAAGTACAGCAGTTCGTCATCGCGTCAGGGATTCGCCGAGACGCTTGAGGGCGTCTCTCGTCGCCTGCGAGGACACCTGCGTGTAGATCTCCATCGTCACCGAGAAGCGGGCGTGCCGGAGGATCTGCATGGCCACTCGCGGGTGCACGTCGAGGTCGGCCAGGAGGGTGGCGCAGGTCCGCCGCGCGTCGTGGACGGTGATCGGCTTCGTTGCCGCCTTGTCGCAGCGGGTCTGCCAGGAGCGCTGGAAGTTGCGCGGCTCGATGGGCGTGCCGTAGCGGGTGGTGAACACCAGGTCGTTGTCGTGCCACGCCTTACCGGCGGCTGCCCGTGCCTCGTCGCGCTGCTCGTTCCTCAGCTTGAGTGCGGCCAGGCAGATGTCGGGCAGCGGGAGGGTGGCGTCGGACGCCTGGGTCTTGGTGTCGCGGTGCAGGAGCTTCCCGCGTACGCGTTGCAGTTGCCGCCCGATGGTCAGCTCTCCGGCGTCGAGGTCGACGTCCGCCCAAGTGAGGCCGAGGGCTTCGCCTTTGCGAAGGCCGGTGACGAGGACCAGGGCGTACGCGGCGTAGAGCGGATCGGCGTCGGCGCGGGCGGATTCGAGGAAGCGGCGTGCTTCGTCGCTGGACCAGGACTTGCCCCGTCGGCGGCGGACGGTGGCGAGGGTGACCGGTACGGCCGGGTTGCGGGTGATGAGGTCTTCGGCCTGGGCGTGGGTGAGGGCGGCGCGAAGTGCGGCCCGGATGTCGCTGACCGTGCGCGTCGACGGGACCGCCTGGCAGCACCGGCCGACCGCGCAGCAGCGTCGCTTCTCCTTGCGGCGGGCGGCGTCCTTGCCCTGGGCGCAGCACTGGCAGGTGCGGGCCACCTGGTTCAGCCAGGTCTGCACGTCGCGCGCCTGGAGCCGGTCGAGCCGCTTGGTGCCGAGGCCGGGGGAGAGGTAACGGCGGACGAACGTCTCGTAGGTGGCGTAGGTGAGCGGCGCCCGGTTCGGCTCGATGATCTCGGTCAGCCAGTAGGCGAGGAAGCTGCCCACGGTCGGCACACTGGTCGCCACGGGTCCGGCCTTGGCCTGTTGGTGCAGTTTGATCCACTTGTCGTGGACGGCGTCGCGGGTCTTGCCGTAGACGTACTTGCGGGTGCGCTTCCCGTCCGGCTTGGTGACCCAGACGTACGCGGCGAAGCCGTTGCGGTAGGGGAAGATGGAGCCTTCGCCGTTGGCGCGGGCACGGGCGGGCATCAGGCGGCCTCCTGCCGGTCGATCTGGTCGCGGATGTAGTCGTCGACCCATTCGGGGAGGATGCGGCGGTACTTGCCGTCCTTGATGGAGCGCAGCTCACCGGTGGCGATCTTCATCTTGACCTTGGAGATGCCGAAGCCGAGTAGGACGGCGACCTCGGCGGGGGAGTACCAGCGCGGGGTGAGGGGTCGGGTCACGCCGCCACCCCCGACCACAGCTCGTGGGCGAGTTCCTCCCGGCCGACGCGGCTGCGTTCCCGGTGCTGGGCGGCGGCGGTGTTGGCGAGCAGCGCGTCCCCGTCGGTGAGCCATCCGGAACCGACGAAGGCCAGGGTGCCGACGGTGACGGAGCTGTCATCGGCGCGGCGGTAGGTGGCGCGGGTGTCGCGGAGCAGCCCGAAGGTGACCGAGTACCGGCGAGCCTTGGTGAGGAAGTGACCGCCGTAGCCGAGCATGTGCGCCCACCGTCGCAGCCCGCCGTAGACATCGGGTGTGGTGTCAAGGACACCTTGACGGTCGTCGGCCTGAGCGGCGGTGTCGCTGGTGCGGTGCCGGGTGGGGCGGCCGAGTCGCCAGCAGGCGTCGATGAGCCGGGCTAGGTGGTCGCCCTCCGGGTCGGCGTAGGCGTCGACCGTGCCCGAGGTGAGCCGGGTGGAGCAGTGGCCCGTGACCTCGGTGGCCTTGGTGGCGTACTTGGCCAGGTAGGCGGCCACCCTGGCGTCGGTCACGTCCCCGTCACCGGTGCCGATACGGCGCACGTCCACCTGCTCACCCCAGGCGACCGCCCAACCCTGCGGCCGGTCGGGATGCGGCGCGGTGGCGAAGACGATCTGCCGGGCGGCGGCGTGCACGGCGGCGTCGAGGTCGTCCACGGTGATCCCGGCCGGTGGCGGGACCAGGGCGTGCCGGTCACCGGGGTCGACCCCGTCGAGACGCAGCAGGACGTGGAAGTGCACCGCGCCCCGGCGCTGCATCTCGGCGACCTTCCCGTGCGACACCCGCACCGGCGGCACCCGCCGAACCCGGCCCGAGTCGGTGACGACCTCGACCCTCGGGATGCCGCGCCGGTTGCAGAGGGCGGCGAGCTGGCGTTCGACGGCCTGTTTGGTGCGTCGCCACAGCTCACCGGCGAAGACGTTCCAGACGACCTGGTGATCGTGGTCGTAGCAGTCCAGGCAGAGCGGCCGACCGAGCTGCGGATCGGCGGAGTCGTGACGGACGAAGCAGGCCCCGGGCCGCCCGTGCGGGCAGGTGACGGCGTCACGGCGGGCGTGGCAGGGGGCCGGTCGGCAGTCGCAGCGCCGCCGGTCGGTGCAGGTGTGCCGGGGTAAGTGCCGGTGGTGGACCGGCCCGAACGACGGCGCGGTGAAGGTGGCGAAGACGACCGGGTGCCGGGCCACCGTGGCGGGGACGGTCTTGCCGCCGGTCAGGCCACAGCGGACGACTTGGAAGGCGTCACCGGCGTAGACCCAGGAGCAGTCCGGGCACTGGGCGGCACGCCGGTTGCCGCACGCCTTGTAGAGCACCCGATCGGGCAGCGCGTCGGTGTGCTGCTCGCCCAGGACCCGCCCGGTGTCCCGGTCGACGGCGGTCATGGTGCCGGTCAGCCGGATCGGACGGGCACAACCTCCGGCGGTCCGGGTGTGCTCCAACCAGCCGAAATAGTCGGGGGTGGCGGCCCGGTGCAGGGCCTGGGCGTCACGACCGGCGGCGACGCCGGGACGGTGCAGGGTGGACACGATCTCTCCTCAGGGCGGGTGGCAGGGACGGGCGACGAAACGCCACCGGTGGCCGGAACGCTGTCCGTCGGTGGTGTTCGTGGTGTCTCCTGGCACCGCCGTGGAGGGCGGCTGACGCCGGAGGGCGGGTGTGGCTGACCGCCGTGGGGGTGTGGTCCTTCCGGTTGCCGTGCTGGGTGAGGCCGGAACGGGTGGGGTGCCTGTGAGTCGGTGTCCGGCGGGTTGCCGCAGGCGGACCCCACCCGTCGAGGGAATGCGAATCCGGGCCATCGTGACGGCGGGAAGGCCGTGTTGGGCCACTCAGCGGATTCCGGGCCGACATCGCGGCCAACGTGATCGAGAACCGGCGGGATCTGGCCCGCATCAGCGGCAGGAAGGCCGCTCAGCATCTCCGTGGTCAAGCCCAGCGATCCGGCAGGAAGGCCGCACTGGCGTGCTCGACGACCGCCAGAGTAGCACCGGGTGCCGACGCGTCAACCCGTCGTGAACCTCGGTGCCGAGCGAGGGCGGACCGGCTACCGGCCATGTCGGGTATCAGGATCTCGGTTACAGATCGGTCTCAGGACGTCTGTGACACCTTCGGCTAGACGATCCTGTCCGCTAGGTGGCGTGTGAGAGGCGGCCTGCCGCAGAACTGGAGGGAGCGACGTGGGCGCGAAGACAGCCCTACTGGCGTTCGCCGACGGCGACATCCGTCCGGCGCTGCGCGGCGCGACGCGGTCGGAGCGAGCCGAGACCGAGGCGTTGGTACGACAAGTCCACCCCGGCTACTTGGTCGAACCCGCTGATGACAACACATTGTTCGAAGGCACCTACCCGCCAGATGACTTCATGTACGCCACGGTGCTGGCAGGGGCAGAGCTGTACTGCGACCGACGGCTCATGCTCGATCGCCCGTCTGAGCTACCGGAGCACCTGCGCGAAGCTGGAGCGGGCCGACGAATCATCATCCACGGGATGCACTCGGGCGTGGACTGGCTCGGCTTCGCGGTATGGGAGGACGGCGTGCTGGTCAGATCGCTGAGCCTGTCGCCTGATGGTGGCATCCAGGAGAACATCGGCAAGCCCTACGACTTCGAGTTGCCGTACTGGGCCGGTGAACATCCCGTCGAGCCCGTACCAGGCTGGCACAACCAGGACCCCTACCCGCTGCCGTTTCATCCCCTCGACCTCGGCGAGGAAGCGTTACGTGCGCTGTTTGGTTTCATCATCGAGGGCCGCCCTTCCCCCGACGACATCGACGCTGATGCCGTTCATTTACATGGCTTTCGCGTGACCGACCCGTCCGGCGAGGAACAGGCAGCCCGTGAGGCCGCATACGCGTGGGCACTACAGAACATGGGACCGCCTCGGAGGTACCGCATGGGACCAGACGGAACGATGCACGAGGTCAGCCCCGACAGCTACTGATTCGCCTACCCGCAGGCCAGCACGAGCGTCACGCAGGTCCTGATACCGATCTGTCACGCACGTCCTGAGACCCGACACCGGCTACCGGCCAATGTGGGAGAACTTTCTGTACGTCTATCAAGGCGGCCCGACAAGCGGGCCGCACGCGCCGCCGCCAGGGCGCGTGGCCCGGCCCCTCTGCGTTGCGGCAGGGCCGGACCACGCCGAACGCCCGGCGGCTGGCGCGGACAGCGGGGAGCCCGAGCGGGCCGCAGCAGAACCGCAGGCCGTTGACCGATGAGGGGTTGGGCCGGCAGCCGGCCGGGCCGCGCGGCCACGAGCCCGCGCGGCGTAGGCAAGCGCACGTCGGTCCCGTCGGCGAGCTGGCGGCAGTCGCAGGGTCGCGGTTACTGCGCCTCCGGCGGGGGCGCTCCGGCTCCAGGATGGCCGGGGCTCCGTCGGCGGGTCACGGTCCGTGGGTGGCTGCGGTAGGCCATCCCGCCTGCCACCGACCCGGGCAAGCCGAGCAGACCACCACCCGACCCGCCAGCGTCCGAACCTGCGTCAAGGCCGTCTTGACGTGGCGGGCCGGGCGGAGGCCCGCTCCCCAGGAGGGCGGGTCGATGGCACACGGGATGGCGACGGGCGCACCAGCTTACTCGGCGGCTGGCTTTACAAGAGGCTCCACTGCATTCCGGCCAGGGTGATGAATGGTCGACACCGTAGGCTGGTCATAATCGAAAACAATTTCGGAGAAACCCTGGCGGTACTCGTCCGGCAATTCATTGTCGGCGACAATGAACTGTACTTTGGCCTGATTCGCGTCCGATTGAGTGACAATCCGCCGGTAAAGTGCGGCGGCTAGACTCTCTGCGGTGTTGAGCGCGAGGCGAGGGCTATCAATCATCAGGAAGGCAGGATAGGGCGTATCGCGCTGCCGGAGGGCTACCGATAGGAGTGAGGTCCAGTACGCAACTTGGGTCGCCGTAACAATACCTCCACCCTTACTCACCGTGTCGAACCTCTGCCCGTTAAGAAGTGGCAAATAGTTCGTGCGATGGATACCAGCGGACTTCACACCTGGGATCCCCAGCTCGGTCACGGTCGTCGAGAACTCATCATTGAGGTCGTCGAGAATTTCGCCCCGTCGCGTAGCCATTTGGGCCTCGGCTCTTCCGATGGCCGCTTTGGTTCTATCCCTCTCCTCGCGTTTGCTATCTTCTACCGCCGTCAGATCATTTACTCGGTCCCATTGTCGCAGAACCAGCTCGAGATGCTGCTGTTCTGTGCGGGCGGAGGCAAGGCGGTCGGATGCGTCGGTAAATGCTTGAAGGCGAGGCGTAACCCGTTCAGATGTCCGGAGGTCTAGATCTTCGGAAAGCTTGCGCACCAAGTCCTCCCGATCTTCCACAGCCTGAATCGTCATGCCGACCTGCTGATCAATAATGCCGAGCTGCTCGACCATCTCATCAAGCTGTGCAGCTAGCTGCCTGATCTCATACTGATCTAGGTCCACGTCACCAGTCACAGGGTCTGGCTGTAGGCACAGTCTGCAACTTGAGGCGGGCACGTCCCGTTCCCGAAGAGACTGCATACAACGCGGGCACGCAACAAATTCAATCTCAGCCAGTCTTGCGCCGGCATCTCGCATGCGCATCAACCGGTCGATATCAGTCTGAACGCGGCGGCGCTCTAGCTGGTATTCCCGGTGCTGGCGCGTCAGGGACACGACGTCCGACCGGGCACTTGCAAGGCTGCGCTCCGCTTCTGATAGCAGGTCGCGGAGAACTTGCGTCTCACGGTCGGTGATCGGATCTATCTCTTGAAGTAGAGCGTCACGCTCCGCTTCGGCGGCGGCTTGTTCCGCTTGAGCGGATTCATATGCACGGATGGCCTCCTCCTGGCCTGTCGTGTTACTAGCCTGGAGGAACTCAAGAACCGTCTTCGTCTCTCTTTCAGCGTCTGCAAGTTCGCCTGACAAGGTGTTCAGTTTGGAACGCATTGCGAGGACCTCGGCGTCTGTCAGGCCGAACAAAAGTTCGAAAACCGCCTTTCGCTTAGGGTCCAGATACTGGTCCTTACTGCTTGCAATGTCTCGGTTAATTTCTGACTGAGGAATGTATAGGAAAGAGAAGATGTCGGCGAAGCTGATGCGGGCGCCGGCCTTCGTACTTGCGCCCCGAGCCGCAGCCTTCATGTCGTCGGGCAAGCCAAGGGTTGACATTAAGAGCGAATTGAGGCTTGGCGAACCCCCTGTGACCCGATGATCGGTGAGGCGCTCCTGAAGGACGAGATCGATCACGCGAACAACGTCACGCTTCTCGCTATCGATGCCCCTTGTCAATCGTAACCGAGACTGCCCGATAGTCACGTCGAGGCTGACGTCCTGTACGTATTCGGCCGCTACTGGCGCAATTAGAGCGTTCCCACCGAACCCGAACTTGATCATCTCAAGCAGGGTAGTCTTTCCCACCCCTGTGGGTCCGGCGAGAACTGTCAGATCGGAGGTGAAATCATAATGAACCTCGCCCTCGGTGGTAAAGAGCGTGACGGAATTGAGTCGGAATTTGGTAGTCATCTAATCACCTGTCGATGCGGGCGATCCATGAGATCTGCCAGACGCCCGTAAATGATTTCCTTCAAAGCGTTTCCCGTCAGCCCCGAGGACGCTTCCGCTACGGCGTGGCACCTATCGGCGATCTCGGACCATTGTTCGCTTGCCTGCATTTGGCGGGCGAGATGCTTTCCGGCAGTCGTGGTTGCGAGAGCCACGCTTCCCTTTCTGCCTCGTACATAACGGAGCAACCCTCGGCCCACGAGCGCTCCTATTATGGAGTAATACCTGTCATCCCATGGGCCATACTTGTAGCGGGTCATGGGAGACTCGACGTCTGTGGGGTCGGCTTGGTCTTCAAGAGATAAGTGCAATCGAGGGTCCGCAGTTCGGAGATTCGTCAAGACCTGTGGTGCTAGCGCAGGGTACCGGAGGAGGAAGTCTAGTTTGGCAAGTTTGGTGAGCCCGTCCAGCTTTCGCGCGTGACCTGGCGCAGCACATACTGCATCAACAAGCAGTAGTATGCGCGCCTGGTGGTATGCGAGGTCCTCTCGCAGGAGCGCGAGTTCGAATCCCGCATCGAGGTCAGCCATCATGCGGCACCTCGGCGAGCACGGAGACGGGCGATTTCTTCCTCTACATCAAAGCTGTTGCTAAACCAGATTTGACAGCGGTTGGCAAGGTCAGCAGCCCCGCCGAGGAGAAGATCTTCGTCCAGCTCGCCTGGCAAGGCCTCTACGGGCAGCTTGCTGAGTCGGTCCTGAAACTCCTCCCAGAATCGGCCACCCCAGGCACCGTTGGAGGTCCGTGAACTGCTGGTGGCGGCGTCACTTACCTTTAGCAGGAGGCGACGCAAGCGACTTTGCTCTACCCGGGAAGTTGGCTCATCATTCGTTTTAGACCGCCAGTAGTCCTGATAGTCAATCCGCAACTGCTCGGCTCGCTCAATACTATTGTCGGAGCATCCACCCACCGACATTTTTACGGCTAGCCTCGTAGAGCGTGGGAGTCGCGCGAGCGGGCGGTATCCGTCGGGATAGGCGACTGCTGTCCGTATTGCTACATCGATGTCGGCGAGCGTTACGATCCGGTCGGCTAAGCGACGCTCGGCCTCGGCGGCGGTAGGAGTCTGGCTATCTGCCCGAACTGAAATGACCTCCGGAAGTGCTCCGGTAGGTCTTGGCCCGGCCGCGCGCATCCGCGCCCTGAACAGCGACAGCACGGCCTCCCAAATCGAGTCCGCGGACACTTGTATTCCGAGTCGGATTAATACAGGAGCGACATACATGCTAGGGGCGGCGTAGGCGATGTAGGTTCGCGCGGGTTGTGAGCACTGTAAGGTTAGGCCGGAAAGAAACCTCGCTACCTCGTCCCTATCCTCGCCATTGGGCTCCGGGGCGGGAGAGGTTCCTTCCCTTTTCGACTTGGCTTGGCGTTTGAATACCTCGCGAGCGAAGTTCGTGACTATTTCTGCATGTTCGCCATCAGTGTCTAGCGGTGAGCCCGCGAGCCTTTGTGCCCTCATCGCTTCGGCTGCCGCGAGAAGACCTTGGGCCGGTCCTGGTGCCAGACCGCCGGTCGTTACGAGTCGGCACGCCGGCTTGCCATCCATCGACTTCCAGCGCTCGAAGAGATGTCCGATGCCACCTTCATTGACGAGCGCGTTCATCGTGGTATAGGCGCCGTACGATGTCCCCGGATGTTTTGCTGATACGAGCTCCGCATCCTCCTCATCGAGGGCCGCCCAGTCTTCATGATATTCACATAGGATCCGGCAATCCCGGGGTGCGAGTACACCGTTCTCGCTGAGATTGTCTAGGTACAGTCGAAGGCCGTCGGCGGACGCCATGGCCGCCTGCCAGTCGAACTGGTCGTAGGTGCGGGCTCCGGCGTCATCGGTAGGCTTGGTTGTCACGACAAGACCCGCTGCGGTCACGCCGGTTACCTCTGAGACCAAGGCGGCACCTGCTCTAGTCGTTCGGGCTGGATGCACTGCTCGCCGAGGAAGCGTCTCCTCGGCGAATCACCTACTGTGGCCCACCCAATGCGACCAGGTGACCGTTTGTCGTGTAGCCGACAGACCAGAGCTGGCTATGCCGAGCCTGGAGTCGGAGCCTATGACGGCCAACACGGACTCGGGCGGCGGCGTACAGCTCCCGGGATCCGGCGGGACGAATGACCACGATGACGAGAGACGCCGCGACGCGCGCGCACCCGCAGAGTATGCCGGCAGAGTCAGCCGGCGTGCGGCCCGTATCAGCCGACAGGATCGCAGCGGGGGGTAGCTGTCGACAGCAACGGCGACAGCAACCGGCCAGGACGAGGACGGTCGGCAGCGGCCGGACGCGGACAACCGTCCGAGGTCGCGAAGGCGGTCAGACGACTTCGGACGGTCCGCACAGAGCTTACAAGCGAGGGGTCGGGTGGCCGGGTAGTGCGGGAAGCAGGTGCTACCTGTCGAGCATGGTGAGGGGGCGCGTGCGGATACTGGCGGGATGGTGGAGAAGCAGTCGACGGAGTTGACCCGGTGGACCATTCACGGCGAGCGGGTCGTGGATGACACCAGGCGGGCGCGGCTGAGCATCGCCGAGGTCGAGCTGCCTGACGGGGTCCGCTTTGAGCAGTACGTGATCCGGGCTCCCCGGTCGGCCATGGTGGCCGTCCTCGACCACCAGGAGCGACTGCTGTTGATGCGACGGCACCGGTTCGTCTTCGACCGGTGGGTGTGGGAACTGCCCGGCGGCTATGTCGATGGCGAGGAGGAGCCGGCCGCGTGTGCGGTGCGGGAGGTCGAGGAGGAAACCGGTTGGCGCCCTGTGGGGGTCGAGCCGTTGCTGTCCTTCCAGCCATGGGTTGGTACTGCCGACGCCGAGAATCTGCTGTTCCTGGCCCGGCAGGCCGAGCACATCGGCACGCCGGTGGACGTGAACGAGGCTGAGCAGGTCGCCTGGATTCCGCTAGAAGAGGCGTACCGGCTTGCGACTCAGGGCGAGATCGTGGGTGCCGGCACTGTAATCGCGGTGCTGGAGCTGGTCGCGCGGAAGGCCAGGGGAGAGCTGCGACGGTTAGCGCCGTGGGCCGAGGGTGGCGTCGACGCGACCGGTGAAGTGCCGAACCGTGGGTAGCCGCCGGCGTGGGGCGAGATGGGTTTGCAGCTCGCGCAGGTAGCGGACCGCTCTGGCGGAGCGTAACTGGGTGGTCAGGCTGAGCGCCTCCGCACCGGTGGTGCAGGCCCGCTCGACTTCGCCCTGCTGGGCATGGATGTTGGCGAGCAGGGCGAGGTTGAAGGCTCTGCCGCGTACGTAGCGGTTGTCCATGCGCAGGGATCGGGCGGCGAAGCGTTCGGCGTGGGTGTTGCGGCCGAGGGCGTGGAAGCAGTGGCCGAACTTGGCCGACAGGTATGCCTCGTCGAAGTAGCTGAGCCATTGCGGTTCGGTGCTGCGGTCGGCCCGGTCGAGGGCTTGTTCCGCCTGGTGCAGGGCGGCGGCGCAGGCTCGTTCGTTACGGGCCTTGGCCAGGGCGTGAGCTTCCATGACGTGGGCTTCGGCGGCCAGGACGGGGACCCCGGCGCGGCGGGCGGCTTGGCCGGCGGCGCGGGCGAGGTCGAGGCCGGTGGTGGTGTGGCCGAGGTAGGTGGCCTGGTGGCTCATCGCGGCGAGGATCTCCGCGCCGAGGCCGTTGTCACCGGCGGCGTGGGCGAAGTCCAGGGCGAGGGTGAGGTACCGCTGGGCGATGCCGTGTTCGGCTGTGTCGTACGCCTGCCATCCGGCGAGTTGGGCCAGTTCGGCTGCGGCGCTGAGCAGCCGTTGACCGGTGCGATGGTCGTATCGGCCGTCGATGAGCAGTGGGGTCACCTCCTGGTGGAGGTAGCGGGCCACGGTGTCGCGGGCGTGTCCGCCGCCGTACTGGTTGTCCAGCCCGCGGTAGGTCGCGGTCATCGCGCGAATGGTGTCAATCTGCGGTTGACCGACGGTATTGCGGCCGGGCTGGGTCACCGGGGCCGGATCGGGGGCCGTGAACCAGCGTAACGCCGGCAGGGTGTAGCCGGCGGAAGTGAAGGCCACCTGCCGGAGTACGTCTCGACGGTTCACGTCACCTCGCCAAAGCTCTGTGGCACTGCGTACGTCGTCTTGCCAGGTCCGGTTGGCCGGTGGCTGGCTGGGCCGGCCGGAGGTGAGCCCGGCCGGTGCGGGCGGCAGTGTGGCCTGTCGGGGTGCCAGGCCCATCGCGATTCGCGCCTGGTCGGGCATCCGGCATCCGTCGGCGATCCGCTCCAGGACGTCGATCGAGTTGACCTTGCGTCCGGCCATGATCCGGCTGACGTAGCCCTGCTCCAGCCCGACGGCGGCTCCGATCCGGCTCTGACTCGCGCCAGTGAAGCTGGTGATCCAGCGGAACAGTCCGCCGACGTCGCGGGCGGCCAGGGCGGTCAGCACCTCGCCGTGTGACCATGCGTCCTCTGGTATTCGAAGCGGATCGAGCGGCACGGCGGCTCCCAGCGTCGCATTCCGACTACCCGTGGTGTTCGAGACACGAGCGTATGGCGGCCATTCGCGCTGGTCGAGTCGTCCCATGTCACGGTGACATGTCCGCTGGCCATGGGCCCGGTCCCTGGCCTTCCGTAGCTTCTCCGCCACCTGGGGTGACGGGAGGCGAGACATGGCGGGTAAGCGCGACAAGTCGGCGGTGAGCCGGGGCGAGCAGATCCAGGAGGCCGAGCGGGAGGCGGCGAAGCAGCGGCTTCTCGCCCAGGCGGAGGCGGATCGGATTCCGGTGGAGGAGACCACCCGGGCGGTGCCGGATCGGTGGTGGCGTCGTGGGCAGCGTTGAGGTGTTGCCGGTGGGGCGGCGGGTGGCGTATTGGCGGGGTCGGCGGAGGTTGTCGCAGCAGGTGTTCGCCGACCGGCTCGGTAAGTCGAAGAGTTGGGTGGACAAGGTCGAGCGCGGCGTGCGGCGGCTGGACAAGCTGTCGACGCTTCAGGAGATCGCCCGTGTGCTCCGCGTCGATACCGCTGCCCTTGTCGGCCAGGACGCCCCACCGGTCCAGGCCAAGGGTCGCGGCGACGGGGTCGACCGGATCAGAGCAGCGTTGTCCCGCTACGAAATCCCGTTGGACAGGCTGGCAGGCCGCCCGGTGGTGCCGGTGGATCGGATGCTGCGGGATGTGGGATACGCGTGGACCACCTTCCAGTACGCCCGCTATCCGCAGGTGGTCGACTTGGTGCCGGACCTGCTCATCAACGCCCAGCGTACTTATGTTGACGATCGGGGCTCGGGTCGGTTGCCGCTGGTCGAGGCGTACCGGGTCACCGCCGCTCTGCTGGTCAAGCTCGGTGACGCCGAGCTGGCGTGGCTGGCCGTGGATCGGGCAATGCTGGCCGCCACCGGCGACCGGGATCTGGTAGCCGGCGCAGCCGTCCAGCTCGGTCAGGTGTTGCGCGCGCTCGGTCGGGCGCGGGAGGCGAGGTCGGTGATGCTCAGTGCCGCGTACCGGATCGCTCCATCTGTGATCGAGTACGGCGCACCGGGGGAGTTGTCTCTGTGCGGGACGCTGCTCATCCAGGCCGGTCAGGCGGCGGCGCAGGACGGTGACGAGTCCGCCGCCGGTGAACTGCTCGACGAGGCCGCCGGTATGGCTGAGCAGGTCGGTGACGGGTGCGACCATCACCGCACCGGGTTCGGGCCCACCGCCGTTGACCTGGCCCGCGCCGCAGTGGCCGTCGAGGTCGGCGACGCTCGTGCGGCGATCGCCCGGCACGAGAAGGCCACGGCGCGTTCCGGCTGGCGGTGGCTACCCGCCGAACACCGTGCCGCGCACCTGCTCGACGTCGCCCGCGCCCACCTACACGCCGGGGACGTGGGCAACGCGGCTCGCCTGCTGACCGAGGCCGAGCGCACCGCGCCGGCCGAGATCATGTATCGGCCCGTCGCCCGGGACATCCTCGCCGAGATTACCCGCGACCCGTGCGCCCCGACCACGATCGCCAAGCTTGCTGCCACGCTCGGGGTCGGCTGAGCAGCGATACACGCGGACAAGAAGTACAGCAGCGAAGTACAGCAACCATGCCGGCCGAACCGAGCCGAGAAGCGCCTCATCAGGCTGGTTGACCTCGCATCGAGCCCGATCCGACCCGCTCGCCGAGAGTTCACACCGAAGAGGTCACTGGTTCGATCCCAGTATCGCCCACCTTGGATGTATGCAGGTCAAAAGTCCGTCGCCGGAACCGCCGGTAACGGGCTTTTGCCTTTTGGCCCCTTAAATTGGGAGCAGATTGGGAGCACCGCCCACTGGCTCACGATCCTGACCTCGGGAAACTCGGCTCTTCTCTACGCCCTGGCAACATGCTCGTCGATGCCTGTCAACGACGTCATGGCGGCGCAGCCGGTCGGCGACAGTTCCATTTGTCCAATCGGTCGATCACCGTCTCCTCCTACGGTCGGCCTAGCTCGGTTGGGCATCCCGGTCGTGTCGTCCACGATGGTCCCTCAGCTGTACCCCACGCGGGGCGGAGCCGCGGGGCCGACAGCTGCGGCGCGGGATCGACTCCGACGGCGAACAGTAGAGCTTGCCGTGTGTCAACGAGTTGGATGCCCGCCGAGGGCCGGTACCCGGGCCAGGGGCCCCACCGCCGCAGCGGCCCTGGCGAGGACGATCGAGCTGCGGCGGTGCGCCGTCGTCCGACTCTCGTCGTGCTGCGCCGCTGATTAGCGGCGTGGCGCCGGGCACTGTCGATGTCGATGCGTTCCCGCACGTCCGAGTCCGCGCAGCGTCCTGCGGACGGAAAGTCGTCGAGTGATTGCCGGCTCGGCGCAGACGGAGCCTCCTGGCGGTGTGCAGGCACGGTTCTACCGATCGCTGTTCATTCAGCCGCAGGCGTAAGACTTGCCGCAGTGCGAACGTGCTCCTGTTCAGCCGGTTCGCTGGTCTACGGCTGCGGCACCGTGCCGCAGCACGGCGAGTCTTCGCGCCGCGCGCCGGGTGTCCGGATGCTGAGGGCCGAGGGTCTTCTCACGCCCGTCCAGGGTCGCTTGATGCAAGGTTGCCGCCTCAGAGATCCGGCCGACGGCCTCGTAGGCGACCGCTAGGTTCGACATCGAGTGCAGCGTATCCGGGTGCTCCGGCCCGAGGATGCGGGTACGGATGGCGAGGGTCGACTCGTGCAGCGCGATCGCGTCGACGTGCTGGCCGACCGCCTGGTAGCCGCCCGCCAGGTTGTTGCACGACTGGAGAGTGTCGGGGTGGTCGTCGCCGAGGGTGCGCCGACGAGCGGTGAGGGTCCGCTCGTACAGCGTGATCGCCTCCGCGTGGCGGCCCACAGCGCGGTAGCAGCCAGCCAGGTTGTTGCAGGACTGGAGGGTGTCGGGGTGGTCCGGCCCGAGGACACGGCGCCGGACGGCCAGGGTCTCCTCGCTAAGGGCTATGGCCTCCTCGTGCCGGCCCATTTCCCGGTAGCCGACCGCGATGTTGCTCGCGTTCTGCAGCGTGTCCGGGTGTTCGACACCCAGTATGCGCCGGCGAGCGGCCAGGGTGGCCTCACCGATGCCGAGGCACTCGGCGTAACGGCCGATGGACCAGTAGCCGCCGCCGAGGCCGTACCACGAGGTGAGGGTGTCGGGGTGCTCCGGGCCGAGGTGGCAGTCGCGGATCGCCAAGGATTGTTCGAACAGGTACACGGCAGTGCGGTAGCGGCCCTGGCCGCGGTGGTAGATGGCGCAGCGGTCGAACAAGGCGGCTGCGGTCAGCAGCAGCCCAGTGTCCTGGCGGAGCGCGTCGATGGTGGTGAGATGTTCGGCGAGCGCTTCGATGTGCGGTGTCAACCGCGACCACTGTCGCCAGCCGGGCACGGAGGTTTCCGGGTCACCGTCAGGTGTCGCAGCGATGATCGCGGTCGCGGCCGCCAGGGCGTGCTCCGGGCCGGTGTGGCTGGCGCGAGTCATGGTTTGGACGAGCCGGTGCACGGCGATCCCGGACGCTTTCCGGCTCACCATGCTGTAGGACGCGACGAGCGCGATCGTATCCTCGACGTCCCACGGGTCGGTGTCCGGCGTGTGGAGCAGATCCAGGGAAATTTCATCGGGTGCCAGGTACGCGACCAGGTCGAGGAGCCGGCCGGCGGAGGGATCTTCATCGGTGAGCGTCTCCACGGTGACGTGCCAGGTGCGGGCGACCGGATGGTCGTATCCGTAGAGTCGGTTGTGTGTTTCGAGGACGCGCAGTGGCCGACGGGCAAGCCGGGCCCGGTAGTCGGCGAGCGAGACGGTCGGGCGTTCGAGCAGGTAGGCCGCAGCCTGCCGGAGCGCCAGCGGGAGATCGCCCATGTCCGAGGCCAGTCCGGTGGCGTCGGCTGGTTCAGCGGTACGCCCGGACCAGCGCCTCAGTAGATCGACGCTGGCGGGGCGGGTCAGAGGGCCGAGCGGCAGGGATGTGAGGCGGAGTGCGACCCAGTCGACGTCCCGGCGGCTGGTCACGAGTATCCGGCCATCCTTGGCGGCAGCCGCCAGGGTTTCGATGGTCGCCAGGTCGTTGACGTTGTCGAGGACGACCAGCCAGTCGGCGTGGGAGGCGAGCCACTGGGTGGCCCAGTCCGCGGCGTCGGACACTCCGGCCGTGGCCGGCCATCCTGGGTTGAGCGCCCGGGTGAGGGCCGCCAGACCCGCGGCCAGGTTGTCGCCGGTGTCGGCGGTGATCCACCAGGTCAACGTGAAGCGGTCCCGCGCTGTGTGCGTGAACTGCAGCGCCAACTCCGTCTTGCCGACGCCGCCGAGCCCGTGCAGGACGATGCCGAGTGACGAGCCGTCACTGGCTGGCTCCGGGTGCAAGTGCGCCCTCAGGAAGGCGAGTTCCGTGTCGCGTCCGCAGAAGATCGGTACCGGTGGTCGGGGCAGGTTCGCCAGTCCGGACACGGGGTCGGTGCGGGTGGCGGGTTCGGGCAGCGCTGTGCCGTCCCGTAGGTCCCGCAAGTGCTCCCAGGTGGACAGGAAGTCGTCGGGGTCGCCCCCGCAACAGGTGACGTACGCGGTGACGGTGTCCCAGGTCGGCAACTGTGTTCCACTGGCAGCGCCGGCGAGCGCGGTCTGAGAGCGCCCGGACCGGCGGGCCATCGCCGCGTACGTCGGGTTGCCCGCCGCGGTGCGCAGGTGCCGCAGTCGGGCCGCGAATGCGTGCAGGGGGTCGCGTTCCGGGTTGAGGGGACGCTCGGGTCGTGGCACGGCACACCTCCTGCTGTACTGGTACGGATTGCCTTGTTGAGGTGAGTGAAAACCGTCGTGAAGGCCCGATCCCTGAACGGCTTTCGTGCGTGGGTGACGATCGTCATCCGAATCAGGCCGGTGCGTAGCGCAGCGACCAGCGGTAAGCCTGGAGCAGCCCTGTATCGAACCCGACGCTCGATCCCCACAGGAAGATCCGGAAACGTCGATACAGCGGCTCGCCCCAGCGAGCGACGATCTCATCCCGCTGCGCATCCAACCGTTGTGCCCAGGAGCGGCAGGTCAGGTGATAGTTGTGCCGGTCGTCCTCGAGGTTGAGCAGTTCGAAAGGCGAGCGGGCCAGCTGCCGCAGGTACGAGTGCAGCAGCAGCGGTGCCGAGTTCCCGGGGTAGATGTGCTTCTTGAAGAAGGTGGATAGGTGCTGCTTGCGACGCATTGCGAGGGCATCGAGGTAAACCCGACCGCCGGGACGCAACAGGCGGGCGTACGCGCGGAGGGTGGCCCGATAGTCGGGCAGGTGTTCGGTGACGCCCATATTCACGATCGCGTCAAACGGCCTGGCGGCGGTGTAACGCAGGAGATGTTCCCGTACCACGGTGACCGGCAGACCCTCCCGAGCGAACAGCCGGGTGAGGAATCGCTCGGACTCGGCGGCCAGCGTGACAGTTGTCACGTTCACCCTCCGCCGCGCCGCGTGCTCCGCAAACGCGCCCCACCCACCGCCGACATCCAGCACACGATCACCGGGACCGACCTGGATAGCGTCCAGGGCGAGGTTCAGCTTCCGGGTCACGGCGTCCTCGAGCGGCTCGTCGTCATGCGCGAACACTCCCTCCGTGTAGCAGCGGTGCCGGGTGTCCAGGAAGGTCAGGAAGAACTCCGACTCCTCGTCGTAGTGCCGGGAAATCGACCGTCGGTCATGGTCGTGGCGCCCGTGCAGCAGGGCGGGGGCCCAGCGCGCGACGAAGGCGACCGGGTGCACGTCGGAGAAGAACCGCCGCATCGTCAGGGCGCTGGCCAGGTCGCCCTCAACGTCGAGGTGTCCGTGCAGGTAGGCCAGCGCGACCTGGAGTTGGTCGAGTGAGCGCAGCGCCCGGTGGCCGACGTCGTCACGGATCACCAAGCTGAACCTGGAAGGCGCGGTCGCGGTGGCCCCGAAGGTGTGAGTGACGCCGCCGCGGGTCACGATCTCAAACGGAACCGGCTCCCGGTCTCGGAAGTACCTTTCGTACCGTCGGGCGACTACATCGATCAGCGCCTTGCTCATCTGGTCATGCTCCCACGCTCGTCCCGCCCAGCACAGCTACCGCCCAGGCGGGGACTCTCCACATCTGACGGTGACCCATCACGGTCTGTCGATCGACGACGGAGAGAGGGGGCGGTCCGACGGATTCGCTCAGACGAGAGCGAGCGCTCGCCGTCGTGGCGGGCGGTAGATCGCCGCCCGGCCTGGACAACCGGGGCGGCGCAGAAACTGGCCATGCGAACCGGTTTCACCGGCTCGGATCCCATCATCGATCCACGTCTGGCAAGGAGTCCGCCATGCGAACACGCATCCACACACTCGTCGTCGCCACCCTGATCGCCTTCGCCGGCACCTCCGTCGCGTCTGCCGCCCCGGCCCAGGCCGCGTACTGCGACGGAGCCGGATGCTTCGGCAAGAACCCCGAGGGCAACTGCACCGGCGGCATCGTCGACGACCTGCTCAGTCGCGAGTACAAGGTGGATCAGAAGGCTAGCTTTCGAATCACCCTGCGCTACTCGCGCGTCTGTCGCGCCGGCTGGATGCGGCTGACCGTCTACCCAGGCATCGGCAGTCAGAGCTACTCCGGGTCGGCGTGGAACCCGAACGGCCCAAGCGTCGGCTTCGCCGGCCACCTCGCTCCGAACACCTGGACGTACATGATCGACGCCACCCCCGGTCACAGCGTCTGTGGTGGCACCCACCTGAGCATCGACGGCGTCTACAAGGGCTGGTACGACCCGGGCTGCGTGACCCGATGAGGACCCATGGGCTGTTGAGGACGACCGCCTCGCTGCTGGCGCTGGCCTTGGCCATTCCCATGGGCCACTCGCCAGTCGACGCAGCGTCCGCGCCGGCGCCCACTACGCCCGGCTCGGCGGCGGTACGGCCCGAACCGCCCCGCATTGCTCCCGCCGATCGCGACCGTCTGCTGCCCAAGGGGTGGGCCGCCAGCAGCGATCGGATCCTGCTCACCACAGGCGACGCCGCCGGACTGCACGTACTCTCCGCCGGCATGCGCGACGGATACACCTGGCGGACGGTCGCCACGCTGGCCGAACCCGGCTTCGACGCTGACCAGTGGATCGGCAACATGTGCGTCACCGGCTCCGGTCGGCGGGCCGTCGTGACCTACGCGCCCCGCACCTTTACCAACTCCGGCGACCTGTTCGACCGCGGCGGATTCACCGCCGTGCTCGATCTGCGCACCGGCGCGGTAACTAAGCTGCCGGTCAGATCCACTCTCGCGTACTTCAGCCCGGGCTGTGGTGCCGGCGAGACCGCAGTGCTTACCTCGCTGCGGGCCTCGGCCACCGGACCTGTCCAGACCCGGCTCGCCACGGTCGACGCGGCCCGCTCGCGCGTCACCGCCCAGCACGTCCTCGACGGCGAGCTCACCTCGGCGGTGCCCGTCCGCGACGGCATCGTGGCCGCCCACGGATCAGCCCTGGTCCTACTCACCGCCACCAGGTCGGGTTCGGGCATGCGACGCGCTGGCCTGATACGCGCCACCAACGTGCCGTTCAACCTGGCCGCCGATGGGCCGGACGCCGTCGTCTACGCCGACCGGGCCGGCAGTCGGGTCCGGCTGTCCCGCGCGGCGGCGCACCCTGGCCCGGCCGCTGCCACCCTCGCCGTCGGCCGCCTCGGTCAGCTCGGCACGGCTACCCCGGTCGGTGGTCGGGTCTTCCTCACCGGCCGGCCCGATCACGTCGGAAGGCTCCCCGTCAGCATCCGTGCGGTAGCGACCGCACGGGACGCGGTCCTGTCTTCCACCGGGCAGCTCGCTGTCACCGGCGTGGTACGCGCCGACCAGCCAGACCCCCGGACCCCCATCGCAGACCCGGTCGGGTCCCGGCGCATCCGCATCGACGGCACCGTCGTGCCCACGGCCCGGGCCGTGCGCTTCGGCGTCACCCCCGCTGGCGAGTCCGCGACCGGCCGGACCACGAGCCCCGTCCTCGCCAGCGACGGGCGGCGGCAGGGAATCGCCAGCGCCTCGAGCACCGACCCGGTCGAGGACGACCGGACCTGCTCGGTGCCCCGCAACGATGCCCGCACCCAGGTCTACCAGCCCACCCCGAGGCAGGTCGAGTGGGCCACCGACCAGGCAGTCACCGGGAACCTGACGATGACCCGGCCGGCCGACTGGCGGCGATCGAATCTGCCTGCCTGGTCCCCGCAGGGGATGTTCCCGCGGCCCGCGCTGGCCGGCGGCGGCCGGGTGCCGGCGCAGTTGATGCTCGGCATCCTCACACAGGAAAGCAACCTGTGGCAGGCGTCCCCCGTGGCCCTGCCGGGAGTCACCGCCAACCCTCTCATCGGCAACTACTACGGCCGGCGGATCTACGACGACAACGACACCGACGACTGGGACATCCACTGGGACGACGCCGACTGCGGGTACGGGGTCGCCCAGGTCACCGACGGGATGCGCCGCAGCGGCCACGCCCGCGAGGGCGAGATCCTGCTGGACCCGGTGAAGCAGCGGGCTGTCGCGCTCGACTACGCCACCAACATCGCCGCCGGACTCCAGATTCTCGTCGGAAAATGGAACCAGACCCGGCAGGCCGGAATGATCGTCAACAACGGCGACCCCTCCGCCCTGGAGAACTGGTTCTTCGCCCTCTGGGCATACAACACAGGGTTCTACCCCCAAGGCGCTTCAGGGCAGCCGTGGGGCGTGGGCTGGGCCAACAACCCCGCCAACCCCCGCTACCCCGCCGACCGGCTGCCCTTCCTCGAGTACGGCTACGGCGACGCGGCCCGGCCGCAGCGCTGGCCGTACCCGGAAAAGGTCCTCGGCTGGGCCGGCCACCCGATCGAGTCGGTGGTCGCCCCGGACACGCTGATCGCCGGCTACCGGCCCGCCTGGTGGACCAGCACCGCGAACCGAGAGACGGTCAAGCCGCCCGTGGACCAGTTCTGCGACGCCAGCAACGACTGCCACCCGGGCAGCGTCTTCGAACCCGGCGCCCCGGACGTCGTCGGCGAGCCCGCCGGGCCCTGCGCGCACCGCGACACCGCCGGGCGCTATGACCTGCGCTGTTGGTTCCACACCGGCACAACCTGGAAAGACTGCGCAGCCGGGGAGTGCGGATTCGAGCTGCTCCGCTTCGACGAAAGCTATCCCGAGCAGCCGGACGGCACCAGCTACTCGCCGAAGTGCGACCTGGCCGGGCTGCCGGCCGGGGCCTTGGTCATCGACGACGTTCCCGACTCCGTGCCGAGTGTTCGCCCGGGATGCGGACACCCGTGGACCAGCCAGGGCACGTTCTCCCTGGCGTTCGCCGGCGACGCCAACGGCACGTACCCCTCGAAGGTCGACTTCCATCAGGTTGGCGGCGGTTTCGGCGGACACTTCTGGTTTGGCCACACCCGCCGGTCAGACATGGCGAACAACGAGGGCAACAGGATGGCGATCACTGGTACCTGGACGCTGAACCGCCGCGTCGACGGATGGGCCCGGGTCATGGTGCATCTACCCGACCACGGCGCCCACACCCAGCAGGCCCGCTACGACATCGAGCTCGGTAATGGGACCAGGAGCCGGGTCATTCTCCAACGCACCATGCGGCATCGCTGGGTGTCGCTCGGCGCCTTCCCGTTCGCCGGGACGCCCCAGATCCGGCTCGGCAGCGCCACCAGGGACGGCGACGGCAGCGAGGACATCGCCTTCGACGCCGTCGCAATCCAGCCCTTGCCAGGGAAGCCACGCAACGTCGTGGTGTCACTCGGCGACTCTTACGCTTCGGGCGAGGGCGCCTCGGCGACGGGCGGCACGGACTACTACCCGGAGACCGACAACAACGGCGACGACCCCGACATCCGTAACGCCTGCCACCGGTCCCGATTCGCCTGGTCCCGCCAGGCCGTTCTCCCCGATGACACCGGCCGGTCCGTGGGCACACGCGCCGACAGCTGGGACCCGCAGCTCGACCACCACCTACTCGCCTGCTCGGGCGCGAGGACGGTCAACCTGCTGCCCGGCCACGACGGTGGCCAGGGACAGTACGGGGAGGTCTCCCAGCTCGACCGAGGGTTCCTGGATGAGTACACCACCCTGGTCACCCTCTCGATCGGCGGCAATGACGCCAGGTTCGGCGACATTGTGAAGGAGTGTCTATACAAAGCAGGCATCTACTCCTGTCCGGACGCGAAGCTCGACGGTGACGACGAGACCGTGGCGGTGGCCACCGCGCGGCGGATTGCCGGCCCTGTCGAGGACGACGTCGTCCGTGTGCTCAAGAAGATCGCCGAGAAGGCCCCGAACGCCAGGATCGTGCTGATGGGTTATCCGCAGCTGCTGGATGACCTGGGCAGTTGCCTGGACCCGGTGATTGACCCGTACGAGGCGGCCTGGCTCGACCACGCCGGCCTGCTGTTGAACAACCACCTCGACGAGGCGGTGCAGCGCGCCCAGCCCGCCCAGCCCCGGATCTGGTTCTCCGATCCAACCGACGAGTTTGCCGGCAAGGCACTCTGCGGCGACCCGGAGAGCATCCACCGGGTTGTCATGGACAAGACCCCGGGCGACGAATCCGGCCTTCTCGCGCCCTCCGCCCAGTCCTTTCATCCCACTACCTCCGGCGCCGCGCTCTACGCCACCGCGCTCACCACCACCCTGGCGTCCCTGCCTCCGCTGCCCTGACCCGCCAACCGAAAGGACCGCCATGACCCGCGTGATCCGTTGCGCCCTCGTCCTCCTGCTCATCGTCGCTGGCGGCGTCGCCGGCACTGCCAGCCCTTCCTGGGCCCGGTGCTACAGCTCCACCTGCACCGGTCAGGACCCGGTCGTGCAGGGCTGCGGCGCCGATGCCAGCACCATCGACACGATCTGGGTCGGCTACCAGGTCAACCTGCGCTACTCCGACGCCTGCCACGCGGCCTGGGCGCAGGCCAAGGGGACGGCCAGCAGCCGCTACGCCGCCTCCATCGAGGGATACGCCAGCCGCACAAGCACCACGCCGCTGGTGATCCACCACACCGGAACTCCTTCACCGGAGGGCTCGTACAGCCTCATGATCGGGTACACCTACTGGGTGCAGGCTTGCCAGATCTACCTGGCATCCGGCTGGAGCACGCAGGGCTGCACCGGCCGGCACTGATCCCCGAACCCACAGCAGCCCGAGGAAGCCGGTGGCGTGGCAACATCCGCCGCGTCACCGGCGCCGCTGTCCCAGGGCGGTGGGCCCCGACCGCCTGAAGCAACGAACCAGCAAACAACCCGGAGATGCCCGGCACCGTCGCCACGCCAAGATCGTGGAGGTGCCCGGGGGAGAGTGGACCGGGCCGCGAACAGGCCGATCGGGCAGGGTGAGCAGCCCTCACCCACAGCTATTGACATTCGCTCACGTTGTGTAACAGTAGGCCCCGCGAAGGGAGTCTCGTTGCCATCCTTCGAACTGTCGGATCTCACGCTGGATCTCTCGTGGAAGGCGGCCAGCTCGGGCTCCGTTGACGGCAATCATCCGGGCCGACGGTGACCCACGGGCCATCCGGCTCGCCGAACGTCTGAACAACGGGCAGCTGGTGCGGAATGACACCAGAAACTACTGGGAGTTGCACATGCCGTTCGATGGCTGGCCGCGGTCGGGCAGCGGATCGGGTCGTCTCAGGTGCGTGGGCGTGCTCCCGGGCATGACGGAAGTCCAGTCGATCTGCGGGAGGCCCGATGAGCGCTCATGACGTCCTCGGTCCGGGCCAGAAGGGCCTCTTCATCGGCGGTAGTTGGCGCGAAGCGGAGGGCGGCGAAACGTTCGCCGTCCACGACCCGGCCGACGGCTCGGTGCTCGCGCGCGTCGCGGACGCAACTGTCGGCGACGCGATGGATGCGCTCGACGCGGCCGTCGCTGCGCAGGCCGGCTGGGCGCGTACGGCGCCCCGCCATCGCAGTGAGATCCTGCGCCGAGCGTTCGAGCTGATCAATGCGCGCGCCCACGACCTGGCCGAACTGATGAGCCTCGAGATGGGCAAGACCATCGCGGAGGCGAAGGGCGAGGTGGCGTACGGCAACGAGTTCTTCCGGTGGTTCTCCGAGGAGGCCGTGCGGATCCACGGCCGGTGGATGCAGAACCCCGCTGGCGGCTCCCGCCTGCTGACCGTCAAGAAACCCGTCGGCCCGTGCCTCTTCGTCACGCCCTGGAACTTCCCGCTCGCCATGGGTACGCGCAAGATCGGTCCGGCCGTCGCGGCTGGCTGCACCATGGTCGTCAAGCCGGCCGAGCTCACCCCGCTGGCCATGTTGGCGCTGGCGGGCATCCTCGCCGAGGCCGGTCTGCCCGACGGCGTCCTCAACGTGATTCCGACGACCCGCGCAGCCGACATCTCGACGGCCCTCATGGCCGACGATCGGCTCCGGAAGGTGTCCTTCACCGGATCCACCGCGGTGGGCCGCCAGTTGGTGAGGCAGTCCGCGGACCAGTTGCCGCGGGTCAGCATGGAACTC
The DNA here is from genome assembly GCF_003027925.1 of Micromonospora sp. RP3T. GTDB lineage: Bacteria > Actinomycetota > Actinomycetes > Mycobacteriales > Micromonosporaceae > Micromonospora. The sequence goes on from NZ_PYPS01000047.1 coordinate 25,544, forward strand.
GGCGGTAACGCTCCGTTCATCCTCTTCGAGGACGCCGACGTCGATGCCGCCGTCGAGGGCGCGATGGTCGCGAAGATGCGCAACATGGGCGAGGCCTGCACCGCCGCAAACCGCTTCCTCGTGCACGCCGACGTGGCACAGGAGTTCGCCGAGAAGCTCGCCACCCGGATGGGGAAACTCGTCGTGGGCCGTGGGCAGGACGCCGGCGTCGATGTCGGCCCGCTCATCGAGGAGAAGGCCGTCCGGTCGGTCGACCAGCTCGTCACGGACGCCGTCCACGACGGCGCCCGCGTGCTCACCGGCGGCACCGCGCCGGATGGGCCGGGCTTCTTCTACCGCCCCACCGTGCTGATCGACGTGCACCCGGAGTCGGAGATCAACAGCCGGGAGATCTTCGGTCCAGTCGCTCCGATCGTCACCTTCACCACCGAGGAGGAGGCCGTCGCCCGGGCCAACGCGACCGAGTACGGCCTGGCCGCCTACGTCTACACCCGCGACCTGTCCCGCGCGATCCGCATGGCGGAGTCGCTGGAGTGCGGCATGGTCGGCATCAACAGCGGCCTCATCTCCAACGCCGCCGCGCCCTTCGGTGGGGTGAAGGCATCGGGGTTCGGCCGCGAGGGTGGCTTCGAGGGGATCGAGGAGTACCTCGAGACGACGTACGTCGCCCTCCCTGCCGGCTGGTAGGCGCCGCTGAGGCGGGCCGGCGCCGGCGTCGCGTCGCTCGCCACGAGGGGTGACCGACTCCGCGCGGCGGCCCCGGCGTTCTACCAGGATCCGGGCATGCCGGCGCTGCCGCTGGTCCGCTACCGCCTGGCGCTCTGACGTCCGACGCGCCGACTGGCCGTCCGGGGTGGCCAGTCGACCCGCAGCACTACGGAGAGTAGTGGCTTGCGCTCTTGCGCTTTACCTATCTTTCGATAGGCTGCGGTGCACTCGCCACCCGCGTAACGCATCCGAGGTGGTCGGCCCGAGAGGGCGGAGATGAACGAGACACCCACGCGGGACGACACGTCCCGCTCCGAGCAACAGGCCCGGTCGTCGGCTCGACCGGCCCTGACCGTACGTCCGCTGCGGCATCCCTGGCGGTGGGTCTGCGCCCTGGTGGTGCTGACCGTCGCCGCCGCGATGCTGTCCTCGCTGCTGCGGAACCCGAACGTCAACTGGCCGGTGGTGCGCGACTACCTGTTCGCCCCGGTGACGCTCGACGGCGTCGTGGTGACGCTCTACCTGACCGCCCTGGCCATGGTCATCGGCATCGTCGGGGGCACCGCGGTAGCGATCATGAGATTGTCGACGAACCCGGTCCTGTCCGGGCTCGCACGCGCCTTCATCTGGTTCTTCCGCGGCACCCCGGTACTGGTGCAGATCATTTTCTGGGGCTACCTGGGCGCGTTGTACCCGACGCTCCAACTGGGGATCCCGTTCACCGACGTGGTCTTCCTGGAGGGCCGCACCAGTGACATCATCACCCCGTTCCTGGCCGCGACGCTGGCGCTCGGCCTCAACGAGGTCGCGTACGCCGCCGAGATCGTGCGCGGCGGGATCAGTTCAGTGGAGCGCGGCCAGACCGAGGCGGCGCTGTCGCTGGCGATGACCCCCGCGGCGACGATGCGGCGGGTCGTGCTGCCCCAGGCGATGCGGGTGATCATCCCGCCGATGGGCAACGAGGTCATCACGATGCTCAAGACCACCGCCCTGGTCTCGGTCATCGCCGGCCAGGACCTGATGACGAACCTGCAGCGCATCTACTCCCAGAACTACCAGGTCATCCCGCTGCTCGTGGTGGCCGCGCTCTGGTACCTCGCGCTGACCACGTTGCTGTCCCTCCCGCAGGCCTGGCTGGAACGCCGGTTCGGCCGCGGTCACCTGGCCGCATCCCCGTCCATGTGGTCCCGGCTGCTCGGCCTGCGGGCCCGGCGTACCGCGAAGGAGGCGTGATGAGCGCGGGACCGACCCCACCGGACGTCGTCGTACGAGCCGTCGACGTCCGCAAGAGCTTCGGCCGGCTGGAGGTGCTGCGCGGCATCGATCTCCAGGTGCCTCGCGGCGGCGTGTTGTGCCTGTTGGGCCCCAGCGGTTCGGGCAAGTCCACCTTCCTGCGCTGCGTCAACCACCTGGAGAAGATCGACTCCGGCAGCCTGGAGGTGGCGGGCGAGTACATCGGCTACCGCCGCGTCGGCGACCATCTCCAGGAACTCCCGCAGCGGAAGATCGCCCGCCAGCGCACCTCGGTGGGCATGGTCTTTCAGCAGTTCAACCTCTTTCCGCACATGAAGGTGCTGGACAACGTGGTCGAGGCGCCGATCCGGGTGCGTCGTGAGTCGCGGGCCGAGGCCCGCGCGCACGGTCTGGAGCTGCTCGAACGGGTCGGCCTGGCGGACAAGGCGCAGGCGTTTCCCCGTCAACTCTCCGGTGGCCAGCAGCAGCGGGTGGCGATCGCCCGGGCACTGGCGATGCGCCCGCAACTGATGCTCTTCGACGAACCCACGAGCGCCCTTGATCCGGAGTTGGTCGGTGACGTGCTCGACGTGATGAAGCAGCTCGCCGCCGACGGCATGACGATGATCGTGGTCACCCACGAGATCAACTTCGCCCGCGAGGTCGCCGACACCGTGACCTTCATGGACGACGGCGTGGTGGTGGAGTCCGGGCCGCCAGCCCAGGTCATCGACCACCCGACCAACGCCCGCACCCGGTCGTTCCTCTCCAAAGTCCTCTGACCCCGCCGGGAGACCGCACATGCCGCAGCCCACCATCCTGACCAACGTGTCCCTGTTCGACGGCACCGGCGACGAACTCGCCGAGGGGGTCACCGTCGTCGTCGCCGACGGCCTGATCCAGGAGGTCCACACCGACGGCGCGGGCACCTCGACCGTCGGCGACCGGATCGACGGCGGCGGCGCGACGGTGCTGCCCGGACTGATCGACGCCCACGTGCACATCGGCGCCGTCGACGTCTACTTCGAGACCCAGGCCGACCGGTACAGCCCCAGCCTGATGGCGTTCAAGATGGCGCACCGGCTGCGTCACGTGCTCGACCTGGGCTACACCACCGTGCGGGACTGCGGCGGCACCGACTGGGGCTTCAAGCAGGCCGTCGAGCAGCGGATGATCCCCGGACCGCGGATCGTCATCAGCAACCGGATGCTCAGCCAGACCGGCGGGCACGGCGACATGCGCTCGCGGGCCCAGACCGAGGAACCGTGCCGCGGCGGCCACTACGGCATGGTGTTCTCCATCGCCGACGGGGTGAGCGAGGTCCGCCGCGCCGTACGCGAACAGGTCCGGATGGGCGCGGACTTCGTCAAGGTGATGGCCAGCGGCGGCGCCGCCTCACCGACCGACAAGCTCGACCGGCCGCAGTACTCCGAGGAGGAACTGCGGATCATCGTCGAGGAGGCGGAGATGGCCGGCGTCCCGGTCGCCGCGCACGCCCTCCCGTCGATCGCCATCACCCGCGCCGTGCGGGCCGGCGCGCGCACCATCGAGCACGGCAACTTCCTCGACGACGAGGCCGCCGCCCTGATGGCGGCGCACGACACCTTCCTGGTGCCCACGGTCGCCACCTACGTGATGGCCAGCCGGCACCCCGAGCGCTACGACTACCCCCCGGAGATCACCGAAAAGGTCGACAGCGCCGCCGCCGCAGCCCTGCACTCGCTGGAGGTGGCCGCCCGGCACGGGGTTCGGATGGGCTCCGGCAGCGACCTGCTCGGTGAGGAGATCGCCTGGCTCAACCACGAGTTGGAGCTCAAGGCGGACGTCCTCGGCGCCGCAGCGACCCTGCGCAGCGCCACCTCGGTCAACGCCGAGTTGATCGGCCGCGACGATCTCGGCGTCGTCGCACCGGGTCGCCGCGCCGACCTGCTGATCGTCAACGGGGACCCGCTGACCGACATCTCCGTCCTCGGCGCCCCGGGCGCCGTGCGACTGGTGATGAAGGACGGCGAAACGCACCGCAACACTCTCTGATCCTCTCCGTCAAGGAGCAGTCATGCGTCCCACCCTCCGCCTCCTGACCACCGTCGTCGCCGGCAGCATGCTGGCCACCCTCGCCCTGACCGGCTGCGGGTCCGACTCCACCGACGCGTCGGCGCCCGCCGACGCCGCCGTCACGATCAACGGCCTGACGGTACGTACCGACGCCGAGGCCGCGAAGACACTCCCGGCGCAGTACAAGACGTCGATCCGGATCGTCACCTCCGCGCCCTACCCGCCGTTCGAGTACTTCGACGCCGAGCAGAAGCTCATCGGCCTGGACGTCGACCTGGGCAACGCGATCGCCGCGACACTGGGCACCAGGGCCGAGTGGACCTCGGTCGACTACAACGCCGTCATCCCCGCGCTCCAGGCCGGCAAGCACGACATGGTGCTGGCCAGCATCGGTGACACCCCCGAGCGGGAGAAGGTGCTCGACTTCGTCAACTACTCGAAGCAGGGCCAGATCCTGCTGGTGGCCAAGGGCAACCCGGAGAAGATCAACGACATCCGGGACATGTGCGGCCGGACGCTCTCGGTCGAGGGCGGCAACGTCAACGACGGCTACTTCAAGGACCTGGACGCGTACTGCACCGGGCAGAACAAGTCGAAGATGGCCGTCAAGGAACTGCCCAAGACCTCCGACGCGCTGCTTGCGCTCAAGAGCGGGCAGGCCGCCGCGGTCTACCTCGGCGTCGCCACCGCCGCCGACCTGAAGACCAAGGCCGAGGGCGCGGCGTACGACATCGTGACGCCCGCCGACCGGCCGTTCGGATACCTGCCCCGCTGGGTCGGTGCCGGCATCCCGAAGAACGCGCCCGAGCTGCGTGACGCGGTGGCCGCCGCGCTGAAGAAGCTGCTCGCCGACGGCACGATCAAGGCCCTGTACGCCAAGTACGGCCAGGAGCGGATCCTGGTGGACACGATCGAGATCAACAAGATCGTCGACGAGCCGCTGTTCTCGTGACCGACGACAGCGGCACCCCCGCCCAGGGGACACCACCGTGGCGGTGGCCCCTGGGCGGGGTCACCGCCGAGGTCGACCGGGTCCGGGCCGGCCGCCGCGCCGCACCGTGGCCGGGCCACGCGCGGGTGGCGGTGGCCCTGTCGTTCGACGTGGACCACGAGACGCCGTGGTTGCGCGAGGGTCAGCTCTGGCCCGGGCTCCTCTCGGCCGGCGAGTACGGCTCCCGGCGCGGCCTGCCCCGGATCCTCGACCTGCTCGACCGGCTCGCTGTGCCGGCGACCTTCTTCGTTCCCGCGGTCGCCGCGTCACTGCATCCCGGGGACGTACGCGCAGTCGTCGCGGGTGGCCACGAGATCGCCGCGCACGGCTGGATCCACGAACGTCCGGAACTGCTCGACCGGGACGAGGAGGCGCACCTGCTGGCCCGCTCCCTCGACGAGTTGGAGCGACTGAGCGGAACCCGCCCGGTCGGGCAGCGCACCCCCTCGCTCGGCACCTCCCGGCACACCCTGCACGTCGCACGCGACGCCGGACTGCGTTACGACTCCTCGCTGATGGCCGACGACGACCCGTACGAACTGCTGCTCGACGGCGTACCGTCCGGGCTGGCCGAGATTCCGGTGGACTGGGCCCGCGACGACGCCGCGTTCCTGGTCATGGACCGGCACGCCGCGCTGCGGCCGGTGCCCGACCCGGGCGCGCTCGGGACGGCGTGGCGGCGCGAGTACCAGGCGGCCCGGGCCGAGCGCGGCCTGTTCCAGCTCACTCTGCACCCGGACCTGATCGGCCGGCGCGGGCCGCTCGCGGTGCTGGCCGCGTTGCTCGACCACATCTGCCAGGACGACGCGGTGTGGTTCGCCACCCACCGGGACCTGGCCGCACATACCCTCACCGCCGGAGGCCCCCGATGACCACCACCCCGGACGACCTCGGCTGGCTGCGCGATCCCGGCCGCGGGCCGGCGCTGCGCGACTTCCTGCGCCGCGAGCGGACCTTCCACGACGACCAGGCCCGGCGGTACGCCGGCCGCCAGGAGGCGCTGACCCGCCGCGCCCACGAACTGCTCCCGGCGACGGCCACCACGCCGACGTGGTCCGCCGGGGACGCGACCTTCCACTGGCACTGGCCGGACCGCGCCGAACACCCCCGACTGGTCCGCGCCCGGGCCGGCCGCCCGCCCGGAGCGGCCCCCGACGAGCAGGTCGTGCTCGACGTGGCCGAGTTGTCCGACACCGGGTTCGTCCGGCTCGGCGACGCGGCCGTCGACCCCACCGGCGAACTGCTCGCCTACACCCTCGACACCACCGGCGGCGAGGCCTACCAGCTCCGGGTCCGCGAGTTGGGCACCGGCCGGGAGCGGACGCTGTCCGACCGGGTCTACTACGGACTCCTCTGGAGCCCGGACGGGCAACGGCTGCTGTCGGTCACGCACGACGCGGCCGACCGCCCGTACCAGCTCTGGTGTCACCGTCCGAGGCACGGCGGCCCGCCGGTGCTGCTGCACCAGGAGGACGACGAGCGTTTCCACCTCGACCTGCGCACCAGCGGCGACGGCCGGTACGCCGTCCTGCGCGCCGCCGCCCGGCTGACCGCCGAGGAGTGGCTGCTCGACCTGACCACCGCCGCCGGCGAGACGCGCAGCGCTGGCGGGCGCACCGAGGGGCACGACTACTTCGTCGAACCGCTGCTGCTGCACGGGCAGCCACACCTCGTGGTCGGTGCCGAGACCGGCGACGACGGATACGCGGTCGCCCTGCACCGGGGGCACCGGGCGGACACCGATCCGATCCGGATCCTGCTGCCGCCCGCACCCACCCGACGCCCGCGCACCCTGACCGGCCACGACGGCCTAGTGGTCGGCACCGGTCGGCAGGGCGGCCAGCCGACGCTGTGGGTGCTCGACCCCGAACGTGTCGGGCCGGTCACCGAGCACACCGCCGAGCCGGGCACCACCTTCACCGTCGGCCCGTACGACAGCCCGACCGGCACCGTCTGCCTCGCCGTCCAGGGCCTACGGGAGGCACCCCGGTTCGACACCCTGGATCTCCGCACCGGCGCGGTCACCGCCCGGCTCGCCGCCGCGCCGACTGCCGTGGCGGCGCCGACGCTCGTCGAGCAGCTCACCGTCACGGCCCGCGACGGTACCCGGGTGCCGATCACCGTGCTACGCCGTCAGGACGTGCCGCTGGACGGCACCGCCCCGTGCCTGCTGTACGGCTACGGCGCGTGGGAGACCGTCATCGAACCCACGTTCGAGCCCGCCCGCCTGGCGCTGGTCGAGGCCGGCGTGGTCCACGCGCACGCGCACGTGCGCGGCGGCGGTGAGCTCGGGCGGGCCTGGTGGCGTGCCGGCCGGACGGCGGACAAGCACCGCACGTTCGACGACTTCGTGGACGTCGCCCGGCACCTGGGTGCCGGCCTGGTCGACCCCGGCCGGATCGTCGCCCGGGGACTGTCCGCCGGCGGCCTACTCACGGGCGCCGCCTACAGCCTGGCCCCGGACCTGTTCGCCGGCGTCATCGCCGAGGCGCCCTTCGTCGACCCGGTCACCACCATGTCTGACCCGACCGCGCCCCTGGTCGTGGTGGAGCGCGACGAGTGGGGCGACCCGCGCCGGGAGCGGGACCTGCGGTGGATGCTGTCCTGGTCCCCGTACGACAATCCGCCGCCACCCGGCGTGCGGCCCCGGTTGCTGATCACCTCCGCGCTCAACGATCCGCGCGTATCGGTCTGGGAACCCGCGCGCTGGGCCGCGCGGCTCCGCGCCGACGAGACCGACCCGACCGCCGTGCTGTTCCGCGTCGACCTGACCGCCCGCGGGCACTGGGCGCCGCCCGGCCGAGGCGAAACAGCGGCCTTCCACGCCGCCCTCCTCGCCTGGGCGGCTGACACGATGGACCTGCCGATGCCCGGTGGCACGGCCACCGGCCACCGGTTGACGTCGCACGGGCAGGAAGGACTTCGACAGTGACCACGTCCAAGCAGGCGGCGCCCCGACCTACGCGGGGCGCCGCGACCCGGCAGAAGATCCTGGTGGAGGCGTCCCGGCAGTTCGCCGTCCGCGGCTACTACGGCACGGCCACCCGGGACATCGCCGAGGCGGTGGGCGTACGCCAGCCGTCGCTGTTCTTCCACTTCCCCAACAAGCAGGCGATCGTGGAGGAGTTGCTGCGATACAGCCTGGAGCGGCCCACCGAGGTCGCCCGGCAGGTGCTCGCGCTGCCGCAACCGGCGGCGATGCGCATCTACCGGTACGTGTGGTTCGACACCCATCACCTGCTCGCGTCGCCCTACGACCTGACCGGCGTGCACCGGGACGAGCTGATGGACGCGCCCGACTTCCACGAGTGGCGGGAGAAGGCCCACAAGCTGCGCCGGGACATCCAGGAACTGGTCCGGGCGGGGCACGTCGACGGCTCGCTGCGGCCGGTCGACCCGGTGCTGGCCCAGGAACTCATCTCCGGCATGAACCTGAACACGATCCGGATGGCCCACGCCGGTCGACCGACGCCACGGGTGGACGTGCCCACGTTCGTCGCCGAGTTCACGCTGCGCGCCGTCCTCGCCGATGTGACCACACTGCCGGAGGTCGCGGTCGGTGCGATGGCCCTGCCGCTGGATCCCGCGTCCTGAGAGGACGCCGGGGCCTGCGGATCGAGTCGCGGGACACGTGGGGCGGTATCTCCGACAAGCTCGACCGGGACCGGGACCGGGACCGGGACCGGGACCGGGACCGGTCGCGTCACGGCGACCGCGCACGGCGGGCGGACCGCCGACGGCGCCGGTGCGGGGTGGCCGCGGTCGACGGCCGGCCGGGCACACCACCGGTGGGATCGTCGGCGATCAGTCAACCCGGTTGAGAACCTGGTCTCGAGCGGCGGAGTACCGTTCGCGGATCGCAGGTACGGCGTCCGCCTCGTGCCTCTCCACCCGCCCGACGGTCCATGCGGGTGGTTGCTGCCCGCCCGACAACAGCCATGCCGCCTGCCGGGCGGCACCGTCAGCGACGTGCTCGCCGGCCGTTGGTACGAGTACGGGCCGGCCGAAGACGGTAGGCGCGATTTGGCGTACCGCCTCCGAGCGGGCCCCGCCGCCGACCAGGAGGATCCGTTCGACCGTCGTACCCTGCGCGATCATCGCGTCCAGCCCGTCGGCGAGTGCGCACAGCATCCCCTCAACGGCGGCGCGGGCCAGGTGCGAGGGGGTCGAGGTCCGCAGGGTCAAGCCGTGCACGGCGCCGGTGGCATGCGGACGGTTCGGTGTGCGCTCACCCTCCAGGTAGGGCACCAGGACCAGCCCGTCGGCACCAGGCGGGGCGGACAACGCCAGCGTGGACAGCTCTGCATGGTCCACCCGCAGCATGGTCGCGGTGGCGTCCAGCACCCGGGCGGCGTTGAGCGTACACACCAGCGGCAGGAAGCGGCCGGTCATGTCGGCGTACCCGGCCACGATCCCGCTCGGGTCGATGGCGGGCACGTCGGCCACGGTGGACACGATGCCCGAAGTGCCGATCGACACGACCACGTCGCCCGGCTCGGCGCCGGCACCCAGCGCCGCCGCTGCGCAGTCGCCGCCACCAGCGCCCAACGGTGCGCCGGTGCGCAGCTGCCCCGCCTGACCGGTCGGTCCGAGCACCTCCGGCAGCAGCAGGTCATCACGGCCGAACGCCAGCCCGACCAGATCGCATCGGTACGTGCCGGTTGCGGCCGACCAGTATCCGGTCCCACTGGCCTCGCTGCGGTCCGTACACAGCGCGGCCAACCCGGCCGCGCCGGCCAGCCGCCAGGTCAGCCAGTCATGCGGCAGACACACCGCTTGCGTACGTGCGGCGTTGTCCGGCTCCGCCGAGGCCAGCCAGCGCAGCTTTGTGACGGTGAAGCTGGCCACGGGCACCAGCCCGACAGCATCGGCCCAGGCTCGCGACCCGGCCTCTCCACCTCCAAGATCCGAAATGAGGTCAAGGGCAGCTCCGGCCGAGCGGGTGTCGTTCCACAGCACAGCGTCGCGGACAACCATGCCGTCCGCGTCCAGGCACACCATTCCTTGCATCTGCCCGGCGACCGAGACCGCCGCCACGTCGTCCAGTCCGCCGGCCCGCTCGACCGCGCCGAACAACGCGGCCTCCCACGCGGCGGGCGGCACGGCCGTGCCTACTGGGTGCGGTACGCGGCCCTCACGCGCGAGCTCTCCGGTTTCGGCGTCGCGGATCACGACCTTGCACGACTGGGTCGAGGAGTCGACCCCGGCGACAAGCGGCACGGTTCTCCCAATGGGTGGCGACAGGGCCACTGACACAGCTGGCTCAGCGGCCGGGTGGTCGACGGTGAGATGATTGCGTCCGCGAAGCGGAGCCTCCGGCATGTACCGAAACAGCGGACTCGAATATGCATACCTTGCTAGGAGCATCACGTAACGTCTTGAGCTGCAGGTTGTCAAGCAAGACCTCGGCGGCGTGACCTACCAGAGAACACCGAAGTGGACGCTCCTATGCCGCGTCAAGTGGTGAGGGCGGGTTTTCGAGGCGTCGGTAGAGGTCTCGGGCGACGTGGCGTCTGAGGCAGCGTTTGATCTCTCGGTCGGTTTTGCCTTGAGTTCGGCGGCGCTCGGCGTAGGTGCGGGTGTGTTCGTCACGTTGTAGGCGGGTCAGGACGATGGTGTGCAGGGCGCGGTTGAGCTGGCGGTCGCCGGAGCGGTTGAGGCGGTAGCGGACGGTCTTGCCGGAGGATGCCGGGATGGGTGCGGCGCCGGCGAGCATGGCGAACGCGGCGTCGTTGCGGCACCGTCCGGGGTCGGACCGTGCGGTGAGGATCGTGGCGGCGACGATCGGTCCCACGCCGGTCAATTGCAGCAGGTCTGGGCGCCAGGACCGGACGATCGCGCGGATCGCTTTTTCGTGTTCGGTGGCTTCGGCTTCGAGGAAGCGGACGCGGCGGGCGAGGTCCCGCAGCACGGTCAGGCTGGTGAACACGTCGATGCCGGCGCTGGTGGTGGGGCGTAGTCGGGTGGCGGTGGTGAGCATGAGTCGGGTGCTCTGGCCGCGGAAGCGGGCTCGCACCGCTTCGGGAGCGGTGATCACCATCGCGTGTAGTTGCCGTTGGGCGGTGGCGCTGGCTTCCACGGCGGCGCGACGGGCGGTCAGGCGCATCTGTAGTGCCGCCCGCTGCGCACCGGTTCTAGGCTGCGCCAGCCGGGTGCGGGCCAGGGCGTCGCGGGCGGCGCGTTCGGCGTCGATCGGGTCGGACTTCGCTGCGCCACGACGGGCTGGGCGCTGCGGTCGGTCCAGCTCGACGACCAACTCACCGGCGTCGGCCAGGTGGCGGGCCAGGCCGGCGCCGTATCCGCCGGAGCCTTCCAGGGCCCAGGCCCGCAGCCCTGAGTGCTCGTCGGCCAAGGCCACCAGTTCGGCGTAGCCGTCGGGGTCAGCGCTGACCGTGGCTCTGGCCAGGACCCCGCCGGTGCGGGTGTCCAGCAGCGCAGCGGTGTGGGTGTCTGTGTGGGTGTCGACGCCGATGACGACCTCGACCAGATCTGCCAGCATGGACATGCGTTCTCTCCTCACCGTGGGGGACTCGATGGTCCGGTCCGGTGCGGAGATGGCAGGACTGTGATGAGACACGCCAGCCGCTAACTGGCGGTCAAGCTCCTGATCAGGCCAACCGTCTCCCGCCGGGCCGGCGCCGGCAGCAGCAGACGGACAAGTCCCGCCAAAGACACAAAGCCAGTCAGGGTTAGAGTCACCTCTGCTGCTGCCAGCCATCAGCCCATCACTTCCGGAGAGACCCGGCTAGCCTCACAGGCTGACCCGGCTAGCCTCACAGTCAGCGTTGGCTGCTCCCCGCCTGCCTCCTGCCGGCTTGTCGTCCCGGGCCCACCTACGCCAATCGCAGGCCCATCCTGCATCGACGTGCGGCGCTAGATCATTGTGGCGGATTCTTGTCGGGGTTCCAGCAGTTGAGACGCGAATCCCACGGGCAGTCCTCTGGCCAGGGCTTCCTGGGCGGTGACCTCAACCGGTGCTCCAGCCGGCGACGGCTGCTGACGCCGACCCGGCTGCCCATCAGTGGACCGTCACCTGTCGCACGCCTGGGTAAAGCCCGTACGTGTCGGTCCCGGCTTCCGTGTCCGGGTGGCCGAGCTTTCGGAGGATCTTCCGGGCTGCGGCGCGGGCGCGGTTCCCCGCGGCGGCGTCGGCCATCGCGTAGTGCGTGTCGGCGAGCCGGTCGAGCACCCGTGCCTCGAAGTAGTGGTCGCCGATATTCCGGAACAGGTCCAGCGCGTTGCCGTAGCACGCCGCGGATCGCTCGTACCGGTCCAGCCTGTGGTGGGCGAAGCCCAGGTTGCACCATGCGCGGCCCTCCCACGCGCGGTCGCCGAGCTGCCGCAGGCGGCGCAGCGCCAGTTCGCTGTAGGTGATGGACCGCTCGTAGTCGCCGAGCTGGGCGTGGTACCAGCCGATGTTGTTGAGCGCGTGGGCCTGCCCGCGCTCGTGGCCCGCGGTTCGGTAGAGGTCCAGCGCCCGCCGCGAGTCATCGAGCGCATCCTGGTAGTGCCGCCGCGGCTCGTGTATCCAGCCCCGGCACAGGTGGACGTACGCGAGCCCGACGGTGTCGTCGAGACTGCCGTATAGCTGCCACGCAGCGTCGAGGTGCGACGCCGTTCTGTCGGGGCGGCCGCTGCACGCGTAAACCTCGGCGAGCCAGCAGTGCGCGCGGGCTTGGGCGCACTGGTCGTGCCTGCCACGGGCCGCGTTCAGCGCAGCGATGGCGATGGCTCGCCAGTCGTGCCAGAAGCCGCTGCGCCGCAGGAACGCGCCGACTGCGTCGGCCAGGTCACCGGTACGGGGGTCGAGGTCGGCCGAGGCGGACCGCACCAGCGCGACCAGTACCCGATGCTCGCGGGCGAACCAGTCCAATACCGCGCCGTCGTCAGCGAACCGGTCCGGCGTGACACCGAGGCCGGGCTGGGCCTCCAAAGGCGGGCGGTCGAGGCGGCCGATAAGTATTTTGGCCGCGTGCGCGCTGTGCAGGTAGTGGTCCAGCAGGCGGCCTGCGGCGGCGTTCCGGCGTTCCGGCGGTTCCTCTTCGATGGCGAGTTCGCTGGCGTACGCGCGGAGCAGGTCATGGCAGGCGAAGCGGTCGGGAACGTGTTCGGCCAGCAGGTGAGCATCGGTCAGCTCCCTTATGAGCCGCCGTATTTCATGAACCGGGACACCGGCGAGGCTGGCGGCGGCTGAACCGGTCAGGTCCGAGCCCGGGTGCAGGCCCATGAGCCGGAACAGCGTGGCTGCGGCGGTTGTGAGCGCCCGGTACGACACGGCGAACACTGCTCGCAGGTCGGTGGTCGGGCCGTCCCCGGCAAGTGCATCCAACCGTCCCCGGACGTCGCGCAGTTCGTCGGCCAGCGCCGCGAGTGGCAGCCCGGGCCGGGTCGCGGCCCGGGCGGCAGCGAGGGCAATCGCCAGTGGTAGCCGCTCGCACCGGGTAACGATGTCGTCCGCGGCGGCGGGCTCCGCCGCGAGCCGCGCCGCGCCGAGCCGGTCCTCCAGCAGTTGGCGCGCGTCCGCAGCGGTCAGTAGGTCCAGGGCGAGCGGTTGGGCGCCGTCAGCGGCGACAAGCCCGGTGAGCTGGCGCCGGCTGGTTACGACGACTGCGCACCCGTCCGACCCGGGCAGCAGCGGGCGGACCTGGTCGGCGTCGCGCGCGTTGTCCAGCAGGATCAGCATCCGCCGGCCCGCAAGCAGGCTGCGGTAGAGGCCTGTCTGCGTGGCCAGATCGGCGGGGATGCCCGCCGGACGCACGCCGAGCGCGGCCAGAAACGTGCGCAACGCCGCGTCCGGGGCCACCGGTCCGCCGGTCGGACTGCACCCTTGCAGGTCGATGTACAGGTGACCGTCCGGGAATCGGTCGATGTGGTCGTGCGCCCACCGCAGCGCCAGCCATGTCTTGCCGACGCCGCCCGGACCGACGATCAGCGCAACGGCGACCGCCCCGCGCGGCGCCAGCATCTCCGTGAGGCGGGCCAGCTCCGGCGCGCGTCCCACAAACGGCGCTGGGCGGGCCGCCAACTGGCGCGGCACCGGGGCATGCTCCGGATCCGCTCTGGACACGACCGGCACCGGCTCACCGACCGTCACTCCCTCGGGGGCACCGGCCATCGGCGCACCGGCCAGTATCCGCTGGTGCAGGGCCTGAAGCTCAGGGCCCGGGTCCGCACCGATCTCCTCGGTCAACAGGCGGCGGGTACGTCGGAACTGGCCCAGCGCGTCCGCCTGCCGCCCGCTGCGGTACAGCGCCAGCATCAGTTGGCCGGCTGCCCGTTCGCGCAGCGGATGCGCCGCGACGTGCGCGGTCAGCTCAGTGACCACGTCGGTGTGGTTCCCGGCGGCGAGTTCGGCGTCGAACTGCTCCTCGACGGTGATGAGCCGCTGCTCCGTCAGCGCGAGTGCGGCGGTGGCGATGCCCGGCGTACGCGGTACGTCGGCGTACGGGACGCCACGCCACAGCCGCTGCGCCTGCCGGTACCGGTCAACCGCCTGCCCGGGCTGCTTGGCCCGAGCCGCCGCCCGAGCCTCGGCGACCTGCTCCGCGAACCGGTGCAGGTCGGTTTCGGCGTCGGCGACGTGCAACAGGTAGCCGGGTTTGCGGGTGACCAGTCGCTTCGCCGCGCCGGGCCCGGACAGCCCGGTCCGCAGCGCCCGCCGCAGCCGCGACAGGTATCCGCGGACCAGGGCCCGGGAGTCGGCCGGCGGCCCGTCGGGCCACAGCTCGTCAACGAACTCCTCAAGGCTGACCAGGTGACCGGGTCGAATCAGCAGAATCGCGCACACCTGCCGCACCCGGGGCGGGCCCACCGCCAGCGTCTGCCCGCGGTCGCTGATCTCCAGCGGTCCGAGAACGCCGAACTTCATGGCCGACCTCCCCCGAGGGGCCATCCACCAGGTGCCATACCCGCCACCGCCGGCACCGACCACGTTTTGACCACGTTCCGGTTACCGCCGCGTGACACGGTCGTCTCGAGGCCGGCTGAGGTTCCGGAACGGAAGACGAGGAAACGGACGTGGACAGAGAAGCATCTCGAGCGGCTCACCGTCTCGTGTCACCCAGTCATCTGACCACAGGATCGATGGCCATGGAAGCGACCGTTTCCTGGCCGCGCGCTCATCTTCTGATTGCGTCCGGCGCCGGGCCGTGCACAGCTTTCCGTTCGTCACCGTTAACGCCTGAACGTTTCCGGGAGCCAGACGTCGACTCCTTCCCCCGCCGAAGGTTTCGACGGAGAAACACCGAATGGCGGCAATTAGCCACCGGCAGGGCGTGGCGCACGCCACCCGCGAGTGCCGGTGGCCATCCCAGAGGAGGTAGCTCATGTTCCGAAAGGCGTTCATCGCGTCGCTGGCGACCATCGTCGCCGCGGGTGCGGTCGTGGCTCTGGCCGACGCTCCGGCTTCCGCGGCCGACCAACCAACCTTTTGCGGCAGCTGGCTGCAGCAGCCTTCCAAGGCCTCAAGCATCAAGGCCGTGACCGGCACGAGGGGGTTGGTGAACTACTACCCCGGAAATGAGAACGAGTACATCCAGGTCAACGAGGGCAGCTACAGCGGGCACTGGTACGCCTGGGCGAAGCTCTACAACAGCGGCTCGAACTCGTCGGACACCGTCGCCTTGATCTGGAAGTACACCCCCAACGGGGGGCTCTACCAGTGCGGCAACCGGTCGGGCGACAGCGGCTGGGCGCTCGACTACACGGCCGGTGTCCGGGACACCCAGTCCTCCCGGGTGCAGGCCAAGTTCAAGACCGGCGACGGGAGCGTCGAGTACGGCCCGGCGGTGGCCTGGCGGTAGCGAAGATCCGATGATCCGGGTCGCCGACCAGGTCGGCGACCCGGATCCCGCCCGAGCGAGGACGAGATGCCCGCACTGACCCGTGCGGCCTGCCTGGTGAGTCTGGCCGCCGCCCTCATCACCGGCTGCTCGGCCGCCGAACCCGGCGCCGAGCCAGCCGTCCCGGTCGTCGCGCAGGTTGCGAATGCCGCCGCCGAGCTGCGACTGCCGCTGGACGAGTACGAGTTGACGCCGAGTGGAAACCAACAGGTGCAGCGAGCCGTGTTCGACCGGCTGCGATCTTGCCTGACCACCTTCGACCTGGCCGTTACCCTGCCCGAAGCCCGGGTGGCGACCTATCCCGCACACGCCACCCAGCTCAACTGGTTGGGCGGCCACGACGTGACCCGGTACGGCTACCAGGGCCCGCCAGGGTTCGTCGAGGAGATGTCCGCGGCGGCCCGACGGGGCAGCCGGCCGATCGTGGTACCTCCCGAGGCCGTTGCCGTGTTCTACGGCGACACCGCCGTCCACCACGGCCGGCGGGTGCCGGCCAAGGGGTGCGACGGGGAGAGTCAACGAGCCGTCAACGGAGGCATCGATCCGACCTCGATCGACGGCCTCGCACCCGGCGTCTCCCCGGAAAAGGGCATCGAGTGGCTGGAACAGCAGGCCGCAGACCAGGCCCGAGCCGACCGGCGGTACCTGCACGTCGTCGACCGGTGGCGTGCATGCATGGAACGCCAGGGTCATCACTACGCCACCCCGGACGACGCCCAGGGCGACCCCCGATGGAACCGGGAGGAGGACGGCGGGCCATCACCGTCGCCCGACGAGGTCGCCACGGCCACCGCCGACCGATCCTGCCGGGACGCCACCAACATGTCCGGAGTGCTCAGGAATCTCATCGCGCAGCGGGAGGACCAGATCATCCGGACCCGCCCCGACACCGTGCGGCAGGTCTCGGCCCTGCTGCACCGACGCGCCGAGAACGCCGCCGCCCTCCTGCACGAACCGCTGGCCGGCTAGCCGACGCCCGACCGGACAGCCTCCGCGCACGTCGGACGATCCGGCACCCCAGCCAGTGGCACACCTGTTGCTGCATGATCAGCACCGAGAGGCTTCGTCATGTCCGTACCCCATCGCGTCATCGCCGGCTTCTTCAGCGTTCTCCTTCTCCTGCTTTCCGCCCAGGTGCCGCCCGGCTCCGCCGCTGCGGCCACCGTGGCGACACCCACGGCGGCGGCGTCTTCCGGGGCTGCGGTGCCGCCACCGTCCCCGCCACCGCAGATCAGACCCGACCAGCGAAACAGCCTGCTCGGCGTCGGCTGGCGTACCTCGAAGGACCGCGCCTGGGCGCTGTCCGGCGATGCCACCGGGCTGCACGTGCTCGTCGCGAAGGCCGCCGAGGGCTACACCTGGCGGACCGCGACGACCCTCACCGAGCCGGGCTTCGAGACCGACCGGTGGATCGGCAACGCCTGCGTGACCGGGTCCGGGCGCCGGCTGGTGGTCGCGTACGCGCCACGGACCTTCACCAACGACGCGAACCTGTTCTCGCGCGGCGCGTTCACGGCCGTGGTGGATCTCGACAGCGGAGCCGTGCGGAAACTCTCGACGCTGTCCACGCTTGCCTACTACAGCCCTGGCTGCGGCATCGCCGAGACCGCCGTCTTCACCCAGGCGGCAGGCGAGAGCACGCGTACCCGGCTGGTGCCTGTCGACGCCGTGACCGGGCGGGTCATGGCGCGGCCGACCGTCCTGGACGGGCAGGTGACCTCCGCCGTACCGGTCGGCACGACGATCGTGGCGGCGGACCGGAACCGGCTGATCCGGATCACCGCCGGCGGGCGGCGTACCACTCTCGCCAGGACCCGGGCCGTGCCGTTCCGGCTCACCGCGACGGCCGGCGGCGGCGTCGCGTTCCTCGACCGGGCCGGCGACACGGCGTTGGTCGCGCACCTCGACCCGGCGGCGGTCCGCGCGGCCGCAGGCAAACCGGCCCGGACCCTGTTCAGCGGCCCACTGACCGGTCTGGACCTGACCCGCGACGCGGTGGGACACGCCTATGTCACCGGCACCGCACGGCCGGCCACCGCCCAGGCGCCAGGCACCGCGAAACGAACCCCGGCCGGACCCACCGGCGCGGTGACGGCGCTGGCCGACGCACCCAAGGACGCGGCGGTCTCCACCCGAGGCGCAGCCGTGCTCGCGTCCGTGGCGCCGGCCGGCGCAGCCGATCCCCGCGACCGCCCTGCGGACCCGCGGGCGGACCGCGCCGCCGACCTCACGCTGCGGATCCGCGCCACGGGCAGGCAGGCCACGTTCACGGTCACTCCTGGCGCCCAGAACCTGGACCACGCCCGTACCGGCAGCCGCCCGCATCCGACCTTGACCCCGGCCGCTGCGCCGTCGAAGAACCGGGATGGACAGCAGCCCCGGGCCCTGGCCGACGGCGGATCACCGACCGATCCGGTGGAGGCCGAACGGACCTGTTCGGTGCCGCGCAACGACCCACGCAACCAGGCTCTGCAACCCAAGCCCCGGCAGGTGGAGTGGGCCGTCGACCAAGCCGTCACCGGTGCGCTGACCGTGCGGCGCGAGGCGAACTGGAAGAACCTGGGCATGCCCGCCTACACCCCGCAAGGGCTGTTTCCGCCCGGGGACCTCTACGGCGGCGGCTACGTGCCGCCCCAGGTCCTGCTCGGTATCGCCGCGCAGGAGTCGAACCTGTGGCAGACCACCGGCCGTGCGCTGCCCGGAATGACGGCGAACCCGCTGATCGGCAACTTCTACGGCCGGGAGATCTACGACGACGACACCGCGAACGACTGGGACGTTCGCTGGGACAAGGCCGACTGCGGTTACGGCGTTATGCAGATCACCGACGGGATGCGGCTGGCCGGGCGGGAGGGCGACAGCCCGGCGGCGCTGCCGTACCAGACCCAGCGGGCCGTCGCGCTGGACTTCGCCGCCAACGTCGCCGCGGGGCTGAAGCTGCTGATCACCAAGTGGAACCAGACCAGAGCCGCCGGCATGTACGTCAACAACGGCGACCCGAAATTCATCGAGAACTGGTTCTTCGCGATCTGGGCGTACAACTCCGGGTTCCACCCCGACGCCGGCGACGGGTCACCGTGGGGGGTGGGCTGGCTCAACAACCCGGTCAACCCGAACTACCCGGCCAACCGCGACGCCTTCCTGGACAAGACCATGGCCGACGCCGCGCACCCGCTGTACTGGCCCTACCAGGAGAAGGTGCTCGGCTTCGCGGGCCACCCGATCGAACTGCCGGAGGGACCAAACACGCTCGTGCCGGCATTCCGCCCCGCCATCTGGAACGGCGGCGACATCCAGGGCCCGATCAACCGCACCAACGTCAAACCGCCCGCCACCAAGTTCTGCGACGCCACGAACGACTGCGTACCAGGTGGCTCCTACCAGCCCACCGACCCCGACGTGTCCGGTGAACCCGCGGGGCCATGTGCACACCGCAACGCCAGCGGACAGTACGACCTGAAATGCTGGTACCACAAGCCGGCGGTGTGGAAGACCGACTGCCCGGCCACCTGCGGCATCGAGCTGCTGCGCTTCAACCCCGGATACGCCTACCAGGAAGACGGGACCTCGTACCCGCCGCGCTGCGACGTGTCCGGGCTGCCCAGCACGGCCCTGGTCGTGGACGACGTGCCCAGAAGCGTCCCGTCCGTCCGGCCGGGCTGCGCGGCGAGCTTCACCGAGGGCGGTACGTTCTCGCTGAACTTCGGCGCCGACGGCAACGGCAGGTTCCCGTCGAAGGTCGACTTCCACCAGTTCGGCGCCGGATTCAACGGCCACTTCTACTCGTCGTTCACCCGGGGCCCGAACTACCAACCCAGCGGATTCGAGAGCAAGCTACGGGTCCAGGGCACCTGGCGGCTGTCCGCGGCGCAGCACCAGTGGATGCGGCTCAAGGTGTTCATCCCCGACGTCGGGGCATGGACCCGGCAGGCCCGCTACGACATCGACCTCGGCAACGGGCAACGCCGGTTCCGGGTGGTCAACCAGGCATGGCAGGCACACACCTGGGTCGACCTCGGCGTCTTCAAGTTCGACGGCGTCCCGGGCGTCACCCTGAGCACCCGCACCGCCGACGGCATCGGCGCCGACACGGTCGTCTTCGACGCGATGGCGTTCATCCCGACCACCGCCCCGACCTCGCAGTACGTCGCCCTGGGCGACTCGTACAGCTCCGGGGAGGGACTGGGGCCGTTCCACGCCAACAGTGACTACCGGCGGTCCGACAACACCTCGGTGAGTGCCTGCCACCGGTCGGTGTCCGGGGCCTACCCCACCCAGGTCAAGCTTCCCGGGCACAGCGCCACGATCGCCCAGGAGGCTGCCGACGGCACCGCATCGTTCGCGTTCCTCGCCTGTTCCGGGGCGCTGACCACGAACGTCACCAGGGTCGCCTACAACAATCCGCCGAAGCAGAGCGACCTCGACGGCCACACCGACTGGGGCTGGGCGCCCGGCGACTTCGGGTTCGCCGGGGAGTTCCAGTACGGCGAACTGCCGCAGGTCGAACAGGGCTGGCTCGACCAGGACACCACGCACGTCACGTTGACGATCGGCGGCAACGACGCCCGGTTCGCCGAGGTCGTCCGAAGCTGCGTCGCGTCCCTGGATGACTGCTACACCGACGGGCACAAGCTCACCCGGGCCAACGAGGTCGTCGACCCGGAACCGCTGCGGGTGTACGAGAAGAAGCTCATGCGGGAGTGGTTGCCCACGCACCTGAAGGCCGCCTACCGGGCGGTTCACAACAGCGCGCCGAACGCGACAATCACCGTCCTCGGCTATCCGCAACTGTTCGAGGACCGCCAGAGCTACTGGAACTGCCAGGGCATCTCCACCGACGAGGCACAGTTCCTGAACACCCTCGCGGACCTGCTCAACACCACTATCGCCCATGCGATCTCCGAGGTTCACGACGAGGGCGTCGACATCCGCTTCGTCAACGTTACCCAGCGGTGGCGCGACAGCCACCAGAACTGGACCTGCAGCGGCGCCACCACCCCGTGGGTGAACGCCGGGATCCCCGCCTGCACCAACGGCAGCGGCCTGGAGACCCCGTGCAAGGCCAGCTACCACCCGACACTGGCCGGGCAGACCCAACTCGCCGACGTGGTGAACCTGGCCCTGCGCGGCACCGGTTCCGCAGCCACCGTGCAGCGGCGGATCCTCGACTACGTCGCCACCAAGACCCCCAGGCCGGATGACCCCACCGGCGGCCAACGCTGGATCGTCTCGGCGGCGCAGGCCCTGGAGATCGCACAGCGCTGCCTGGACCTGACCAAGATCGGCGGCGTGCTGGGCGATCCGTGCATGACCGAGCCGATGCTGGTGGTGACTACCAGGGACGCGGACCGGCCGGCGCGCACCGACGCTGAGGCGATCGAGCGGCTGCCCTGGTGGGTGCACCTCAATTACACCAGCAGGGAAACGCGGGAACGATGGGTGGTCCGGGGAGACTGGTACAACAAGGCGCAGTACAAACCGAACGGCTGCAGCATGAACACGAGGCCGACCGATTATCAGTGCGATGAGTACCCCTTCTTCTCCAGTGAGTTCGGTGCCGCCTGGGACCCGTTCGATCGCTACGACTCGGAGAGCTCAAGCCGCGTCAACTGGGCCCCGAAGAAGGAGAACCAAATCATCGAGGGAGCCGTGCTCGGCGGGATGTACACCGCGTGCTCGGTCGACAGCAGCGTCTACAGCTCCACCGGTTCGCTGATGATCCTCGGCGACCCCTACCTCACCATTCCGGTGATCGCCGGCAATCCCGCCGACAAGCCCTCGACCTTCTACGTCTGCTGATTCCGCGGACGCTCCCACCAACTGTCCAGGAGGACACCATGCGAAGACTCCGCCACACCCTGGCCCTCGCCGCCGCGGTACTGACCGCACTGACCGTGGCCATCGTGATTCCCACCGCCGCGCAGGCTGCCCCACCGTTCGACCCGGCCAACGGAAACTGGTCCCGCTGGACGTTCCACTCGGGCGGCAACTATGACCTGGTAATTGACGCCAGCAGATCCGGCGGAGACGGCGCCGCGGTGCAGCTGTACGGCGACCACCTCGGCTCGAACCAGGTCTGGTTCCAGGAGGCCGCGTCCGGAGGCGGGCAATACCTACACCCAGGGTACGACCGGTGGCTCTGCCTGGGCCGCACCGGTAACGGTTGGGGCGACCGGGTCGAGGTCCAGAACTGCAACGGAACGGTGAGCCAGCTGTGGAATCTTCCTCGTTACAGCCAGCAGCAGTACTTCATCAAGCCGTTCGACGACTCGAACGTCTGCCTCGACGTGCCGAGTAGCAACTTCAGCCAGGGAGTCGACCTCCAACTGTGGGGATGCAACTACAGCAACGCCCAGGCATGGGCCACCGCGAGGTGCTACGCCGGGAGCTGCGATCGGGAGTGGCCAGACATCCAGGACTGCGACACCGCGGGCGCCCGCGAGGTGGGCGACGTCAGCGAGGTCGGCAAACGGGTCGTGCTGCTCTACTCGGCCGGCTGCCAGGCATACTGGGCGAAGATGAGCTACAGTTCGGGCGGGACCGTGACTTCTTCTGTTGATCTCATCCTGCGACGCTACGGCTCAGACGGCACAGTGGAACTGCGCTTCGGGGTCAGACCTGGCGAGTCCCGCTGGTCGTCCCTGCTCGGCAAGCGGCAGGCCGGGGACTCGTTCGAAGCGTGCTCGGACAAGCCACTCGTTCCGTCCGAGCCGATATTCTGCACCGGTGTGCATTCCTGAACCCGCACGTAGCGCTCGGCCGCCCTCGGTTCCACGAGCGACCCGTGGGCGGCCGGACGGGCTCGGCGCCATCGGTTCCGACACGGTCAGTGGCGAACCGTCCTGACCAGGGCGTGTTGCTCGGAGACCTCTTCGGCGTGCCCGAAAGCCTCAGCGCCGAAGACTCCGCCTCATGGGTCGGCGGTATCCGCTCATGCCGATGAGCGGATACCGCCGACCCGTTGAAGCGTGGAGCGCTCGGGACCCAAGGTCCACTTCCTAATTGTTCTGCCGTATTACTGGGGTGGTCGGACCGAGTTCTGCGACTTGGCCTGCTGGCGGCAGGAGTGCTGTCCTGCTCGATTGTCATCGAGGTGGCAATCGCCGGAGTGGGCGAAGCTTTGCAGATCTCGTCCGATGCCCTGGTCCGCGGTGCTTCTGAGAGGATGCGGCTCGATGTGCCGCGGCGTGGGGGTGGCGGCGCCGTGGAACGTGCTGCGGGGGTGGCGGATGCCTTCCGAGAAGATGTGGGTCGACTATGAGGACGGGGCGCATCTGTCCCGATCGGCGAAGAAGCCCGGTTCCTTCAGCCCGTTGACCCGTGACGGCGGCACGAACAACCTGGGTCACGTCACTCTCCGCCCGATCGACGGGGAGGAGTTCTGCCAGTCGGTACCGCGGGAACGCAATGAACTCGAGAACTTCCTACGCGAGGTTGCTCTTGAGGTTGCTGTCGCGGTGACGCTGAAGGTCCTGGAAGCGGCGAAGCCGCACGTCGAAAAGTGGGTGGCCGAAACCGCCGTCCCGGCCGCCACCTCGGCGGTAGCGTCGGCCGTTCCGGCTGTCGGGTCGGCTGTGGCGTCGGCTGGCTCTGCCGTGGGCTCGGCTGCGGTATCGGTTGGCTCCGCTATCGGGTCGGCTGTGGCGTCGGCTGGCTCCGCTGTCGGCGCGGCTGCCGTGTCGGCCGGGTCCGCCGTGGGTTCGGCCGCAGTATCGGTTGGCGCCGCGGCGGTGTCGGCCGGCTCAGCTGTCGGGTCAACCGCGTCATCAACGTGGAACAGGCTGACTCGAAAACAGGGCAAGCCGGTGGAAGCCGCACCAGCAGACGCTGCGCCGGTGGAAACCGGTGTGGTGGTGAGGGTTACGTCCACGGACGCGTCGCATGATGTGGCTGCCGGTATCGAGGCGTACAAGGCGGGTATGAGCCGGGCGGAAGCGCGGCAACGAATCGTCGCGGCGCTGGCTGCCCGTCTTTTCAGCGAGCAGCAGATGGCGATCGTACGCAATGCGCGGATAGAAGACGGCGGCGATATACCGGAACTGGACAGCGCCACCCTGGCATTGACGCAGAGCGTCCAGCTTATACTGCAGAATGCCCCCGCGCTGCTCGGCGAAGACGCAGTTGCGGATCTTCGAAAGATCCTCGATCCTGCGCGCGCCGAAGAAGACGAGCAACCCGAACGACGCATATGAAGCGCGCGGCCCGTCATCGAGCCACTTCCACGGCGCTCGCTTGGCTGGCGGATGCGGAGTGCTCCCGTACCGGTCCGGTCAACGTCCCTGAGAGACCTGTACGCAGTTGCACTGGATGGGTGGCCACCGGTGACGACTCCCGGTTGGTCTCGGCTACGCCCCACTGTGGCCAGATTATCTGCATAGTGTCGCAGTGCGCGGATCTGCCGCTGATCGGGCGCGCGTTCGGTCACCTCGGCGTTACCGCTGTCGAGCACCATCCTGATCAAGAACGCCCGATCTGAGTCCCATCGCACTCGTGGTCAACTGTCGGACCTGATCCGATGAAAGCCAGCTGGCGACAGCTACCAAGCTGCCGATCTCCTGGCTCGCTTCGTAAGGCCCACCCCTCGGGGAGACATCGTCGACCGACAGCCCCGCGATCACCAAGAGGTCGGCTACCGGCAGTTGCATCGCGGGCGCAATGTCTTGGAGAACTTCCACGCTTGGCGGGATAGCACCACTGATGAGTTGCCGGATCGTCGCTTCAGCTCGGCCAGAGGCACGGCTCATCACTTGTGGAGTGAGACGGCGGTTTGCCATGAGGCCACGCAGGATCAATGCGAAGTCGCGGCTCATCTGGACAGGTTACCGCGGTGGGCCATGCTGGTTGATCAACACGGCGCATCCCGGCTCACTGTCATGCTCTTCGCGCCGCTGTGGAGCGTTGCCGTCGATGGGGTCGGGTGGCGTCCCGGCTCGTCGGTGGCCTGCGGGTACGGTTTCAGGGTGCTTGTCGGCGCTGCGCGACCGTTGATCTTTGTCGATGTCGATGGTGTGCTCATCCCGTTCCGGGCCCGGTCGACGGGCGCACGCCGTTTCAGCAGCAGGGTAGGTGACGCTGCTGGCGGCTTTGGCAATCCGCTGCTGGATCGGCTTGATCCAGCTGATGGCGGGAGTCTGCTTGCGCTGCCGGGCGAGTTGGTTTGGGCGAGCACGTGGATGGCGGAGGCGAACGAGGTCGTCGCGCCGCGGCTTGGCCTTCCGGTGCTTGCGGTCGTGGACTGGCCTGACGACGACGAGGACGCGGGGCGCGATGTGCATTGGAAGACTGTGCACCTGGCGCGGTGGGCGGCCGGACGTGCGTTCGTTTGGCTCGATGATGAGATCACGGACGCCGATCGGCGTTGGGTTGCCGCGCACCATTCGCAGCCGGCGCTGCTGCACCGCGTCGATCCGATCCACGGACTGGCCGACGCCGACCTTGCCGCAGTGCGTAGGTGGCTCGAGAAGCGCGAAGCGACACGTTGATCAGCTACGCGGATATGCCGCTGGCCGCACGCCCGATCAGCGTTCGCTCGTCCTGACGATCGGAGCTGATGGCTCGGCTGCTTTCAGTCCTCGAGTGGATCCCAGTGGTTGCTGTAGCGCAGCAGTGATTGGGCCAGGTCCGGGTGAGCGGCCGCCCACACGGTGTCGAACAGGAACCACTGCTGGTACCCGAACGACTGACCACAGTGCATAGTGACTTGGGCGAGATGTTCATCGACCTTGATGCGCGATGCATCGGGGCGTCGGCCGTCGACATATCGGCCCGTTGTGAGAAGCGCCATGGCTTCGCCGTGGGCGGCGCCGTGCTCCTTCGGCAGGTTGGGCCACGGTTCGGCGTTGAGGTTGAAGCCGGGCCATCTGTTACACCGGTCCAGCGCCGGGGTGATGGCGTCTTCTTCGGGCGCGATGAGCGCTCGCAGGACCAGCAGCTCGGGTGGCCATGCTGCACCGCTGTCGGGGTCCGCGGTCCGGAGATGTCCGGCCAGTTCCCACAACCCGACCCCCGGGAATACCAGCGGCTGGGCGCGGGCGAGGCTTTCGCCGTCGTAGAACGTGAGGAACACCGCGTACGTGCTGGCGTTACCGGTACTGGCGGGCGTAACGACTGTTACCGGCACATCGGCGGCGAGCGACGTCAACTCACCTTCCCCAGCAGGCAACGGCCACGACTGGAACAGGTATGCCAACCGGTCGGGGGCGGCCGCGACCACCTCGTCATCGAGGAAGAAGTAGGCCAGTTCCACCTCGTCGTCATCGGTCCGTACCCGAAGGCTGTGATCGTCGAGGCGGATGAAGTCCTCGTCACCCTCGACGTACAAGTGCTCATGCAGGAGCTCGCGCAGCTCGCTGGTCGTTGCCGGCCGAGACAGGCCGTGCTTCCGAGCCGCCTCGAAGACCGAATCGAGGCCGTAGACGTCACCGCCCAGCTCGCTCTCGACCCAGGACTCCGGATCGTCGCAGTCCCAGCCTCGCCGGAACCAATTCAGCACGGTCTCGTCCGGCAGCCGCCGGACCCGCTTGCTCAACTGGCCCTCGTAGTGGGAGCGATACACGAAATGCACGGCATGACGGTACTGCAGCCGGTCACGCAGATGTCCACGGCCGGAGCCACTCGTCTGCCGCGGACCGTGCGCCGCGCAGCGTCACGATTGCATGAGTCAGGTGCCGTCCGGTCGCGCCGATGACAGGGCGGGGGGATCGCCGATTGCGCTACGGATTGGCGGTCTGCCGGATGAACGACAAGACCCTTGGCAGGACGTAACAGAACTCGCCGCCACCCCACGAGTCCACGAGGCCACCGGCTCGTTCCATCGCGTCCCAAAATGGCTCAGTCGAGCGGATGATGTCCTCTGCAGTAGCCGGATCGATGTCGATGGCAGCGCAGACAGCCGCCGTCAGTTCCGCGCGAGATTCGGCGGGCATGTCCTGCAACGGATCATGAGGCATCCGCAGAAGCTACCTCAGGTGAGGTGCACGCTCATGCCGCTGATAAGGCGTGGCATTCCTGAGCACGTCCGGTTGACGAGCGGGCCGTGGGAGCGGGTCGGGAGCGACTGAGCCTCACGGTCGCTGGCCGGGCGCCGACGCCAGCCAAGGCCGCTCGGGTAAGCGGCCACGATCTCGGACGAACGACCTGTAGGACGCCGTTCCAGCCTGGCTGCAGCAACCCGGTCACGGGCCCGGGATCGGGGGAGCAGGTTGGGAGCAACAGGGTGCACTGAACGGCCCTCAACCGCACGGAACGGCATCTGGCTGCACGCAACTGCACCCACCCCTGCCTGTGGCTTCTCGTTTCCGCTAGTCAGAGTGGGTGCGGCGTCCTGCTTCACACCGAAGAGGTCACTGGTTCGATCCCAGTATTGCCCACGATGAATATAGGCAGGTCAGGGGCCCGTAACCGGAAACGCCGGTGACGGCTCCTGACCTATTGCCCCTTGAATTGGGAGCAGATTGGGAGCAGCGGCCCCGGGCGAGCGGCGACGTTGCCCAGGCGGGCCACACGCTGGCGTGCCGCGGCCCGTCTCTAGGTGCTGGTCGGCTTCGGCGGCACTTGTATGCACACAAGACTTTATGGACTGCCCCGGCGCTCGGATTCCGGTCGGCTTCGGCTTGAGCCCGCGCCGCCCGTATCGCTAGCACGGTTGAAGCTGGTCGCGCCGATACCTCCCCATTCGTCGAGCGTGATCGACTGATCACCCTGACCGCGACACCACTGGCCGACGCGGGCCCGGGCGCAAAGGACAGACCGCGAGACCGGCTGCGGCTCGGCACCCGGATGGCGCTGCCCGATGGCCGGCGCGGACGCAGAACTAGCGCTCGCCGCCGCAGTGGCCCCCCGGGCGGCAGGTGCACCTTGGGCTGCCGATCGCCGCAGAGGACAAGGCGGCATGGCGAGGCGGACACGCCCCCGCGTAGAAGACTGTCCTCGACGAGGACGGCGAGGAATACACGGTCGACACCGGCACCGACGCCATCGCCGTGCTGGACGCCGTCGACGCGGCCAGGCTGCCTGAGCAGATCGATGCGGTGATTGCCACGGCTGTGGCGGCGGACAAGGAGTACCGGCGGTTGGTCAAGGAGAGGGTCCGGCTGTACGACGAGCGGCTCCGGTTGGAGAGCCGGCGCTTTCCCGGCCGGGGTGAGGAGAAGATCCGCGCGGACTGGAAGGTGGAGCACGCGCTGAAGCCGAAGACGGACCCGACCCGGTCGAACACTCCCGGGCTGTCCCGCGCCTAGGGCCTGTGTCGAAGTCGGTCACAGCCATTCGTTGATGGCGGCGACGTGCACGGTGGCCGCGTAGCGCACGGCGAGTTTGTCGAAGCGGGTGGCCACGGAGCGGTGGCGTTTGAGGCGGTTGAT
>NZ_PYPS01000048.1 GCF_003027925.1 Micromonospora sp. RP3T
TGGTGGGGGTGGGGGTAACGATCATGTAACGGGCGCGAACCTTTTCGTGGGGGTGGAGGGTCTTCCTGGTCATCGGCTCACCCGGGCCAGGGAAGGACGTCGGATGAAGCTGGTGTGGAGGCGGGCGGTCGAGGCCCGCGGGCTGCTGCTCGCCGCCGCGGTCGCGGCGCTCGTCGCGGTCGGGCTGGTCACCGGGCTCTCCGACTACAACCGGCGGGCGGTCGAGGCGGGTGCCCGGGCGGTGCTCGACGCCGCCCCGCCCGAGGAACGCAGCCTGCTGGTCAGCGGCTCCGGCGGCGCCGACGCGGCGGCGTTCGCGGAGCGGGACCGTGCGGTCCGGGCGCAGTTCGCCGGCCGGTTGGGCGGGGTGCCGGTCACCGTGGCCGCCGCCCGCTACGGCACCGGGCGGGAGCTGACCGGCGACGTGGGCGCCGCCCGCACCGACGACGACCCGATGTTCGCCAACCTCGCCACCCTTGACGACCTGCCGGCGCGCGCCGAGCTGACCGCCGGGACGTGGCCCACGCCCGGCACCGCTCCGTTGCAGGTGACGGTGCCGGAGAAGGTGGCCGCGCGGCTCGGCCTGGTGGTCGGGGAGCGGGTGCCGCTGTTCGACCGGGCGGCGGAACGGCCGGGCGCGGTGATCGTCGTCGGCACGTGGCGGCCCCGCGACGCGGCCGACGCGTACTGGCGGCTCGCCCCGGGCGTCGGCGACAGCCAGGGCGACGCGGCGAGCACCTCGTACGGGCCGTTCGCGCTGGATCCGGCGGACTTCGCGGGTACCTTCCCGGGCTCGGTCTCGGCGGCCTGGTTGGCCGTCCCGGACCTGACCGGCGTCGAGCCGGGCCGGCTGCCCGCCGTCACCGCCGCGCTGGCCGACGTCACGGAGCGGCTGCCCACGGCCACCGGCCTGGGTTCCTCCGCGCAGCAGGTCAGCCACCTGGACCGGCTGGTGGACCGGCTCGGCCGGGCCGACCTGGTGGGCCGGTCCGCCCTGCTCACCCCGCTGCTGCTGATCGTGGTGCTCGGCGGGTACGCGCTGGTGCTGGTCGCCGCGCTGCTCAACGAGGACCGGCGGGCCCAGACCGCGCTGCTGCGGGCCCGGGGCGCCGCGCGTGGCCAGCTCGCCGGGTTCGCCGTACGCGAGGCGACGCTCGTGGTGGCGCCGGCCGTGCTGCTGGCCCCGGTGCTGACCGGGCAGGCGGTCCGGCACCTCGGCGCGGACCTGGGGCTGGCCGACGGCGGCCTGGCCCGGGGCTGGCTGGTGGCGCTCGCCGCCGCGGTCGGTTGCCTGCTCGCCATGGTGGTGCCGGCCCTGCGTCGGGCCGGCACCTACGTCGCCGACATGGCCGCCCGCTCCCGGCCGAGTCGGGGTGCGGCCGTGCAACGCGCCAGCGTCGACGTGGCGCTGGTGGCGCTGGCCGTGCTCGCCTGGACCCAGCTGCGGCAGTATTCCTCGCCGCTGGCCGGCGCGAACGGCGGCCTCGGCATCGACCCGCTGCTCGCCGCCGCGCCCACCATCGGCGTGCTGGCCGGCGCCGTGATCGCGCTGCGGCTGCTGCCGCCGGCCACCCGGCTCGCCGAACGGCTCGTCGACAGGCGACCGTGGAACGCGACCATGTTCGGCATGTGGCAGGCGGGCCGCCGCCCGCACGCCGGGCCGGTGCTGCTGCTCGCGCTCGCCGTCGGCGGCAGCACGCTGGCCTGGTCGCTGGTGGCCTCCTGGGAACGGTCGCAGCGGGACCAGGCCTGGCACACGGTCGGCACCGACCTGCGGTTGACCGAACGCGACGGCACCGCCCCCGACGGCCGGACGGCCGCGCTGGCCGCCGTACCCGGGCTGGACCGGGTGCTGCCGGCCTGGCGGGACGACATCCGGGTCGGTCGGGAGTCCCGCCCGGCCACCGCCGTCGCGTTGGACGCCGCCGCCGCGCGCGGAATGCTCCGGCTCGACGACGCCGACGGCGGGGCGTCCACCGCCGCGCTGCTGGATCGGCTGGCGGGTGGCCGGGGCACGCCCGCCGGGACCCTCCTGCCGGCGGCGGCGCGCACGCTGTCCGGGACCGTCAGCACCCCGGTCGACACCAGGTACACGCCGCCCACGGTGGCCGTGACCGCGCTGTTCACCACCGACGCCGGTGCCGCCTGGCGGCTGCGGCTGGCCGAGGCCGACGGCGACGGCCGGCCGGTGCGCTTCTCCGTCGCGCTGCCCGACACCGGTGGTGTGCCGCTGCGGCTGGTCGGCTTCGAGGCCGACGGCGGCGACGTGGTCGGCCGCTCCTACCGGCTGCTGGTGGCGGGGCTGCGGCTCACCGACGCCGGGGGCGTCGCGCTGCCGCTGCCCCTCACCGGCGCCTGGCAGGTGGTCGATCCGGCGACCGGGCCGCAGGGCGGCGCGCAGACCACCCCGACCACGGTGGACGCGACCCGGAGCTTCCGGGTGCCCGACGGCCTCCTGCAGTACGCGGGCACGCCGCCGTCCCGTTTCGCGGTGGTGCCCCGGTCCGACGCCCCGCCGGTGCCGGTGCTGATCACCCCGGGCGTGGCGGCGGCGCTGAGCGTACGCACCGGTGACTCGCTCAAACTGTCGCTGGCCGAGGTGACGCTGGACGTCACAGTGGTCGGTCAGGTCGCCGCGGTCCCCGGCACCGAGGGCGACGGGGTGCTCCTCGATCTGCCCGCCGCCGCCGAGCAGATGCTCCAGCAGCGCGGCGGCGTACGGTCGGTGGCCGAGTGGTGGCTGCGGACCGGGCCGGGCGGGCACACCGCCGCCGCGCGGGCGCTCACCGGGGCCGACGGCACCATCCTGCACGACCGGCGACAGGTGGCCGACGAGGCCGCCCGGGACCCGTACTGGCGGGGGGCCCGCACCGGGCTGCTCGCCGCCGCGCTCGGGTCGGTGCTGCTGGCCCTGGTCGGCCTGGCCGTGGACGGGTGGGCCACCACCCGACGCCGGCTCACCGAGTTCGCCGTGTTCACCACGCTCGGCGCGACCAGCCGGTTGCTGGCCCGCGCCTACCTGGCCGAGCAGACGTTCCTGGCCGCGATCGGGGTCGGCGTCGGGCTGCTGGTCGGGGCCGTGGTGGCGGCGACCATGGTGCCGCTGGTGATCCTCACCCCGGCGGCCGGCCGGCCGGTGCCCGAGGCGGTCTTCACGGTGCCCTGGCCGCCGGTCGGGCTGACCGCCGCCGGGCTGCTGCTCGCCGCGCTCGCGTTCGCCGCCGTCGTCACCACCGGCATCCGCCAGCGGATCGCCGCGGTTCAGCTCCGGATCGGGGGAGAGCAATGAGGTCAGGCGCCGTCGGGCGGGTCCGGGCGTACGGGGGGCAGTTCCTGCTGCTCGCCGTGCTGACCGCGGTGACCGCGCTGCTGATCACCGGCGTGCCGCGGGTCGCCGACCGGCTCACCGGCCAGGGGCTCACCGAGTACGTGGCCGGGCAGCCGGCCGCCCGGCGCGACGTCACGTACGCCACCGCGCCGACCACGTTCACGACCGGCGACCAGTTCGCCACGCAGGCGGCCCAGCTCGCCGCGATCGAGGACCGGATGCCGGACGCGGTCCGGGACGTCATCGGGCAACGCTGGTACGCCGCGCAGACCGTGCCTGGTCGGCTGCGCGGCCCGACGCTCTCCACCGACAAGGGGCTGATCGACCTCGTCCTGCGCGGCGGCACCGGGCTGCGCGAGGCGGCCACGCTGACCGGCGGGCGGTGGCCGGAACGCGGCGTCACCGAGGCCGGCGCGATCGAGGTGGCGCTCGCCGACCCGGTGGCCGCCGGGCTCGGCGTCCGCCCCGGTGACCGGTTCCGCCTGTCGCTGCTCAGTCCGGACGGCAGCCCGCCCACGTCCCGCCCGGTCGAGTTGGTCGGAGTGTGGCGGCCGAACGACCCGGGCAACGGCGTCTGGGACGCCCTGCCGTCGATGCTGCGCCTCACCCCGCCCGAGGGGGACGGTGACCCGTTCGTGGCCGTCGCCTACACCGGCGACGCCGGCATCGACGCCACCGTCGCCGCCGGCTGGCCGGTCGCCTTCGGCTGGCGGTACCGGATCGCCCCGGACCGGCTCGCCGCCGGCCGGCTCGACGCGCTGATCGCCGGCGTCGACGAGCTGGAACGGACCCGGCCCGCCTCGGTCACGCTGACCCAGGGCGTGGACGTTCCGCTGCGCCGCTTCGCCGCCTCGCTCGCCGCCGCCCGTACGCTGCTGGCGGTCATCGCCGCCGGCCTGCTCGCCACGCTGGCCGGGCTCGCCCTGCTGGCCGCCCGGCTCGCCGCGAGTCGCCGCCGCGCCGAGTTCCACCTGGTCCGGGCGCGCGGCGGCTCGACCGGCGACGTGCTGCGTCGCGGCCTGGCCGAGTCCGCCCTGGTGCTGCCGGCGGCGGCCGGGATCGGCTGGCTGCTCGCCGGCCTGCTGCCCGGCGCCGGCGCGTCGGCGCGCTGGGTGCTGGTCGCCGCGGTGCTGGCCACCCTGCTTCCGCCGCTGGCGGCGCTCGCGGTGGGCCGTCGGGTCGCCGGTCGCGCCGACCTCGGCGGCCGGTCGCCGGCGCTGCGGCTGACCGTCGAGGTGACGGTGCTCGGGATCGCCGTGCTCGGGGCGTTCCTGCTGCGTCGGCGGGGGCTCACGCCGGGATCGGTGGATCCGCTGCTGGTCTCCGTGCCGGTGCTGCTGGCGGTGGCCGCGGCGTTGCTGGCGCTGCGCGCGTACCCGTGGCCGTTGCGGCTGCTCAGCCGCGTGACGGCGCGGGCGCGCGGCAGCGTCGCGTTCCTCGGCACCGCCCGCGCCGGCCGGGCCGCCAGCACCGGACCGCTGGTCGTGGTGGTGCTGGCGGTCGCCACCGCCGCGTTCTGCGGGGTGGTGGCGACCGGCATCGAGGCCGGCCGGGACACCGCCGCCGCCCGCGCCGTCCCCGGCGACCTGCTGGTCGACGGCGAGCGGTTCGCGCCGGACACCGCCGGTGAGTTGGCCGCGCTGCCCGGCGTCCGCGCGGTGGCTCCGCTGCTGGCGGTGCGGGCCCAGCGCCCGTACGCCGACCGGGCCGGCCGGCCGGCCCCGATCCGGGAGCTGCGGGTGCTGATGGTCGACGGCGACCGGTTCGCCGAGGTGGCCCGACGCGCCGGCGTACCCGTGCGCGTGCCCGGCCCGCTGCTCGGCGGCGGCGACGGCGGTGCCCCGCTGCCGGCGCTGGTGTCCCCGACGGTCGCCGCGGAGCTGGCCGACGCCGGGCTCGCGGACGCCGAGGGACGCCGTCCCGCCTGGCTGGACGTGCAGGGCAACCGGCTGCCGTTGCGCGTCGCCGCCACCGTCGACGGGTTCGCGCTCGTCGACCGCGAGGCGACCCGGTTCGTGGTGCTGCCCTGGCCGAGCCTGCCGGCGGACGCCCCGCACCCGCTCGCCCCCACCGGCTTCGTGCTGGCCGGGCCCGGCGCGGACCGGGCCGCGGTGAACCGGGTGGCGGCCGAGGGGCAGCGCCGCTACCTGCGGATCGGGACGGTGGAGACCGGCGACCGGGCCCGCCCGCCGCAGGTGACCAGCCGCGCCGACGTCCGCGCCGAGCTGGGCGGCAGCGGTGTGAACGGGCTGCTGGTGTTCGGGTTCGTGCTCGGCGCCGGCGGCGGCGCGGTGCTGGGCCTGCTCGGGCTCGCGTTCGCGGTGCTCGCCGGCGCCCGGTCCCGGGGACAGGTGCTGTCCCGGCTGCGCACCATGGGCCTGTCCCGACAGCAGTGGCGCGGCCTGTTGCTGGTCGAGCTGACGCCGCTGGTGCTGGTGTCGGTGCTCACCGGGGCGGTGGTCGGCGCGCTGCTGCCACTGCTGCTCACCCCGGTGCTCGGACTGCCCGCGTTCACCGGCGGGGTGACCGTGCGTCCGGCGTTCGAACCCGGCCTGGTGGCCGGGGTGTCCGCCCTGGCCCTGCTGGCCCTCGGCTTCGCGATCACCGTGGAGGCCGTGAACAACCGCCGGATGCGCCTCGGCGAGGTGCTGCGGCTCGGAGAGGAGAGCTGAGATGACCGCGACCGCCTCCGGCTCGGCGCGTCCGGCGCCGCGCCACGATCCCGGACCGCCGCCGGCCGTGCCGGACCTGGCCACCCTGCAACAGCGTGCCGCGGCGCGCGCCGCCGAACGGGCCGGCGGACGGGACCGGCTGCGCGGGCACATCGTCTGCGACGGGCTGGTGCGCATCTTCCAGACCGAGGGCGTCGAGGTGGTCGCCCTCCAGGGCCTCGACCTGGTCATCGACCGCGGCGAGCTGGTCGCGATCGTGGGCGCCTCCGGCTCCGGCAAGTCCACCCTGCTCAACATCCTGTCCGGGTTGGACACCCCGACCGCCGGTATCGCCCGGGTGGCCGAGTACGACCTGCTCGCCCTGTCGAACCGGAAGCGGCTGGCGTACCGGCGGGAGATGGTCGGCTTCATCTGGCAGCAGACCGGCCGCAACCTGCTGCCGTACCTGACCGCGGTGGAGAACGTGGAGTTGCCGATGCGCCTGGCCCGGCGGTCCGGCGGCCGGCGGGACCGGCGGGAGCGGGCCCGCCGGCTGCTCGACCTGGTCGGGGTCGGCCACTGCGCGGACCGCCGGCCGGGTCAGATGAGCGGCGGCGAGCAGCAGCGGTGCGCGGTGGCCGTGGCGGTGGCGAACGACCCGGAGATCCTCTTCGCCGACGAGCCGACCGGCGAGCTGGACGAGGCGACCGGCGCGGAGGTCTTCGCCGCGCTGCGCACCATCAACGCCGAGCTGGGGGTGACCATCGTGGTGGTCACCCACGACCACGCCGTGTCCGGCCAGGTCCGCCGGACCGTCGCCATCCGCGACGGCCGGACCGCCTCCGAGGTACGCCGGACCGCGCGGGTCACCGCCGACGGCGGCACCGAGCTGGTCAGCGAGGAGTACGCGGTGCTCGACCGGACCGGCCGGATGCAGTTGCCGGCGCCGTTCGTGGAGGCGCTGGCCCTGCGCGACCGGGTCCGGCTGGACCTGGAACCCGACCACGTCGAGGTCCGCCCCGGCGACCGGACGCACGCCGAGGAGAACGAGCGATGACCGACCAGGCCGTGGTGCTGCCGGCGACACCGGTCGAGGACGTGGTGCGGGTCGAGGGGGTGAGCCGTACGTTCGGCCGGGGGGAGCACGCCGTGCACGCCGTACGGGACGTCTCGCTCACCGCCGGCCGGGGGGAACTGGTCGCCGTGCGCGGCCGGTCCGGGGCCGGCAAGACCACGCTGCTGAACCTGATCGGTGGGCTGGACCGGCCGGACGCCGGCCGGATCGAGGTGGCCGGGCACGACGTGACGTCGGCGGGGGAACGGGAGCTGCTGGCGCTGCGCCGGGGCACTGTCGGTTTCGTCTTCCAGACGTTCGGTCTGGTGCCGATCCTGTCCGCGGCGGAGAACGTCGGGGTGCCGCTGCGGCTGGCCAAGGTGCCGGCGGCGGAGCGGGAGCAGCGGGTGGCGGTGCTGCTGGAACTGGTCGGGCTGGGCGCGCACGCGGCGCAGCGCCCGTACGAGTTGTCCGGCGGCCAGCAGCAGCGGGTGGCGGTGGCCCGGGCGTTGGCGAACGAGCCGGACCTGCTCATCGCCGACGAGCCGACCGGTCAGCTCGATTCCGAGACCGGCCGCTCGATCATGGACCTGATCCGTGCCGTGGTGCACGCCCGAGGCATGACCGCGCTTGTCGCCACGCACGATCCGGCGCTGATCGAGCTGGCCGACCGGACCCTGGTGCTACGCGACGGCCACTTGGTAACCGACTGACCCCACTCCCGACACCCTCACCCCCCCCTGTCGCGCCCTGATTCACGGAAAGCGTGGTCATTCGGGCCGGGATGACCACGCTTTCCGTGAATCAGGGCGCGAAGGTGTGGGGTGGGGGTGGGGTGCGGCGATGGTGGTAGGACCAGGTGACGGCCAGCAGCAGGGGGCCCCAGAGCAGCAGCGGGGCGTAACAGCCGACCAGGAGCGCGAAGCCACCGGCCGGCACCCCCAGGTCGTTGCCGTGCACCAGCGCGCCCCACATCGCGTACCCCCAGATCAGAGTGAGCGCGACGGCGCCGGCGGTGGCGGCGGTGACCGCGAACGGCGGCGGCACCCGCCGGCCACCGAGCCACGGGAGCCGGCGGGGGAACACCTCGCCCCACGGGCGGACCAGGCCCAGCGCGAGCAGTGCCAGTCCTTCCGAGACGAGGCTGAGCGCGACGATGTAGACGCTCTCGCCGAAGCCGGGCCGGATCGGGACGCCGGCCACCACGGCGCCGATCGGCAGACCGGCCACCAGCGCGACCCGCCACAACCCGGACGGGAGCACGACGAGCGGGATCAGGTGGGCGGCGCGGACCGCCCATCGTGGCGGCGGGCGGCCGTCGTACGGGTGGGCCGCGGGCGGGGACAGCGTGTCGGCGGGCATCGGGCCTCCTCGGCGGTGGATGCCTCCAGCCTGGTCGGCGGCCGGGCGCGCGGCCTCCCCCGCCGGCGTGAGCCGGGACCCCCTACAGGGCCAGCTTCATCCCCTCGTGGCTGGCCACGAAGCCCAGGTCGCGGTAGAAGCGGTGGGCGTCGGCGCGTTGCTTGTCGGTGGTGAGCTGCACCAGCGCGCAGCCCCGCTCGCGGGCCCGGTCGATCGCCCAGCGCATCATCGTCCGGCCCAATCCCCGGCCGCGCCGGTCGGCGCGGACCCGCACGGCTTCGATCAGCGCACGCTCCGCGCCGTGCCGGCCCAGCCCCGGGATGTACGTGAGCTGGAAGCAGCCGACCAGCTCACCGCCGTCGTCGGCGACGATCAGATGGTTGCGCGGGTCGGCGTCCAGATCGGCGAACGCCCGCTCGTACGCCGCGTCGACCTCGGGCCGGTCGCGGGTGCGGCCCAGCACGTCGTCGGCGAGCAGGGCCAGCACGTCGGGCAGGTCGGCGCGGACCGCCTCCCGGAAGATCACCTCGGTCATCCGACCAGCCTGGCACAACGGCGGGTGGCGATGGCCGGGCAGCATGACGCCATGGACCTTGTGCTGCTGCCGTTCCGCTGGATCTACCGAGGGCTGGTCTGGTTCGCCAACTCGCCCCGGACGCTGATCACCTCGTACCTGTTGATGATCGTGGTGGCCGGCGTGCTCTACAGCCAGGCCGAGCAGAAAGGCGCCGCCGACTCGGTCTGGTGGGCGGTGGTGACCGCGTCCACGGTCGGGTACGGCGACATCTCCCCGACCACGTTCGCCGGCCGGTTCCTCGCCGCGCTGCTCATCTCCACCATGGTGCTGCTGGTGATCCCGCTGATCACCGCGCACTTCGCCAGCCGGCTGATCGTCGACGACGACGCCTTCGAGCACGCCGAGCAGGAGGAGTTGAAGGCCGACGTCCGGCGGCTGCGGGCGCTGGTGGAGGAGATGGCCGCCCGGCAGGGCGTCGTGCTGCCCGAGGCGCCCCGCCCGACGCCCGAGACCGGGCCCGGCGGGCCCCGGGTCCGGCGCCGTCGCCGGTGAGGCCGGTGGGTCAGCACCCGTCCAGCCAGCTCCGCAGCGCCCACCACCAATGCACGGTCTCCGGCACCGTGCACCGGGCGCCCTCCTCGACCGGCGGCCCGCCGGTCACCTCCCGGAGCCGGCGCAGCCGGTACCGCACCGTGTTGGGGTGCACGTGCAACGCCGCCGCGGTCTGGTCCAGCCGCTGGCCGTGATCCAGCCAGGCGAGCGCCGTGGCCGCCAGTTCCCGGTGGAACTCGTCGGCCGGGTCGAGCGCGCCGAGCAACGCGCCCCGCAGCAGCTCGGCCAGCGCCGGCTGGGCGGCCAGCGCGGTCTCCCCGGCCAGGTCCGTCACCCGACGCAGGCCGCGCAGCCGGCGACGGGTCGCGGTGCGCAGCGCCGCCAGGCAGAGCGCGTACATGGTCGGGGCCCGCTCCAGCGGTTGCGCGGGCGCCACCAGCGCCAGCAGCCCGGCCGGGGCGGCGTCGGGCAGCCGGGGGAGCAGGCCGGCCAGCCGGTCCTCGACGGTGCCGACCAGGCCGCCGTGCCGGGTGAGCTGCCGGTGCAGGGTGTCCGACCGCACCGGGTCGGGATGCGCGGTGACCAGGCAGTGGTAGCGCCCGTCCGGTCGTAACCCGAAGCGGGCCAGTTCGGTCGGGGCCGCGCCGGCCGGACCGTCGAGCAGCAGCCGGCGCAGCAGTCGCGCCCGGACCGCCGCGCCGGTGCCGGCCAGTTCCCGCTCGGCGGCGCGGTGCCCGTCCACCACCGCCCGCTCCACCGCGGCGGCGTACCGGCCGATGACGAGCAGCCCCTCCAGCAGCACCTGGTCCGGGATGCCGGCGGCCCGGCCGTGCCGGACCACCAGCTCCACCGCCCGGTCCCGGCCGGCCTGCACGCCGCGCAGCAGGCCGGCGACGGAGATGCCCTGCGCCGCCCGGTCGGCACCCAACCGGCGGGCCTCGGTGAAGTCCCGCCCGGCCGGATCCTCGTGCCGTTCCAGCGCGCCGAGCCCGCTGGTCAGCAGCAGGACCACCTGCCGGCGGACCTCGCCGACCGGCAGGCGGGCCACCTCCGGGGAGTCCGCGCGGGCGGCCCGGGCCACCTCCGCCACGGCGGCGGCGTCGCCGGCCAGGCCGCGCAGCAGCGCGCCGAACGTGGGGGCGTCTCCGGTCCGGGTCATCGGCGCCCGCTTCCCGTTGTCGTCGCGGCACAACCGGGCCGGTCGGGCGTTGGCGTCCGGTTCCTAGCCGCCGTGGCCGGCCGGTTGCTCTCCTGGTTGTTACCGCAAGGTAACACTGATCGAGCCACCGAGAAACGTCGATGTCCCACCGGCTGTCAGGAGGCGTCCATGACCCCCGTGCCACCCCGCCCGTCCCGATCCCGCCGTCGCGTCGGCCTCGCCGCGCTGGCCGCGCTCGCGCTGGCCCTGCCGACGCCGCTGGCCGCCACGCCCACGCCCGCCGCCGCGGCCGTCGCGCTCCAGGAGGTGATGTTCGTCGGCAACAACTGGGACGGCACCGCCGACGTCATCCGCTCCCGTGGCGACTACGCGAAGCTCGGCCGGATCGACGTGATCCCGGACCGGGCCGCGCGGCTGCGCGAGATCTACCTCAACCCGATCAAGCTGGCCTACTTCCTCGGCATCCGGCAGGGGCCGGGGGAAGGACACGACCAGTTCGTCGACGACATGTACACCACGCCGGACGGCACCGCGCTCGTCGCGTCCCGGCCCAGCTTCGCCGACGTGGTCTCGATCGACCTGGCCACCGGCGCGATCCGCTGGCGGTTCCCGGTCTCCGGCTACCGCGCCGACCACATGGCCGTGTCGCCGGACGGCACCCGGGTCGCGGTCTCCGCCTCCACCTCGAACACGGTGCACGTGCTGGACATCCGCACCGGAGCGCAACTCGGCTCGTTCGGCACCGGCGACAAGCCGCACGAGAACATCTTCACCCGCGACAATCGACTGTGGAACATGTCGATCGGCGAGGTCAACACCGACCTGGACGCGCCCTGGCTCGACTGGACCAAGGGCGACCGCCGGATCACCGTCGCCGACGCCACCACCTACCAGGTGGTCAAGGTGATCGACATGCGGGAGCGGCTGGACGCCGCCGGCCGCCGCGACCTCTCCGACGCGGTCCGCCCGGCGGTGTTCACCCCGGACGGCAGCCGGCTCTACTTCCAGGTGTCCTTCTTCAACGGCCTGGTCGAGTACGACGTGTCCGCCGACCGGATCACCCGCGTCGCCACGCTGCCGAAGAACCCGGCCACCAGCGAGGACCGCACCACCTGGGTGAACGATTCCCGGCACCACGGGCTGTCGGTCAGCCCGGACGGCTCGCGGCTCTGCGTCGCCGGCACGATGGACGACTACGCGACGGTGGTGGACCGGGCCACGCTGCTGCCGGGGACGCTGGTGCCGGCCAGCAAGCCGTACTGGGCCACGGTCAGCGGGGACGGCCGGGACTGCGTGATCTCCGAATCCGGCGCCGACCAGGTCACCGCCATCAACTTCGCCACCGGGCAGAAGGTGGCCAG
This sequence comes from Micromonospora sp. RP3T, assembly GCF_003027925.1. GTDB lineage: Bacteria > Actinomycetota > Actinomycetes > Mycobacteriales > Micromonosporaceae > Micromonospora. The sequence goes on from NZ_PYPS01000048.1 coordinate 11,985, forward strand.
TGTCGGAGTCGGCGACCACCCGCAGCGGGTCCGCATCGGGCACCTGCCGGCCGACTGGACGCCCCCGACCGCCGGCTGACCGGCCGCCGCACCGTCACCGGGCGGGGCAGCGCAGCCCCTCCCGGGGGACGGTGAGCGAGATCAGGTACGCGTCGACGGCCGCGTTCACGCACGCGGTCTGCGGGTACGCGGTGTGCCCCTCGCCCTCCCAGGTGAGCACCCGGCCGACGCCCAGCATCGAGGCCAGCGCCCCGGTCTGCTCGTACGGCGTGGCCGGGTCGCCGGTGGTGCCGACCACCAGGATCGGCGGCGCACCGACCGCCCGCCCGGTCGGGTACGGGTCCCGCGCGCCCGGCCACTCCACACAGCCGAGCATCCCCACCGCCAACGCCGGGCCGAACAGCGGATATTTCTGCCGCCACTGCGACTGCAACGACCGGACCTGCTCCCGGGTCGGCTTCTCGGTCTCGTCGGCGCAGTTCACCGCCAGGTTGGCGTCGAACAGGTTGGAGTAGCGCCCGTCGTCCTCGCGACCGGCGTACGCGTCGGCGAGCTTGAACACGCCCGCCGGGTCGCCGCCCTGGAGGTCGTCGATCGCGCGGGCCAGCTCCTGCCAGCCCTGCTCGGTGTAGAGCGACGAGATCACCGCGTAGAAGACCCAGCCGGCGGTGGCCTCCCGGCCGCCCGCGCCGCGGACCGGGGAGGCGTTGGCCTTGTCGATCGCGGTGGTGACCGCGCCGCGGGCGTCCGGCGCGATCGGGCAGCGGCCGGCGTTCGCCGCGCACCACGCGGAGAAGTTGTCGAACGCCCGCTCGAAGCCCTTGGCCTGGCTCTCCGAGCCGGCGACGAGCTGCTGCCGGGGGTCGACCGCGCCGTCGAGCACCAGCGCGCGCACCCGCTGCGGGTAGAGCTGGGCGTAGGTCGCGCCGAGCAGCGTGCCGTAGGAGTAGCCGAGGTAGCTCAGCTTCTCGTCGCCGACCGCCGCGCGCACCGCGTCCATGTCCCGCGCGGCCTGCTCGGTGCCGTAGAGCGGGAGCTGGTCGCCGTACTTCGCGCCGCACCGCTGACCGATGCGCCGGTTGAGGTCGACGAAGCCGTCGAACGACGCCTGGCTCTCCGGGTCGGGGTCGTAGCCGAAACTGGCGTCCAGGTCGGCATCCGGAATGCACTTCACCGGGCTGGACCGGGCCACCCCGCGCGGGTCGAAGCCGACGATGTCGAACCGTTCGGTGACCGCCGTCGGCAGCCCGCCGAACGTCGGGCCGAAGGAGAGGTAGACGGCGGTGTCCACGCCGGACGCCCCGGGCCCGCCCGGATTGACCACCAGCGACCCGATCCGGTCGCGCTGCTTGGTGGAACGGGCCCGGATCAGCGCGATCTCGAACGTCTCGCCGGTGCCCGGCCCGGCCGTCGCGCCGGTGGCCGCCCCGGCGCCCCAGTTGCGGGGCACCGCGATCCGGGCGCACTCGTAGCGCATGTCGGGCGCGCCCCGACCGACCAGCTCGCCCGGCACCTCGGGGCAGGCCCGCCAGGTGGGCGCGCTGCCCGGCGGGGCCGCCTCGACCGCGCCCCCGCTCTCGGCGCGCGGCGCGAACGCCGGCAGCGTGCAACCGGCGGTGAGCACCAGCGCCGCGACGAACGCGGCCAGCGCGGGCCGGACCCGGCGGGGCCGGTCGGGGAGACGGGTCACGTGGACGCCTTCCATGATCGGGTCGACCGCCAGGCTACGCCCGGCCGCCGGTGTCGCTCACCGTCGCCGCCGGATCGCCACGCAGCACCTCGTCGACGTCGTAGCGGATCGGGCGGTCCAGCTGGCCGTAGCCGCACGAGCGGGGATCCCGGTCGGGACGCCAGCGGAGGAACCGGGCGGTGTGCCGCAGCCGGTCGCCCTCCATCGCGTCGTAGGCGACCTCGACCACCAGCTCGGGGCGCAACGGCTCCCACTCCAGGTTCTTGCCACCGGTCCACCGGCTCACCCCACCCGGGATGCGCTGGCCCCGCTCGTGGTCGCCGTGCGCCCACGGGTGCTCGTCACCGACCTCGCGGTAGGGCTCCAGCTCGTCGAGCAGCTCCTTGCGCCGGGCCATGGTGAACGAGGAGCTGACGCCGATGTGGTGCAGCACCCCCTCGTCGTCGTAGAGCCCCAGCAGCAGCGAGCCGACCACCGGGCCGGACTTGTGCCAGCGGAAGCCGGCCACCACCGCGTCCGCCGTGCGGGCGTGCTTGACCTTGAACATCAACCGCTTGCCCGGCTCGTACGGCAGGTCGGCCGGCTTGACGATGAGCCCGTCCAGGCCGGCGCCCTCGAACACCTCGAACCAGCGCCGGGCCGTCGCCGGGTCGGTGGTCACCTGCGTCACGTGCACCGGCGGCCGGACCCCGGCCAGGGCCTGCTCCAGCCGCTCCCGGCGCTGCGGGTAGGGCCGGTCGGTGAGCAGCTCGTCGTCGAGCGCCAGCAGGTCGAACGCGACGAAGTCGGCGGGCGTGGTCTCGGCCAGCATGGCCACCCGGGACTTGGCCGGATGGATCCGCTGGGCCAGCAGCTCGAAGTCGAGCCGCGGCTGCCCGTCGGGACCGTCCCGGCGGATCACGATCAGCTCGCCGTCGATCGCGCACCGGCGCGGGAGCTGGCGGCGTGCCTGCTCGACCACCTCGGGGAAGTAGCGGGTCATCGACTTGCCGCCGCGACTGGCCAGCTCGACCTCGTCGCCGTCGCGGAAGACGATGCAGCGGAAGCCGTCCCACTTCGGCTCGTAGGTCAGGCCGGGATCGGTGGGCAGTTCGGCGAGGCTCTTGGCGAGCATCGGCTCGACCGGCGGGTTGATCGGCAGGTCCACGGCGACCAGTCAACCAGACCCCGCCGACACCCGTGAGGCATCTCACCGCCGCCCCGGGTGCGGCGTGTCCCGCCGCGAGCCCTTCGTCACCCGCGACCGGATGGTGAAACCGCAGGTCAGAGCTACCGTCGCGGCGTGCCGGAGTGGAGCTGCGGATGCTGCGGTCGCTGGCGGGTCAGCGTGGAACTGGTCCGGGGGCGGTACCGCTACCGCCTCGTGCACCGCTACCCGGCCGAGCACGGCGGCGGCGCGAACGTCGTCGGCGAGGTGGGCTCCGTGGCCGAGCTGGAGCGACTGCTCCGGCGGTACGCGCCGGTCGGCCTGGCCGACCTCCGCGAGGCCGCCTGACCTGCCTGGAACCGGCCCTCAGCCGGCGCTGACCTTCTCCAGGACCGCCAACCGGTTGCCGTTCTCGTCCGGCCGGTGTGCCACCACCCGGTAGCCGCGCCGGGCGTACAGGCCCAGGTTGTCAGCGCTCTGCGCGCCGGTGAACAACGCGAACCGCGTCACCCGGCCGGCGCAGGCGTGCTCCACCGCGGCCAGCAGCCGCCCGCCGATGCCGCGTCCCTGCTGGTCCGGGGCGACCGCGAGGCGGCCGACGTGGGCGGTGTCGCCGTCGAGGCGGGCCCGCACCGAGCCGACCAGGCGGGCTCCGCGGCGGGCGGCGAGCACCACGACCGGGCCGGCCAGCGCCGCCCGGACCTCGTCCAGCGTCTCGGTCAGCGGGGGCAGGAACACGTCCCGGTACCGCTGCGCCTCCACCAGGTACGCGGCACGCTGCACGGTGAGGATCTCACCGGCGTCCGCGACGACGGCGGGGGCGATGGTCACGTCGTCGGTCACCGGGTCAGCTCACCACATCCGCCCCGGGCGGTCGTACCCTGGCTGGTGTCCCCGCGCGAGGAGGTGGCCGACGTGCCCGAGTTGACGTACCCCGAGGTGGGCGCGACCCGCGACGGTGGCCGGCCGGCCGGCTACCACCACCTGCGCCACCGGGTCCGGCTGCCGGACGGCGCGTTTCCGGTCGCGGCGGACGCGGTGCTCGGCTGGCGGCTGCACCGCGCCGCCGGCGTGGTGATGCGCGCCGACGCGCCGCGTGCCGCGCCCGGGGTGCGGGTCACGCCGGGGCTGGGCGTCGGCCCGGCGCGGATCTGGGGACCGACCGAGGTGGTCTGGGCCGTGGACGAGCCGGACCGGGCCGGCTTCGGCTACGGCACGCTGCCCGGGCACCCGGAGATCGGCGAGGAGGCGTTCCTGGTCACCCGCGACGCGGACGGGACCTGGTTCGAGGTGACCGCGTTCAGCCGGCCGGCCCACTGGTACGTGCGTGCCGCCGGGCCGGTCACCCGGGGCTTCCAGCTCGGGTACGCGTGGTGGCTGGGGCGGACGCTGCGTCGGCTCTGCGCCGGCCGGTGACCGCTCAGTAGCGGGCGAACGAGCGGATCGGGGCGCGCGGGCCGTACTTCGGCGCCTGCACGCCGGCCGCCTCCAGCAGCACGCACACCCGCCCCCGGTGGCCCCGGAACGGCTCCAGCAGCGCCAGCATCCGGGCGTCGTCGCCGCGCGGCTCCCCGGCCAACGCCCAGGCCACCGTGTTCGGCACGTGGTAGTCGCCGACGCTGACCGCGTCCGGGTCCCCGTACGCGATCCGGACCACCTCGGCGGCGGTCCACGGCCCGATGCCGGGGATCGCGGTGAGCCGGCGGGTCGCCTCCGCGGCGTCCGCGCAGCGTTCCAGCCGGTCCGCGACGGCGGCGGCGCGGCGCAGCGTGTCGGCCCGCCGCTGCTCCACCCCGAACGGGTGGAACACCCAGTACGGCGTGGCGGCCACCGCGTCCGGCGTCGGCGGCAGCAGCAGCGGTTGCAGCGGTCCCGGCGCCGGCTCGCGGAAGTGCCGCACGGTCGCCGCGTACGCCCGGTACGCCTCCTTGCCGGTGACCTTCTGCTCGAAGACGGCCCGCAGCAGCCGGGGGAACACCTGGCCGGTGGCCGGCATCCGCAATCCGTGGTGCTGCTGGGCCAGCCGGGCCACCAGCGGGTGCGTGGCGGCCAGCGCGGCGAAGCCGGTCAGGTCGTCGGCCAGCCCGGCCACCCGGTCGGCGCGGTCGACCACCCACGCCGCGCCCGGGCCGTACCCCTCGGCGACCAGCTCGCCGGCCTCGGGGCGCAGCGCCAGCGTGGCCGGACCGTCCGGGGTGCGGGTGGCCCACCAGAAGCTGCCGGCGGCGATCCGCGCGCAGGGGTCGTACGGGCTGAAGGTCAACGCCCGCACCGAGGCGGCCAGCCGGTAGCCGGCCGGGGGGCGCAGCGTACGGCGGGCGGCGGGCGAGGTCACCCCGCCACTCTGCCACGCGGCTGCGCCGTGACGACGGACACCGCCGCGCACCCTGGGGCGCGCGGCGGTGGGGTCGGTGCCGGGAGGCGGGGCGATGCCGGTACGCCCCGCCTCCCGGGTCCACGACGGTGACCGGCCGCGCCCTCCCCGGCGGCGGCCGGTCACCGTGTCCGGTGCGGTCAGTACGAGTAGTCCGAGCCGCCGCCCGAGTCGCCGGAGCCACCCGACGCCGGCGGGGCGACCGGCTTCGGGGTGCCGGTCGGCAGGCAGGTCAGGTTCTTCTTGCCGTTCGGGTCCACGACGAACCAGGTGCCGCCGACGCCCTGGCCCTTCCACTGGCCCGGCTTCTTGTCCCCGATGTAGCGGTAGACCGGCCAGTCCCCGATGGTGATCTGCCGGGTGCCGTCCTGCCGGGTGACGGTGCCGACCTTGTCGTCGGAGACGCCCTGGAGCTGCGGGTTGCCGTCGGTCAGCGCCGGCGGCCAGACCTCGGCGCACTTGTCCACGCAGTTGGACTGCGCCGGGCTCGACGAGTCCTTGTCGAACCGGTACAGCACCCAGCCGTCCTGGTCGGTGACGACCTTGCCCATCCGGGGCAGCTTCTTGCCGACCAGCTCGTCGGTGAGTTTCACGTCCGACGGGGGCGCCTGGTCGGCGGCGGGCGCCTCCGGGGAGGCCGACGCCTCCGGCTCGGCCGCCGCGGTGGGTTCGGCCGCGGCGACGGCGACCGGCTCCGCCGCGCTCGAGTTCGCCCCGTCGTAGCCTGCGGGGGCGCAGGCCGTAAGTGCGACCATCGCGCTCGCGACGATGACGGTCGTCCGCATGTGGTGTGCCACGTGCCCTCCTCGTTCTTGGCAGTTCGCCGGGTAGTACGGGCGACGGTGCTGTCAAGGTTGAAGTCAAAAGGGTGGGCCATTTCACAGTGGACGGATTGAACCGATCCGGTCCGTGGCCCGTGCGCCACCACGACGGGACGGAACGGTCCGGAAACGACACGACGGCGCCGGACGGCCGTGGCCGCCCGGCGCCGTCGGCGCGGTGGGTTCAGAGGTCGGAGACGGTCACCAACGGGCTCGCCACGCCGTTGACGTCAACGGACTGCACCTGAACCTTCTCGATGTCGGCCAGCGGCGCCGAGGTCGACGCGCTCAGCTCCAGCGCGAGTGGGTTCTGGTTGGTGCCGTAGCCGCCGCCCGGCACCGACCAGGTGCCCACCACCTCGCTCGTGGCGTTCTTGCGCACCACCACCAGCCGGCAGGTGCGCGGCCCGGGCAGCCGGCTGAGCTGCACGGCGATCTGCGTGCCGTACTCCTTCTTCGCCAGCCACATCGTGGTAGTCACGCCGGTGCCCGGATCGGTGGCGTTGTGCTCGTCGCCCTCGATGTCCTTCTCGCCGCCGACACCCGGCCGGTTCGGGTCGGTCGGCTCGCTGCTCGGCGCCGCGGTCGGCACGCTCTGCGTCGGCTCGGCCTGCGGCACCGGCGGCGCGTCGTCGCCCAGGAACCCGGCCGCGACGCCGCTCAGGCCGCCGAACACCACCACGGCCGCCGCGGTGGCCAGCAACTGCCGCACCCGGGTCCGCCGCCGGTCCCGGCGTACCGCCACCAGCGTCCGGTCCAGCAGCGCCGGATCGGTGTGGGTCTGCTCCAACGCGGCCATCGCCTCGCCGTCGATGCCGGAGAGCAGCCCCACCACCGGGACCATCGTCTCCAGCTCCGCCGCGCACGCCCAGCAGGTGGCCAGGTGCTCCTCGAACCGTTCCATGTCCTGCGGATCCAGCACGCCGAGCGCGTACGCGGCGACGTCCATGTGGTCGGCCCGGCTCATTCCGTCACCCCCCTCTCCTGCAGAGCCGTGCGCAGCGCGCGCAGCGCGTAGTAGACCCGGGACTTCGCGGTGCCCAGCGGCAGGCCCAGCTCCTCCGCCGCCTCCGGCACGGTACGACCCCGGAAGTACGTCGCCACCAGGATCTCCCGGTGCGACTGGCTGAGCGTACGCAGCGCGTCCGCGACCGTCATCGTGCGCAGCACCCGGTCGGTGCTGTCCGACTCGGCGAACGCGGTCAGGTCCCGGTCGTACGTCTCCGCCGGGCGGGCCTGTTCGCTGCGGTGCTCGTCGATGGCGATCCGCCGGGCCACCGTGACCAGCCAGGGGCGCAGCGAGCCCTGACCACCCTGCACCCCGAGGCGGTGCGCGTTGCGCCAGGCCCGCAGCAGCGTCTCCTGCACGATGTCCTCGGCGCGCTGCCGGTCCCCGCCGGTCAGTCGCATCACGAACATCAGCAGCGGGCCGGCGTGCTCCGCGTAGAGCAGCCGGATCAACTGGTCGGAGTGGCTGGCCTCGGCGGAGGTCGCCTGGTGGCGTCCGGGGGCGGGTCGAGGCGGCACCGGGTCATTCTGGCGATCGGCGGGACGTGCGTCGACCCCCCGACCCGAACGCGACGCGCGGGAGTGTGGCTGCGCCCGGGCGAACATCCACTCGGGCCGCGCCACCTCGCCGTGCCAGCCGGCCGCCACCGCATGCATGCAGACCTCCGGTGTCCAATGACATCAGCCGGCCCCCCACGGGCATGGCCGCACGGTGATACGCAGCGCCCCGCCGATCGGATCAACGTTTGACGGAAAAAATTCCCGGTGGCGGCGGGGTGGAGTCCACCGCGTCCGCGTCGGAGACCACCGGGACGCCGCCGGCGAACCGGTCCAGCTCGTCACCGGCCACCACCCGACCCGGGAACCAGTCGCCGGCCGCGCGCCGGGACAGCTCCGGCACCGGCGGCTCCACCCGGGACGCCACCAGCACCAGGTTGCCGTACCGCCGGCCGCGCAGCACCGCCGCGTCGCCCACCAGGCAGGCCCGGGGCAGCACGGTCCGCACGGTGGCGACCTGCCCCCGGGCGTGCCGCAGCGGCGGGCCGTCGGCGACGTTCGCCAGGTAGTGGCCGTCCGGCGCCAGCACCCGGGCCACCTCGGCGGCGAACTCCACCGAGGTCAGGTGCGCCGGAGTGCGGGCGCCGGCGAAGACGTCCGCGACGATCACGTCGTACCCGCCGTCCCGGCTGGACGACAGCGTGGCGCGGGCGTCGGCCACCCGCACCCGCAACCGGGGATCGGCCGGCCAGGGCAGCTCCCGCCGGACCAGCTCCACCAGCGCGCCGTCCACCTCGGACACCCGCTGTGTGGAACCGGGCCGGGTGGCCTGCACGTACCGGGGCAGCGTCAGCGCGCCGCCACCCAGGTGCAGCACCCGCAACGGCGCGCCGGCGGGGGCGACCAGGTCGATCGCGGCGGCCAGCCGCCGGACGTACTCGAACTCCAGGTGCGTCGGGTCGGTCAGGTCCACGTGCGACTGCGGGGTGCCGTCCAGCAGCAGCGTCCACGAACCGGGGCGGTCCCGGTCCGGCACCAGCTCGGCCCGCCCGGTGTCGACGTCCGCCACCACCCGGTCGGCGTCCCGCCGCCGGCCCATCAGCGCCGCATCCCACGCGCCGCCGAGGTGAGCACCCGGTGCAGCAGCCGCGCGTCGCCGAGCATCCCGCGCAGCTTGCGCTCCAACCCGGCGATCGGCACCAGGTTCTGCGGGGCGCGCGGGTCCTTGTACGGGGTGGACGCGAACCGGGGCAGCGTGACCAGGGACAGGTCCGCCAGCGCGACCGCCTCCGGCACGGTCAGCTCGGCCGAGCACTCCATCCGGACGATGCCCGCCCACGGCGCCCCGGCCGCCACCGGCAGACGCAGATACCACGACCAGCCGCCCCACGCGGTGCCCAGCCGGAACACCGGGCAGCGCTGGCCCGGCGCCAGCCCGGTCACCACCGCGGTCAGCCGGGCGTCGAGATACTGGCTGTGCTGGGTCTTGATGTAACCCAGGGTGCGCGGCAGGTTGCGGCGGCTGCGCAGCGGACCGTCCACCACCAGCAGGTCACCGTCGGCGCGGACCGCGTCCGAGACGGCCACCTCCAGCGCGGTCAGCGGGCCCTGCACCGCGGCCGGCAGCTTGCTCAGCTCGCCGGTGCCGCCGACCCGGTGCACCGGGTAGCGGACCGAGCCGGCCACCACCTCCTGCGCCGACGGGCTGGCGGTGAACAACCCCCGGCCCACCCGGGCGCCGGCCAGCTCGGCGGCGCCCCGGTCCAGGTCGCAGCGGACCACCCCGGCCGCGTACGAGGCGGCGATGCCCGGGAACGAACCGCCGTCCTCCTCGGCCGTCCAGACGCTGGCGTCGATCCGGCGGACGCCGTCGACGAGCAGCACCACGTCCGGCGACCGCACCCCGGGACGGGGATCGATCGCCCGCCAGTCGGTGACCGGCAGTTCGACGTCGGCCTCCACCTGGGCGCTGCTCGGCGTCGCCGGCCCGGTCCCACCGGCCGCCTCGAACGACGCCCCGTACGCCGGGTCCCACGAGTCGACGAAGAACCGGGCGCCTCCCGGCCGGGTCACAGGCCGGTCCGCTCGATGCGGGCGGTGCGGGCGTCCTTGCGGACCTCGAAGCGGACCGGGATCCGCTCGGCCAGCGCCGGCACGTGGGTGACCACCCCGACCATCCGGTCCCCCCGGGCGGCCAGGTTCTCCAACGTGGCGGCGACCGTGTCCAGCGTGGCCGCGTCCAGCGTGCCGAAGCCCTCGTCCAACACGATCGACTCCAGGCTCGCCGCGCTCGTCGACATGCCCGCCAACTGCTCCGACAACGCCAACGCCAGCGCCAGCGACGCCTGGAACGTCTCCCCGCCGGACAGCGTCCGCACCCCGCGTCGCAGCCCGGCGTCGTGGTGGTCGACCACGAAGAACTCACCCTTGTCGTGCATCAGGTCGTACTGCCCGCCGGACAGCTCCCGCAGGATCCCCGACGCGCCGTCGACCAGCAGGTCCAGCGCCTCGGTGAGCAGCCAGCGCTCGAAGTTGTTGGCCCGCAGGTGACTCGCGAGCGCGCGGGCCACCCGCGCCTGCCGCTCGTGGCCGGCCCGCTGCTCCCGCAACTCGACCGCCTGCTCGCGACGCTCGGTGAGCCGGCGCAACTCCGCCTCGGCCCGCTCCACCGCCACCGCGGCGTCGCGCAGCGGATCGTCCGGCGCGTCCAGCTCGGCGGCGGTGAACAACGCGCCGATCCGGTCGGACACCTCGGCCGCCGCCCGCCGGGCCGCGTCCACCGACCCGGCCAACCCGCCCCGGTCGGCCCGCCGCCGGTCGGCCTGCTCGCCCGCCCACCCGGCCAGCGCCGCCCAGGCCGACGCCACGTCGTCCCGGTCGGCGGCCGGCGGGCCGAACCGGGCCAGCCCGTCCCGCACCGCGTCGAAGTCGCGCCACGCCCGGCGCAACCGGTCCTGCGCGCCGTCGAGCGTGCCCCGCGCCCGCCGGGCGGCCTCCCTGCCGGCCCGCACCGCGCCACCGGCCTCGTCCAACGCCGCCCGGAGCCGGGCGTGCTCGGCCAGCGACCGCCGCAGCGCCTCAGGCGCGGCGGCGTCCACGAGCTGCCCGTCCAGCTCGGCCAGCCGCGCGGCGAGCCCGTCCTGCTCGGCCCGGACCCGCAGCAGCACCCGGTCCAGGTCACGGGCGGCGGCGTCGTGCTCGGCCAGCACCCGCTTGGCGGCCTCGCTGGCCGCCCGCGCCGCCTTGCCGGCCGCGAGCGCCCGACTCACCGCCGAACCCTTCGGCACCGCCGGCACGGCGACCACCACCTGCTCGCAGACCGGGCACGGCGCGCCGTCGACCAGGTGCGCCCGCAGCGCCACCGCCTGGTCGGCGGCCTTCGCCTCGTCGTGCGCCCGGAACGCCGCCTCCAGCTCGACCTCGGCCCGCTCGGCGGCGGCCCGTGCCGCGTCCAGCGCCGCGACCGCGGTGTCGTGCTCGGCCCGCGCCGCGTCGACCGCCGCGTGGACCGTCGCCGCCTCGCCGGTCAACCGCTCCCGGTCGGCGTACGCCCGCAGCAGCAGGCGCGCCGCGCTCTCGTCGCCGGCCGCGGCCAGCTCGCCGCGCAGCTTCTCCTCGCGCTCCTCGGCCAGCCCGACCGCCGCGGTCGCCTCGTCGACGGCCACCCGGGCCGCGGCCACCGCGCGGGCCAGCTCGGCGGTGCCGTCCGGCGACCGCACCCCGGCCAGCACGCCCAGCTCGGCGTCGAGCGCGGCCAGCGCCGCGGCCCGCTCACCGGCCGTGGCCCGGGCCCGTTCCAGTTCCGGTACGGCCGCCGCGACCGCCCCGGCCAGCTCCCGCACCGCCTCGACCCGGCCCCGGGCATCGGCCAGCCGCGCGTCGTCCACGTCGGCGAGACCGCCGAGCACCTTGTCGACCGTCTCCAGCTTCGCCTCGGCCTGCCCGGCACGCTCGACCGCCTTCTTCTGCACGCCCTCGTAGACGCCCAGCCCGAGCAGGTTCACCAGGATCTGCTGACGGGTGGCCGGCTTCGCGTGCAGGAAGTCGGCGAACTGCCCCTGCGGCAGCACCACGCACGAGGTGAACTGCTCGTACGGCAGCCCGACCGCGTCCAGCACGGCCTGCTCCATCTCGGCCGGCGTGCCGGCCACCACGTCGCCCAGATCCTCCGGGCTGAGCCCGGTGTCCAGCTTGGTCACGTCGAAGCCGGGCGGCATGAGCTGGAGACCGGCGTTGGCCGTCTTCACAGTGCCCCGGCCGTCGCGGCGGACCACCCGGGTGGCGACGTACCGGTCGCCGGCGGACTCGAAGACCAGCCGGACCCGGGCCTCGGTGGCCGACGGGGCCAGCGCGTTGGCCAGCCCGCGCGTGCCGCCCCAGCGCGGCACCGTGCCGTAGAGCGCGAAGCAGATCGCGTCGAGCACCGTCGACTTGCCCGAACCGGTCGGCCCGACCAGCGCGAAGAAGTCGGCGTCGGTGAAGTCGACGGTGGTCTCCTCGCGGAACACGGTGAAACCGGCCATGTCCAGTCGCATCGGCCGCATCAGTGCTCCACCTCCTCGAGCAGCTCGTCGAAGAGTTCCCGCACGCCGTCGTCGGCGTGCCCACGGCTGCCCAGGTAGTCGGCGAACAGCTCGCGTGGCGAGCGGCCGGCCCGCTGGGCGGTGCGGGTGCCGCTGCCCGGCGCCGGCATCAGCTCCGGGTCGATCCGGATCTCCAGCGCGCGGGGGAGCAGCTCCTGGACCTCCTCGCGCAGCCCGGCCCGGGGTTGCTCCCGGACGAAGACCCGCAGCCAGCCGTCCGGCGGCTCGATCTCGGCGAGCTGCGCGAGGGTGCCCCGCACCGTGCGCAGCGGCACCGCGCCGGGCACCGGCACCTCCCGGACCCGGGCGGCGGTGGTGGCGGTGACCTCCACGATCGTCACCGAGCCGATGTTCTCCTGCTCGCCGAAGTCGACCGCGAGCGGGCTGCCGCTGTAGCGGATCGGGCAGGGGCCGATCACCCGCTGGGAGCGGTGCAGGTGGCCCAGCGCCACGTAGTGCGCGTTGCCCGGGAAGACGGTCGCCGGCACCGCGTAGCCGAGCACGGTGTGCGCGTCCCGCTCGCCGCCGCCGGTGCTCGCCCCGACCACGGTGAGGTGCGCGGTGACCAGGTGCACCCGGTCCGGCTCGGTGAAGCCCTCGGCCAGCTTGTCGAGCACCCGGCCGAGATGGTCGGCGTAGGTCTGGTTCGCCTCGGCCGGGGTGAGCGCGTACATCTCCACCGCGCGGACCGCGTAGCGCTGGGACAGGAACGGCAGCGCGGCGACCCGCCACCGCTCCCCGTCGCGGGTCACCCCGTCGATGACGTGCTCGGCCGGATTCTCCCGCACGCTGCCGCGCAGCGTGATGCCGGCGGCGTCGGCCCACGGGCGCAGCGCGTCGAGCGCCGCGCCGTTGTCGTGGTTGCCGCCGATCGCCAGCACGTCGGCGCCGGTGCGGCGCAGCGCGGTCAGCGCGCGGGTGACCAGCCGGGTCGCCTCCGGCGTCGGCGCGGCGGTGTCGTAGAGGTCACCGGCGACGATCACCAGGTCGGGCCGCTCCTCGCGGGCGATGTCGATCACCTGGGCGAGGACCTGCGTGTGCTCCTCGGCCCGGGACTGCCCCTTGAGGACCTTGCCGACGTGCCAGTCGGAGGTGTGCAGGATCTTCATGGTGGATCGCCGCCTAGAACGGGATGTCGTCGTCGGAGGTGCCGGAGCCGACCACCGCGAACGGGTCGGCGGCCTGTGTGATCGACCGTAGCGTCTCCGACGGGGCGCGGCCCGCCTCGGAGACCCGGGTGGCCCACGCCGGGAACGGGAACTCCAGGCAGAGCGGTACCGGGATGTCCGGCTGGTTGACGAACATGGTGCCGGGCTTGGCCAGCAGCGCCCGCTGGCGTTGGGCGGGCGGCAGGAAGCCGTACTCCGGGCGGGACGCCTCGGCCGGGTCGAGCCGGCCGACCACCCGGATCGCCGAGTTGGTGACGATCCGCCGCTCCACCTCGCTCGCGGTCTGCTGCGCGCCGACCAGGATCACCCCCAGCGAGCGGCCCCGCTCGGCGATGTCGAGCAGCACCTCCTTGATCGGGGAGGAGCCCTCACGGGGCGCGTACTTGTTCAATTCGTCGAGCACGACGAAGAGCAACGGCTTGGCGGTGCCGGCCTTCTCCTTGCGCTCGAACTCGCTCTTGAGCGTCACGCCGACCACGAAGCGCTGCGCGCGGTCCGGCAGGTTGTGCAGGTCGACCACGGTGACCTGGGCGCTCTCCGCGGTGTTGATCGAGTGCGGGCGGCGGGTGGCCAGGTCACCGCGGATCAGCCGGCCCAGGTCCTTCTTGCTGCCGATGAGCCGGCGGGCGAACGCGTTGACAGTGCCCAGGCCGACCGCGCTGCCGGCCCAGTCGCCCCGGGTCTCGTCGTCGTTGAGCTGGTCGACCACGTGGTCGACCAGGTCGGCGTAGGAGCCGAGGCGGACCCCGTCGATGCTCACCCCGCCGTCGGCGGGCTGGGCGTAGCGGGCCAGGTGAGCGGCGACCGAGTGGACCACCATGGTGTATTGCTGGCGCTCGTCGTCGGCGTCGGCGAACACGTAGGGCAGCAGCCGGTCGGCGCAGAACTCGCTCAGCGTCCAGTAGAAGCTGTCCACGCCGGTGAGCCGGCTGCTCACGTCCGGCGTGCCGGAGGAGTCACCGACCCGGGGCGGGGCGTACACCCGCACGTCGGGGAACGCGCCGGCGTCGAGACCGAGCTTCGCGTACGCCGCGCGGGTCGGGTCGTCGAGCCGGGTGTTCGGGTGGTCGAGGAAGAGCAGGTCCTCGCCCTTGACGTTGAAGATCAGCGCCTTGGCGTTGACCGCGTCGCCGCCGAGCACGCCGGAGCGGAACACCGAGTAGAGCAGGAAGGTGGCGAAGCTGGTCTTCGTGGCGACGCCGGAGATGCCGGAGATCGAGATGTGCGCGCCCCGGGTGCCGTCGAGGAAGTCGGCGTTGAGGTAGACCGGGACCCCGTCGCGGCCCATCCCCATCGGGATCCGCCGCTCCATCCGGTCGAAGTGCAGCGCCCGGGCCCGCGCGTCCCCCTCGGCCCGGTGCACCACCGCGCCCGGCGTGGGCGGGACGTAGAACTCCGGATCGACCCGGGTGGTGGTGATCTCGGCGGCCTCCTGCACCTGCGCCGGCAGCGTGCCGTCGGCGATGGCGAAGACGTCGGAGTCGAACTGCGCCCCCTCGTGCCGGGCACGCACCTGGGTCACCACGCCGGCGATGGTCACCGGCTCCCGGTCGGGCAGCTCGCGTCGGGTCACCACCACGTCGTCGAGTTGCAGATAGCTCCCCGGGGCGACGGCCGTCCAGAAGGTGAGCGGGGTGGCGTCGGCGGTGCCGAGCACCCGGCCGACCCCCTCGCCGGGGCCGTCGAGCTGGTCGTCGGTCATCGGCGGTCTCCGGTCGGCTGGTCGTCGGATGGGCGGCGCACGTCCTGCATCCTGCCCGAGGGATGCGACAGGTTGCCACGCGACGCGTCGGACGCCACGCCGGCCGTCGCCGGGCGGATCCGGGCGAACACGGTACGTGCGATTCCGCTCCCGACGTGCCCTCGGCGGGAGATCCTGCAAGGGGGACGGAGAGCGGGGAGAGCGGCACGTGGCACGGGGTCGGCTGGTCGGGCTGTTCACCCTCGCCGCGACCCTGCCGGCGATCGAGGAGGCGGTGCTGACCGCCGTGCGGTTCCACGCCGCCCGGGCGCTCGCGCCGCAGGTCACCGCCGTCTGGCCGTACGACTCGTACCACGACATGCGGTGGCTGCTGGTCTATCACGACTCGTGGGGAAGCTTCGGGCTCGGCCTGCTCGCGTTGGTGGTGCTCCGCGGGCTGTTCTCCGCGCTGCTCACCTGGCTGGCATGGCCGGTCGACGCGCCCCGACCGGCCCGGCGCCCGCTGCTCCGGCGCAACCTGGAGGTCGCCGTGGTGGCGGCGCTGGTGGTCTCGCCGTGGGCCGCGCTCTCCGTCGCCTTCTCCGCGGTGGCGCTGTCCTGGTACCTGTTCGCCTCGCTCGGCCCGCTGCTGCTGACCGCGCCGTTCCTGGCCCGGGCCGGGGTGGTGGACCGCTGGTGGCGCGGGCTGCCCACGATCGAGCTGTTCGGCTGGTCGACGCTCAACTTCGCGGTGCTCACCCTGGCCGGCGCGGCGATCTCCAGCGTGCCCGGCTGGTGGGGAGTGCCGGTGGCCACGCTCGCCGGGGCGGCGAACGGGGCGCTGTGGCGGAGGGTCGTCGACGCCGCGGTGCGGCCGGCCCGGGTCCACCTGCCCCGGTTCCCGGCCGCGCCGATCGTGATCGTGCTGGCCGTGGTCGGCGCGGTGTGGGCCGAGTCGTTCATCGGGATCGCGACCGGGGGCCAGGGGGAGTGGCGCCCGCCGATCCTGGCCCAGCGGTTGCCCGACCGGGTGCCGGAGGCGGTGATCGTGCTGGGCGGGCACGACTCGCGCTGGAACGGCGAACCGGCCGCCGACCCCCGGGTCGAGCGGTACTCCTACCAGGGGCTGGACGCCTCGGGGCGTCCGCTGCCGTACCGGCCGGAGGCCACCCACCAGTCGTTGGACACCAGCGCCGCGATCCTGGCAGCGCACGTGCGGGCGTTGCACCGACGCACCGGACGGCCGATCGCGCTGGTCGGGCAGAGCGAGGGCGCGATGGTGGTCCGTACCCTCCTGGACAAGCTGCCGCGTGGGCCGGTGACCGCGGCGGTGCTGTTCAGCCCGCTGGTCCGCGCCGGACGCACCTACTACCCCCCGCCCGGCTACGAGGGCTGGGGCGTGGCCACCGGCTGGCAACTGCGGGCGCTGTTCTGGCTGGCCAACCTGCCCCGGCCGGTGAAGGACCAACCGGACGAACCGTTCGTGCGGTCGATCCTCGTCGAGGCGCCGTTCTACCGCAACCGCACGCTCTGCCCGGTGCCGGGGGTCCGGATGATCGCGTTCCTGCCCACGGTGGCCGCCGCCGAGGCGCCGCCGGGCGAGTACAGCCACGTGCCGGTCTACCAGACGCCCGCGTTCCACGGCGGCCTGGTCGGCGACCGGGCCCTGCAGGACGAGGTGATCCGGTTCCTGGCCGGCGAGCCGATCAACCGGCCACGCCGCGAGTACGACCTGCTCCAGCGCCTCGGCTCGGCCTGGCAGGCGCCGTCGCTGCTGCTGACCCAGAATCCGCTGTGGTCGGCCACCCGGGAGGGCGACCCGTCGCGTACCGGCCGGGTCTGTCAGCCGCGCTGATCAGCCGGTCCGCGTGGCCCGGTGGTGCCGCAGCAGCAGCCGCAGCGCGGCCCCGTCGAGCGCGACCACGAGGACGGCCCGCAGCGGGGCGTACGGCAGGAGCAGCAGATCGACCAGGACCGCCGGCAGTACGCAGCAGCACGCCACCGGCACCGCCCACCGTCGACCGGTGAGCACCGCCAGCCCGGCGACGGTGACCGCCACCCCGACCGCGAGGTGCGCCCACGCCCAGCCGCCGAGGTCGACCCGGTAGACCCCGTCGGCGGTCGCCACGGCGAACCGGGCGTGCCCGGTGTGCGCCCAGGCCGACACCGCGTCCACCAGCCCGGCGGCGGTGAGCAGCCCGGCGGCGAGCAGCGGCCGGCGCGCCGCCCCCGGCCCGACCAGCCCCGTCACGCCCATCTCCCCAGGCTAGGCCCTTCCCCCGCCACCCCCTCCCCGTGCCCGCAGATTCCCGGAAAGCGTGGCTGTTCCGGGCGGAACGGCCACGCTTTCCGGGAATCTGCGCGGGGTGGGGTGGGGCGGGGTTGGGTCAGGTGGGGTGGTCGCGGGTGTAGCGCAGCATCAGCACGCCGTCGGCGGCGGCCAGTACGTGCCGCAGGGACAGGTGGCGTGGGGCGCTGGCGGGGCCGGCGGTGATCCGGCCGGGGCCGGCGCCGGCGAGCAGCGGCGCCACGGTCAGGCACAGCTCGTCGACCAGGTCGGCGGCGGTGAGCGCGCCGAACAGGTGCGGGCCGCCCTCGCAGAGCACCTGGCCCAGCCCACGGCGGCGCAGTTCGGCCAGCCCGGCGGCCAGGTCGACGTGGTCGGTGCCGCACCGGATCAGGTCGGCGACCTCGGCGAGCCCGGCCGGTGGCACGGCGTCGGAGCGGGTGAGCACCAGCGGCCGGACCGGGGCGTCCGCGAAGCAGCCCTGCGCCGGGTCGAGGTCGAGCGAGCCGGAGACCACCACCAGCGTCGGGAACTCGGCCAGACCCCGCTCGCGGCGCCAGGCGCGGCGGTCGGCGCTCAGCCGGACCGCGCCGTAGCCCTCGTGCCGCAGCGTGCCGGCCGCCACCAGCAGGCCGTCGCAGAGCATCCGCAGCAGCCCGAAGACGCGCTTGTCCGGCTGGCCGGAGAGCCCGGCGGAATAGTCGTCCAGGGTGACCGCGCCGTCCGCGCTGGCGACGAAGTTGACCCGTAGGTGCGGCTGCGTCGCCCGGTCGTAGAGCGCGGTGAGTTGCGGGTCGGTGAGCGGACCGGTCCCGGGCGCGGGCCAGACCCGTTCGATCGGCGTGCCGCCGCTCATTCGCCGGCCGGCCCGGTGACCGGCGGCGTGGGCCCGGGTGCGCGGTGTTGGCAGTCGCACCACGTCCGGCCACGGCAGTCGCGGTGCCGCCGCTCCCGGCAGGCTCGGCAGATCATGCTGGCAGCCTATGCCGCGCGGGGGGCGGTGGAGCGCACGCGGTAACGAAATGGGAACGCTCCCAGCGGCCTATTGACACCCCTGTTACCTGCCGGCAATCTCATGGGAGCGCTCCCGGCGGTGGTGTGAATCTCCTTCCTGCCCACTCCGGCCCGGCGCCAAACGCACCCCCCACCACACAGATATCTCGCCTCACCACCGAAAAGAGGGGTCTGAAGATGAGCGTCCCGATTCACCGTCGGCGCTTCGCGGCCATCGCACTCGCGTCCGCCATGGTGCTCACCGGCGCCACGGCCTGCGGCAACGACGACGACTCGTCGGGCGGCGGGGACAGCGGCGGCCCGGTCACCCTGGTCGTCGACGTCTTCGGCGACCAGGGCTTCGGCTACGAAGACCTGTACAAGCAGTACGAAGCCGAGCACACCAACGTCAAGATCCAGGAGCGTGGCAAGGGCCTCGGGCTGGGCGACTACAACACCCGCCTGACCCAGCAGATCACCGCCGGCTCGGGCGCCGGTGACGTGGTGGCTCTCGAAGAGGGCACGATCGTCCAGTTCTACGCGCAGGCCGACAAGTTCGTGAACCTGGCCGACCACGGCGCCAACGACCTCAAGGGCAACTTCCTGCCGTGGAAGTGGGAGCAGGGCACCACCCCCGACGGCAAGGTGCTGGGCCTCGGCACCGACGTCGGCTCGATGGCGCTGTGCTACCGCAGCGACCTGTTCAAGGCCGCCGGCCTGCCCACCGACCGCGAGCAGGTCGGCGCGCTCTGGCCCACCTGGGACAAGTTCATCGAGGCCGGCCAGAAGTTCGCCACCGCCGACAAGAAGCACAAGTTCGTCGACTCGGCGACCAACTTCTACAACGTGGTGCTGATGCAGATCGCGGGCCAGGGCACCGGCTACACGTACTACGACAAGAGCAACAAGCTGGTCATCGACCAGAACCCGGACGTGCAGGCCGCGTACCAGCTCACCACCAAGATGATCTCCGCCGGGCTGTCGAACAACCTGCAGTCCTTCTCCAACGAGTGGAACGCCGGTTTCAAGAACGGCACCTTCGCCACCATCGCCTGCCCGGCCTGGATGACCGGTGTGATCAAGGGCCAGGCCGGTGACGCGGCGGCCGGCAAGTGGGACATCGCCAAGGCCCCCGGCGCGGGCGGCAACTGGGGCGGCTCCTTCCTCGGCGTGCCGAAGTCGAGCAAGCACCAGAAGGAGGCCGCGGAGCTGGCCAAGTTCCTGACCAGCGCCAAGGGCCAGATCGGCGCGTACAAGGCGGTCGGCAACCTGCCGTCGAACCCGCAGGCGCTCACCGACCCGGCCGTGGCCGACTCGACCAACGACTACTTCAGCAAGGCCCCGGTCGGCAAGATCTTCGCCGCCGGCGCCACCGACCTGAAGCCGGTCTACCTCGGCCCGAAGAACAACGCGGTCCGCACCGCCGTGGAGAACACGCTGCGCGCCGTGGAGCAGGGCAAGTCCGCCGACGAGCAGTGGCAGGCGGCCTTGAAGAACGGTGCGGCCGCCGGTAAGTGATCCGGCTGAGCCGCTCGCGGGTGGCGTCGGCAGCCCCGTGCTGCCGGCGCCACCCGCGGTGCCCGCAGAGCCCGGCGTCGCCCGTGAGGCGGGCGACGCCGGCCGAGGAGAAGGACTCCTGATGAGCCTCGACCTGCACGCCACGGCGCCGCCCGAGCCCCGCCCGCCGCGCGCCCGCACCTCGCACCGCCGCGCCAGCTCGGCCACCAAGCTGGACCTGAAGTACTCGCCCTACCTGTACGTCCTGCCGTTCTTCCTGCTCTTCGCCGTGTTCAGCGCGTACCCGATCGTGTACACGGTCTGGATCGCGTTGACCGACCGGTCCCCGCTCAACGCGACGATCTCCTTCGTCGGGCTGGACAACTTCGTCGAACTGATCACCGACGACCCGCAGTTCTGGAACGCGGTGGTGAACACGTTCGGCATGTTCGTGCTCTCCACCGTGCCCCAGCTGATGCTGGCGCTGATGCTGGCCAACGCGCTGAACCGGAAGCTGCGCGCGCAGACCTTCTTCCGGATGGCCATCGCGATGCCGATCATCACCTCGACCGCGGTGGTCGCGCTGATCTTCTCGATGATCTACGCCAAGGACTTCGGCCTGATCAACTGGCTGCTCGACGCCGTCGGTCTGGACCCGATCGACTGGCGGGCGAACCGCTTCGCCTCCTGGTTCGCCATCTCCACCATGGTCGACTGGCGGTGGGTCGGCTACAACGCGCTGATCTACCTGGCCGCCATGCAGTCGATCAGCAAGGACATGTACGAGGCCGCCGCGCTCGACGGGGCGTCCCGGCGCCGCCAGTTCTGGTCGATCACGGTCCCGCAGCTGCGCCCCACGATCATCTTCACGCTGATCATCTCGACCATCGGCGGGCTCCAGCTGTTCACCGAGCCGCTGCTGTTCACCAGCGGGTCGGGCGGCCTCTCCGGCGGCTCCGAGGGCCAGTTCCAGACCATCACGATGTACCTGCTCGACGTGATGAACCAGCGCTTCCGGTGGGGGTACGCCGGGGCGGTCGCGCTCGTGCTCTTCGTGCTCATCGCACTGATGTCGACGATCAACTACCTGCTGGCCCGTCGCATCAGCTCCGACAAGTGAAGGTGACGAGATGACGACCACCGCACTCCGTCCGCCCACCCGGCCGGCCGCGCCCGCCAAGGTCAAGGCCACCCACCGGGCCGAGCGGCTCTTCAAGGCCAGCCCGCTCACCTGGTTCGGGCTGGTCCTCGGCGTGTTCCTGTCGCTGTTCCCGTTCTACTGGATGATCGTCATCGCCTCGCGGACCAACGACGCGGCCAACTCCTGGCCGCCGCCGTTCCTGCCCGGCGGCAAGCTCGGCGAGAACATCGAGCGGGTGCTGGCCAACGGCGACGCCAACGTCGTCAAGGGCCTGATGAACTCGTTCCTGGTCTCCGGGACGATCACCATCGCCACGGTGTTCTTCGGCTCGCTGGCCGGCTTCGCGTTCGCCAAGCTCCGCTTCCGGGGCAAGAACGCGTTGCTGCTGATCATCCTCGCCTCGATGATGGTGCCGATCCAGCTCGGTGTGCTCCCGCTCTACATCCTGATGGCGAAGCTCGACTGGCTGAACACCATGCCGTCGGTCACCGTGCCGTTCCTCATCGGCGGCTTCGGGATCTTCATGATGCGCCAGTACGCCGAACAGGCGGTCCCGAACGAGCTGATCGAGGCCGCCCGGGTGGACGGCTGTTCGACCTGGCGGGTGTACTGGCACGTGGTGATGCCCGCGCTGCGGCCCGCCGCCGCGGTGCTCGGCCTGCTCACCTTCATGGAGCAGTGGAACCAGTTCTTCTGGCCGTTCGTGGTGCTGGCCGACCCGTCCAACCCCACCGTCCAGATCTCGCTCCGTAGCCTCAACACCGCCTACTTCGCCGACAACTCGCAGATCTTCGCCGGTACGTTGATCGCGACCCTGCCCCTGTTCATCGTGTTCGTTCTGTTCGGCCGCCAGATCATCGGCGGCATCATGGAAGGCGCCGTCAAGTCGTGAGCAACCCAGCCAGCCCGCCCGCCGTCGGCGTTCTCGACGAGGGCCCGGCCGTCACGTTCCCGCCCGGCTTCCTCTGGGGCGCGGCGACCGCCGCGTACCAGATCGAGGGCGCCGCGGCGGAGGGTGGCCGTACGCCGTCGATCTGGGACACCTTCAGCCACACCGAGGGTCGGACGGTGGCCGGGCACACCGGCGACGTGGCCTGTGACCACTACCATCGGATGTCGGACGACGTGCGGCTGATGGCCGACCTGGGGCTGCGGTCCTACCGCTTCTCCGTCTCCTGGCCCCGGGTGCAGCCGGGCGGCGCCGGCGGGGTGAACCAGGAGGGGATGGACTTCTACCACCGCCTGGTCGACGAGCTGCTCGGGCACGGCATCGAGCCCTGGGTGACGCTCTACCACTGGGACCTGCCCCAGCCGCTGGAGGACGCCGGCGGCTGGCCGGCCCGGGACACCGCCGGCCGGTTCGCGGAGTACTCGGCGCTGGTCGCCGACGCGCTCGGCGACCGGGTGAAGTACTTCACCACGCTGAACGAGCCGTGGTGCTCGGCGTTCCTCGGCTACGGCTCCGGCGTGCACGCGCCGGGCCGGTCGAACGGCGCGGACGCGGTCCGGGCCGGGCACCACCTGATGCTCGGGCACGGCCTGGCCGTGCAGGCGGTGCGGGCGTCCCGCCCGCAGGCGGAGCTCGGCATCACGGTGAACCTCTACCCGGTCACCCCGGCCACCGGGTCGGCGGCCGACGCCGACGCGGCCCGCCGCATCGACGCGCTGGCCAACCGCTTCTTCCTGGACCCGGTGCTGCGCGGCGCGTACCCGGCCGATCTGATCGCCGACCTGCGGGGCGTCACCGACCTCGGGCACGTCCGCGACGGCGACCTGGCCACCATCTCCACGCCGCTGGACATGGTCGGGGTCAACTACTACAGCCGGCACGTGGTCGCCGCGCCGGTCGAGGGCGGGGAGCCGGAGCCCTACTGGCGGGCGCCGTCCTGCTGGCCGGGCAGCGAGGACGTCCGGTTCGTCACCCGCGGCGTGCCGGTGACCGACATGGACTGGGAGATCGACGCCCCGGGCCTGACCGAGACGCTGGAGCGGGTCCACCGGGAGTACACCGACCTGCCGCTCTACGTCACCGAGAACGGCTCGGCGTTCGTCGACACGCTGGCCGACGGGCGGGTCGACGACCCGGACCGGTTGGCCTACTTCGCCGCGCACCTGCGCGCGTCGCACGCCGCGATCGAGGCCGGGGTGCCGCTCAAGGGCTACTTCGCCTGGTCACTGATGGACAACTTCGAGTGGGCCTGGGGCTACACGAAGCGGTTCGGCATGGTCTATGTCGACTACGACAGCCAGGCCCGGATCGCGAAGTCCAGCGCCAGGTGGTACGCCGACGTGATCCGACGCAACGGCCTGGCCGCACAATAAGCTGGGCCAGCCAGTAACGGGTGGTGCCCGGCGCCGGGGCCTCAACCGGTGCCGGGCCCGCCCGACCGTCGGAGGAGCACAAGACGATGACAACGCAGCGCACCCGCTCGCTCGGGCGCCCGACCCTCGACGCGGTCGCGGCCCGCGCCGGCGTCGGGCGCGGCACGGTCTCCCGCGTGGTCAACGGCTCGCCGCAGGTCAGTCCGGAGGCCCGGGCGGCCGTCCAGCAGGCCATCGCCGAGCTGGGCTACGTGCCGAACCGGGCCGCCCGGGCGCTGGTCACCCAGCGGACCGACTCGGTGGCCCTGGTGGTCTCCGAGTCGGGGGAGCGGGTCTTCACCGAGCCGTTCTTCGCGGCGATCGTCCGGGGCGTCAGCTCCGGGCTGGTGGAGACGCCGATGCAGCTCTGGCTGGCGATGGTGCAGTCGCCGATCGAGCGGGAGCGGGTCGAGCACCACCTGACCAACCAGCACGTGGACGGCGTACTGCTGCTGTCCCTGCACGACTCGGACCCGCTGCCCACGCTGCTGGAGGAGCGCGGCCTGCCGGCGGTGCTCGGCGGCCGGCCGGCCCGGATGCTGCACCCGAACGCCCAGCCGGCGTGGTTCGTCGACGTGGACAACGTCGGCGGCGCCCGGCAGGCGGTGGAGCACCTGTTCGCCCGGGGGCGGCGTCGCGTCGCCACCATCGCCGGCCCGCAGGACATGGGCGCCGGCCTGGCCCGGCTCTCCGGCTACCGGGAGGCGGTGCGCGCCGCCGGGGGCATGGTCGAGAACGGCCTGATCGCGTACGGGGACTTCAGCGAGGGCAGCGGCACCGCGGCCATGCGTCGGCTGCTGGACTCCTGCCCGGATCTGGACGCCGTCTTCGTCGCCTCCGACCTGATGGCTTTCGGCGCGTTGCGCGCGCTGCGGGAGGCGGGTCGCCGGGTGCCCGAGGACGTGGCGGTGATCGGCTTCGACGACGCCCCGATCGCCCGCCAGGCCGAGCCGCCGCTGACCACGGTGTTCCAGCCGGTGGAGGAGATGGGCCGGCAGATGGCCCGACTCCTGGTCTCCCGTATCCGCGGTGACGACGTCCCGTCCCCGCACGTCCTCCTGAACACCGAGCTGATCCACCGCGCCTCCGCCTGACGTACCCTCCACCACCTCGCACGATCCGCGCTGATTCACGGAAAGAGTGGTCATTCCGCGCGCGATGACCACGCTTTCCGTGAATCAGCGGGCGTGGGGGAGGGGTGGGGTCAGGACCAGCGGCGGAGTTCGCGGCGGGCGAGGGACGCGCGGTGGACCTCGTCGGGGCCGTCGGCCAGGCGCAGCGTGCGGGCCTGGGCCCAGAGCGCGGCGAGCGGGGTGTCCTGGCTGACGCCGGCCCCGCCGTACGCCTGGATCGCCTTGTCGATCACCCACTCGGCCATCGCCGGGGTAGCGATCTTGATGGCCTGGATCTCGGTGTGCGCGCCCTTGTTGCCCACGGTGTCCATCAGCCAGGCGGTCTTGAGCACCAGCAGCCGGGCCTGCTCGATCCGGACCCGGGACTCGGCGATCCACTCCCGCACCACGCCCTGCTCGGCGAGCGGGCGGCCGAACGCCACCCGGTCCAGCGCGCGGCGGCAGAGCAGCTCCAGCGCCCGTTCGGCCATGCCCACCAGCCGCATGCAGTGGTGGATCCGCCCCGGGCCGAGCCGCGCCTGGGCGATGGCGAAGCCGGTGCCCTCGGCGCCGACCAGGTTCTCCACCGGCACCCGGACACCTGTGAAGTCGATCTCGGCGTGCCCGCCGTGCGGGGCGTCGGAGTAGCCGAAGACGGTCATGCCCCGGCGTACCGTCACGCCGGGGGTGTCCCGGGGGACCAGGATCATGCTCTGCTGGCGGTGCCGGTCGGCGTCCGGGTCGGTCTTGCCCATCACGATGAAGATCTCGCAGCGCGGGTCCATCGCCCCGGACGACCACCACTTGCGGCCGTCGACCACGTAGTGGTCGCCGTCGCGGGTGATCCGGGTGGCGATGTTCGTCGCGTCGGAGGAGGCGACCTCCGGTTCGGTCATGCAGAACGCGGAACGGATCGTGCCGTCCAGCAGCGGCGCGAGCCAGCGCTCCCGCTGCGCGTCGGAGCCGAACTCGGCCAGCAGCTCCATGTTGCCGGTGTCCGGCGCGGCGCAGTTCAACGCCTCGGGGGCCAGGTGCGGGCTGCGCCCGGTCAGCTCGGCCAGCGGCGCGTACTGGAGGTTGGTCAGGCCGGCGCCGTAGCGCGCGTCCGGCAGGAACAGGTTCCACAGGCCCCGGGCCCGGGCCTCGGCCTTCAGCTCGTCCATCACCGGCGGCCGGGCCCACGGGTCACCGGCGGCGAGCACCTGCGCGTGGTGCACCGGCTCGGCCGGCAGGACGCACTCGGTGAGGAACGCCTCCAGCCGCTGCCGCAGCTCGACCGTGCGGTCGTCGTACGCGAACTCCATCACTTCTCCCTCACCGCGTGCAGACCGTGCGCGACCAGCGGCGCCACCATCTCGCCGATCCGGTCGAACCCCTCGCCCAGCGTCTGCCCGAGGGTGTGCCGGTAGTGGATGCCCTCGCAGATCACCGCCAGCTTGAAACAGCCGAGCGCCACGTGCCAGTGCAACGGGCCGACGTCGACGTCGCTGCGGCCGGCGTAGCGGTCGATCAGCTCGGCGCCGGTGGGGAAGCCGGCCCGGGGGCCGATCCCGTCCGCCACCGGGTTGCCCTCGGCGAGGTCGCTGTCGCCCAGCACGTCCCAGTAGGTCAGCAGCAGGCCGAGGTCGGCCAGCGGGTCGCCCAGCGTGGCCATCTCCCAGTCGAGCACCGCCCGCACCGTCACCGGGTCGACGGCGGCGAGCAGATTGTCCAGCCGGTAGTCGCCGTGCACGATCCGGCCCGCGTTCGCGCCCTCCGGCACGCTGCCGGCCAGCGCGTCGCGCAGCTCGTCGATACCGGGCAGCGGGCGGCTGCGGGACCGGTCGAGCTGCCCGGCCCAGCGTCGGACCTGCCGGGCCAGGTAACCCTCGGGGCGGCCGAAGTCGGCCAGCCCGACCTCGGCCGGCTCCACCCGGTGCAGCGTGGCGAGCGTGTCCATCATCGCCATGGCGAGGTCACGCCGCTGGCCGGCGGTGAGCGCGTCGGTCTGCTCACGCCGCCGGTAGACCTCGCCGTCGACGTGGGCCATCAGGTAGAACGGCGCGCCGATGACGCTCTCGTCGGCGCAGAGCAGCAGCGCCTCGGGGACCGGTACGCCGGTCGGTGCCAGCGCCGAGATCACCCGGTGTTCCCGCGCCATGTCGTGCGCGGTGGCCAGCACGTGCCCGAGCGGGGGCCGGCGCAGCACCACCTCGTGGTCACCGGCGCGCAGCAGGTAGGTCAGGTTGGACTTGCCGCCGGCGATCAGCCGCGCGGAGAGCGGCCCGGCCAGCTCGGGCCGGTGGGTGGCCAGGTGGGCGGCGAGCCGGTCGAGGTCGAGCCCGCGCGGGGCCGGGCCGGCCGGAGTGCGGGTGGCGTCGACGGCCGGATCGGTCATCCGGATAGTCGACGGCAGCTCAGCTTTGTTGTCAAGGTCGGATTTTCCCGGCGGGACATGCCGCGGCAACGGGGACGAAACGGCCGGCCGGCAGGCTGGGAACAGCCTGCCGGCCACGCGCCGGCCCGCCGAGCGGAGGGGATCAGACATGCTGCTGAGAGTTCGGGTGACCCTGCCCGACCGACCGGGCACGCTCGGCCAGGTGGCCCGGACACTCGGTGTCTCCGGGGCGGACATCGTCCAGGTGGTGGTCCTGGAGCGGCTCGGTGGGCGGGCGGTCGACGACTTCACAGTGGTCTGGCCGGGGGCGGCGCGGGTGGAACGGCTGCTCGCCGGGCTGGCCGCGATCCCCGGCGTCCGGGTGGACGGCGTGTGGCGGGCGATCGGCACGCCGACCACCACCGGCCAGGACGCGGAGCTGCTCGCCCAGGTGGCGGCGAACCCGACCGACGGCGTGGCCACGCTCGTCGACGCCGTGCCCGGCCTGCTCGCCGCGGACTGGGCGGTGGCCGCGGTGGTGCCGCTGGACTGGGCCGCGCGTCCCGGTGGGGCCGGCTCGGCCACGGTCGGGCACGCGAGCTGGCGGACCCCGACGCCGCCCCGGTTGCCCGAGGTGACCCCGCTGCGGGCCCGCGCGTTGACCAGCCCGGAGGGGCACCACTACGCGTTGGCGCCGTTCGGCCGGGCCGGACTGGTGCTGGTGGTCTCCCGCGACCACGGCGAGCCGCTCTCGGCGGCCGCGTTCCACGCCACCGAGGTGGACCGGCTCGCCCAACTCGTCCGCGCCAGCGCGGTGATCCTCGGTGACCGGCTGGACCTGGTGGGCGCGCCGCCGGTGACCACCGTCACCTGATCCGGTGGCGGGGCGTCACCCCGGGGCAACGGGCGCGCAACAGGCGACCGGCATGGTCGGTGGTGAGGAAGGGAGACAACCATGGCGCTGTGGCGGATCCGAGCCACCGTGGACGACCGGCCGGGTTACCTGTCGGTGCTCACGGCGAGCCTCGCGTTGCGCGGGGTCAACATCCTCACCGTGCAGGTGCACACCACCGAGGTCGGCGCCGTCGACGACTTCCTGGTCGACGCGCCCGAGCAGGTCACCGAGGCCGAGCTGCGGGCCGCGGTCGAGCGGGGCCGGGGGCGGGACTGCTGGGTGGCGCGCAGTGAGGCGCGTGGGTTGGCCGACGAGCCGACCCGGGCGCTCGGTCTGGCCGGTCGGCTGCTCCGTGATCCGGAGGGCGCCGGCGCGGCGCTGCGGACGCTGCTGGGCGCCGACGCGGTGACCTGGCGCCCGACGTCCACCGCCGCGCCGGGCGGCGTGGGCGGCACCACGATGCTGCTCGCCGACCCGGCGGGCGGCGCCTACGAGCTGCGCCGTCGGGAGCCGAGCTTCACCCCGGCCGAGTACGCCCGGGCGCAGGCGCTGGTCGAGCTGGCGGCGACGCTGGACCGCCGGGACGCCCACCGGGTCACGCTGGTGCTGCCCGACGGCGGGGAGGTGTCGGTGCGGCCGGCCACCGCCGACGACGTGCCGGCCGTACGCGAACTGCACGTCGGCTGCTCGGAGCGGAGTCGGCAGCGGCGCTACCTGAGTGGCGCGGCGTACCCGTCGCCGGCCCGCCTGCGTCGGTTGCTCGAACCGGCGCGGGGGGTGACCCTGCTTGCCACGGCGGGCTCCGGCGGGGCGGCGGAGCCGGTCGTGGCGATGGCCAACCTGCTCGGCGAGGGTGACGAGGCTGAGGCGGCGCTGCTGGTCCGGGACGACTGGCAGCGACGGGGCCTCGGCTCGGCGCTGCTGCGTCGGCTGCTCGGGCACGCCGGCCGGGCGGGTTGCGCCGCGGTGCTGCTGCACGTGCAGGCGGAGAACACGCCGATGCTGCGGACACTGCGCCGGCTGGACCGGCCGGTGACGCTGGACCGCGACGGCGGCGTGCTGACCGCGACGTTGCCGCTGACCCCCGCCGGCCGGGTGGGCGTGCCGGCCGGCCGAGGGCCGGGGGCCGTCCGACCGGCGTGGCCCGGCCGGGACACCGTGGCGGGCCTGCCGGCGCAGCGGCCGGGTTAGAACTGACGGCAGCCCGGCCGGGTCCACTCGGCGAGCCGCAACGGCGCGGCACGTCGACGGGGCCCGGCGGGGAGCCGACACCGGCGCCGATGCGGCGCCACCCTGACCGACCTCCGATGCGGGGGACGGTGACACGAACGGGGCCTCCGGTGCGGGGGCCCCGTTCGTGTCCCTGGGCGGCAGGTAGCTGACGATTCGTCCGCCGCGACCTGCCCAGCGGCACGATGCCGACCACGCGTCGCCGCCCCCGCCGCCCGCCGACGCCCGACACGGCAGAGCGCCCCGGACCGCACGGGTCCGGGGCGCTCTCGGCTCAGGAGCGGTCAGCCGCGCTCGACAACCTGGGCGACGAACGCCCGCCAAGAGGCCGGCGCGAAGGCGAGCGCCGGGCCGGTCGGGTCCTTCGAGTCCCGTACGCCGACGACGCCGGGAAGGTTGTCGGCGACCTCGACGCAGGCCCCTTGGTTACTGCCGCTGCGGGTGCTCTTGCGCCAGTGCGCGCCAGTCAGGTCCATGACTTTGCCACTTCCGTTATCAGCTCGGAGGACTGTTGCAGTGTCAGCGCCTCGGCGAGGATGGCTTCCCATTGCTCGCGTAGGGCCGCTACCTCGGCGGTCCGCTCGACCACCTGACCCCGTAGTCGGTTGTCGAGGTAGCCCACGTCAACCAAGTCCGCCAGGGTTGCGACGACAAACGGCCCGTCGAGGCCAGCGTACGCACCGACCCCACGCGGTACGACGTGGATTCTGACGCGACGCCGATCCTGGCAGAGCTGCGCCAGGTGGAACAGTTGCTCGCGCATCACTGCGGGGCCGCCGACGGGACGCCGAAGGACTGCGTCGTCGAGAACGGCAACGAGGTGCGGCGGGTCGTCGCTGGCGAGAATCTGTTGCCGCGCAAGCCTGTTGGCTACTCGCGTCTCCACCTCCTCGGCACTGATCCTGCCATCGCTGCCGAACACGGCGCGTGCGTACGCCTCGGTTTGCAAGAGTCCGGGTACCCACGCGACCTCATACCACCGCAACGTGCGGGCCTGCTGCTCGTAGGTAATCCACTCGCGTAGCCAGAGCGGCGCGGCGTCGAGGTCGGAAAGCCGATGGAGTAGACGCGCGAACATTCCCCCGGTCTTCAGCGCGCGATCGATCGCGACGGCGTAATCGCCCGTCGGCGGGCGCGAGCCTGTCTCAACGGCGCTGACGTGCGTGCCCGAGTAGCTGATGAGCTTGCCGAAATCGTCCTGACTGAGGCCGCGAGACGCACGCGCCCGCCGTAGCTCGTCGAGCAGGATTTCAGCGGCTGTCATGGTCATGTTCCCCAACGCTCCCCACTTTCAGCCGACGCGCCCCCGAGGCTCCCCACCAGGGCAGACGCTGGTCGCCGCGGTCTCTCCAACGTGGCCGAACACCTTCCGACACTAGGCGGTCACGCACAAGAGTGTCACCAGGACGGCGCGGCCGGGAGGGACCACCCGAGACCCGGCGACCGTGTCAGTCAGGGGACTGCCTCGTCCGGCAGGCGTCAGCGCGGGGCGGTCCCCCTTCCATTTCCCCGCGAGAGGAGGGCGTGTTCGTGCCCGAGGAGAAGCCGACCCCCAACCCGCAGTCGACCCCGCCGCCGGTCCGGCCGAACCGCGTTCCGTCGTCGCACCGGCTGTCGTCGCCGGCAACGACGACGCTCTTCCCGCGACCGGGCCACGGCCGGTGACCGCGCCACGCCGCCGGCCGGAAGTGCCCGCGCTACGCGCTGGCGACGTCCTGCACCTGACCGGGGCGGCGTCGCCGCAGTTCGCCCGGCCGATCACGGTCCGGCTGATCCGTGTGCTGGGCTGGCTGACGTACGACGGTTGGTTGTGGGCCGATGTCTACCAGCTCGGCCCGGACGGCAACGCGACCGCCCGCCGCTCCCTGTTCGTGCGGCGGAGCGGGGTGCGCGTGCTGACCCCACCGCCGCCGGTGTCGCAGCGCCGCCCGCGCGTCGGCGCTCTCGTGTGATGGCCCGCCGCCCCGGACCCGCCGACCACGTCCCGTCGCGGCCCACCTGGCGCTGCCGCGCGTGCGGGGTGGCCTGGCCGTGCTCGACGGCGAAACTGAACCTCCTCGCGCGCTACCGCGAGCGGAGGGCCGAGCTGAGGGCGTACCTCCTGACCCTGCACGGGACCGCGGCCGAGGAACTGGCCGAGCTGGATGGCGGCCGGTGCCCGGCAGACCTCGAAGAGCGATTCACCGCCTGGGCCGAGCCTCGCGGTTGACCTCCCGAGCGGCCCGTCCGGTGCGAACCGGGGGTTCGCGGTGCTGCTCAGCGGAGAGCATCAGATCTGCGTTCATCGATGCAATGGCATTTCTCCGTCAGGGGTGCGCGGGTCGTTGATCGAGGGGATTCCCCCGAAACCGACGGGACGCCCGGCCCGGAGGGAATGGCCCGCGACATATAGTCACGGGGAGGGCGAAGCGCCAGGCCGAGAGTCCGGCACCGGTGTCAGGGAGGTGTCAGGATGTTCGGTTGGAAGAAGCTCAACGATCTGGTGGCGCAGCTCAGGCCCGACCTCACGGACCCCGCCCGAGTACAGCAGCTCGCTGATGAGATCGCGAGCCGCAAGCGGACCTGACCCGAAACCATCGACCGGGTGCGGGACCAGCACGACTGGCGGTGTTGATCCGCGGGCACTGGTCGATCCGTTGTGGCCGGTCTCGCGGTCGAGCGGGACAGCAGGAACCATCCGGCGTCGATACGCTGTCGATTCCGCGGGCGGAGGCGCCCGACACGCATCGATGAGCCACGGGGGTTCGATGTTCGGTTGGCGTAAGCATGTCCTGACGAAGCCGCCGCGCCGGCGAGGCTGGGCTCGACGGTCCACCGTGGTCGCCCTGGCGCTGGGTCTGGTGACCACCGCCGCCGCCCCACCCGCCGCGGCGCAGGAGTCCGTCCCGGCCGACCGCGCCCAGGTGCTCGCGTTGCTCAAGAGCGGCGGTCCCAACGTCGTCACGCTCGCCCGTGCCTGCCTGACCGGCAGCGATGAGCAGGTCAGCCAGTTCCTGGCCACAGGCCAGTTCGAGGCGCGCGGCTACGACGAGCGGATCCGCCTCGCGCAGATGATGAGTCTGAGCGGCCCCACCGTCAACGCCGCCGGCCAGCAGGCGCTTTCCGGCGGCGACGCGGCGGTCCGCGCGTTCCTCGAGTCCGGCTACCAGGAGCCGATGCGGCAGGACCTGCGCATCCAGGTCGGCCGGATCATGAGCGCCGGCGGCTCCACCACCCGCGCCGCGGCCCAGCAGGCGCTGAACGGCGACGACACCACGATCGCCAACTTCCTGCTGGTCACCCGCTTCGAGGCGGCCGAGCAGGACGACCGCATCCTGGTGGCTCAGATCATCACCGCCGGCGGGCCGAACGTGAAGGCCGCCGGGCAGGCGGCGCTCAACGGGGACGCCGACGACCTGCGCTACTTCCTCGACCGGGGCCAGGAGGTGGCCCGGGCGCGGGACCAGGAGGTGCTGACCGTGTCCGCGCTCGCCGAGCAGGCGCGGCAGGCCAGCGAGACGGCGGCCCGGGAGACGGTCGCCGCCGAGGACGCCTCGAAGCGGGCGGTCACCGCGGCGAAGCTGGCCAAGGAGGCGGCGCAGCGGGCGGCGGCGGAGACCGCGGCCGCCAAGGACTCCGCCGAGAAGGCCGCCGCCGCGGCCGGCCGGGCCGCCGACGCCGCCCGTCGGGCCGCCGCCGCGGCCCAGGACGCCATCAACGCGGCGAGCGCGGCGAACCGCGCGGCCCGGGTGGCGGCCAACGCGGCGTCCCGCGCCGCCTCGGCCGCCGCGATGGCGGGCAAG
>NZ_PYPS01000049.1 GCF_003027925.1 Micromonospora sp. RP3T
AGTTACGGCGGTCATGGCGGAGGGGAAACGCCCGGTTACATTCCGAACCCGGAAGCTAAGCCCTCCAGCGCCGATGGTACTGCACTCGGGAGGGTGTGGGAGAGTAGGACACCGCCGGACAATCTTCGAGTTCAGGGCCACCCTTCGGGGTGGCCCTGAACTGCGTTCCCGCCCGAACCGGCGGAATCTCCACGGCCCACCCGTCGTGTCTCGTACCGTCGAGCCGGGGCCGCTCCGCGTGTCCCCCGCCGAGCCGGGCGGATTCGTCAAACGTGACGTGACGAACGGCGTGTTCGGGATCGGTACGGGCCGACCGGGGTACAGGAGTGGTCATGGAGATCGGAATCATCGGGTCGGGGCACATCGGGGGCACCCTCACCCGTCGTCTGAGTTCACTCGGCCACGACGTCGCGGTAACCAACTCCCGCGGCCCGCAGAGCCTGACCGACCTCGCCGCCGAGACCGGCGCCCGGGCCGTCAGCCTGGAGGAGGCGGTCCAGGGCGCGGAACTCGTGGTCGTCGCGATCCCGCTGAAGGCGGTGCCGCAACTGCCGGCGTCGCTCTTCGACGGCAAGCTGGTCGTGGACGCGAACAACTACTACCCCCAGCGCGACGGCGACGTGGCCGAGCTGCTGGACCGTAGTCTCAGCTCCAGCCGGTGGACCGCCGACCACCTCAAGGGCGCCCGGGTGGTCAAGGCCTTCAACAACATCCAGGCGGCGCACCTGATGGACGCGGGCAAGCCGACGGGCACGCCGGGCCGCATCGGTCTGCCGGTCGCCGGCGACGACGAGGACGCCAAGCGGGTCGTCATGGGGATCGTGGCGGAGCTGGGCTTCGACCCGGTCGACGCGGGCACGCTCGACGAGAGCTGGCGGCAGCAGCCGGACACGCCGGTGTACGGCACCGACCGGGACGCGGACGGCGTACGGGAGGGTCTGGCCGCGGCGCGGCCCTGATCGCACCGAGCACGAAGAAGGCCCCGCTGTGCGGGGCCTTCTTGGCGTCCGGGTCAGGCCCCCGGCTCGGGGGCGCAGATGAAGCGCGGTTCGGCGTCGTACCGCCAGCTGAACTTCTCCCGCTTGACGACCTTGCCGTCCTTCTTGATCACCCGGAACGCGTCCTGGGCGAATCCCACCCCACCGGCGGCGGAGATGCAGTCCGGACCCGGCTTGAGGTAGACCGTCTTCGGCTGGGTGACGTTCCGGCGCGGGCCGTACTCGGTCTTCACGCTGTCGTAGATCTTCGTGCTCCAGATCGACACGGTGATCGAGCTGCCCGTGTACGAGGTGTCGATGAGCACGCCGTGCGGCGTGTTGTTGCGGAACTTGAAGTCGAGCTGCGGCCAGTAGATGGTCGACTCGATGACGGCCGGGTAGCGGCTGAAGTAGAACGAGTGCGGCTTGTGCTCGACGTCCTCCAGCCCGGCGTAGTAGCTCGCGTTGAACAGCGTGGTGGTGAACTGCGAGACACCGCCGCCCACGCCCGGCACCAGCTTGCCGTTCACGATCGTCGGCGCGTCCTGGTAGCCCTGGTCGTAGCCGCGTTCGCCGGTGTGCGCGTTGAGCGAGAAGGTTTCTCCCGGCTTGACGATCGTGCCGTCCACGTCCTTGGCCGCCTGGACGATGTTCTGGCTGCGCGGGGAGGAGAGGCCACCGGTGAACCGGGTGGTGAAGGTGGAGACCCGTTCCTTGATGCCCAGCTCGGCCAGCTTGGCCTCGGTCAGCTCCGGCGCGGCCGGCTTCAGCTCGGCGGTCACCGTGCGGTCGGTCGACTTCGGCAACACCGCGAGCAAGGCGGGCCCGAGCGCGGCGGCGTCGACCTGGCGGCCGGCCCGGCTCGGCACCACCTTCGGTTTGCCGCCACTGATGGTCAGCCCGGCGTCGCGGGGCTCCACCTCCAGCGTCGCCAGCTTGCCGCCGAGCGCGGCGCGCAAGCGCTTGACGTCGACCCTGGGGATGATCTTTCCGGCGTCGTCGGTGGGGAAGCGCAGCGACCTGGCGATGGCGGCGGGCGGGATGGTGACCGAGCCGCCGTCGGTGGTGAGCGTGACCGGTGCGGCGACGGCGGGCCGGGCCAGCTCGGTGACGAGCCGGTCGACCTCCTCCCGGGTGGTCGTCGGCCACTGCTCCACCAGGGGCACGGTGACCGGTCGGGCGGCCAGCCACGCCGAGGTGACCGCCGTCGTCGCGGCGGTCGTGTCGACGGTCAGCGCCGGCTTCGGGTAGACCGGCTTCGGGGTGGTGCCGGTCCAGATGATGGTCGGCATGGTCATCTCGCGGCCCTGGTCGCCCGCCGCCTTGCGCAGGGCGGCAGCCAGTCGGTCGGCGTCGACCGTGACCACCGGCTCGACCGCGCGGGAGCCGACCAGTCGGCTGACCGCGTGCGCGTCGGCGGCGGCCGCCGCCGCCACGGTGGCGTCCACGTCGACGGTGAGCCCGACGTCGGCCGGCTTCAGCTCGACCTTCTTCTCGCCCACGGTCACGGTGATCGGGGCGTTCAGCGCGTCGGCGCGGCGTTCCAGCTCGGTGCGCAGCGCGCGGGCCGCCTCGGCCCGGCTCCGGCCGCCCAGCTCGGTGCCGAGCACCGTGGTGCCGCGGGGCACGTCACCGGCGTACGCGTAGGCGCCGACGCCGACGCCGCCGGCGAGCACGGCGGCGGTGATCCCGCCGGCCAGCAGCAGCCGGGCGCGGCGGGAGCGCGGCGGCTTCCCCGGGTCGCCGGTGGGCGGTGTGGCGACCGGCTCCAGCTCGACCCCGGGCCAGCTCACCGCCGCCACCTTGATGGTGGGGCGGTCGTCGGCGGCCGGCACCTTCTCGCCGTACATCGTCACTGCAACCTCATCGGAAGGACACGTGCGGGGACCGCTTCCCCCGCGGGAGACACCTACGGTAACCAACGCTCGGGCCGGTCGGGAGGGTCCGGCCGGGCGGTCGTGTCGGGCGGGCGGCGGTGTCGTACCGATCACCCGTTTCGGGGCCCCGTTCACGCCCTGGTCGTGACACGGTGGGCGGGTGCGGGCGGACGAGCGCGGGTTGGCGTACGGCGGTGGCTGGCTGGACCGGGCGGCGGAGCTGCGCGGGGACGCGAACTGGCTGGCCGAGCGGCGGACCGATCCGGCGAGTGTGGTGCTGCCGTGCTGGCGGGACCGGTGCCTGGTGGACGCCGGGCGGGCACCGGTGCGGCCGACCGTGGTGGACGGGGCCGGGTTGCTCGCCGCCGCCGACGAGACGGTCTTCCTGGGGCTGGACGCGGGCCGGGCGGTGTTCGCCGCCGACCTGTCCGGCCGGGATGAGGGCGAGGCCCGCGAGCTGGCCGGCGCGGTCGAGGCGGTGGACGTCCGCGCCCTGGTGGGCGGGCTGACGCCGGCGGAGGCCGCGCTCCAGGCGTACGCGAAGGGGTTGCTGCACTGGCATCGGGGCCAGCGGTTCTGCGGTGCGTGCGGGGCGGCGACGGTGGCCGGCTCGGGCGGGCACGTCCGGTCCTGCACCGGGCCGGGCTGCGCCCGGTTGTTCTTCCCGCGGATCGAGCCGGCGGTCATCGTGCTGGTCGAGGTGCCCGGTGAGCCGGAGCGTTGCCTGCTGGGGCGGCATCGCGGGGCGGCGGAGGATGCCTGGTCGCTGCTGGCCGGGTTCGTGGAGATCGGCGAGAGCCTGGAGGACGCGGTCCGGCGGGAGCTGGCCGAGGAGGTGGGCGTGTCCGTGCGGGCGGTGACCTATCAGGGTTCGCAGGCGTGGCCGTTTCCGGCCGGGTTGATGGTGGGGTTCCGAGCGACGGCGGTGTCGACGCGCGTCCGGGTCGACGACGAGGAGCTGGTGGCGGCGCGCTGGTTCACCCGGGCGGAGCTGCGGGCGCGGGTGGCGGCGGGGCATCCCCTCGGCCGGGTCGACTCGATCGACAGCCACCTGCTGGAGTCGTGGTTGGACGAGCGGGGCTGAGCTGTCTCCGGTCGGTGGCGTGGTCCCGGCCGGACGGGTGATCGGCACCTCACCCACAGCGCCTTGCCAGCTTGCCGTTACCGAACTGTGATGTTTGGCAGTGACGACTACCACAGGTGAAACCTGTTCGGCATCCTGTCGTAATCAGGCCGGTTTGCCCTGACCTGCTTGCCCCAGGGATGTTAACCGTTGGTAACCAGGGGCGATCTTGATATCACGACTGTGTTACCCGTCAGTAGCTTGGGGCTTGTGAGGTCTGTCGCTTCGCGAGAGCATCCAATCCGCGACCGCGCGGCCGTTCGGCACAACGGCATCCGCGCCGCCCCGCAGCTTTCCCGTCCCGCGTCGCGTCCCGCGTCCGGCGACGCACCCCCGTCGAGGAGGACCTTGTGAGTGAATCGGAGAACCGTCAGCCGAGTGGCGGCACCCGCTGGCGGCGCTTCGCCGCGATGATGGTGCCGGCGACGGTCGTGGCCGGCGGCATCGTGTTGGGCATGGCCAACGGCGCCATCGCGGCCTCGTTCGCGGTGTCGGGGCAGACCTTCAAGGTCGGCGCCACGAAGCTGGAGGGCAACGGCTTCAAGCAGTACGGCGGCATGGTCGAGGAGAAGAACGGCACCAAGCACCCGGTCGCCGTCTCCGAGATCGCCGACGCCAAGCTCTACGACCTCTGCCAGTCGGTAAACGCCAGCCTGCCGGGCATCCCGATCGTGCTGACCATCAACGCCGGTGGCGACGGCAAGCCGGCCACCGCCACCAACCTGCTGATCGACATGGACTCGCTCGCCGGCGACGCCACGTTCGAGAACATCCAGATCGGCCGTGACGCCAACGACCTCAACGCGACGAAGGGCCAGCCCGGCGGGTTCGGGCAGAGCGCGGACAAGGTGACCATCACGAAGCTGGAGCAGGTGGCGCGCTCCACCAGCGCCGGCGTCTTCACCCTCAACGGCCTGAAGCTGAAGGTCAACGTGGGCAAGGACGCCAAGGAGTGCTTCTGATCTGATGGCGAGGCTCGCGGAGGGCGCCCTCCGCGAGCCTCGGCCATGTCTCACCCCGTCAGCACCGCCAGGAGGAGTACGTGACAACCGCCGAGACGCAGCAGGCCCGGCCGGGTCGGCCCGGCCAGGCGTGGCGTGGCTTCCGCCGGTGGCGCCGGGCGCGACCGTTCTGGGGCGGGCTCTTCACCGCGCTGGCCGGTCTGGAGATCTTCGCCACCACCCAGATGAGCCTCAACGGCCTCTCGTTCCAGATGGGGCCCACCGGCTTCCTGTCCTGGCTCATCCCGACCATCCTCGTGACCTGCGGCATGCTGCTCTGGTTCAGCCCTGCCCAGCGGATGTTCTACGCGGTGGTCGCGGCGATCACCGCGCTCTACTCGCTGATCGGCGTGAACCTCGGCGGCTTCTTCATCGGCCTGCTGCTCGGCATGATCGGCAGCGCGCTCGGCTTCGCCTGGGTGCCGCGCAAGGAAGCCGCCGGCGACCCGAAGCCGGCCCAGCCGGTCGACGAGCCGGCGACGGAGCCGGCCGAGGAGCCGGAGCCGGCGCTGGTCGACGAGTTGCTGCCGCCCCGGCAGCGGCAGGACGACGCCACCGGCGTCCTCACCGACACGTTGCCGGAGCCGCGTAACCCGCTGCGCGAGGCGTCACCCGTCGACCCCGCCGGGCCGGACACGCCCCACGGCCCGGGCTACGCGCCCCGGGCGTACGCGATCCTGCTGGTTCTCGCGGTCTCCCTGGCCGGCCTGGTGGCGCTCCGCGACCAGCGGCCGGCGGTCGCCGCGCCGGC
Source organism: Micromonospora sp. RP3T (assembly GCF_003027925.1). Lineage (GTDB taxonomy): Bacteria > Actinomycetota > Actinomycetes > Mycobacteriales > Micromonosporaceae > Micromonospora. The sequence continues at coordinate 5,730 of NZ_PYPS01000049.1, forward strand.
GGCCTGCCCGACCACGTCGGCGCCGGCGCCGAAGCCGTCCGCCTCGAAGACCGCGTCGGCGTCGCCGTCGGCCAGCCCGAGCGCCACCGCCACGACCGCGCCGCCGGCCGAGGACCCGGACGGCAACCTGCTGACCGACCTCGTCGACGGCATCACCGGCCTGTTCACCGGCGGGGAGGAGGAGGCCGAGCCGTCGCCGTCGCCGTCGCCGACGACCGTGGCCCCCGCCGCCGCAGCCGCCACGCCGAGCGGGAGCGGTACGCCGAAGCCCAGCGGCAGCGCCAAGCCGTCGACCCCGGCGAAGCCGGGCGCCGACTGCGACGACGCCGACCCCGCCCCGACCAAGCCCAAGCCGGTCGAGGAGGGCAAGCCGCTGCCCAAGCTGGCCGCCGACCCCGACCAGCCACTCGTGGCCGACCCGCCCTCCCGGCTCACCGGCTCCAAGGTGACCATGACCGGGCTGCGCTTCGAGGGCATCGTCGAGCTGCCCACCTACCGGGGCAAGCTCAAGTGCCTGAAGTTCACCATGGACAAGGCGGTCACCGACGACTTCACGCTGCTGGCCAACGGCCCGGCGGGCAAGAAGCAGCGGTACGTCACCGACCGGCTCACCGTCTCCGGTGACGTCGCGTTCTACGCCACCCGGTTCGTCGGGCACCTGCTCGGTATCAAGATCACGCTGACGCCGGAGCTGCCCTTCCCGGACGGCATCCCGATCACCTCGCCGATCCCGATCAGCTTCGACGACCCGGTGATCGAGCTGGCGTACGAGCGCTCGAAGTCGCTCACCGCGGAGCCGGTGCTCCGGGTCGACCTGGCCTGATCCGGGCGCACCACGGAAACGGCCGGGCGTCGGAGGTCCCTCCGACGCCCGGCCACCGTCGTCCTCAGAGCCTGCCCAGCGCCCGACGCAGCGGGTCGAGCCCCAGCGCGCCCAGGTCGAGCGCCTGGCGGTGGAACTCCTTCAGGTCGAAGTCGGCGCCCTTGCGGGCCTTCGCGTCCTCCCGGGCCTGCAACCAGATCCGCTCACCGACCTTGTAGGAGGGGGCCTGCCCCGGCCAGCCGAGGTAGCGGTTCAGCTCGAAGCGCAGCGTCTCGTCCGGCACCCGGCAGTGCGCCCGCATGAACTCCCAACCCAGCTCCGGCGTCCAGCGCTCGCCCGGGTGGAAGCCGAACGGATTGTCCGCCGGGATCTCCAGCTCCAGGTGCATGCCGATGTCGACGATCACCCGGGCCGCCCGCAACGCCTGCCCGTCGAGCATGCCGAGCCGGTCCCCCGGGTCGGCCAGGTAGCCCAACTCGTCCATCAGCCGCTCCGAGTAGAGCGCCCAGCCCTCACCGTGCCCGGAGACCCAGCAGAGCAGCCGCTGCCAGCGATTGAGCAGGTCGGCCCGGACGGCGGTCTGCGCGACCTGGAGGTGATGACCCGGCACCCCCTCGTGGTAGACCGTGGTCACCTCGCGCCAGGTGGAGAACTCGGTGATGCCCTGCGGCACCGCCCACCACATCCGCCCCGGCCGGGAGAAGTCCTCGCTCGGGCCGGTGTAGTAGATCGCGCCGTCGCTGGTCGGCGCCAGGCAGCACTCGATCCGGCGGACCTGCTCCGGGATGTCGAAGTGGGTGCCGTCCAGCTCGCTGATCGCCTGGTCGGCGAGCGCCTGCATCCAGTCGCGGAACGCCTCCTTGCCGCGGACCGTCCGCGCCGGGTCGGCGTCGAGCGCACGGACCGCGTCGTCGACCGAGGCACCGGGGCCGACGATCCGCGCGGCCACCGCCCGCATCTCGGCCTCCAGCCGGGCCAGCTCCGCGAAACCCCAGGCGTACGTCTCGTCCAGGTCGACCTTCGCGCCGAGGAAGTACTGCGAGGCCAGTTCGTAGCGCTCCCGGCCGGCGGCCTGCTTCTGCCGCCCGACGGGGGCCAGCTCGGTGCGGAGGAAGTGCCCGAACTCGGCGGTGGCCGCGGTCGCGGCGGCGGCGCCCTTGCGCAGCTCGGCGCCGAGCGTGCCGTCCGCGTCGAGGCGTTCGGCCAGGCCGTGGAAGAAGTTGTCGCCCTCCGGGTCGACCCAGATGTCGCACTGCTTGGCGACCTCGACGAGCTGCACCTGCGAGCTGACCCGGCCGGCCGCCGCCGCCTCACGCAGCGTGCGCTTGTAGCCCTCCAACGCCGACGCGAAGCGGTTGAGCCGGGTGGCGACGTTCGCCTTCGCCTCCTCGCCGTCGGTCGGCATCAGGTCGAAGACCATCCGCAGCTCGTGCAGCCCACTCGTGATCACGCTGACTTCGCTCGTGGTCTCGCCGCTGTCGTAGCGGGCGAGCTCCAGGCCGAGGCGCTCCTGCATCGCCTCCTGCGCGGTCCGCTCCGCCTCGGTCTCCGCCTCGGTCACGTCGAGCTGGCCCAGCGTGCGCCGGGCCAGCTCGGCACGGGCCGCGTAGCCCTCGGGCGACAGGTCGTCGAGCTGGTCGTCGTAGCCGGCGATGCCGACGTAGGTGGCCCCGGTCGGGCTCAGCGGAGCCCACTGGGCCACGTACCGGTTGGCGAGGTCATCGATTCGTCCCACGGGGCGACCCTACGTGACCGGGTCACCCCGGTGTCGAGCCTGTTTGCCGTGTTCAGGGCAGCAGATCGGCGGGGTCGAAGTCGATCGGGAACGGCAGGTCCAGCTTGAGCCGCTGGCCGCTGACCGCCTGAGCCGTGCTGACGTAGCCGCCGTTGTCGAGCGAGAGGAACTCCACGCCGACGTGCCGGATCTGTCGGGCGATCTGCACCCGCATGAAGTACGGCACCCCGCCTTCGGCGCAGCGGCGGGGCTTGTCCACGAAGTCCTGCCGGCGGCTTCCCGGTGACACGAACTCGACCGCCATCGTGCACAGCCGGACCGGAATCCACCGGTCCTCCTGGTCGGTTCCGGGCAGGGCGTGCAGGATGGTCAGGTCGGGTTGGATCCACCGGTCGGGGGCGAACGTCAGGTTCACCTGGCCGAAGACGTAGAAGCCGGCCTCCTTCGCCGCCGGTTTGAGCAGGTGGAGCAGCTCACCCTCGGCATAGCTGTTGGTGCCGGTCTCGGCGGGGGTCATGACCAGCCTTCCGTCGATGCACTCGTAGCGCGCGTCGGGCAGCTCGCGCAACGGGAGGTAACGGTCGGCGAGCCGAGTGGTCCACATCCCGTCGAAATCGACGAGCGGATCGAAACGCAGCGGCGCGGCCATCGACTTGTCACCTCCTCGACCGGTCAACGTCCCCACTGTAGGTCGGTTGTTGTGGCGGTCGACACGGCGGCCGAAATCCGCGCGACTTCGTCGTACCGGAGGGGCAGAGTGTCAGGGGTGAACATGGATTTCGCCCCTGACCGGGCGCCGCTGCGGAGCTGGCTGCCCGGGTTCGTCGCACTGGCCGCGATCTGGGGTTCCAGCTTCCTCTTCATCAAGGTGGGGGTGGGTGAGCTGCACCCCGTGCACCTCACCCTCTACCGGGTGGCCACCGGCGCGGCCACGTTGCTCGTGGTGCTGGTCGTGCTGCGCGACCGGCTGCCCCGCGAGCCGGCGGTCTGGGGCCACCTGCTGGTGGTTGCCGCGCTCGGCGTCGCGCTGCCGTTCACCCTGTTCGGCTACGGCGAGCAGCGGGTCGAGTCCATGCTGGCCGGCATCTGGAACGCCACCACGCCGCTGATCGTGCTGCCGCTGGCGGTGCTGGTGTTCCGCACCGAGCGGCTGACCGCGCGCCGGGCGGTCGGGCTGGCGCTGGGCTTCATCGGGGTGCTGGTGGTGCTCGGTGTCTGGGCGGGCGTCGGCGGCGCGCACTTCACCGGCCAGCTCATGTGCCTCGGGGCGGCGGCCTGCTACGGGCTGGCGATCCCGTACCAGAAGAAGTTCATCGCCGGCCGCGCGTACTCGGGACTGTCGCTGTCGGCGGCCCAGCTGCTCGTGGCGACCGCGCAGCTCGCGCTGGCCGCGCCGCTGGTGGCCGGTGCGCCGCCGGTGCCGACCGACCTGTCCCCCCGGGTGGTGGCCAGCGTGCTCGCGCTCGGCGCGCTCGGCACCGGGCTCGCCTTCGTGATCAACCTGCGCAACATCCGACTGGCCGGGGCCAGCACGGCGTCCACCGTGACGTACCTGGTCCCGATCTTCGCGGTGGTGGTCGGCGCCGTGGTGCTCGGCGAGCGGATGAACTGGCACCAGCCGGTGGGCGCGCTGGTCGTGCTGGTCGGGGTGGCGGTCGCGCAGGGCCTGGTCGGCCGGCGCCGGCCTGACCCGACGCCGGTGGCGCCCGCCGCCCGCCCGGTCGAGCCGGCGGCTCGGGCCTGACCGCTCAGCCCCGGCCCGCCGTCCACGTCACCAGGCGGTCGGCGGTCCACGTGTTGATCACCCGGTCGGCCGGTACGCCGCAGCGCGCCGCCCGCTCGCACCCGAAGCGCTGCCAGTCGAGCTGCCCGGGCGCGTGCGCGTCGGTGTCGATGGCGAACCGGCAGCCCGCCTCCAGCGCGCGGCGGATCAGCCGCTTCGGCGGGTCCTGCCGCTCCGGCCGGGAGTTGATCTCGACGGCGACGTCGTGCTCCGCGCAGGCGGCGAAGACGGCGTCCGCGTCGAACTCGCTCTCCTTGCGGGTACGCGGTCGGTGCCCCTTGTCGCCCGGCCCGGTCACGCCGGCCGGCCGGGAGGACACCATCCGGCCGGTGCAGTGCCCGAGGATGTCCAGGTGCGGGTTGGCGATCGCGGTCACCATCCGGCGGGTCATCTTCGCCCGCTCGTCGTTGAGGCCGCTGTGCACCGAGCCGACCACCACGTCCAGCCGGGCCAGCAACTCGTCGGTCTGGTCGAGCGAGCCGTCGGCGAGGATGTCGACCTCGATGCCGGTGAGGATGCGGAAGCCCTTCGGCAGCGCCTCGTTCACGGCGGCAACGTGGTCGAGCTGCCGGCGGAGCCGGTCCGCGGTCAGCCCGCGGGCCACCTTCAACCGGGGCGAGTGATCGGTGAGCACCACGTACTCGTGCCCCAGCTCGACGGCGGCCAGCGCCATCTCCTCGATCGGTGAGCCGCCGTCCGACCAGTCCGAGTGGGTGTGGCAGTCGCCGCGCAGCGCGTCCCGCAGCGTCGCCGCCTCCTCGTCCAGGTCGGTGCCCTCGGTGGCCAGCAGCCGACGCAGGTAGACCGGCTCCTCGCCGGCCAGCGACTCGGCCACGCAGCGGGCGGTGACGTCGCCGACGCCGGGCAGCTCGGTCAGCTTGCCGGTGCGGGCCCGCTCGGCCACCTCGCCGGCCGGCAACGCGCCCAGCGCCGAGGCCGCCGACCGGAACGCCCGCACCCGGTAGGTGGCCTCGTTGGCCCGTTCCAGCAGGAACGCGATCCGGCGCAGATCGGCGAGGGGATCCCGGGCAGTCATGCAGTGGAACCTACGCGCTCCGGCCGTCCGCCGTGTGCCGCCGGACCCGCGCGTCGGGTCAGCCGCCGGAGTCGCGCGTCGGGTCAGCCGCCCGCCGCGGACCGGCCCGGCGACGCCGGACAGCCGTGCTTGCGCTGCCAGGCGGTCACCTCGGCGACCGGGGACCGGTTGCCGCCCTTGCGCCAGGAGTTCAGGTAGGGCGCCGGCCAGACCACCCCGCGACGGATCCACCAGTCGTCGTGGCCGGAGCACTTCGGGGAGAGCCCGAAGTGCAGGTGGCACACGTTGTTGGCGTTGCCGGTGCGGCCCACCTTGCCGAGCTGCTGCCCGGCGCGGACACGGACGCCGGCGTCGACGCCGGACGCGATCACGCTCAGGTGCGAACCGTAGTAGCGCACCCCGTCGTCGCCGAGCAGCGAGACCGAGAGCCCGCCGTTGTTCGGCCCCAACGGCCCCCGCTTGTCGAACCGGTCCACCCGGCTCACCTCGAGCACCACCCCGTCGGTGACCGCCACCACCGGCTCACCGCAGTCGGCGAAGACGTCGGTGCCCGGGTAGCCGCCGTGCGTCGGGTGGTAGTCGACGTTGCCGGCCCGGACCGGGAAGACGCGTCGCGGCGCGGGGCGCGACGGCGTCGGGGCGACGCTGGCGGTCGGGGCGGTGGAGGCGGCCGGTGGGGCCGGGCTCGCCGTCGGCTCGGCGGGTTGCGTCGCCGTCACCATCGGACTCGGGTCCTGCCAGGCGTCCGCAGGCGCCGCGGGCCGGTCGCACCCGGCGGCCAACGCCGCGATGAGCAACAGGACCGGGAACGCCGGACGCGCGCGGCGGCCGATCGATGGCGAGCGCATCCGATCATCCTGGCAGACCACTACCGTGGGAACGAAAGCGCCGACCCCGGTCACACCGGCCGGTCACGGTGGGTGACATCGCGGTCGATGGGTCGGGGAGGGGAGCAGCGGTGACGAACGGGTGGCACGGGGCAGCCGGAGCGAGCGGTCCGGGGGCGTTCCACGCGCCGCCGCGTACCCCGTCGGGGCTCTTCCCGTCCGGCGGGCCGATGCGCCCCAGCTACCGCGAGCCGTACCCGGTGACTGGTGCCGGCGTGGCGCTCGGCGCGGTGGTCACCTTCGCCTGGTTGCTGCTGTTCGGGCTGGTCGGCCGCGACGTGCCCGGCTACGCCTGGTGGACGGTGCTGGCCGGCGGCGTCGCCTGGGCGGTCGCCGCGGTGCTGGTCCGCCACGGCGACCGGGGCGTGGCGACCGGGGTGGCGATCGTCACCGCGGGCGGCTGGAGCATCGCCGCCGCGATCGTCGCGGTGCGGTGGGCGCAGACCGGCGACTGGCCGCTCTGGTGACCTTGCGTGCCGCTTTCGCTGCGTAGCGAAGACCATCTTGACGTACGCGCGGTGACGGTTCACGCTCGCCATATGGCCTGGACCACACCGCCGCGGCTCGACCCCGATCGGAGCCGCCGTCGCCTGCAACTCCTTGCCGAGTTGGCCGGTGCCCGTGCGGTACAGCAGCGCGAGCGGCCGCAGCGGGCGCGCAGCGAACGCCTGCGCCAGCTCATCGCCACCCGGCGCCGCGTGGCCGGCTGAGGCGACTTTCTCCAGGAACGGCCGGCCCCTGTCGGGGCGTTGACCGGTCGCCCGCCGACCCGACCGGTTAACGTGCATCGCGTGACGTGTCGGCATGCTGCCGAGGCCATTTTGGGGGGACCGTGTCGTACTTCGCTGCTGCCGTGGCGCGCATCGACGGCGGCTGGACCGCCGGCGAGGTCAGCCTGCGGGGCGTCACCGACATCGAGGAGGCGGCCGACCGGCTGCGCGACGTCGAGCCGGACGCCGACCTCTCCCTGCTGTTCGTCGAGGCCGACGACACCTACCTGGTCGTCCTGCGCCTCGACGAGGGGGAGGACCTGCGGGTCTTCGGCTCCGACTCGGCGTACGCGGAGGAGTCCCGGCTGGGCGCGCTGCTGGTCGGCGACCTGAAGACCTCGGTCACCGGCCTGGAGGACGTCGACGAGCCGCGCCCGTCCGGCGGCGACGACGAGACCGAGCAGCCGGCCGTGGACCCGGAGGCCGACCCGGTGGGTGACGCCGACCTCCTCGCCGACCTCGGCATCCCGGCGCCGAAGCTGCTCGCGCTCTGCGCCCACGAGGGCAACATGCCGGCCGACGTGACCGCCGAGATCTGCCAGGTGCTCGGCTGCGCGGACGAGGTCGAGGAGCTGCGTGAGGTCTGAGCCCGGCGAGTCCGTGACGCCCGGCGCCGTGGAACCGGCCGACGCCACCGACCCGGCGCTGGAGACGCTGCGCCCCGGCCAGCCGACGCCGGGCCGACCCGGACGGGCGGGGCCGGGCGCGGACGAAGGGCTGGCCGACCCGGGCGCCGTGGGGCGCCGGCAGCGGCACGAGCTGTGGATGCGTCGGGCCCTGCACGTCGCCGTGACCGGCCCGGACGGGCCGACGCCGGACGAGGGCGTCGACGACGTGCCGGTCGGGGCCGTGCTCTACGGGCCCGACGGCGGGGAGCTGGCGATCGGGCGCAACGAGCGGGAACTGACCGGCGACCCGACCGCGCACGCCGAGGTGCTGGCGCTGCGCCGCGCCGCGCAGCGGCTGGGCCGGTGGCGGCTGGACGGCTGCACGCTGGTGGTGACGCTGGAGCCGTGCACCATGTGCGCCGGCGCGATCGCGCTGGCCCGGGTCTCGACGGTGGTGTTCAGCGCGTGGGAACCGAAGACCGGTGCGGTCGGCTCGCTCTGGGACGTCCTGCGCGACCGCCGGGTCACCCACCGCCCCGAGGTCTACGCCGGCGTCCTGGCCCCGGAGAGCGCCGCCTTGCTGCGCGCCTTCTTCCGGTAAGGCCGGGCCCCCTGTTAACGCCTGCGGTATAGACGGGGCCCCTTCTCACACGAACCGCCGCCCCCGGCACCGGGTGGTGACGGGGGCGGGGCGGCGGGGAAGGGTTGGTCAGGCGATGGCGGTGTCGAGAGCGATCTCGACCATCTGGCCGAACGTCTGCTCACGCTCCTGCGACGTGGTCTTCTCACCGGTCTTGATGTGGTCGCTCACGGTCAGGATGGTCAGCGCGCGGGCCTTGAACCGGGCCGCGATCGTATAGAGCGCCGCCGACTCCATCTCCACCGCCAGCACGCCGTAGTCGGCGAGCGCGTCGTACAGGTCCGGCCGGTCGGTGTAGAAGGCGTCCGCGGCCAGGATCGGCCCGACCCGCATGGTGATGCCGCGCCGCTCGGCCACCTCGACCGAGGTACGCAGCAGCCCGAAGTCGGCGACCGGGGCGTAGTCGATCAGCCCGTCGAAGCGCATCCGGTTCATGTTCGAGTCGGTGGACGAGCCGATGGCCGCCACCACGTCCCGTAGTTGCAGGTCCTCGGTCAGGGCCCCGCACGAGCCGACCCGGATCAGCGTCTTCACGCCGTACTCGTTGATCAGCTCGTGCGCGTAGATGGAGGCGGACGGCATGCCCATGCCGGAACCCTGGACGGAGACGTCGACGCCGTTCCACCGCCCGGTGAAGCCCAGCATGCCGCGCACCGTCGTGTAGCAGCGGGCCTCCTCGAGGTAGGTCTCCGCGATCCACTTGGCCCGCAGCGGGTCACCCGGCATCAGGACCCGCTCGGCGATCTCTCCCGGCTCAGCGCCGATGTGCGTACTCATGGCAAAGATCCTGCCAGGCCGGCCGACGGGATACCGGTTCGGCGTCCGAAGCGGTGGTCCTGTACCCTCGTCGGCGGTGGCGTGTCCGAGTGGCCTAAGGAGCACGCCTCGAAAGCGTGTGAGGGTTTACGCCCTCCGCGGGTTCAAATCCCGCCGCCACCGCTCGTGAACAGCGAGAACGCCCGGCCGGTCCGTCACGGACCGGCCGGGCGTTCTCGCTGTGGTCTCAGTTTTGGCCTCAGTCGTCGGCGCATCCGTGTCGCCACCGAAGTGTTGCCGACCGTGCCTAACGACCAGCGATCCCGCGCTCAGGTCGACGTCGGCCCCCTTCAGGCCGAGCGATGCTCCGCTCCGGGCCCGGCCAGGATCACTGCGGTTCCCCGCCGGAGCGGGGTCGACCCACCGACTGCCCGAAGAAGTACCCGAGGATGATGAGGAACGCGTTGCTGAGGACGTCAGCGGGCGTCACCTCCACGAACATGGCGACCACCAGGGTGACGGTGAGTGCCAGCAGGATGATCGCGCCGACGATAGTCGCCACTGACTCCCGCTCCAGGAACGACTGCCAGACCTTGGCGCGTCGTTCGAACTGTTCGAGCTTGATCGCCTCGCTGGCAGCCGCCTCGCGGCTACTCGCCTCCGTCTCGCGCGCCTGGTGTGCCAGGTTCCTCGCCTGCTCCTGGATGTCGTCGAGCAGCGCCTCGATCCTCTCGCGCACCGGCTGCTGATCCACGCTCTCGACGGCCGTCCGCAGATTGTCGAGTTGCTCGGCGGGCTTCAGCACCTTCAGCCGCTCAAGAATCCTGGCCTTCCGGTCCAGAAGGAGCGGGAGCGGCCCGATCTCCACCTGTCCTTCGGTAGGGGCGGCGATGACGACTTCGCCCCGGGCACCGACCTTGACCGACGTCTTGCCCACGGCACTCGGGTTGGCGATGAGCTGGTTGATCGTCTCCAGCGACTCCTCCAACTGTTCGACGGTCTGGTCGCGGATGCTCTCCGCGGACAGGCCCAGCGCCGCGAGTTGTGGCTCGAAGATGCCCTTCCGGGCGGATTCGATTTGAGCGAATACCTGCCTGGACGTGTCCGGGACACCCACTCCTGCCTCCAGTCGACGGTTCGGGCCGATGATCGTCGATGTAGTGGCCGAGCGCAGTCGAGTTCCGGACATGGTGCGCGTGAACGGTCAGCAGGGGCCGTAGCCCTCGTCGAAGAGGCGGCGGGCCCAGTCCGCGTACCCGGCGATGATCTCCCGGACGGTGACGCCGTCGTGCAGGAACAGGTACGCGCGGTCGCCGTGGCGGGCGAGCAGTCCGGCGAAGCGGTGGCTGCCGGGCGGTGCCGGCAGCGCGGCGGCCCGGGGGTACGCGGCGCGGACCTCGCCGACCGGCGTGCCGGCGCTGATCCCCTCCGGTGTGGTCATCGGGTCGTCGAGCCAGAGCAGGACGAGCCGGTCGTCGACGAAGATCGGGCTGACCTCGCCGTGCCCGGCCAGTGTGGGCCCGCAGGCCTCCTCGTCGGTGCGCAGCAGGCCGCGCCGGGTGAGGTCCTCCTCGGTGTCGCCGAATCCCGCGTTGCGCAGGCCGTTCAGGCTGACCACCTCGGCGGCGCCGACCGGTCGGGCCGGCACGTCCGGCCCATGTGGATGAACGCCGCTCCCGGCGATGGAAGCGGCAGCGAGCAGTGTGGCGATAAAGCCGAATTGTCGTAGTTTCATGCAATCCCCCAGTCCCCAACGGGACCGGGGCGAGGAGGTTGCTGGTGCGGGCCGGATTGGCGCAGTTCCCACTCCTCGGCCAGTTCGTCCCAGTAGTCGGCGGACAGCCCGCGCCGGCCGTGCGCCAGCCAGCCGGCCGTGTCGCGCTCCAGGTGCAGGCCCAACTCGGCGAACGGGTCGATCCACGCGCCCGGCTCGGCGCCGAGCCGGGCCAGCGCCATGTTGATCGGCCACTGTGCCCGCGGTCGGTCCAGCGCGCCGTCGTAACGCGGGCCCCAGGTCACGTCGCCGTCCAGCCACACCACCGCCGCCTGGTGGCCGAGCCCGCCGGCGAACTCCGCCTCCAGGTACGCCACCGGCCCACGCTTCGACCAACGGGCCAGCAGCCCCGCCAGCGGCGGCGCGAGGACCAGCCGGAACGGGCGCACCGCGCAGGGCTCCTCGGCGGCGAAATCCGGTGGCTCGCCGGTCAGCTCCGCCACGAGCTGCGGGGTGACCGGCAGCAGCGCGAAATCCTGCCGGAGCGCGGCCAGCACCGCGTGGTCCAGGTCGGCGGTCTGCTCGCGCAGCAGCTCGACGTCGGCGACCACGGCACTGAGCTGGTAACTCATCCGGTCCTCTCGGCGTCCACAGCCTGTGGATAGCACATGTGTACGACGACGGATCCCGCTGTCGCCCCTGGCACGGTAGCCCGCCGCCGGGGGTGGAAAACCCCCGGACCAGGTCGGATGGTTTCCGGCTTACCGCTCCCGAGCGCGATGCCTAGCGTCGATCCCGTGATCGAACTACGTGAGTTGACCAAACGCTACGGGAACCGGACCGCCGTGGACAGGCTCACCGTCCGGGTGCAGCCGGGCGCGGTGACCGGCTTCCTCGGCCCGAACGGGGCACCTTGTCAATGTCCAGTTTTAGCCGAAAAGCGGCGTGGGTGGCGGTATTCGTTGCGACTCAGTGTGCTGTGTTTCGGGCGGTGCTCCGATCAACACGGCCTTTGACCTCAGCTTGGACCGCCTGGCTGAAACGGCTTTGAGGTTAGCCCTCGGCCGGGTCGTCCGGCTCACCGAGTGCTCTGGCGACGGCATCCCGCACAGTCGCTTCGGAGATAGCCTCGCCCTCGATGCGCACCTGGGTGCCATCAGGGCGGGTCAGGGTCAGCGAACGGCGCCGATCCCGCTTGAGCCAGAGATGAATGACACGGACGAGGCCGGCGACGGCGGCCGGCGTACCGGCATCCGCAGCCAGCTCGGAAAGCCACCCTTTCGTGAGTTCCGTCGAAGGCGTACGGATCTCGTCGGTGCGTAACCTGGCCGTCTTCAGTTCGTCGCGCAACTCCTCCTCGGCCAGGTCGAGTGCGGGGTGCCCAGGCCGCAGGGCACCCAGACCGGCAGTAACGGTCAATCGGCTTGCTGCCACGGCGGACCCTTCCGATGCGCGACGGCCGGTGTGAGCTAACTTCCACTGTAGAGTAGTGTGTTTCGGCGGATGCACTCGTGGGAGGCGTTCGGCGTGTATCGGGCCCTGCTTATCTGCAACTCGCTCTACGACTCCGGTGCGTCGCTTTCCAACCTGCGCGGGCCGCGCGCTGATGGGCTCGAGTTGCGCGATGCGCTGCTGCACGCCGAGACCGGCGTCTTCGGCCATGTTGAGCTGCTTGCCGAGCACCGGTTTGGCGAGATGGCCGTTGCGGTCAACCGATTCTTCGCGGAGGCGCGCGAAGACGATATTCTCTTCCTCTACTTCAGCGGGCATGGCCTGAGTCGTAGCCGGCAGTTCTACATCTGCGCCCGCGACACCGACATCAATCTGCTGCCGGCGACCGCGCTTTCCGGCTACCAGCTCAACACCTGCATAGATGAGTCGCTGGCCCGGTGCAAGGTACTGATCTTCGACTGCTGTCACAGCGGCGCGTTCAAAGGCACGCCTGGCGCCGAGGAGATGGCGGAGCAACTGGCGGGTGAGGGCCGATTCGTCCTCACCGCAACCGCGCCGACCGGGCTGGCCAAGGACTCCGAGACGGCCGGACGGCCAAGCCCCTTTACCCGGGCCCTGGTCGACGGGTTGCGAGGTAGCGCAGGCGACGCAGACGGCGACGGCTACATCGATCTCGACGACCTCTACGCCTTCTTGCTCAGCGCGCTGCCCGAGGAGGCTGAGCCGCAGCGGCGATGGGAGGGTTCGGGCCGAGTACGCCTGGCCCGGCGGCTGGACCGGTCCGCCACTATGCCCGAGCCGGACGACGCTGTGACGCCCGAGCCGGCTGGCTACGGCGCCGCACCGGGGCTCTCTTTTCTGGAGCTACCCACCGACGTCACCTCGTTTAGCTCACGCCTCATCGCGGACTTCCGCGCGAACCTGCGGGCCGACATTGCCCGCAGCATGCCTAGCCAGCTCACCGATATCGAGTTCCTGCAGCGTGCGCACCTGCTAGCGGCCGGCCGGCTGACCCTCACCGGCGCGCTGCTGTTCGGTGAGAGCCCCGCTGCAGCGCTCCCGACAGCCATCGTCCAGTGCGCCCGCATCCATGGGGTCACCAAGGGCGTGCCCATGGATAAGCATGACTTGAAGGGCTCAGTCACTGAGCAGATCCTCGGGGCTGTGGAGTTCGTAGCCGGGCTGTCCCGACGTGGCGAGGCGCCTACCGACGACTCGCCGATCGCCCGGCCGTCGCATCGCTACCCGATGGTCGCGGTGCGTGAGGTCATCGCAAACGCCCTTGTGCACCGTGACTACGAACACCGTTCGGCCTGCGTCCACGTCCGGGTGTTCGACGACCGTGTCGAGGTGGTCAGCCCCGGCACATGGGCCGGGCGTGACCTGCCGCCCGGCACGACGACGCCGCTGGAGGCGCTGATTAGCGAGTCGCACCGGCGCAACTTTCGGCTGGCGAGCACGCTCACCTGGATGCGCCTGGTCGAGGGTGAGGGTTCCGGCATTTCCCGGGCGATCAACGAGTGCCGAGACCACGGCGCGCCGGCCCCGACCGTCTGTCAGAATGACGGCCTGGTCACCGTCACTATCTATCCGCGCAGAGAATTCCTGGACGGACCCACGCTCGCGTTGATGTCCGTCGAAGAGGCCGCCGCCGAGCTGGAACGGATGGGCGCCAACCTCGCGTTTGCTCGGCTCATGGTGATGCCGACCGGCGCCGCGACCGAGTCCCTGTCGCGGTTGGATGCAGCATATGCGGCCGAGTTGCTCTCGCGGATGACTCCGGCCCACGCCGCACGTCTGGTGGGTGCCATGAGATCGGAGGCCGCGGCCGGGATGCTACGGCGCCTCGAAGCCAGTGTCCGGCGAGCCATCGATTCGGAACTCGCTCCAGTCATGGGCTATGTGATGATCCAGGTCGAGGCGAATGCTGTGGACCAGAACCAGCTGATCGTCTCCTCGTGGCGTCAGTCCCGGCCAGGCGACGCGCCCGTCCGCGGCGAGGATCGGATCACCAGCCGGGACGGCCTTGAACGCACCACCTCGCAAATCGTCCTCGACGCCGAGGCAGCCCTGGCTGACCACCTCGGCCCGGTGACTATCGAGTTCATTCTGCCGCATTACCTGCTCAACGAGCCGATCGACGAATGGCTCATCGGCGATGAGTCAAGCATGGGCTCACCACGACCGTTTACCATGGATTACGGGGTCGTCGTGCGCAGTCTTGAACGCATGCGGAGCCCGCATCTCCACCGAAACTGGCGCAAACGCTGGAAGATGCTGTCCGAGAGGCCGGAACAGGCGCGGGCCTACGTCGTACCGCCGGGCACGACGCCCGACCCGACGTACCTGGAGGCGGCACTTCAGGCCGATGAGCATGTGGTAGCCGTCGTCCTCAGCGATGCGCCCAGCCAGTCCGGTGCCGGCTCCCGTGAGGTCGCGGCCGCCCTCCGCGTCGGGGTGCCGATCCTGCTGTGGCACCGCGACGACTGCACCGCCCCCGAGTTCCGATCGGCACTCGACCTGCTGCTGAACGGCGTCGAGGGCTTGACGAGGCTGCCCGACAGGCTGCGCGAGCTGCGCCTGAAAGCCTTGATGTACCCCGACGAGCCGTCCTGCCGCAATCTTGTTCTCCTGTGGGACGACCCGCAACGGCTGACTGTGGACCTGCCATTCCCAGGCTGACGTCCCAGAAGCTCACCGACCGGGTAGTCACGCAGGGCCGAGAGTTTGGCCGCGATCTAGAGGCGCACCCAAGTCAACCGTTACTGATGTGAGTGGTGGAAGGCGGCGGTCTTGCCACCTGCATGAGCGCCGCCAGCGGGAACCACAACAGTCCCACGCACCGGCGAGAGAACCGTACGGGGCGACATGGGTCAAGAACAGACCGACGCCGCGCCGGTCGGCGTCGGTATCGAACGCGAGGTGCTGTCGCTGATGGCCGAGGATCGGTCCAACAGCGGCAACGCGGCGGCGCTGGTCATCACGCCCGGGGTGGTGGAGAAGCACGTGGCGAACATCTTCGCCAAGCTCGGCGGCTGAGCGCGGTGCGTATGACGGAAGGGGGCCGGACCCCGGCGGGCCCGGCCCCCTGCGATCAGGTCGTCACCACGCGGACATGTCGGGGAGCTGGTCGATCGAGATGGTCCTCGGGTTGGCCATCGCGGTGCGCCACAGCCCGGCCACGTCCTTGCCGCTGCCGTTCCAGTCCCGCGACGCCCAGACCACGTAGTACGGCCAGGCCGGGTCGGAGTTGGGGTTGAGCGGGCTGAACGTCTCCGCCACGCCGGTGGTCTTGGCGCCGCTGACCGCCTTGGTGGTGGCGAAGTCGCTGCTGCTCTGGAAGTAGTCCGAGGTGACCAGGTCGACGTAGCCGTCACCCGGGTACCAGGACGCCAGCGAGGTGCCCTGGCCGCTGGCCATGCCGTTGAACACCCAGACGATGTTGTGCGCGCCGGCGAGCTGCGCCCGCTGGTAGATCAGCCGCCAGAGCTGCTTGTAGGCGTCCTGGCCCTTCTTCGCCCACCACATGTAGTTGTTGTTCGCCTCGTGCAGCGGGCGGAACAGCACCGGAACACCGGCGTCGCCCATCTTCTTCAGCTCGCGCACCACCAGGTCGATGTCCTGGTAGAGCTTCGACGACGGGTTGCTCAGGTCCGGCTGGAAGTCGCACGGCGCGGAGTAGTTGCCGCCGCGCGGGCAGTACCAGTGCCACTGGAACGCGACGATGCCGTTGCGCGCCTTGGCCCAGTTGATGACCTGCTGGGTCTCGATGCTGCCCCGGGTGTACTCCATGAAGTCGAACGCCACGATCGCCGGGTAGCGGCCGGTCAACTGCTGCACCTTGTCCGCGTCCGGCAGGTCGGTCTGGCCGCTGACGTAGGTGTGCGTGCGCAGGTAGCAGATCAGGTTGCGGGCCTTCGAGTTCGCCTGCGGGTCGGCCGGGGCCTGGCCACAGTCCGGGCCGGGCGGGGTGGGCGGCTTGACCGCGTACACCTCGAACTCGTAGAGCGAGTAGCCCCAGGCGGTGCCGCGTGCGGTGCCGGACATCCGCACGTACCGGCCGCTGGCCCCGGCCGGCATCACGTCGTCGGTGCCGCCGTCGCCCGTCGTGGTGCTGAACACCGGGGTCCAGGTGGTGCCGTCGGTCGAGGTCTGGATCTGGTACGCCTTGCCGTACGCGGCCTCCCAGCGCAGCCGCACCGTGTTGATCGGGTACGTGGCGCCCAGGTCGACCTGGAACCACTGCGGATCGGCGTAGAGGCTGGACCAGCGGGTCCCCCCGTTGCCGTCCACCGCCTGGGCGGCGGCGTTCGGGCTCTCCGTCGACGACGCGGTGACCGGCCGGTTGAGCGCCAGGTTGCCGCTGGGGACGCCGGTCGGATCCGGCGTCGGGGTCGGGCTGCCGGTGGGGCTCGGGCTGCCCGTCGGGCTCGGGCTCGGCGGCGTGGTGTCGCCGCAGGCCGCGCCGTTGAGCGTGAACGCGGTCGGGGTCGGGTTCGACCCGGTGTAGGTGACGTTGAAGCCGAAGCTCACCGTGCCGCCGGCCGGGACGCTCGCGTTGTAGGAGACGTTGGTGGCGGTGGCGTTCGCGCCGGACTGCGTCTTCGTCGCGTTCCACATGTCGCCGATCACCTGGCTGCCGGGGAACGCCCAGCCCAGCGTCCAGCCGTTCACGGCGGCCCCGGTGTTGGTGATCGTGACGTTGGTGGTGGCGCCGCCGCCCCAGTCGTTGGTGACCTGCCAGGTCACCGAGCAGGCGCCGGCGGCGGCCTGGGCGGCGGGTGTGGTGACGAGCGTGGTGGCCAGTGCGGTGACGGCTGCCGCCGCCCCGGCCAGGCAGGCCCGCGTGCGGGTGCGCTTGATCATGAGGAACTCCCGTACGGGTGATGGTTGCGGGGAGCCCTCGCCGCCCGGACGGGTCGGACCGTCGGTTGCCCTTCCGGCGTCCGACCCAGCGAAGATATCCATGATGGTCGGCTTAACCGGTTAACTTTGTCAATGCCTCACCGCCCGCTGGTGTGCCCGTCAACCCCCTGAACCGGTAAAGAAACCGTTATCGAGAAGGGGGCGGTGAGGGGAGGAGCGGGGAGCGCGGAAACGACGCAGGGCCGGCCCCAGCGGGACCGGCCCTGCGCGCGAGAGCGCGGAGGATACGAGATTCGAACTCGTGAGGGTGTAAACCCAACACGCTTTCCAAGCGTGCGCCCTAGGCCTCTAGGCGAATCCTCCGCGAGCCAGGATACAGGTCCCGCGACGGCGGGCCACCCCACCCTCCCGGAAGATCCACACAGCGTCGGGTAGGCTTGGCGTCACCTCCCGTGCGGCGGTACCTCGTGAACCTCCCCAGGGCCGGAAGGCAGCAAGGATAAGCGAGCTCTGCCGGGTGCACGGGAGGCCTTTCTGTCTCCGGGGCCGGGTAACGTCGCCGCGGGTCGGGTCGCGGGGTGGTGGGTGGTCACCCGGGGCCGACCGGCGCAGAATGGCTCGGTCGAGAGGAGGCGGGACGGGTGGCACTGGCCCTTTACCGCAAGTACCGGCCCCGCACGTTTGCCGAGGTCATCGGTCAGGAGCACGTCACCGAGCCGCTGTCGCAGGCGCTGCGCAGCGGCCGGCTGAACCACGCGTACCTCTTCTCCGGCCCGCGCGGCTGCGGCAAGACCTCCAGCGCCCGGATCCTGGCCCGCTCGCTCAACTGTGAGCAGGGCCCCACGCCCGAGCCGTGCGGGCAGTGTGAGTCCTGCCGCGGGCTGGCCCCCGACGGCGCCGGCTCGATCGACGTCATCGAGATCGACGCGGCCAGCCACGGCGGTGTCGACGACGCCCGCGAGCTGCGGGAGAAGGCGTTCTTCGCGCCGGCCCGCAGCCGCTTCAAGATCTATATCATCGACGAGGCGCACATGGTCTCGTCGGCCGGCTTCAACGCGCTGCTCAAGCTGGTCGAGGAGCCCCCGGAGTACGTCAAGTTCATCTTCGCCACCACCGAGCCGGAGAAGGTCCTCGGCACGATCAAGTCGCGGACCCACCACTACCCGTTCCGGTTGTTCCCGCCGAACGTGCTCCGGCCCTACCTGGAGCAGCTCTGCGAGGCCGAGGGCGTCAAGGTCGACCCGGCGGTGTTCCCGCTCGTGGTCCGCGCCGGTGGCGGCAGCGCGCGGGACAGCCTCTCCGTGCTCGACCAGCTCATCGCCGGCGCCGGCCCGGAGGGGGTCGGCTACGCGCGGGCCGCCGCGCTGCTCGGCGTCACCGACTCCGCGCTGATCGACGAAATGTGCGACGCGCTGGCCGCCGGGGACGGCGCGGCCGCGTACGCCACCGTCGACCGGGTCGCCGAAGCCGGCCACGACTCGCGCCGTTTCGCCTCCGACCTGCTGGAGCGGCTGCGCGACCTGATCGTGCTCCAGCAGGTGCCGGACGCCGCCGCCAAGGGCCTCATCGACGGCCCGGCCGACCAGATCGAACGGATGGCCGCCCAGGCCCACCGGCTCGGTCCGGCCACGCTGTCCCGCTGCGCCGACATCGTGCACAACGGCCTGGTGGAGATGCGCGGCACCACCGCGCCCCGGCTGCTGCTGGAGCTGATCTGCGCCCGGATGCTGCTGCCCGGCGCGGACGACTCGTCCGGCGGCCTGCTCCAGCGTCTGGAGCGGATGGAACGCCGACTCACGCTGGGCGGCGTCGAGCCGTCGCCGTCCGCGCCGGCCACCCCCACCCAGGAGGTACGCTCAGCCGCTCCCGCCCCGGGCGCGGCTGCCGCCGCGGTCCACCCGTCGACCGCCGGCACGCCGGCGGCTGCCGATGCCCCGACCGGGCCCGCGGCCGCCCGTACCGCCGCCGCGGCGGCCGGCTCCCGGCCGGTCCCCGGCGCTCCGAGCGCGGGCGCTGGTGCCTCCGGTCCGGTCGGTTCGGGCGCGGGTGCCGGCTCCCCAGTGCCGACGGACCGGGAGCCGGCTGCCCCGGCCCGTCGTCCGGTGCCGTCGTCGGCGGTGATGCCCGATCCGGCCACGCCCGAGCCGCCCCGTCCGGGCGCGGCGGGTCCCGGCGCGCTGGACGCCGTGGCGGTGCGCCGGGTCTGGCCGGAGGTGGTCGGCAAGGTCAACCGGAGCAACAAGCGGATCGCCGCGTTGATGCGCGACGCCGTGGTGCGTGACCTGGACGGTGACACGCTGGTGCTGACCGTGAAGTCGACGGTGCTGGCGAAGATGATGGCGGATCACGCCGCCGTGCTCACCGACGCGCTCTACGAGGAGCTGGGCGGTCGCTGGCAGATCCGCTGCGAGGTGGCCGGCGAGCGGGGCGGCGCGTCGCTCGGTGGTCCGTCCCGACCCGCCGCGCCGGCCCGACCGGCGTCCCCGCCTCCGGAGGCACCCGCCCGCCAGGAAACGGGTGGCGCCCACCCGGCCGGTGGGGCCGACGGTACGGGTCGAGCCGGTGGCGCGCCCGGTGGACCGGGGCGGGCGAACGGCGCGGGTGATGGTGTGAACGGCCGGGACGGGGTGATGCGGTCCGCCGGCGGCGCTCCCACCGTCGACCCGGCGGAGGACTGGCCCGAGCCGGCGCGCCCGGGTGGCACGGCCGCCGACGCGGGAGAACGGTCCGAACCGGGTGGTGCGCCCGCGTCGGCGGACGAGTGGCCCGAGCCGGCGCGCCCGGGTGGCGCGCCGAGCACGGACGGGTCGTCGGCATCCGCTCCACCGGCCGGTGCGTCGGCCACCCACGCCGCACCGATCCCGCCGAGACCGGCCGGGCCATCGGCGCAGCCGGCCGCGTCCACGGGTCCGCCGGTGAGCAGCGCGATCGCGGCAGCCCGGGCGGCTGCGGCGGGACGCGGCCCGCGTACCGGGCCGGCGACCCGGAAGACCGCCGAGGCCGACTGGGCCGGTGAACCGCCGTACGACCCGGACTTCGACGGTCCGGTGCGCGGCGGTGCGAAGCGGCCGGGCGGTGCCGCGCCGACGAACTTCGAGGGCTTCGACCCGGGCGACGAGCCGCTGGACGAGGTCATCGACGAGCGCACCGCGCGCGAGTCCAGTGAGGAGCAGGCGGTACGCCTGCTTCGCGACGCGTTCGGCGCCGAGCGGATCGACGAGGTGGACGCCCGGTAGGGCAGCCGCAACCAGCGCTGCGCTGCCGGTCGCGCCACCGGGACGACCAGACGTGGTGACAGTCACGGCGGTGGCGGTGGTGGCGCCGGGGCCCGGCGTGGGCGGCCACGCCGGACGGGGTGGGGTCGGTCCCAGCGGATAGGCTGAGCGGCGGCCGAGCAGACGAGTGCGAGAAGGAGCGGTCCGTGCGCCCAGGTGGACAGCCGAACATGCAGCAGATGCTGAAGCAGGCGCAGAAGATGCAGCAGCAGATCGCCGCCGCCCAGGCCGAGCTGGCCGACGCGGAGCTGACCGGCACCGCCGGTGGTGGTCTGGTCACCGCCACCGTCGCCGGCACCGGTGAGCTGAAGGCGATCAAGATCGACCCGAAGGCGGTCGACCCGGATGACGTGGAGACGTTGGAGGACCTGGTCGTCGCCGCCGTGCACAACGCCGCCGAGGCGGCCCGGGAGCTGACCGAGAAGAAGATGGGCCCGGTCGCGGGCGGGATGGGCGGCCTCGGCCTGCCCGGGTTCTGAGCCGACAGATGTATGAAGGCGCCATCCAGGACCTGATCGACGAGTTGGGCCGGCTGCCGGGCGTGGGCCCGAAGAGCGCCCAACGGATCGCGTTCCACGTCCTGTCGGCCGATCCGGCCGACGTCAACCGGTTGGCCGGCGCGCTGCGCAAGGTCAAGGATCTGGTCCGGTTCTGCACGACCTGTTACAACGTGGCCGAGTCCGAGCAGTGCCGGATCTGTCGCGATCCACGGCGTACCGATGAGGTGCTCTGCGTGGTCGAGGAGCCGAAGGACGTGGTGGCGATCGAGCGGACCGGCGAGTTCCGCGGGCGCTACCACGTGCTCGGCGGCGCGATCAATCCGCTGGAGGGCATCGGCCCGGACAATCTGCGGATCCGGGAGCTGATGACCCGGTTGGGCGGCGGTGAGGTCCGTGAGTTGATCCTCGCCACCGACCCGAACACCGAGGGCGAGGCGACGGCGACCTATCTCGCGCTGATGGTCAAGCCGATGGGGATCGCGGTGACCCGGCTGGCCAGCGGCCTGCCGGTCGGCGGCGACCTGGAGTACGCCGACGAGATCACGCTGGGCCGGGCCTTCGAGGGGCGCCGGGCGGTCTGAGTCGCCGGCCCGGTGGTGGGCGGTCCGCCCGCCGCCGGGCCGCGGTGTGAGGCGGCCTCGGAAGGTGTCGGCTTGATAGCGATTGCCCTTCGCCCGTTCCTCTTCTGTGTGACATGCCATAACCTCCCGCTCACGGACTGAGTCACAGCTCGGCGTGGACACATGTGCATGACAGAGGTGAGAGATGCAGGCGAGCAGGCTGAAAACGGCCATGGCCCTCGCGGCCGCGGCCGCCCTGGCGGTCGGTGCGTCCGGTTGCGCCAAGAGCGACCGGGACGACGAGGGTGGGAGCGGCGCCAAGAGCGGCGGCACCTTCGTCTTCGCCGGTGCCGGGGACCCGAAGAACTTCGACCCGATCTTCAACGACGACGGTGAGTCGTTCCGGCCGATCCGCCAGATGTACGACACCCTCGTGCAGAACAAGCCCGGTACCGCCGAGCTTCAGGGTGCCCTGGCGGAGAGCTGGGAGAACGACCCCACCGGCAAGATCTGGACCTTCAAGCTCCGCAAGGGCGTGAAGTTCCACGACGGCACCGACTTCAACGCCGCCGCGGTCTGCTTCAACTTCGACCGCTGGTTCAACATGAAGGGCGCCGCCGCCCAGTCGCAGATGATCTACTACTCGGACACGTTCGGCGGGTTCGCCAAGAACGAGGCCGAGGGCGTGGGCCAGCCGGTCTACAACAAGTGCGAGGCGAAGGACGACGGCACCGCCGTCGTCACGATGAACCAGTACAAGGGCGCCTTCCCGGGTGCCTTCGCGCTGACCGCGCTCTCCATCGCCAGCCCCGAGGCGCTGAAGAAGTACGACGCCGACACGGTGAAGCAGAACGGCGACTCGTTCGAGTACAGCGCGTTCGCCAACGAGCACCCGGTGGGCACCGGTCCGTTCAAGTTCGCGGGCTGGGACAAGACCAAGGGTGAGATCACCCTGGAGCGCAACGCCGACTACTGGGGCGAGAAGGCCAAGGTCGACAAGCTCGTCATCAAGATCATCAAGGACGAGAACACCCGGAAGCAGGAGCTGCGCGCCGGCACCGTCCAGGGCATCGACTTCCCGGCCCCGGCCGACCGGAAGGCGCTGGCCGGTGAGGGCTACCAGGTCCTCGACCGCCCCGCGTTCAACATCCTCTACCTGGGGATCAACCAGAAGAACCCGAAGCTGAAGGACCTGCGGGTCCGGCAGGCGATCGCGTACGCGCTCAACCGCCAGCAGCTCGTCCAGACCAAGGGCCCGGGTGGCACCAAGGTCGCCGACGAGTTCATGCCGGACACGGTGCTCGGCTACGCCCCGGACGTGCAGAAGTACGACTACAACCCGGAGAAGGCCAAGCAGCTGCTCAAGGAGGCGGGCGCGGAGAAGTTGACCCTCAACTTCTACTACCCCACCGACGTGTCCCGGCCGTACATGCCGAACCCGCAGGAGATCTTCACTGTTCTCGCCAACGACCTGAAGGCCGTGGGCATCACGGTCAACGGGGTGGCCCGGCCGTGGAACGGTGGCTACAAGGACGACGTGCAGCAGTTCGGCAAGCACGACCTGCACCTGCTCGGCTGGACCGGTGACTACAACGACCCGGGCAACTTCGTCGGCACGTTCTTCGGCCGCGAGAAGGTCGAGTTCGGTGACCAGGGCATGACCGAGATGTTCGAGGCCATCGCCAAGGCCGACGCCACGGTCGACGAGGCCGGCAAGAAGGCCGCCTGGGAGCAGGTCAACCGCGACATCGCCACCAAGTGGCTGCCGGCCGTGCCGGTCTGGCACGCCCCGCCGGCCATCGTGGTCACCAAGGACGTCAAGGGTCTCGTCGCCAGCCCGCTGACCGACGAGCGGTTCAACACCGTCAGCGTCGGCTGAGGCAGCATCCACCGCTGACGCCACACGCGGAATCGGCCCGGGCCGGGCTCTCGCTCCCGGCCCGGGCCGACCCGCTGTTCAACCGAGAATCTGGTGTGTGAGAGATGTTGCGAGTCATAGTTCGCCGCCTGTTGCAGCTGGTGGTGACCCTGATAGGGCTGTCCGCGCTGGTCTTCGTCTGGCTGCGGAACCTGCCCGGCGGCCCGATCGAGGCGCTGCTCGGTGAGCGGGCCACGCCGGAGCGGCGCGCGCTGCTGGTCAAGGCGCTCGGCTACGACCAGCCGATCCTGGTGCAGTACGCCAAGTTCATGCAGCGGCTGGTGACCGGCGACTTCGGCAACTCGATCCGGAGCGGCGACCCGGTCACCGAGGTGATCGGCCGCGCGTTCCCGGCGACCGTCGAGCTGGCCGCCGCCGCCATGATCATCGCGATCGGGCTCGGCGTGCCGCTCGGCTACCTGGCCGCCCGGCACCGCGGCCGGCTGCTCGACAACCTGAGCATCGGCGGCACCCTGCTCGGCATCTCGATCCCGATCTTCTTCCTGGGCTACCTGCTCAAGGACGTGTTCACGCAGAACATGCACCTGTTCCCGCCGTCCGGCCGGATCAGCACCGGGATGGACAACACCGACGTCACCGGCTTCTTCGTGCTGGACGGGCTGCTCACCCGGGAGTTCGACGCCACCGGTGACGCGTTGTGGCACCTGATCCTGCCGGCCGTCACGCTGGCCACCATCCCGCTCGCGGTCGTCGTCCGGATCACCCGGGCCAGCGTCCTCGACGTCCTCAACGAGGACTTCGTCCGTACCGCCGAGGCGAAGGGGCTGCGGCACAAGACCATCCGGGGCCGGCACATCCTGCGCAACGCGCTGCTGCCGGTGGTCACCACCATCGGCCTGCAGACCGGCGCGTTGCTCTCCGGGGCGGTGCTCACCGAGCGGGTCTACAACTGGGGTGGTCTCGGGACGCTGATCTACGACTCGATCAGCGGCGGTCGCGACTACCCGGTGCTCCAGGCGCTGATCCTGCTGGCCGCGCTGGTCTTCGTGGTGGTCAACCTCCTGGTCGACCTCTCCTACGCCTTCATCGACCCGAGGGTGCGTGTGCGATGAGCGATCCGATCACCCGGCCCACCGTGGGCGCTCCGCGCGAGAGCGTGGACCCGTCGGCCGTCACCGAGAAGCCCGAGGGCACCCTGCCCCGTGGCCTGGACCGGCTCGGCGAGCGCAAGCGCGCCCGGCTGGAGCAACTGGCCCAGGCCACCGCCGACAAGGGTGGCGTCAGCCTGGTCCGGGACGCGTTCCGCCGGCTGCGGCGCAACCCGACCGCGATGGTCGGCGCGGCGATCGTGGCGCTCTTCGTGCTGGTCGCGATCTTCGCGCCGCTGCTGGCGCCGCACGACCCGGCGCAGCGCTTCGACGAGCTGACCCGCAACCTGACCGTCGACAACATCCCCGGTGCCAGCAGCGAGTTCCCGCTCGGCTCCGACCCGCTCGGCCGGGACTTCCTGTCCCGGATGATCCACGGCAGCCGCCAGACGCTGTTCGTCGGCGTGCTCGCCACGCTGATCGGGCTGGCCCTGGGCGTG
The DNA here is from genome assembly GCF_003027925.1 of Micromonospora sp. RP3T. Lineage (GTDB taxonomy): Bacteria > Actinomycetota > Actinomycetes > Mycobacteriales > Micromonosporaceae > Micromonospora. Next base: position 30,602 of record NZ_PYPS01000049.1, read on the forward strand.
CTGGTGGGTGCGCTCGCCGGCGCGTTCGGCGGGTGGGTCGACAACATCCTGATGCGCTTCACCGACGTGATGCTGGCGCTGCCGGCGCTGCTGCTGGCGATCAGCCTGGTGGCCCTGGCCAGCCGGTCCAGCCAGTGGACGGTCATCCTCGCGGTGGCCATCGTGAACGTGCCGATCTTCGCCCGGCTGCTGCGCGGTTCGATGCTCGCCCAGCGGGAGAGCGACCACGTGCTGGCCGCCCGCGCGCTCGGCGTCAAGCGCGGGGCGATCGTGCTGCGGCACATGCTGCCCAACGCGATGACCGCGGTGATCGTGCAGGCGACACTGACGCTCTCCACCGCGATCCTGGAGGCCGCGTCGCTCTCCTTCCTCGGCCTCGGCGACCCCGACATCAACCGCGCCGAGTGGGGCCTGATGCTCGGCGTGGACGGTCAGCGGTACTTCGAGGTCCGCCCGGAGCTGGCCTACTTCCCGGCCGCCGCGATCATCGTGGTCGCGCTCGGCTTCACCCTGCTGGGCGAGGGCATGCGCGAGGCGATCGACCCGAAGAGCCGGCGGTGAGCGCGGTGTGGACCAACGACCAGCACGGTGAGGACGTGACCCGATGAGCCTGCTCGACGTACGCGACCTGAGCGTCGTGTTCCAGCGCAAGGGTGAGCGGCCGTTCACCGCTGTCGACGAGGTCAGCTTCAGCGTGGAGCCGGGACAGACGGTCGGCCTGGTCGGCGAGTCCGGCTGCGGCAAGAGCGTCACCAGCCTGGCGATCATGGGCCTGTTGCCGAAGCGCGGCAACAAGGTCACCGGCGAGGTGAACTTCGACGGCGCCGACCTGCTGAAGCTGCGCCCGGAGGACCTGCGGGACCGGCGCGGCCGGGACATCGGCATGATCTTCCAGGACCCGCTCTCCTCGCTGAACCCGGTCATCCCGATCGGCACCCAGGTGGCCGAGGTGCTCGAACGGCACCGGGGCATGGACCGCAAGGTGGCGCTGAAGGAGGCCCGGGAGCTGCTCGACGCGGTCGGCATCCCGGACCCGACCCGGCGGTTGAAGGAGTACCCGCACCAGATCTCCGGCGGCATGCGGCAGCGCGCGCTGATCGCCATCGCGCTGGCCTGCAAGCCGCGGCTGCTGATCGCCGACGAGCCGACCACCGCGCTGGACGTGACGATCCAGGCGCAGATCCTCACGCTGCTCAAGCAACTCGTCGACGAGACCGGCACCGCGCTGATCATGATCACCCACGACCTGGGCGTGGTGGCCGGGCTCTGCGACACGGTCAACGTGCTCTACGGCGGCAAGATCGTGGAGCGGGCGGCCCGGCACGACCTGTTCGCCCGGCCCCGGCACCCGTACACGCACGGGCTGCTTAACTCCGTGCCGAGGCTCGACTCGCCGCGCGGTGAGCGGCTGCACGCCATCCGCGGCTCGGTGGCCGACAACATCCCGTGGGCGGAGGGCTGCGCGTTCGCCCCCCGGTGCGACAACGTGGTGGACGCCTGCCTCGACGGGCCGCCCCCGCTGGAGCCCACCGCGAACGGCGGCGACCTGCGCTGCAACAACCCTGTTTCCGAGGAGGTGGCGGTCCCGTGACCGAGTCGACCGAGCGGACGACCGAACCCCTGATCGAACTGCGCGACGTCAAGGTCCACTTCCCGATCAAGAGCGGCGTGCTCGTCGACCGGACCATCGGGCACGTCTACGCCGTCGACGGCGTCTCGCTCACCATCAACAAGGGCGAGACGTACGGGCTGGTGGGCGAGTCGGGCTGCGGCAAGTCCACGCTCGGCCGGGGCCTGCTGCGGCTGGTCGAACCGACCGACGGGGAGATCGTCTTCGACGGCACCGACCTGCGCTCGCTCAAGGCCGAGCCGATGCGCCGGATCCGTCGCCGCATCCAGATGATCTTCCAGGACCCGCTGTCCAGCCTCGACCCCCGGCAGTCGGTGGAGTCGCTGCTGGTCGAGGGCCTCAAGGCGCACGGCCTGGCGAAGGACAAGGCGGCCGTCGACAAGCGGCTCCGGGACGCGCTCGCCGCGGTCGGCCTGCCCGCGTCCGCGCTGAGCAAGTATCCGCACGAGTTCTCCGGCGGCCAGCGCCAGCGCATCGGCATCGCCCGCGCGCTGGTGCTCGAACCGGACCTGATCGTCGCCGACGAGCCGGTGTCCGCGCTGGACGTGTCGATCCAGGCCCAGGTGCTCAACCTGCTCGACGAGTTGCAGGAGGAGCGCGGCCTCACCTACCTGATCATCGCGCACGACCTGGCGGTGGTCCGGCACATCGCCGACACGGTCGGGGTGATGTACCTCGGCGGCCTGGTGGAGGAGGCGTCCAGCGACGACCTCTACCGGGAGCCGATGCACCCGTACACCCGGGCGCTCATGTCGGCGGTGCCGGTGCCCGACCCCCAGGTGGAGGACCGCCGGGAGCGGATCCTGCTCGCCGGCGACCTGCCGTCCCCGGCGAACCCGCCGGCCGGCTGCCGGTTCCACACCCGCTGCCCGTGGGCCCAGCCCACCCGCTGCGCCGACGAGCGGCCCGCGCTGCGCGAGGTGCTCGACGGGCACCGGGTGGCCTGCCACTACGCCGAGGACATCGCGGCCGGGCGGATCCGGCCGCACGAGGTGGAGCCGGAACTGGTCCGGCCGGACGACGGTGCGGCGCCGGGCGACACCGGCGAACTCATCCCCACGCCGTGACACACCTGACGCGTCGGCCCTTCCCGTCGGGGAGGGCCGACGCGTCCGTCCGGCTCAGCCCTCGGGGCGGTTCAGCAGGCCCACCGCGACCGTGTGCACCGCGTCCAGCGCGGCCGGGTCGGCCAGCGGCGCCGAGCCGCCGGTGACCGCGTACCACTCGTCGGCGTCCTTGTACTGCACCCGCAGCGTCACCCGGCCGTCGGCGTGCTCGGTGCGTAACGTCAGCTCCCCGGTCACCACGCCCACCTCGTCGGTCATCACGCCGCCCGGGCCGGCGGTGATGTCGGCGGTGCGGCTCGCCGGGCCGGCCGGAGCGCCCGGCGCGGCGTCGGCGGACATACCCGCCCCGGAGACGTCGGCGGGCGCGGCCTGCTGGCCGTCCGCGGTCATCCCGGCCGAGGCCGGACCGGTCGGGGTCGGGTCGGTGCCGGCCGCCGCGGCGTCGTCGCCGGTGGCGTCCGGCGTCTTCTCCGGTGCCGGTGTGCCACCCGCCCCGGTCACGGCTTGCTCGCCCATGTGCAGCCCTCCAGCATGTCGGTGAGGGCGGCCTTCTCGGCACTTGTCACCGTCAGCCGCCAGTAGTGCTTGACCGTCACCCAGTCCGCCGCGTACTGGCACCAGTACGACCGGTTCGCCGGCTTCCACTGGGACGGGTCCTGGTCACCCTTTGCCCGGTTGGAGCGCGCGGAAACCGCGATGAGCTGCGGTCGGGTCAGGTCGTTGGCGAAGTCGCCGCGCTTCGAGTCGTCCCACTCGTCAGCGCCCGAGCGCCAGGCGTTGGCCAGCGGCACGGTGTGGTCGATGTCCACGTCCGACGGGTCGGTCAGCTCCACCCCGTCGTAGACGCTCTCCCATCGCCCACCGACCACGTTGCAGCCGGAGAGCTTGATCCCCTCACCGTCCTGCTGGAGGACGCTGTCCCGGACGTCGCAGTTCTTGCCGGTGTCCCGCCAGTGCGGGAACCGGGAACGGCTGTAACCCTTCATCGACCCGGCCGAGGCCACGGTCAGCTCACCGAGCTGCTGGTTCACGTTCCCGGAGGCGCTCGGCGGCGCGTCCGGCTCGGTGACCGAGCCGTCGCAGCCGGCCACGCCGAGGGCGAGCACCGCGGTGAGCGCGGCGGTCAGCCCGGCTCGGACTCCTGATCTCGTACGCACAGACGACACCTCTCCAGCTTGCGGGCTCCGGGCGAGTCCGCACAGTACCCGGCGGCGGTTTCCGTGATTCGTGGCGTAGGTGGGGGATCACGGGCAGAGTGGATGGACGTGACATCTGCCGCTCCCGCACTGCGTACCCGCTCCGCCGCCGGACGCGGCACGCTGCTCGCCGCGATCCTCGCCTCCGGCATGGTCTTCCTGGACAGCACCGTGGTCAACGTGGCGCTGCCGCGCCTCGGCGCCGAACTGGACGCCACCGTGGCGGGTCTGCAGTGGACCGTGAACGGCTACCTGCTCATGCTCGCCGCGTTCGTGCTGCTCGGCGGCGCGCTCGGCGACCGGTTCGGCCGACGGCGGATCTTCCTGCTCGGGGTGGTCTGGTTCGCGGTCGCCTCGGTGCTCTGCGGGCTGGCCCAGGGCACCGGCTGGCTCATCGCCGCCCGGTTCCTCCAGGGCGCCGGCGGGGCGCTGCTCACCCCCGGCTCGCTCTCCGTGCTCCAGGCCAGTTTCCACCCCGACGACCGGGGTCGGGCCATCGGCACCTGGTCCGGCCTGTCCGGCGTGTCCACCGCGCTCGGCCCGCTGGTCGGTGGCTGGCTGATCGACGCGCTCTCCTGGCGGTGGATCTTCTTCGTGAACCTGCCGCTGGCCGTGGGCGTGGTGCTCGCCGCGATGCGCTGGGTGCCGGAGAGCCGGGACGAGGCGGTCTCGCGTACCGGTGGACACGGCGGATTCGACGTGGCCGGCGCGTTGCTCGGCGCGCTGGCGCTCGGCGGGATCACGTACGCGCTGATCGACGCGCCGGCGCGCGGCGCCGCCCCGGCGGTGCTGGCCGCCGCCGTGGTCGGACTGGCCGCCGTGGCGGCCTTCGTGCTGGTCGAGCGGCGGCGCGGGGACCGCGCGATGCTGCCCACCGGGCTGTTCTCCAGCCGACTCTTCTCGGTGCTCAACATCTTCACCGTGGTGGTGTACGCGGCGCTCGGCGGGTTCACCTTCTTCCTCGCCGTCTACCTCCAGAACGTGGTCGGCTGGTCGGCGCTGCTCACCGGCCTGGCCACGGTGCCGATGACGCTGCTGCTGCTGGTCGGCTCGCCCCGGGCCGGCGCGCTCTCCGCCCGGATCGGCCCCCGGCTGCCGCTCACCGTCGGGCCGGTGGTCGCCGCCGTCGGCCTGCTGCTGCTGCGCCGCGTCGGGCCGGGCGCGTCGTACTGGGTGGACGTGCTGCCCGGGGTGGCGCTGTTCGGCGCCGGGCTCACGCTGGTGGTCGCGCCGCTGACCACGAGCGTGCTCGGTGCCGTGGCGGACCGGTTCGCCGGGGTGGCGAGCGGCTTCAACAACGCCGCCTCCCGGGCCGGTGGCCTGCTCGCGGTGGCCGCGCTGCCGTTGCTGGTCGGGCTCTCCGGCACCGGGTACGAGCAGAAGGGCGCGCTTGCCGACGCGTACCGGGGTGCGCTGCTGTGGTGTGCGTGCCTGCTGCTGGCCGGCGCCCTGCTCGCCGCGCTGCTCATCCACCGCCCCCGGGTGCAAGGAGGGGCCCCCTCTTAACGCCTCCGGTAGAGAAGGGGCCCCATCTCACACTCGGGCCATTCGGGCGCGGGCGTTAAGAAGGGGCCCCTCCTATGCAGAATGCGTTAAGCGGGGGCCCCTCCTTGCACGTCAGGCGCGGGTGCGGTTCACGGCGCTGGTGACCGCCTTGACGGAGGCGGTGACGATGTTGGCGTCCACCCCGACGCCCCACACCGTCCGGCCGTCCACCTCGCACTCCACGTACGCGGCGGCCTGCGCGTCACCGCCGGAGGCGAGCGCGTGCTCGTGGTAGTCGAGCACCCGTACCGCCACGCCCAGCGACTGCAACGCGTTGACGTACGCGTCGATCGGGCCGTTGCCGACCGCGGTGAGCGCACGGGTCTCGCCACCGAAGCCGACCCGGGCGTCGATCTCGACCTTGCCGTCGACGGTGCCGATGGTGTAGCCGGCCAGTGTGACCGCCGGGTCGACCTGGTGGTCGACCAGGTAGTTGCGGGCGAAGATCTCCCACATGGTGCCCGGCTCGACCTCGCCGCCGTCGTGGTCGGTGACCGCCTGCACCACGCCGGAGAACTCGATCTGGAGGCGGCGCGGCAGGTCGAGCTGGTGCTCGGACTTCATGATGTACGCGACGCCGCCCTTGCCGGACTGCGAGTTGACCCGGATGACCGCCTCGTAGGTGCGGCCCAGGTCCTTCGGGTCGATCGGCAGGTACGGCACCGCCCAGGTGAACTCGTCGACCGGCACCCCGGCCGCGGCGGCGTCGGCGTGCAGCGCGGCGAAGCCCTTGTTGATCGCGTCCTGGTGGGAACCGGAGAACGCGGTGTAGACCAGGTCGCCCGCGTACGGGTGACGCTCGTGCACCGGGAGCTGGTTGCAGTACTCGACCGCGCGCCGGACCTCGTCGATGTTCGAGAAGTCGATCATCGGGTCGATGCCCTGGGAGAACAGGTTCAGGCCCAGCGTCACCAGGTCCACGTTGCCGGTGCGCTCGCCGTTGCCGAACAGGCAGCCCTCGATCCGGTCGGCGCCGGCCAGCAGACCCAGCTCGGCGGCGGCCACGCCGGTGCCCCGGTCGTTGTGCGGGTGCAGGCTCAGCGACAGGCTGTCCCGCCGGGGCAGGTGCCGGTGCATCCACTCGATCGAGTCGGCGTAGACGTTCGGCATCGCCATCTCGACAGTGGCCGGCAGATTGACGATCAGCTTCCGGTCCGGGGTCGGGTCGACCACCTCGATCACCGCCGCGCAGACCTCCAGCGCGTACTCCAGCTCGGTGCCCGTGTAGGACTCCGGCGAGTACTCGTAGTGGATGTCGGTGTCCGGGGTGTGGATCTCCGCGTACTTCTGGCAGAGCCGCGCGCCCTGGGTGGCGATGTCGGTGATGCCGTCGCGGTCCAGGCCGAAGACCACCCGGCGCTGGAGCGTCGAGGTGGAGTTGTAGAAGTGCACGATGGCCCGGCGGGCGCCGCGCAGCGACTCGAACGTGCGCTCGATCAGGTGCTCCCGGCACTGGGTGAGCACCTGGATGGTGACGTCCTCCGGGATCAGGTCCTGCTCGATGAGCTGCCGGACGAAGTCGTAGTCGGTCTGGCTGGCCGACGGGAAGCCGACCTCGATCTCCTTGTACCCCATCTGGACCAGGAGCTGGAACATCCGGCGCTTGCGTTCGGGCGACATCGGGTCGATCAGCGCCTGGTTGCCGTCGCGCAGGTCGACGGCGCACCAGCGGGGCGCGGCCTCGACGCGGTGGGTCGGCCAGGTGCGGTCCGGCAGGTCGACCCGGAACTGCTTGTCGTACGGGAGGTAACGGTGCACCGGCATGCGGCTGGGGCGCTGCTGGGCGAACGGATCGGTGACAGGTTGAGCCATCTCGGAGTGCTCCCTGGAACATGTGGCGTCAGCAGATCGGAAGGTGTCGGCGAGGTGCCGGGCGACGGTGCGCGGCGGTGCCGAGAAGAAGTTCGGATGTGCTGGACGGCGCGGTTCAACTCCGCGACGAGGTGCCGGCCGGTCAGGCCTCGTCGCGGCGACCAAGGAGAAGGTACGCCCGCCACATGTCAGGGTCACCCTACGTGGTGGGACGGACGGTGGGAAGGCCGGTCCGGACTATGGGACCAGAGTCACCGCTCCGGTGGACGCGGGCGTCGCGCCCAGCCGGGGCGTCCGCTCCGCCCGGGCCACCGCCGGCCCGATCACCAGCCCGACCAGCACGAAGATCGCCGCCGCCGGGTACCAGCCCCAGCCGCCGGTGCTCACGCCGAGCGCGGTCAGCCCGGCCGGCGCGACCAGGAACTGCACCTGGGAACCGAGCCCGAACGCGCCGACGTACGCGCCCCGCTGGGCGGCCGGCGGCAGCGTGGCGGTGAGCCCCCACGCGCCCGCCGACTCGATCAGCTCGGCCAGGATGAGCAGCGTCGCGGCGGCCACCAGCACCACCACGGTGAGCAGCCCCCGGGTCTGCCCGGAGACCGGCACGACCACGCAGAACAAGGCGATCAGCAGCGCGCCCCGGCGGGACGCCCGGGCCGCGCCCGGCGCGCTGTCCGCGCCCCGGCTGGCCCGCACCTGGAGCAGCACGATCAGCACCGTGTTGAGCAGCACCAGCGCGGCGATGAGGGTCTTCGGCGCGTCGGTGTGGGTGAGGATCCACAGCGGCATCACCGTCAGGTAGAGCGTCTGGTGCGCGGTGAGCAGCCCGGACAACAGCGCGACGGTCATGAACGGGCGGTCCCGCAGCACCGCGAGCCGGCTCATCGGCTCGGTCGGCCGGGTCACCTCCGGCAGCCGGGGCAGCCGGCGGACGAAGCCGGCGGTCACCAGGTAGACCGCGGCGATGAAGAAGACCATGCTCCGGTACGCCCAGATCGTGTCGACGGCCAGCACCAGGCCGCTGATCAGGGCGCCCAGCCCGAAGCCGACGTTCAGCGAGGAACGCTGGTAGGCCATCGCGGTGACCCGTTCCTCCGGCCGCAGCACGTTGATCGAGTAGACCTGGCGGGCGGTGCCGGCGGCGGCGCCCACCACGGCCAGCGCGAGCACCACGGCGAGGAACCCGGCGAAGCCGCCGACGAGCGGGTACGAGGCGAACAGCGCCGCGTCGAGCAGCAGGCCGACGATCCACACCCGCTGCGGACCGTACCGGTCGGTGAGCGCGCCCAGCGGGACGGTGCCGAGCAGGGACGCCCCGGCGGCGAGCGAGAGGCCGAGACCCACCTGCGCCGGACCGAGTCCCAGCGCCCGGGTGAAGAAGACCGCGCTGCCGGCCTGGAACAGGCCGTTGCCGACGGCGTTCACCATGGCCTGCACGGCCAGGGCGCGGGTCAACCCGGCCGGCGGTACGACGTGCCGGACGGCGGTGTTGATGCTCTCTCTGGCCCCCATGGCCGCTGAGCCAACCGGGGCCGCGCGCTCCGGTCGAGCCATTTAGGCTGGGCCGAATCCTGCGTCCGGGGGTGCGTGTGTCCGAGTTGCGGTTCACCGTGGCCGACGTCGCGGGCGTGCGGTTCGCCGTGTCGCCGGCCAACGAGACGGTCATGAGCATGTGGGCGGTGCGCGACCCGGTCGGGCACGCGGTGCACCTGCCCTGGATCGACCGGGCCCGGGTCACGCTGCGCCGCCCGGAGGTGGCCGCCCGGGTCCGCCCGCTGGTGGAGCTGACCTGGCCGCGTCGCTGGCTGCCCGACTTCCTCACCCCGGCGGCCCGACCCGACGTGGGGATGGCCGAGCAGCTCGACCAGATCGCGGCGACGCCGCCGCAGGTCGTGGTCCAGGATCTGCTGGCGACCGTGCCGAGCGGGCCGCTGAGCCCGTTCGGGGCGGCGCTGCTCGCCGACCCGCGCGGCCTGCTGCCGCAGCTCGTCGACGCGGTGCGGGTCTGGCACGACGAGGCCATCGCGCCGGACTGGCCCCGGATGCGGGCGCTGCTCGACGCCGACGTGGCCTACCGGGCGGCCCAGCTCGCCGAGGGCGGCGCGGGCCGGTTGTTCGCGCAACTCCATCCGAGCCTGCGCTGGCTCGGCGACCGGGTGGTCAGCGACGACCCGTTCGAGCGCGACTTCGACCTGCGTGGCCGGGGACTGGCGCTGAACCCGGGGGTGTTCACCTACCGGCGGGTGCTGTGGAACCTGCTGGAGGACTCGCTGCCCGGCGGTGCGTACCCGGTCCGGGCGATCGGGACGCTCTGGGAGCGCGCCCCGGCCCCGCCCGGCGACCCGCTCGCCCGGGTGCTCGGCGCCGGCCGGGCCACGTTGCTGCCGCTGCTCGACGCGGCGGTGACCACGACCGACCTGGCCCGGCTCACCGGGATGTCGGCGGGGAACGTCTCCCAGCACCTGTCCGCGCTGCACGCCGCCGGGCTGGTGGCCCGGTTCCCGGCCGGACGGCGTGTGCTCTACCGCAACACCGAGGTCGGCGCCGCCCTGTTGCGCGCCGCGCGGGGCACCTGAGCCGGCCGGCCCCGGTGCGGGCGGTCGCCGTCAGCGCAGCAGCAGGGCGGGGAGGGGTCGGCGGCGGCGGAGCGCGGTCTCCCGGGCGTACAGGTCGGGTGGGAGCGTGGCCGGGTCGCCGAGGCGGCCGACCGCGGCCACCACCAGTGGCCGGACGTCGTCGGGCAGGTCCAACTCGGCGGCGAGACGGCGGCGGTCCAGGCGGGTGACCTGACGGACGTGCAGGCCGAGCGCGGTGGCCTGCACGGTGAGGTGGGCGACGGCCTGGCCCAGGTCGTACGCGCTCCGCTCCGGGTCGCCGCCGGCGTGCGCGGCGAGCAGCAGGGCGGCGGCGTGCCGGGCCCAGCCCTGGTCGGTGTCGGGCAGCCCGACCAGGATCCGCTTCCACGTCTCGTCCTGCCGCCGCCCGAGCGCGAACCGCCACGGCTGCGCGTTGCCGGCCGAGGGCGCCCAGCGGGCCGCCTCCAGCAGCGCGGCCACCTCGTCGGCGGTCAGCTCGGCGTCGGGGTCGAACGCGCGAGGGCTCCAACGGAAGGCGAGCAGCGGGGTCAGGTCGGTCATGGGTAGAGCGTCCCTGATGCCCGGTTTGTCATCGAGCTCGGGGCGGAGCGATGTGGGCAAGGCCACCCGTAACGGACAAAGCGCTACGACGTTCCGGGTGTCGGTGCGTCCCGGCCCACCGGCTCCCCCTCGCTCACCGCCCCGGCCAGCTCGACGCTCGCCGGCGCCGGGCCGGGCGAGCCGGTCAGCGTGAGGCTGCCGAGCGTGGCGCGGACCGCCACCGGGGTGCCGTCCTCACCGAAGCAGTAGACGCCCACGTCCAGTGGTGCGTTCAGCGAGGCCGAGGTGGAGTCGACCGCGTAGCACCGGCCGGTGACGCCGGCCGGCGGCGGGGCGGGGGAGACCGCCAGCGGGGCCCGCCGGTCGGTGAGCACCTCCAGCCAGTCGGTGAACGGGTGCTGCACGCGCGGGTCCAGCCGGCGGGGCACCGCGTCGTCGGCGTCACCGAGGCGTACGCAGCCGGCGGCCCCCGTCCAACCGGCCGAGGGCAGGGCGCACTGGAAGAGCCCGTCCGAGGTGGCGGCGAGCGAGATGTCGACCGTGCCGTCCCGCCCCCAGCCGGGCACGTCGACCCGCCAGCTTCCGTCGTTCCCACTGGTCACCGCCACCGTGCGGGTGGGTCCGTCGGGCGGCGCGAACGCGTACGTGGCGGTGAGGTGCCGGTCCTGCGCGGCGGCGGCCAACCCGGCCAGCTCGTCGCGGGCGGCGTCGACCTGCACCGGCACGGGATCGACGGTGCCGGCCGGCGCCGAACCCGGCGGGTCGGCGACGCAGGCGGCCAGCAGCGTCGGCAGGGTGAGCGCGAGTGTGCCGGACAGCCGGCGGGCCGCGCGTCGATGAGCGTGCACCGGGTCATTCTGCGGTGCGACGGTGGCTCCGGTCAGCCCACCGTACGGCTGTACCGCTTGGCGTGTCGCACGACGTCCGGGCCGGTGCCGCCGGGCGTGCCGCGTGCGGCCGGGGGCTGGTGAGCCGCCCCACGCCGGGCCGGATGGTGGGATCACCCGACCCGGCCGCACGGGCCGCCGGATACCCTGAGGGCGTCTGACACGCGCCGCCGGACCTTCAGACCCGGCGGCGTCGGCACGCTCAGGGTCGTCACCGGGAGGGAGTGCACACTCGTGGCACTCGTGGTGCAGAAGTACGGCGGGTCCTCCGTCGCCAACGCCGAGCGGATCAAGCGGGTGGCCGAGCGCATCGTGGCGGCCCGCAAGGCGGGCGACGACGTGGTCGTGGTGGTCTCCGCCATGGGCGACACCACCGACGAGCTGCTCGACCTGGCCAACCAGGTCAGCCCGCTGCCGCCCGGCCGCGAGCTGGACATGCTGCTCACCGCCGGGGAGCGGATCTCCATGGCGCTGCTCGCCATGGCCATCCACAACCTGGGGTACGAAGCCCGCTCGTTCACCGGTTCCCAGGCCGGCGTGATCACCACCTCGGTGCACGGCCGCGCCCGGATCATCGACGTGACCCCGGGCCGGCTCAAGGGCGCGCTCGACGAGGGCGCGGTGGTGATCGTCGCCGGCTTCCAGGGTGTCTCGCAGGACACCAAGGACGTCACCACGCTCGGCCGGGGCGGCTCGGACACCACCGCGGTGGCGCTCGCCGCCGCGCTGCACGCGGACGTCTGCGAGATCTACACCGACGTGGACGGCATCTTCTCCGCCGACCCGCGGATCGTGCCGAACGCCCGGCACATCAAGCACATCACCTACGAGGAGATGCTGGAGCTGGCCGCCTGCGGCGCGAAGGTGCTGCACCTGCGCAGCGTCGAGTACGCCCGGCGTGCGGGGTTGCCGATCCACGTCCGTTCGTCATACTCGACCAACACCGGCACCATGGTCACCGGATCGATGGAGGACCTTCCCGTGGAACAGGCACTGATCACCGGGGTCGCCCACGACCGCAGCGAGGCGAAGATCACCATCGTCGGGGTGCCCGACGAGCCGGGCGCCGCCGCGCGGATCTTCGACACCGTGGCCGGTGCCGAGATCAACATCGACATGATCGTGCAGAACGTCTCCACCGAGGGCACCGGCCGCACCGACATCTCGTTCACGCTGCCCAAGGCGGACGGGCCGACCGCGATGGCCGCGCTCAGCAAGATCCAGGAGCCGGTCAAGTTCAAGGGCCTGCTCTACGACGACCACGTCGGCAAGGTCTCCCTGATCGGCGCTGGCATGCGCTCGCACCCGGGCGTCGCCGCCGGCTTCTTCGCCGCGCTCGGCACCGCCGGCGTGAACATCGAAATGATCTCCACGTCCGAGATCCGGGTCTCCGTGGTCTGCCGGGACACCGACCTCGACAAGGCGGTCAAGGCCATCCACGACGCCTTCGAGCTGGGTGGTGACACCGAAGCCGTCGTCTACGCCGGCACCGGGCGGTAGCGCGGATGCCGTCGCTGCCCACCCTCGCCGTGGTCGGGGCGACCGGTGCCGTCGGCACGGTCATGTGCCAGATCCTCTCCGCCCGCCGCAACGTGTGGGGCGAGATCCGGCTGCTCGCCTCCGAGCGCTCGGTCGGCCGCCGGGTGCCGTGCCGTGGCGAGGAGCTGACCGTCCGGGCGCTCACCGCCGACGCGTTCGACGGCGTCGACGTGGCGATGTTCGACCTGCCCGACGACGTCTCGGCCGAGTGGGCGCCGATCGCGGTGTCCCGGGGCGCGGTGGTGGTGGACAACTCCGGCGCGTTCCGGATGGACCGGGACGTGCCGTTGGTGGTCCCCGAGATCAACCCCGATCAGGTACGCAACCGGGCCAAGGGGATCATCGCCAACGCCAACTGCACCACGCTGGCGATGATCGTGGCGATCGCTCCGCTGCACCGCGAGTACGGCCTGCGCGAGCTGGTCCTCGCCTCCTACCAGTCGGCCTCCGGGGCGGGGCGGACCGGGGTGGACGCGCTGCACCTCCAGCTCGGCAAGATCGCCGGTGACCGGGCGCTCGGCTCCCGGGCCGGCGACGTGCGCCAGGCGGTCGGCGAGGAGCTGGGCCCGTTTCCGGCCCCGTTGGCGCTCAACGTGGTGCCCTGGGCCGGCTCGCTGGGTGACGGCGGCTGGTCCTCCGAGGAGTTGAAGCTCCGCAACGAGTCCCGCAAGATCCTCGGCCTGCCCGACCTGAAGGTCTCCGCGACCTGCGTACGGGTGCCGGTGGTGACCGGCCACTCGGTCGCCGTGCACGCGGTCTTCGCCACCGAGGTGGCCGCCGGGGGAGCCCGCGAGGCGTTGCGCAACGCGCCGGGCGTGATCCTGGTCGACGACCCGGCCGCCGGGGAGTTCCCGATGCCGATCGACGCGGTCGGCACCGACCCGTCCTGGGTCGGCCGTATCCGCCGCGCGGTGGACGACCCGCGCGCGCTGGACCTGTTCGTGACCGGTGACAACCTCCGTAAGGGCGCCGCCCTCAACACCACCCAGATCGCCGAGCTCCTGGCCAAGGAACTAACCCCCTAACTCGAAAATCGACCGTGACTTGACGTGCGGCAGCATCCCGCGTCGCGAAGCGGCGCGGGATGGGTCTTGTGGGGTGGTGCGTTAGGCGGCGAGGTCGAGGGTGACGCGGTAGCCGAGGGCTTC
>NZ_PYPS01000004.1 GCF_003027925.1 Micromonospora sp. RP3T
GGGCGCGGACGGTGGAGCTGACCGCCGACGGCATCACCACGTACGCGGACGGCGAGCGGGCGTTCCCGTTGCCGGTGACCGTCACCGCCGTGCCGGCGGCGCTGCGGCTGCTGCGCTGACCACGGCCACGGGGCGGGGGTTTCCCGGGACGTCGGCGACCGGCTGCCAGGGGAGGGCGGGATGCGGTTTCCGCTGTTCGTCGACGCGGTGGCGCGTCGTGCCGAGCTGCCCACCGACGACGCGGCGACGATCTCCCGCGCGGTGTTGCAGACGCTCGCCGAGCGGATCACCGCCGACGAGTCGGCCGACCTGGCCGCCCAGCTCCCCGACGACGTCGGCGGCTACCTCGCGACGGCCGGGCCGCCGGCGACCGGGGCCGCTGTGGACTTCCTCTACCGGGTGGCCGACCGGGCCGCGGTGGATCCGGCGCTGGCCGAGGTGGGGACGCGGGCGGTGCTCGCCACGCTTCGGGAGACGGTCACGGTCGGCGAGTTCCAGGATCTGGTGGCGCAGCTGCCCCGGGGGTTCGACGCGATGGTGGACCCGCTTCCGCGTCCGCCGTACGATGTCTGAGCAGGCTCCCCGCGACCCGGGTCGAGCTGCGGCGCGGCCGCCCATGAGGCGAAGATTTCACCGCCCAGAAGTACTTTCACCGTAAAATAACTCGCGAGTAGCCACCTACGCTGAAAATCGTCTACGCGCTAGAGGGATGATCGGACGAATTCCTCCGTCCCAGGTACCAGGGGTCGTCCCCCCTTCGGCTCGACCCGGATCGATCCTCTTCCGGTCGAGAGATTGAGCTTTATTCTGCTTCCAATGTGAAGTCCTGGGGGGGATCAATGGTCACATTCGTCGATTGCTGCTGCGCGCCCACCGTCAGTGGAGCACATCCCGTTTCCTGATGGCAGAGACGATGATCATCAATCGTTTCAGCGCGGTCGCAGCGGTCCACGGTGGCCGTCCGGCCCTGCTCGGCGAGACCCACGAGGTCGGTTACGCCGAGTTGGCCGAGACGGCCGGGGGGTACGCTGCCGTGCTCGTCGCCGCCGGTTTCCGGCCCGGCGACCGCATCGCGCTGCTCACCGCGCACGGCGCGCCGACCGTCGCCGCGCTGCTCGGCACGTTGGCCGCCGGCTGCGCGTACGTGCCGCTGGACCCGGGTTTCCCGGTCGCCCGGCTGCGACACATGGTCGCCGCCGCCGACGTCACCGCCGTGGCCTGCGCCGCCGAACACCGCGAACTGGCCCTGACGGTGGCCGACGGTCGTGCCGTGGTGCCCCTGGACGAGGTGCCGCCGGCCCCGCTGCGTCCGGTGCCGGTCGACCCGGACGCGCTGGCGTACGTGCTGTTCACCTCCGGCTCCACCGGCGTGCCCAAGGCGGTCGGGCAGACCCACCGCAACCTGGCGCACGTCGTCGACAACCAGATCGACGCGCTCGCCGTCGGCCCGGCCGACCGGCTCAGCCTGCTCGCCTCGTTCAGCTTCGACGCCGCCATCCCGGACCTCTACCCGGCGCTGCTCACCGGCGCCGCCGTCGTCCCGGTCGACCTGCGCCGGCACGGCCTCGCGTACGCGGTGGAGCAGCTCGACCGGCACGGCGTCACCGTGCTGCACTGCACGCCGACCGTCTACCGCTTCCTGCTCGACACGCTCGACGACCGGCGGCTGGCCACCGTGCGCGCGGTGCTGCTCGGCGGGGAACAGGCCACCTGGGCCGACGCGGCCCGCGGCCGGGACCGGTTCGCCGGCGACTGCGTGCTGGTCAACGGCTACGGCGCCACCGAGATGACGTTCGCCGCCCGGCACGTGCTGCCGCTGTCCGAGGTGGACCCGGCCAGGGTCGGGCCGCTGCCGGTCGGCCACGCGTTCCCCGGCTACCGCCTCGACCTCGCCCCGGGCACCGGCGAGATCGTGGTCCGCAGCCGGCACCTCGCCGCCGGCTACCTCAACCAGGACAGCGACCGGTTCACCACGGACGCCGACGGGACGCGGTCGTACCGCACCGGCGACCTCGGCGCGCGCCTGCCCGGCGGGGAACTGGTCTGCCTGGGCCGCCTCGACCGGCAGGTCAAGGTGCGCGGGCACCGGGTGGAGCTGACCGAGATCGAGACCGTGCTCGCCGCCCAGCCCGGCGTCGCCGGGGTCCGCGCCATCGCCCGCGACGGCGAACTGCTCGCGTACGCCCGCCCGGCCGGCGCCCGCCCCGACCCGGCGGCGCTACGCGCGGCGCTCGCCGCCGCGCTGCCCGACTACGCCGTGCCGCGCGCGGTGGTCGTGGTGGACGAGTTCCCGCTCACCGTCAGCGGGAAGGTCGACGAGCGGGCGCTGCCCGACCCGGTCGTCGAGGTGCCCGCCGGGGCGACGCCGGCCACCGACACCGAACGCGTCGTGCACGACATCTGGTGCGCGGTGCTGGGCCGCCCGGCGGTCGGCCGCACCGACAGCTTCTTCGACGTGGGCGGGCAGTCGCTGCTGCTGGGCCGGGTGCAGCAGCGGATCGCCGAGCGGTTCGGCGTCCGGCTGCCGATGCTGCGCCTGTTCGACCACCCGACCGTGGCCACCCAGGCGGCGCTGCTCGACGCGCCGCCGGAGGCGGTCCGCGCCCCGGTGCTGCCCGCGCCCGCCGCGCCGGTCAGCGCGTCCCGCGAGTACACCGGCGACGAGATCGCCGTGGTCGGGATCGCCGGCCGGTTCCCCGGCGCGCCGGACGTGGCGACGTTCTGGTGGAACCTGTGCACCGGGGTCGACTCGGTGCACGACCACACCGACGAGGAACTGGCCGCGCTCGGCATCGGGCCCCGGCTGCGCGCCGACCCCCGGCACGTCCGCGCCGCCGGCCGGCTCGACGGGGTGGCCGACTTCGACGCCGAGTTCTTCTCCTTCGGCGCCGACGAGGCCGCCCGCACCGATCCGCAGCACCGGCTCTTCCTGGAGACCGCGTGGGAGGCGCTGGAGGACGCCGGGCACGATCCGCAGCGCTTCCCCGGGCTGGTCGGCGTCTACGCGGCCACCTCCGCCAACCGGTACTTCCTGTTCCATCTGATGGACAACCCGGCGGTGGTCGGCGACGTCGACCCGGACGACTGGGAGGCGCGGCTGGTCGGCCGGCAGTTCCCCGACCACCTGCCCGGCCAGGTCGCCTACCGGCTCGGCCTGACCGGCCCGGCGCTGGCCGTGCAGAGCGCCTGCTCCAGCTCGCTGGTCGCGGTCTGCCTGGCCGCGCAGAGCCTCGCCGACTACCAGTGCGACCTGGCGCTGGCCGGCGGGTCCACGGTCATGTGGCCCCGGCACCGGGCCACGCCGGGCGGGCTCGCCTCCCCGGACGGCCGGTGCCGTGCCTTCGACGAGGCCGCGGAGGGCTCCGGGTTCGGCTCCGGCGCGGGCGTGGTCGCGTTGCGCCGGCTCGCCGACGCGCAGGCCGACGGCGACCGGATCTACGCGATCCTGCCCGGGTGGGCGGTCACCAACGACGGCCCGGACCGGGCCGGTTTCGCGGTACCCGGACCGGCCGGGCAGGCCGCCGCCGTGGCCAACGCGCTCGCCACCGCCGAGGTCGCCCCCGGCGAGGTCCGCCTCGTGGAGGGGCACGGCAGCGGCACGCCGCTCGGTGACGCCATCGAGGTGGCCGCGCTGCACGAGGTGTACGCCGGCGCCGCGCCGGCCGAGACGTGCGCGCTCGGCTCGGTGAAGACGAACATCGGCCACCTCGACGCCGCCGCCGGCGTCGCCGGGCTGATCAAGACCGTGCTGGCCGTCCGGCACGGCGTGATCCCGCCGAACCTGCACTTCACCCGCCCGCACCCGGAGATCGACCTGGCCGCCGGCCCGTTCTACGTGCCCACCAAGGCCCGGGACTGGCCGGACGGCGGACGCCGGGTGGCCGGGGTGAGCGCGTTCGGCCTGGGCGGCACCAACGCGCACGTGGTGGTGGAACAGCCGCCGCCGGTCGAGCCGACCGACCCGCCGGGGGAGGGGCCGTGGCTGCTGCCGGTCTCCGCGCGTACCCCGGCGGCGTTGCGGGCCGCGCTGGTCCGGCTGCGCACCCACCTGGCCGGCACCGCGCCGGCGCTGCCGGAGGTGGCCGCCACGCTGGCGCTCGGCCGCCGGCCGTTCGCGTACCGGGCGGCGGTGGTCGCCGCCGACCTGCCCGCCGCGTTGTCCGCGCTGGACGTACTGCTCGACACCGACGCCCGGCTCGCCGGTGACGCCGGGCCGCTGCGCGAGACGGCCGCCGACTGGGTGGCCGGCCACGACATCGACTGGGACGCCCTGCACCCCGAGGGCACGGTCCGGCGTACCGGGCTGCCCACCTACCCGTTCCAGCGCCGCCGGCACTGGATCGACCCCGTGCAGAGAGGTCCGCGGTGAACTGGTTCGCCTCCACCGGAAGCCGCCCCGAGGCGCCGGTGCAGTTGTTCTGCCTGCCGTACGCCGGCGCGGGCGCCAGCGCGTTCCGGCACTGGCCGGCCGCGTTCGGTCCCGACGTCGAGGTGCTGCCGGTGCAGTTGCCCGGCCGGGAGAAGCGGATCAGCGAGGACCCGCACTTCACCGTCGCCGAGGTCACCGACGCCATCGCCGCCCGGGCCGACCGCCCGTACGCGATCTACGGCCACTCGATGGGCGGCCGGCTCGGGTTCGACGTGATCCGCGAGCTGCGCCGTACCGGCCGTCGGCTGCCGCTGCGGCTCTACGTCGGCGGCGCCCGCGCGCCGCACATCACCGAGCCGGGCGGGTTCATCGGGCTGTCCCGGGTCAGCGACGACGAGCTGCTGCGCCGCCTCAGCGACGGCGGCGGCCTCCCCGCCGAAGCGTTCAACCACCCGGAGCTGCTGGAGCTGATGCTGCCGCTGCTGCGCGCCGACTTCGGCCGGGTGGACGACTACCGTCACGTCCCGGAGGATCCGTTGCCGGTGCCGATCGTCGCGTTCGGCGGCGACGCGGACGCGGCGGTCAGCCGCGCCCAGACCGCCGCCTGGGGCGAGCACACCGCGGCCGGTTTCACCCTGCACGAGCTGTCCGGCGGGCACTTCTTCCTGCACGACCGGCTCGCCGAGATGGCCGCGCTGATCCGGGCCGACCTGGCCGCCGCGCCCGGTGCCACGACCGCCGAGCCCGGTGCCACGACGACAGCGCCCGGCGGCCTGACCACCGCCACCGGCACCTCGACCACCGCGCCCGGCGTCGCTGCCGCCGGGCCCGGCACCTCGACCGCCCGCGCCGGAACCCCGGACGCGGGTCCGGGCCCGGTGCGCGCCGTCGGCCGCGGGACCGCCGGCGGTGCGCACCGGGTGCCGCTCGGGGACACCGGGTGGTCCGTGTGGCGCGACGCGATGCTGCGGACCACCGGCTTCCCCGCCGACGGGCTGGTGGCGCTGAGCGCGCCCCGGGCCGCCGCCGCCGCCGACGCGCTGCTGGCCACCGGCACCGGCGAGGAACAGTTCGACAAGGAGTTCGACGAGGCGCTACGCGCCGGCGCCGCGCGGCTCAACGCGTTGGCCGCCGACCCGCTGCTGCGCGAGGCGGTCACCTGGCAGAACCGGGGCGCGCTGGTCGCGTTGGACGGGTTGGTGCGCGGCGGCCCCGACGCGCCCCGCAACGTGCGGCGACGGGACCGGGAGCGGGCGCTGCTGAAGTACTGGCAGCGCTACTGCGGCAAGAACGAGACGGTCGGGTTCTTCGGGCCGGCCTGCTGGGTCACCGTCGACCCCGACCAGCCGGAGGTTGCCCTGGTCAACCCCGGGGAAGGGCTGACCGGGCGACGGTGGGTGTGGTTCGAGTCGTGGGCGCTGGCCGCGTACGCCGACCGGGTCGGCGCGGACCTGGCGGTCCGCCGCTGGTGGCCGCCGACGCTCCGGCCGCACCTGGCGATCCGGGACCGGGACGTGCTCCGGCCCGGCCGCCCGCCGCTGACGCTGACCCCGGTCGAGGCGGCGCTGCTGCGGGCCGCCGACGGTCGCCGCCACGCCGCCGCCCTGGTCGCCGACCCGGCGATCGGGCTGCGCCGGCCCGAGGACGGCTACGCGCTGCTCGACCGGCTGGTGGAACGGGAGCTGATCACCTGGGACGCGGCGCTGCCGGTCAGCCCGGACGCCGAGCGGGTGCTGGCCGAGCGGATCGCGGCGATCGGTGACGAGCCGGCCCGCGCCGCCGCCCGCGCCGGCTTCGACCGGCTGTGCGCCGCCCGCGACGCGGTGGCCACGGCGGCCGGCGACCCGGACTCGCTGCGCGCCGCGCTGGACGCCCTGGACGCCACGTTCACCGAGCTGACCGGCGTGCCGGCGGTGCGCCGCGCCGGCCAGATGTACGCCGGCCGCACCATCTGCTACGAGGACGCCGCCCGCGACCTGGACGTGGTCTTCGGCGCCCCGCTGCTGGCCGAGCTGGCCGCCCCGCTCGACGTGCTGCTGCGCGCCGCCCGCTGGCTGGCCAACGCGCTCGCCGACGCGTACCTGGCGGTGCTGCGCGGCCTGCACGACGAGCTGCGCGCCGAGTCCGGCGGCCCGGTGGCGCTGGCCGACCTGTGGTTCCTGGCCCAGGGCCTGTTCTGGGGCGGCGGCGAACGGCCGGTCGACGCGGTCGCCGCCGACTTCGCCGCCCGGTGGGCCGGCCTGTTCGGCCTGGACACGCTGCCCGCCGGCACCACCGACGTGCGGCTGCGCGCGGCCGACCTGGCCGAGAAGATCGACGCGGTCTTCCCGGGCGACCGGCCGACCTGGTCCAACGCCGTCATGCACAGCCCCGACCTGCAGATCTGCGCCACCGACGAGGCGGCGCTGCGGCGCGGTGACTACACCGTGGTGCTCGGCGAACTGCACGCCGCCTGGTCCTCGTTCGACTGCGCGGTCTTCACCCCGTCGCACCGGGACGTCGAGCGGCTGCGCGACGCGCTGGCGGCGGACCTCGGTGAGCGGCGCGTCCGGTTGCTGTTCCCGGCCGACTGGCCGCGCCGCACCAGCCGCACCGCCGAGTCGCTGACCGGCCCGACCGACCGGCAGCTCGCCTTCCTCGACGCG
The DNA here is from genome assembly GCF_003027925.1 of Micromonospora sp. RP3T. GTDB lineage: Bacteria > Actinomycetota > Actinomycetes > Mycobacteriales > Micromonosporaceae > Micromonospora. The sequence goes on from NZ_PYPS01000004.1 coordinate 7,015, forward strand.
CCCGGCGCGGACCCGGCCCGGGTGCTGCCCACCGTGGACCTCACCGTCGACGACGTGGACGGCGAGCTGGTCGCCACCGCCTCGGACGGGCAGCGCTGGCCGCTCGCGGAGATCTTCGCCGAGCCGTTCAGCGCGCACGCCGTGGACGGCTTCAAACTGGTCGCCGCCGCGCCGTACACGCCACGCATCACGGTGGACCGGCTGGTGGTGGCGCGGCAGACCTGGCGGACCACGGTCGGGGAGAGCGGCCTGGCCGCCGTCACCGGCGAGAAGCAGCGGTTCCTGGCCGTACGCGCCTGGCGTCGCCGGCTCGGGCTGCCCGAGCGGGTCTACGTCAAGCTCGGCACCGAGACCAAGCCCTGCTTCGTGGACCTGGCCGCGCCGGGGTTCGCCGCGATGCTCTGCGCGCTGGTGCGCGCCGCCCGGGTCGACGGCGGCGACGACGTCTCGCTCACGGTCAGCGAGATGCTGCCCGACCCGGAACAGGCGTGGGTGCCCGACGGCGCGGGGCGCCGCTACTTCAGCGAGCTGCGCCTGCACCTCACCGACACCGCAGCGCTCGGCACGGACAGCGGAGTGGAGGACGCGCGATGAGCCATCTGCTGCCCCTGGGCACGACCGGCTGGTCGGTGTGGCGGGACGTGGTGCTGCGGACCGCCGGGTTCCCGGCCGCCGGTCTGGACCGGTTCGCCGCGCCCGGTTGCGCGGTCGCCGCGGACGCGCTGCTGGCCGGCGCGAGCAGCGCCGAGGTGTTCGAGAAAACGCTGGGGGAGGCGTTCGCCGAGTCGTCCGCGGTGGCCGGTGAACTCGCCGCCGACCCGCTGCTGCGCGAGGCGGTCACCTGGCAGAACCCGGACATGCTCATCGCGTTGGACGGTCTGCTGCGCACCGACCCGCAGGTGCGCAACGTGCGCCGGCGCAAGCGGGAGCTGAGCCTGTTGCGCTACTGGCAGCGGTACTGCGGCAAGGCGGAGACCATCGGCTTCTTCGGCCCGGTCTGCTGGGGCACGTTCGACCCGGCCGTGCCGGGCGTACGGACCGTGCCGGGCGCCGCGCTGGTGCGCCGCCGCCGGGTGTTCTTCGAGGCGTGGGCGCTCATCGCGTACGCCGACCGGCTCGCCGACGACCTGGCGGTGCGCCGCTGGTGGGCGCCGGCGCGGCAACCACACCTGACCGTGGTCGGGCGGGAGCTGCGCTGGCCGCTGCACCCGCCGATCGCGCTGACGCCGGTCGAGGCCCGGCTGCTCGCCGCCGCCGACGGGCGCACCCCGGCGGTGGAGCTGGCCGAGCGGCTGTGCGCCGAGGGCGTGGTGCACGGCGTCGACGACGTCTACCTGCTGCTCGACCGGTGGGTGGAACGCGGCCAGCTGAGCTGGGGTGCGAACCTGCCGGTCGCCCCGGACGCGGAGGACGTGCTCGCCGCGCGGATCGCCGCGATCGGCGACGAGTCGGTGCGCGCCGCCACGGCGGCCGAGTTCGACCGGCTCCGCGCCGCCCGCGACGAGGTGGCCGCCGCGGCCGGCGACCCGGACCGGCTCGGCGCCGCGCTCGCCGCGCTCAACGCCGGCTTCACCGCCGTCACCGGCCGCCCGGCCACCCGCAACAGCGGACAGATGTACGCCGGCCGCACGATCTGCTACGAGGAGACCGCCCGTGACCTGGACTTCCAGGTCGGCGCCGCGGTCACCGAGGCGCTCGCCGAGCCGCTCGCGGTGGTGCTGCGCACGGCCCGCTGGTTCACCGTCGAGGTCGCCGAGCGGTGCGCCGAACTCTTCACCGAGCTGCACGAGGAGTTGGCGACCGGCGGCGAGCCGGTGCGGCTGGCCGACCTGTGGCTGCTGGCCCAGGGCACGTTGATCGCGTCGGACGGCCCGATCGCCGGGGCCGGCGCGGAACTCACCCGCCGGTGGGCCGAGCTGTTCGACCTGCGTGAGCTGCCCGCCGACCAGGCCGAGCTGGGGGTCCGCGCGGCGGACCTGGCCGGTCGGGTGGCGGAGTTGTTCCCGGCGTCCGGGCCCGGCTGGCCGTCGGCCCGGCTGCACAACCCGGACGTCCAGCTCAGCGCCGCGTCCCCGGAGGCGGTCGCGCGGGGCGACTTCCTGCTCGTGCTCGGTGAGCTGCACCCGGCCACCGTCGCGTTCGACAGCGCGGTGCTCAGCCCGTTCCACAGCGACCCGGCGGCGCTGCGCGCCGACCTCGACGCCGACCTGGGCCCGGTGCGGCTGCGGGTGCTCTGGCCGGAGAGCTTCCCCCGGCGGACCACCCGCACCACGTACGCGCTGACCGGCCCGGCGGACCGCCAGCTCGGCATCGACACCGCGTACGGCGCCGACGCCGACCGGCTGGTCCCGGCCACCGCGGTGCTGGTGGAGCGCGCCGGCGACCGGCTCACCGCGGTCTTCCCCGACGGCGCCCGCTGGCCGCTGATGGAGGTCTTCGCCACGCTGCTCGGCTCGCTGCTGCTGGACGCGTTCAAGCTGTTCGGCGCCGCGGCGCACACACCCCGGATCACCATCGACCGGCTGGTGGTGGCGCGGCGCACCTGGCGCACCACGGCCGGCGCGTGCGGGCTCGGCGGTCACGCCGACGAGACCGCCCGCTACCTGGCGGTACGCCGCTGGCGGGCGGCCGCCGACCTGCCCGAGCGGGTGTTCGTCAAGATCGGCACCGAGATCAAACCCTGCTACGTGGACCTGACCGGCCCGCTGTACGCGCAGTCGCTCTGCGCCATGGTGGACGCCGCGCTGCGCACCGGCCCGGACGTGCCGGTGGTGGTCTCCGAACTGCTGCCGGCCCCCGACGAGGCGTGGGTGCCCGACGCCCGGGGCCACGGTTACGTCAGCGAACTCCGCCTCCAGATCACCGATCCGGCCGAGCACCTGGGAGCACACCGGTGACCCACACCCTGACCGTCAGCGCCGTCTCCGGGCCGGACCTGCCCTGGCCGGACGCCACCCTCGCCGACCTGATCACCGACCGGGCGGCCCGCGTCCCGGACGCGGTGGCGGTGCGCCAGTGGGACACCCGGCTCACCTACCGGCAGCTCGTCGACCGGGCCGCCGGGGTCGCCGCCGCGCTGCGCGCGCACGGCGTCGGCCGCGGCGACCGGGTCGGGGTGTGCGGCGCGCGTACCCCCGACCTGGTGGTCACCGTGGTCGGCGTGCTGCTGGCCGGCGCCGCGTACGTGCCGCTGGAGCCGGGCGGCCCACGTGACCGGCTGCGGGAGATCGTCCGCGACGCGGACATCCGGGTGGTGGTCGGCGACGCGGCGGCGGCCGAGTTCGGCGACGAGCCCGGCGTGGAGGCGCTCGGCCTGCCCGGCCCGGCCCCGCTCGCGCCCTGCCCGGCCCGCCCCGGCGACCCGGCGTACGTGCTGTTCACCTCCGGCTCCACCGGCCGCCCCAAGGGCGTGCTCACCACGCACCGCAACGCGGTCCAGTTCGTCACCGGCATCACGGCACTGACCGGCGCGGACGCGTCCACGCACAGCCTCGGCATCGCCTCGCTCGGCTTCGACGCGGCCACCATGGACCTGTTCGTGCCGCTGATCCTCGGCGGCACGGTGCAGTTGCTCGGCACCGACGACCGGGCCGACCCGGTGCGGCTCGCCCGGTTCGTCGCCGCGCACGACGTGAACTGGGGGTTCGTCACCCCCACCGTGCTGGCCCTGCTCGACCCGGCGGACCTGCCGTCGTGGCGGGTGCTGCTCTGCGGCGGCGAGGCGGTCCCGGCCGAACTGGCCGCCCGCTGGGCGCCGGGCCGGCGCTTCCTCAACGGCTACGGCCCGACCGAGACCACCGTGCTGGTGGTCCTCGGCGACCTCACGCCCGCCGACGCCGACCCGGCGCCGATCGGCCGGCCGCTGGCCAACCACCGCGCGTACGTGGTCGACGCCGACCTGCGGCCGGTGCCGCCGGGGGAGACCGGTGAGCTGCTGATCGGCGGGCCGGGCCTGGCCGACGGCTACCTGAACCGGCCCGGCCTGACCGCCGAGCGGTTCGTGCCCGACGAGTTCGGCGCGGCCCCCGGCGAGCGGCTCTACCGCACCGGCGACCTGGTCCGGCAGGCGCCGGACGGCCGGATCGTCTACCTCGGCCGGGCCGACCGGCAGGTCAAGGTGCGCGGCCAGCGCATCGAGCTGGGCGAGATCGAGGCGGTGCTGGCCGACCACCCCGGCGTCGAGCGGGCCGCCGTGGAGGCGCTGCCCGGCCCGGCCGGCACCGAGCTGGTCGCGTTCCTCACTCCGGCCGACGCGCCGGACGACGACGCGCTGCGGGCGTACGCCGAGCAGCGGCTGACCACCGCGATGCTGCCGGCCCGGACGGTGCGGCTGGCCGCGCTGCCGGCCAGCCCGGTCACCGGCAAGCTGGACCGGTCCGCGCTGCGCGAGCTGGCCACGGCCGCCGCGCAGGCCCACGACGTGCCCGACGACCTGCCCGACGACGGCGACCCGGTGGCGGCGGCGGTCCGGCGGGTCTGGACCCGGCTGCTCGGCGCGCCCCCCGCCCCGGACGCCGACTTCCTCGCCGCCGGCGGCAACTCGATCGCCGCGATGCGGCTGGTCGCCGCGCTGCGCGCGGAGACCGGCCGGCAGGTGGACACCCGGGTGCTGTTCACCGACCGCACGTTCGCCGCGCTGGTGGACCGGGTCCGGGCCGCCGACCCGGCCGGCGGCGACGGGCTGACCACCGGCAACCCGCCCACGCTGTCGCCGCCACAACGGCGACTGTGGTTCATGGACCAGCTCGCGCCGTCCAGCGCGCCCTACAACATCGCGGTCGCGCACCGGCTGCGCGGGCCGCTCGACACCGGCGCGCTCGGCGCCGCGCTGCGCGCCGTCGCCGAGCGCCACGACGTGCTGCGGTGGCGCATCCCGCAGCAGGGCGGCGTGCCGTACGCGGTCCGCGAGGAACCGACCGACGTGGCAGTGCCGGTGGTCGACCTGACCACCGTCGCCGACCCGGACACCGAGCTGGCCACCATGCTCACGGCCGGCGCCGGGCACGCGTTCGACCTGGCCACCGGCCCGCCCTGGCAGGTCACCGCCTACCGGCTCGCGGCCGAGGAGCACGTGCTGGCGGTGACCGTGCACCACGCGGTCTTCGACGGCTGGTCCGAGGCGCTGCTCTACGACGAGCTGGCCGCCGCGTACGCCCGCGCGCTCGGCCGGCCGACGCCGGGCCGCCCGCCGCTGCCCGCCACGTACGCCGACTACGCGGTCTGGCGGGAGGAACGCGACAGGCGTCGGGGCGAGGCCGACCTGGCCTGGTGGACCGGGCACCTGGCCGGCGCGCCGACCGTGCTGGAGCTGCCCCGCGACCGGCCCCGCCCGGCCGTGCAGACGTACGCCGGCGCGGAGGCCGCGGTCCGGCTGGACGCCGCCGCCGACCGGGCGGTACGCGATCTGGCCACCCGGCGCGGCACGACCGTCGCGGCGGTGCTGCTGGCCGGCTTCGGTGAGCTGCTGCGCCGGCTCACCGGCGGCGACGACCACGTGCTCGGCGCGATCGTCGCGGACCGGCGGCTGGCCGCGTTCGACGAGGTGATCGGCTTCTTCATCGACACCGTGCCGGTGCGGGTGCGCGCCGGCGGCAGCTTCGCCGCGCAGGTCGACCGGTGCGCCGCCGAGCTGCACGAGGTCACCGCGCATCCGGGCGCGCCGCTGGAACGCCTCGTCGAGGCGCTCGGCGTCGGCCGGGACACCTCCCGCGCCCCGCTGGTGCAGGTGCTGTTCAACGTGCTCAACTTCGTTCCGCCCCGGCTGACGCTGGCCGACCTGACCGTCGAGCCGGTGCCGGTGCCGAAGCCCGGCTCGCCGTTCGACCTGACCGTCTACGTGGTGGAGCGGGACGGACGGGCCGGCGTCGAGGTGGTCTACAACCCGGACCTGTTCGACGGCGACCGGATCGCCGCGCTGCTGGCCGACCTGACCGCCCTGGTCGGCGCGCTCGCCGCCGACCCGGACGCGCCGGCCGGCGAGGTGGCCCCCGAGCTGCCCCGCCCGGCGGTCCGGGTGGCCGCGCTGGGCGCGATGACGGTGGCCACCGCCGAGCCGGCCCGGGCGCCGCTGCCGGTCGGGTCGGACGCGCTCACCGGGACCGAGGAGCTGATCGCCGGCATCTGGCGGGACGTGCTCGACCGGGAGACGGTCGGCGTCACTGACAACTTCTTCGACATCGGTGGCCACTCGATGGCGCTCGCCGCCGTGCACGCCCGGCTCGTCGAGGCCACCGGCCGCTCGATCACCATGCTCGACCTGTTCCGCCACCCGACCGTGCGGGCGCTCGCCGCCAGCCTCGACGGCGCCACCGACCGGCCGGAGCTGGCCCGCGCCGCGATGCGCGCGGCCGCCCGGCGGGGCCGTGCCCGCCGTACCCCGCCACCCCGCCGACCGCACCAGCCGTGATGCCGCAACCCCTTGTGAATGAAGGACCTCCCATGCAGAACGACATTTCCGCCGCCGACGACGACGGCATCGAGCCCATCGCGATCGTCGGGCTGGCCGCCCGCCTGCCCGGCGCGGCCGACATCGACGAGTTCTGGCGCAACCTGGTCGACGGCGTGGAGTCGACGACCGAGCTGACCCGCGAGGAGCAGCTCGCCCGGGGCGTCAGCGCCGACGAGGTCGACGACCCGAGCTGGGTGAACCGGGCCCCGCTCGTCGACGGCTACGACGAGTTCGACGCCGGCCTGTTCGGGATGACCGCCCGCGAGGCCGAGACCACCGACCCGCAGCACCGGTTGTTCCTGGAGACCTGCTACACCGCGTTGCAGGACGCCGGCTACGACCCGGGTCGCTACGACGGCGCGGTCGGCGTCTACGCCGGCAGCGGCGGCACCACCTACCTCAACCGCTACGTGCTGCGCAACAAGCGCGTCGGCGGCAACCCGCACGGCGCGGTCTCCATCGCCACCGGCAACTCGCCGAACTACGTGGCCACCAACGTGTCGTACCGGCTGGACCTGCGCGGCCCGAGCATGACCGTGCACACCGCCTGCTCGACCTCGCTCGTCGCGTTCCACCTGGCCTGCGAGGCGCTGCGCAACGGCGAGTGCGACATGGCGCTCGCGGGCGGCGTCAACATCGAGCTGCCGCACGCCGGCTACCTGGGCATGGACGGCTTCACCTCGCCGGACGGCCGGTGCCGGCCGTTCGACGCCGAGGCCAACGGCACGGTGTGGGGCAGCGGCGTCGGCGTCACCCTGCTCAAGCGTCTCTCCGACGCGATCGCCGACGGCGACACGATCCGCGCGGTGGTGCTCGGCAACGCGATCAACAACGACGGCGCCGGCAAGGTCGGCTTCACCGCCCCCAGCATCGACGGGCAGATGGAGGCCGTCGCCCAGGCCGTCGGGCTGGCCGGGATCGACCCGCGCACCATCAGCTACGTCGAGGCGCACGGCACCGGCACCGCGCTGGGCGACCCGATCGAGGTCGCCGCGCTCTCCGCCGTCTACACCAAGGACACCGACGACCGGGGCTGGTGCGGCATCGGCTCGGTGAAGTCCAACATCGGCCACCTCAGCCAGCCCTCCGGCATCGTCAGCGTGATCAAGACGGTGCTCGCCATGGAACACGGGCTGATCCCGCCGACCATCAACTACGAGTCGCCGAACCCGGCCATCGACTTCGCCGACACCCCGTTCTACGTGGCGAACACGCTGACCAAGTGGGACGCCGACGGCGGGCCGCGCCGGGCCGGGGTCAGCTCGTTCGGCATCGGCGGCACCAACGCGCACGTGGTGCTGGAGGAGGCGCCGGCCGCGTACCGGGCCGAGCGGCGGGTGCGCCCGGCGCACCTGCTCCAGGTGTCGGCGAAGACCCCGACCGCGCTGGACACCGCCGTGCGCGACCTCGCCGACCACCTGGAGCGCGCCACCGCCGGCGGCCCCGACCTGCTCGCCGACGTCGCGCACACGCTGCGCGTCGGCCGTCAGCGCTACGCCCACCGCGCCGCCGTGGTCGCCGGCGACCCGCAGCACGCCGCCGCCGCGCTGCGCGACAAGCGCAAGGCGCACCGGGGCGTCGCCGACGGCCCGGCCCCCCGGGTGGCCTTCCTGTTCAGCGGGCAGGGCGCGCAGTACGCCGGCATGGGCGCCGAGCTGTACGCCGAGGACCCGGCGTTCGCCGCCGCCGTCGACGAGTGCGCCGAGCTGCTCCGCGGTGAGCTGGGCCTGGACATCCGGGACCTGGTCCTGGGCCGGGACCCGGAGGCGGCGACGAAGCTCACCGAGACCCGCTGGACCCAGCCGGCCCTGTTCACCGTCGAGTACGCGCTCGCCGCCGCCTGGCGGGCCGCCGGCGTCACCCCGGCCGCGATGGTCGGCCACTCGATCGGCGAGTACGTCGCCGCCACGCTCGCCGGCGTGCTCGACCTGGCCGACGCGCTGAAGGTGGTGGCCGCCCGGGGCCGGCTCATGCACGCGCTGCCGGCCGGGTCCATGCTGGCCGTCACGCTCGACGAGTCGGCGGTGGCCGAGCGGCTGCCCGAGGGCCTGTCGGTGGCGACCGTGAACGGCCCCGGCACCTGCGTGGTGGCCGGCGAGACCGCGCTGGTCGAGGCGTTCGCGGAGAGCCTGGGCAGCAAGCAGAAGTCGAAGCTGCTGCGCACCTCGCACGCGTTCCACTCGCCGATGATGGACCCGATCCTGGACGAGTTCACCGCGTTGATGGCGAGCGTGCCGCTGCGCGCGCCGGCGGTGCCGTTCGTGTCCAACGTGACCGGCACCTGGATCACCGAGGCGGAGGCCACCGACCCGGCGTACTGGGCCGCGCACCTGCGCCGGCCGGTCCGCTTCGGCGCGTGCGTGGCCACGCTGCTCGCCGAGGGCACCTGGGCGTTCGTCGAGTGCGGCCCGGGCCGGCAACTGGCCAACCTGGCCCGGATGCAGGTCGCGAAGGCCGGCGAGGCGCAGCGCGCGCTCACCCCGCTGGGCAGCCTGCCCGGGCCGGGGGAGCCGACCGGTGACCTGGCCACGCTGCTCGGCACCGCCGGCGCGCTCTGGTGCGCCGGCGTGCCGGTGACGCTCGCCGTCGACCCCGACGCGCGGCGGGTGCCGCTGCCCACGTACCCGTTCGAGCGTCGCCGCTACTGGGTCGAGCCGGACCCGGTGGAGCAGGTGGCGGCGGCCCCGGCCGAGACCGGCCCGCGTCCGCTGCCGGAGTGGTTCGCGGTGCCGGTGTGGCGGCAGGCCGCGCCGGCCCGCACCGTCGAGCCGCTGGGCCGGTGCCTGGTGCTGGCCGACGGCCCGCGCGGCGAGGCGCTCGTCGCGGCGTTGCGGGCCGCCGGCGACGACCCGGTCGAGGTACGCGCCGGCGGCATGTTCTCCGCCACCGCCACCGGCTTCCGGCTGCGTCCCGGCGCCCGCGAGGACGCCGAGGCGCTGGTCGCCGCGCTCGGCGCGGATCTGCCCCGGCGGATCGTGCACGCGTTCGCGCTGGACGGCGAGCCGGCCGGCACCGACATCGCCGCCGCCTGGGCCGCCCAGGAGCGCGGCTTCTTCGGCGCGCTGCACCTGGTGCAGGCGCTCGCCGGCGCCGGCTTGACCAGCGACGAGGCGGGCATCCGGCTCGACCTGGTCACCGCCGGCATCGGCGACGTGCGCGGCGACGACCTGGTCCGGCCGGAGCACGCCGCGCTGGCCGGTCTGGCCCGGGTGCTGCCGGCCGAGCTGCCCGGCCTGACCGTCCGGCTGCTCGACGCCGACCCGGCCGCGCGCGGCGTGGCCGCCCTCGCGGTGGAGCTGCGCAGCCCGGTCGACCCGGAGCACCCGGAGGTGGCGCTGCGCCGCGACCGGCGCTGGGTGGGCGGCTACGAGCAGGTGACCGTGGCCGCCGAGGACGAGCCGGGCGTGCTGCGCGAGGAGGGCCGCTACCTGATCACCGGCGGGCTCGGCGGCATCGGCGTCACGCTGGCCGAGGACTTCGCCCGCCGGGCCCGCGCCAAGCTGGTGCTGCTGGCCCGCTCCGGCCTGCCCGAGCGCGACGACTGGGACGCGCACCTGGCGGTGCACGGCGGCGCCGACCGGGCCGGCCGGGCCATCGCGGCGATCCGCCGGATGGAGGCGGCCGGCGCCGAGGTGCTGGTGCTCGCCGCGGACGTCACCGACGCCGACGACCTGCGCCGGGTCCGTGCGGAGGCGGAGCGCCGGTTCGGCGGGCTGGACGGCATCGTGCACGCCGCCGGCCTGCCCGGCGGCGGCATGGCCGAGGTGAAGGAGCGGGCCGAGGCGGAGCGGGTGCTCGCCCCGAAGCTGGCCGGCACGCTGGCCCTGGCCCAGGTCTTCGGCGACCTGCCGCTGGACTTCGTGGTGCTCTGCTCGTCGATCACGGCGGTGATCGGCGGCTTCGGTCAGGTCGACTACTGCGCCGCGAACAACGTGCTGGACGCGTTCGCGCGCTCCGGCGCCGGGTTCCGCGCGCCGGTGGTGTCGCAGAACTGGGGCGGCTGGGCCGAGGTCGGCATGGCCGTGGAGACGGCCGCGCCGGCCGCGTTCCGGGCCGCCGGTCGGGACACCCTGACCAGCCCGGTCACCCACCCGGTGCTGACCACCATGGTCACCGGTCCGGACGGGGCCGTGCTGCACGGCCTGGTCGCGGCCGACACCCACTGGCTGCTCGACGAGCACCGGATCGGCGGGGTGCCGGTGGTGCCGGGCACCGCCCACCTGGAGTCGGTGCGCGCCGCCGTGGTCGCCGCGGTGCCCGCGCCGGCCCCGGACGCCGCGGTGGAGCTGCGCGACGTGGTCTTCCTGGAGCCGTTCTCGGTGCCGGACGGCACCGTCGCGCAGTACCGGGTGGAGCTGGCCCCGACCGAGGAGGGCGTGGACTTCACCGTGGCCAGCCTCGCCGCCGGCCGGCTGCGCGCCCACGTGCGCGGCACGGCCGGCTGGAGCACCGAGCCCGCGCCGCCGGCCGCCCCGGCCGAGGTGGCCGGCCGGCGGGTCGACGACGACGCCTCGTTCGGCCGGGGCCGTACCAGCATGCTCACGTTCGGGCCGCGCTGGGCGGCGCTGGCCGAGCACCACCTCGCCGACGGCGAGGAGCTGGCCCGGGTGGAGGCGCCCGCCGCGGCGCTGGCCGACCTGCCGTCCTGGGGGCTGCACCCGGCGCTGCTCGACGTGGCCACCGCGTTCGGCCGGGGGCAGGGCGACGGCACGTACCTGCCGCTGTCGTACGGCCGGATCACGGTGCGCGGGACGCTGCCGGCGACGTTCCACAGTCACCTGCGGCACCGGCCGGCCGCCACTGACGAGGTGGTCGCCGCCGACCTGTCGCTGCGCGACCCGGACGGTGGGGAACTGGTCGCGATCAGCGACTTCGTGCTGCGCCGGGTCGACCAGAGCGCGGTCACCGGCAACCTCGCCGAGGCCCCGGCGACGGCCGACGCACCGGACGCGGTCACCGAGGACATCCGGCCGGTCGACGGCGCGGAGGCGTTCCGCCGCAGCCTCGGCGCGGGTCTCGGCGCGCAGGTGGTGATCGCCACCCGCACCGTCGCCGACATCCGGCGTCGGGCGGGCCGGGTCACCACGGACAGTCTGGCGGAGGAGACCGACGCCCCGGTCGTCGCGTCGGCCGCCACCGGTGGCGGCTCGGCCGCCCCGCGTACCGAGCTGGAGAAGACCGTCGCCCAGGTGTGGCGGGACGGCCTCGGCGTCACCGACGTCGGCGTGGACGACGACTTCTTCGCGCTCGGCGGCAACTCGCTGGTCGCCGTGCAGCTCATCGCCGCGATGCGCAAGGCGACCGGCGTGCGGCTGCCGATGCGCAGCCTCTTCGAGACCCCCACCGTGGCCGGCCTGGCGGCCCGGATCGAGGAGCTGCGCGCCGAGGCGCCCGCCGACCAACCGGCCGCCCCGGCGGCGATCCCGGCCATTCCGCGGCTGCCCCGCGGCTGACATCCCCCGACGGAACAAGGAGACACCGCACCATGAGCGAGACAACCGCCACGCTCCCGGTGGTCGTCGAGAACGACGGCCGGGCGCTGACCGACCTGATCGCGGCCCGGCGCGCCGAGCTGCGGGACACGCTCGTCGCCAGCGGCGGGCTGCTGTTCCGCGGCTTCGACCTCGGCGGCGTGGACGGCTTCGACGCCGCCGTGCGCGCGCTGGCCGGCGAGCCGCTGACCTACACCGAGCGTTCCTCGCCCCGGCACTCCATCAAGGGCCGGGTCTACACCTCGACCGACTACCCGCCGGACGAGGAGATCTTCCTGCACAACGAGAACTCGTACCAGGCGCGGTGGCCGCTGACGCTGTTCTTCTACTGCGTCACCCCGCCGGAGACCCGGGGCGCCACCCCGTTGGCCGACGTGCGCCGGGTGTACGAGCTGATCGACCCCGCGGTCCGGGAGGAGTTCGTCAGGCGTCGCTGGATGTTGATGCGTAACTTCCACGGCGACTTCGGCACCCGCTGGCAGGAGGTGTTCAACACGGAGAGCCGCGCCGAGGTGGAGGCGTACGCGGCGGCCAACGGCATCACCGTGGAGTGGGTCGGCACGGACGGACTGCGTACCCGCGCGGTCCGCGACGCGGTGCACCACCGGCCCGGCTCGGACACGCCGCGCTGGTTCAACCACGCCACCTTCTTCCACCTGAGCACGCTGCCGGCGGACTACCAGGAGGGGCTGCTGGCCATGTTCGGCGCCGACGGGCTGCCGTCGAACACCTACTACGGCGACGGCGGCGAGATCCCCGCCGACGTCATGGACCACCTGCGGGCCGCCTACCGGGCGGCCACGGTCCGCTTCGACTACCAGCGCGACGACGTGCTGGTGGTCGACAACATGACCGCCGCGCACGGCCGGGAGCCGTTCACCGGCCCCCGCAAGATCGCCGTGGCGATGGCCGAGGCGTACACCCCCGACACCGCTGGAGCGAACTGACATGGCCGAATCCCGATTCCTGGTCGTCCGCAACGACGAGGAGCAGTACTCGATCTGGTCGGCCGACCGGGAGCTGCCCGCCGGCTGGCACGACACCGGCTTCGCCGGCAGCCGCGAGGAGTGCCTGGCCCACGTGGACGAGGTCTGGACCGACATGCGCCCCCGCTCGGTACGCGAGGCGCTCTCATGAGTCAGCGGGAGTGGACGTTCCCGGCCTCGTACGCCCAGGAGCGGGTGTGGATGGCCAACCAGCTCGACGCCGGCTCGCCGGTGTTCAACGTCTCCGTCCCGTGGGCGTTCCCGGCTGGCGTGGACGCCGAGACGGCGAGCGACGTGGTCAACCGGATCGCGGCCCGGCACGAGACGCTCCGGACCCACCTGCGGGTCGACGACGGCGCGCTGGTGCAGGTGGTGCGCGCCCACGAGCCGGTGCCGCTGCCCACCACCGACCTGAGCCACCTGCCGGCCGACGAGCGGCTGGCCGAGTTCGAGCGGCTCCGCACCGACCTGGCCCGCACCCCGATCCCGCTGGACGCGCCGCCGCCGTGGCGGGCCCGGCTGATCCGCCTCGACGACGCCTGGGCGCTGGCGTTCGTGGCCCACCACGCGGTCTTCGACAGCCACTCGGCGGTGCTGTTCCACGCCGAACTCGTCGCGTTCTGCGAGGCCGCGCGCACCGGTGCCGAGCCCGCCGTGCCGGAGCTGCCGATCCAGTACGCCGACTTCGCGGTCTGGCAGCGTCAGCAGCTCACCGGCGCGGAACTGGACCGGCAGCTCGCGTTCTGGACCGGCCACCTGGCCGGCGCCCCGGCGGTCACCGGCCTGCCGCTGGACCGGCCCCGCCCGGCCCAGCTCGGCTTCGCCGGTGACGAGGTGCGCTTCACGCTGCCCGACGGGCTGCTCGACCGGGTCGGCACGCTGGCGCTCGGCGCGCAGGCCACCCCGTACATGGTGCTGCTGGCCGGCTTCGCGGCGCTGCTGTCGCGGATCTCCGGGGAGACCGACGTGGTGGTCGGCGTCTCCACCGCGGGCCGCGACAACCCGGAGCTGGCGTCGCTGATCGGGATGTTCGTCAACCCGGTGGCGCTGCGCTGCGACGTCGCCGGCGACCCGACCTTCGCCGACCTGCTCGGCCGGGTGCGCAACGGCCTGATCGACGCCATGGAACACGGGCAGACCCCGTTCCAGAAGATCGTCGAGGCGGTGGACCCGCAGCGCGACCCGTCCGTGCAGCCGATCTTCCAGACCGCGCTGAACTGGATCCCGGACTCCGGCCTCGACCCGATCGAGCTGGGCACCACCAAGGACGACCTGGCGTTCGACATCACCACCGGCGAGTGCCGCCTGGTCTACCGGACCGCGCTGTTCGACCACGCCAGCGCCGAGACGGTGGCGCGACGCTACGTGCGGCTGCTCACCGCCGCGGTGGCCGAGCCGGAGCGCCCGGTCGGTGCGCTGCCGCTGCTCACCGACGAGGAGCGGGACCTGGTGCTGCGCGCCGCTGCCGGCGCCGCGCACGACCTGCCGGCGGTCACCCTCACCGACGAGGTGCAGCGGCAGGCCGCCGCCACTCCGGACGCGCCGGCGTTGGTCTGCGACGGCGTCACGCTCAGCTACGCCGAGCTGAACACCGCCGCGAACCGGCTGGCCCGGCTGCTGGTGGCGCGTGGCGCCGGCCCGGAGACCCGGGTCGCGCTCGCCCTGCCCCGCTCCTGCGAGCTGGTGGTGGCGATGCTCGCGGTGCTCAAGTCCGGCGCCGCGTACGTGCCGGTGGACACCGCGTACCCGGCCGGGCGGATCGGCTACCTGCTGGCCGACGCCGCGCCGGCGCTGGTGGTGGCCACCGCGGACACCGCCGCGCTGGTGCCCGGCGACGCGCTGGTGCTCGACGGGGAGATCGGCGCGGACCAGCCCGGCGACGACCTCACCGACACCGACCGGGTCGCCGCGCTGCGTCCCGACCACCCGGCGTACGTGCTGTACACCTCCGGCTCCACCGGCCGCCCGAAGGGCGTGGTGGTCGAGCACCGGGCGGTCACCGCCTACTTGGCCTGGGCCCGGGCGACCTACCCGGGGCTGGCCGGCACCGCGCTGCTGCACTCGCCGGTCTCGTTCGACCTCACCGTCACCGGCCTGCTCGGCACGCTCACCGCCGGCGGCACGGTCCGGCTCGCCGCGATCGACTCCCCGGCCGCGCGGGTCGGTGGCCGGCCGTCCTTCCTCAAGGTCACCCCGAGCCACCTGCCGCTGCTCGACGGCGAGCTGTCGCCGACTGTCGACCTGGTGATCGGCGGCGAGGCGCTCAGCGGCGAGCAGCTCGCCGGCTGGCGGTCCGCGTACCCCGACGTGGCGGTGGTCAACGAGTACGGCCCGACCGAGGCCACCGTCGGCTGCGTCGCGGCCCGGATCGCCCCCGGCGAACCGGTCCCGCCCGGCCCGGTGCCGATCGGCACGCCCACCTGGAACACCGGCGCGCTGCTGCTCGACGCCGCGGGCCAGCCGGTCCCACCGGGCGTGGTCGGGGAGCTGTACGTCACCGGCGCGCAGCTTGCCCGCGGCTACCACGACCGGCCCGGCCTCACCGCCGAGCGCTTCCTGCCCGACCCGTACGGCCCGCCCGGCGCGCGCATGTACGCCACCGGCGACCTGGCCCGCTGGCGTCCCGACGGCACGCTCGACTACCTGGGCCGCCGCGACGACCAGGTCAAGGTGCGGGGCATGCGGATCGAGCTGGGCGAGGTCGAGGCCGCGCTGCTGGCCCACCCGGACGTGCGAGCCGCCGCCGCCGCGGTGCGCACCGACGGTGGCGAGCCGACGCTGGTCGGCTACCTGGTCGGGCCCGCCCATGAGGACTCGGTCCGCGCCGAGCTGGCCCGCGAGCTGCCGGCGCACCTGGTGCCGGCCGCCCTGGTCCGGCTGGACGCGCTGCCGCTGACCCCGAACGGCAAGCTGGACCGCGCCGCGCTGCCCGCCCCGGCGGCCACCGAACCGGCCGAGGACAGCTACGTCGCCCCGCGTACCGAGGCCGAGGCGCTGGTCGCCGAGGTGTACGCCGACATCCTCCAGGTGGAGAAGGTCGGCGCGCTCGACGACTTCTTCGCGCTCGGCGGCAACTCGCTGCGCGGCATGCGGGCGATGGCCCGGATCCGCGCCGAGGTGGACGTCGACCTGCCCATGCGGGCGCTGTTCTCCAGCCCCGTGGTGGCCGACCTGGCCGGCCAGATCGAACAGCGGATCGCCGCCGAACTCGACGGCCTCTCCGACACCGAGGTCGCCGCGCTGCTCGCGGCGGAAGAGGGAACCAACTGATGACCGACCTGAAGGATCCGGCCCGCGAGGCGGCCCGGCAGGCGCTGATCGCCAAGCGGTTGCGCGCCCGCCAGTCCGCCCCCGCGGCCCGGATCACCCCCCGGCCCGACGGCGCGCCGGTGCCGCTGTCCTACGCCCAGGAGCGGGTCTGGTTCATGGACCAGATCGCCCCGGGCGAGGCCGCGTACCACATCGCGGTGCCGCTGCGGGTGCGTGGACCGCTCGACGTCGACGCGCTGCGCGCGGCCCTGGCCGCGCTCGCCGCCCGGCACGAGTCGCAGCGCACCCGCTTCCCGGCCGACGCCGACGGCCGCCCCACCGTGGTGGTCGCCGACACCCCGGACGTGCCGCTGACCGTGGTGGAGGCCGCCGACGAGACCGCCGCGCAGGCGCTCGTCGACGCCGCGGCGGCCGAGCCGTTCGACCTGGCGCACGGTCCGCTGCTGCGCGCGCTGCTGATCCGGCTCTCGGCCGAGGACCACGTGCTGTTCCTCGGTCAGCACCACATCGTCGGTGACGGCTGGTCGGTGGACGTGCTGCTGCGCGACCTGATCACGCTGTACCGGGGCGGCGAGCCGCCGGCCCTGCCGATCCAGTACGGCGACTTCGCCGTCTGGGAGGCCCGGGAGCTGGACGGTCCGCAGGCCCGGGCACACGTCGACTACTGGAAGGAGCGCCTCGCCGGCATCACGCCGCTGGAGCTGCCGCTGGACCGGCCCCGCCCGGCCACCCAGACCTACCGGGGCGACTTCGTCGAGTTCCAGCTCGACCCGGCGGCCACCGAGGCGCTCAACGCGCTCACCCGGGACAGCGGCGGCACGCTGTTCATGACGCTGCTGTCGGCGTACCAGGTGCTGCTGGCCCGGCACGCCGGTCAGGACGACTTCGCGGTCGGCGCGTCGGTGGCCGGCCGGTCCGCGCCGGAGCTGGAGAACGTGGTCGGCATGTTCATCAACATGCTGCCGCTGCGGACCGAGCTGGCCGGGGACCCGACCTTCACCGAGCTGCTGGCCCGCACCCGGCGCAACGTGCTCGACGGCTTCGAGCACGCCGAGGTGCCGTTCGCCAAGGTGGTGCACGAGCTGGGTCTGCCGCGCGACGTGAGCCGCTCGCCGGTGTTCCAGACCATGTTCGTGCTCCAGAACTACGAGATGGGCCGGTTCCGCGGCGTGTCCCGCTCCGACGAGGTCACGTTCGAGTGGACCCCGATGGAGCTGCAGGCCACCCGGTTCGACTTCGAGCTGCACGCGGTGGAGACCGTCGACGGGCTCTGGGGGAAGCTGGTCTTCAACACCGACCTGTTCGACCGGGCCACTGTCGAGCGGATGGCCCGGCGGTGGACCGCGTTGCTGGACGCGATCGTCGCCGCGCCGGACACTCCGGTGTCCCGGCTGCCGCTGCTGTCCGACGTCGAGCGGGAGCTGCTCGCCGGCTGGAACGACACCGCGGCGGACTTCCCCCGCGACGAGACGCTGCACGGCCCGGTCGAGGAGCGCGCCGCCACCACCCCGGACGCGGTCGCGGTCACCATCGACGGGACCAGCCGCACGTACGCGGAGCTGAACGCCGAGGCCAACCGGATCGCGCACCGGCTGCGCGCGGCCGGCGTCGGCCCGGAGACGCTGGTCGGGGTGTGCGCGGAACGCTCGGTCGAGCTGGTCGCCGGCCTGCTCGGCGTGCTCAAGGCCGGCGGCGCCTACCTGCCGCTGGACCCGGAGTACCCGGCGGACCGGCTGGCCTTCATGGTCACCGACGCGGACGCGCCGGTGGTGCTGGTCCGGTCGCACCTGCGTGACGTGCTGCCGGCCACCTCGGCCACCGTGCTCGACCTCGACGACGCGACGGTCTGGGCCGACCAACCGGTCACCGACCCGACGCCGCTGGCCGGGCCGGAACACCTGGCGTACGTCATCTACACCTCCGGTTCCACCGGCCGCCCGAAGGGGGTGCCGAACACCCACCGGGGCATCGTCAACCGGCTCGACTGGATGCAGCAGACGTACGGTCTCGGCGCCGACGACGCGGTGCTCCAGAAGACGCCGGCCAGCTTCGACGTGTCGGTCTGGGAGTTCTTCTGGCCGCTACGCACCGGCGCCCGGTTGGTGCTGGCCAAGCCCGGCGGGCACAAGGACGCCGGCTACCTGCGCGACCTGCTGGTGTCCGAACGGATCACCACCACCCACTTCGTGCCGTCGATGCTGACCGTGTTCCTGGCCGAGGAGGGCGTCGAGGCGGCCACCGCGCTGCGGCGGGTGATCTGCTCCGGCGAGGAGTTGCCGCTGACCTCGGCGGTCGACTTCACCGCCCGGCTGCCCTGGTGCGGCCTGCACAACCTGTACGGCCCGACCGAGGCTGCCATCGACGTCACCTCCTGGGCGTGTGAGCCGGACCGGCTGGCGCAGGTGACGAGCGTGCCGATCGGCGCGCCGATCGCGAACCTGCGGCTGCACGTGCTCGACGCGTCGGGAGCGCAGTGCCCGGTCGGTGTCGCCGGTGAGCTGCACATCGGCGGCGTCGGCCTGGCCCGCGGCTACCACCGGCGGCCGGCGCTGACCGCGGAGAAGTTCGTGCCCGACCCGTTCTCGGGCGAGCCGGGGGCCCGGCTCTACCGCACCGGCGACCTGGCCCGTTGGGTCGTCGGGCCGGACGGCGCCGGGGTGATCGAGTTCCTCGGCCGGATCGACCACCAGGTCAAGCTGCGCGGCCTGCGCATCGAGCTGGGCGAGATCGAGAGCGCGCTGCGCGAGCAGCCCGACGTCACCGAGGCCACGGTGATCGTCCGCGAGGACAGCCCGGGCGACAAGCGGCTCACCGCGTACCTGGTGGGGGCGGCCGAGCACGCCGCGCTGAAGGCGGCGCTCAAGGACACGCTGCCGGAGTACATGGTGCCGGCCGCGTTCGTCACGCTCGACGCGTTGCCGCTGACCCCGAACGGCAAGCTCGACCGCAAGGCGCTGCCCGCGCCGGTGGTCACCCGCGAGGCGTCGGTGGCGCTCGTCGAGCCGCGCGACGACACCGAGCGGGCCCTCGCGGCGATCTGGTCGGAGGTGCTGGGCGTGGAGACGCTCGGCATCGACGACGACTTCTTCGACCTGGGCGGGCACTCCATGCTCGCCACCCAGGTGGTCGCCAAGATCCGCAAGGCGGAGCTGGGCGGCCGGGCGGTCGGCGTGATGGACCTGTTCCAGAAGCGCACCATCCGGGACCTGGCCGCGTTCATCTCCGGCGACGCCACCCAGGAGGGGCCGCGCCGGCTGCTCTACGAGCTGACCAAGCCGATCCCGGTGGCCAAGCGGGTGCTGACGTACGTCTGCGTCCCGTACGGCGGCGGCAGCGCCATCGTCTACCAGCCGCTCGCGGACGCGCTGCCGGCCGGGTACGGGCTGTGGTCGCTCGCCATCCCCGGCCACGACGTCGGTCTCACCGAGGACGCGCTGCCGTTCGACGAGCTGACCACCCGGGTCGCGGACGAGATCGTGGAGCGGGTCGAGGGCCCGATCGCGCTCTACGGCCACTGCGGCGTGGGCAGCGCGATCGTCGCCGAGGTGGCCCGCAAGGTGGAGGCGGCCGGCCGGGACCTGGCCGCCGTCTACATCGGCGCGATGTTCCCGTTCGCCCGCCCGAAGGGCCCGTTCGCCGCCGCGCGCAACCGCCTCGAGCAGCTCCGCAGCAACAAGCACTACGCGAGCTGGCTGAAGTCGATGGGCGTGGACACCGACGAGTTGGACCCGGAGCAGGCCGACCGGATCATCAGCAACATGCGGGCCGACTCCCGCGCCTCGGAGGAGTACTTCACCCGGCTGCTGGACCGGCAGGCGACGAAGCTGCGCGCGCCGATCATCTCGGTGGTCGGCTCCGAGGACCCGGTCACCGACTACTACCGCGAGCGGTACGCCGAGTGGCAGTTCCTCAGCGACACGCTGGGGTTGGTGGTGCTCGACCAGGCCGGGCACTTCTTCCTGAAGTACCGGGCCGAGGAGCTGGCGGAGATCGTCACCCGCGCGCATCCCGCGGTGGTGGCCGGTGACCTCACCGGGCTGGATCCGGCGGCCCGGGGCGAGGACGCCGGCTGGGCGGTGCACGACATGCTCCGGGTCGGCGAGGAGCGCACGCCGGCCACCACTGTCAAGCCGAGCATGGGCCGGTTCCTGGCGGTCACCGTCGGGCAGCTCGTCTCCAGCACCGGCTCGGCGCTGACCGCGTTCGCGCTGCCGATCTGGCTGTTCAACCGCACCGGCTCGGTGGCCGACCTCGGTCTGCTCTGGGCGTTGGCGCTGATCTGCGGCGTGCTCATGCTGCCGGTGGCCGGCGCCCTCGTGGACCGGGTCAGCCGACGCCGGATCATGATGCTGGCCAGCAGCGTCGCCGGCTCGATCCAGCTGGTGCTGGCCGCCCTGCTGTGGACCGACAACCTGGTGCTCTGGCACATCTACCTGCTGGTGGCGTTCAGTTCGGTGGCCGGTTCGTTCCAACGGATCGCGTTCCAGTCGGCGGTGCCGCAGCTCGTGCCCAAGCGCTACCTCGGGCACGCGATGGGCATCACCCAGCTCTCCACCGGTGTGGCCACGCTGCTCATGCCGGCGTTCGCCGCCGGTCTGCTCGCCGCCATCGAACTCAAGGGCATCCTGATCGTCGACGTGGCCAGCTACGTGGTCGCGGTGCTCACGCTGGCCGTGGTCCGCTTCCCGGACCTGCTCGGCTGGCGGCCCCGGGAACGGCTGCTGGTGGCCATCGCGAACGGCATGCGCTACTCGTGGCAGCACCGCGGGTTCCGGCTCATGCTCGGCTACTTCGCGCTGGGCAACATCTTCCTGGCGCCGGCGCTGGTGCTGACCACCCCGCTGGTGCTGTCGTTCGGCAGCCCGACGCAGGTGGCGCAGGTCGCGCTCGCCGAGGCGGTGGGCGCGGTGCTCGGTGGCGTACTGATGTCGCTGTGGGGCGGGCCGCGCAAGCGCCGGATGATCGGCGTGCTGATCGGCAACCTGGGCACCGCGATCGGCTGCGTGCTGATCGGCCTGGACGCCTCGATCGTAATGATCTGCGTGGGCTTCTGCTGGCTGGCCATGGCGATGACCACCGCGCAGTCGATCTACGCGACGATCGTTCAGGTGAAGGTGCCGCAGCGTTTCCACGGTCGGGTGTTCAGCCTGAACCAGACCATCTCGTGGTCCACGCTGCCGATCGGGTTCGCGCTGCTGGCACCGGCCGCCACCGCGCTGTTCGAGCCGATGCTCGCCCCGGGCGGGTCGCTGGCCGGCAGCGTGGGCGCGGTGATCGGTACCGGTCCGGGCCGGGGCATCGGCTTCGCGTACGTCTGCTTCGGGGTGATCCTGATCCTGATCACCCTGGGCGGCTTCGGGATCCGGTTGCTGCGTCGCTTCGACCTGGAGGTCGAGGACTCCCTGCCGGACGACCTGATCGGCGCCCAGGAGCGGGAGAAGCGCCTGGCCGCCAAGGCGGAGACCCGGGAGGCCGTCCCGGTCTGACCGGGCCTGTTCCGCCCTGTTGATCAAGGAGTTCGCGTCGGTTCCCGAGCCCGGGGCCGACGCGAACTCCTTGTTCGCCGGGGGTCAGGTCATGGCGAGGTAGAGGCGTTCGCCGGCGGGTAGGTAGCCGACGCGCTGGTACACCCGCCACGACTCCGCCCCGCCGGCCTCCAGCCAGGCGACCTGGGCGCCCGCGGCGAAGAGTCGCCGGGTCGTCTCGGCGGTGATCGCGCCGGCCAGCCCCCGGCGGCGGTACGGCTCGCGGACGGCGATGCCGGCCACCTCGCTCACCCCGTCGGTGGGCCGGGCCGCCCCGCCGCCACCCAGGCAGGCGCCGGACCCGGCGACCGCCATGACGGCCACGCCGCCGGCCTCCTGCTGGCGCCGGAGCCGGGCGACGTCCGCGGCGGTGGCCGGCGCGGCCTCGCCGAAGGCGTCGTTCTGTGCGCCGATCAACGCGGCGCGCTGCTCGTCGTCGTCCGGTTCGACCAGTGCGACGTCGTCGGGCGTGGGTGGCGTCCGCAGGGTGTCGGGCACACAGAGCAGGTAGGTGTGCCGGGCTTCCGGGACGAACCCGGCGGCGAGCAGCAGCGCCTCCAGGGCGGGGGCGCAACTGGCGACGTACTCCAGGCGGGGGCGACGCCCCGCCGCCCGGAAGGCGTCGATCAGCGCGGTGACGTCGGCCGCGGTGACGGCCTCGCCGGGACGCGGCGTGGCGTAGTTGATGTGCGGGCTGGCCGTGGTCGGGTCGACACCCACCACGAACGGCCCCACGTCCAGGGCCGCGGGGCGCGTCGACAGAGTGGCGACGACGCTTTGTTGGATGCGAGCATCCATGATCAACTTAATGCTCCGATGCAGGAGAGAAACGACGGTGGACGGACATGCGTCGGACCGCCGAACCGTGGCCGTACGGCGCGACGGGTCATCCGTCACGCGGTCGACACTCAGGCGGCCGCTCGGCCTACCTGGATCACAGGCGTCATTCCCTCATGCGTGGTGCCACGCCGATCGCGTGGTCGGGGCAACGGTGCCGCACCCGACGGCGGCCTGTCAAGCCTCGGTCGGTGCGGGTGTCGGTGCGGGCTGGCATGGTGGAGGCATGTGCCGGAACATTCGCGTGCTCCACAACTTCGAGCCGCCCGCGACCGATGACGAGATCGAAGCCGCCGCCGTGCAGTACGTGCGCAAGGTCAGCGGCGCCACCCGGCCGTCCGCGGCCAACCAGGCGGCGTTCGACGAGGCGGTCCGTGCCGTCGCGGCCGCCACCCGGACCCTGCTGGACGGCCTCGTGACGACGGCGCCGTCCCGGGACCGCGAGGTGGAGGCCGCGAAGGCCAGGGCGCGGGCCGCCGAACGGTACGGGCCGCGGACGGCGTCCTGAGCCGATCCGCAGCGCCGCCGACCCGGGGCCGCGGAACGCGACCCGTCGGCCCGGGGGCACGAGCCGCCCGCGTCAGGCGGCCTCGTCGGCGGGGACCTCCGCCGGGTCCGTGATCCACGCGGAGTAGACGGGCAGGGCGTGCCACGGGCCGCCGGCGGCGTCCGTGGCCACCGCCACCACCGCGTACGGGTGGCCGAAGCGCAGGTCGGCGACCCGGGCCACACCCTCCGGAGGCAGCCCGGCCACCATCCCGAACGCGGTCACCGCCGCGGCCTCGAAGCCGTAGCGACCGAACCGGGCCACCGCCGACTGCGCCGCGGAGAACGGCGGCTCGGCCAACCCGAGCAGTCCGCCCAGCGCCCGCGCCGCCGCGTCGAAGCCGAACCCGGCCGACGTCAGGTCGTGCCGGCTCTCCGCCGCCCAGCACGGCAGCACGGCGGTGGCGCGCTCCTCCCGGCCGTCCCGGGCGAACGTCCGGGACGGCTGCTCACGCACCGTCCCGAGTGGGCCCTCGCCCAGCGGCAGGTCGAACAACGACCGCTGCCCGGGCACCGGCCCGTCCGGCGCGACAGCGGCGGCCACGGCCACCTGCTGCGCGGCGGCCAGCACCACGTCGGACGGCACCTGCGGCGCGGCGGCCACGGACACCACCAGCATCCCGGCGCCGTCGTCGCCCGCGCGCGCCGGCGCCACGTGCACCGCGACGTCACCGGCCCGTTCGGTGCCCACCACCGCGCAGCGGTGCCCGACCGGCGGCGTCCGCAGCACCTGCCGCAACCGGCCGGCCCACGCGCTGCCCGCGCCCAGCTCCCCGGCCGGGGCCAGCTCGAACGGGTCGGCCCAGGACACCCGGGTGGCCAGCGCGCTCGCCAGGACGAGCAGCGTCTCCGGCGCGACGTCGACCGGGAACCGCCGCACCAGGCCACCGGTGCGGTCCCGGGCCCACGCGTCCAGCGCCGCCTGGTCCGGCAGTGGTCCGCGCTCGGTCCGCTCGGGCAGCCCGGCCCGCCACCCGGTCAACTCCTCGAACGGCGTCCGCTCCCACAGCGCGGTGGCCGCGGCGACCATCGGGTGCGGCGCGGCCAGCAGTGCCCGGGCCGACGCGGCGGCGTCGTCCGGGTCGACCCCGAGCGCCTCGCCGAGCGTCGCCCGGGCCTGTCCGGTGGCGGCCGGACCGGTGAGCGCCAGCAGCAGCCAGGCGCCCAGCGGCGACGCGACGTGGTGGGTGTCGCCGGCGGCGGTGTGCAGCCGTTCGGCGTACCGGGCCAGGGGGGCGTGGAGTGGATTCATCCGTCCCACTCTGCCGGTTGAGGCACCCGTCGGCACGCCGGCTCAGGACCACAGTTCGAACGGCTCGTCGATCTCCTCGCCGGCCAGGAACGTCGGCAGCAGCTCAGGCAGCCGGCCGGGATAGCAGCGCGGCCGCTCCGCGAGCACCTCGGCCACCGGCCACCAGCGGAACCCGAAGTAGTCCTCCACCTCGTAGTCCATCCGCTGGGCGCCGTCCACGTCCGGTCCCGGCCCGGGCAGCCGCACCGGCACCACCACCTCGTCCTGGAGGTGCCGGCGCTGCCGGTGCCGGAAACTGGCCCGCCGTCGCCAACTGGGCGCGCCGATCGCAGCCGGCGCGACCACGATGCCCGTCTCCTCGCGCAGCTCCCGCACCGCCGCCTCCCGGTACGTCTCACCCGGGTCCAGCCCACCGCCCGGCAGTTCCCACCACACCCCCAGGTCGGGATGCTCCGGGTCGCGGGTGTGGAACAGCAGCAGCCGATCGGCGGTGTCGAGCACCACCAGCCGCACGGCGCGGCGCTCGAACAGCGGCAGATCGCGTGGCAACTCCATGCCGGGCAGCGTAGACAGGGACCCGCTCCGCGCTTCCGTACCCACCGCAGCGCGGACAGTCCGGCGGGACCGGGTGCGACCCCGTCCGGATCTGGGAGGATGGCGGCCATGTCGCAACTGTTCGGGGAGACGGCCGGCACGTACCACGAGGCCCGACCGGGCTACCCGACCGAGCTCGCGGACGCGATCCGCGCCCACCACGGCGGACCGCTCGGCACCCTGGTCGAGATCGGCGCCGGCACCGGACTCGCCACCGCCGTGCTGCTCGGTCTCGGCGCGACCACGACCTGCGTCGAGCCGGACGCGCGGATGGCCACCGTGCTCGCCGAGCGGTTCCCGGGCGTCCGCGTGGTGACCGCGAGCTTCGAGCAGTGGCCCCCGCCGGCCGGCGGCGTCGACGTGCTGGCCTGCGCGATGGCCTGGCACTGGCTCGACCCGGCCACCCGCAACCGGCGCGCGCACGACGCGTTGCGTCCCGGCGGCACGCTCGCCGTCCTCAGCCACCGCTACGCCTACGTCGAGGCGGCGCAGGCCGAGGCGATCCGGGCCGCGTTCACCTCCGCCGACCCGGGCGACCGGGGCGACCGCGCCGACGGCTGGTTCCACGACGACATCGCCGACAGCGGCTGCTTCACCGACCTGCGACTGTCCCGGTTCCGCCGGTCGGTGCCGCTGGACACCGCCGCCTACCTGCGACTCGTCGACACGTTCTCACCGCAGCTGCGCCGTCCGCCCGAGTTGCGCGAGCGGGTCCGCGCCGCGGTCGGCGCCGCGGTCGACGGCTTCGGCGGCACGGTCCTGCTGGACCTGCGCACCACGCTCGTCCTGGCCCGCCGCCCGGGCTGACCGCCCGCCGGGCCCGCCACCCGGACCGCCGGCAGGGGTGCCGCCGACCCGGACGGTCAGTCGGCGTCGATCACGCGCGCCACCTCCGGCGGCAACGGGTACGGCCGTTCCCGCGGGAGCAGCGCCGTCGCGCCGGCCTCGTCGCCGGCGGTGAGCCGGCCGTGCACCGACCGGGCCAGCGCGGTGACGTCGGTGAGGCCGACCAGCCACTCGTCGACGTACCGCCGGACCGCCTCGCCGGAGAGGCCCACCTGCACCGACCGGTGGGACAGCGGGGCCAGCCGCAGCGACCGTTCCGGGTCCCACTGCACGCGAACCGGGCTGGCCCGCAGGGCCCGACGCCAGGCGTCCCGGTCCGGGTGCAGCCGCGGGTCGTGGTCGCTGAGGCAGGCGTGCCGAAGCGCCCACTCGAACCCGGCGCGGCTGATCTCGACCGCGAGCACCCGTTCCTGGCCGGGCTTGAGCGCCCAGCCGCAGCGGTACATCATCCAGCGGAACGACGGCTTGACCCAGGTCATCCGCTCCCGCTTGAACGGCGGCACGAACCGGCCGGCGGCCAGCGCCGCGTCGGCGATCTCCGCCGGGTACGCCTGGTAGACGGTGACGGTGCCGTCGGTGAAGGCGGCCCGGATCTGGTGGCGGGGAACGGTCACCGCCGCATGGTGGCGAACCGGGCGGTGGGCCCGCCACCGGTTTCCCCCGCGCGCCGACCCGCTAGGCTGCCGGACGTGGCAGGTCTGTTGAGGAACGTGGCGTCCCGGCTCGGTCGGATCACCGGGGGTGCCGCCGCGCCGGCCCGCCCGGGCGGACCGATTCCGGCGCAGGTCGCGCGCCGGCGCCAGGTCAGCGCGTTGCAGCGCCGCGAGCTGTCGTACGCGCCGGAGCCGGACGGGCAGGCCGACCCGGGGGAGATCGTCTGGACCTGGGTGCCCTACGAGGACGACCCGCGGCAGGGCAAGGACCGGCCGGTGCTGGTGGTGGGCCGGCAGAGCCGCACGCTGTTCGGGCTGATGTTGTCCAGTCAGGGCGAGCGGGACGGCCAGCGGCACTGGCTGTCGCTCGGCCCGGGGGAGTGGGACCGGGACCGACGGCCGAGCTGGGTGCGCCTGGACCGGGTGCTCACCATGCGCGAGGACAGCATCCGCCGGGAGGGCGCGGTGCTGGACCGGCCCCGGTTCGACCGGGTCGGCCAGGCGCTGCGCGCCGGCTACGGCTGGCGCTGAGCCACCGGCTCGCGGAGTTCACGCCCGCCCGGAGTCCACGCCCGCCCGGAGGGCCGGACGGCGCTGACCCTCGGCCGGGTCAGTGCTCGGCGACGAGTTGGCGGGGTGGGCGGACGGCGCCGAGCGTCTTCGCCTCGTACATGGCGGCGTCGGCGCGGCACAGCGCGTCCGTGAGCTGGGCGGGGCCGTGCACCGGGGCGAGCCCGACCGAGGCGGTGACCCGGATGCTGCGCCCGCCGAGCGGGATCGGCGCGGCCAGCGCCTCGCAGAGCCGGCGGGTGGCGTGCTCGATCCAGCGCCGGTCGGCGGTGGGGCTGGCCAGCAGGCCGGCGAACTCGTCACCGCCGAGTCGGGCCACCAGGTTGTTGCCGGCGAAGGCGGCCAGTCGTTGGGCCACGCTGACCAGCACCTGGTCCCCGGCGGCGTGCCCGTAGCGGTCGTTCACCTGTTTGAAGCCGTTCAGGTCGAGCACCACCGCCACCAGGGGCTGCCCGGCGGGATCGGTGAGCAGGGCGGCGGCCAGCCGGAAGAAGGCGCGGCGGTTGGGCAGCCCGGTGAGCGGGTCGTGGCTGGCGGCGTGCCGCTCGGCGGCCAGCTCCGCCTGGAGCAGTTCCAGCTCGGCCTCGGCGCGGACGGCCCGGCGGCGGAGCTGCCAGGCGGAGAGCAGCGCGCCGGCGGCGGAGATGCCGGAGGCGACGGTCATCGGATCCGGCACGCGCCCTCCTCACCAGTCCCCGGCCGCGCGCAGCGGCTTCCGAGGGCCGGGTTCAGGTCACCGAAAGTGAGCGACCCGGCACACCGTAGTTCGGTTATCATGCTCGCTGTCCATTGCAGATGCAATAGCAGATGCACGTGCATTCCAAACCTCAGTCGACAGACGTCGCCACCCACCGCCCCTCCCCGCGGCCTCGGCTGGCTCTTCCCGAAGGACGCCCATGCAATCGCCCCCGAACGGCGTACCCGTGACCGAGTTGCCCCCGATGCAGTGGTTGAAGAGTCGCCGCAGCAATCCCAGCGGCAACTGCGTCGAGCTGGCCGAGCTGCCCGGCGGCAGCGGCATCGCGGTACGCAACTCCCGGCACCCCGACGGGCCGGCGTTGATCTACACCGTGGACGAGATCGAGGCGTTCGTGCTCGGCGCCCGGGACGGGGACTTCGACCACCTGATCCCGCCGTCCCGTGGACGGGACTGATTCCACCGTCCGGAGGAGTTCACCTCACTGTCGGTTCATGGCATGCTTACTCGTCGGCCGGGAGGGCACCCGGTCGGGAGCAGCCGGGATGCGAGGGCGGTCAGGTGGTCACGGTGCCCGTCGAGGGTGGACCGACAAGTGGTCCCACGGTGCTGCGCATGCTGCTCGGTGCGCAGCTGCGCCGCCTGCGGGAGGGCGCCGGAGTCAGCCGGGAGGGTGCCGGCTGGGAGATCCGCTCCTCCGAGTCCAAGATCAGCCGGATGGAGCTGGGTCGGGTCGGCTTCAAGGAACGCGATGTCGCCGACCTGCTCACGCTCTACGGCGTCACCGCGCCGGACGAGCGCGCCGCGCTGCTCAAGCTGGCCCGGGACGCGAACAGCCCGGGCTGGTGGCACCGCTACGGCGACGTGCTGCCCGCCTGGTTCCAGTCCTACCTGGGGCTGGAGGCCGCCGCCGCGCTGATCCGCACGTACGAGGTGCAGTTCGTGCCGGGCCTGCTGCAGACCGCCGCGTACGCGCGGGAGGTGATCCTGCTCGGGCACCGCGGCGCCGCGCCGATGGAGCTGGACCGGCGCGTCGACCTGCGGATGGAGCGCCAGGAGCTGCTGCGTCGCGCCAACCCGCCGCAGCTGTGGGCGGTGCTGGACGAGGCGGTGCTGCGGCGGCCGATCGGCGGCGCCGCGGTGATGCGTGAGCAGCTGGACGCACTGATCGAGGCGACCGCCGCGCCGCACGTGCGGCTCCAGATCGTCCCGTTCACCGCCGGTGGGCACGCGGCCGCCAGCGGCGCGTTCAGCATCCTGCGCTTCGGCGACGAGGACCTGCCGGACATCGTCTACATCGAGCAGTTGACCAGCGCCATCTACCTCGACAAGCGCGACGACCTCGACTACTACGCCGAGGCGATGGAGCGGCTGTGCGTCGAGGCCGCGCCGCCGGAGCGCACCCCGGAGCTGCTGGCCCGGGTCCGCGACGAGCTCTACCCGGCCTGACCGTCGCCGCGGCGGGCTATACCATGACCGGCGACCGGAGACAGTGGACGCACGTCCGCCCCGCAACGGTGGCGTGCGAGTCGTGGAGGCGGCCTTGACCAGCGAGACGAGCGGCACGGCGACCGAGCCGGGCCACCCGGCCGACCGGATCGACACCTCGGTGGCCCACCCGGCCCGGCGGTACAACTACTGGCTCGGCGGCAAGGACAACTTCCAGGCCGACCGGGAGTCCGGCGACGCGATGGCCGCCGCCTTCCCGACGATCCGGCTCAGCGCGCTGGAGAACCGGCGGTTCCTGCGGCGCGCGGTCCGGCACCTGGCCGCCGAGGCGGGCATCCGCCAGTTCCTCGACATCGGCACCGGCATCCCGACCGCGGACAACACGCACGAGGTGGCCCAGGCCGCCGACCCGCGCGCCCGGGTGGTCTACGTCGACAACGACCCGATCGTGCTGGCCCACGCCCGGGCGCTGCTCACCAGCTCACCCGAGGGCGCCACCGCCTACCTCGACGCGGACCTGCGCGACCCGGAGAAGATCCTCGCCCACCCCGACCTGCGCCGCACGCTGGACCTGTCCGAGCCGGTCGCGTTGATGCTCATCGCGGTGCTGCACTTCGTGCCGGACCCGGACGACCCCTACGCCACGGTCGGCCGGCTGCTGGACGCGCTGCCTTCCGGCAGCTACCTGGTCGCCTCGCACGCCACCCACGACCACCTGCCGGCCCCGCTCGCGAACGAGGCGAGGGCGGCGGCCCGCGGCGGCCCGCACGGCACCATCAACCTGCGTGGCCGGGACGAGTT
The DNA here is from genome assembly GCF_003027925.1 of Micromonospora sp. RP3T. GTDB lineage: Bacteria > Actinomycetota > Actinomycetes > Mycobacteriales > Micromonosporaceae > Micromonospora. The sequence continues at coordinate 36,981 of NZ_PYPS01000004.1, forward strand.
CGTGCGCTTCTTCGCCGGCCTCGACATGGTCGAGCCGGGCGTCTGCTCGGTGGCCGAGTGGCGCGCCGACGGCGAGCCCGAGCCGCGACCCTCGGCGGCCGACGTCAGCATGTACGGCGGGGTGGCCCGCAAGCCCTGACCGACGCGCCGCCCGGCACGAGCCGGATGCGGGTTGGTGCGGCCCGGGGGTGGCCGGGCAGACTGGGGGATCATGTCGCCGTTCACGCCCGACCTCCGGCTGCACGACCGGTACGTCCTGCGCGAGCGCATCGGGCTCGGCGGGATGTCCGAGGTGTGGCGCGCCGACGACGAGGTGTTGCACCGTCCGGTCGCGGTCAAGGCGCTCGCCGGACGGCTCGCCGCCGACCCGCAGCTGCGCGCCACCATCCAGCGTGAGGCCCGCGCCGCCGCGCGGCTCACCCACCCGCACGTGACCCAGGTGTACGACTACGGCGAGGCCACGCTGCCCGGCGGGGTGGTGACGCCGTACCTGGTGATGGAGCTGGTGGCCGGTCAGACACTTGCCGACCGGCTGGCCGGCGGGCCGCTGGCCTGGCCGGACGCGCTCCGGACCGCCGGGCAGGTGGCCGCCGCGCTGGCCGCCGCGCACCGGATCGGCGTGGTGCACCGGGACGTGAAGCCGGCCAACGTGATGCTCACCGAGACCGGCGCGAAGGTGCTCGACTTCGGCATCGCCGCGCCGGCCGGCCCGCACCAACCGGCTGCCGGGCCGGCCGGTGAACCGCTGGCCGGCACCCCTGCCTACTTCGCCCCGGAACGACTCGATCCCGGGCCCACCCACCCGGCCGGTGACGTGTACGCGCTCGGCGCGCTGCTCTACCGCAGCCTCACCGGTCGGCCCCCGCTGCCGGTGCGGACCTGGGACGACGTGGTCGACCTGCGGGACCGGCGTCCCCCGGTGCCGCCGCTGCGGGTGCCCGGGCTGCCCGCCGACGTCGCCGACCTGGTGCTGGACTGCCTGGCCCTCGACCCGGCCCGGCGACCCACCGCCGCCCGGGTCGCCGACCGGCTCGGCGCCGGCCGCCCGGTCGACCCGCCGACCGCGGTCCTGCCCACGGTCTCCCGGGTGGCGCACCCGGCCACGCTGATCGAGCGGCCCGCCGTGGGGGCCCGCCCGGTCCCGCCGACCCGCCCGGAGGTCCCGCCGAACCGGCTCACCGGCGTGCTGGTCGCCGGCGCGGTGGTGCTGCTGCTCGCGCTGGTCGGCGCGTTGGTCTTCGACAGCCGCGCCGGGACGCCGCGGGCCGCCACGCCGTCGGTCGTGGTCCCACCGCCCGCGTCCGCGTCGAGCAGCGCCCGCCCGGCGCCGACCCGCGTCGCGCCGTCGTCGGCGGCGACCGAGCCGGTCACCGCCCGACAGCTCGCGGACCGCTTCACCGCTCTGCTGGACCGCGCCGAGGCGGCCCGGCTGATCGACCGCAAGACCGCCGACGACCTGCGGAAGAAGGCAGCCGAGCTGGACCGGGGCAAGCTCAGGGACCGTGCCAAGCGGGTCGAGGACCTGCACGAGCGGATCGAGGACGCGGCCGAGGACGACAAGCTCGACGGCGCCACCGCCGCCGCGCTGCGCCGGCTGCTCGACGCCTACGACCGGTTGCGTGGCGGGCGGCTGACCGGCCGGCGTCGGACGGTCCGGCCGGGTGACCGCGACCCGGCCGGGCGATCCGCGGTTCGGCCGTAACCGGTGCCGCTTTCCGTGGTCGCCGGTCGGGTTGCCCCGTACCGTGGTCGGATGATCGGAAACGCACAGCTGCTCGCCGGCCCCCGGGTGAGTGCCGCGCGGGCCGCGGAGCCGGCCGGCGAAGGACCCGTCGGCTGGGTCACCGGCCTGGTGGAACGCCTCGGCGGCCCCGGGGCCGGGCTCGCGGTGGCGCTGGAGAACCTGTTCCCGCCCATTCCCAGCGAGGTCATCCTGCCGCTGGCCGGGTTCACCGCCAGCCAGGGCCGGATGAGCCTGTTCGGCGCGATCGCCTGGACCACGCTCGGGTCGGTGCTGGGCGCGCTGGCGCTCTACTACGTCGGGGCGGCGCTCGGGCGGGACCGGATGCGCGCCCTGGCCGGCCGGTTGCCGCTGATCAAGCTGGCGGACGTGGATCGCACCGAGGCGTGGTTCCTGCGGCACGGCGTCAAGGCCGTCTTCTTCGGCCGGATGATCCCGATCTTCCGAAGCCTGATCTCGATCCCGGCCGGCGTGGAACGGATGCCGGTGCCGGTGTTCCTGCTCTTCACCACGCTGGGCAGCCTGATCTGGAACTCCGCGTTCGTGCTCGCCGGCTATCTGCTGGGCGAGAACTGGCACGTGGTCGAGGCGTACGTCGGCACGCTCCAGAACGTGGTCATCCTGGCGGTCGTGGGCGGTGTCGGCTGGTTCGTGGTGAGCCGGGTCCGCCGCAACCGCCGGTCCACCCCGGACGCGCCGGCGGCCCCGCCCCGGCCGGGCACGGTCTACCGGGGCGGCTGGTACGGCGCCGACGACGATCAGCAGGCCGGGTAGAGGCGGCGGGTGCCGGTGCCGGCGGCCCAGGCGGCCGGGTCGCTGAACCGGCAGCCGAAGCCCGGCGCCGCCACCGCCCGGGGATCGGTGACCGGGTCGCCGGCCGGGCGCTGGCCGGTGCGGACCCAGCGGGTCAGGTCGTCCCAGGCGGCGCCGGCCTCGGCGGGGCTGAACTCGCAGTGCTGTGTGCTGCGGACCGCCCGTTGCACCAGCAGCCGGGACCGGCCGTGCCGGGCCACGTCGCGGGCGTACGCCTGCTCCATCCGGAACGGCACGAAGAGGTCACCGAGGCCGTGCAGGCTGAGCACCGGCACGGTGGGGCGGCCGGCGATCCGGGGCACCTCGGTCAGGCCGGGGGAGAGCCGCTGCCGGAGGTTCTCCGGCGCGACCCGCTGCACGGTGGCGTTCAGGTCCACCGGCTGGTTCGGGGCGTACCTGGTGAACAGGTTCGTGGCGAGCTGGCCGGGCCGCTGGGCGGGGGAGTCGCCGCCGTTGGTGGTGGCGATGCCGAACAGGAAGTCCTTCCACACCGCGAACGCCGCGTCGGTGCCCGGCCGGACGCCGCCGGAGCGGGCCACGGTGACCGCACGCAGCTGTTTGCCGAGCGCGTTCGTGGTGTCCGGGCCGGTGGGCGTGAGGCCGGCCAGCCCGGTCGCCACCTGGATGCGGGGCACCGCGTTCGTCAGGTAGTCGGCCGGCGGTGGGTAGGCGCGCACGCCGGTCAGCGCCTGCGCGACCAGGTTGTAGTCCAGCAGGTAGTCGAACAGCTCCTGGTCGCCGAGCACCCCGCACATCGGCAGCGCGCCGGCGTAGTAGCCCGGGTACTGCTCCAGCGAGCGGCCGATGACGTGCCCGCCCAGGGAGACGCCGGCGATGAGCACCCGGTGCGGCCGTCGCACGGTGCGCGCGAACAGGTCGGCGAGGGCCCGGGTGCCGAGCACGCCCGAGCGGACGTCGTAGCCGTTGCGGTCGTACGAGGAGGACGCCCAGGCGTACCCCTGGGACAGCAGGCGCTGCCGCAGGTCGAACGCGGGCGGCTCGGGGGAGAGTTCGGTGCCCTGGCCGCGGTAGCCGTGCGCCCACATCACCAGGTCGCCGTTCCACGTCGCCGGGACCTCGACGACGTAGCCGGCGTGCGCGTGCACGCCCTGCCGGACGGTGGTGGCGGCGCCGTCCACGACAAGCGGCGGCAGCGGCGGGTTGACGATGGTGTAGCCGGGCAGCGGCTGGTTGCCGTCGTCGTGGCCGGCGGCGTGCGCGGGCGCCGCGCCGACCAGGCCGAGCGCGAGCGCGAGGGCGGCGCCGGCGGCGAGCAGCCGGCGGGTGGGTGAGGTCTGCATCGCTGCTCCCCGGGGACGGGTGCCGCCCCGGGGCGCGGGGCGGCGGGGCGGGACGGATGCCTACCGGCCGGTAGCGACCTGAACCTAGGCCGGGCGTCGAGGGCTGTCAATCGTTGACGGACCGGCCGCCGCCGGAATGAACCGTGGCGGAAACGGAGCCGTATGACCCGGTGGGGACCGGCGAGAGGGGACGACCATGACGGCATCCGGGGACGACGCCGACCTGCCCGACACCCGGTGGTCCGGCGCCGCCCGCTGGCTGTCCGCCGCCGCCGTGCTGGTGGTCGTGCTCGGCGCGGTGGCGGTCGCGGTGACGCTGTCCAACCCGGCCCGTCTCGGGGTGGTCTTCTCGGGCGGCCCGCCGCCCTCGCCGGCCGCCGACCCGGGCGGCTCCGGCGGTGTCGGTGGTGCCGAGGTGGCCGCCACCGAGACGCTCACCGCGCCGCGCGGGGACCGACGGCGGGCCGACTTCGAACTGGTCGACGGCCTGACCAGCTTCACGCTGCGGGCCGCCGACCTGGGCGACGACCTGTACCGGATCGGCGCGCCGGACGACGCCGGCGTGACGCCCCGCCCGCGGGTGGACGGCGACCGGGTCCGGCTGCGGATCGTCGAGAACGGCCGCGCCGGGCCGGCCGCCGTCGAGGTGGTGCTCAACGCCCGGCTGACCTGGCGGGTACGACTCGTCGGTGGCGTGCGTGAGCAGCGGCTCGACCTGGGCGCGGCCCGGCTCGCCGGGGTCGAGCTGATCGGCGGCGCGTCGCGTACCCGATTGTTGTTGCCGCCGCTCGACGGCACGCTCACCGTGCGGATGACCGGCGGGGTCAGTGAGCTGACGGTGACCGTGCCGGGCGGGCCACCGGCCCGGGTGCGGGTGGCGTCCGGCGCCGGCTCGCTGGCCGTGTACGACGAGCGCCGCGCCGGCATCGCCGCCGGGGACGTGGTCAGCTCACCGGGCTGGGACCGGGCGGCGGACCGGCTCTACCTCGACCTGGTGGCCGGCGCGAACGCGGTGAGCGTCACCGCGGACTGAGCGTACAGTTCGGGCGGTGGACCGTACCGAATCGCTGCCCGCGCAGACGCTTCCACCCGGCGTCGGCGCCACCGACCCGGGCAGCGTGCTGCTGCCCGGCCACGACGTCCCGCTCGGCCGCTACACCACGGTTCGTCGGCTGCTGCCGCAGCGGCAGCGGCGGATGGTCGGCGCGTGGTGCTTCGTCGACCACTTCGGCCCGGACGACGTGGCGCAGCGGCCCGGCATGGAGGTGCCGCCGCACCCGCACACCGGCCTCCAGACCGTCACCTGGCTGCTCGACGGCGAGATCCTGCACCGGGACAGCCTCGGCAACGTGCAACCGATCCGCCCCGGCCAGCTCAACGTGATGACCTCCGGCCGGGGCATCGCCCACTCGGAGCGCTCACCGCTGGTCCACCCGCCGCTGATGCACGGCGTGCAGCTCTGGGTCGCGCTGCCCGACCCGGCCCGGGCCGGCGACCCGGACTTCGCCCACCACGCCGAGCTGCCCCGGTGGCGCGACGGCGACCTGGACCTGACGCTGCTCGTCGGGGAGTTCGGCGGGGTACGCTCACCGGCCGTCGCGCACACCCCGCTGCTCGGCGCGCAGCTCGAGGCGCACGGTCCGGCGGCGGCCACGCTGCGGTTGCGGCCCGACTTCGAGTACGCGCTGCTGGCGATGTCCGGCTCGGCCGAGGCGGACGACGTGGCGTTCGCCCCGGGAGCGCTGCTCTACCTGGGTGCCGGCCGGACGGCGCTGACGGTGCGTGCCGCGCCGGGCAGCCGGCTGCTGCTGCTCGGCGGCGCGCCGTTCGACGAACCACTGGTGATGTGGTGGAACTTCGTCGGCCGCTCGCACGAGGAGGTCGCCGCCGCGCGGGAGGACTGGATGGCCGGTCGCCGGTTCGGCACGGTCGCCGCCGACGACGCCCCTCCGCTGCCCGCGCCCGCGCTGCCCACCACCCGGCTCAAGGCCCGCGACCGCAGCGGCGGCGTCCGCGGCTGAGGCACGTGCCGCCGGACACACTTTCCGGAATCTCACCCGTTCGGCTGATGGCCCGTCGTATGATGATCGTGGCAGTGATGCCCGCCCGGTTCGGGCGAACATCCACCGCCTGGTGATCGCGACCCGGTTCGGGCGCGCACCGTCAGGGCCAGGTGTTGCGTGGCGCCCCAGGTCGCGGTTCGTGACCCGGGGCGCCCGCCTGTCGCCGGGCCCGGCCGGGCCCCGCCAGGCCCCGCCAACCGGTGCGCCGTCGCGCACGGCGTCGCGCCCGGCCGCGACGCGACCGGGCGGTGCCGGACGGGCTCAGATGCGGCGCACGTGCTGTGAGACGCGGGAATGGTCGTCCCGGGCCTGGGCGGCCCGCTGTGACCGGCTGACCTCGGGGGCCGCGTCGATGCCGGCCGACCGCGCCACCTCGGTGCCGTTGGCGTAGTCCACCGGCGGCAACGCGCGCAACGCCCGCAACACGTCGGGCGGCGCGCCCTCCCGTTCCGCCTCGCGGATGACGTCGTTCTTCCCGGCCGGGTAGTCCAGCGCGGACAGGTACTCAAGGACGTCCGAATAGCTCGCCATGGGTCGGGCTCCTCGCGCCAGTCGTCGGGGTCGTGACCGCGCGGCGGTTACCCGCAACGCGGCGGCTCACGCCCCGGTCTCGCGCGTTTCCGCCGCGCCGGGACGGGTAGCCGCCTGCGCGCACCGAAGGGGGTACCACCGATGGACCACCACACGTTCGTGGCCCGGGTCGCCGGACGCACCGGCACCGCCGAGGACCGGGCCGCGACGCTCACCGCCGCCACGCTGGGGACGCTCGCCGAGCGGCTGACCGGCGGCGAGGCGCTGGACCTCGCCGCGCAACTGCCGAAGCCGCTGCGGGGGGCGCTCAACCCGCAGCCGCACACCGAGGCGGCCGAACGGTTCGGGGCGGTCGAGTTCGTCGCCCGGGTCGCCCGCCGGGCCGGCTGCGACGAGAACACCGCCCGGGGCGCGGCGCGGGCGGTGTTCGCCACGCTGCGCGAGGCGATCAGCGGTGGCGAGTTCGCCGACGTGGTGGTGCAGTTGCCCCGGGACTACCGGGACCTGGTGGAGCCGGCGCTCGCGCCCGTCACCACCCGCCGACGCTGACGCCGTCCGGTGCCGGCCATTGCCCGGCCATTGCCCGGCAATGGCCGGCGTGGGACCACGCTGGATCCGGCCCGCACCGAAGATGGACACCGTCCGTCACGGCGGCCGGGGCCGGCACTGTCACCCGGAACCGCCTTTGCTCTGCAGCCACGGGCGCATCACACACCGGGAGTAACCACGCCGGTTCCATCGTCCGCCCGCACGGACACCCTCGACGACCAGCTCACGGCCCCGCTGCGCCGATGGCTGCAGAGCAAAGGGGCCGCTGGCGGCACCTGCCGCCCGTGCCGCGGGGAAACGGAGAGTGACCACGGCGGCAGTTGCGCAGAGTGAGGTGTCGCGGTTCGGGCGGTTCGCGCCGCGCGCTCAGCCGACCGCGCCGGCGGCGCGCAGCGCGGCGATCCGGGCGGCGTCCACGCCGGCGTCGGCCAGCACCTCGTCGGTGTGCTCGCCCGGTCGCGGCGGCGGGCGCCGGACCGCGGTCGGCGTGGCCGAGAAGCGTGGCGCCGGGGCCGGCTGCACGACGCCGTCCGGCGCGACGAAGACGTCCCGGGCGGCCAGATGCGGATGCCGGGGCGCCTCCGCCCAGTCGAGCACCGGCGCCACGCAGGCGTCCGTGCCGGCCAGCAGCTCCGCCCACTCGTCCCGGGTCCGGGTCCGGAACAGCCGCGCCCAGGCCGCCCGCAACGCCGGCCAGTTCGCCGGGTCGTCGCGGTCCGGCGCGTCGTCGCCGTCCAGCGGGAAACCGGTGAGCCGGACCAGTTCGGCGTAGAACTGCGGCTCCAACGCGCCCACCGCCACGTAGCGCCCGTCGGCGCACTCGTACGTGTCGTAGAACGGCGCGCCGCCGTCGAGCAGGTTCGCGCCCCGTGGGTCCTGCCACAGGCCGAGGCCGCGCAGCGCGTGGATCTGGGTGGCCAGCACCGACACACCGTCCACGATGGCCGCGTCGACCACCTGGCCGGGCGCCCCACCGCGGACCGCGTACACGGCCGCGACCACGCCAAGGGCCAGCATCATGCCGCCGCCGCCGAAGTCGCCGAGCAGGTTCATCGGCGGCACCGGACGCTCGCCGGCCCGGCCCACCCCGTGCAGCGCGCCGGTCAGCGCCAGGTAGTCGATGTCGTGGCCGGCGGTCCGGGCGAGCGGCCCGTCCTGCCCCCAGCCGGTCATCCGCCCGTACACCAGGCGCGGGTTGGCGGCGAGGCACTCCTCCGGGCCGAGACCGAGCCGCTCGGCCACTCCCGGCCGGAAGCCCTCGACAAGCGCGTCCGCACCGGCCACCAGCGACAGCAGCAGCTCCCGGCCGTCCGGGTGCTTGAGGTCCAGCGCGATCGAGCGTCGGTTGCGGTTCAGCAGGTCGCCGGGGAACGCGCCGAACCCGCCGCCGCCCACCCGGTCCACCCGGACCACGTCCGCGCCGAGGTCGGCAAGCATCATGGCGGCGAACGGCCCCGGGCCGATGCCGGCCAGCTCGATCACCCGTACGCCGGTCAGCGGTCCGGTGGTGGTGGTCACCCGCGTCACCCTAGGGCTCCGGACCCCGGCACGCCACGGCCCCGACCGCCCGCACAGCGGTTGACCAGGGCAATCATCCGAGCCTCGACTTGGCGTCCGGCTCCGGGTGGCCTAGCCTTGGAACCGCGAGGGGAGTACTTCCCACGAACCATTCCGGTCAGTACGGCGAGCCCCGGGGGCGAGCCTCGGGTGGTTGCCCACGAAATCGTGGGTGAAGGAGACCTCGAACATGACACGGTGTTCGAGGAGGCCCCATGACCGAAGTGTCCTACCTGTCCGCCGCCGGCCTGTCGTCGGTGGGCACGCCCACGCTGTGGGCGGTGACGATCGCCGGCGTGCTCGCGTTGCTGGTGCTGGACTTCCTGGTCACCCGCAAGCCGCACGAGGTCTCCATCCGGGAGGCGCTCGGCTGGTCGGCCTTCTACATCGCGCTGCCGCTCGCGTTCGGCGCGTGGATCTGGTCCCGCTACGGCAGCCAGCAGGGCGTCGAGTACCTCACCGGTTACCTGGTCGAGAAGTCGCTCTCGGTCGACAACCTGTTCGTCTTCATGCTGCTGCTGGCCGCGTTCGCGGTGCCCGCCGTGCTCGCCCAGCGGGTGCTGCTCTACGGCATCGCCGGCGCGCTGGTGCTGCGCGCGATCTTCATCGCGCTCGGGGCCGCCGCCCTCCAGACGCTCGACTTCGCCTTCCTGCTCTTCGCGCTCATCCTGATCGCCACCGCGGTCAAGCTGCTGCGCGACGCCCTCTCCGGGCACGAGCAGGAGGTCGACATCAACAAGATGCGGTCCGTGCGGCTGCTGCGCAAGGTCATGCCGGTGGTGGAGGAGTACCACGGCACCCGGATGACCATCCGGCAGCACGGCCGGCGGGCGCTAACCCCGTTCGCGCTGGTCGTGGTCGCGGTGCTGGCCACCGACATCGTCTTCGCGGTCGACTCGGTGCCCGCCGTCTACGGCATCACCGAGGACCCGTACCTGGTCTTCGCCACCAACGCGTTCGCGCTGCTGGGCCTGCGCGCGCTCTACTTCGTGCTGCACGCGGCGCTCAGCCGGCTGGTGCACCTCAGCTACGGGCTCGCCGTCATCCTGGCGTTCATCGGGATCAAGCTCGGCCTGCACTGGGCACACGGCATCTGGAAGGGCGTGCCGGAGATCCCGACGCTGGCCTCGCTCGGCGTGATCATCGGAGTCCTGGTGATCGTCACCATCACCAGCCTCCGCGCCACCCGGGGCAGCGGCGACGGCGACCGCACCGTCGTGCACGAGACGCAGGGCGGAGGCCACGCCTGACGCCGTGCCCCGGGAAGCGGTGTGCCGTCGCGGCCGGGGGTGGTAGGACTGACGGGTGGGAATCGTGTCGCCGGGATTTCAGGGCCGGCCCCGTTCGTCAGCGCCGGACCTGCCACCGGGGCAGTACCTCACCGAGGACTTCCCGGTGCTCTCCGCCGGCCCGACGCCGCGCGTGGCGCCCGACACCTGGGAGTTCGTGCTGACCAGCGAGACCGGCGCGGAACACCGCTGGTCCTGGGACGAGCTGATGCGCCTGCCGCAGGAGACGCCGACGGTGGACCTGCACTGCGTCACCCGCTGGTCCAAGCTCGGCACCACCTGGCAGGGCGTCTCGCTGGACACGCTGCTCGACGGCGTGGACACCGACGCGAGCTACGCGCTGGCGCACTCGTACGGCGGCTACACCACCAACCTGCCCTTGGACGACCTGCGCGGCGGGCGGGCCTGGGTGGTGCACACGTACGACGGGCGCCCGCTGCCCGCCGAGCACGGCGGCCCGGCCCGGCTGCTCGTGCCGCACCTCTACCTGTGGAAGTCCGCCAAGTGGGTGCACGGCATCCGGCTGCTCGTCGACGACCGGCCCGGTTTCTGGGAGACCGCCGGCTACCACGACTACGGCGACCCGTGGCGCGAGCAGCGCTACCAGGGCGACTGAGGTGACCGCGCCGACCGCCGGCGGCCGGGCGGCGCCGCTGACCTGGCGGGTGGCCCGGCTGGTCGAGCGGCGGGTCGAGACGGCGACCGCCCAGACGCTGGTGCTGGACGTGCCCGGTTGGCCGGGGCACCTGCCCGGTCAGCACGTCGACCTGCGGCTGACCGCCGCCGACGGCTACCAGGCGGCCCGCTCGTACTCGCTCGCCGCCCCGGCGCAGGACGGGCGGATCGAGGTGACCGTGCAGCGGGTGACCGACGGCGAGGTGTCGCCGTACCTGGTCGACACGTACGCCGAGGGCGACCCGGTGGAGGTCCGCGGCCCGGTCGGCGGTTGGTTCGTCTGGCGGACCGACGGGACCGCGCCGGTGCTGCTGGTGGCCGGCGGTTCCGGGGTGGTGCCGCTGATGGCGATGATCCGGGCCCGCCGGGCGGCCGGCAGCCGGACGCCGTTCCGGCTGGTCTACTCGGTCCGGACCGCGGACGACGTGATCTACGCCGACGAGCTGCGCCGCCGGGCCCGCGACGACCAGGGCTTGGACGTCGCGTACGTCTACACCCGGCGGGCGCCCGAGGGGTGGCGGGGCGAGCCGCACCGGATCGGGCTGGCCGACGTGAACAGTCACGGCTGGCCGCCGGCGTTGGAGCCGCTCTGCTACGTCTGCGGTCCGACCGGATTCGTGGAGACCGTGGCCGACCTGCTGGTGGGGCTCGGCCATCCGACGCGGCGGGTGCGGACCGAACGGTTCGGCCCGACCGGCTGACGACCCGAGGAGGGCGCATGACGGAACTGTCCTACCTGGACGGCAACATGCTCGACGGACCGCTGCGGGAACTCCTCGCGGTCGACCTGAGCGCCACCACCGGGCGGTGCGACACCTGCGGCATGACCGGCCCGATGGCCGGCCTGCACGTCTACTCGCACGCACCCGGCCTGGTCGGGCGGTGCCCGGCGTGCACCGGCGTGATGGTGCGCCTGGTCCGCGCGCCGGAGCGGGCCTGGCTGGACCTGCGCGGCACCACGTACCTCCAGGTTCCCATGCCGCTGGAGCAGCGCCTCCGCCCCGCCCCCTGACCGGACGCGGCCGGCCTCAGGACGCGACGGTCAGGTGGCCCAGCTTCGCCGGCGCGGGTTCGGCGTGGTGGCCCGCGCGTTCGGGGACGCTCCCCGCCGGGACCGCCCCGGGCCGGGGCGGCGGGCCCGCCGGCCGTGTCGCGCCGGAGAGGCGACGTCGTACCCGACCGACGAGCTGCCCCACGGTCACCGGCACCACCGACAGGACGAGCTGCCCGTTGCGCGGATCGACGGTCGCGGCCACCCCGTACAGCCGGGCGCCGTGCCGCAGCAGCCGGGGCCGGCCGGCGGCCAGTCGGGGCGCCCGGACCGGCGCGCCGCCGCGGCCGTGCCCGCCGTCCACGTCGGCGCGGACCGGATGCCGCTGGCCGCTGGCCGCGCTGGCGGCGAGGAGCCGGTCGACCGGGAAGTCGGTGCGCACGGTCCGCCCGGTCGGGTCGGTGGCGTCCAGCCGGGTGGTCCCGGCGACCGGGCCGGCCACCAGCCGGACCGGCCCGGCCTCCGCGGCGAACCGGGGGTACGGGCTGCGCGCGGTCACCGTCACGGTCCGCCCGTCGACCCAGCTCACCTCGACGGTGTCCAGCCGGGCCAGCCAGTCGGCGCGGACGTCGGTGACGTCGGTCCACGCCGTCGGGGCACCCGGGTAGCCGGCGTGCCACCGCCCGGCCGCCACCAGCGTCGCCGGTACGCCCCGGCCGGTGTCCTGCGCGATGACCGCCAGCAACTCGTCGACGCCGCCGCCGGCCACCGCGCCCAGACGCAGCCGGGCCTCGATGTCGAGCCGGTCGCGGACCCCGTCGGTGACGTGCTGGTCGACCAGCCGGCGGACCGTCGCGTGGACCCGTTCCTGGGTGGCCCGGTCCAGCCGGCGGAAGTCGTCGCCGACCAGGTTGGCCAGCTCCAGCCCGACGTGCCGGCTCAGCACGGCGTTCCGACGCTCGCCGGCCGGGATCAGGTCGGCGACGAACGCGAACAGCCGTTCCACGCTCACCAGCCGCTGGTCGACCCGGCTGTGGTAGGTGATGTTGCGGGCGTCCAGCCGGCGTACCGCGTGGTAGTAGTCGTAGTCGGCGAGCACCGAGATCCGGCGGGCGTGGTAGCAGGCCGCCAGCGTGAACGGTTGGTCGCTGAGGACCGGCATGTCCTCGGGGAACCGCAGGCCGAGCCGGTCGACGAGGTCGCGGCGGAACAGCTTGGTGTTCGCCAGCGACCAGGGCAGCGCCGAGTCGAACAGGCTCACGTCGACCGCGTTGCCGGCGGCGAACACGTCGGCGAAGACGTGCCGGCCGTTGACGCCGACGACCTTGCCGAGCACCACGTCGGAGCCGTACCGGTCGGCGGTGGCGACCAGTCGTTCCAGCGCCTCGGGGCCGAGCCGGTCGTCCGAGCCGAGGAAGAAGACGTACCGGCCGGTGGCCAGCTCCAGCCCTCGGTTGCAGGGCGCGGCCGGGCCGCCCGAGTTGGCCTGGTGGACCACCCGCAGCGTGCCGGGGTGCCGGGCGGCGAGCCGGTCCAGCAGGCGACCGCTGCCGTCGGTGGACCCGTCGTCCACCGCCACGATCTCCATCCGGCCGGGTCCGATGGTCTGCCGCAGCAGCGAGTCGAGGCAGGGCCGCAGGTAGCGGAGCGTGTTGTAGACCGGCACGACCACGCTCACGTCGGGTCGGGTGGTCGGTGGGCGGTCTGTCGCCTCCTCGGCTGCCACAGCTGATCCTCCGTTGGTCGCGCGGCTTGTCCGACGCGACCGAGCGTGGTGGAGCGACCGGTCCGGGTGACGACACCGACGTGACGGCCAGATGACCGGCAGGCAGCCGTTGGATACGCCGAACGGGCCCGACCCCCGGTGCGTGGGGGTCGGGCCCGCTCGGTGCTGCTCAGCTGGTGCTGTAGCCGCGGGTGGCGATCCAGTCGGCGAGGTTGTCGATGCTCATCCGGTAGGAGGCCATGGTCGGGTCGGCGCTGTCGGCGATGGTGACGGTCCTGCCGTCGTCGCGGTAGCCGATGACGCTGATGTAGTGGCCGCCCTCGAAGGAGTGGGTGTTGCCGTCGGTGTCGGTGGCGGTGCCGGCGATGTTGGCGACCACGGCCCGGCCGGCGTCGACGGTGCGGACGACGTCGGCGCGCAGCTTGTCGGTCTGCTTGTCGTCGGCCTTGGGCGTGCTGATCTCGACCGACCGGTAGGCGTCCTTGGCGCCGGTCTCCTTGTTCAGCACGGGGGTGATGTCGTTGATGCTGTTGGTGCCGGCCTCGGTGGTGCCCATCTCCTTGGCCATGGTGTGCACGTCGATGTCCTTGCCCAGCACGGACAGGGCGTTACGGGCGGCTGCGGGGCCGCAGAAGTAGAAGTTGGGCTGGGCCTCGTAGCGCACGTCCAGTTCCCGCTCGCCGTGACCCTTGCGGTCGGTCACCACGGCGTCGGTCGGGCCGGTGGGGGCGGCGTGGGCGGCGATGGCGGGGCCGGCGACGCCACCGGCGGTCGCGGCGATACCGGCGGCGGTCAGCACGGTCTTGCGCAGCAGGGTGGTAGCCATGATGGTTGCCTCCCAGGGGGAAGACGCGGCGGGATGCCGCGTGCGGGGGACGTCTCGGGACAGGCCCGGCCGGCGGACGAGGGTGCCGGCGCGGGGCCCGGTTGCCGGCACGGGCGGGGCCACGGGGTGGCCGGCTCGGCGGCTGGGGGGTGCAACGACGGCCGGTGGCCGCACATTCCGACCGGGTTCGTCACGGCCAGGGGTGGCCGGGGGCCTCGCGGTCTGCCCGGTACAACGCCCGCTCCCCGGCCCCGATTCCGCCGCGCCGGTGACCCCGGCCACCCCATATCCCCGCAAATCGGACACAGGGTGTGGGTGTGGGTGGCGGATGGGTGAGAGTGGTGCCTCGTGAGATACCTGCGTAGTGACGGTCGCGTCGCGATCCGCCGCCCCCGGGCCGACGACGAGACGGAGTTCGTGGCCGCCGCCCGGCGCAGCCGCGACCTGCACCACCCGTGGCTGACCGCACCTGACGACGCCGAACGGTACGCGGCGTACCTGCGCCGGATCCGCCGGCAGGACACCTCCGGCTTCCTGTTCTGCGACCGGGCCAGCGGCGACATCGCCGGGTACGCGAACATCGGCGGCATCGTCCTGGGCGCGCTGCGCGGCGGATACCTCGGCTACGCCGCGTTCCGCCCGTACGCGGGCACCGGGCACGCCTCGGCCGGGGTGCGGCTGGTGATCGCGCACGCGTTCGGCACGCTCGGGCTGCACCGGTTGGAGGCGAACATTCAGCCCGGCAACGCGCCGTCGAAGCGACTGGCCCGCCGCCTCGGGTTCCGGCTGGAGGGGTTCTCCCCGGACTACCTGTTCGTGGACGGCGCGTGGCGGGACCACGAGCGCTGGGCGATCACGGCCCCGCCGACACCCTGACCGGCGACCCGCCTCAGCTTCCCGGCTTCGGGAACGCGACCGGGCTGCGGTGCCCGGCCCGGTCCACCGCCCGTACGCCGAAGAACACGTTGTCCTTGGACAGGTCGATCGTCACCTCGGTGACGTCACCGACCGCCAGCACCTTCTGCCACTCGGCGGCCGTGGTCTCCCGCCACACCACCTCGTATCCGGCCAGGTCCGGTTCGGGGCCGCGCTGCCAGCGCAGCGTGGTGTCGTTGGTCAGGTTCGTGGTGACCACGGTGACGCCCTTCGGCGTGCCCGGGGCCTGGGCGAGTGACCACAGCGCCGCGCCGTTCACCCGGGCCACCCGGGCGATGAAGTCGAAGTCGCAGAACTCCGGCAGGTCGCCGTACTGCACACCGTCGACCACCCGGACGTCCTGGTGCTGGTGGGCGAAGTCCTCGGCGGGCTCGGTGAACCGGCCGGCCGGCCAGCCCTCGCGCAGGAACGAGATGTGGTCGCTGCCGCGCAGGTAGCGGTCCCGCCGGTAGATCACCCGGACGTCCATCCCGGTCACGCCGTGGTCGGCCACGTCGGTGACGAACCGGGCGAGCTGCCGGGACGGGGAGTCGTTCTCGCCGCCGACGGACTGCCGCACGCTCGCCTCGGCCGGCGTCTCGGCGGTCGGCACGCCCTCGGCGAACAGCCGCACGGTCCGCGGGTCGCGGGTGCCGTCGTCGGCGGTGCTGCTGCCGACGATGTCGTTGCTGAACATGCCCTGCACGTCCACGCCGGCCGCTTTCAACCGGCCGGCCAGGTACGCCGAGCCGTACAGGCCCTGCTCCTCGCCGGCGACGGCGGCGAGCACGATCGTCGCCTCGGTGCGCCGGCTCGCCAGCACCCGGGCCAGCTCCAGCACCACGGCCACGCCGGACGCGTCGTCGTCGGCGCCCGGCGCGTCGCTGACCGCGTCCATCACGTCGGTGGCGCGGGAGTCGTAGTGGCCGGTGATCACGTACACCCGCTCGGGCGTGACGTCGCCGCGCAGCGTGGCCACCACGTTGGTGATGGTGGTGGCGGTCGGGATCCGGGAGGCGGGCTCCTGCACGTACGACTGGAGTTCCACGGTCATCCGGCCGCCGGAGGCGACGGCGTACCCGGTCAGTCGGGCGTGGATCCAGTCGCGGGCGGCGCCGATGCCGCGTACCGGATCGGTCTGGCTGGAGAGCGTGTGCCGGGTGCCGAACGCGGCCAGGCGGCGGACGGTGGCCTCGATCCGGGCCCGGTCGATCTCGCGCAGCAGCGCGGTCAGCTCCCGGTCCGGCGGCTGCGGCCGGGCCGGCCGCCCCGGACCGCGCGGCGCGTCGGTCGCCGCCCCCGCCGGGCTCGCGGCGAGCGGCGTCGCGACGGCGGCGGCGGTGGCCGCGGCCGAGGCGGTGAGGAAGGTACGCCGGCTCGACCTCGTGGGTCGGCCCTCGGCGGTCTCGTGGTTTCCCATCCCGGCATCCTCGCGCCGATCACGAGGAATGTCCATATCGTTCACCGTGGATGGACTGGTCGGCACGTTTGTCGGAGGTCTTCCCGGGAACGGCAGCGGACATGACGAAACCACGTGTGGTGATCGTGGGGGCCGGGTTCGCCGGGTACCACGCGGCCAAGACGTTGCGCCGGCTGGCCCGCGACCGGGCCGAGATCGTCCTGCTGAACACGACCGACTACTTTCTCTACCTGCCGCTGCTGCCCGAGGTCGCGGCCGGCGTGGTGGAGCCGACCCGGATCTCGGTGCCGCTCGCCGGCACACTCGACGGCGTCCGGGTGGTGGTCGGCGAAGCCGACCGGGTGGATCTCCAGAACCGCTGGGTCGGCTACCGCTCCGCCGAGGGCGAGCACGGCCAGCTCGCGTACGACCGGCTGATCCTCTCCGTCGGCAGCGTCAACAAGCTGCTGCCCATCCCCGGGGTCACCGAGTACGCGCACGGTTTCCGCGGCCTGCCCGAGGCGCTCTACCTGCACGACCACGTGGTCCGGCAGGTCGAGCTGGCCGAGCTGACCGACGACCCGGCCGAGCAGCGGGCCCGCACCACGTTCGTGGTGGTCGGCGCCGGCTACACCGGCACCGAGGTCGCCGCGCACGGCCAGTTGTTCACCGACCGGCTGGTGGCCCAGCGCCCGCACCTGAACGTCCGGCCCCGCTGGATGCTGCTCGACGTCGCCCCGCGCGTGCTGCCCGAACTGGACCGGCGGATGTCCGTCACCGCCGACCGGGTGCTGCGCCGCCGGGGCGTGGACGTGCGGATGGGCACCTCGGTCGGCGAGGCCACCCCGGACGGCGTGATGCTCACCGACGGCGAGTACGTGCCCACGTGCAGCCTCATCTGGTGCGTCGGGGTACGCCCCGACCCGTTCGTGGCCGAACTGGGCCTGCGCACCGAGAAGGGGCGGTTGGTGGTGGACGAGTTCCTCAACGTTCCCGGGTACCCGGAGGTGTTCGCCTGCGGCGACGCCGCCGCCGTCCCGGACCCGACCCGCCCGGGTCAGGTGTGCGCGATGACCGCGCAGCACGCCCAGCGGCAGGGCAAGCTGGCCGCGCACAACATCGCCGCCTCGTACGGGCAGGGCACCCGCAAGTCCTACCAGCACCACGACCTGGGCTGGGTGGTGGACCTGGGCGGCAAGGACGCGGCGGCCAACCCGCTGCACGTGCCGCTGTCCGGCCTGCCGGCCAAGGCGGTCACCCGCGGCTACCACCTGTTGGCGATGCCCGGCAACCGGCCCCGCGTCGCCGCGGACTGGGCGCTCGACGCGGCCCTGCCCCGGCCGGCCGTGCAGCTCGGCCTCGTACCGGCCAACGCGGTGCCGCTGGAGAGCGAATCGCCGGAGCTGGTCCGCCGGCCCTGACATCCGGAAAGCTCATCCGCCGGCCGGCGGCCGGTCCCGCGGCACGGGATCCGGCCCGCCGGCCGGCCCGGTGTCGTCGTCGATCGTGCCCACACCGTCGATCGTGCCCGTGCCCGTGCCCGTGCCGTCGGCCGGCGTGCCCAGTGCCAGCCGCCCGGCCGGGACGAACTCGCGTAGCAGCACCTGCACCACGCCGGCCGCCGGGATCGCCAGCAGCGCACCGACCAGACCGGCCAGCTCGGCCGCCAGCAGCACGCTGACCAGCACCGTCAGCGGGTTCAGCCGGACCGCGCGGGCCATGATCACCGGTTGCAGCAGATGGTTCTCCACCTGCTGGTAGACCACGAAGAAGACCAGCACCACGGCGCCGGCGGTGGGGGATTTCGCGAAGCCCGCGCCGGCCGCGACGATCGCGCCCAACGTGGCGCCGACCAGCGGGATCAGGTCGAACACGGCGACCACCAGCGCGATCACCGCGGCGAACGGCACCCCGAGCAGGAGCAGCACCACGAAGGTCAGGCCGCCGCAGATCAGGCTGATCACCAGGTTCCCGCTCAGGTAGCCGGTGACGATCCGGGAGGAGTCCCGCCCGATGCGCCGCAACCGCTCGGCGGGGCCGTCCCCGACCAGCCGCAGCGTCGTCGCCACGATCCGGGGCGCCTCCAGCACCATCAGGTACGCCAGCACCACCACCGTGACCAACGCGGCGACGGCCTGCGCCACGCCCCGGACCAGCCCGACGGTCGGCTCGCTGAGCCGGGAGCCGTAGCGGCGCAACTGTCCGGGTTCGGCGTACCGGAGCAGGTGCAGGCGGTCCAGCAGCCGGCCGACCGGTCCCCGTCCGGCCTGGGCGTCGTGCACCA
The DNA here is from genome assembly GCF_003027925.1 of Micromonospora sp. RP3T. Lineage (GTDB taxonomy): Bacteria > Actinomycetota > Actinomycetes > Mycobacteriales > Micromonosporaceae > Micromonospora. Next base: position 55,641 of record NZ_PYPS01000004.1, read on the forward strand.
GCTCCGGCACCCGGTCGGCGAGCCGGCCCAACTCGTCCACAAGCGGCAGGACGATCACCGTGCCCAACGCCGCGAGCAGCACGAACGTGGCCAGGAAGACCAGCAGGGTGGCCAGCGCCCGCCGGTGCACCCGACGCTCCAGCCGGTCGACGAGCGGCTTGAGCGCGACCGCGAGGAACGCCGCGACCAGGCCCCAGACGAGCACCCGACGGGTCGCCCAGACCAGCGCCAACCCGACCACGGTGGCCAGCACCAGACCGATCACGATCACCGTCCGGCGGGCGGTGGACCGGTCGTCGGCGACGCTCATCCGGCGCGGCTACCCGCCCTGCCGGTGCAGAAACCCGGGGCTCACCCCGGGTTGGCGTCAATCATCCAGCGCGCGGCTCGGCCCACCCGGCGGAAGGGCCCGAGGGCTCACCCCAGGTCGGCGTCGGTGACCGGCCAGGCGTCCGCGGCGAACGTGTCGAGTGCCGCCGCGTGCAGCACGGTGCCGGGCACCGGGTCACCGGCGACCCGCGCGGCGAGCCGGCGTACCGGCAGTCGCCCCGGCCGGAGCACGCCGGCGAGCACCATGTTGCCGTAGCGCCGGCCGCGCAGCATCCGCCGGTCGGCGAGCAGGCACACCTCGGCGAAGACGGCGCGCAGCGTGGCCACCTGCGCCCTGGTGTGCGCCAGCGGCGGCAGGTCGGTCAGGTTCACCAGGTAGACGCCGTCCGGGCGAAGCACCCGGGCCACCTCGACGGCGAACTCGAGGGCCGCCACGTGCGTCGGCATCCGGGCCGCCCGGTAGACGTCGCCCACCACCAGGTCGTACGCGGCGTCCGGCGCCCCGGTCACCGCGTCGCGGGCGTCGCCCAGCGTGACCACCACCTCGGGCGGCAGCGGCGGCAGCGTCCGGCGGACCAGTTCGACCACGCCGGGATCGCGTTCGACCACCCGCTGCGCCGAACCGGGCCGGGTGGCGGCCAGCCAGCGGGGCAGCGTGAGCGCGCCACCGCCCAGGTGCAGGGCGGTCACCGGCTGCCCGGGCGGGGCGCTCAGGTCGATCACCGTGGCGATCCGCCGCACGTACTCGAAGTGCAGGTGACGGGCGTCGGCGACGTCCACGTAGGACTGTTCGACCCCATCGGCGAGCAGCGTACGCCCGGTGGGGCGGGCCGGGTCGACGACGATCTCCAACACCTCGGTGTCGCTCTCCACCTGCGGAACGCTACCGGCGCGGCTTCGGTGTTAAGCGGGGCCCCCGCCTCTACCGGAGGCGTTAAGCGGGGGCCCCTCCTTGCGTCAGCCGGCGGCCATGCCGGCGCCGGCCTCGTCGATGGCGTCGTCGACTTGGTGGGCCAGGGTTACGTCCGCCGTGGTGACGCCGTCGGTCTGCTGGGTCCGGACGGTGAGCACCGCGTTGTCCGGGTCCGGCCGGCCGATCTGCGGACCGCGCCCGCCCTCGGCCCGGAGCCGGTCCAGCCGGTCCAGCACCCGGTCCAGGTTGCCGCCGGGCAACTCGATGGTGCGCACCAGCGAGCGCCGGTCACTGGACCAGTACGGCAGCGTGGCGAGCGCGTCGCGCAGCTCCGACTCGGTCAGCGGCGCGGTGGCCGAGGTGGCGCCCACCAGGCCGCCGCCGTAGTCGGCCGGTCCGAGCAGGTCCCGCAACCCGTCGGGGACGCGCAACGACCCGACCAGTTCGGCGTCCGCGTCCGCGAGCGCGGCCAGGGTCGCCTGCGCCTGGTAGCGCGCCTGTTCCGGGGTGAGCCGGCTGCGCCGGCCGACCTCGGCCAGGAAGCCCGGCAGGTCCTGCCGCCGTTCGACGCCGTCCACCGGGACCACGTCGTGCAGCTTCACCGGCACGGCCGCGAGCAGCCGTTCCCGCTCCGCCTCGTCGAGCGCCCAGGCCAGGGCCAGCACGGTGGCCTCCGCCGCGACCTTCGCTTCGGCGAAGTCGACGCCGGCGCGCCGGCTCACGTCGTCGACGAGGTCCCGGTAGCCCAGCGTGACACCCCGGCCGGACGGCGGGTCCGGCAGCGGTCGCGGTCGCTCCGCCGCCCCGACCGCGGGCGGCGCCGGCCCGCCCCGCGTGCTGTCCGGCTTGTGTCGACCGGCCGGCGGCGGGCCGGACCGCTCGTGCTGGTCCAGCGAGGTGACCTGCTTGGACGCGCTCAGGCTGGCGCCGGTCTGGCTGGGCCGCCGTCCCTGCTCCCGGGCCTGACGGGCGAGGGCCCGGCGGCGCTGGTTGTCGCCCTCCATCTGCTTGCGCATCGTCGCACCTCGTTCCTGGTCGGTGGGGCTTGCGCCGGTCGCCTTCCCGGTGCCGCCGGGAAGCTAACGACGTCCGGCGGGGCTACCCGCTTCATTCGCTGCGGGTGAGGGGCGGTCACCCGATGGGGTCGCACGATCGGGGCGGACCGGACAACTTCCGACGCACGCGGAAGGGCAGGTCGTCATGAAACGGATCGTGGAGATCGTCCCCGCTCGTCCCGGTTGGTACGCCCGCTGGCGCGTCGGCCCGGAGGTCACCCGCTGCTACCCGGTGACGCTCTGGGCGCTGCTGGAGGGCGCGGACGGCGGTGGACGCGAGGTGGTCGGCGTCGACTGCGTCGGGCAGTGGCCCGGCGCGGACGACGACGGGGCCGGAGATTTCGTCCGTTACCTGTTCCAGACGCCTGATTCCGGTGTGCCGGAGGACGCCGACCCGTCGGCGGTGGGGGAGCCGCGTGACGGCGCTTCCCGCCGGCCGGCCGTCGCGCCCGTCGTCTGAGCCCTCCTCCAGGCCCCCGGCCCCTGGTCCCAGGGTCGGGGGCCGCCCCCTGCCCGGGACGGGACGCGGGTCGGTCAGCCCACCTCGCGGGCGTCGCCCGCTGCCGTGTGCGGCGGGGCGACGAGCAGCTCGGCCAGCCCGGTGCGGTCCAGCAGCTGTCGGATCTGCGCGTTCATGCCGCGCAGGTGGATCGCGCCGGTCCCGGCGCGGTGGATCAGCACCAGCGCGCTCAGGCCGGAGGAGTCGCAGAGCGTCACGTCGGTGAAGTCGAGCCACAGCTCCTGACGGCCGTCGCGGCGCAGCCCGGCGGCGGCCTCGACGAGCTCCGGCGCGGTGTCGAAGTCCAGCTCGCCGGCCAGCCGGAGCCGGGCGGAGCCGGCGTCGGGCCGGTCCACCTCGATGGTCAACAGCGGGGAGAGCACAGGACCATGTTCCCAGCCGCCGGTGGTCGGGAAACCTCCGGGGTCAGGCGGACGCGGTGGAACCGGATGCCCGACCGTCGGCCGGTCGGCGGTCCAGCAGACCCGTCACGCCGGTCATGTCGAGGATGGTCGCCAGGAAGCGCGGGACCGCCCGGAGTTCGATGCCGGTGCCGGCGTGCTGCCCCTCGCGCCAGGCGTGCACGATCACCGACAGGCCGGTGCTGTCCAGGAAGACGAGGTCGCCGAAGTCCAGCACCAGCCGGGCGGGACGCGTGGCGAGCAGGCGGTCGATCTCGGCGCGCAGCGGCGTCGCGGTGGCGTAGGCCAGGTCACCGCCGACGCGGACGATCGGGACGTCCGGGTCGGAACGGTCCACGGAGATGCTCAGCGGTGTCGCTTCGGGCTTTCTCCGTTGAGGAACCACCATCACGCCTTTCCGCAGGCTGCCGGTCTGGCAGGGACGCCCGGATCGTAACAACCCCACCGCCGGCGCGCTCGGCGTGTGTGAGCGGGCCAGGGACCGTCGTCGGGTGGCGCCGCGGGCATACCGGCGTAGGGTGGGGGAGCGGAGAGATGACCACACGCGCCACTTCCGGCGCTCCGCCGATGTCGACGAGGAGAGTGGGGCTCAGCTGGTGACTGCTGCCGACGTCAGGGGTTCCGACCCGGGCGACGGACGGATCTCCACGCCGAGTGCCGACCGGGCCCGGGTGTGGTCCGCCGACGCTCCCACGACGTCTGCGCTCCCACCGCTGGCCCCCGACCACGACGCGCCGATCGTCCCCGACTGGTCCGAGGTCGTGGAGCACTTCCGTGAGGGCCTCATCGTCTGCGACGCCGACGGCGTGGTGCGGCACGTGAGCCCGGTGGCGGAGCGGCTGGTCCCCGAGGTCGTGTCGGGCGAGGTGCTCGCCGCCGCCGGCGTGGCGGCGCTGGACGGCGACGGTCGGTTCGAGTTCACCCACCACGGCCGCCGGCTGCGGCTGCGCCCGGTCGCGCTGTCCCACGCCCGGCGCTGCTGGTACGTGGAGGACGTCACCGAGAGCGTCAGCCGGGCCGACGCCCTGCTCGCCGAGCGGGCCCGCTCGTTGTTCCTCGCGGTGGTCGGCGAGAAGCTCGGCAACCCGCTGCACCCCGACCGGGCCGCCGCCGCGGTGGCCCGGCTGGCGGTGCCCACGACGGCCGACGTGGCGGTGCTGGTGCTGGCCCCGCGTTCCGGCCGGGCCCGCTGGTGGCGGGCGGTACGCGCCGAGGACGAGGTGCCCGCCGTGGACAGCGGTGTGCTGCCCGCCGCCGCGCTGCCCTCGGCCATCGAGACCGGTCTCGCCGGGACCGAGCCGCACGCGCTGGACTGGCTCGTCGAGCAGGCCGCCGAGGCGGGCTGGCTGCCCGGTCTGGACGTGACCGGCGCCACCGCCCGGGTGGTGCCGCTGCCGGGCCGGGACGACCCGGTCGGCGTGCTGCTGGTGGCCCGCCGGGCCGGCCGCTGGTACGACGAGGCCGACCTCGACCTGGTGCGCGCGTTCGCGGCCCGGGCCGGTGCGGCGCTGACCACCGCCATGCTCTACCGCGACCAGGCCGAGGTCGCCGACACGTTGCAGGCCAGTCTGGTGCCGGTCGAGCCGGCGCCGGCCTCGGGCGTGCAGTGGGGCACGGCGTACCGGCCGGCGCAGGCCGGTCTGCGCATCGGCGGCGACTTCTACGGCTCGCACCGGCTGCCCGACGGGGGCTCGGTCTTCTTCCTCGGCGACGTGTCGGGCAAGGGCGTGGAGGCGGCCGTCTTCACCGGCCAGCTCCGCCAGTGCCTGCACGCGTTGCACCGGGTGGAGACGCAGCCGGGGAGGTTGCTGAAGCTGCTCAACGACGCGTTGTTGGAGACCACCCAGGCCCACGGGCAGGGTCGGTTCGCCACCATGGTGCTCGGGGTGGCCCGGCCGCACCGCGACGGCGGGTTGACGCTGACGCTGGCCGGGGGCGGTCACCTGCCGCCGCTGGTGTTGCGCGCCTCCGGCGAGGTCGAGGTGGTGCCGTTGAGCGGCATGCTGATCGGCGTGGTGCCGGACCCGCGGATCGGTGAGGCCACCGTGCACCTGGCGCCGGACGAGACCTGCCTGCTCTACAGCGACGGCGTGACCGAGGCGCGGGGCGGGTGGCGCGGCGACGAGCAGTTCGGCGCGGACCGGCTGCTCACCGCCGTGACCGGCTGTCACCGGATGCCCGCCCCGGCGCTGGCCGAGCGGGTCGAGCAGGTGACCGGCGACTGGCTCGCCCACGGCGACCACGACGACATCGCGGTGCTGGCGCTCCGGGCGACCGGTGCGGCCGGCCGCGCGTCCCGCCACCTGCACGCGGTGCCCGGCCCGACGAGCGCCGAACCGACGAGGGAGCTGCCCGAGTGACCGCGACGACCACCGCAGCCGACCCGGCGCACGCGTTCGCCGGCTATCTGGAGTGCCTGGCCGAGGCCGACGAACAGGGCGCGGTGGCGGTCGCCCGAGGGCTGCTGGAGGCGGGCGCACCGGCCGAGCGGGTGCTGCTCGACCTGGTCGCCCCGGCACAGGCCGAGGTGGGCGAGCGGTGGGCGCGCAACGAGTGGAGCGTGGCCCAGGAGCACGCCGCCACCCACATCAGCGAGCGGGTGGTGGCGGCGGTCGCCGCGTACGCCGATCCGCGTGTGACCCGCGGCCGGATCGTGATGGCCTGCATGGACGGTGAGTGGCACGCGTTGCCGGCCCGGCTGGTCGCCGAGGTGCTGCGGCTGCGCGGCTGGCAGGTGGTCTTCCTCGGAGCCAGCGTGCCGGCCGCGCACCTGGTGTCCTACCTGCACCGGTACGACGCCGACGCGGTGGCCCTGGCCTGCGCGCTGCCGATGCGACTGCCGCATGCCCACCGCATGATCGAGGCGTGCCGCCGGTCCGACGTGCCGGTGGTGGTGGGCGGGCGCGGGTTCGGCGCGGACGGCCGCTGGGCGCGGGTGCTCGGCGTGGCCTGGGCGCCGGACGCGCCGGCCGCGGCCGACCTGGTCGCCGACGACCGGGCGCTGCGCGCGACGCCGCCCGCCCGGCTGGACCACCTCGCCGACGACGAGTACGCCAGCCTGGTCAAGCGGCGGGGCGAGCTGATCGACAGCGCCCTCGCCGACCTGCGAGAGCGGGTGCCGGCGGTGGTCGACTACACGCCGGCGCAGCTCGACTCGACAGTGGGCGATCTGGGCTACATCGTCGACTTCCTGGCGGCCGCGCTCTATGTGGACGACGGGACGCTGTTCGCCGAGTTCGTCGAGTGGTTGGTGGAGATCCTGGTCAGCCGCGGTGTGCCGGCGGGCGCGATCGGTCTCACGCTCGACCACTATGGACAGCAGCTGCGGGACTTCCCCCGCGCGGCCGGTTTCCTGGAGCGGGGGCGGGCCGTGGTGGGCGGCCGGGTGGCGGCGACGGCGGGCCGCTGATCCGGATCGGCCCGGACGCCCCCTATACTTGCTGCACTGCAAGGGTTCGCCTGCGGTGGGAGTGAGAGGGGCCACGGTGACGTTCACCGTCACGTCCGCCCAGCGGGACCAGGGAGTCACCTGCCTCCGGCTCGCCGGTGAACTGGACCTGAGCACGGCCGGGGGGCTGACCGCCGAGATCGACCGGCTGGTCGCCGACGGCCACCGCGAGTTGCTGCTCGACCTCACCGAGCTGACGTTCTGCGACTCGACGGGCATCGCCGCCTTCGTCCGTGGGGACAATCTCGTCGCCGCCGACGGTGGCTGGCTGCGGCTCACCGGGGCGACCGGCCGGGTGGCCCGGGTGCTTCAGGTGACCGGGCTGGCCGAGGTGCTGCGCCACGACACGGCCGACCCGACGCGGTCGGTCGGCTCCTGATCGGATAGATTTCCCCGCCAGCGTCCGGCTGCGCGGCCGGTGCCCTCCCCGAGACGAAGCAGGTAGCCCCATGGGTCAGCCCAGTACGAGCCCCGTCCGCATCCTGGTGGTGGACGACGATCCGGGTGACGTCCTGATGATCGAGGAGGCGCTCGAGGAGTCGGACGTCGAGAAGGTCATCGACGTGGTCGCCGACGGCGAGGAGGCGATGGAGTTCCTCCGTGGCGAGGGCCGGCACACCGGGGCGCAGCGCCCGGACGTCATCCTGCTCGACCTCAACATGCCCCGGATGGACGGGCGGCAGGTGCTCGGCGAGGTCAAGCGGGACGAGAACCTCCGGAGCATCCCGATCGTGGTGCTGACCACCTCCAACGCCGACACGGACGTGGTGAGCAGCTACACGCTCCAGGCCAACGCGTACGTGACCAAGCCGATCGACCTGGACGACTTCAACGACGTGGTGCGCCGCATCGACGAGTTCTTCGGCCGGGTGGTCGTGCTCCCCAAGCGCTCCTGACGACCCGCGCGTCCCGGTGTCCGGATGCTGAACATTTCCGGTGAACGGCCGCCGGCGGTCCGATCCGCCCCGCAGGATCGTCAGGTGGGGGACGCACGGCGGCTGCCTGGGGGGCGACAGCATGAGGTTCTCGGTGGTGGAGGCCGGTTACGACCGGCGTCAGGTGGATGCCTGCCTGGACGAGCTGGATCTGCGGCTGCGCCGGTTGGCGGCGCGTGCGGAGAGCGTCGCGGGGGCGGGTCGGGAGGGGGACGTCATCCGGCTGGACGCGGGGCACCTCTGCGACTATCTGCGCCGCCGTGCCGCGCCGGCCGACCCGTCGGACGCCGACGTCCCGGCCGGCCCGTCGTCCGCTGAGCGGGCGGCCGCCGACCTGCTGGCCCGGGCGCGCGCCGAGCTGGACGCCGCGCGCGAGGAGGCCCGCCTGGTGCGGGAGGCGGCGTACGCGGAGGCGCTGCGGGCACGCCGCGAGTTCGAGGCCGCGCTGCTGGCCCGCCGCCGCCGCGAGGCCCGGGTCGACGAGATCCTCTCCGGCGCCCGCGTGCCCGCCGACACGCCCACCGCCGCCGCCGGCCGGTGAGACGCTCCGGGCCTCAGGACAGTGCCGCCACCACCGTGGTGGCCCGCCTCTCGTGCTTCGCGTACGCGTCGGGGAACGCGGAGATCTGCACCGCCTGGGCCGCGCCGGTGACGCTCATGTCCGCCCAGCCCGGCACGTCGGCCAGCGCGGTGTAGAACGCCCGGGCCGCGTACGCCGGTCGCATGAGTTCGGCGACCGTGCCCCACCCGCTGCTCGGGCGCTGCTGGAACAGCCCGACCGAGTCGTGGTCGGAGCCGCTGCCCTGGTGCGGCTGGTCGAACGACTCGGGCAGCACGTCGCTGGCCAGGTTGTACAGGTCGCTCTCCTGCATGGCGGTGGCCACCGCCACCACCATCGCCCGGCGCGGCAGGCGCATGTCCCGGCCGACGTCGACGATGGCCTTCGCGTTGTCCATCTGCCGCTGGTCGAGGCCGGCGACGGGACGCGGGTGCTTCGGGCGGACCACCTTCCGCGGTGGCGTCGTGCGGGCCGGCGTCGGGCTCGGCGTGGCGACCGGGGCGGGTGACGCCGGGGCGACGGCGGGCGGCGCCGCCCGGGTGAAGTCGCGGGAGGCGCGCTGCTCGACGGCGGCCCGGTCGGCGAGCGCCTCGCGTACCTCCACGGTCGACGGGGCGGCCTCGCCGACGCCGGCCACGCCGATCAGGCCGAGGCAGCAGGTGACGCCGGTGGCCACCGCGATCCGGGCGGGGACGGAGCGGGCCGCGCCGCGCCGGGGTGGCTCCGGGGCGCGGTGCCGTCCCACCCGCCGTTCGGCCGATGCCGGGTCGATCGTTCGGCCAACCGGGCGGTTCGCGGGCGATGACTGGGGGGCGCGGTGGTCGGGATGCACCCGCCGAGGCTAGAAAGCTCCTCGGCGTTTGCCATCGGGATGGTTGGTGGCATGCGCCACAGTTTGCCGGAATCCACCACCGCATAACCGTCAGTGGATCACCAAACTGCCGAACCTCTGGTCTCCGTCAAGTCGGCCATGACGGATTCAGCGTGATGATCCGGGCGCCTGACCGGCGTCGCGTCGCGTCGAGGCGACCTCCTCCGATCGGGGGAGGAGCCGCCGGGTCGCCCGGCCACGTGATCCACTCCGACCCGCCGAGGCCGGCCGTCCCCACCCGCCACCGTCGGAGGGCCGGTGCGGGTACCGGAATCCGGCGCACCGGCCGCCCGGGCGCTCGATACGATTCCGACGGTGACGGAGCAGATGGTCGACGACCGGGCCGCCGGTGAGCCCGCCGGCCGGCGGGGACGGCGGGGCCTGATCATCGTTTCCTGCGCCGTGCTGCTCACCGTGCTCTTGGTCGGGCACCGGGCGGTGCCCAACGTGCACGGCCTGGGCAGCCTGGTGGACAGCGCCACCCCGCTGCTCGGCCTCGGCGTACCCCTGCTCGGGCTCGCGGCGCTGCTGCGCCGCTCCCGCCGCGCGCTGCTCGCCGTGCTGGTGCCGGCGCTGGTCTGGGCCGGGCTCTTCGGCCGGGCCTGGCTGCCCCCGGCGGCCGGCGCCGACGGGACCGCGGTGCGGGTGGCCAGCCAGAACCTGCGGGCCGGCAACCCCGACCCGGCCGCCACCGTCGGCGCGCTGGCCGCCGACGCGCCGGACCTGATCGGGTTGCAGGAGGTCGACGACGGGGAGCGGATCGCGCCCGCGCTGGCCGGCCGCTACCCGCACCGGACGGCCGTCTCCACCGTGGCGCTGTGGAGCCGCTGGCCGATCCGCGAGACGCACGGCGTGGACACCGGCCTGGGCTGGAACCGCGCGCTGCGCGCCGTGGTGGCCGCCCCGCAGGGCGACCTGACCGTGTACGTCGTGCACCTCGGCTCCGCCCGCGCCGGCCACACCACCACCCGCGACGAGACGGTGGCGGCGCTGGCCCGCGCCGTCCGTGCCGACCCGGCCGACCGGCTGGTGGTGCTCGGCGACCTGAACACGGCCACCACCGACCGGGTCTTCGACCCGCTGAGCCGACTGCTCGGCGACGCGCAGGCCGAGGCCGGGCAGGGCTTCGGCTTCACCTGGCCGGCGGAGGTGCCGGTGACCCGCCCGGACCACGTGCTCTACCGGGGGCTCACCCCGACCGCAGCCGGCGTGGTGCACACGCCGGACACCGACCACCGCGCGGTGACCGCCGGCTTCCGGTGGTGAGCCGGGCGCTCAGTGCCGGCCGTTCTCGGCCGGGGTGACCGTGAGCCGGTGCCGGCTCGGGTCACCGCTGGAGAACGGCCAGAGCCGGTCGGCGTACGCGACCAACTCGGCCAACTGGTCCCGGCTGAGCCCGGCCGAGGAGATCTCGGCGTGCACGTCGGCCCGGTAGCGGCCGTCGTCGTCGCGACCCAGCTTCGCCTCGGCGGTCACCTGCACGGTGTGCGCCTCGTCGGTGATCTCGCCGGCCGCCTCCACCGCGGCGTGGTGCAGGCAGGAGGCGAACGCGGCGGCCAGCAACTGCTCCGGCGTCAGACCGGAGCAGTGCGGCGCCAGCGGGGACGCCAGGGCGGAGGACAGACCGCCGTCGTCGGTGCGTACGTGACCGCCCGCCGCGGTCGCCGTGGCCGTCTCGGCCAGCCAGGAACTCGGATCCGGCATCGCGTTCCTCCCGTCACTCACCGGCAGGCGTTCCCGGCCGCCGACGGGCGAAACCGCAGTACGCTCAGCGGATCCGCCCGCTCGTGGCGGCGTCCACGGCCATCGCCTCGGTCGCCTCGGCGGCGGCCCGCCCGGTCCACGGCGAGGTCTCGCCGATCCGCTGCCGGGGCAGCACCACTGTCATCGGCACGTAGATGCGGGCGTCGACCGCCTCGGCCAGCAGCAGCGCGGCCATCGGGCTCGTCGGTCGCGCGGCGGGATCGGAGTCGAGGCAGCGCTCGCACAGCTCGGCCACCTCGGCCGGCAGCCCGGGAACCTCCGGCAGCGGCCGGGGCGGCAGGCGGCGGCGCACGCCGAGCAGTTGGGTGGTGCTGGCGGCGTCGTACGGCAGCCGGCCGCTCAGGCAGTAGTAGAGCAGCACGCCGAGCGCGTACATGTCGGCTGCCGGGGTGGCCGGCTGCCGGTCGAGCTGCTCCGGGGCGAGGTACGCCGGGGTGCCCACCACGATTCCCGCCGGGGTGTGGTCGGGTGCGCCAGCCGGGGTGGCGATGCCGAAGTCGAGCACCTTCACACCGGACGGGGTGAGGATCACGTTCGCCGGCTTCACGTCCCGGTGCACGATGCCGTGCCCGTGCGCGGCGGCCAGCGCGGCGCACACCTCGGCGCAGACCCGCACCGCGATGCGCCAGTCGAGCGGGCCGGCGCGCAGGTGCGCGGCGAGCGTCTCGCCCTCGGCCAGCTCCATCACGATGTAGGGCACCGGCCGGCCGTCCGGCAGCGTGGCGGTGCCGAAGTCGTGCACGCTGGCCACGTTCGGGTGGACCAGGCGCGCCGCCGAGCGGGCCTCGGCCCGGATCCGGTCCACCGAACCGGCGTCGCCGTCCAGCCCCGGCGAGATCAGCTTGATCGCGACGGTCCGGTCCAGCACCCGGTCGTGTGCTCGCCACACCTCCGACATGCCGCCCACGGCCGCGCGCTGTTCGAGCTCGTACCGCCCGCCCAGCGTCCTCATCGACCACTCCCTGTCTCGTCCGGTCCCCCCGGACCCGCTACCCGGGCTCCGAGCTGTGCAAACCGCCGGGAGCGGGCCGGCCGGCGGGGTAGCTTCGCGAGCGGGAGTGTCGACGTCGGAACGGAGAGTGAGCGGTGGCGTTGGTGCGCGTACGGTTCGTCGGCGGCCCGGCCGACGACGTGGCCCGGGACCTGCCGGCGGATCCGGACGGCGCGCCGCCGCGCCGGTGGATCCTGCGCCTCCCCGAGCAGCCACCCACCGACGTGGCGGACCACCTCTACGAGCGGGGTGACCGGGCCGGCCCGGAGGGCTGGACGATGCGCTACGTGCGCACCGACCCGTTCGGCGCCACCGAGTGAGGCGGCGACGCGCCGGAAGTGGCGGCGCGGACGGGTCAGCCCGGCCGGACGCCGGTGGTGGCGAGGATGACCGAGGCGACCAGCTCCGGGTCGTCGTGCATCGGCACGTGCCCGCAGCCGGGCAGGTCCAGGTGCCGGGCGGCGGGCAGTCGGGTGCGGGCCAGCGCCGCCTGTCGGTAGGGCAGGATCCGGTCCCGGGTGCCCCACGCCACCGTCACCGGGACGACGGGTGTGCCGGCGAACGCGTAGCCCCGACCGGCCCGGGCGACGGCGCGGAACGCGCGTGCCCGGCGCAGCGCGCGGGCGTCCGCGAGCGCCACGTCGGGCGTCAACCGGTCCGGCCGGGCCAGGATCATGCCCATCGCCAGGGCCCGCAGCGCCGGCGCGGCGAACAGGTGACGCAGCACCGGCTCGGGCAGCCGGGCCGCGCCGCGGTGCAGGCTGAGCACGGTGAGCGCCCAGCGCAGCTCGCGTGCGGTGCAGAAGCCGGCCGGCGACAGCGCGGTGGCCGAGGCGACCGCGCCGATGGCGGCCAGCTCCAGCGCGATCGCCCCACCGAGGCTGTTGCCGGCCACGTGCGGCCGGTCCAGCCCGAGCGCGGCGAAGAGTTCCACCATGCCGGCCACCAGCCCGGGCATGTCGGCGGGCAGGCCGGCGGCGGGCACCGGGGAGCGGCCGAAGCCGGGCAGGTCGACGGCGATCACGTCGTGCGTCCCGGCGAGCCGGTCCAGCACCGGCAGCCAGGCGCCGCCATGGTGGCCGATGCCGTGCAGCAGCACCAACGCCGGCCCGGCGCCGCGCCGCTCGAAGACCACCTCCACCGGGGCGGTCACGGCCGGACCTGCGGCGTGCTCACCCCGAAACCCCGGCCGAGCGCCCGGGCCTGCTCCTCGATCAACGGCACGGTGACCCGGGCGGTGCGCCCCACCAGGCGGTCGGCCAGCGGGCTGACCAGCAGCGACCGCACCGCCTGCACCGCGCCGACCGCCCGCGGCACGTAGACGCGGCGGCTGCGGCGCTCGATCGCCCGGACGAACGCCTCGGCGCACTCGGCCACCGTGGTGGTGCGCCGCATCGGCCAGGGCAGTTTCGCCAGTGCGGTGTCGAACGCCGGCAGGTCGGCCCGCGCCTCCCGGACCAGGTCGGTGTCCACCCAGGACGGATGGGCGGTGCCCACGGCCACCCCGCGGTGCGCCAGCTCCAGCCGGATCGCGGTGCCGAAGTGTTCGACGCCGGCCTTGGAGGCGCAGTAGGCGGCCATGCCCGGCAGCGCGGCGAACGCCGCCGCCGACGAGACGATCAGCAGATAGCCGCCGCGGTCGATCAGGGCCGGCACCGTCGCCGCCGCCGTCCGCATCACGCCCACCAGGTTGACCTGGACGGTGTGCGCCAGCGCCTCGACGTCGCCGACGGCGATGGTGCCCCGGTTCGCCACCCCGGCGTTGGCCACCACCGCGTCGATCCCGCCGAGTGCGGCGACCGTCCCGTCGACCGCCCGGGCGAGGGCGGCCTGGTCGGTGACGTCGGCGGTGAACCAGGCGTGCCCGGGGCCCAACTCGGTGGCGAGCGCGGCGAGTCGGTCGGGTTCCAGCCCGACCAGCGAGAGCCGTGCGCCCCGGGCCGCGGCGAGCCGGGCGGTGTGCGCGCCGATGCCCCGGGCCGCCCCGGTCACCAGCACCACCCGGCCGGCCAACCGGCCGGTGGGACCACCGTCGATGGACATGCCGGCAAGTTACCACCGGGTAGCCCGCCGGGGAAGCCTCGATCGACCCACCGGGAGCCCCGCACAGCTGGTACACAGGAACGGGACAGCGCCGGTCCAGCCGGCGCGCCCACGATGGGGAGCATGGTCATGAACGGGCAGGCCGCGCAGGGCCGGATCGAGCTGCGCCGACCGGACGGCGAGCCGGTGCGCGTGCTGGTGGTGGACGACGAGCCGACGCTCACCGACCTGCTCTCGATGGCCCTGCGCTACGAGGGCTGGCAGGTCACCACCGCCGGCAACGGGATGGCGGCGATCAGCGCCGCCCGCCAGTTCCGGCCGGACGCCGTGGTGCTCGACGTGATGCTGCCCGACCTGGACGGCTTCCAGGTGCTGCGTCGCCTGCGCGAGCAGTCGCCGAGCGTGCCGGTGCTGTTCCTGACCGCCCGGGACGCGGTGGAGGAGCGCGTCGCCGGGCTCACCGTCGGTGGCGACGACTACGTCACCAAGCCGTTCAGCCTGGAGGAGGTGATCGCCCGGCTGCGCGCCCTGCTGCGCCGCTCCGGGTTCGCGGTCGCCGCCCGGGAGGAGGCGGTGCTGACCGTCGGCGACCTCAGCCTCGACGAGGACAGCCACGAGGTGCGCCGCGGCGACGCCCTGATCACGCTCACCGCCACCGAGTTCGAGCTGCTGCGCTACCTGATGCGCAACCCGCGCCGGGTGCTCAGCAAGGCGCAGATCCTCGACCGGGTCTGGAACTACGACTTCGGCGGCCAGGCCAACGTGGTCGAGTTGTACATCTCGTACCTGCGCAAGAAGATCGACGCGGGTCGCGCGCCCATGATCCATACGCTGCGCGGCGCGGGCTATGTCCTCAAGCCCGCGGAGTGACCACGGCGGGCGGCTGCGTCGCCGGCTGGCCGGCTGGTCGCTGCGCCGCCGCCTGGTGCTCTCCGTGGTGGCGCTGCTGGCGCTGGTCAGCGTCGGCATCGGCGGCCTGACCACTGTCGCGCTGCGACACTTCCTGGTCGGGCGGATCGACGACCAGCTCACCGGCGGCGAGTCCCGCCGACACGTGCGGCAGCCCTCGCCGTTCGAGCTGCCGCAGGAGCGACCGAGCACGTTCCGCCCGGGGTTCCCGCCCGGCTACCCGGCCGATTCCGTGGCGGCGCGGGTCGTCGACGGGAAGGTCGACCTGGCGTTCCGGCAGGCGGCCACGCAGCCGGCCGCGGTGCCGGTGGGGGAGGTGGCGCCGCTGGCCCGGCTCCGTCCCGACGACGCGCCGCGCACGGTCGCGCTCGCCGGGCGCGGTGACTACCGGGCGGTGGCCCGGCAGATGCCCGACGGCGACGTCCTCGTCTTCGCCATCCCGCTGTCCGAGGTCGACGAGACGGTCATGTGGATGGTCGTCGCCCAGGCCGGGGTGATCGGCGCCGGCCTGGTCATCGCCGGCGGCCTCGGCGCGCTGATCGTCCGGGGCACGTTGCGGCCGCTGAACCGGGTCGCGGCCACCGCGGCCCGGGTCGCCGAGCTGCCGCTGGACCGGGGCGAGGTGGCGCTGTCGGTCCGGGTGCCGGCCGCCGACACCGACCCGCGCACCGAGGTCGGGCAGGTCGGGGGCGCGCTCAACCGGATGCTCGGCCACGTCGCCGCCGCGCTCGCCGCCCGGCAGGCCAGCGAGACCCGGGTACGCCAGTTCGTCGCCGACGCCAGCCACGAGCTGCGGACGCCGCTGGCCGCCATCCGGGGGTACGCGGAGGTGGCCCGGCGCGGCCGGCAGGAGGTGCCACCGGACGTGGCGCACGCGTTGCGCCGGGTCGAGTCGGAGAGCACCCGGATGACCAGCCTCGTGGACGACCTGCTGCTGCTCGCCCGGCTGGACTCCGGCCGACCGCTGGCCGCCGAGCCGGTCGACCTGACCGCCATGGCGGTGAACGCGGTCAGCGACGCGCACGTGGCCGGCCCGGAGCACCACTGGCAGCTCGACCTGCCGGACGAGCCGCTCACCGTCACCGGCGACGGCCACCGCCTGCACCAGGTGCTGACGAACCTGCTCGCCAACGCGCGGGTGCACACCCCGGCCGGCACCACCGTCACCACCCGGCTGTCCCCCGCCCCGGACGGCGTGGAGCTGCGGGTCACCGACGACGGGCCGGGCATCCCGGCCGAGCTGCAACCGGAGGTGTTCGAACGGTTCGCCCGTGGCGACAGCTCCCGCTCCCGCGCGCACGGCAGCACCGGCCTGGGGCTGGCCATCGTCGCCGCCGTGGTGGAGGCCCACCACGGCCGGGTCGAGGTGGCCAGCCGTCCCGGCCACACGGCGTTCACCGTCTGGCTGCCGGGATCCACAGCGGACGCATAGGTCG
The DNA here is from genome assembly GCF_003027925.1 of Micromonospora sp. RP3T. Lineage (GTDB taxonomy): Bacteria > Actinomycetota > Actinomycetes > Mycobacteriales > Micromonosporaceae > Micromonospora. The sequence goes on from NZ_PYPS01000004.1 coordinate 71,816, forward strand.
TTCACGGGGGTGGGTCAGCGGGCCCTCCGAGGCTTGCCGGCATGGACAGAACCGAGAGCCTGCTGACCGCGCCGACGGGTGGACCGTCCGCGACCGGGCCGGCCCCCACCCCCGTACCGGAGTCGGCCCCCACCGCGGCGGACCCGCCCGGCCGCGACCCGCGCTGGGCGCGTCCCGCCCTGGTCGGCCTGCTGGTCGCCACCGGCCTGCTCTACCTGTGGGGACTGGGCGCCTCCGGCTGGGGCAACGCGTTCTACTCGGCTGCCGCACAGGCCGGCTCGGAGAGCTGGCAGGCGTTCTTCTACGGTTCCTCGGACGCGGCCAACTCGATCACCGTGGACAAGACGCCGGCCTCGCTCTGGCTGATGGCGCTGTCGGTCCGTGTCTTCGGGCTGAGCAGCTGGTCGATCCTGGTGCCGCAGGCGCTGCTCGGCGTCGCCTCGGTCGCCGTGCTGTACGCGATCGTCCGCCGCTGGTACGGCCCGACGGCCGGCCTGCTCGCCGGCGCGGTGCTGGCGCTCACGCCGGTGGCCACGCTGATGTACCGGTTCAACAACCCCGACGCGTTGCTGGTGTTCCTGCTGGTGGCCGCCGCGTACGCCACGGTCCGGGCGGTGGAGACCGCGAGCACCCGGTGGCTCGCGCTGGCCGGCGTGCTGGTCGGCCTCGGCTTCCTCACCAAGATGCTCCAGGCGTTCCTGGTGATCCCGGTGTTCGCCGCCGTCTACCTGCTGGCCGCGCCGACCGGACCCGGCCGGCGGATCCGGCAACTGCTGCTGGCCGGGCTGGCGGTGCTGGTCTCCGCCGGCTGGTGGCTGGCGGTCGTGGAGCTGGTGCCGGCGAGCGCCCGCCCGTACGTCGGCGGCTCGCAGCACAACAGCATCCTGGAGCTGACGCTCGGGTACAACGGCCTGGGCCGGATCACCGGCGACGAGGTGGGCAGCGTCGGCGGGGGCGGTCGGCCGGGCGGTGGGGGCGGCGGACCGTTCTCCGGCCAGACCGGCCTGCTGCGGATGTTCGACACCGAGGTCGGCGGGCAGATCTCCTGGCTGCTGCCGGCGGCGCTGATCCTGCTGGTCGCCGGCCTGTGGCTGACCGGTCGGGCGGCGCGTACCGACCGGCGGCGGACCGGCCTGCTGCTCTGGGGCGGCTGGCTGCTGGTCACCGGGTTGATCTTCAGCTTCATGTCCGGCATCTTCCACGCCTACTACACGGTCGCGCTGGCGCCCGCCGTCGGCGCCCTGGTCGGCATCGGGACCACCCAGCTCTGGCGGGCCCGCACGGCGCCCACCCGGTCCGCCGCCGGCTCCGTCCCGACGACCACGCCCGCCGGGCGCGTCCCGGCGCGGAACCGTTGGCGCGGATACGCCGCCACGCTGGTGCTGGCCGGCACGCTGGCGGTCACCGCCTGGTGGTCCTGGCGCCTGCTCGGCCGTAGCCCCGACTGGCAGCCCTGGCTGCGCCCGGCCGTGCTGGCGACCGGCCTGACCGCCGCCGTCCTCCTGGCGCTCCTCGACCTCCCGGTGATCAAGGACTTCGGGTCGGCCAGGGCGCCGCACGGTGACGCGAACTCCTTGGTCACCTCGGGCCGGGCGGGCCGGTGGTGGACACGCGTGGTGGTGACCGGGGTGGCGGCGCTGGGGATGGCGGCGGGAGTGGCCGGGCCGGCCGCGTACGCGGTGCAGACCGCGGCGACCCCGCACACCGGCTCGATCCCGAACGCGGGCCCCGACGTGGTGGGTGGCTTCGGCCGGGGCGGCTTCCCCGGTGGGCGGATGCCGGGCGGCGGGGAGTTCCCCGGCGGCGCGTTCCCCGGCTTCCCGGGCTTCCCGGACGGGGGGAACGGTCAGTTCCCGGGCTTCCCGGGCGGCCGGAACGGCGCGTTCCCGGGCTTCCCCGACGGCGGCCAGGCACCCGGCGCTCCCGGCGGACCGAACGGCGGCACCGGTCAGGACGGCGGCACCGGTCAGGACGGCGGCACCGGTCAGGACGGCGGGGCCGGACCGAACGGCGGGGCCGGTCAGGACGGCGGGCGCGGGCAACGCGGCGGCGGCCCGGGCGGACTGCTCGACGCGCGCGAGCCGAGCGCCGAAATGACGGCGCTGCTCAAGGCCGACGCCGAGGACTACACCTGGGTCGCGGCCACGATCGGCTCGAACAACGCCTCCGGCTACCAGCTCGCCACCGGCGAGCCGGTGATGCCGATCGGCGGTTTCAACGGCAGCGACCCGTCGCCGACGCTCGCCGAGTTCCAGCGGTACGTGTCCGACGGCCGGATCCACTGGTTCCTCGGCGGCGGCGGGTTCCGGGCCAACGGCGGCAGCAGCGCGTCGACCGAGATCGCCGCCTGGGTGGCCGAGAACTTCACCGCGACCACCGTCGACGGGGTGACCGTGTACGACCTGAGCAGCGGAAAGCAGGGCTGACCCATGATCCTCATGCCGGAGCCCCGGGCCGCCGTGCAGGCCCGGCCCACCGCCGAGGGCGCGGTGCTGGACGTGGTGGTCCCGGTCCACAACGAGGAGGTCGACCTCGGCCCCTGCGTCCGGCGGCTGCACGCGTACCTGACCGCCCAGTTCCCGTACCCGTTCCGGATCACGGTGGCCGACAACGCCAGCTCCGACGGCACCCTGGCGGTGGCCGAGGCGCTCGCCGCCGAGCTGCCCGAGGTCGGTGTGCTGCACCTGGCGGAGAAGGGCCGGGGCCGGGCGCTGCGGGCCGCCTGGTCGGTGTCACCGGCGCCGGTGCTGGCGTACCTGGACGTGGACCTCTCGACCGACCTGGCCGCGCTGCTGCCGCTCGTCGCGCCGCTGCTGTCCGGCCACTCCGACCTGGCCATCGGCACCCGGCTGGCCCGCACCAGCCGGGTGGTCCGGGGCGCCAAGCGGGAGGTGATCTCCCGCGGCTACAACCTGCTGCTGCGCGGCACGCTGGCGGTGCGTTTCTCCGACGCGCAGTGCGGGTTCAAGGCGATCCGCGCCGACGTGGCGGCCGAGCTGCTGCCGCTGGTCCAGGACACCGGCTGGTTCTTCGACACCGAGCTGCTGGTGCTGGCCCAGCGGGCCGGGCTGCGGATCCACGAGGTGCCGGTGGACTGGGTGGACGACCCGGACAGCCGGGTCGACATCGTCGCCACCGCCCTGGCCGACCTGCGCGGCATCGGGCGCCTCGCTCGGGCGCTGGTCACCGGCGCGTTGCCGCTGGCCCGGCTGCGTGCCCAGCTCGGCCGCGCGCCGCTGCCGGCGCCCCCGGCCCAGGTGCCGGTCGGGCTGCCCGGCCAGCTCGTCCGCTTCGCCGCGGTGGGGGTGGCCAGCACGCTCGCGTACCTGGTGCTCTTCCTGCTGGCCCGCGGCCCGCTCGGCGCGCAACCGGCGAACCTGCTGGCGCTGCTGCTGACCGCGGTGGCGAACACGGCGGCCAACCGTCGGCTCACGTTCGGCGTCACCGGCCGTCGCCACGCCGGCCGGCACCACCTCCAGGGGCTGCTCGCGTTCGCGCTCGGCCTGGCCCTGACCAGCGGCTCGCTGGCCGTCCTGCACGCCGTCACGGTCCCGCCGCGCGCCGTCGAACTGGCCGTCCTGGTGGCGGCCAACCTGGCCGCCACCGCGCTGCGCTTCCTGCTGCTCCGCCTGGCACTGCACCACCGCCCGTGACCCGCACCGCGTCGATCATGAGGTTGGCGGTGGCGACACGCCGTGGAGACTGCCGCCAACTTCATGATCGACGGTGGGGTGGCAGGGTGGGTGGGGTGTATCGAGAACGGGAGGCGGGCTGGGGGGCGGTGCGGTGGGCGAGCGTCGCGGTCGGGGGCGGGACGGTGCGGGTGCTGCCGGACGGCTGCCTGGACCTGCTGTGGTCCAGCCGGTCCGGGCTGCTGGTCGCCGGACCGGATCGCACCGCGCAGGTGGGCCGTTCGGCGCCGGGGGAGCGGTGGATCGGGCTACGGCTGCCCCCGGGCGTCGGGCCGGCCGTGGTCGGGGTGCCCGCCGAGGAACTGCGTGACCGCCGTGTCCCGCTCGCCGAGCTGTGGGGCCGCGCCGCCGGCGAGCTGGCCGAGCGGGTCGAGGCGGCGACGGCCGACCCGGGCGGCCCGGCCGCGGAGCTGGCTGTGACGGGCTGGTCGGCGGCGGGCGCCACGATCCTGGAGGGAGCGGCGCTCGACCGGCTCCGGAGCGCCGGTGGGCCCGACCCGCTCGGCGCGCACGTGGCCGCCCGGCTGGCCGCCGGGGCCACGGTCGCCGCGACCGCCGCCGAGGTCGGCCTCGGCGCGCGGGCGCTGCACCGGCGCAGCCGGGCCCTCTTCGGGTACGGGCCGAAGACGCTGGCCCGCATCCTGCGCATGCGGCGCGCGCTGGACCTGGCGCGGCGCGGTGTGCCGCTCGCCGAGGTCGCCGCACGATCCGGGTACGCCGACCAGGCCCACCTCACCCGCGACGTGCGCGAGCTGGCCGGCGTCCCACCGACCCGGCTGCTCACCCCGCCCGCCGACTGACCGGCGGGCCGGAGCGCGCCGGCGCGGGGCCGGCCGGGTGGCTCGCCCGGTCGGCCGGCGAACGATGCGGCGTGCGCCGGTCAGCCGGCCGGCAGCGGCGCGAACAGGTCCACACCGTTGCCGTCCGGATCGTGCAGGACCGCGTACCGCTGGCCCCAGACCGCGTCCCACGGCGGCAGTTCCCCGTGGTGGCCGGCGGCGGTCAGCTCGGCGTACCACCGGTCCACCTCGGCCGGGTCGGCGCAGCGGAAGGCCAGGCTCATCCGCGGGCTGCCGGCGGGCGGCGTGAAGCCGGGATGGAAGCCGCGGATGGTCTCGACGGTGTCCCAGGCCAGCCGTACGCCGGTGGGGAGGGTGACCTCCACGTGCGGTTCCGTCTCGGCGCCGGCCGGGATCGGCAGCCCCAGCCGGCGGTAGAAGTCGAGGGTGCGGGCCATGTCGGTGACGACGGTCCCGACGAGATCGAACTGCGGTGTCATGCCGCCACGGTAGGCGGCCCCGGGCCGGCGCGTCTTGAACGGATCGGACGGGGGAGGAGTGCCCGGTGTGGCCGCGCGTGTCCGGTCAGGCGCGTACCGTAGGGGACAAGCCCGACGTTGAGGAGTAAAGCTCGCGTTCCGGGCGGTGCTCCGATGACCGGCGAGGGAAGGAAAGCAGCCGTGACGCACCTGGCCTACCTGGACGCGGGATCCGGCAGTCTCATCGTGCAGGCGGTGGTCGGCGGGGTGGCCGGAGTGGCCGTGGCCGCCAAGCTCTACTGGCGGCGCCTGGTGACCCGGTTCCGTCGCCAGCCCACCGACCAGGGCTGACGGCATGACGGTTCCCGACACCGGCGTCCGCGTCGAGCCCGGCTCCTTCCGCGACCCCGGCAACCGGGTCTTCCACCGGGCCGGGGAGGTGCTGCGCGGCCTCGACGAGCGGTCCGCCCGGGACTGGCGGGCGCTGTCCGCCAGCGACCTGTTCCGCGACCTCACCGCCGCCGGCCACCTGGTCGGCACCGAGGAACTCGTCCCGACCCCGGTCGACGTGCCCTGGGCCGCGGTGCTGCGGCACGACCGCATCCCGTTCGTCTCCCACCCCTACGAGTGGTCGTACGCGATGCTGCGCGACGCGGCGTTGCTGCACCTGGACGTGCTGCGCGCCGCGCTGGAGGCCGGCTTCACCACCAAGGACGGGTCGGCCTACAACGTGCAGTGGCGCGGCGCCCGGCCGGTGTTCATCGACGTCGGCTCGTTCGAGGCGCTGCGCGACGGCGAACCCTGGGCCGGCTACCGGCAGTTCTGCCAGACGCTGCTCTACCCGCTGCTGATCCAGGCCCACCTCGGGCTGGACTTCCAGCCGTTCCTGCGGGCCCGCATCGACGGCGTCGAGCCGGACCAGATGCGCCGCCTGTTCGCCGGCACCCGCCGCTGGCGGGCCGGGGTGCCCACCCACGTGCACCTGCACGGCGCGATGCAGGCCCGCCACGCCGACGCCAGCAGCAGCGACGTCCGCGCCCAGCTCCGCGCCGCCGGGTTCTCCCGCGAGCTGGCCCTGGCCACCGTACGCGGGCTGACCCGGCTGGTCCGCCGGCTCGACCACCGGCCCGGCGACAGCCACTGGACGGACTACCAGCGCACCTGCGCGTACTCGGTGCCGGACCGGCAGGCCAAGGAGGACTTCGTCGACCGGGCGGCGGCCGCCACCGCCCCGCACTCGGCCTTGGACCTGGGCGCCAACGACGGCCGGTACGCCCGCATCGCGGCCCGGCACGCCGCGTACGTGGTCGCCGTCGAGCAGGACCCGGGCGTGGTCGACGTGCTCTACCGCGCGCTGCGCGACGAGGGCGAGGGCCGGATCCTGCCGCTGGTGATGGACCTGGCCGACCCGTCGCCGGGCGGCGGCTGGCGCGGCGTCGAGCGGGCCGCGTTCGTCGACCGGGCACGCGCCGACCTGGTGCTCGCCCTGGCCCTGGTGCACCACCTGGCGATCGGTCGGAACGTGCCGCTGCCCGACGTGCTCGACCAGCTCGCCGCGCTCACCGAGCCCGGCGGCAGCCTGGTGGTGGAGTTCGTCCACCCGGACGACCCGATGGCCCGCCGGCTGCTGGCCAACAAGCCGGACGGCCTCTTCCCCGACTACCGGTGGGACGCGTTCGAGGCGCTGCTGGCCCGCCGCGGGCGGGTGGTGGCGCGCGCCGAACTGCCCTCCGGCACCCGCACGCTCTACCAGGTGGTGATGGGTGGCTGAGGACACCCTCGCCCCACCACGGGACCGCCCGGCCGGCACCGACGCGCCCCGGCGGCGGGGCCCGTGGGGGGCCGAGGCGGCGCGACTGGCCGAGGTGTCGGCGCTGGTCGGCCTCGTGGTCACCCAGCCGCTGCTGGACGTGCTCGGTCGCAGCCCCGACTTCTTCCTGTTCCACCGCGCCTCCCGGGCCGACGTGCTGCTCCTGGTCGCGCTGATCGCGCTGGCGCCCACACTGCCGTTCGCGGCGCTCGGCGCCCTGGCGCTGCTCGGCGGCCGGGTCACCCGGGCGGCGGTGCACACCGCGCTGATCGGGCTGCTGCTCGCCGCGCTCGCGGTCCAGGTGGGCCGCCACCTGACGCCGCTTCGGGGCGTACCGCTGCTGGTGGTGGCCGGCGGCGCCGGCGCGCTCGCGGCGGTCGCGCACCGGCGGTGGCGGGCGCTGCGCCGGGTGCTGCGGGTGGCCGCGGCCGGCCCGGTGGTCTTCGTCGGGCTGTTCCTGTTCGCGTCGCCGGCCTCGGCGGTGGTGCTGCCCCGCGGCGACGGCGGCGCCGCCGGCACGGCCGGCGCGGGCAGCCACCCGCCGGTGGTCATGATCGTGCTGGACGAGCTGCCGCTGGTGTCGCTGCTCGGCCCGGACGGGCGGATCGACGCCGCCCGCTACCCGAACTTCGCCGCGCTGGCCGCCGGCTCGACGTGGTACCGCAACGCCACCGGCGTCAGCGGCTGGACGCCCTACGCGCTGCCGGCCATGCTCACCGGCCGCTACCCGGACCGGGCCGTGGCGCCGCACTACTCGCAGTACCCGGACAACCTGTTCACCGCGCTCGGTGGCCTCTACCAGATCAAGGCGCAGGAGAGCATCACCCGGCTCTGCCCGCCCAGCCGCTGCGAGCAGCCGGCCAGCCCGCAGCAGGGGATCGGCGTGCTGGCCCGGGAGAGCGGCAAGCTGCTGCGCCAGCTCACCGCGCCGGTGGACAGCCGGGTCGACCCGGAGGACTCGTACCGGGAGCAGACCGTGGCCGAGGCCGGGCTGGACGCCGCCGAACCGGTGCCCGACGACCCGAAGTTCCGCTGGGACACGCTCGACGACAACCAGCCGGCCCGGTTCACCTCGTTCCTCGCCGGGCTGCGCCCCGCCGACCGCCCCACGCTGCACTTCCTGCACCTGCTGATGCCGCACTCACCGTGGGCGTACCTGCCGTCCGGGGCGCACTACGACGCGCCGGAGGACCTGCCCAACGACGGCGCCGGTTGGGTGGACGTGGCCCGCGCCCGGCACCTGGCCCAGCTCGGCTACACCGACCGGCTGATCGGCGAGACGCTACGGACGCTGCGCGCCACCGGCCTCTACAACCAGGCGTTGGTGCTGGTCACCGCGGACCACGGGGTGAGCTTCCGCCGGGACTGGCAGGGCCGGGGGATGGACGCCATCACGCACGCCGCGAACGAGGTGGCCTGGGTGCCGATGTTCGTCAAGGAGCCCGGCCAACGGGCCGGCCGGGTCGACGACCGCAACTGGGAGCACGTGGACCTGCTGCCCACCATCGCCGACGAGACCCACGTCCGGGTGCCCTGGCGGATGGACGGCGTCCCGGCGCGGGCCGCTCCGCGCGCGCGGGCCGACAAGCGTTTCTACGACCGGCCCGGCCAGCCGGTGACGATCACCGGCCGGGTGCCCGCACCGGTGCCGCTGCCGGCCGTCGACCCGCTGGTCGGCACGCGGCTCTCCGGCGCGCCCCCCGGCGGCACGGCCACCGTCGCGAACCGGGCCGCGTTCGCCGCGGTCGACCCGGCGCGAGGGCTGCCGGCGCTGGTCTGGGGCACCGTGCCCGACACCGTGCCGGACGGCACCCGGCTCGCGGTGGCGGTCAACGGCACGGTCGGCGCCGTGGTGCCGGTGGTGCCGCCGGACGCCGGCGGCCGGCGGTTCGCCGCGTTCCTCCCCGACGACCGGATCTTCGCCGCCGGCGCCAACCGGCTCGACCTGTACCGCCTCGACGCCGGCGGGACGCCGCGGCGGCTCGACCTGTCCTGACCGGTCCCGGCGGCCGGTTTCCGCACCGGCAGGTCGGGAATCAGTGACGCATACCTCACCTGCGAAACCATGCCGAGCGTTGTCCCCCATACCGTGATTACGGTAGAAGCGAAGGCAATTCAACGAAGATCTTGCCGGCGAAGCGAGGAACAGATGACGGAAGTCAAGCTCGACCACCCCGGTGGGCAGCTGTCGATGCCGGTGCAGTCCGCGGTCGAGGGCCCCGCCGGGATCGGGGTGAGCAAGCTGCTCAAGGAAACCGGGATGACCACGTACGACCCCGGTTTCGTCAACACCGCGTCCTGCTCGTCCGCGATCACCTACATCGACGGTGACGCGGGCATCCTGCGGTACCGCGGCTACCCGATCGACCAGCTGGCCGAGAAGTCCTCCTTCCTGGAGGTCTCCTACCTGCTGATCTACGGCGAGCTGCCGTCCCAGACGAAGCTCGCCGACTTCAGCGAGCGGATCCGGCGGCACTCGCTGCTGCACGAGGAGATGCGTCGCTTCTTCGACGGGTTCCCCCGCGAGGCGCACCCGATGGCGGTGCTCTCCTCGGCCGTCAGCGCCATCTCGACGTTCTACCAGGACAGCCTGGACCCGTTCGACTCCGAGCACGTCGAGATGTCCATGGTGCGGCTGATGGCGAAGGTCCCGACCATCGCCTCGTACGCCTACAAGAAGTCGATCGGCCAGCCGCTGCTGTACCCGGACAACTCGCTCGGCTACGTCGAGAACTTCCTCCGGATGACGTTCGGCGTGCCGGCCGAGCAGTACGAGGTCGACCCGGTCGTCGCCCGCGTGCTGGACATGCTGTTCGTCCTGCACGCCGACCACGAGCAGAACTGCTCCACCTCGACGGTGCGGCTGGTCGGCTCCAGCAACGCCAACCTGTTCGCCTCCGTCTCGGCCGGCGTGAACGCGCTGTTCGGCCCGCTGCACGGCGGCGCCAACCAGGCCGTGCTGGAGATGCTCCAGAAGATCCAGGCCGACGGCGGAGACGTCCGCACCTTCGTGCAGAAGGTGAAGGACAAGCAGGACGGCGTGAAGCTGATGGGCTTCGGCCACCGGGTCTACAAGAACTACGACCCGCGCGCCGCGATCGTGAAGAAGGCCGCCCAGGACGTGCTCGGCCGGATGGCCAAGCCGGACCCGCTGCTGGACCTCGCGATGCAGCTGGAGGAGATCGCGCTCGCCGACGACTTCTTCGTCTCCCGGCGGCTCTACCCGAACGTGGACTTCTACACCGGCCTGATCTACAAGGCCATGGGCTTCCCGACGAAGATGTTCACGGTGCTGTTCGCGCTGGGCCGGCTGCCCGGCTGGATCGCCCAGTGGCGCGAGATGATCAACGACCCGGAGACCAAGATCGGTCGCCCGCGGCAGATCTACACCGGCGCCCCCGAGCGGACCTACGTCCCCGCCGCCGACCGCTGACGTGCAAGGAGGGGCCCCCGCTTAACGCTTTTGGTATAGGCGGGGCCCCTGCTTAACACCGTCGACGAGTGAGGCCGCCGACCCGCACGGGTCGGCGGCCTTTCGCGTGCTCGGGTGGGTGCGGCTGTTAAGCGGGGCCCCCGCCTCTACCAAAAGCGTTAAGCGGGGCCCCCGCCTTTCACCGCAGGCCGGCGGCCGTCAGGAGGTTGCCGGTGGGGAGCGGGGGGAGGGTGCGGCCGGCGGCCATCCGCTGCTCGGTGCGGGCGGCGGTGAACGCCGGGTCGCCGGTGATCGCGGCGGCATACGCGGCGCCCGTGCGGGACGCGATCGCGGCCCAGCCGTACTGCTCGTGCACCATGGCGCGGGCCCGGCGGGCCAGCGCGCGGGCCCGGTCGGTGTCGGAGAGCAGCGCGTGCACCGCCTCGGCCAGCCCGTCCGGGTCCTGCGGGGCGAACGTCATCCCGGTGACGCCCGGCTCGACGATCTCGGCCAGCCCACCGGTACGCGACACCGCCAGCGGCGCGCCCGCGGCGGCGCCCTCCAACGCGACCATGCCGAACGGCTCGTAGATGCTGGGCACCGCGAAGCAGTCCGAGGCGGCCATCACCGCGGGCAGGTCGGTGCCGCCGAGGAACCCGGGCATGCTGACCGTGCCGCCCAGCCCGAGCCGGTGCACCTCGGCCTCCAGCTCCGCCTTGTACGGCCCGTCGCCGACGATCACCGCGCGCAGCCCGGGGTGCCGGTCCCGCAGCCGGGGCAGCCCGGCGAGCAGGTGCTGCACGCCCTTCTCGTAGACCAGCCGACCGGCGAACGTGACGAGCGGCCCGTCGGCGGCGAAGCGGGTCCGGGCGGCGGCGACCGCCGAGGCGGACACCCGCCAGCGGTGCGGTTCGACGCCGTTGGGGACCACGTCGACCCGGGCCGCGTCCACGCCGAACAGCGCGCCGACCTCGTCGCGCATGTAGCCGGAGCAGACGATCACCCGACCGGACTCGCTGGCCAGCCACTGCTCGACGCCGTGGATGGTGCGGTTCATCTCCTCGGGCAGCCAGCCCTGGTGCCGGCCCGCCTCGGTGGCGTGGATGGTGGTCACCAGCGGCACGTCCAGGTGCTCGCGCAGCGTCATGGCGGTGTGTGCGACCAGCCAGTCGTGGGCGTGGATCACGTCGTACGCGCCGGACTCGGCGGCGCGCAGCGCGGCCCGGGTGAGCGTGTGGTTGAACGCCATGGTCCAGGCCAGCAGCGACCCGGTGGCGAGCGGGAACGTGACCGGGTCCTCCGCGGCGCGGACGACGCGTACGCCGTCGGCGTACTCCTCCAGCGGCGCGCCCTCGGCGTGCCGGGTGACCACGGTGACCTCGTGCCCGGCGGCGGCCAGGGCGACGGAGAGCGCGTGCACGTGGCGGCCGAGGCCGCCGACGAGCACGGGCGGGTACTCCCACGACAGCATCAGGATGCGCCGCTTCCGGGACGCGGCGCCGGACTGCGGCGGCACGCTCGGGCGGGAGGTGAGGGTGGGCCGGTGGAGCCGGTCCGTCGCGGTGGCGGTAGGCGCGCCGACCCGCAGAGTGGTCACGTGTCGTTCTCCGTCCATGCAGGGTGGGACACGCCGGCATCGGTGGCGGCGGTGTGGCGGGTGGTGGGGAATGGCCGAGCGGCCGGGTGGACACGCGCGGGCGCGCGTCCGCGGTCCAGGAAAGTCCATCCGGCGCGAACCCGCACCTCCAAACGGTCGATCGTGACGGACGACACCAGAACCTTTCGGTTACCGTCCGAACGGGTGGATTGGCGGCGGGGACGGCGGGGCATCAACGGCGTGCGCGTCGGCCGCCCGTCCGGCGCGCTCACGATCATGGGCCGAAGGAGCGACATGCAGGTCTGGCCGGGCGACAGCTACCCCCTCGGCGCCACCTACGACGGGATGGGCACCAACTTCGCGATCTTCTCCGAGGTGGCGGAGCGGGTCGAGCTCTGTCTGTTCGACGAGTGGGACATCGGCACCGAGCGTCGGGTCGAGCTGCGCGAGGTCGACGCGTACGTCTGGCACGCCTACATCCCCGGCATCGAGCCCGGCCAGCGCTACGGCTTCCGGGTGCACGGCCCGTGGGACCCGGCCAACGGGGTGCGGTGCAACCCGAGCAAGCTGCTGCTCGACCCGTACGCGAAGGCGGTCGACGGCGAGGTCTCCTGGAGCCCGGCGGTCTACGACTACGAGGTCGGCGGCGACCCGGACCGGATGAACACCGCTGACTCGGCGCCGCACATGCCGAAGTCGGTGGTGGTGAACCCCTACTTCGACTGGGGCAACGACAAGCCGCCGCGTACCCCGTACCACCACTCGGTCATCTACGAGGCGCACGTGCGCGGGTTGACCATGCGGCATCCGGACATCCCGGAGGAGCTGCGCGGCACGTACGCGGGAATCGCCTCGCCGGTGATGATCGAGCACTTCCAGCGGCTCGGGGTGACCGCGGTCGAGCTGATGCCGGTGCACGAGTTCGTGCACGACCACCGCTTGGTCGACCTGGGGCTGCGCAACTACTGGGGCTACAACACCATCGGGTTCTTCGCCCCGCACCACGGCTACTCCGCGCTGGGCCGGCTCGGCCAGCAGGTGCAGGAGTTCCGCGGCATGGTCAAGGCGTTGCACGCCGCCGGTATCGAGGTCATCCTCGACGTGGTCTACAACCACACCGCCGAGGGCAACCACCTCGGGCCGTCGCTGAGCTTCAAGGGCATCGACACGCCGAGCTACTACCGCCTGTCGGAGGAGGATCGGCGCTACTTCGTCGACTACACCGGCACCGGCAACAGCCTGAACGTGCGCAGCCCGCACTCGCTTCAACTGATCATGGACTCGCTGCGCTACTGGGTCACCGAGATGCACGTCGACGGCTTCCGCTTCGACCTGGCGGCCACGCTGGCCCGCGAGTTCTACGAGGTGGACCGCCTCTCCACGTTCTTCGAGGTGGTGCAGCAGGACCCGGTGGTCGGCCGGGTCAAGCTGATCGCGGAGCCGTGGGACATCGGCCCCGGCGGCTACCAGGTGGGCAACTTCCCGCCGCAGTGGACCGAGTGGAACGGAAAGTACCGCGACACGGTCCGCGACTTCTGGCGCGGCGAGCCGGCCACGCTCGCCGAGTTCGCGTCCCGCATCTCCGGCTCCGCCGACCTCTACCAGGACGACGGCCGCCGCCCGTTCCACAGCATCAACTTCGTCACCTGCCACGACGGGTTCACGCTCACCGACCTGGTGTCGTACAACGACAAGCACAACGAGGCCAACGGCGAGGAGAACCGGGACGGGGAGAGCCACAACCGCTCCTGGAACTGCGGCGTCGAGGGCGACACCGACGACCCGGGCGTCCGCGCGCTGCGGGAGCGGCAGCGGCGCAACTTCCTGGCCACGCTGATCCTGTCCCAGGGCGTGCCGATGCTCGGCCACGGCGACGAGCTGGGCCGCACCCAGCACGGCAACAACAACGCCTACTGCCAGGACAGCGAGCTGGCCTGGGTGGACTGGGACCGGGCCGACGACGAGCTGCTCACGTTCGTGCGGCGGCTCACCGAGTTCCGCAACCGCCACCAGGTGTTCCGCCGTCGGCGGTTCTTCACCGGGCTGCCGGTCGGCGGCCGGGCCGCCGGCTCCGGCCTGCCGGACCTGGCCTGGTACACCCCGGACGGCCGGGAGATGACCGGCGAGGACTGGGGCAACGACTTCGGCCGCTCGGTGGCCCTGTTCGTCAACGGCGACGGCATCCCGGAGCGCGGCCAGTACGGCCAGCGCCACCGGGACAGCTCCTTCCTGCTGCTGTTCAACGCGCACGACGCGGCGTTGGACTTCACGCTGCCCGGGGAGGAGTTCGGGCCCCGGTGGGAGCTGGTGATCAGCACCGCGGAACCGGATCCGGAGAAGACGACAGTGGTCGAGGCGGGCGGCACGGTGTGCGTGCCGGACCGCTCGCTGCTGGTCCTGGAGAGGACGCCCTGACCATGCCCGACACCCCCCGTTCGACCTACCGCGTCCAGGTGCGGCCCGGTTTCGACCTGGACGCCACCGCCGAGCTGACCGACTACCTGGCCGCGCTCGGCGTCACCCACCTCTACACCGCGCCACTGCTCACCGCCACCCCCGGCTCGCAGCACGGCTACGACGTGGTCGACCACCGGGCGGTCAACCCGGAGCTGGGCGGCGAGGCCGGCCGGCAACGTCTGGTCCGGGCGCTGCGCGCGGCCGGGCTGGGCCTGGTCGTGGACATCGTGCCGAACCACGCCGGGGTGGCCCGGCCGGCAGCCAACCCGGCCTGGTGGGACGTGCTGCGGGCCGGGCGGGACTCGGCGTACGCGGACTGGTTCGACATCGACTGGGACCGCGGCCGGCTGCTGCTGCCGGTGCTCGCCGACGCCCCCGACGCGCTGGACGACCTCAAGCTGGTCGACGGCGAGCTGCGCTACCACGAGCACCGCTTCCCGATCGCGGACGGCACCGGCGACGGCACGCCCCGCCAGGTGCACGACCGGCAGCACTACGAACTGGTCGACTGGCGGCGCGGCGACACCGAGCTGACGTACCGCCGGTTCTTCGCCGTCTCCGACCTGGCCGGCCTGCGGGTGGAGGACCCGGCGGTCTTCGACGCCACCCACGCGGAGATCCTGCGCTGGTCCGACGCCGGGGACGTCGACGGCATCCGGGTGGACCACCCGGACGGGCTGCGCGACCCGGCCGGCTACCTGGCCCGGTTGCGCGCCGCCGCGCCGGACCGCTGGCTGGTGGTGGAGAAGATCCTGGAGTACGGCGAGGACCTGCCGGACTGGCCGGTCGACGGCACCACCGGCTACGACGCGCTGGCCGCCGTGTCCGGCCTCTTCGTCGACCCGGCCGCCGAGCCGGACTTCACCGCGCTCGACGGGCGGCTCACCGGCCGGCACACCTCCTGGGAGGACCTCACCCACGGCACCAAGCTGGAGGCCGCCACCCGGCTGCTCGCCGCCGAGCTGACCCGCCTCGCCGCGCTCGTGCCCGAGCTGCCCCGCGAGCAGGTCCGCGACGCGTTGGCCGAGCTGGCCGCCTGCTTCCCGGTCTACCGCGGCTATCCGCCGGAGGGAGCCCGGCACCTGGCCACCGCCCGCAGCGAGGCCGGCCGCCGCCGACCCGACCTGACCGCCGTGCTGGACCAGGTCACCGCCCGGCTCCGGGACCCCGGCCACGAGCTGGCCGCCCGGTTCCCGCAGCTGACCGGCGCGGTGATGGCCAAGGGCGTGGAGGACACCGCCTACTACCGGTGGAGCCGGTTCGTCGCGCTCAACGAGGTGGGCGGCAGCCCGGCCCACTTCGGGGTGCCGCCGGCCGAGCTGCACCGGTTCGCCGCCGCCCGCCACGTGCGCTGGCCGGCGAGCATGACCGCGCTCTCCACCCACGACACCAAGCGCGGCGAGGACGTCCGCGCCCGGCTCGCGGTGCTGAGCGAACTGCCCGACCGGTGGGCCGAGCGGGTCACCGACTGGATGTCCCGGGCGCCGCTGGCCGACCCGGCCTTCGCCCACCTGCTCTGGCAGACCGCCGTCGGAGCCTGGCCGCTGGACCGGGACCGACTGCACGGGTACGCCGAGAAGGCCGCCCGGGAGGCGTCGGTCAGCACGAGCTGGGCCGACCCCGACCCGGCCTTCGAGCACGAGATGCACGCAGTGGTCGACCGGATGTACGACGACCCGGAGCTGCACGCCCAGATCACCGCGTTCGTCGACGAGATCACGCCGGCCGGCTGGTCCAACGCGCTCGGGCAGAAGCTGGTGCAGCTCGCAATGCCCGGCGTGCCGGACACCTACCAGGGCACCGAGCTGTGGGAGAACTCCCTGGTCGACCCGGACAACCGCCGCCCGGTCGACTTCGCCGTACGCCGGGAGCTGCTGGCCCGGCTCGACGCCGGCTGGCAGCCGACGGTGGCGGAGGACGGCGCGGCCAAGCTGCTCGTGGTCTCCCGCACGCTGCGGCTGCGCCGCGACCGGCCGGAGCTGTTCACCGGCTACCGGCCGGTGCCGGCGCGCGGCCCGGCCGCCGCGCACGCGGTGGCGTTCGACCGGGGCGGCGCGATGGCGGTGGCCACCCGGCTGCCGGTGCGGCTGGCCCGCGACGGCGGCTGGCGGGGCACGACGTTGTCACTTCCCGTTCATCCGGTGACCGACGTGTTCACCGGTCGGGTCTACAGTGGTGAGGAGGTGCTCCTGGACGATCTGTTGAGCACCTGTCCCGTCGCCCTCCTCGCACCCACCGATCCAGCGGAGGCCGCCGCATGACCGAGTTCACGGTGTGGGCGCCCGAGGCCGCCCGGGTGCGGTTGCGCCTGCCCGGCGCGGCCGACCACGAGATGCGGCCCGGGCCGGACGGCTGGTGGCGGGCCGAGGCGCCCGACGCCGGGCCGGGCGCCGACTACGCGTTCTTGCTCGACGACGACGAGCAGGCGCTGCCGGACCCGAGGTCGGCCTGGCAGCCGGCCGGCGTGCACGGCCCCAGCCGGGTGTACGACCACGCGGCGTTCGGCTGGACCGACACCGCGTGGACCGGCCGGCAGCTGCCCGGCAGCGTGCTGTACGAGCTGCACATCGGCACGTTCACGCCGGAGGGCACGTTCGACGGCGCCATCGCCCGGCTCGACCACCTGGTGGAGCTCGGTGTCGACCTGGTCGAGCTGCTGCCGGTCAACGCGTTCAACGGCGAGCACAACTGGGGTTACGACGGCGTCTGCTGGTACGCCCCGCACGAGCCCTACGGCGGGCCGGACGGCCTGAAACGGTTCGTGGACGCCGCCCACGCCCGAGGGCTGGGGGTGATCCTCGACGTCGTCTACAACCATTTCGGGCCCTCCGGGGCCTACGCGCCGCGCTTCGCGCCGTACCTCGCCGAGCAGAGCAACACCTGGGGCCGCACGGTCAACCTGGACGGCCCGCACTCCGACGGCGTGCGCCGCTACATCGTCGACAGCGTGCTGATGTGGCTGCGCGACTACCACGTCGACGGGCTGCGGCTGGACGCCGTGCACGCGATGCCGGACGGCCGGGCCACCCACTGGCTGGAGGAGGTGGCGGTCGAGGTCGAGTCGCTGTCGACAGCGCTGGGCCGGCCGCTGTCGCTGATCGCCGAGTCCGACCTGAACGACCCGACGCTGATCACGCCGCGCGAGGCCGGCGGTTACGGCCTGCACGCCCAGTGGAACGACGACGCCCACCACGCGCTGCACACGCTGCTGACCGGCGAGCGGCAGGGCTACTACGGTGACTTCGGCTCGCTGGAGTGCCTCACCGACGTGCTGACCGGCGCGTTCTTCCACGCCGGCACCTGGTCCAGCTTCCGCAACCGCAGCCACGGCCGCCCGGTCGACCGGCAGCGCACGCCCGGCCACCGGTTCGTCGCCTACCTGCAGAACCACGACCAGATCGGCAACCGGGCCACCGGCGACCGGATCTCCGCCACGCTCTCGACCGGGATGCTGCGGGTCGGCGCCACGCTGCTGATGACCGCGCCGTTCACTCCGATGCTGTTCATGGGCGAGGAGTGGGCCGCGACCACGCCGTGGCAGTTCTTCACCAGCCACCCCGAGCCGGAGCTGGCGGTCGCGGTCGCCACCGGCCGCCGACGCGAGTTCGCCGACCACGGATGGGCCACCGACGACGTGCCCGACCCGCAGGACCCGCAGACGTTCCTGCGGTCCCGGCTGGACTGGGCCGAGCTGGACAAGCCCGACCACCGCGAGATGTACGAGTTCCACCGGCGGCTGATCGCGCTGCGCAAGTCCTGCCCAGACCTGTCCGACCCGCGGCTGCACCGGGTCGAGGTGCGCCACGGAGACCAGTTCCTGGTGGTGCGACGCGGCGACACGCTGGTGGTGGCCAACCTGGCGGAGCGACCGCAGCGGGTGAACGTGCCCGGGGCGGTACGCCGGGTGCTGCTCGCCTCCTCCGAGGGCGCGACGGTGATGCGCGGCGGCATCGAGCTGCCGGCGGAGAGCGCGGCGATCGTCGCGCTCTGAGCTTCCCAAGGACTGCAGCGGTGAGTAGAACAGCACGGGTGTCCTCGGAGCCCTGTAGAGACCCCTTGCGTTCCGCTCACTGTCCAGCGACACGGTATGTGGAACGCCGTGAATGTCTCGCGACCCGCCGCACTCACCATGCGCTTGTCGCCGTCGGACCGACCCGTGACGGGCCTTGACACCCACCCCGTCCACAGGCGTCACCTTCTGCGGCAAGACGGCCGGAGTCGTGCTCTGCCGAATCCCCCTAAACCGAACGACTGCGCGTCGCTGTCGGATTTCTGACTGCCGAAATGTCGATGTGCAGAGTCGATGGCCCTCGCAGAGGAAATCTCTGACCAAGCGGGCGAATTTGATCCTCTCCTGGGTTGCGCTAGGATCTGCGGTCGGATGAGGCGTGAAGCCGGCCGCGAATGGCCTCCTGAGTGGCCATTCGCTATCCCGGTCGGCTGAGTTTTCGTTCGTGATGGCGTGACGTTTTGGAGAAGTTCTCCGGCTTCTACCGAGTCGCCTTCAGTGCCTTGTAGACAACCGTCAGAGAGGTTGCGAGTGCCCCGCTCTAGAGCGCCTCAGCAAAGGCGCCCCGGTCAGACCAGGCCCTCCGAGAACCGCCGTATCGCTCGGCTGACTACCTTCGGCGCCCTGGCGGCCGCAGGCATCACAGCAGTGGCTGCCGTAGCGGCTGCGGCAATTCCATCCCTGCTCACTAAGCCGGAACGGACGGGTGGCGAAGGTAATACGACTGCAGGCTTGGAAACAGGCCAACCGCCGGAAGCGCCCGGTCCGCTGACCGTAGCAGTTCAACAATCGGATGAATACTGCCGGGAGGGGTGGATGGTGCCGGGGAAGCCGTCCCGGCTTGCTGAACCTGCTGGGGAGCCCATTGATTGGCCGGCCTGGGCACGGCAAGCAGGAGCCGTGCGCAGCAATCGCCATGAAGTCGTGCTTACGGTGCAGGGGACTACCCAGGCGCGAGTGGTTATTGATCGGATCCGCGTTGTAGTGCTAGAACCTCGTCGATCGCCCGTTCGTGGAACTGAGATTGATATTCTATGTGGAGAGCCTTTTGAGTATCGTTACTTAGAAGCAAATCTTGATCGCAATCCCCCCACCGTTACTTCGAAAACAACTGGCAGTATTAGTGGTGAGCCGGACGCTCGTCTTGACCCGGCAAAATTTCCCTATCAGGTCGCAATCGATGAAGCGGAAAGCTTCGTTGTTTCGGGAGTTGTGTCGAAGTTTGACGTGGATTGGCGGATTGAGGTTGATTGGTCATCTCAGGGCAAGGTGGGGACTGTCGTGGTTGACGACAAAGGTGCTCCCTTTCATTCGACCAGCACTTCGAACGCTGAAGCCAAGTGCGTTTGGGCGGATGCGGGAGGGTTGATTTCGGATATGTCTTCAAACTGCGCCCGGTGATTCGCCGGTGAGTTTAATGCACAGCGGTTGCCCTCGATCATGCAGTTGCCTGCTGCGCCTGGCTCGCCGAACGCATAATAATCGCAGTCGTGAAGCATGTCCATAACTCCGCTGGACGAAAGGGCTGCGTGGTATGCGGTATTCGGTGTATAGTCCTGGCGGAGAAATTTAGTCAGTCTCGCTTGGGAGCCGCGATGCCCGCGAGCCTTTCGCCCTTCGCTGTTCGCCTCCGGGCTCTGCTGAAGGAGCGCGAACTCAGCTACCGCACGCTCGCGACGCGCACCTACTAAAGCAAGAGCTATCTGCACGACATCGCCTGCGGACGTAAGGTTCCGAGTCCGGAAGTGGCTCAACGGCTGGACGGCGCACTGGGTGCGGGCGGTGCCCTGGTGGCACTCGCCGCCATCTCGGGCCCGGACGAACAGTGCCTGACGGTCGTCTCCGGTAGTTCCTGGCAGCGGTCCGACGTCGAACGGCTGGCCGACCTGCTCGTCACGGAGACGCCCACCTCGGAGAATGCCGTCGAACTGGCGCACCAATGGTTGATTGCCGAACCGCCGCAGCGCCTCGAACTGGACGCCGGCCGTCGCGTCGGTGACAGCACCGTGGAGCGGGTGCGACGACGGGTTCTTCAGCTCCGCCGGTTGGACGATCACCTTGGCGGAAGCGAGACGTACACGTTGGTCACCGACGAGCTGGCCGAGACCGTTGCGTTGCTGCGGGAGAGCAGTCACTCCGAGTCGGTGGGCCGGGAGCTGCTGGTCGTCATCGCGGACCTGTGCCAACTGGCGGGCTTCGTCGCCGAGGACTCGGGCCGGATGGCGGAAGCCCGTCGCTACCACCTGGCCGGGATGCGCGCGGCTCACGCGGGCGGTGACACCGCCTGTGCCGCGAACTGCCTCAGCAGCCTTTCCTACCTTGAGGCCAATGTCGGTGACCAGCATGTGGCTGTCACGCTGGCCCGGTCGGCGCATGCCGGTGGCCGGCACGCCGCCGAGGCCACTGGGCGTGCGCTGTTCCTGGAACGGGTCGCCTGGGCGTACGCCCGTGTCGGGGCCGCGGGCCTCGCCGAGCGGGCACTCGGAGCTGGTCAAGCTGGGGGAGGCGGATCTGGGCTGGCTGGCCGCCGACCGGGCGGTGGCCGGGGCGGGTGATGATCCGGCGCTGTCAGTCCGGGCTGTCGCGTCCGTGGGGGAGGCGCTCCGGGCGTTGGGCCGGAACCAACTGGCCCTCACCGTGACGATCTCTGCCGAGCCGGTGAGCGACTTGCACTGGTCCTTGCTGATTCAGGCCGGCCTCGCCGCCGCCGGCTGCGGCGAGGTCCGCCGCTCGGACGAGTTGCTGGTCCGAGCCGCCGAGATGGCCGCGCGACACCCGTCCGGGGACGAGTCGCAGCGGTGCGGGTTCGGGCCGGCTGCCGTCGAGGTGGCCCGGGTGGTGGCGGCGTTGGAGTCGGGTGACGCTGGGGAAGCGGTGTGCCGGCACGAGCGGGCGCATCGGAGGGAGGCGTGGCGACGTCTGCCGACCGAGTTCCGGGCCGCCTACCTGGTGGACGCCGCGCGGGCGTACGTCCGGGTGGGCGACCTGCGCGGAGCCGGCCGGGCGCTGGTGGAGGCGGACGGCATCGCGCCGGCCGAGATTCGCCTGCGGCCGGTGGCGCGTACCGTCGTCGCGGAGATCGCCCGCGCCCACCCGGTACCACCCGGCGTGGCCCGCCTGGCGACCCTGGTCGGCCTGACCCGGTGAACGGGTTCGCGATGAGTTCGCCGGACGGGGGCGGTCTGAGTGGGGGGAACGGGGCCGACGCTGGAGGTTGCTCATGTCCGAGACGCTCACCCGACGCGACTTGTGGGCGCTCGCGCACGCCGAGCGGGCCGCCCTCGCCGACGACCTGGCCGGGCTCGACGCGGCGCGGTGGGCGCACCGTTCGCTGTGCGGCCGGTGGACGGTGGAGCAGGTGGTCGCGCACCTGACCGCGGCGGCGAGCGTCGGCCGGGCACGCTGGGTGGCCAGCGTGCTGGGCGCGCGCTTCGACTTCGACAAGCACAACGACCGTCGCCTGGCCGAGCACCGGGGCGCCGACCCGGCGGAGACGCTCGACCGGTTCCGTCGGATCATCCGCAGCACCACGTCCACGTTCGGCCCGACCGAGGCGTGGCTCGGTGAGGTGGTCGTGCACGCCCAGGACATCCGGCGACCGCTCGGCCTCGGTCGTACGCCGTCGGTCGAGGCCGTGACGCCGGTCGCCCGTTTCTTCGCCGGTCGGGACTTCACCGTGAGCGGACGCAGCGCCATCCGAGGGCTGCGGGTGGCGGCCACCGACGGACCGTTCGCCGCCGGCGCCGGCCCGCTGGTCAGCGGCACCACGCTGGCACTGACAATGGCGATGGCCGGCCGGGCGGCATACTGCGATGACCTGACCGGGCCCGGTGTGCCCACGCTGCGTCAGCGGTGCGCCCCCGCCTGAGGACGGTCGACGCCGCCGGTGTGACGGCGTGGAGAGGAGCACCATGAAGCACGTCCGGCAGGCAGCGGCGGCGTTCGCGATCGTCCTCCTGGCCGGCTGCGCATCCACCCGGACCGCGCCCGACGCCGGACGACGCGCTGGTGGCCGGTGCTGCGGCGGCGACCCTGGCAGCGATGCGCTGAGTGCATACCGAGTATGCTCGCCGGTATGCCGCCCACCCGTCGCGTCCTGGCGCTCGTCGCCCCCCTCGCCGGTTTCCTGCTCGGCTTCCTCGACTTCGTCTGGATCACGCGGGTGCCGTACCCGCTGGCCGAACTCGGCAACTCCACCGCCACCTGGGCGGTCGCCGCGTTCGCGCTCGGCTGGTGGGTCCGGGTGGGCGCGCTGCGGGCGGCCGTGGCGGGCGTGGTCCTGCTGGTCGTCGCCGTACCCAGCTACTACCTGGCCGCGACACTGCTCCAGGGTGACGACCTGGCCGTGATCACCGCGCCCACCTCGTTGCTCTGGATGGCGTCCGGGGTGCTCGCGGGCGTGGTGTTCGGCATCGCCGGGGTCTGGGCCCGGTCGTCCGGGTGGCGGCGGGTGGTGGCGACCGCGCTGCCGGCGGCCGTGTTCGTCGAGGAGGCGCTGCGCTTCGCCGAACGGGGGCGCACCGGCTACTACCCCGGCGCCTGGTGGAACGTGGCCATCGACCTCGGGCTCGCCGCGCTGGTGATCCTCCTCGTCGCCCGCGCCGCCCGGACCCGGTTGCTCGCTTCGGCGGTGGCGTTGCCGCTGGCCGCGCTCGGCGCGCTGGTCTTCGTCGCCGTCCCCGGTTGAGGCGGCCTCCATACGGTCCGCCCAATCGATTGACATTCGATAGCTAGCTAGCGAAACTCGATGCATGAATGCTCGAGTGAGCGTGGACGTGCTGGTCGTCGGCGCCGGGCTGGCCGGGCTGCACGCCGCCACGTTGCTCGCCGCGCGGGGGCACGACGTGCTGCTGGTCGACCGCCGGCCCGCCCTGACCGGCGCGATCCGGACGACCGGGATCTTCGTGCGGCGTACGCTCGACGACTTCCCGCTGCCCGCCGGGCGCCTGGGGCCGCCCATCCGGCGGGTGGTGCTCTACCCGCCCGGCCTGCGTCGCCCGGTGACCCTGGTCAGCGCGCGCGACGAATACCGGGTGGGCGACATGGCGGGCCTCTACACGGACGCCGCTCGCGCCGCCGCCGACGCCGGCGTACGGATCGCGCTCGGCACCCGTTACGCCGGTCGCCGGGAAGGGGCCTTCGCGCTGACCGGTCCGGGTGGCCCGGTCGAGGTCCGGGCCCGGTTCGTCGTCGGTGCCGACGGCGCCCGGTCCCGAGTGGCCCGGGATCTGCGCCTGGACCGCAACCGGCACCTTCTGGTCGGCGCCGAGGAGGTCTTCACCGTTCCCGCGGGGGACGGGCCGCCCACGTTCCACTGCGTGCTCGACCCGACGCTTGCGCCCGGCTATCTGGCCTGGGTGGTCAACGACGGCCGGCACGCCCATGTCGGGGTTGCGGGCTACGCCGACCGCTTTCCCGGTGGCCTGCGGTACGCGTTGCGGCGGTTCGCCGCCACGGCCCCCGGGCTGCCTGCCGGCGGTCGGCCCGACGAGGTGGAACGGCGTGGAGGGCCGATCCCGGTCGGCGGGGTGCTGCGTCGTATCGGCTGTCCGGACGGGCTGTTGGTGGGCGACGCGGCGGGCGCGGTCAGTCCGCTCACCGCCGGCGGCCTCGATCCGTGCCTGCGGCTGTCGAACTACGCCGCGGTCGTGCTCGACGAGGCGCTGCGCACGGGTCGCCGGGACGTCGTGAGCCGCTACGACGGCGCGAGCCTGCGGAGCCGGTTCCGGGGCAGGTTGACGCTGCGGCACGGGCTGGCCCAGGTGCGTACCCCGGCCGTCGCGTCGGCGGCGTTCACGCTCCTGCGGACGCCGCTCGGGCGGGCGGCGGCCCGGGGTGTCCTCTTCGGCGACCGGTCGTTCCCCGCGCCGTGACCGGTGCCCGAGTCCCGATGTCCGCGGCGAGTGTCGACTACCCAACGTAGTCGGATCTTGGATATGCCCTGGTCGCCCTGTTACCTAACGTGATGGCGTCATTCCGGTACACCCGGCCCGTCGCCCACCACGCGCTTGGCCGGTAGGGAACAGGAGCAACCCATGTCCGAGCACATCAGACCCTGGCGCCGTGCCACGCTCGCCCTCGCCCTGTGCGGCACCGCCGCGGTCGCGGTGGTCGCCCCCGCCACCCCGGCCTCCGCCGCCGTCCCCGGCCTGGTGCGGATCTCCGTGGTCAGCGCCACCAACTCGACCGACTTCAAGACCGTCACCGCGACCTGCCCGGCGGGCAAGGTTCTCACCGGCACCGGCTACGAACTCAACGGCGCCGCCGGCGAGGCGATCGTGGACGACCTGCGGCCCAACGGCGGGGTGGCGACCGCGCCCACGGCGGTCACGGTCGGGGCGTACGAGGCGGACGCGTTCGCCGGCAACTGGAGCCTCACCGGGTACGCGATCTGTGCCAACCCGGTGCCCGGGCTGGTGCGGGCCACGGTGACCAGCGCGAGCAACTCCAACGACTTCCGCAGCGCCATCGTGTCCTGCCCGCTGGGCAAGGTGCTCACCGGCACCGGTTACGAACTCAACGGCGCGACCGGCGAGGCGGTGGTGGACGACTTCCGGCCCAACGGCGGGGTGGCCGCCGCGCCCACCGCGCTCACCGTGGAGGCGTACGAGGCGGACGCGTTCGCCGGCAACTGGAGCCTCACCGGGTACGCGATCTGTGCCAACCCGGTGCCCGGGCTGGTGCGGGCCACCGTGACCAGCGCGAGCAACTCCAACGACTTCCGCAGCGCCATCGCGGTCTGCCCGGCGGGCAAGGTCCTCACCGGCGCCGGCTACGAACTCAACGGCGTCACCGGCGAGGGCGTGGTCGACGACTTCCGGCCCAACGGCAGCAGCGTCGCCCCGCCCACCGCGGTCACCTCCGGCGCCTACGAGGAGGATCCGTTCGCCGGCAACTGGAGCCTGACGTCGTACGCGATCTGCGCGACCGCGTAGACCGCACGCGGGCCGTCCCCCGGTCACCGGGGGACGGCCCGAACCCGGTCAGGGAATCGGCCACTCGTGCACCGGACGGTTGCTGTGCATCAGGTCGACGTAGTGCCGGACCACCTCGCGCAGCGCGGCCGGCCGGTCCAGGTGGTCGGCGGACTCCAACCGGTGCAGCGTCTCCACCTGCCAGGTCGCGCCGTTGCGGCCGGTCAGGCAGCGCTGCTCGACGATGCCGAGCAGCCGGTCCCGCTCGGCCGGGTCCAGGCCCCACCGGTCCAGACCGTGATGGGCCAGCGGCAGCAGCCTGCGCAGCACCAACTCGGTCACCGGCAGGTAACCCAGGCCCGGCCAGAACACCTGGGCGTCGATGCCGTGCCGGGCGCAGGCGTTGAAGTTCTCCTCGGCGGCGCTGAACGACATCTGCGACCAGAGCGGACGGTCCGACTCGGCCAGCGCCCGGACCAGTCCGAAGTAGAACGCGCCGTTGACCACCGTGTCCAGCACGGTCGGGCCGGCCGGCAGCACCCGGTTCTCCACCCGCAGGTGCGGACGCCCGCGCGACACGTCGTAGACCGGCCGGTTCCAGCGGTAGATGGTGCCGTTGTGCAGGCGCAGCTCGGCGAGCTTCGGCACGTCGCCCCGGGCCAGCGTCGACGCCGGATCCTCCGGGTCGCACACCGGCAGCAGCGCCGGGAAGTAGCGGACGTTCTCCTCGAACAGGTCGAACACCGAGGTGATCCAGCGCTCCCCGAACCACACCCGCGGGCGTACCCCCTGGGCCTTTATCTCTTCCGCCCGGGTGTCGGTGGCCTGCTGGAACAACGGGATGCGGGTCTCCCGCCACAGCTCCCGGCCGAAGAACAGCGGCGAGTTCGCGCCGAGCGCCACCTGGATGCCGGCGATCGCCTGTGCCGCGTTCCAGTAGTCGGCGAACTGCGCCGGACTGACCTGGAGGTGGAACTGGGTGCTGGTGCAGGCCGCCTCCGGCGTGATGGTGTCCGCGGTGGTGGCCAGCCGCTCGACCCCGCTGATCGCGATCGGGAGGTCCTCCCCACGGGCGGCGAAGATCTGCTCGTTGAGCAACGCGTACCGGGGGTTGGCGGAGAGCGACTCGGCGGTCAGGTGCTCCGGGCGCAGCGTCGGCAGGACCCCGATCATCACCATGTGCGCGCCGACCGTGCGGGCCTTCTCCTCGGCGGCGTTGAGGCTGGCCCGCACGTGCTCCTCGAACTGGGCGGTGCCGGTGCCGGCGAGGCGGCGCGGCGCCACGTTGATCTCGACGTTGAACTGGCCCAGCTCGGTCTGGAACGCCTCGTCGGCGATCGCCGCCAGCACGTCGGCGTTGCGCATCGCCGGGTCGAAGCGCTCGTCGACCAGGTTCAGCTCGATCTCCAGGCCGGTCATCGGCCGCTCCACGTCGAACCGGGACTCGCGCAGCATCTCGGCGAAGACGTCCAGACAGCGCCGGACCTTCTCCCGGTAGCGGGCCCTATCCTCCCGGCTGAAGGTGCGCGCGCCGACGTCTTCGCCCATGGTCACCACCTTGTCACCGTTGGTCTTCCCAACCTCGCACGGAGTGACGGGTCAGGAAAAGGTCTAAGGGATCTTTTCTGTACCCCGAACTGCCCTCACTCATCCGGGGGAGGCAAGGAGGGGCCCCCTTTTAACGCCTTCTGCATAGGCGGGGGCCCCGCTTAACAGTTCGTCGCCAGGCGGGCCGGCTACCATGGCCGCCGCGACGGAGAAGGAGTGAGTGATGCGCGACGGGTGGATCCGGGCGTTCGTGTGGGCGGCGATCGCCGAGGCGTGCTCCTGGGCGGCGCTGCTGGCCGGCATGGCGGTCAAGTACGGGCCGCCGCGCAACGAACTCGGCGTGCAGGTGTTCGGCCCGATCCACGGCGCGCTCTTCGTCGCGTACGGGCTGCTGGTCCTCGTGGTGGCCCGACGGCGACGCTGGTCGCTGGTGTGGACCGGGCTGGCGCTGGCCAGCGCGGTGCCGCCGTTCGCCACCGTGCTGTTCGAGCGCTGGGCGCGACGCCGCGGCCTGCTCGACGCCCCCGCCCCCGCTCCCGCCGAGCGTCCGCTCGCGAATGTCGGTGGTTAAGCGGGGGCCCCGCCTCTACCGCAGACGTTAAAAGGGGGCCCCTCCTTTCACGTCAGGGCGGAGCAGGCGGCGACGCCGAGCACCAGGACGACGCCGAACAGCGCCTGGAGCAGCAGCGCCGGGCCCAGGTGCGACCAGAGCGTCGCGGTACGCGGGGTGAGCAGCTGACCGGTGGTCAGGTTGACGATCCGCTCGATCCGGGGCGGCAGGTCCGCGTCGCGCTGCGGGCGCAGCGTGAGCTGCACGTGGTCGCCGGGGTGCAGCGCGCTCTGCGGCAGGTGGCCGTGCAGTTCGACCTCGACCAGCCGGTCCGCGGCGTCGCGCACCCGCACCGGGGTGACCAGGAACTCGGGCCCCTTCTTCAGGTCCTTGAAGCTGCGCTTCGCGCCGCCGCCGCCGCTGCTGAGCAACGCGCGGAGCACCCGTAGCAGCAGCCCCACCACGCCCGCCGCGGTCAGGACCGTGACCAGCACCGGCTGCCCCACCCGCACCTCGCGGGCGTAGCCCTCCATCAGCCGGACCAGCCGCCCGGTGACGATGCGTTCCGTCGGGCGGACGACGCGTCGGGTGTGTAGCTCCGTGTCCATGTTCACCACCGAGAGTTCCGTTCCGTGCACAGATGGTATCGGTCATTCAGGTTGAACGACGTGAATGAACGAACGGTCACGCCCGACGGACCGGAAGGTGACATCGGCCGGGGCGCGGGTATGCGTGCGGCCGAGCTGGAAAGGGGTCGAGCATGCAGCTGTCCTTCCTGCGCCCGCTCTACGACCGTCCCGGGCCCTGGTGCTCGGTCTACCTGGACGCCTCCCGGGACACCCACGACTCGCGTCCACAGGTCGACCTGCGCTGGCGGGCCCTGAAGGGGGACCTGCTGGCCCAGGGCGCCGATCAGGTCACCGTCGAGGCGGTTGAGGAGGTGGTCCGCCGGCACCAGCCGATGCCCGGCGACTACGGCATCGCGGTCTTCGCCAGCCGGGGCCGGGTGGTGCTCACCGAGTACCTCTCCGCGCCGCCGCTGCGCGACCTGGCCACCTGGGCCGCGCTGCCGCACACCATGCCGCTGGTCGCCCAGCGCGGCGAGCAGGTCGCCTGGGTGCGGGTGCTGGCCGACCGCACCGGCGCCGACGCGATGGCGGTCAGCGCCGGCGGGGTGCCCCGGCGGGCCCAGGTGACCGGCCGGCAGAGCCGCCAGGTGCGCCGGGTCCAGCCCGGCGGATGGTCGCAGTCCCGCTACCAGCGGGCCGCCATGGAGGCGTGGCACCACAACGCCGGCGACGCCGCCGCGGCCACCGCCGAGCTGGCCGACCGCGTCGGCGCCGACGTGGTCGTGGTGGCCGGCGACATCCGGGCCACCGGCATGATCGCCGCCCAGCTCCCGGAACGCTGGCAGGACGTGCTGGTCCGCACCGACGCCGGCTCGCGGGCCGGCGGAGCCGAGGACACGCTGATGGACGACCTCACCGTGCAGACCGTCGCCGAGGTCGCCGACCGGCGGATCGCCGCCGCGCTGGATCGGTTCGGCGTGCAGGAGGACGTCGGCGCCGGGCTCGACGCGGTGGTCGCCGCGCTGCAACGCAACCAGGTCGACACCATGCTGATCGTCGACGACGCGTCCGCCGACGGCGAGCTGTGGGTCGGCCCCGAGCCGACCGAGATCGCCACCGACCCGGCGCAACTGGCCGACATGTCGGTGGCCGACCCGCAGAAGGTACGCGCCGACGCCGCGCTGCTGCGCGCGCTGATCGGCACCGACGCGGAGCTGACCGTCCTCTCGCCGGAAGAGGCGCCGGAACTGACCGACGGGGTCGGCGCGGTGCTGCGGTACGTCGACGCCGGCACCCCGGGGCGGGACGATGGCTGACCGTACCGTCGCCGACCTGGTGGTCGAGCGGCTACGGGCCTGGCGGGTGCCGCGCGCCTTCGGCTATCCCGGCGCGGCGCTCGACCCGCTGCTGGCCGCGCTCGACGACGCCGGTGGCGACCCGGCGTTCGTGCCGGCCCGGCACGAGGAGACCGCCGCGTTCATGGCGACCGGGCACGCCAAGTTCACCGGTGGGATCGGGGTGTGCCTGGCCACCCAGGGCCCCAGCGCGGTGCACCTGCTCAACGGCCTCTACGACGCGAAGCTGGACAGCAAGCCGGTGGTGGCGATCATCGGGGAGGACGTCAGTGGCCCGCTGGGCGGGGCGCACGAGGAGATCGGGCTGAGCCGGCTCTTCGGCGACGTGTGCAACCAGTTCGTCCGGTACGGTCGCACGCCCGACCAGGTGCCGGCGTTGCTGGACCAGGCGTTCCGGACCGCGGCGGCGACCCGCAGCCCGACCTGCGTGGTGCTGCCCCGGGCGTTGCAGGTGACGCCCGTGCCCGACCGGCTGCCACCGACTGCCGGCGTCATCACCGCGACGCCCGGCGAGCCGCTGGCCCGGGTGCTGCCGCACGACGCCGACCTGGACGCCGCCGCCTCGCTGCTCAGCGCCGGGCAGCGGGTGGCCGTGCTGGTCGGCCAGGGGGCGCACGGCGCGGCCGGGGAGGTCGTCGCGCTCGCCGACCGGCTCGGCGCGGGCGTGGCCACGTCGCTGCTCGGCAAGCCGGTGCTGGACGAGCGGCTGCCGTTCCACACCGGAGTGCTCGGCGAGGTCGGCACCACCGCCGCCGCCCAGCTCATGGGCGGCTGCGACACGCTGCTGCTGGTCGGCACGAACGATCCGTGGACCGACTGGTTCCCGCTGCCCGGCCAGGTGCGCACCATCCAGATCGACATCGACGGCCGGCGGATCGGCGCCCGCTACCCGGTCGACGTGCCCCTGGTCGGCGACGCCGGCGAGACGCTGCGGGCGCTGCTGGCCCGGGTGCCGGAACGGCGCCACACGCAGTGGCGCGGCATGGTGGAGAGCGCGGTGGACCGCTGGCGGGTGGTCGCCGCCGACCGCGCCGCCGCCCCGGCCGAGCCGCTCAACCCGCAACTCGTGCTCCGCGAACTGTCCGCCCGGCTGCCGCGGCGCGCGGCGGTCGCCGTCGACGTCGGCTCGGTCGTCTACTGGTACGCCCGCCACCTGGACCTGCCGCCCGGGGTGCAGGCCCGGCTCTGCGGCACGCTCGGCTCGATGGGGTGCGCGCTGCCGTACGCGGTGGCCGCCAAGCTGGCCTGGTCGGACCAGCCGGTGCTGGCGCTGCTCGGCGACGGCGCGATGCAGCTCAACGGCCTGGCCGAGCTGATCACCGTGGCGCACCACTGGACGGAGTGGCGCGACCCCCGACTGGTCGTGCTGGTGCTGAACAACCGCGACCAGTCCGGCGTGGGCGGCGGACGTACGCCGGGCGACCGGCGACCCGACGTGCCGTACGCCGGATGGGCCCGGCTGCTCGGGCTGCACGGCGTCCGGGTGGACCGGCCGGACCTGGTCGGAGCGGCCTGGGACGAGGTGCTCGCCGCGGACCGGCCCAGTGTGCTGGAGGCGGTGGTGGACCCGGCCGTGCCGCTGGACGTGCCCGAGCCGGCGCTGGCCGACCTGCGCGGCCTGATGACGGACGGCGACGCGGCCCGGCGGGTGCGGGACCGGGTGATCCAGGCCGGGGCCATCGCCGCCGAAGACCTCGTTTAGCCGGACCCGGGTGGGGCACTGCGACCAGGCGTTCGTCGGTCCCCGGGAGGTCCCGCTTGTCCATCGTCACCGATCGTCGCTACGGTCCCGCCCCGCTGCCGGCGGCCCGCGGGCCGGTCTCGGCCGCGCTGCTCACCGCGCTGCGCGGGTCGCCCGGCACGCTGCCGGCCGGGTGGGGCGACCGGTTCGACGAGGCGGCGGCGCCGCTGACCGACGAGGACCTCCAGCTCACCCTCTTCCTCTGCTACGAGCTGCACTATCGCGGGTGGCGGGGCGTGACCGACGAGTGGGAGTGGGAGCCGTCCCTGCTGGCGCTGCGGGCCCGGGCGGAGCGCCCGTTCATGGCGGCGCTGCGGGAGCTGGCCGGGCCGCTGCCGGCGGTGCTGCCAGCCGCCCTGCCGGCGACGCTGATCGACGTGGTGGCCGCGGACGACGGTCCCGCGCTCGCCGCCACCCTGCAACGCCGCGCCGACCTGGCGCAGTTCCGCGAGTTCGTCACGCACCGCTCGATCTACCACCTCCGGGAGGCCGACCCGCACAGCTGGGCGTTGCCCCGGCTCGGCGGCCCGGCGAAGGCGGCGCTCGTCGAGATCCAGATGGACGAGTACGGCAACGGCCGGCTGGACCGGATGCACGCGGAGTTGTTCCGGGTCACCATGGACCGGCTCGGCCTGGACACCGGCTACGCCGCCCACCTGGACCGGGTGCCGGCGGTGACACTGGCGCTCAACAACCTGATGTCGCTGTTCGGGCTGCACCGGCGGCTGCGCGGGGCGCTGCTCGGCCACCTGGCCGCGTACGAGATGACCTCGTCGCTACCGAACCGCCGGTACGGCAACGGGTTGCGCCGGCTGGGCTTCGACGCGGTCGCCACCCGCTTCTACGACGAGCACGTCGAGGCGGACGCGGTGCACGAGCAGATCGCGGCGTACGACCTGTGCGGCGGGCTGGTCCGCGCGGAGCCGGCGCTCGCCGGGGACGTGCTGTTCGGGGCCGCCGCCGCGCTGGCGCTGGACCGTCTCTTCGCCACCCACCTGCTGTCCGCCTGGTCGGCGGGACGGTCGTCGCTGCGGCCGGTCACCGGCGCCCTGGCCGCCGCCTGACGCCCCGCTGATCCCGTTGGCCCGCGCGGTCAGGGCGCGCGGAAGCCGGCGACCTTGTGGGTGCCGTCGCAGAACGGCTTGATCGCGCTCTTGCCGCAGCGGCACAGCGCCACCGTGCCCCGACGCGTCTCGATCGGCTCGCCCTCCGGCGTGACCAGCGCGAAGTCGCCGCGCACCAGCAGCGGTCCGTCCCGGTACGGGGTGATGGTCGCCGCCGGGGCGCTCTGGTCGTCGGGCATGCGCGGTGCAGTGCCCGTCCCGCCGCGGCCCAAACCCGCACCCGGCGTGCCGTTGCGCCCACAGCGGCGGGGGAGCGGCGCGACGGCACCCGACCGGGGGTTGGTCCGGCGCGTGGGGAGATGACCCGTTTAGACCCCAGACGGACGGGAAGCCGGCCCGCGTGGTGAGCGAACGAGTGGAGCGCGGACCGGCGGCCGGGACCGCGTTGCCCGGTGACCGGGTGGTCGCGGCGGGCAGCGCGGCCCGGATCCTGGTCGCCGCGACCGCCCGGGCGCTGCGCGGCGACGACTGCGGCGACCTCGGTCACGCCGGCTCGCTGTCCCGGCTCGGCGGGGCCCCGGAGGCGGTACGACGCGTCGCCGCCGGCCGCGCGGCCGGCCGGGCGGCGCTCACCGCCGCCCAGGTCGCCCGCGTCGACGCCGAGCGGGTGGCCGACTGGTTCGTGGCCCAGTACCCGGGCCGGCGCTGGCCCGGGGCGGTGCTCGGCTCGCCGCACGGTGCGGCGGCCCACCTCGCGGTGGCGCTCGGCGTGCCCTGGCTGCCCGCCGGCTTCGAACTCGCCGGGCAGTGGGGCCGGGGCGCGGTGGACCGCCCGGACGCCGCGCTCGACCACGGTGCGGCGCTGGCCGGCCGGCTGCTCGCCGGCAACCCCCGGGTGCACGTGCGGCAGGTGCACTGCCCGGCCAGCCGGGGTGTGGCGGTCGGCGCCACGGTCACGCTCGCGGTCCGCTGGCGGACCCTGCCCGAGGCGTACGCGCGGTTCCTGGCCGACCGGCTGGAGCCGGCCGCGCCGGTGCTGCTGTTGCACGACGCGCGTACGTGGCCGGTGCGGGACGACGGCAGCGGCCACAGCTTCCAGGCCGGCTGCCCGGCCAGCGGCCTCGACCCGGTCGACTTCCACCCGGACGCCCCGGCGCTGCGCCACGTGCTGCACGCGGCCGGCGGCGACGAGACGCGCTGGCGCGCCCCGGAGGTCACGGCGTCGGCGGCGTTCGCCGAACACGGCGTGGAGTCCGGTTTCGAGCACGGCGCCCGGGGATGGGGCGACACCCGGGGCCACCCGCTGCACCGGGTGGTCGTGCCGCAGCCGGACGCGCTGAGCGCGGCCACCGCGGACCTCTACCGACGCTGGCTGCGGCGCGCCGGCAAGACCGGGGACCGGCTGGTGGTGGAGTGCGGCCGGCTGCTCGACCCGGGGCAGGTGCTGCGCGCCGGCCTGGTGCCCTACTGGTGCGAGAACGCCACCCGGCGTCGGGTGCAGGGCGCCGAGTGGTGGCTCGCCGGCAGTGAGCCGTTCAGTTCGGTGGACGTGCTGCCGGAACCGCCAGGCCTGCGTTCCCCGGCGCTCGCCGGCCTGTCCCAGTGGCTGGCGGTGGCCGGCTTCGGGCGCCGGCGGCGCGCCCTGGACCGGGGCGCGGCCCGCGGATACCCGGTCACCTCGGTACCGACCCGACGTGCCACGGAGGTGTTGCGCAACCAGCCCTGCGACCTGCCCGCGCCGCCGCCGATGCCGATGGCGGAGGCGCTCGCCGCGCTTCGGGACGCGGGCGCCCACCAGGGCCTGCTCGTCTGCTGAGCGCGGGCCACCACGCCGACGGGCACGGCCCGCCGGCCAACCTGGCGAAACATCCTCGCGAACCGACGGTCCGTGATTGAGTACCTACGGAGCGGGAAGACCGCTCGCCGCGACCCGGCCCACGACGCCGCGCGGCGGGCAGCCACCGCTTCCGACGTATCCGTCACGTAACCAACGTCCTCACCCGGGGCGTGGCCCGACCACGCGCGCAACCGGTTCCGGCCGGGCGGGGGATCTTCGGCGAGGGAGGCGCGGATGTTCGGACAGACCACCACACCCACCCCACCGACCACCGAGCGGGGCCTGGAGGACCTCGACGCGGCGGCGCTCGCGTACGCGGCCCGGATCGAGGGGCTGCCACCCGAGCGGCGGCAGGAGGCACGGGACGACCTGGTCCGCTTCGCGTTGCCGTTCGCCGGCCGGCTGGCCCGCCGGTACCGGGGTCGCGGGGAGCCGTTGGAGGACCTGGAACAGGTCGCCCGCCTCGGCCTGGTCAACGCCGTCGACCGGTACGACCCGGAGCGCGGCTCGTTCACCGCGTACGCGGCGATCACCATCGTCGGTGAGATCAAACGACACTTCCGCGACCGCACCTGGGGTGTGCACGTGCCGCGCCGGTTGCGCGACCTGATCCTCGAGGTCGGGCAGGCGACCGCGACGC
Source organism: Micromonospora sp. RP3T (assembly GCF_003027925.1). Taxonomy (GTDB): domain Bacteria; phylum Actinomycetota; class Actinomycetes; order Mycobacteriales; family Micromonosporaceae; genus Micromonospora. The sequence goes on from NZ_PYPS01000004.1 coordinate 106,269, forward strand.
TGACCAGCGAGCTGTCCCGGGCCCCGTCGGTCGCCGAGCTGGCCGAGCGACTGGAGACGCCGGAGGAGGAGATCCTCGCCGCGCTGGAGTCGGCCGCCGGCTACAGCCCGGCCTCGCTCAACGCACCGGTCGGCGGCGAGAGCTCGGCCGAGTTCGGCGACCTGGTCGGCGAGTCCGACAACGCGCTGGAGTCGGTCGACGACCGGGTCACGGTCAGCGGCCTGCTGCACCGACTGCCCTGGCGGGAGCGGCGCATCCTCGCCATGCGCTTCTACGGCAACCAGACCCAGGCCGAGATCGCGGCCCGGTTCGGCATCTCCCAGATGCACGTGTCCCGGCTGCTGTCCCGGGCGCTGACCTGGCTACGCCAGGCGATGCTCGCCGACGCGCCGCCGCCCTGGCAGAACGGCACGGCCGAGGCGGAGCCGGCAAGATCCCGGATCTCGGTGCGGCAGCACGGCGACCGGGTGGTCGTCGAGGTCGGCGGCGAGGTGGACCGGGCCGGCGCGGACCAGTTGCGCCGGGCGGTGCTGGAGGCGGTCACCGGGCAACCCCGCGAGGTGGTGGTCGACCTGGTGGGCGCCGGCGGCTTCGACGCCGGCGGGATCGCCGCGCTGATGGCCGGCCGGGACGCCGCCGCCCGGACCGGGGTGCCGCTGCGGCTGACCCGGGTGCAGCCCGCGGTACGCCGCTCACTCACCGCCGCCGGCCTGCCCGCCGCCGACTGAGCAACCCCGCCCCCGCGCCGGCCGCCGCCTTCGGCGAGCCGGCGCGGTGGCGCGGCCGGCTGTTAAGCGGGGCCCCCTGCTCTGCCGGAGGCGTTAACCGGGGGCCCCTCCTTTCAGTTGTCCGGGGTGTCGCCGTGGCCGCGCGGGTGCCGCCACCTCTCGTTCGGCTGGTCCTCGCGCGGGGCGCCGAGGATCGTCTCCTCCGGCTCGTCGGTCTCCTCGAAGCTGGGGCGGCGCACGTCCTCGGGCTCCGGCACGTCCACCGGCCGGGCGCCGGACTGCGGCGCGGGCTGGTACTCGACGGCCTCCCGGGCGCCGTGCGCGCCCTCGGCGGCCGGTGACTCCGGCGTCCGGGCGACGTGGTGCAGCTCCTCGGCCAGGCTCTGCGGCGGCTTGGTGGTCCGCTGCGGCAGGTCGCGGCCGAGGTCGGAGACGAGCGGGCCGTACTTGGCGTCGAACGCCGGCCGCTCCGAGCGGATCCGGGGCATCCGGTCGAAGTTGCGCAGCGGCGGCGGGCAGGTGGTGGCCCATTCCAGCGAGTTGCCGAACCCCCACGGGTCGTCCACGGTGACCATCGCGCCGTACCGCCAGGACTTCCAGACGTTGTAGACGAAGAACAGCGTGGACGCGCCGAGCACGAACGACCCGACGGTGGAGATCTCGTTGAGCCCGGTGAAGCCGTCGCCGGGCAGGTAGTCGGCGTACCGGCGGGGCATGCCCTCGTTGCCGAGCCAGTGCTGCACCAGGAACGTGGCGTGGAAGCCGAGGAACATGGTCCAGAAGTGCATCTTGCCCAGCCTCTCGTCGAGCAGCCGGCCGGTCATCTTCGGGAACCAGAAGTAGATGCCGCCGAACGCGGCGAACACGATGGTGCCGAAGAGCACGTAGTGGAAGTGCGCCACCACGAAGTACGAGTCGGTGACGTGGAAGTCGACCGGCGGGCTGGCCAGCAGCACGCCGGTCAGGCCGCCGAGCAGGAAGGTGACCAGGAAGCCGACGGCGAACAGCATCGGCGTCTCGAATGTGAGCTGTCCCTTCCACATGGTGCCGATCCAGTTGAAGAACTTCACCCCGGTCGGCACCGCGATCAGGTAGCTCAGGATGCTGAAGAACGGCAGCAGCACCTGGCCGGTCGCGAACATGTGGTGTGCCCAGACCGCCATCGACAGCACCGTGATGGCGAGCGTGGCGAGGACCAGCCCGGTGTAGCCGAAGATCGGCTTGCGGGAGAAGACCGGGATGATCTCGGTGATGATGCCGAAGAACGGCAGCGCGATGATGTAGACCTCGGGATGCCCGAAGAACCAGAACAGGTGCTGCCACAGCATCGGCCCGCCGGTGGTCGGATCGTAGACGTGCGAGTGCAGGATCCGGTCCGAGGCGAGTGCGAACAGCGCGGCCGCCAGCAGCGGGAACACGAAGATCACCAGCACGCTGGTGAGCAGCAGGTTCCAGGTGAAGATCGGCATCCGGAACATGGTCATGCCGGGCGCGCGCAGGGTCAGGATCGTGGTGATCATGTTGACCGCGCCGAGGATCGTGCCCAGACCGGAGACGGCCAGCCCGACCACCCACATGTTCGCGCCGACCCCGGGCGAGTGCTGCGCGGTGCTCAGCGGCGTGTACGCGGTCCAGCCGAAGTCCGCCGAGCCCTGCGGCGTGAAGAACCCGCCCACCGTGATGGCCGCGCCGAAGAAGTACAGCCAGTAGGCGAACGCGTTGAGCCGGGGGAACGCCACGTCCGGCGCGCCGATCTGCAACGGCACCAGGTAGTTGCCGAACCCGAACACCATCGGCGTCGCGAACAGCAGCAGCATGATCGTGCCGTGCATGGTGAACATCTGGTTGTACTGCTCGGGGGAGAGCAGTTGCATCCCCGGCCGGGCCAGCTCGGCGCGGATCAGCATCGCCATGAAGCCGCCGATGATGAAGTACGCGAACGAGGTGCCCAGGTAGAGCAGGCCGATCAACTTGGCGTCGGTGGAGCGCAGCAACCGCCACAGCGAGTTGCCCTTCACCGCCTCCCGGACCGGGCCGGGGTATCCGCCGAACCGGGCCGGCGCGAGGATCGCCGGCCCCCGGTCGTGTGCCGGATCCGTGACTACTCGCTTGGGCATGGCATCTCACCCCAGGTGACGACAGACAGGACGGGCGCGCGTACCCGTCCCCGCTACCCATGAAACCAGGCGAGAGCGGAGAATTCGGTCAGTTCGCCGGGAGCATGGCCCAGACGACCTTGCCGGCGCCCACCGGCGTGCTGCCCCAGCGCTGGGTCAGCTCCCGCACCAGCATCAGTCCCCGGCCGCCCTCCTCGCGGGGGTCACGGCCGGTCGCCGCGTACGCCTCGGCGGGGCTGCCGTCCATCACCGCCACCCGCAGATACGGTCGGCGCAGCGTCAGCGTGACGTGCATCGGCGTGCCGGCGTGCCGGACCACGTTGCCGACCAGCTCGCTGAGCACCAGCGAGGCCGGGCCGGCCAGCTCCGGCACGTTCCACCGGCCGCACGCCTCGGTGACCAGCTCCCGGGCCCGCCGGCAGGCCCCGGCGACCGGCTCCAGGCGGGCCCGCAGCCGGGGCGCGGCAGCGGTGCCGGCCAGCGCCGTCGCCTCCGCGCAGTCCCGGCGCACCGGCACCACCCGGCAGGCGGTGGTCTCGTTCAGCCAGGCGGCGGTCTCCCGGGGCGGGGCGGAGAGCACCATCGGCACCGCCGGCCAGTCGGCCGCCCGCCGGGCCGCCGCCGCGAACACGGACAGCGCCAGCGGGTCGGTGACGTCGATCTCCTCCAGGTCGACCACGAGCGCGTCCGGTTGCGCGGCGAGGCAGCGGTCCAGCACCTCGTGCACCACACGCATCGTGGCCAGGTCGAGCAGCCCGGCCAGCCGTACGACGGTGACCGGGGACTCGTCGCGGACCTCGCACCTGATCCGGGTCGACATCGGGCCCTCGTTTCCAACTCGTCGGGAGGCTACCGACGTACCCGCCGTTCGAACCACCGAAACCGGCCATCCGGCGCGTCCCGTCGCAGGTCACGCTGGCGGCGCCACGCGGCCCGCACGGAGCGCGCCGGATCGGCCCGTCGACCCGGAGCCGACCTGCGGCCCTCCCGCTTCGGAGGTCGACGGGGCGCGGGTCAGCGGTGGTGGTCGCGGCGGGCGGCGAGCAGACCCAGCGCCAGCATGGCGAGGCCCAGCAGCAGGTGCAGCCAGGTGTCGGCGCGGTTGACCGCCAGGACGTTCGCCTCGGTACGTCGGTCGACGGCCAGGCCGTACAGCCAGAGCACCAGGTACACCGCGCCGCCGCCGACCAGGAACGCCCGGGCACGGGTCACGGTGCGGGCCAGCAGCAGGCCGGCGACGCCGAGCGCGAGGTGGACGACGTTGTGCAGCACCGAGACCTGGAACAGGCCGAGCAGGCGGGCGCCGGACGCCGGCCCGGCGAACCGCAGGTCGGCGAAGGAACTGGTGATCCCCGGCACGAAGCCCAGCACGCCGAGCAGCAACAGGAGCACCGCGAAACCGGAGGCGGCCCGGCGTACCGGCGCCCGGCCGTCGGCCGGGTTGCGCCGCGCCCGGGAGTGCGCCATCGAGTTCGTCACGCCGGCCTCCTCGCCACCGCGGGGAAGCCGACGGTTTCCCCGACCCACCGGCGGCAAACGCCGGCCCGGCCGCGGGAGAGGCGGCCGGGCCGGCGGTGTGCCGTTGATCAGGCCGGCTGCAACGGGCGTGCGGCGCCCCGGCGGACCCGGTCGTAGAGCGCGACGTAACGCTCGGCCATCCGGGCCGGGGTGAACCGGTCGGCCGCCTCGCGCCGGCACTCGTCGGCGTCCAGCCGGCCGGCGGCGAGCACCAGGTCGCCCAGCTCGTCCTCGTCGGCGGTGAGCAGGCCGGTGCGGCCGTGCTCGATCAGTTCCGGCAGGCAGCCCCGGGCGGTGGCCACCACCGGCGTGCCCAGCGACAGGGACTCGACCACCGCCGTGCCGCCCGGCTCCTCCCAGCGCAGCGGGAACAACGACGCACGCGCGGAGGCGACCAGGTCGTCGCGCTCCTGCCCGGCCACCGTGCCGACCCAGCGCACCCGGTCGCCGTCGACGTACGGGGCGACGTGGTCGTGGAAGAACCGCACGTCCGGGTTCTGCCGCGCCTCGTCGCCGGCCGCGGCCAGGTCCTCCGGGCGGTGGTACGGCCCGACCGGGCCGGCCAGCACCAGCCGGAAGCCGGCTTCCCGGGCCAGCCGGGCGCCCAGGTCCTGCCCCTTCCCCGGGTTGATCCGGCCGAGGATCACCACGTGGTCGCCCTTGGGCGTCGCCGGACGGCGGTCCGCGTCGACCGCCAGCGGGGTGGACAGGTGCACGTGACCGACCGAGTGCTCCCGCAGCGCGCGGGGGGCGCGGGCGAGCTGCGAGGCCGACACCCCGTTGACCCGCACCCGGTCGCCGCCGTCGAGGTTGCCGTACAGCTCCGGATGCTTGGCCAGGTCCCAGTGCAGGGTGTGCAGCACCGGCGGCGCGTCCGGGCCCATCGCGGCCAGCGTGGCCAGCCCGACCGCCTCCACGTGGTCGTGCACCAGGTCGATGTCGTCGCGGGCGTGCACCGCCCGCACCACGTGCGCCAGGTGCGCCTGGGACACGCCGCAGACCTGGTTGTACGGCCGCTGCAACGCGTGGAACTGCCCGTCCGGGAAGACCGCGATCTTCTCGTCGACCGGCAGCGTGCTGCTCTCCACCGAGGCGAGCACCACCCGGACGCCGAGGCGGCGCAGCTCCGGCACCAGCGTGGCCACCACGTTCTCGATCCCGCCGTACCCGGGCGGTGGCACGGACAGCCACGGGCCGGCGTTCATCAGCACGGTGAGCGTCATGCGCTGCCTCTTCTCTCGGCTGTCGGGTTCACGCGGCGACCCGGCGGCGCGGGACGCGGTGCCGCAACTGGGCCAGCGGCGGGCGTTCCTCGACCGAGACGTCGTTGACCACGATCTCCCGGTCCAGGTTGGGCAGGGCCTCCGAGCCGCCCCGGCGGAACTGGGTGAGCAGCGGGGTCGGCATCGTCCCGGGCATCGCCCAGCCGCGCCGCTGGAGCCGGGACCACGCGGTCAGCATGATCTGCGCCGACATCCGGCCCAGCGCGGCGGTGTCCTGGTGCCGGTGCTTGCGCTCGCCCAGGTCGACCTGGGCCAGCGCGTCCAGCCCGACCAGCTCCAGCAGGTCGATGAGCATGGCCGTCTCGACGCCGTACCCGGTGACGAACGGCACCCGCTCCAGCACGGTGCGGCGGCCCGCGTACTCGCCGGCCAACGGCTGCACGAAGCCGGCCAGCTCCGGCCAGAACAGGTTGAGCAGCGGCCGGGCCATCAGCTCCGTCACCCGGCCGCCGCCGTCGGGCTCGACCCCGGTGGCACCGACCAGCGGCCGGTGGTAGAAGCCCTTGACGAACTCCACGCTCGGGTCGGTGAGCAGCGGCCCGAGCAGCCCGGTGACGAAGTGCGGCCGGAACTCGCGCAGGTCGGCGTCGACGAACGCGACCACGTCCCCCTCGGCCGCGGCCAGTCCGGCCCACAGCGCGTCGCCCTTGCCGGTGAGCCGCGGCAGCCCGCGCGTCATCGCGTCCTGCCCCACCACCTCGGCGCCGGCCGCGCGGGCCACCTGGGCGGTCCGGTCGGTGGACCGGGAGTCCACCACGATCAGCTCGTCGACGAGCGGCACGCGGTCCATCAGGTGCTCACGGATGGTCGACACGATCGCGCCGACCGTGGCCTCCTCGTCACGCGCCGGCAGCACCACGCTGACCCGGCTGGTTCCCTTGGCCCGCACCAGCCGGTCGGCCGGCCAGTCGTCGGCCGCACTGGTGCGGTACGTGGCCCACGCCTCCACCACAGGTGAGACGATCGAATCTGATTCCCGCACGGGCACCCCCCATTGATTGCGGAATCGCAAGTATGTGTTTCCCAGTTCCGGACCCGCGCTAACCGATCCTGCCCAACGCTGTGATCACGGGGATGAACGTCACGTTGCGCGCGAGGTCGCGTTTGCCGCGTCAGCAGCGGGGGGAGTGCTGTCCGCAGTCTTTCAGTCACGTCGAGAGGGCGGCAGGATGCGGGTGGGACTGGTCGGGGCCGGTGGGGTGGCGCAACGCCACGCCCGGGTGCTCACGAGCTTCGAGGACGTGGAACTACTCGGCGTGACGGACGTCGCGCCGGCGGCGGCGGAGGCACTCGCCGGCACGTACGGCGGCCGGGTCTTCGCCGACGTGGCCGAGCTGCTCGCCGCCGGCCCGGACGCGGTGTACGTCTGCGTGCCGCCGTTCGCGCACGGCCCGGCCGAGGAGGCGGTGATCGCCGCCGGCGTGCCGATGTTCGTGGAGAAGCCGGTCGCGGTCGACCTGGAGACGGCCGAGCGGGTCGCGGCGCTGGTGGAGCAGCGCGGGCTGCGCACCGGCGTCGGCCACCACTGGCGCTACCTGCGCGTGGTGGAGGAGGCCCGGCGGCTGCTCGCCGACCGTCCGGTGCGGATGGTCAACGGGGCCTGGCTGGACAAGGTGCCGCCGGTGGCCTGGTGGGCGCGGCGGGACCGGTCCGGTGGTCCGGTGGTGGAGCAGGCCGCGCACGTGCTGGACCTGATCCGGGTGCTGGTCGGCGAGGTCACCGAGGTGACCGCGTACGGCGACGGCACCCCGCCACCGGTCGACGGCGCCGACATCGACTCGGTGACCGCGGCCACGCTGCGGTTCGACTCCGGTGCGGTCGGCACGCTCGCCGCGGCCTGCGTGCTCACCTGGAAGCACCGGGCCGGCCTGGAGATCCTCGCCGACGGGCTGGCGCTGTCACTGGCCGAGGACGGCCTGACGATCGCCGACGCCGACGGCGAGCGGCACGTACCCGCCGACCCGGACGACGCGCGGGTCGCCGTCGACCGGGCGTTCGTCGACGCGGTCCGCGGCGTCGGCGACGACGTCCGCGTCCCGTACGCCGAGGCGCTGCGCACCCAACGGCTGGCGCTCGCGGTGGCCGAGTCGGCGCGGACCGGCCGGCCGGTGGCGCTGCCGACCGGCCCGGCGGCCCGGCCCGCCGCCGCGGTGGCCGACGCGGGGGTGACAGTCGATGCGTGACCGGGTGGTGGTGGTCAGCGGCCCGGGCCGGGTCGAGCTGGTCGAGCAGGACGCGCCCGAGCTGCGCGAGGGCACGTTCCGGGTGGAGACGCTCTACAGCGGCGTCTCCGCCGGCACCGAACTGAGCTACGTCAAGGGCACCAACCCGTACCTGCACGTCACCTGGAACGCCGGTCTCGGCCTGTTCCAGCCGGGCGGGGCGAGCACCCCGTACCCGGTGACCCGGCTCGGCTACATGCAGGTCGGCCGCGTGGTGGAGAGCCGGACCCCGGCGGTCACGGTGGGCACGGTCGGCGCGATGACGTACGGGCACCGCAGCGGCTGGGTGGCCGATCCGGTCGCCGAACGGTTCGTGCCGCTGCCCGACGACCTCGATCCGCTGCTCGGCGTCTACGTGGCGCACATGGGACCGATCTGCGCCAACGGTCTGCTGCACGCCGCCGCCGACCTGTGCGGCGCCGACGTCCGGACGCTGGGCGACGGGGTCCGTGGCCGCCGGGTGGCGGTGGTCGGCAGCGGCGTGGTCGCGCTGCTCACCGCGCTGTTCGCGCGCCGCCACGGGGCCGCCTCGGTGGTCGTGGTGGACCCCACCCCGGCCCGCCGGCAGGTGGCCGAGGCGCTCGGCCTGGAGACGCTCGACCCGGAGGCGGACGACCCGGCCATGGTGCTCAAGACCCGGTGGAACCACGCCGCCGGCGACCGCGGCGCGGACGTGGTCTTCCAGTGCCGCGGCCAGGACTGGGCGTTGCAGCTCGCGCTGCGGCTGCTGCGGCCCCAGGGCACGGTGATCGACCTGGCGTTCTACCAGGGCGGCGCGGACGCGGTCCGGCTCGGCGAGGAGTTCCACCACAACGGACTGTCGCTGCGCTGCGCGCAGATCGGCCGGGTGCCGCGCGGGCTGGCCCCCACCTGGGACCGGGAGCGGCTCTCCGCGGAGACGGTGGAGCTGCTGCGCCAGTACGGCGACCAGATCCGCAAGCATCTCGTCTCCGCGGTGGTGCCGCTGGACGAGGCGCCGGCGCTGCTCACCGACCTGGCCGAGCGTCGCCGCTCGGAGCTGCAGGTGGTGCTGACCGGCTGACCGGGGCCCGACCCCGGTGCGGTGCCCGGCTACCGTTCGGTCATGACCGCCGACGCCGGCCCGACGCCGGGACTCGCCGCTCTGCTGCCCTACCTGCGCGCCCACCGCGGCACCCTCGTCGTGGTGGGCGCGTTGTCGCTCACCGGCGCCGCCGCCGCGCTGGCCCAACCGCTGCTCACCCGCACCGTGCTGGACCGGATCACCGCCGACCGCCCGGCCACCACGCTGGTGGTGGCGCTGGTGGTGCTGGTGCTGGTCGGCGCGTTGCTCGGCGGGCTCCGCGACTACCTGTTGCAACGCACCGCCGAAGGGCTCGTGCTGGGCCTCCGGCGGCGGCTCGCCGGCCACCTGCTGCGCCTGCCGATCGCCGAGTACGACCGGCGCCGCACCGGCGACCTGCTGTCCCGGGTGGGCGCCGACACCACGTTGCTGCGGGCGGTGGTCACGTCCGGCCTCTTCGAGACCGTCACCGGGGCGGTGATGGTCCTCGGCGCCGGCACCGCCATGCTGCTGCTGGATCCGCTGCTGTTCGGGGTGACGCTGGCGTCGGTCGCGGTCGGCGTGGGGTTCGCCGTCACGGTCGCCCGCCGGGTGCGCGGGCTGTCCCGCCGCGCCCAGGAACGCGTCGGTGAGATGACCTCGGCCGTCGAGCGGGCCATCTCCGCGGCGCGGACCATCCGGGCCAGCCGCGCCGAGGAGCGGGAGACCGGCACGGTGGTGGCCAGCGCGACCGCGGCGTACGACGCCGGGCAGCGGGTGGCTCGCGCCCAGGCGGTGGTGGGACCGGTCAGCGCGGTCACCGTGCAGGGCGCGTTCCTGCTGGTGCTGGCCGTGGGCGGGGCGCGGGTGGCGTCCGGGGCGATCAGCGTGGGCGACCTGGTCGCGTTCGTGATGTTCCTGTTCTTCCTGGTGCTGCCGCTGGGCCAGGCGGTGCACGCGTACACCCAGTTGCAGAGCGGGCTGGGCGCGCTGGCCCGGATCGAGGAGATCCTCACCGTGCCGGGCGAGAGCGCCGGCGACCGGCCCGGGCGGGTGGACGTGCCGGCCGCCGCCGCGCCGGCCCGGGTGGAGTTCGACCGGGTCGGCTTCGGTTATCCCGGCGGCCCGCCGGTGCTGCACGAGGTGAGCTTCACGGTGCCGGCCGGCACCCGGACCGCCCTGGTGGGCCCGTCCGGCGCCGGCAAGTCCACAGTGCTGGCGCTCGTCGAGCGCTTCTACGAGGCGGGCGAGGGCGCGGTCCGCCTGGACGGCGTGGACGTGCGGGAGCTGCCCCGGGACGCGTTGCGCGCCCGGCTCGGCTACGTGGAGCAGGAAGCGCCGGTGCTCGCCGGCACGCTGCGGGACAACCTGCTGATCTCCACGCCCGGCGCCACCGACGACCGGCTGCGCGCGGTGCTCGACGAGGTCAACCTGGGGCACCTGGCCGACCGGACCGCTGACGGGCTGGACGTGCAGGTGGGGGAGGGCGGCGTGCTGCTCTCCGGCGGGGAGCGGCAGCGGCTGGCCATCGCCCGGGCGCTGCTGGCCGGGCCGCCGGTGCTGCTGCTCGACGAACCGACCAGCAACCTCGACGCCCGCAACGAGGCGGCGCTGCGGCGGGCGATCGACGCGGTGGCGGTGCGCCGCACCCTGCTGATCGTGGCGCACCGGCTCTCCACGGTGGTGGACGCCGACCAGATCGTGGTGCTCGACGGCGGCCGGGTGGTGGCGGTCGGCACCCACGACGAGTTGACCACCACCAGCCCGCTCTACCGGGAGCTGGCCACCCACCAACTGCTCGTGGCCTGATCCGCCCGGGACGGGTCTGAACCGGTCGGGCCGGTGATTTCCGGACACGGCCCGGCTCCGGCGGTGGGCGGGGGTCACAATCGGCTGTGGTTCGCGTACCGTTGCGGCTCATGGGTGTGTCGCAACGGTTCAAGACCAGGTTCCGCCGGTTCCTCCAGCGCCCGGGGACGACGGTCGACCTGGCCCCGCTGGAGAAGCTGCTGCCGGCGATCGAGTCCCGCGAGGCCGAGCTGGAGCAGCTCTCCGACGCCGAGCTGACCGAGGCCGCCGGCCGGGCCGAGAAGTACGAGGAGATCTGCGCGATCGGCCGCGAGGCGGCCCGCCGAGGGCTCGACCAGCGCCCCTACGACGTGCAGCTGCTCGGCGCCATGGCGCTGCTCTCCGGCAAGGTCGCGGAGATGGCCACCGGTGAGGGCAAGACGCTCACCGCGACCGTCGCCGCGTACGGGCACGTCCGGCTCGGCAACGGCCCGGTGCACGTGCTCACCGTCAACGACTACCTGGCCCGCCGCGACGCCGAGTGGATGCAGCCGGTCTACACGCTGCTCGGGCTCACCGTCGGGTGGGTCAACGAGGCGTCCACCCCGGAGGAGCGCCGCACCGCGTACCGCTGCGACGTCACCTACGTGTCGGTCAGCGAGGCCGGCTTCGACTACCTGCGCGACCAGCTCGTCACCGACGTGGCCGAGCGGGTGCAGCCGCCGCTGAAGACCGCGATCGTGGACGAGGCCGACTCGATCCTGATCGACGAGGCGCGGGTGCCGATGGTGCTGGCCGGCGCGGTCCCCGGCGAGCAGGACCCGGTGCACGCCGCCGCCGCGCTGGTGCGTGGTCTGCGCAAGGGCAGGCACTACACGGTGGCCGAGGACGGCCGCAGCGTCGCCTTCACCTCGGTCGGCCTGGCCACGGTCGAGGCGAAGCTCGGCGGCATCGACCTGTACGACGAGGAGCACGTCGGGCAGCTCTCCGCGGTGAACGTGGCGCTGCACGCGCACGCGCTGCTGCACCGCGACGTCGACTACATCGTGCGGGACGACTCGGTCGAGCTGATCGACGAGATGCGCGGCCGGGTCGCGCAGCGCCGCCGCTGGCCGGACGGGCTCCAGGCCGCGGTCGAGGCGAAGGAGGGGCTGGACGCCAGCGCTGAGGGCGAGGTGCTGGGCACCGTCACCGTGCAGGCGTACATCGCGCTCTACCCGACCGTCTGCGGGATGACCGCGACCGCGGTGCTCGTCGGCGACCAGCTCCGGGAGTTCTTCGGCCTCGAGGTGGCGGTGATCCCGCCGAACACCCCGTGCGTCCGGGAGGACGAGCCGGACCGGATCTACGCCACCCGCGCCGAGAAGGAGGAGGCGCTGGTCGACGAGATCACGCGCTGTCACCAGGCGGGGCGTCCGGTGCTGGTCGGCACGCTCGACGTGAAGGAGTCCGAGGGGCTGGCCGCCGCGCTGCGCGCCGCCGAGGTGCCGTGCGTGGTGCTCAACGCCAAGAACGACGACGAGGAGGCCGGCATCATCGCCGAGGCCGGCGCGTACGGCGCGGTGACGGTCTCCACCCAGATGGCCGGTCGGGGAGTCGACATCCGGCTCGGTGGCAGCGACCAGTCCGACCAGGAGCGGGTCGCCGAGCTGGGCGGCCTCTACGTGATCGGCAGTGGCCGGCACGACAGCCGCCGGGTCGACGACCAGCTCCGCGGCCGGGCCGGCCGGCAGGGCGACCCCGGCGGGTCGGTCTTCTTCGTCAGCCTGGAGGACGACCTGGTCGTCCGGCACGCCGGCGACACCGTGCCGGCGTCGCCCCGGATGAACGCCGACGGCCTGGTCACCGACCCGCAGGTGGACTACGCGGTCGAGCACGCCCAGCGGGTCGCCGAGGGCGTCAACCACGAGATCCACCGCAACACCTGGCGTTACAGCCACGTGATCGAGCAGCAGCGCAAGGCGCTCGCCGAGCGGCGGGAGCGGCTGCTGACCACCGACATCGCCGCGCTGATGCTGTTGGAGCGGGTGCCGGAGAAGGCCGGCGAGATGGACGAGGACCTGCTCGCCGAGGTCTCCCGCTCGATCGCGCTCTACCACCTGGACCGGCTCTGGGCCGAGCACCTGGCCGAGCTGTCCGAGGTGCGCGAGGGCGTGCACCTGCGGGCGCTGGGCCGGCTCGACCCGCTCGACGAGTTCCACCGCAGCGCGGTGCCGGCGTTCAACGCCCTGATGCCGGAGATCGAGACGCGCACCATCGCCACGTTCGAGGAGACCGAGTTCGACGAGGGGTGGGAGCCGGACGCGTCGAAGCTGGTGCGGCCGAGCGCCACCTGGACGTACCTCGTGCACGACAACCCGTTCGGCTCGGAGCTGGACCGGCTGATCGCCTCGGTGGGCCGGCGGCTCATCTCCGGGTCCCGCTGACCCGGTGCGTAGGGGCCCCTCCGGTCGGGTACGGCCGGAAGGGGCCCTTTTGCGCGGTTTCGAGGTCGGTCGGCGGGGGTAGTAGGCCGAGGCTCGGTCGAAGAGAGGACGAACATGGCACAGGCAACGGCGCCGGACGGGAACACCGCGCGGACGGACGCGGGGGCGGTGGGGGCCGTGGTGCGGTGAACCTCGAGACCCGTCTACCCATGACCGACGACCTGGGCGTGCTGGAGACCGCCGCGCTGCTGCGCGAGCTGACCGCCGGCCTGATCGGTGTCGCGGAGTTCGACGAGGCGCTGGACCGCCTGGTCCGGATCGCCCGGGGCGCGGTGCCCGGTGTGGACTGCTGCGGCTTCACCGCGCTGCGGGCCGGTGAGCCCGCCGGGGTGGCCGCCTCCGACCCGCGGTTCGCCGAGCTGGACGACCTGCGGCACGGCCCGGACACGCCGGCCCTGACCGCCATCCGTCGACGCGAAATGATCATCGCGGGCGGGCTGGCGGAGGAGTCGCGCTGGCCGACCTGGAGCATCCGCGCCCGCGCGCTCGGCGTGCACGGCGTGATCTCCGCACCGGTCGACGTGGACGAGCAGGTCATCGGCGCGATCAACCTGTACGCGTCGGCCCCCGGCGCGCTCACGCCGAGTCACCAGCTCACCGCGATGCTGCTCGCCGAGCACGCCGGCCTACTGCTCGCCGCGGTCCGCGACCGCGAGCGGGCTGCCGCCCGGGCCGGCCAGATCGACGGCGCGTTGTTGGCCGAGGGCGTGATCGGGCAGGCCGTCGGCGTGATCATGACGCAACGCGGCTGTCCCGCGGTGGAGGCGCTCGGCGTGCTCCGCAGCGCCGCGTCCTCGTTGGACATCCCGCTGCGCGAGGTGGCCGAGCGGCTGGTGCTCACCGTCTCCCGTCCCCGGGACAACTGACCGACAGTCGTTTCGCCCTGCGGGGGGTCGGGTAGCAACCTGGACTGGTGAACCGCGCCGACGTGGGGAGGACGCGATGGAGAGCCGACTTCGGGTGCAGGGGCACCCCATCCAACCGATGCTGGTGACGTTCCCGTTCGGGCTCTTCGTCAGCGCCGCGGTGTTCGACCTCGCCGACGTGGCGGGCGGTCCGGCCTTCCTCGGTGAGGTGGGCTACTGGACGGCGGTCGCCGCGCTCGTCGCCGCCGGGCTCGCCACGGTCGCCGGGCTGGTCGACCTCTGGGACGTGCGGATCGGCCGCGCCAACCGGACCGCCATCACGTTCAACCTGGTCAACGCCGTGATGGCGGCGATGTTCCTGCTCACCTGCCTGATCCGGGCGCACGCGCCGCAGCGCGGCGCGACCGGAGGTCAGCTCGCCACCGAGCTGGTGGCGTTGGCGGTGGGCGCGGTCGGGGTAGGCCTGGGCGCGCGGCTGATGCAGCAGTCCGACCGGGGCGGCGCCGCCGAGCCGACCGGCCTGGAGACGATTCCCGGCGCCACGGTGGAGATCATCCGTCCGCGCCCCTTCTGAAGACTGCCGAGCCCTCGCCTGCATGGTTTCGGCGGGTGCTTCCGGGCGTGTCGCGGCGGGGAGAGTGGACGAAGCGAAACCGGTATGCCTCCTGGTCATAATTATGACCAGGAGGCATACCGCATTTGAGGTCGCGTCTCTCCCGGGCTGTGACGCTGTGTAACCGCACCGCCGGCAGTGCCGTCACGACCACGAGTGGTGGGCGGTGGGCGGCGCGACTCCGAACGGCGGCAGGCTCGGGCTCATGGTCACCGAACGCGGGTTCGACGAACTGGTCGCCGAGGCCAAAGCGGCGCCGGTCGAGGGGTGGGGCTTCTCCTGGCTGGCCGGGCGGGCCACCGAGGAGCGCCCGCCATCGGGCTACGCCCGTCTCGTCGGGGCCCGGCTGACGGCCGTCGACGCCGCCCTGGACATCGACACCGGCGGCGGCGAGGTGCTGGCCGAGGCGGCGTCCGCGCCGCCACCGCTGCTGGTCGCCACCGAGGCCTGGCCGCCGAACGTGTCGGTGGCCCGGCGGACCCTGAGCCGCGTCGGTGGTCACGTCGTCCAGGTCGGCGACCGCTCGCCGCTGCCGTTCCGCGACGCGGCGTTCGACCTGGTGGTCAGCCGGCACCCGGTGGACACCCGGTGGGACGAGGTGGCCCGGGTGCTGCGCCCCGGCGGCAGCTTCCTCTCCCAGCAGATCGGCCCCGGCACGGTCCGGGAACTCAGCGAGGCGATCCTCGGGCCGCTGCCGCCACCGGAGCACCGTCACCCGGAGCACGCGGTCACCGCCGCCGAGGCCACCGGACTGACCGTGGTGGACCTGCGGACCGCCACGCTGCGTACCGTCTTCCAGGACATCGGCGCGGTGGTCTGGTTCCTGCGCAAGGTGGTCTGGACCGTGCCCGGCTTCACCGTCGACCGGCACCGGGCCGCGCTGCGCCGGCTGGACGAGCGGATCCGGGCCGAGGGGCCGGCCGTGGCCCACGCCCGGCGGTTCCTCATCGAGGCGCGTCGCCGGTGACCGGGCGGTGCGCGGCGGCGTGGTGCGCGGCCAGCACGTCCGCGCCGAAGTCACCGGCCGGGCGGCGCAGCACGGTGTGCGCGTGGTTGCCCTCGTCGGTGGTGTTGTCGTACTCGATCAGCAGGTCGTCGCCCTGCACCCGGTAATAGTGCCGCCGGCCCGGCTCCACCGGCCCGGCCCAGGCGAAGTGCAGCTCGCCGCCGTCGAGCCGGGCCGCCTCGCGGGCGGCCAGGTCGGCCGGGAGCCGGTCGAGGTAGAGCGCCACCAGGCGGTCGAGCGACGCGCGCCCCGACGGCCCGAGCCGGCCCCGGGGCACGCCGAGCGGGTCGAGTCGGTCGGGTGCGGTGGCCCGGGTGGCGCTGATGATGTCGGCCGGCGCCTCCTCGGCGATCACCGCGGCGGCCCGCCCGCCGGGGCCGAGCGCGTCCAGCAGTTCGCGGGCCAGGTCCTCCTCCGGGCCCAGCGGCCGGGAGACCGGGCGGCCGGCGTGCCGCACGGTGGCCGGGTTCGCGCCGAGGAAGATCGGGGCGGGGGAGACCCGGTCCTCGGCGACCGTCATGCTCACCGAGATGTGGTGCCCCTCGAACCGCCACGCCCAGCGGTCGTCGCGGGCCGGGTCGCCGAAGATCGCCACCCAGTAGTCGCCGCTGTGCCGGCCGCGTCGCCAGCCCTCCGCCCGGTCCAGCACCTCTTCCAGTGCCACCACGGCCATGGCCTGCGCGTACGCGGCGGGGCTGAGCGCGGTGGCGAGCAGCCGGTGGGCGGCCTTGCGGGCGGTGACGTCGAGGTCGGCGACCGGGACGCCGGGCCGGGGCCGGGGCCGGTACTCCAGCCACCGGCGGGCCGGCTCGTCGTCGAACTCGTGCCGGGCGCGTCGCCGGGCCGGCTCGTCCAGCGCCGCCAGCAGCGCCGTGGCCGCGGTGCGCATCTGCTCGGGTACGGGATCCTCCACCGCACCTGTATACGCCCCGCGCGGCGGGCTCGGGTGCTCAGTCGCGCCCGAGCTGCGTCAGCATCTCCGGCAGCGTGAAGAAGCGGGCGGTCTCCACCGCCGAGGGGGCGCCGTGGTCCGGGTCGGCGCCGGCGTCGAGCAGCGCCCGGACCGCCGCCGCGTTCTGCCGGAACACGGCCGCGGCCAGCGCGGTCTGCCCCCGGTCGTTGACCCGGTCCGGGTCGGCGCCACGGTCGAGCAACGCGGCCACGGTCTCCGGCCGGGCATGGTAGGCGGCCAGGATCAGCAGCGTGTCGCCCTTGGCGTTGGTCAGGTTGACCGGCAGTCCCGCGTCCACGTTGGCCGCCAGTTCGGCGGTCTCGCCGGCGCGGGCCAGGTCGAACATCCGGTGGGCGAAGGCGACGGTCTCGGCGTCCAGTTCGTCGGGCACCCGCCCAGGTTAGGGCGTCGCGGCCGGCGCCGCCTGGTAGCTTGCGCAGCCGGCACGGGAGGCGACATGGACGATCGGGTGTACGTGGGCAACGCGGCGGTGGACGGGGCGACCGACGCGGGGTGGCTGCTGGGGCACTTCAAGCCGGCCGGCGACGTCCGGCACAGCGCCGAGGTCGAGGTGAAGTGGGGCGTGCACCCGGCGGGGGAGACCCGGTCCCGGTGGGCCACCGGCGAGCGGCGTACCGCGTTGCTGGTGCTGATCAGCGGCGCGTTCCGGGTCGAGCTGCCGGACCGGACGGTGGTGCTGCGCGCGCCCGGGGACTACGTGGTCTGGGGTCGGGGCGTGGACCACTCCTGGTACGCCGAGCGGGCGTCCACCGTGCTCACCGTCCGGTGGCCCTCGGTGCCCGGCTATCGGGTGGACCCGCCGGTGCTCCGCTGACCGCGTCCCGCCATGTGGTATTACCTACTAAACCTATAGGGTTTGCCGTCTAAAGTGTGTGGGCACGCTCCGCTCCGCACCGTGAGGACGCTCCGCCGATGACCAGCTCCGACCCGACCGACCTGCTCACCGTCGCCGCCCGTTGGGTCGACCCGACCGGCTGGCCGGTGCCGCTGTGCTTCGACCGGTCCGAACGGTGGTACGCGCGGCTGCACGCCGACGCCGGGTACGAGGTGTGGGCGCTGAGCTGGCTGCCCGGACAGGGCACCGACCTGCACGACCACGGTGGTTCGTCCGGCGCCTTCCTGGTCGTCGCCGGTGTGCTCGTCGAGGAGACGGTCAGCGGTGGCCGGCTGCGTCCGCACCGCCTCGCCGCCGGTGCCGGCCGGCGCTTCGGCGCCCGGCATGTGCACCAGGTCACCAACCGCTCCGCCGAACCGGCGGTCAGCGTGCACGTCTACCGGCCGGCGCTGCGCCGGATGACCCGCTACCACCTCGACGCCGGCCGGCTCCGGGTCGCCGAGGTGGCCGAGGCCGGCGTCGCCTGGTGAGCCCGGCGACCCCGCCCCCGATTCCCGCCGAACGGAAGGACGCCACCATGGCGCAGAACCCCGCCCCCGCCGAGAGCTGTCCGGTCCCTCCGTCCGGCTCGCGCGGCATCGACGAGATCCTCGCCGCCGCCCGCACCCGACTGTGTCGCCTCGACCCTGAGCAGGCGCACCTCGCCCACCGGGGCGGTGCGCTGCTCGTCGACATCCGCCCGGCCGGCCAGCGGGCCGCGCACGGCACCGTGCCCGGCGCGCTCACCGTCGAGCGCAACGTCCTGGAATGGCGCTTCGACCCGCGGTGCGCCGCCCGCCTGCCGCAGGCGGTCGACTACGACGTGCCGGTGGTCGTCCTCTGCCAGGAGGGCTACACCTCGTCGCTGGCCGCCGCCGCCCTCCAGGACCTCGGACTGCACCGCGCCACCGACGTGGCCGGTGGCTTCGCGGCCTGGCGCATCGCCGGCCTGCCCACCCTCGGCCCCACCCCGCCGCCCCGACCCTCGTCCACCGCGCCCCCGGTCACCGCCGGCCGGGCGCTCCGCTGACCGTTCCGCCGCACCCGGCGGGGCGGGGCGACCGCCCGCACAGGAGGCTCCCATGTCCGTCGTCGCCCTCAACACCCGTCCGGCCCGCACCGGCCGCCCCGACCGGGCGCCGGCGTCCCGGCCGCGTACCGCACCCACCCTGACCATCACGCTCGATCTCAGTGCCGGTCCGCTCACGCCCGGCCTGGCCCGGCTGGCCGACCTGCTGGACGAGCTGGCCGCCTCCGGGGAGGGACTGGTCCGCCCGGACGAGCACCGGGCCGCCCGGGCCGTGCTCGACCTGCGCCGCGTCCCCACGCCACCGGCCGGGCCGGCGCCGGCGTCACCGGCCACCGGGTCGGGCGGGATACGCCTGCTCACCGGCACCCGACGGGTCCGGCACGGCGGTGTCGAGGTCGGCCTGACCCGGATCGAGTTCGACCTGCTGCTCTTCCTCGCCGAGCACCCGCGTCGGGTCTTCACCCGGCTGCAACTGCTCAGCAACGTCTGGGGCTACGAGCACGCGGTGGCCCGCACCGTGGACGTGCATGTCCGACGTCTACGGGCCAAGTTCGGCCCGGACACGCCACTGGTGACCACCGTCTACGGCGTCGGGTACCGGCTCGCCGACGACGCCCCGATCGAGGTGGACCGCGACGCCTGAGCCGGCCCGGACCGACCCGCGGCGCACCCGGATCCCGGGTGCGCCGCGTTCACGTCGCCGTCGCACCCGCCATTGTGAACCGGCCGGGGACCCCCCGTACCGGCGCGTGTCGTCGCTCTGCTGTAATCAACGGACCTCGTACGCAGAGCGAGCACTCGGCTCCGATGTGTTCGCCAATTGTCACATTCATGCAACGCAGTGGCCCCTTGACCCTCGCACAAGCGCCGGGAAGCATCGATGAAGCGGCGTCCCGGGCCGTGGGGAGATACCCGGACCAGCCAAGGAGGACCATGTCGGTCAGCCCCGCCTCGTCGCGCGCCGGATGGCATACGTCCCAACCCGCGGTCCCCGGCCGTCCGCCCGGCGGCCAGCGTCGCCCCGCCAACGCCGCCACCCCCGTGCTCACCGTCACCCTCAACATCCCCCTGGCCTGCGAGGAGTCGCTCACCCCGGCCGCCCGCCGGCTCCTCGACGCGGCCCGCGAGCTGCTCGAACGCGGCGACGCGGTGGTCAGCACCGGCCCCGCCGGCGCGGACCGCCGACCCGACGTGCCGGCCGGGCGCAGCCCGGCACGTCCGCTGGCCCCGACCATCCCGACGCTGCACATCCTGGCGTCCTCCCGGTCGGTGCTGCGCGACGGCGAGCCGCTGCCGCTGACCCGCCTGGAGTTCGACCTGCTGCTGCACCTGGTCGCCCATCCGCGCCGGGTGTTCACCCGGCTGCAACTGCTCAACGCGGTCTGGGGGTACGAGCACGCCGGCGTCCGCACCGTCGACGTGCACGTGCGCCGGCTGCGCGGCAAGGTCGGGGTGGACGTCCCGCTGGTCACCACCGTCTACGGCGTCGGCTACCGGCTCGCCGACGACGCCCGGGTGACCATCGACCGCACCGGCTGACCACCACGCCCGCCACCGACGACCGCGGACCGGACGGAGCCCCGACCGCCCGGACGCGAACCGGTGGTGGACCGACGCCGCCGGGCGGGCAGGATGGACGGATGCGTGTCCGCCCGATCAGCCCCGACCGGCTTGTCGCCGAGCTGACCGGCCGCCTCGCCCGCACCGAGGCGTCCGGCCGGTTGCGGGTGGCCGTCGACGGGCCGCCCGCCGCCGGGCCGGACGCGCTCGCCGCCGCGCTCGTCGACCCGCTGCGCGCCGCCGGCCGGCCGGCCCTGCACGTCCGCGCCGCCGACTTCCTCCGCCCCGCCTCGGTCCGCCTGGAGCAGGGCCGCACCAACCCGGACGCGTACTACGAGGGATGGCTCGACGAGCCGGGCCTGCGCCGCGAGGTGCTCGACCCGGCCGGCCCGGGCGGCACCGGCCGGGTGCTGCCGTCGCTCTGGGACGCCGACGCGGACCGGGCCAGCCGGGCCCCGTACCAGGATCTGCCGGCCGGCGGGGTGGTCCTGGTCAGCGGCGCGTTGCTGCTCGGCGGCACGCTGGCGTTCGACGTCGCCGTGCACCTGGTGCTCTCCCCGGCGGCGCTGGCCCGGCGCACCGACCCGGCGTGGCGCTGGACGCTGCCGGCGTTCGCCCGCTACGCCGACGAGGTCGACCCGGCCTCCTTCGCCGACGTGGTGGTCCGCGCCGACGACCCGCGCCACCCGGCGCTCGTGGAACCGGCCTGACCAGGCGGTCCGAACTCACGGGAAAGTGCCAGGAAATCTCCGGTTTGGCCCGCCGAGGGCAGGGGTAATCGCCCGGCTCACAGAGCACGGGCGATCTCGCCCGTGCGTTCCCGTTCGGACCGGGCCGTCGGCATCGCCGCAGGGCCGGGTCGAGCCGCAGGAAAGGCAGGCAGCGATGCTCGTCCACGACACGACAGCCACGAGCCGCTCCCAGGCGGAGGTCGACCAGATCCGGCAGTCCCTGCGGTCCCGGTACGACGAGCTGACCGCGGAGTACGACCAGGCCGTGATGCAGAGTCAGGTGCTGCGGCTGGTCGAGGTCGGCGACACCGCCGGCGACGACCAGGCCGACAGCGGCACCAAGACCGCCGAGCGGGACACCGCCCAGTCCCTGCTGCGCACCATCCTGGATCGGCGGGCCCAGTTCGAGCGCGCGTTGGCCCGACTCGACGAGGGCACGTACGGCTTCTGCGAGGGCTGCGCCGCGCCGATCCCGGTGGAGCGGCTGGAGATCTTCCCGTCGGCCACCTCCTGTGTGGCCTGCAAGCAGACCCGCGAGCGACGCGCGGCCTGAGGTTCCGCGCGCTCACCCGCTCCGGGTGAGGCCGGCTCACCCGGCCGCCCCGCAGCATGGACGGTGCGCGCGGACGCACCGGCCCGCGCGCCCCGACGAGGAGGTGGGGTCATGACGGTACGGGTGGTGGCGGATCGACGCCGTGGCGGCGTCCTGCACGTGGTCGGCAGCGCCGACGTGCCGCCGGAGCGGAGCGGGCGGCCCGGCCGGTTCAGCCCGACCCGGCTGTGGCGGGGGCCCAGCGGCCCACCGCGACGCGCCGACGACCGACGCTGGGAGACCGACACCCGGGGGTGAGCCGGATGGCTGAACAGCTGATGTCCGCGTTCGAGTCCTCGCTGGACAAGACGAACGTGATCCTGAAGGAGATCGAGTCGGCGTACGGCTGGCCGCCGGAGCGCCGCAACCAGTCGTACGCGGCGCTGCGCACCGTGCTGCACCTGCTGCGCGACCGGTTGCCGGTGCCGGAGAGCGCCGAGTTCGCCCAACAGTTGCCGGTGCTGCTGCGCGGCATCTACTTCGACGGCTGGCAGCCGGAGCATGTGCCGATCAAGCTCAACCGCGACGACTTCCTCTACGAGGTCCGGCAGGGCTTCCCGTACGACGTGTCGGGCGGCCCGCAGCGGGTGGTGCAGGTGGTGCTGGACACGCTGCGCCGGCACGTCACGCAGGGCGAGTGGCAGGACGTGAAGTCCGCCATGCCGCGGGACCTGGCTCAGCTCATTCCCTGAGCCGGCCCCACCCCGGTCCGTCCCGCCCCCTCGGCGGGGCGGGCCGTCGGCGTCCGGGAGACCGGCAGCCCGGCCCGACGTGCCGACCACGATCAACCCGCGTACCTCCTCGCGCGTGTCCCCGGGTGGCCATCCTGGCACCGACCGGGCCCGGCCGCCCTTCGGCACGAACCGTCCGTGCGCCCGGGTTCGGGCGTCTACGGTGGGGTTAGAGACGATCGGACGTGGGGTACCACCCGTCGCACACGGACCCCGGGAACACGCGGGGCGGCACACCGAGGGAGCACCCATGGCTTTGAACGACGACGACATCCAGACCAGCGGCGGCAGCGGCCTGGAGGGCCCGGCCGACGGCGGTGCGACCCCGGGTCAGCACGATGGTGGCGCGGACGGTGGCGCGGAGGGTCCGGCCGACGGCGGTGCCACTCCGGGTCAGCACGACGGTGGCGCGGACGGTGGCGCGGAGGGTCCGGCCGACGGCGGCGCGACCCCGGGTCAGCACGACGGTGGCGCGGACGGTGGCGCGGAGGGTCCGGCCGACGGCGGCGCGACCCCGGGTCAGCACGACGGTGGCGCCGACGGCAGCGCCTGACCGATGAGCCTCCCGCACGTCGACCCGCCGGGTGGCCACGGCCACCCGGCGGGTTCGTCCTCCGCCGACGCGGCGTTGGCCCGCTGCGTGGCGGTCGAGCCGGCCAAGTTCGCCGCCGACCACTGGGGGCGCAGCCCGCTGCTGTCCCGGGCCGCCGACCTGCCCAACCCGGACGGCTTCACCGACCTGCTCAGCCCCGCCGACGCCGACGAGCTGCTCAGCCGCCGCGGCCTGCGTACCCCGTTCCTGCGGGTGGCCAAGGACGGCCAGCTCGTGCCGGCGGCGCGGTACACCGGCGGCGGTGGCGCCGGCGCCGAGATCGGCGACCAGGTGCTGGACGAGAAGGTGCTGGCGCTCTACGCCGACGGCGCCACCCTGGTGCTCCAGGGCCTGCACCGCACCTGGCCGGCGATCGTCGACCTGGCCCGCGACCTGGGCGCCGCGCTGGCCCAGCCGTTGCAGGTCAACGCCTACCTGACGCCGGCCGGCAGCCAGGGCTTCGCCACCCACTACGACACCCACGACGTGTTCGTGCTCCAGGTCGACGGCCGTAAGCACTGGCGCATCCACCCGCCGGTGCTCGCCGACCCGCTGGAGCGCCAGCCGTGGGGCGGCCGGGCCGACGAGGTCGCCGCCACCGCTGACGGCCGACCCGCGCTGGACGTGGTGCTGGAGCCGGGTGACGCGCTCTACCTGCCGCGCGGCTGGCTGCACAGCGCCCAGGCGCAGGAGTCCAGCTCGCTGCACCTGACCGTGGGCATCCGGGCGCTGACCCGGTACGCCATGGTGGAGGAGCTGCTGGCCCTGGCCGCCGAGGACGCCCGGCTGCGCGCCGGCCTGCCGTTCGGGCTCGACCTGGCCGACCCGGACGCGATCGAGCCGGAACTCACCGAGACCGTCGAGGCGCTGCGCGACTGGCTGCTGCGGGCCGACCCGGCGGCGGTGGCCGCGCGGCTGCGGTCGCGGGTGTGGCCGGCCGCCCGACCGGCCCCGATCCGCCCTCTCGCGCAGGCCGACGCGTTGGCCCGCCTCGTCCCGGACAGCCGGGTCGCGCTCCGGGACGGCCTGCGCTGGCAGCTCACCCGGACCGACGCCGGCACGGTCGCGCTGCGCCTGACCGACCGCACGCTCACGCTGCCCGGCACCTGCGAGCCGGCGCTGCGCGCGCTGCTCACCGGCGCGGCCACCCGGGTCGGCGACCTGCCCGGCCTGGACGACGACGCCGACCGCCTGGTCCTCACCCGCCGCCTGCTCAAGGAGGCGGTCCTGGTCCCCGCCTGACCGGGGGTCAGCGGGTGTAGGTGACCGTCAGCAGGAGCAGCGTGGTGGCCAGGCCGCTGGCGGCCACCAGGATCATCGGTCGGGGGGTCAGCACCGCGTGCCGGCGGTCGGCCAACAGGCGGGCCGGCGCCAGGCCCACCAGCGGGCCGAGCAGCGTCACCACCAGCGCCAGCACTGGCAGGCCGACCGCCAGGTCACCGCCCGAGCCGGCGCCCAGCGCCCGCGCCCCGGTCCCCAGCAGGAACGCCACCAGCGCGCCGCCGACCCCGCACGCGATCAGCAGCGGGTTCACCGAGCCGGGCAACTCGCCCGGCGTCCCGGTGCGCTCCAGCAGCTCCCGTACGCCGCGCAGCAGCGGCACCGGGTCACCGGCGGCGTCCCGTACCGGCCCGGGCGGGTCGCCCAGGCGCCGAGTGCCGCCGCCGAGCCGGGCCCGCAGCTGCGCCCACAGGTGGGTCACCTCGCCGTCCACCCGGTCCACCATCCGCTGGGCCTCGGCCAGCTCCGCCTCGGCGAGCCGGACCGCCTCGGCCGCCTCGGCCACCGCCCGGTCGGCGGCGGAGACCTGTTGGGCGTACCAGGTGTGCGCCTCGGCCCGCTGGGCGGCCACCCGGGCGGTCAGCTCGGCGAGTCGGCGGATCTGGGCGGGGTACGTCTCACTGGAGACCGGCTCGTTCATCGGGAGGGACCATAAGGGATGATCACCTGTCCGGTGCGGTGCACCGCGCGGTCGAAGTAGAGACCGCGCCACGGCCGGGGATACCAGTCCGGCCCGCCGCTGCCCGGGTAGAGCGACGAGCCCAGCTCACCGCCCTGCACGTCGAGCGCCACCCACGCGCCGATCTGGTCCGTGCGCGCGCCGGCGCCGCCCAGGTCGGCCCGCATCCGGGCCACGCCGCGCCACCAGGCCAGCACGTGGGTCCGCCGCTCGGGCCCGTCGTGCAGGATGCGGCGCAGCTGCTCCAGCCCGGTCCGGGCGCCGGCCTTGCCGGCCAGCGCCCCGGCCGCCGCGTCCACCGCGTACAGCAGCAGGAAGTGCGGGGTACGCGGGGTGCCCGGCGCGCCCAGCCCGTCGCCCACCTCGGCCATCAGCTCGGCGACCGTCTCCTCGTCGTACCAGGAGGCGTCGCCGGCCAGGTCCTCGTAGAGCGCGCGGGCGGCCGGGTCGGCGTCCGGGTCGAGGCAGGCGATGGAGAACCGGGCCGCGCCGGGCGGGTACTGCCGGGCCAGCGAGCGGGCGGCGGCGTCGAGCACCGCGCACGCCTCGTCCACCCGGGTGCCCAGCACGGCCAGGTTGCGGCCCGGCGCCCGGGGCAGCCGCAGCGCCGCCGAGCGCGACTGCACGTCGATGATCTCGCCGAGCAGCGCCACCGGGCTGCGCGGCGCGCCCTGCTCCGGCGCGGTCAGGGCACGGAAGTCCGGCGCCTCGGCCAGCCGGGGGATCGCGTCGCCGTCGAAGAGCCGGGCCGGCGCGGCATCCTGCGGACGCATCCGCCACAGCCGGTGCTGCAACTCGCTCCAGGTCTCCCAGTCGCTCGCCGACGGGATGCGGGCCACCTCGTTGCCCTCGGCCAGGCCGGACTCGGCGTTGACCACGGCGTGGTGGCGGGGCAGCGACTGCGCGGCGTCGTTGCGTTCGGCCAGGATGCGCAGCGCCTTCGGCAACGCGATCCGCAGGGTGAACTGGGCGACCAGCGCGGGCCGGCCCCAGAGCGCCTCGATGCCGCGCACGTCCTGGGAGGCGAGCACCAGGTGGATGCCCTGCGAGCGACCCCGCCGGGCCAGGTCCTCCAGCAGGTCGGCGGCCTCCCGGGCGACCACGTCCCGGCCGGCGAGCAGCGCCTGGAACTCGTCGACCACCGCGACGATCCGCGGCCAGTGCCCGCTCGGGTCCACCGCCCGCAGCTCGGCCAGCTTGGTCACCTCGTGCTTCTTCGCCGCGTCGGCCCGCCGGCGCAGCTCCTCGGCGAGGAACCGCAGCAGCGCCAGGCCGAACTCCCGGTCGGTGTTGACGTTGATGCCGACCAGCCGCATGTGCGGCAGCCAGCTCGGGTCGCGCCGGCCCTGGGCGAACCGGGCGAAGGACACCCCCTCCTTGAAGTCGAGCAGATAGAACTCCAGCTCGGCGGGGGAGTAGCGGGCGGCGAGCGCGCCGATCCACGCGAAGATCAGGTTCGTCTTGCCGGTGCCGGACGGGCCACCGATCAACGCGTGTGGCGGATAGTCGCCGAGCGTCAGCAGCACCGGCCGCCCGTGCGGGCCCTCGCCGATCGGCGCGGTGAGCCCGTGCGCCGAGTCCTCCCGCCAGTAGTCGTCCGGCGGGGGAAGCAGATCGGTGAACGGCGTCGGCGGCGGCCCGGCGGCGACCCGGGAGGCGACCGTCCGGCAGGTCTCGGTGACCAGGGTGGGCGGTGGCGGGGCGTCGAGCACCACCGGCAGCCCGGCGATGCGGGCGTCGTCCGGATCCACCACGATCCGGGTGACGGTCGGGTCGTCGGGCAGGTCGATGCCGCGGACCACCAGGTGCACCCCGCACGCGGCACCGGTGCGGACCACCCGGTCGAGCTGGCCGCGCTCGTGCCGGGACAGCTCGTCGCCGCCGAGCAGCACCGCCACCCGCCACGGCTCCGGGCGCCGGCCGGTGGCGGCGGCCAGCTCCCGCAGGGACGCGTACTCGCCGGCCAGCACCGTGGCGTTGATCCGGCGGATCTGCTCCACCAGGTCGTCCAGCAGCCGGCCCAGCCCACCCGGGCCGACGAACGTGAGCAGGCCGGCGGTGCCCAGGGGCGCGAACCCGGCCAGGCCGCCGCCCAGGTGCTCCGGGTCGTAGCCGTGCAGCCGGACCGCGCCCGGGTCGGCCCGGCCGACGGAGCGCAGCAGCAGCGCGGGCACCACCGCGGCGAGGCCGTCCCGGTCGCCGCCGGCAAGGTGCGCGTGCCCGGCGTCGAGCAGCGGGACCAGCGCCGGCACCGGTTCGGCGCCGGTGATGCGTACCGTGCCGATCCGGACCGCGCCCGGCGGCTCGGCCCGGCCGGCGGGGGTGACCGTCCACCGGTCCCAGGGCGCGGACGCCGCGCCCGGCGACTCCCGCTGGGCCGCGGCGGCGGCGCGGCGCGCCAGCTCGGCCAGGCGGGCGGTGTGCCGGGCGTCGATCTCGGCGAGCCGCCGGTCGCGGGCCGTGCCGACCCGGCCGGGCACCGCCGCGGCGGCGCGCCGGGTACGGGCCAGCCGTTCCCGGCCGGCGGCCAGCTCCGCCTCGGCGGCGGTGAGCCGGTTCCGGGTGGCGCCCAGGGCCTCGGAGAGCATGCCCCGGACCCGCGTCACCAGTTGGGCGCGGACGTCAGCCACGCGACGGCTCCCGTTCCTCGGTGTCCTTCGGCAGGTCCCGGCCGAGCCGGTCGAGCAGTACGGCGGTGAGCACCCCGGCGGTGACCGCCGGGTCGGCCGCGTGCGGCTGCTCCTGCCCGTCGTCGCGGCGCGGCGGGGGCATCCGGCAGATCCGGGTGAGCAGCGTGTCCAGCACCGGCGGCGGCAGCCCGGGCAGCAGGTCGCGGACCCGCCCGTCCAGCTCGCGGCGCAGCCGGGCCAGGTCGTCCGCACGGGGCGGGTGGCCGAGCAGCTCACCGGCCAGGTCGCGCAGCATCGGCGGGGCGATCGCGGCCAGCCCCAGCCCGACGTCGGCGTGGGCCCGCCGCAGTTCGGCGTGCAGCCGGTCCCGGTCGCCGGAGCGGATGCCGACCACCACCCGGCGCAGCAGTTCGTGGGCGTTCTCGACGCGCTCGTCCGGCTCGTCCGGCGCGCCCTCCCGCCCCCCGGTCAGCTCCGCCACCCGCACCGCCCACCAGCGGCGTACCGCCGGCTGCTCGCCCGGGTCGGGCGCCGGGCCGGGCGCGGGCGCGGCCTCGCCACGTGGCGCGTCGTGCCGGGGTCGCCGCTCGCCCGACGTCGCGGCCGGCACGCCGTCGGCGGCCAGCCCGATCGCGGCCAGGTACGCGCTGAGCTGCTCCTGGGCCACGCGCAGCGCGTAGCCGGCGGTCTCGGCGTGCTCGGTGGCGGCGGTCAGCTCCGGCACGCCCATCGGGTCGGCCGACTCCTGGCGCACCCAGCGCAGTCGTTCCTGTGCCTGGCCGAGCTTCTCCAGCGCGGCGGCGAGCTGCGCCAGCGGTAGTTCCTCGGCGGCGGCGCG
This sequence comes from Micromonospora sp. RP3T, assembly GCF_003027925.1. GTDB lineage: Bacteria > Actinomycetota > Actinomycetes > Mycobacteriales > Micromonosporaceae > Micromonospora. Next base: position 134,428 of record NZ_PYPS01000004.1, read on the forward strand.
GACCTGCGCGCCGATGTCCTCGACGATGGACACGGCCGGCCCTTCAGAGCGTCGCGACGTAGAGCTGCGCCTGCTCCACCGCCACCAGTGTCGCGGCGAGGCACTCCTCCAGCTCCTGGCTGGCCTGGGTCAGCGAGGCCTGGGCCGCCTCGACGGTCTCGTGGCCGCTGCCCTCCAGCGCGCCGGCCAGGGTCTGCTGCGCCTCGGCCAGCTTCTCGCCGGCCGCCTGCACCGCTGTCTGGCCGTCGCCGATCTGCTGGAGAGCGACATCGATGGCGGCCTTCAGCTCGGCGACGCTCGCCACAAGGACCTCCTGGGGGCAGGGGAGATCTCCATTACAACCCATCCCATCGGGTGGGCGAACATCCACCCTCGCGCCGTTCCTGCCCGGGTGTCCGATTGCGGCCCTGACGTGCGGGAAGGCCGGGCAGCCGCCGGGTCGGCGGTCCCGCCGGCGGTCGCTCTGGTCCCGTTGACGGGACTCGGGCGTCAGCGACCCAGCCAGCGCGGGCCGCGTACCTCCGCGCCCAGCGCGCTGACCCGGGCCCGCAGCTCCCGGTCCGCGGTGACCACCACCCGCCGGCGCTCCGGCGCGGCGGCGACCAGCTCCACCACGGTGTCGTCGCCGGACCCGGCCGCGGACACCACGTCGACCCCGGGCGTCGGCGCCACGTGCCGGGCCGCGCCCTCCACCACCAGCACCACCTGCACCGGCGGCGGCAGCTCCGGCGGCACGCCGACGCCGGCCAGCGGGGCCAGCGCGTCGCGCAGCCGCACCGCCGCGCCGGCCCGGTCGCGCCACCAGCCGTCCGGCCGGGAGCCCACCACGTTCGCGCCGTCCACCACCAGCAGCGGTCTGCTCTCCATCCGCCCAGCCTGCCATCCGCGGGCGTTTGTCGCGCACACCGCCGGGTAGCCACCGCCGACCGTGTCGCGCGTGCCGCGTCCCGGTCGTGCCGACCGACTGCGGAGGACGAAACATGATGGGACCCGGCGACTTCGGCAACGACCCGTGGGACGAGTTCCTGGCCCGGTACTTCGGTCGGGGCGAGGGCGGTCGCCGGCCGGCCCACCGGGTGGACATCACCCGCCTGATGACCGCCGACGCCCGGGAGATGCTGGCCGACGCGGCCCGGCGGGCCGCCCAGAAGCACAGCAACGACCTGGACACCGACCACCTGCTCTGGGCCGCGTTGCAGCGTGAGCCGCTGCGGGATCTGGTCCGCCGCGCCGGCGCCGACCCGGACGCGCTGGTCAACGCGCTGGGCGGACGCGCCGAGGGCGGCGCGCCCGGCGGCGAGGTGCCGCCGAACCTGTCGCTCACCCCGGCCGCGAAACGGGCGCTGCTCGACGCCCACCAGCTCTCCCGCGCGATGGGCGCCAACTACATCGGCCCCGAGCACATCCTGATGGCGCTGCCGCTCAACCCCGAGTCGCCGGCCGGCCGGATGCTGGCCGCCGGCCGGATCCAGCCGGAGTCGTTGCAGGCGGCCAGCGCCGAGCGCGGCGCCGCGAACGGCCCGCGTCCGGACCGCGGCACGCCCACCCTCGACCAGTACGGGCAGGACCTCACCGAGCTGGCCCGGCTGGACCAGATCGACCCGGTGATCGGCCGCGCCGACGAGATCGAGCAGGCGGTGGAGATCCTGTCCCGGCGCACCAAGAACAACCCGGTGCTGATCGGTGAGGCCGGCGTCGGCAAGACCGCCATCGTGGAGGGCCTCGCGGAGCGGATCTGCGACGGCGACGTGCCGCAGACCCTGATCGGCAAACGGGTCATCCAGCTCGACCTCTCCGGCCTGGTCGCCGGCACCCGCTATCGGGGCGACTTCGAGGAACGCCTGAAGAAGGTGATCGACGAGATCCGGGCCCACCGCGAGGAGCTGATCATCTTCCTGGACGAGATCCACACGCTGGTCGGGGCCGGCGGCGCCGGCAGCGAGGGCGGGATGGACGCGTCCAACATGCTCAAACCGGCGCTCGCCCGCGGCGAGCTGCGGGTGATCGGCGCGACCACGCTCGACGAGTACCGGCGCACCATCGAGAAGGACGCCGCCCTGGCCCGCCGGTTCCAGCCGGTGCTGGTGCCCGAGCCGGGCGTCGAGGACACCGTCGCCATCCTGCGCGGCCTGCGCGACCGCTACGAGGCGCACCACCAGGTCCGCTTCACCGACGAGGCGTTGGTCGCCGCCGCCGAACTCTCCGACCGGTACGTCACCGACCGGTTCCTGCCGGACAAGGCGATCGACCTGATCGACCAGGCCGGCGCCCGGGTCCGGCTGCGCACCCGCACCCCCGCCTCCGACGTCCGCGACCTGGAACAGCAGCTCGACGAGGTACGCCGGGACAAGGAACAGGCGGTCTCCGACGAGCAGTACGAACGCGCCTCCTCGCTGCGCGACAGGCTCGCCGAGCTGGAGGACCAGATCCGTCGCGCCCGCGGCGACGAGGGCCCCAACCACGTGCCGGAGGTCGGTCCGAAGGAGATCGCCGAGGTGGTGTCCCGGGCCACCGGCATCCCGGTCACCCAGCTCACCGAGGAGGAACGTGACCGGCTGCTGCGCCTGGAGGGGCACCTGCACCAGAAGGTGATCGGGCAGGACGACGCGGTCGGCGCGGTCGCCGAGGCGGTCCGGCGCTCGCGTACCGGCCTGGCCGACCCGAACCGACCGATGGGCAGCTTCCTGTTCCTCGGCCCCACCGGCGTCGGCAAGACCGAGCTGGCCCGCGCGCTCGCCGAGGCGCTGTTCGGCGAGGCGGACCGGATGGTCCGGGTGGACATGAGCGAGTTCCAGGAACGGCACACCGTCAGCCGGCTGGTCGGCGCCCCGCCCGGCTACGTCGGCTACGAGGAGGCCGGCCAGCTCACCGAGGCGGTCCGCCGCCGCCCGTACGCGGTGGTGCTGCTCGACGAGATCGAGAAGGCGCACCCCGATGTGTTCAACATCCTGCTCCAGGTGCTCGACGACGGCCGGCTCACCGACAGCCAGGGCCGGACCGTGAACTTCAAGAACACCGTCCTGATCATGACCAGCAACCTCGGTTCCGAGCTGATCACCGGCACCCAGCGCACGGTCGGGTTCGCCACCGGCGAGCCGGGCGAACAGGAGTCCACCGAGCTGCGGGACCGGCTGATGCGCCGGCTCCAGGAGAACTTCCGCCCGGAGTTCCTCAACCGGATCGACGAGGTGATCATCTTCCAGCGGCTGGAGGCCGAGCAGCTCCGGGAGATCACCGGCCTGCTGCTGGAGGAGACCCGCCGCCGGCTGCACGCCCAGGACATCCAGGTCGAGATCAGCACCGCCGGCGTCGACTGGCTCGCCGAGCACGGCTACCAGCCGGAGTTCGGGGCCCGCCCGCTGCGCCGGGTGATCCAGCGCGAACTCGACAACCGGCTGTCCCGGATGCTGCTGGAGAACGAGATCTCGCCGGGCCAGAAGGTCACCGTCGACGCCCGCGACGACCAGCTCGTCCTCGACGTGTCCGCCGGTGAGCGCGGCTACTCGGCCGCCACCACCTCCCATCCCCGGTGATCCGACGGGCGCAAGGATCGGAGGGCGGACATGACCGAACCCGAGGAGACCCGGGAGGACGCCGCGGCCGGTGAACCGATCGAGGCGCCGCCGACGGCGAACCCGTCCCGGGTCCGGGTGCCACCGGAGGGACTGACCCCGCAGACACCGAGCGGCGAGGGCGAGCCGGAACCGTCCGGGCCGCCGCCGGGAAAGGAGGCGTGATGGTACGCGAGGCGCGACTCGACCCCGAGGTCGAGATCATCTGGGACGACTTCCACGCCGAGGTGAACGTTCCCTCCGAGCAGCTACGGCAGTGGCTGCTGACCCGCGGGTCGGGGGAGGAGGCGTTCGGCCCCGGCCCCGACCTGGACCTGCCCGAACCCGGCCGGCAGATCCTCGCCGTGCTGCGCAAGCGCAAGGTGGACCTGACCCCGGAGGACATCGAGGTGATGCGCGAGGCGATCACCCGGATCCGGGAACTCGCCGCCGACCGGCCGGACCGGGGCGCCGCCGACGACGAGTGGCGGCACGCGCTGCTCGACCTCGGTCACGACGTGCTGGTGGAACGCTGACTCCGCGCGTCCGCAACCGCCGGCCTTCGTCGCGGTGAGTGACGACGCCGGGAGATGGATGCGGTCGGGAGCGGTATACCGCACAGGCATGATTATGCCTCTGCGGTATACCGCTCCCGACCGAACTCGCTGTCCGGACGCGACACGCCCGGAGCCGGTCCCGGCCGCACGGCCCGCGCCTCGCTCGGGGCGTTCGCCCAGGCCGGAGCTACTCGGACTCCATGCTGGGCAGCTCCAGCCCGGCGGCGTCGGCCGCGGCCTGCCGGTCCGTCCGCGCCCGCTCCTCCCGGCTGAGCAGGGTGGCGTACTCGGTGACGTCCGCCGGGTCCGGCACCTCGGGCAGCCGGCGCAGGAACGCCTCGACGTCGGCGGCGGCGGCGGTGTGCGCGGCAGCCGCCCGGCGCAGCAGTTCCCGCTGGTCGGCGGCCGGATACAGATCAGTCATGCCGCCGGTGATACCCGCGTTCAGGCGGTTCGCACCCCACCGGTGCCGGTGGGCTGCACGCCGAAGTCCGGATGGGCCAACAGCCAGCCCAGATAGTCCGGATGGTTGGCCAACGCGTCGGTGTACGCCGCCACCGCCTGCTCCAGCACCGGCTCGGCCACCACCGCGGCCGGCGCCTCCGGATGCCAGCCGAACAGCAACCGCCAGCGCAGCGGCACCCCGGCCAGCCGGCGGGTCACCAGCCCCGCCACCGGACGGAAGGTGGCCTGGCACAGCGCCACCGCGGTGCCCGCGTCCACCAGGTCCAGCGCGGCCCGCACGTCCGCCTCGTACACCTTGCGGGGGGTGAAGCCGGCGCGCGCGCAGGCGGCGGCGAAGCAGTCGCCGAAGCAGCCGTCGCCCGGCGCGGCCACCCACTGCTCCCGGCGCAGGTCGAGCAGGTCGATCTCGTCGCGGGCGGCCAGCGGATGGGTCTGCGGCAGCAGCACGAAGACCGGGTCGACGGCCACCTCCCGCCAGCTCAATCCGAACACCGGCGACGGCGTCGCGTCCCCGCACACCCCGGCCAGGGCGAAGTCGAGCCGACCCCCGGCCACCAACTGGGCCAGCTCGTCCACCGACCACGACGCGTACGTGGAGATCTGCGCGTCGGCGCGCTCGGCGGCGAGCCGGTGCACCAGCCGGCCCAGGATCGGGCTGTTCACCCCGCCGAACCGGTAGCGGCGCAGCGGGTCGCCCGCGCCGGCCAGCCGGGCCGCCTCGTCCTGCAGGCCCTTCATCGCCGGCAGCAGCACCCGGGCCCGGTCCAGCACCAGCTCACCCAGCGCGGTGGGCCGGGCACCCCGGCGGTCCCGTTCGAACAACGGCCCGCCGAGGACCCGCTCGATCCGCTGGAGCTGGGCGGTCAGCGCCGGCTGGGCCAACCCGAGCAGGGACGCCGCCTTGGTGACGCTCCCCGTCTCGGCGATCGCGCAGACCACCCGCAGGTGTCGCAGCTCCAGATTCATACGGTGACGGTAGGACCACGAACGGGTGTCCGGGAAGGGGCGGATCGGCTCAGGCCTCCCGGCGGGGCTCCAGGTCGGCCAGGCGGGTCCGCCGCCCGCTGACCGCGTCGCGCACCTTGTCCAGCACCCCCACCGCCGGCTCGACGATCTTGTTCCACGGCGGCGTGGCCGGGGTGCCCGGGTGCGGCCGGGTGGGCGCCGCCTCCTCCGCGATCTCCCACCGGTTGCCCAACCGGATCAACTCGGCGTCGCTGGCCACCTCGCGCAGCGGCGTGACCAGCGCGGCCACCCGGCTGACATGCCGGCGGACCCGTTCCGCCACGTCGGCCAGCGCCGCGTCGTCCGGACCGGACAGCCCCTTCAACGCGGTCAGCAGCGCGGCGTCCGCCTCGATCTCCCGGCTGACCAGCTCGGCGCTCTCCGGCACCGCGGCCCGGGCGGCGGGGAAGAGGTACTGCTCCTCGGCGGAGAGGTGCCGCGACACCGCGGCGGTCAGCACGTCCAGCACCCGAGCGCGGCCGGCCGGGTCCAGCCCGGCGTCGGTCACCCGGTCGGCCAGGTCGAGCAGCGCACGGTGCTCGGCGTCCACGAGGTCGGCCAGGCTCCGCCCACCCGGCCGGTACCTGTCGTCGGCGGCGGGTGGGAGCGGCGGCAGGGGGACGGTCATGGTGCCCTCCTCGTGGGTGGCCGGAATCGTGGTGGCCGGAATCGATGTTCGGCGTTACCCTGCCGCGCGTCGGGCGAAACCGGGCCGCACCGCGCCGGCCGCCGCGACCGGTCCGACTGGTATAAGGAAGCGATGACGACCTCCGCCTCACCCGAGCCCACCGACGAGGTCGTGGACCTCTGTCGGGACCTGCTGCGCATCGACACCACCAACACCGGGGACAACGACACCAGCGTGGGGGAGCGACGCGCGGCGGAGTACGTCGCGGAGAAGCTCGCCGAGGTCGGCGTGGCCGCCGAGATCCACGAGTCGGCGCCCGGGCGGGCCAACCTGGTCGCCCGCATCCCCGGCACCGAGCCCGACCGGGACGCGCTGCTGGTGCACGGCCACCTCGACGTGGTGCCCGCCGACCCGGACGAGTGGTCGGTGCACCCGTTCTCCGGCGAGATCCGCGACGGCTACCTGTGGGGCCGCGGCGCGATCGACATGAAGGACTTCGACGCCATGGTGCTGGCCGTGGTGCGCGGCTGGCAGCGCGCCGGCGTCCGACCCCGCCGCGACATCGTGCTCGCCCTCACCGCCGACGAGGAGGCCGGCAGCGACTACGGCGCGCACTTCCTGGCCGAGCGCCACCGGGGCCTGTTCGACGGCTGCACCGAGGCGATCGGCGAGGTGGGTGGCTTCTCCTACTCGGTCGACGAGCAGCGCCGGCTCTACCTGATCGAGACCGCCGAGAAGGGCATCGACTGGCTGCGCCTGCACGCCCGGGGACGGCCCGGACACGGCTCGATGATGCACGACGGCAACGCGGTGACCGCGCTCGCCGAGGCGGTCGCCCGGATCGGCCGGCACCGCTTCCCGATGGTGATGACCGACACCGTACGCGCGTTCCTGGCCGAGGTCTCCGACGTGCTCGGCATCGAGATCGACCCGGACGACCCGGAGACCGCGATCGCCAAGCTCGGCCCGATCGCGAACATCATCGGCGCGACGATCCGCAACACCGCCAACCCGACCCGGCTGGCCGCCGGCTACAAGGACAACGTCATCCCCGGCCGGGCCACCGCCACCATCGACTGCCGCAGCCTGCCCGGGCAGAGCGAGGAGCTGGAACGGCAGTTGCGGGAGCTGGTCGGGCCGGACATCGCGATCGAGTACGTGCAGCGCCAGCCGGCCCTGGAGACCACGTTCGACGGGGACCTGGTGGCGCAGATGTCCGCCGCGCTGCGCGCCGAGGACCCGGGCGCGCACCCGGTGCCGTACATGCTCTCCGGCGGCACCGACGCCAAGGCGTTCTCCCCACTCGGCATCCGCTGCTTCGGGTTCGCGCCGCTGCGGCTGCCGGCCGACCTCAATTTCTCCGGCCTGTTCCACGGCATCGACGAGCGGGTTCCGCTGGACGGACTACAGTTCGGCGTGCGGGTTCTCGACCGCTTCCTCCGCAACTGCTGACCGCGCCCGCCGCGGCGCCGTCGGCGCGGAACCTGCCCCCATCGCGAAGGGACTGCCTCACATGACCGACCAGCACGGTGAGCTGGACGCCGCCCTCGAGCGGGTGATCGACGCGGCCCGAGCCCACCTGGCCGCCGTCCGGGCCGCCCAGGGCCGGATCGACGACGACGCCGTCTGGCAGGCGTACGTCGCGTTGAACAACGCCTCCTTCGCCTACGACGAGCAGTTGCTCGACGCGTTCGGCGAGGTGACGCCCTGGGACGTCGAGTCGATCGACCCGGACGAGGCCGACGAGCGCTTCGGCGCGGTCGAGGGCGGCGAGCCCACCGACCCGCACCCCCGGGTGATCTCGGTGCGGCAGCGCCGCGACTACCGGGTCCCCAGCGTCGCCGCGCTGCTCCGGGTCGCCGAGGCGGCCCGCCGGGAAGGCACCCCGGAGGAGGACGAGCCGGCGCCGGTCGAGGGCGTCGGCGAGGCGGTGCTGGAGCTGTTGCAGAGCGGCGACGGCTCGCTGTCCGCGCTCGACGTGCCGGAACTGGAGCCGCTCGACGGCGTGGTCATGGTCAGCGAGGTCGGCACCCCGGTCGACCTGGAGTCGTTCGACGACGACGACCCGGTCGGCCCGTTCCAGCCGGCCGTCGACGACCGGCTGGTCGGGCGGCTCGACGAGCACCCGTTCCTGGAGGTCGACGAGGAGCACGACCACGCCCACTAGGCCGTGCTCGCCCCGGGGCCGCACCGCACGGCGCGGCCCCGGGGACGGCCCGGCTCAGTACGACAGGCCGGGCTGCGGCTTGTTCACCACCCGGCGTCGCAGCATCACCTGCCGGGTGCCGTCCCGGTAGAGCCGCACCCGGGCCAACTCCCAGCCGGAGAACTCCGCCTGGATCGCCAGTTGCGCCGCGGCGGTCAACCGATCGACATTCGAAGGCAACCGCAGCGGCGCGTACTCGTAGTCCATGGCATCCATGCTGCCCAGCCCGGCGGCGCTCCGCCACCCCCGGACGGTGACCCCGGTCGCCCCGCCACCGCCCGACCGGTCAGCCGTCCCGTTCCGGATACCCGATCGGCACCGCGGAGACGTCGTCCAACGCCGTGACGATCTCGTCCGGCAGCGTCATCCGTTCCACCTGGAGCGCGCCGAGGAGCTGCCCCACCGTGCGGGCACCGAGGATCGGCGCGGTCACGCCCGGCCGGTCCCGGATCCAGGCCAGCGCCACCTCCAGCGGCGACACGCCGAGCCCGCCGGCGGCGATCGCCACCGCCTCCACGATGCTGGAGCACCGGGGCTCCAGGTACCTGCCGACGAACCGGTCGAAGTGCGGCGACACCGCCCGCGAGTCCGCCGGGCGGCCGTTGCGGTACTTGCCGGTGAGCACCCCCCGGCCCAGCGGCGACCAGGGCAGCACGCCCAGCCCCATCTCGGCGCAGGCCGGCAGCACCTCGCGTTCGATGCCGCGCTCCAGCAGCGAATACTCCACCTGGGCGGCGACCACCGGGGCGCGCCCCGGCCAGGCGGCCTGCCAGGCGGCGGCCCGGGCGGTCTGCCAACCGGAGAAGTTCGACACGCCGACGTACCGGGCCCGGCCGCTGGACACCGCATGGTCCAGCGCGGCGAGCGTCTCCTCCAGCGGCGTGTCCGGGTCGTACCCGTGCGCCTGCCACAGGTCGACGTGGTCGGTGCCGAGCCGGCGCAGCGACGCGTCGAGCGTGCGCAGCAGGTGCCCGCGCGAGCCGTCCCGGCGTCGGCCGCTGCCCGGCCGCAGCCCCGCCTTGGTGGCGATGAGCAGCTCGTCGCGGTCGACCAGGCTGCCCAGCAGGGAGCCGATCACCGACTCGGCGTCGCCGTCGGCGAACACGTCGGCGGTGTCGACGAGGTTGCCACCCGCGTCGAGGTAGCTCTTCAGCTGGGCGGCCGCGTCGTCGGCGTCGGTGTCCCGTCCCCAGGTCATGGTGCCGAGCGCGAGCCGCGAAACCGCCAGCCCGCTTCGGCCGAGCGGTCGCTGTTGCATGCGTGAACCTTATTTCGAAGCCGGCGTCACGGATATCCTCGCCGCAGTCAACTTCCCGCGCGACCGCAGTCGGGTGTGACGTGTTCGGGCGAGCCGGTCGTCGGTGGCCCCACCGGCATTGCGTAACCTGATGCGACCTGTGGTGCGGACGGTGGGAGGATCATGCGACTCGGGCTCAGCCTCGGATACCAGACGGCGTGGAGCACGCCCGCCGACCACCTGGCGCTCGCCCAGGAGGCGGACCGCCTCGGCTACTCGGTGGTGTGGGCCGCGGAGGCGTACGGCTCCGACTCGCCGAGCATGCTGGCGTGGATGGCCGGGCAGACGGAGCGGATCGACCTCGGCTCCGCGGTCATGCAGATCCCGGCCCGCACCCCGGCGATGACCGCGATGACCGCGACCACCATCGACGCGCTCTCCGGCGGCCGGTTCCGGCTCGGCCTGGGCGTCTCCGGCCCGCAGGTCTCCGAGGGCTGGCACGGGGTGCGGTTCGCCAAGCCGCTGGCCCGCACCCGGGAGTACGTCGACATCGTCAAGCTCGCGGTGGCCCGCAAGGAGGTCGCCTACGACGGCGAGCACTACACGCTGCCGCTGCCGGACGGCCCGGGGAAGGCGCTGCGACTGGGCTTCCATCCGCCGCGCGCGCACATCCCGATCTACCTGGCCGCGGTCGGTCCGAAGAACCTGGAACTGGCCGGCGAGATCGCCGACGGCTGGCTGGCCGTCTTCTACGCCCCGGAGTTCGCCGAGGAGCAGCTCGCCTCGGTCCGGGCCGGGCGGGTCGCCGCCGGCAAGGAGCTGGCCGGCTTCGACGTGGTGCCGTCCGTGCCGGTGGTGGTCGGCGACGACGTCGCCACCTGCGCCGAGCTGGTCCGCTGGTACGCCGCGCTCTACGTGGGCGGGATGGGCAGCCGGAAGCAGAACTTCTACAACCAGCTCGCCACCCGGATGGGCTACGGCGACGCGGCCCGCGAGGTGCAGGATCTCTACCTGGCCAAGCGGCAGCGGGACGCGGCGGCCGCGGTGCCGATGGAGTTCATCGACCGGACGTCGCTGCTCGGCCCGAAGGAACGCATCGCCGAGCGGATGCGGGAGTACGCCGCCGCCGGCGTGACCACGCTGTCGGTGACACTGTTCGTGGCCGACCGGGACAGCGGCGTGCAGACGCTGCGTACCGTCGCCGAGGCTCTCGACCTCTCCGGGGTCGGCGAGTGACCTGGATCGAGGCCATCGTCCTGGGCGTCGTCCAGGGGCTGACGGAGTTCCTGCCGGTGTCGTCCTCCGGCCACCTGCGGATCACCTCGGCGATCTTCTTCGGCCGCGACGCGGGCGCGTCGTTCACCGCGGTGACCCAGCTCGGCACCGAGGCCGCGGTGCTGATCTACTTCTTCAAGGACATCTGGCGGATCGTCCGGACCTGGTGCCTGGGCCTGGTGGACCGTTCGGTGCGCTCCAGCCTCGACTACCGGATGGGCTGGTACGTCATCGTCGGCACGATCCCGATCGGGATCCTCGGGCTGCTCTTCAAGGACCAGATCCGCACCGCCGGCCGCAACCTCTACCTCATCTCCTTCACGTTGATCTTCTTCGCCCTGGTGCTCGCGTTCGCCGAGTACTGGGGTCGGCAGACCCGCACGCTGGAGAACTTCCGGATGCGGGACGGCGTGGCGATGGGGCTGGGGCAGGCGATGGCGCTCATCCCGGGTGTCTCCCGGTCCGGCGGCACGCTGACCGTCGGCCTGTTCCTCAACCTCACCCGGGAGACCGCGGCCCGTTACTCGTTCCTGTTGGCCATTCCGGCCGTGGTGATCTCCGGCGTGTTCAGCCTGCCGGACGTCTTCGAGCCGTCCGCGCCGGGCACCGCCGCGCCGAGCGTGGCCCAGATGGTGGTGGCCACGCTGATCGCGTTCGCCATCGGGTACGCGGCCATCGCCTGGCTGTTGCGATACGTCGCGCACCACACGCTCTACCTGTTCGTGATCTACCGGGTGGCGCTCGGCACGCTGGTGCTCTGCCTGCTGCTCACCGGCACGATCAGCGCCACCTGATCCGCTCCGGACACGCCGAAGGCCGGCACCCCACCCGGGGTGCCGGCCTTCGCGGTGTCAGCTGTTCCAGTGCTCGGCGACGAGGTCGGCGGCCTGCTGCTCCCACTGCGCGTAGTGGTCGGGGTAGGCGCTGACCTGGACGGTCTGCGCCGCCTGGGTCAGCGGCATGTCCTGCCAGCCGTCGACCTGCTTGAGGCCCTTGAGGAAGGCCAGGGTGGCGTACTCGGGGTCGGTGATCTGCTCGACCGTGCCCCACCCGGAGGACGGGCGCTGCTGGAACAGGCCCTGCGAGTCGTGGTCGTTGCGGTCGCCGAGGTGGCCGAGGTTCTCCAGCTTCGACTCCTGCAGGGCGGTGGCGATGGAGACCACCGCGGCGCGCTCGTCCATGCCGGCCTTCTTGGTGGCGGCGATGATCGCCTTGACGTTGGCGGTCTGCTCGTCGTCGAGGTCGATGCGGGACTGGGCGCCCTGCACGCCGTGCGGGACGAGCGCGGCGGTGTCGAGCTTCGTCTGCACGGCCACGGCGCTCTCGCGCGGGGTGGGCGTGGTGTCCTGGTGGTTCAGCGGGCCGGCGGCCAGGCCACCGGCGACGGTCAGACCGGCGATACCGAGGATGCTCTTACGCAGCATGGTGTTCATGGGGGCTCCGTTCGGGGGTCGACGCACCGGGTGGGGTGCGTGGCACCGTCAGGCGCTCGTCTCGGGGGATCCGGCCGGGCCACGGGGCGGGGCCTCGTCGTGGCTACCGAACCGGGTGCAACGACCGGCGCCCCACCGTCATTCCCGGGGCGGCCCGGGGGCGGGACAGCTGCGTGCCGTTCACCCGGTTACAACGCCGCCCACCCCCCGCCGATTCCGCCCGACGGGTGCCACCCACCACCCCCGAACCGGACACCCACCCCAAACGCCCCGTCCGCCCCGGTGATCATGAAGTTGGCGGCGCGCGGTGTCCGGTTCGTCACCGTCAACCTCATGATCACGGCGGCGGTGACGTCGGGTGGGGGTGTGCGGTGGCGGGTCCGCTGTCGGGGGTGGGTACGGCCTAGGGTGGTCAGCGTGGCGACCCTTCTGCTCTTGCGACACGGCCGGACGACCGCGAACGCCGACGGCGGCCTGGCCGGCCGGCAACCGGTCGAGCTGGACGACACCGGCCGGGCCCAGGCCACGGCCGTCGGCGGGCGCCTCGCCGGGCTGCCGCTCGCGGCGGTGGTGAGCAGCCCGCTGATCCGCTGCCGGCAGACCCTCGACCTGGCGTTGCCCGGCGTCGAGCCGGTGGTCGAGGAGGGCCTGATCGAGTGCGGCTACGGCGCCTGGGAGGGGCAGGCCCTGAAGAAGCTGGCGAAGGAGCCGCTCTGGCCGGTGGTGCAGCAGCACCCCAGCGCCGCCGCCTTCCCGGAAGGCGAGTCGATGGCGGCGATGTCCGCGCGGGCGGTCGCGGCGGTGCGGGCGTGGGACGCGCGCGTCACGGCGGAGCACGGGCCTGAGGCGGTCTGGCTGGCGTGCAGCCACGGCGACGTGATCAAGGCGATCGTGGCCGACGCGCTCGGCGTACACCTGGATCTCTTCCAGCGGATCGTGGCCGACCCGGCGTCGGTCACGGCGATCCGCTACACGCCGCTGCGACCGTTCCTGGTGCGGCTCAACGACACCGGCGGCGACCTGTCGACGCTGGTCCCGCCGCCGCGCAAGCGTCGCCGGCGGGCGGTGCGGGCGACCGGGTCGGACGCGGCGGTGGGCGGCGGCGCGGGGGCGGCGCGGTGAGCCGGCCGACCGCGGCGGTCCGGCGTGTTGCGCTCTGGGCGGATTCGGCGTCGGTGGGCTGCGCGGTGCTTCCGCGCTCCGGATAGGGTCGTGGGTATGACGCACCAGGTGCACGCGTTCGAGCCGCCGGAGCGGTTCGTCGCCGGAACGGTCGGCCCGCCGGGGGAGCGCACCTTCTTCCTCCAGGCGCGTGGCGGCGGCCGGCTGGTCAGCGTCGCGCTGGAGAAGGTCCAGGTGTCGCTGCTCGCCGAGAAGCTGGAGGAGTTGCTCTCCGAGGCGCAACGCCGGTTCGGGGTGAAGCTGCCGGAGGCCGCTCCGGTGGTGCTGGGCGACAACGAACCGCTCGACACCCCGGTCGACGAGGAGTTCCGGGTCGGCACGCTCGGCCTGGCGTTCGACGTGGACACCGCCACCGTGGTGATCGAGGCGATCGCCGTGGGCGAGGCGGAGACCGAGGTCGAGCTGGGCGAGGCGGAGTCCGACGAGGTCGAGATCGACGAGGAGCCGGACGAGCCCGACGACGACCTCGACCGGCTCCGGGTGCGGCTGACCCCCGAGGCGACCCGCGAGTTCATCGAGCGCGCCAAGCGGGTGGTCAACGCCGGCCGGCCGCCCTGCCCGCTCTGCGGCCAGCCGCTCGACCCGGCCGGTCACCTCTGCCCCCGGCACAACGGCTATCACCGGTGACCTCGTCGGAACTGCAACCCCGACAGGACGCCGCGCAGGCGCTGCGGCTGCTGACCGACGGCGAGCTGACCCTGGAGGGGCGGCTGGTCGACGCCTCCAACGCCACGCTGCGCGGCGCGGTCGCGCTCGGCGAGATCACCGCGCACTGCGTCTACAAGCCGGTCCGCGGCGAGCGCCCACTCTGGGACTTCCCGGACGGCACGCTCGCCGGCCGGGAGGTGGCCGCCTACCTGGTCTCCCGGGCCACCGGGTGGGACCTGGTGCCGCCGACCGTGCTGCGCGACGGCCCGTTCGGCCCCGGCTCCTGTCAGCTCTGGATCGACGAGCCGGCGGACGCCGAGCCGCTTGTCGGCTTCGTCCCGGCCGAGTCGGTGCCGCCGCGCTGGTTCCCGATCGCTGCGGCCCGTGACGACGACGGGGCGGCGTACGCGCTGGCGCACGCCGACGACCCGCGGCTGGCCCGGCTGGCCGTGCTCGACGCGGTGATCAACAACGCCGACCGCAAGGGCGGGCACGTGCTGGCCGGCGCCGACGACCGCATCTACGGCGTGGACCACGGCGTCAGCTTCCACGTCGAGGAGAAACTGCGCACGGTGCTCTGGGGCTGGGCGGGTCGCCTGCTCCCACCGGACGCGGTGGAGATGCTCGACGCGCTGGCCGGCCGGCTCGACGGCGCGCTCGGCGAGGAGCTGGCCGAACACCTCACACTCGGCGAGGTCGCGGCGGTCGCGGCCCGGGTGGAGCGCCTGCGGGCCGACGGCCGGTTCCCGCTGCCACCGGAGGAGTGGCCGGCCATGCCCTGGCCGCCGATGTGAACCGGTGTCGTGTTGATCACCCGAGGGGTGGCACCCTAGCGCCTGACGGATCGTTAGGCTGGCGGTCATGGAGTCTTGGACGGGACACGAGGTGCCACGGCTGCCCGGTGAAGGCGTGCCGCTGAGGTTGTACGACTCGGCGCGGCAGGGCGTCCACCCCTCCCGGCCCGACGGCGCCGCCACCCTCTACGTCTGTGGCATCACCCCGTACGACGCCACCCACCTCGGGCACGCCGCCACCATGATCACGTTCGATCTGGTGCAGCGGATGTGGCGCGACGCCGGCCTGACCGTGCGGTACGTGCAGAACGTCACCGACATCGACGACCCGCTGCTGGAGCGCGCCGAGCGCGACGGCGAGGACTGGAAGGTCCTGGCCATGCGGGAGACGGCGCTGTTCCGCGAGGACATGGAGTCGCTGCGCATCATCCCGCCGGCGCACTACGTCGGCGCGGTCGAGTCGATCCCGGACATCGCCGACCGGGTGCTCGTGCTGCTCAAGGACGGCGCGGCCTACCGGCTCGACGACGGCACCGGCGACGTCTACTTCGACATCTCCGCCACCGGCACGTTCGGCTACGAGTCCAACCTGTCCCGGGCGCAGATGCGGGAGATCTTCCCGGAGCGTGGCGGCGACCCGGACCGCGCCGGCAAGCGGGACCCGCTCGACCCGCTGCTGTGGCGCGGCGCCCGCGAGGGGGAGCCGTCCTGGCCCGGCGGCGACCTCGGCCCCGGCCGTCCCGGTTGGCACATCGAGTGCGCGGTCATCGCGCTGAACCTGCTCGGCGACCGGATCTCCGTGCAGGGCGGCGGCAACGACCTGATCTTCCCGCACCACGAGTGCTCCGCGGCACACGCCGAGCGGCTGACCGGCGCGGCGCCGTTCGCCGACCACTACGTGCACGCCGGCATGATCGGCCTGGACGGCGAGAAGATGTCGAAGTCCAAGGGCAACCTGGTCTTCGTGTCCCGGCTGCGCGCCGACCGGGTCGACCCGATGGCGGTGCGGCTGGCCCTGCTCGCCGGCCACTACCGCACCGACCGGTCCTGGACCGACGAGCTGCTCGTCGAGGCGCACGAGCGGCTGGACCGCTGGCGGCGGGCCGCCGCCGCGCCGTCCGGCCCGTCGGGCGAGGCGTTCCTGACCGAGCTACGCGCCCGTCTCGCCGACGACCTCGACACGCCGGGCGCGCTGGCCGCAGCCGACGCCTGGGCGTCCGGGACGCTGGCCGGCACGGCCGACGACCCGTCCGCCCCCACCCTGTTCGCCGACGCGCTCGACGCCCTCCTCGGCATCCGGGTGTAAGGCGGGGCCCCCTGTTAACGCCTCCGGTAGAGATGGGGCCCCTTCTCACCACCTCGCCGGCGGGGCGGGTCAGCCGAGGACGAGGCCCGGGTCGGGACTGGGGTCGGGGGCCGGGGCAGGGATCTTGTACTCCTCGGTGAGCGTGGTCATCGGGCCCGGCCAGGTGGCCTGGGCCACCTCGATCGGCTTGCGCCGCTCGTCGTACGCGATGTGCAGCAGGTGCAGCACCGGCGTGTCCGGGCGGATCTGCAGGATCTCCGCCTCCTCCCGGCTGGGCTGGCGGGCGCTGATGGTGTCCGTCGCGGTGACGTAGCGGCGGCCGGTGGCCTCCTCGGCCTCCTGGTAGAGCGGCCGGCCGAACGCCTCGGCCCGTTCCAGTGAGCTGCCGGCGGTGTCAGCGGGCAGGAACCAGGACGCGCCGACCTCGACCGGGGAGTCCTCGGTGCGGACCAGGTGCCGCCGGCAGAGCAGCTCGGTGCCGTCGGCGACGCCGAACGCGTCGGCGACCTCCGGCGGGGCGGCGGCGCGACCGACGGAGACGAGCTGCTGGCGGTACCGGGCGGCCAGGTCGGTGTGGTAGCCGCGGAAGCCGCCGTACCGGCCCCGGGCCAGGCGGTTGAGCCGGCGGCGGGTGCCCCGGACGTACGTGCCGGAGCCCGGTTTGGTGATCAGGATGCCCTCGACCCGGAGCTGGTCGACGGCGCGCTGGACGGTCTGCTTGGCCACGCCGAACAGTTCGGCGATGGCCGGGATGGACGGCAGTCGCTCGCCCGGCGCCCAGTCGCCGCGCCGCACCCGGTCCTTGAGCTGCGCGGCGATCTGCCGGTGCGGGAACTCGGCCGCGCCGGGGTTGATCTGCATGTCCGCCTCCTCATGACAGCTAGGTTCCTAGGATGCACTAGCGGACGTGACGCCGCCACCCCGAACACGCGAGAAGGCCGGGCCCACGGGGGACCCGGCCTTCGAACGAACCAGCTACCAGGAACCCGCGGTGGGCCCGGCGGAACCGCCCCGACGACGCAGGTACTTCTCGAACTCCTGCGCGATCTCGTCCCCGGTCAACGGCGTGATGCCCGCGTCGCCGACGCGTTCCTCCAGCTCACGCACGTACTCGCCGAGCTCGGCGTCCTGCTCGGCGGCGCTGCGCACCCGCTGCTCCCACTCGGCGGCCTCCTCGGCCAGGTCGGCCATCGGCACCGGCAGGTCGAGCACCTCCTCGACGCGGTGCAGCAGCGCCAGCGTCGCCTTCGGGCAGGGCGGGTTGTTGGCGTAGTGCGGCACGTGCACCCAGAACGACACCGCGTCGACCTCGGCGCGGGTGCACGCGTCGTGCAACACCCCGACGATGCCGGTCGGCCCGTCGTAGCGGGTGGGGGTGAGCTGGTAGCGCTTGGCCGCGTCGGCGTCGGACGCGCTGCCGCTGATCGGCAGCGGCCGGGTGTACGGCACGTCGGCCAGCAACGCGCCGAGCAGCACCACGCGCTCGACCTCCAGACTGTGGCAGATCTCCAGCACCTGTTCGCAGAACGTGCGCCAGCGCATGCTCGGCTCGATGCCGCGGATCAGCACCACGTCCCGCTCGGTGCCCTCCGGGCTGGCCACCATGAACCGGGTGGTGGGCCACTCGACCCGGCGGGTCTCCCCGTCGGCCATGGTGATGGTCGGCCGGCTCACCTGGAAGTCGTAGAAGTCCTCCGGGTCCAACTCGGTCACCTGCCGGGCCTGCCAGACCTGTTCGAGGTGCTCCACGGCGGCGGTGGAGGCGTCCGCGGCGTCGTTCCAGCCCTCGAAGGCCGCGATCGCGACCGGTGAGCGCAGAACCGGCAGCCCGTCGAACTCGGTCACGCCGTCACCTCACCCTGCTCGTCGGGAGCGGTGCCGCCCCGTCGCACGGTCGCGTCCCTGTTGTCCTTCACGTCCGCCAGCCTACGTGTCGCCGCCGGAGCCGGCCCGTCGGCCGCGCCGGTCACCCGGCCGGACCACCCGGTCGAATCGGATGAAAGGTACGCGGTGATCCGGCCGACATTATGTGGGATGGCGTAATGGGAGTGACCGTTACGTCGCTCGGCGCACTAACCTGACCGGGTGGCTACTTCGTTGCGCGACCTGCTGGCGGACCGGATCCTCATCGCCGACGGGGCCATGGGCACGATGCTCCAGGCCGCCGACCTCACCATCGACGACTTCAACGGCCTCGAGGGCTGCAACGAGATCCTCAACGTCACCCGGCCGGATGTGGTCCGTGGCGTACACGAGGCATACCTCGAGGCCGGCGCGGACTGCGTGGAGACCAACACGTTCGGCGCCAACCTGCCGAACCTGGCCGAGTACGGCATCGCCGAGCGCATCCGGGAGCTCTCCGAGGCCGCCGCGCGGATCGCCCGCGAGGCCGCCGACGCGTACACGACGCCGGAGCGGCCCCGGTTCGTGCTCGGCTCGATGGGCCCCGGCACCAAGCTGCCCACGCTGGGGCACGCCAGCTACGCCTCGCTGCGCGACGCGTACCAGGAGAACGCCGCCGGCCTGATCGCCGGCGGGGCGGACGCGCTGATCATCGAGACCTGTCAGGACCTGCTCCAGGTCAAGGCCGCGGTGGTCGGCTCGAAGCGGGCCCGCGACGCCGCCGGCCGGGACGTGCCGATCATCTGCCAGGTCGCCGTGGAGACCACCGGCACCATGCTGCTGGGCAGCGAGATCGGCGCGGCGCTCACCGCGATCGAGCCGCTCGGCGTCGACCTGATCGGCCTCAACTGCTCCACCGGCCCGGCCGAGATGGGTGAGCACCTGCGCTACCTGTCCCGGCACTCGCGCATCCCGGTGTCCGTGATGCCGAACGCCGGCCTGCCGGTGCTGACCGCCGACGGGGCGTACTTTCCGCTCGGGCCGGAGGAGATGGCCGACGCGCTGGAGCAGTTCGTCGACGACTACGGCGTGGGCCTGATCGGCGGCTGCTGCGGCACCACGCCGGAGCACATCCGGGTGCTGGTGGAGCGGCTCGGCGGGCGGCGCCCCTCGCCCCGGGCACCGGAGCCGGAGGCGGGCGTCTCCTCGATCTACCACCATGTGCCGTTCGCGCAGGACGCCAGCGTCCTGATGGTGGGGGAGCGGACCAACGCCAACGGCTCCAAGGCGTTCCGCGAGGCGATGCTCGCCGCCGACTGGCAGGCCTGCGTGGAGATCGCCCGCAACCAGGCCCGCGACGGTTCCCACCTGCTCGACCTCTGCGTCGACTACGTCGGCCGGGACGGCACGCAGGACATGCGGGAGCTGGCCGGCCGGTTCGCCACCGCGTCCACGCTGCCGATCGTGCTGGACTCCACCGAGCCGGCGGTGATCGAGGCGGGGCTGGAGATGCTCGGCGGCCGGTGCGTGGTCAACTCCGTCAACTTCGAGGACGGCGACGGCCCCGACTCCCGCTACGCGCGGGTCATGCCGGTGGTGAAGGAGCACGGCGCCGCCGTGGTGGCGCTGCTCATCGACGAGGAGGGCCAGGCGCGTACCCGGGAATGGAAGGTCCGGGTGGCCAGTCGGCTGATCGACGACCTGACCGGCCGCTGGGGGATGCGCCGGGAGGACATCCTCATCGACGCGTTGACGTTCCCGATCGCCACCGGGCAGGAGGAGACGCGCCGGGACGGCATCGAGACGATCGAGGCGATCCGGGAGATCGTCGCCCGGTACCCGGGGGTGAACTTCACCGCCGGCATCTCGAACGTCTCGTTCGGGCTCAACCCGGCGGCCCGGCAGGTGCTCAACTCGGTGTTCCTGCACGAGTGCGTCCAGGTCGGTCTGAGTTCGGCCATCGTGCACGCCAGCAAGATCCTGCCGATGTCGCGGATCCCGGACGAGCAGCGCGAGGTGGCGCTGGACCTGGTCTACGACCGCCGACGCGAGGGCTACGACCCGGTGCAGCGGTTCATCGAGGCGTTCGAGGGCGTCGACGCCGCGTCGGCGCGCGCCACCCGGGCCGAGGAACTGGCCGCGCTGCCGTTGGAGGAGCGGCTCAAGCGGCGGATCATCGACGGTGAGCGCAACGGCCTGGAGGCCGACCTGGACACCGCGATGGCCGAGGGTCGCACGCCGCTGTCCATCATCAACGACCTGTTGCTCGACGGCATGAAGGTGGTCGGCGAGCTGTTCGGCTCGGGGCAGATGCAGTTGCCGTTCGTGCTCCAGTCCGCCGAGGTGATGAAGACCGCGGTGGCCTACCTGGAGCCGCACATGGAGAAGGCCGACGACGACGGCAAGGGTCGGATCGTGCTCGCCACGGTGAAGGGCGACGTGCACGACATCGGCAAGAACCTGGTCGACATCATCCTGTCCAACAACGGCTACGACGTGGTCAACATCGGCATCAAGCAGCCGATCAACGCGATCCTCGACGCGGCCGAGGAACACCGGGCCGACGCCATCGGCATGTCCGGGCTGCTGGTCAAGAGCACGGTCATCATGAAGGAGAACCTGGCCGAGATGGCCTCGCGCGGCGTCGCCGAGCGCTGGCCGGTGCTGCTCGGCGGCGCGGCGCTGACCCGGGCGTACGTCGAGGACGACCTGCGGTCGATCTACCCGGGGCAGGTGCACTACGCCCGCGACGCGTTCGAGGGTCTGTCGCTGATGGACCGGGTGATGACGGCCAAGCGGGGCGGCGCGCCGGTGGTGGACCCGGAGCGGGAGGCCGCGCTGGCGGCCCGTCGGGAGCGTCGGGAACGGCAGCGCGCGCAGGTGCGTGAGGCGCTGCCCGAGCTGGACGACGCCTCGGTGCGCTCCGACGTGGCGGTACAGGAGGCGGTGCCCACGCCGCCTTTCCTCGGCACCCGGGTGGTCAAGGGCGTGCCGCTGGCCGACTACGCGGCGCTGCTCGACGAGCGGGCCACGTTCCTCGGGCAGTGGGGGCTGCGCGGCGCCCGGGGCGGCACGGGCCCGACGTACGAGGAGCTGGTGGAGACCGAGGGCCGGCCCCGGCTGCGGTACTGGCTGGATCGGCTGATCGCCGACCAGGTGTTGGAAGCGGCCGTGGTGTACGGCTACTTCCCGGCGTACTCCGAGGGCAACGACCTGGTGGTGCTGGACGAGAACGGGCACAGCGAGCGGGCCCGGTTCTCCTTCCCCCGACAACGGCAGGAGCGTCGGCTGTGCCTGGCGGACTTCTTCCGCCCGAAGGGCGACCAGTTGGACGTGGTGGCGTTGCAGCTGGTCACCGTGGGGCAGCCGATCAGCGAGTACACGGCGAAGATGTTCGCCGCGAACGAATACCGCGACTACCTGGAGGTGCACGGCCTGTCGGTGCAGCTCACCGAGGCCCTGGCGGAGTACTGGCACCGGCGTGTCCGGTCGGAGCTGGTGCTGCCGGGCGGTGGCACGGTCGCCGACGACGACCCGGCCGACCTGGCCGGCCTGCTGCGCAACGACTACCGCGGCTGCCGGTACGCGTTCGGCTATCCGGCCTGCCCGGACCTGGAGGACCGGGCGAAGGTGGTGCAGTTGCTCGGCGCGGAGCGGATCGGCGTGCAGTTGTCGGAGGAGTTCCAGCTCGTGCCGGAGCAGGCCACCGACGCGATAGTGGTGCACCACCCGGAGGCGAACTACTTCAACGCCAAGTAGCCCGCCGGGGCGTTTGTTCCCGGAATGCCGCCAGGTCACCGATATCGGCGATCAACCGTCGGCACGTGGGGCGTTGTGATGTGCTGAATCCGGCACCTGGGGCAGGGCTGTGCCACCAGTGGACGGGGTTCGGCCATGACGGAGCTCAGTGAGATCCAGGCGGCGATTCGGGCGACCGGCGGAGGATGGACCGCCGTCGAGACGTCGGTGTCGAGGTTGCCGGAGGAGGCACGCAGACTGCGGCTGGGCTATGTTCCGGGGCCGGACGAACCGAGCCTTGAGGAACGCGAGGAGCGCAGCCGCGAGAATGCCCAAATGGTGCCTCGCGAAGAAGGTGGGGTGCTCCCGTTCGTCATGGACTGGCGGCACGAGGGGGGCTACAACTACATATCTGCGGTGAAGGACCAGGGGGACTGCGGGAGTTGCTGGGCGTTCGGCACGGTGGCGGCGTTGAGCGCTGCGGCGAGAATCGAGCGGAGGGCCCCGGGGACCATGCCGCTGGATGTCTCCGAGGGGCAACTCGTCTCCTGTGTCCACAACGGCGACTGCGGCACGGGCGCGTCGGTCGGCGTGGCGCTGTGCTACGCCCGCGACAACGGGCTCCTGTCCGAGGCGGAGTTCCCGTACGCGGCTCGGGAGAAGCCCTGTTCGCTGCCGAGCAACTGGACCGATCGTGCGACGAGGATTTCCGGGTACAGCACCATCGTCTCCTTTCAGGAGATGAAGAATTGGCTGGTCAAGCGCGGTCCGCTGATTGCCGCCTTCACCGTCTACCTCGATTTCTACTTCTACGGCGGCGGCGTCTACCAGAACAGTTGGGGCTGGGTGGTTGGTGGTCACTGCGTCTGTGTGGTCGGCTTCGACGACAACAAGGGCGCGTGGTTGTGTAAGAACAGTTGGGGAACCGGCTTTGGTGAGCACGGCTATTTCTGGATCAAGTATGGTCAGTGTGGCATCGACGCTGTGATGTGGGCGATCGACTCGTTCACCAACATCCCCGAGGTCGATTGGCGGATGCTGGTCCATGCCGGCTGGAGCGATACGAGCTTCTGGTACACGATCTTCGACGGCGCCGTTCCGTCGTCGGACACGAAAGCGCCGCAGCTCCTCCTCACTTCCAGTCCCGCTCTCGCCTTCTACCGGGGGGCCGTGCACTGCCTCCATCAGACGCCGGCAGGACTCGGTAGGTTGTGGCACGTCACGTTCTGCGGCGGCGCGTGGTCGGAGGATCAGCGGGTGGGGGAGGTCAGCCTGACCGACAACCCGGCGGTGGCGGTGTACGGCGACCGCCTGCACTGCGTGTACCAGGGGCCCGGCGGGAACCGCGAGCTGTGGCACCTGGTCTTCGACGGCGCGAGATGGAGCGCGGGCAAACGTGTCCCCGGTGCCGAACTATTCGGCAGCCCCGCCCTGGTGGAGTACGGCGGTCGCCTGCACTGCCTGTACCAGGGTGGCGGCCACGGCGACATGTGGCACACCGTCTTCGACGGGGTCGCCTGGTCGCGACCCGGGGTGGTCGCCGGGGTTCGTCTCACCGGTAGCCCCGCCGTGGCGGTCTACCGGAGCAAGCTGCACTGTCTGCACCAGGGCCCCGGCGAGAGCGGTCAACTGCTGCACACTGTGTTCGACGGTACGAGCTGGACTGCCGACACGTGGGTCAGAGATGTCGCGCTGTCCTTCAGTCCCACCGTGGCCGTCTCCGGCGACGTCCTGCACTGCGCGCACATCAGTCGGCAGAGCGACGTGGAGGTGTGGCACGCGTCGTACAACGGGGTCGATTGGACGCCCGACCAACATCTCACCGGGGTCATGTCGGCTCACGGTGTTGCCCTGATCGCCTACAACTACGACTGACCAGCGTCGTCGCGGGTCAGCCAGCGCGCGGCATTTGGGTAGCTTTCGGAGTTTTTACGTCACTCGGAAGGGTGCTCACGTCTTTTTCAGTTATGTGAGCGATTGTCTGGTCCTAGCGTGAGGTCGCACGCCAACGGACGGGCGTGACCCGATCGAGAGGCCACGACCATGCATGACATCTCGCGTCGCACGCTGCTCCAGGCCACGGCCGCCGTGGGCGCCGGGGCGGTCGTCGCACCGGCCGTGCTCGGCGGGCCCGCCCGGGCGGTCACCGGCACCGACGGCTCCGGGGCGCCCGTCTGGGCCGAGTGCCCGCCGGCGCAGTTGACCGGCCGCATCGTGCGGTTCGGTGACCCCGACTATCCGTCCGCGAGCCTCGGCTGGGACGAGTTGTTCGTCCGCAACCCGCTGGTCATCGTGTTCGCGCAGAACACCCAGGACGTGGTGAACGCGCTCGCCTGGTCGCGGCAGAACGACGTCGCGCTGCGGGTACGCAGCGGCCGGCACAGCCTTGAGGGCTGGTCGAACGTGGACAACGGCATCGTGATCGATGTCAGTGAGCTGAAGTCGGCCGACATCAACCCGGCGACGCTCACCGCGCGCGTCGGCGCCGGGCTCAACCAGTTGGAGGCGGTCACCGCGCTCGCCCAGCAGGGGCTCGCGGTGACGACCGGTACGGAGGGCAGCGTGGGCCTGTCCGGGGCGACCCTGGGCGGGGGTTTCGGCTTCCTGACCCGCTGGCTCGGCATGGCCTGCGACAGCCTGGTCGGGGCGGAGATCGTCGTCGCGTCCGGGGCGAACGGCGCGAAGGCGATCGAGGTGGATCTGCGGAACCGCCGGGACCTGCTCTGGGCGTTGCGCGGGGCGGGTAACGGCAACTTCGGCATCGTCACCTCGCTGACCTACCGGGTGGCTCCGCTGCGCGGCGTCGCGTATCTCCAGGCGGCCTGGCCCGGCCTGGCTGACCTGGGGGCCGTCTTCGACCGGTGGCAGCGCACCGCGCCGTTCACCGATGTGCGCCTCGGCTCCCAACTGGAGATCCACCGGTCGCAGATCCTGCTGTTCGGTGTGCTCGCCGAGGGCACCGAGGCGGAGGTGCGGAAACTGCTGGAGCCGGTCCTGTCGGTCGGCGCCCCGCAGGTCACGGTGCAGATCGGTGGGTGGGGTGACATCTACGCCGGGTTCCAGGTGCCGACCCAGGACGAGCCCGCGAACTGGAAGTTCTTCTCCCAGTTCACCCGCCGGCCGTTCCCGCCGGAGGCGATCGAGGTCATCCGCTCGTTCATGGCGGTCGCGCCCACCGATGCCAGCAACTTCTTCACCCAGGCGTTCGGCGTCGGCGCGCAGGCGAAGCAGCCGGTCGGCGGTTCGGCGTTCCCGCACCGCGACGCGATCTTCTACTCCGAGCCCGGCGCCGGCTGGGGGACCCGGGGTGTGCCGGACAGCGGCGACGCGCTCACCCCGGCGGCGCAGGCGTGGATCGCCGAGTTCAGCCAGGCGCTGCGCCCCTATGTGGACGGCGCCTACGTCAACGTGCCGAACATCGGCATGCAGGAGTGGGAGACCGCGTACTGGGGGCCGAACGTGGAGCGGCTCCGCCGGATCAAGGCGATGTACGACCCGCACAACGTCTTCCAGTACGAGCAGAGCATCCCGCCCGCGTCGTGTTGAGCCGGCACCCGGTGGTGCCGGCTCACCCGGTGGCGACCGGTCAGCTCGCGCGCGGCGCGTACATGATGATCACGACGCCGACCAGGCAGATGGCCGCGCCGGCGAGGTCGTAGCGGTCGGGCCGGAACTTGTCGACGAGCACGCCCCAGGCGAGCGACCCGGCGACGAAGACGCCGCCGTAGGCGGCGAGGATGCGCCCGAAGTTCGGGTCGGGCTGGAACGTGGCCACGAAGCCGTAGAGGCCGAGCGCGATGATCCCGCCGGCGATCCAGAGCAGTCCTCGGTTCTCCCGCCAGCCCTGCCAGACCAGCCAGGCGCCGCCGATCTCGGCCAGCGCGGCGACCAGGAACAGCAGGACGGAACGCGCGACGGTCATGGGTCCGACCGTACCGTGGCGATCTTGCCGCCGGGTCGACAGGCGCAGTCGCCACCCGCGCAACCGGCGCGGTGGCCGCGCCGGGCGGCCCACCACCAGGACAGGCCGGCGAGCCCGGCCAGGGCGACGGCGGTCCCGGGCAGGAAGCGGGTCAGGGTCGCCCAGCCGCCGCCGGCCAGGATCCCGGCGGCCAGCAGGAGCGGCAGTACGCAGCACGCGGCGCAGGCCGCGCCGGCGAGCCCGGTGAGGCTGGTGGGCAGCAGGCGGCGCAGCCGGTCAGCGGGGTTCGACACGGTCGTTCCTCCCGGCCGGGTCGGCGAAGGGCAGCGGGCAGCAGGAGCTGCCGGCGCAGGCGATCAGGTCGTCGCAGCCGGCCGAGATCGCGGCCCGCAGCGTGTCGCGGATGACGGTGAGGTCCGCCATCCGCTGTTCCACCTCGGCGAGCTTCTCCCGGGCGAGGGCCCGCAGCCCGGCGTCGCGGCCGGGCCGGTGCCGGCCGGCGTCGAGCAGGTCGGCGACCTCGGCGAGGGTGAAGCCGAGACGCTGGGCGGTCTTGACCACCCGCAGCAGCGTGACGGTCTCGGCGGGATAGAGCCGGTGCCCGCCCGGCGACCGTCGTGGCGCGTCGAGCAGTCCGCGGCGTTCGTAGTAGCGCAGCGTCTGCACGTTCACCCCGACCGCGTCGGCGAGCTGGCCGCTGCGCAGGTCCGTCACGGTCGGGGCGCGGGCGCGGCCCGCTCGGTGAGCGCGTCGAGCACGTCGACGTGGGCGGGCGGCACCCGGATGTCGAGCGTCAGCGCGTCGCCGTCCGGTCTGGTGAGTGCGAACGCGAAGAAGGAGCAGCACGCGGACTCGCGCGTGATCAGGTCCCGGGTGGCCGGCTCGGCCGCGCTGCCGAGACGCAGTCGCAGGTGCCGGGCCGAGCGCCGGTCGACGGCGTGGACGGCGTCGCGGAACAGTCGGTCGAACTCGGCCAGCCGCAGCGGTCGGTCGGTGGTCGGCAGGGTGCAGGCGTCGGGCACCCAGGAGGTGTCGGGTTCGTCGGTCACGCCTCGACGGTAGGTCCGTACCGGGGTACCGGATGCAAGTCCCCGAGGACCAGATCGACGTCGCGCGGGGCGGGGCGGCTCGGGGTCAGCCGCGCGGTGGTCAGTTCCTCGTGCTCCGCCATCGCGGCCATCATTCGAGCGTTCCCGGGCCGTTGCCGGCCCGGGACGCCGACCGCGGTCAGTACGCGTAGGTGACCGAGATGGTGGCGGCCGGGCAGTTGTTCGCCCAACTGGTCAGCGCGCTCTTCTCCGCGCTGTCCACGGTGAGCCGCCAGCGGATCTTGACGGCCACCCACTCGCCGACGTAGCGGCAGCGGGCCGAGGCGTACGGCGGCAGCCAGGTGGCCGGGTCCTGGTCGCCCTTGGCCTGGTTGACGTTGTCGGTCACCGCGGCCAGGGCGCGCGCGTCCCCCAGGTCGTTCGCGTACGTCTGGCGGCGGCTGGTGGTCCAGTTCCGGGCGCCGGAGTCCCAGGCCTCGGCGAGCGGGACCATGTGGTCGATGTCCAGGTCGCCGGTGGCCGTCCAGGTGGCGTTGTCGTAGTAGGAGTACCACCGGCCGCCGGAGAGCGTGCAGGTGCCGCTGATCGTGGGCTTCGTGGTGGCCTCGGCGTAGAGCACCTCGTTGCGGGTGTGGCAGCCGTCGCCGTCGGCGTCGATCCAGTGCGGGAACAGGTCACGGCTGTAGCCGGTGCGCACCTCGGTGGCGACGGACAGGCCGGCGACCGCGGTGGTGAGCGACGCGGAGTAGCCGGCGGCGAGGGCGGGCTGGGCGAGGCCGAGGGTGGCGGCCAGGATCGCGGCGAGGCTGATGGCCGTGGCGCGCAGGTTGCGGGACATGGGACTCCATCCGTACGGGAATGGCGCGACTGTCCCATCTATATAGACAGATGTGGACGTCATGGTCCAGGTCGATCTCGGTGAACATCGCCTGACCATCGGCGTCGCGCCCCGAGGACGACACCAATTCGACTGTGCCGGCCGGCCCGGCGGGCTACCGTCGCAGAAGAGGCGGCAGCGCCGCGTCCACGCCCGCGCCGTCCGGTTGACGCGGTCGAGACGGCCGGTGACGAGCCTGGAGTACGACGAAAGGGGCGCCAGATGGCCGACGAGGTGACGTCGAAGGTGCCGCCCGACCAGGGCCCCGTCCTGGCCGCGCCGGTCCGCTCGACGCCGGCCGGCCCGCCGAGCAGCCTGGACCTGTGGGCCCGCGCCCAGACCCTGCACCGCTGCTTCGGCGACGACGACGGCGAGCCGCACATCATGCGCGGCCTGGACTAGACGCTCAGCGCACCGCCGCGCCCGCGCGGGCCAGCGCGTCCCGCCAGGACCGGGTGTGGAACGCGGCGGCCCCGTTGAACGCCAGGTCGAGGAAGCCCGGCCCGTCGCCGGAGGGCGGCGTCCGGTGCGCCCGGAACTCGTCCAGCCCGCGCCGCTGGTCGGGGCTGGGCGACGGCGAGATGTCCGACCCCCGCCCGACCACGTCGTACCGCCGGCCGTCGACGGTCAGCAGCAGCGTGCCCAGCCGGGTCAACCGCCCCCGCACCTGGCCGACGGGCACCGCGAACACCTCCGCGCCGTGCCGGTCCCGGGCGCGCAGCCGGCCCTGGTCGAGCGTCATCAGCACCGGTACGCACCGCCGGCCGTTCCAGAGGCTGCGCCGCCAGTAGACGACGCTGGCGAGTGTCACGTCGGGATCCACGGCCGGGACTGTACCGAAGGCGCTCCACGGTGGCCGGCGGTGGCTACCCTGCCGGCGTGACCCGACGATCATGGTTCCTCGTGCTCGCCGCCGCGCTCGGCGTCGCGCTGCTGGCCGCCTGCGGCGGCGTGACCTGGCTGGCCCGCACCGGTGACGGCGAGGAGCGGGACTGCGCGGCACGGGTCGCCGCCGAGGAGGCGAAGGTCCGTACCGACCGGCGGTGGACCGACGCCGACGTGCCGGGCATCGGCGCGTACCCGGAGATCCACTGGCAGGTCGACTATCCGAGCTTCGCCTGTTCCCGCGCGCCCGGCCCGACCGACCGGCGCTACCAGGCGGTGGTGCGGCTGACACCGGCCGACGCCCGCGCGCTCGCCGCCGCGTACACCTGGACGCCGGTGACCGGCGCGGCGCCCGAGGTGTGGCCGGCGCTGGCCGGGTACGTGCCGGCCGGCGTGCGCTGGCACCGTAGCGTCGACCACGACGCGGGCGCCGCCGAGGTGCGCTTCGACCCCGGCGCGGCGCTGCTGCTGATCACCGCCGTCGACACCTGATGAACGTTCGCCGCCGCCGATGCGTGAGAGCCGGTGGATACCGGGGTACTGCGCGGAACACAGGTTGGACAGCCGGGAGGTAGTCGTGGGGGACAGGACGGGACGTCGGCGGCTCGGGCCGCTCGCCGGGCTGGTGGTGGCCCTGGTGGTGGCCGCCGGCTGCATGGGCGGCGGGCTCGACCAGGGCGAGCCGCAGCAGCCCGCCCCCGAGCGCAGCGGGCGAGCGGCGTCCCCCGGCGCGGAGACCACCCGGGCCGACGGCACCACCAGTGTCGCCGAGTTCAAGCAGGACTTCTCCGACGCCGTGGCCGGCGCCGAGCAGTACTGGACCGCGCAGTTCCGCTCCTCCGGGGAACGCTTCCGGCCGATCCGGCGGGTGGTGGCGTACACCCGGGCCGGTGAGGTGTCCTGCGGCGGGCAGCCGTTGCCGCGCAACAACGCGGTCTACTGCTCGGCCGGCGACTTCATCGCCTACGACGTGAACTGGTCGGTGTCGGCGTTCCGGCAGATCGGCGACGCGTTCCTGTTCTACCTGCTCGGCCACGAGTACGCGCACGGCGTGCAGACCCGGCTCGGCATCCGCTACGAATTCACCATCCAGCAGGAGTTGCAGGCCGACTGCATGGCCGGGGCCTACCTGGGCGACAGCGTGCGCGCCGGGACGCTGAAGGTGGAGGACGGCGACCTGGACGAGTTCCGGGAGGGGCTGCTGGCGGTCGGTGACGACCCGGACCAGCCGTGGTTCGCCGAGGGCGCGCACGGCACCGCCGAGCAGCGCAGCGAGAAGTTCTTCGCCGGCTACGAGAACTCGCTGAAGGCGTGCGACCTCGGTTGATGCCACAGGTCACCCCGGCCGGCGGCGCCGCCGGCCGGGCCGGGTCCGGCTGGCAGGATCGGTGGGGTACGCCCACCGAAGGAGGCCCCGCTGAGCAGCCCACACCCCGCCGCCGTGCTCTTCGACATGGACGGCACGCTCGTCGACAGTGAGAAGCTGTGGGACGTCGCGTTGCAGGAGCTGGCCGCCGTCTACGGCGGCACGCTCTCCGCCGAGGCCCGCCAGGCGATCATCGGCACCGCGATGGCCGACTCCATGCGGATCGTGCACGCCGACCTGGGCCAGCCGGGCCGCGACCCGCAGGCCAGCGCCGACTGGATCAGCGCGCGGATCCTCGACCTGTTCCGCACCGGGCTGCGGTGGCGTCCCGGCGCGTTGGCGTTGCTGCGCGCCGTCCGGGCCGCCGGCATTCCCACCGCGCTTGTCACCTCCAGCGGCCGGTCCCTGGTCGAGGTCGCGCTGGAGACCCTGGGCCGGGACAGCTTCGACGCGGTGGTCTGCGGTGACGAGGTGGGCGAGGCCAAGCCGCACCCGGAGCCGTACCTGACCGCCGCGAAGCTGCTGGGCGTGCCGATCGAGCGGTGCGTGGCGATCGAGGACTCACCGACCGGCGTGGCGAGCGCGTTGGCCGCCGGCGCGGCGGTGCTGGCCGTACCGGCCGAGGTGCCGCTGCCGCCGACCGACGGCGTACACCAGCTGGAGAGCCTGACCGGGGCGGACCTGGAGTTGCTCGCCGCGCTGCTGAACCGGTAGGCCGAGGGGCCCCTCCCGCCGGGAGGGGCCCCGCCGTGCGTCTCAGTCGTGGGCGATGGCGCCGAGCACGTTGATCCGCGCGGCCCGGATCGCCGGCAGCACCGCCGCGACCACGCCGATGATCGCGGCCAGCACCAGGAACGTCACCATCTGGCCCCAGGGCAGGACCAGGTCGGTGATGCCCTCGTCCTTGAGCGCCCGGACCACCGCCGCGCCGAGACCGGTGCCGACCACCACGCCGAGCAGCGCGCCGAAGATCGAGATCACCACCGCCTCGACCGTGATCATCCGCATGGTCTGGGCCCGGCGCAGGCCGATCGCCCGCAGCAGGCCCAGCTCCCGGGTGCGCTCCAGCACCGACAACGCGAGCGTGTTGATGATGCCCAGCACCGCGATCACGATGGCCAGCGCCAACAGGATCTGGATCATCCGCAGCGGCGTGTCGAGCTGACTGGTCTGCTGCTTGATGAACGCCGCCCGGTCCGCCACCGACACCTCCGGGCTGTCCACCAGCAGCCGCTCTACCTGCGGCTGCACCGCGCCCACCGAGGTGCCCGGGGCGAGCTGCACGAAGCCCTGGATGGGCTGCGGGATGGCGAAGTCGGCGGTCGCCTGCGGCGGCAGCACCACCGGGTTGGTGAGCTGGGAACTCTCGTAGATGCCGCTGACCGTGTACGTGCGGGCCTCGCCGCGGGACAACTGCACCGGCACCGTCGAGCCGACCGACAGGTTGCGGGACTTCGCGGTGTCCGAGCTGAGCAGCATCTGGTCCGGGGCCAGCCGGCTGATGTCACCGGCGGTGGCCTTCGCCCCGAAGATCCGCTCCAGCGCCGCCACGTTGCTCGACGCCGCCACCCAGGTCCGCTCGCCGCCCACCGTGGCCATGTCGCCGTACTCGCCGTCGACCAACTGCACGCCCGGGATCGCGGCGGTCTTCTCCAGCACCGCCGCGTCGAAGCTCGCCGGACGCGGCCCGGACGAGGCGCCGGAGATCACCAGCTCGGCCTTGATCCGGTCCTCGGCGAGCGCGCTGATGCTGCCCTTCGCCGAGTCCAGGATCACCGTCACGCCGGTCACCAGCGCGATGCCCACCATCAGCGCGGCGGCGGTGATCGCGGTCCGGCGCGGGTTACGGCCCGAGTTCAACCGGCCCAGCTTGCCCGGCACCGACCAGGAGAAGATCGCGCCGAGCAGCGACACCACCGGCCGGCTGATCACCGGCGTCAGCAGCGCCACCCCGATGAACGCGAACAGCACACCGCCGAGGATGGTCGCCAGCGTGTTGTCGCCGGCGTTGCCGCTGAGGCCGAGGAAGAGCAGCACCGCGCCGACCGTGGTGACCACCGCGCCGCCGACGGTCACCTTGGTCAGCGGACGGTCCGGCGTGGCGACGTCCTGCATCGCGGCGATCGGCGGAATCCGCGCGGCGCGCAGCGCCGGCAGCAGCGCCGCGACCACCGTGATCAGCAGACCGACGGCGAACGCGCCGATCACCGCCGCCGGCGGCACCCCCAGCCCGGCCAGCGTCAGACCACCGGCGAGCTTCCCGAACAGGTAAGCCAGCAGCGCGCCCACCCCGATGCCGGCGGCCAGGCCGAGCACCGAGGCGATCAGGCCCACCGCGACCGCCTCCAGCACCACCGAGCCGATGACCTGCCGGCCGCTGGCCCCGATGGCCCGCATCAGCGCCAGCTCACGCGTGCGCTGGGCCACGATGATCGAGAAGGTGTTGAGGATCAGGAACGTGCCGACCAGCAACGCGACCGCGGCGAACCCGAGGAGGATCTTGTTGAAGAACGACAATCCCTCCTTCAGCCCGGCCGAGGCGTCGTCGGCGAGCTGGTCGCCGGTCTTGACGTCGTAGGCGCCGCCCAGCGCGCCGGACACCTCGTCGCGCAGCGCCTCCGGCGTGGTGCCGTCCGCCCGCGCGGTGACGTTGGAGAACACGTCCGGCTTGCCGAGCATCAACCGCTGCGCGACAGGCGTGGTGAACGCGACCTCGTTCGCGCCGCCCACGGAGTCCCGGCCACCGCTGTAGCCGAACACGCCGACCAGCGTGAACTCCTTCTTCGGCGACAGGGTCAACACGCCGACCCGGTCACCGACGCGCACGCCGGCCGCCTTCGCCAGCGCGGCGTTGACCACGATCTCGTCGTCGGCCTGCGGGCCGCGCCCCTCGCGCAACGACACCAGGTCGCTCTCGCCCAGCCAGTTCTCGCCGAGCTGCGGCGGGCCGAACGAGGTGACCACCTTGCCGTTGCCGCCGATCAGCCGCGCGCCGTCGGCCGCCACCACGCCGCGCACGTCCGCCGCGCCCGGCACCGCCTTAACCCGGTCCACGAGCGACGCCGGCACCGGGCCGGCCACCTGCTCGCCCTCGGTCTCGGAGACCTCGACCTTCGGCTTCGCCGCCACGTTCACGTCCACGTCGGCGTAGGCGTCGGCGAAGACCGCGTCGAACGAGCGGCCCAGCGTGTCGGTGAGCACGAACGCGCCGGAGACGAACATGACGCCGAGCACCACCGCCAGCCCGGACAGCAGCAGGCGCAGCTTGCGCGCCAGCAGGCTCTTCAGCGTTGCCCGGAACATCAGTTGCCCACCTCGACCGGCGCGTCCAGCTTCTTCATCGTGTCCAGCACCGTGTCGGCGGTCGGCTCGATCAGCTCCGAGACGATCTGCCCGTCGGCCAGGAAGACCACCCGGTCGGCGTACGCGGCGGCGGTCGGGTCGTGGGTCACCATGACGATGGTCTGGCCGTGCTCGCGTACCGAGCTGCGCAGGAAGTTCAGCACCTCGGCGCCGGACCGGGAGTCCAGGTTGCCGGTCGGCTCGTCTGCGAAGATCACCTCGGGGCGGGCGACAAGCGCCCGCGCGCACGCCACCCGCTGCTGCTGGCCGCCGGAGAGCTGCGCCGGGCGGTGCCCGAGCCGCTCCCGCAGCCCGACCGTGTCGATCACCGTGTCGTACCAGGCCGGGTCGGCCTTGCGGCCGGCGATCGACAGCGGCAGCAGGATGTTCTCCTGCGCGGTGAGCGTCGGCAGCAGGTTGAACTGCTGGAAGATGAAACCGACCTTGTCCCGCCGCAGCTTCGTCAGGCCCGAGTCGTTGAGCCCGGTCACCGTCGTCTCACCGATCATCACGGTGCCCCGGGTCACCGAGTCCAGACCGGCGAGGCAGTGCATCAACGTCGACTTGCCCGAGCCCGACGGCCCCATGATCGCGGTGAACCGGCCGCGTTCGAACTCGGCGCTCACCCCACGCAGCGCGATGACCTGCGCCTCGCCGCTGCCGTACACCTTCCACACGTCGTTCGCCCGGGCCGCGGCCTGCGCCTGCCGGCCTACCGTCGCGGTCACGTCATCTACCTCTTCCGTCTGGCTTGCTGATCCGCACCGCCCCCGCTGGTCGGTGCGGCAGTTCCATCCTCGGTGCCGCCGGCCCCGGATCCGTCCGACCCCGGGCGGAATCCGTGCCGAATTTCCGGTGAGGGTCGCCCCCCAGGCCGGCTCAGGGTGATCCCTGACCGACCGGCGACGCCGACGGTAGGACCTCACGTCGCGTCACGGTCAACCCCACGCCGCCGCCGTTGGTCACGGTACGTGAGCGCCGCCACCTATTTCCCGGGCCGCACCAGCCCCGTCTCGTACGCCAGGACCACCGCCTGCACCCGGTCCCGCAGCTTCAACTTGGTCAGCACGTGCCCGACGTGCGTCTTGACAGTGGTCTCGCTGACTGACAGCGCCCGGGCGATCTCGGCGTTGGACAGCCCGCGCGCCACCTGCACCAGCACCTCCCGCTCCCGGTCGGTCAGCGGGTCCAGCACCCGCGGACGACTGGCCGCCGGATCCGGCAGCACGTCGGCGAAGCGGTCCAGCAGCCGGCGCAGGATCCGCGGCGCCACCACCGCCTCCCCGGCCGCCACCGTGCGGATCGCGGTCACCAGGTCCTCCGCCGGCACGTCCTTGGCCAGGAAGCCGCTCGCCCCGGCGCGCAACGCGCCGACCACGTACTCGTCCAGCTCGAACGTGGTCAGCACCAGCACCCGTACCGGCAGTCGGGCGTCCACGATCGTCCGGGTCGCGGCCACCCCGTCCATCCGCGGCATCCGGATGTCCATCAGCACCACGTCCGGCAGCAGCCGCCGGGACAGCTCCACCGCCTCCACGCCGTCGCCGGCCTCGCCCACGATGTCCAGGTCGTCCTCGACCCCGAGCACCATCCGGAACCCGGCACGCAGCAGCGGCTGGTCGTCGGCGAGGAGGACCCGAACCGGTCGGGGCGCGGCGGCGTCGGTCATCGTCTCCCTCGTCGTGCTGGACGGCGGGTCAGCCCGGAACCGGGTTGGCCGGGCCCGGCGGTCGCCGGGCACATCGCCCGGAGACCACCGCCGGCGTCGGCCGGTCCGCAGGAACCACCGTAGAGGGCGACCGGTTCCCGCATACCGACCGCACCGGATCCGATCCCATCGCCCCACCCACCACCCCCACCCACCCCCCGCCCCGCGGGCCCCCACCCCCGCCCCGCGGGCCCCCACCCCCGCCCCGCGGGCCCCCGCTCCGCCCCGCGTCGCTCCGCCCCGCGCTCGCCCGCCCGTTCCACCCACCGCTTTCCGGGAAAGCGTGCTCATCGAGGCCTCTTGACGCACGCTTTCCCAGAAAGCGGCCCCATGGGGTCCGCGCGGCGCGGCGCGCCGTCGGGAGAAGCGAGCCCGTCCGGGGCGGGGGTGACACTTTCTGGGAAAGCGTGGGCATCAGCGCCGGCATGGCCCCACTTTCCGGGAAAGCGGGGCCATGTGCGGGGGAGAGAGGCGGGCGCGGCGTCGGGTGGGGCGCACGGGCGGGCGTGGTTGGAGAGGGGAAGGACGCGCACGGGCGGGAGAGGTGGGCGCGCTGCCATTGGCGGATCGGGGCGTCCGGGCGGGGCGGGTTGGGCGCTGCGCGGCGTAGCGGAGACGACCCGCCCATCGACGGATCCGGACCCCGGGGGCTCACCCGGCGGGGACGGGCCTCACTCGTCGGCCCCGGGACTGGCCGGTCGGGAACGGGCGTCCACCAGCGGGTCGGGCGCGGCGGCGGCCACCGGGAACGGCGGCGGCGTGCCGCCGAAGGTCGGGCAGAGCGCCTGGTGGCTGCACCAGTCGCAGAGCCGACTCGGGCGGGGCCGGAAATCCTGCCGTGCGGTGGCCTGCTCGATCGCCCGCCACAGCGCCACCACCGTGCGCTCGAAGCGCACCAGCTCGTCGGCGTCGGGCGCGTAGTCGCAGACCTCGGCGTCCTTGAGGTAGAGCAGGCGCAGCACCCGCGGCACCACGCCCCGGGTCCGCCACAGCACCAGCGCGTAGAACTTGAGCTGGAACAGCGCCCGCGCCTCGAACGCCTCGCGCGGCGCGCCGCCGGTCTTGTAGTCGACCACCCGCAGCGCGCCGTCCGGGGCCACGTCGAGGCGGTCGAGATAGCCGCGGATGAGCAGCTCGTCGTCGACCACCGCGGAGATCAACGCCTCGCGCTCGGCCGGCTCCAGCCGGCGCGGGTCCTCCACCGTGAAATAGCCCTCCAGCAGCCCCGCCGCCGACCGCAGGAACCCCTCCACGCCGGCCGGGTCGTCGTCGGCGAACAGCGTCGCCAGCTCCGGCTCCTCGGTGACCAGGCGGTCCCACTGCGGGGCGACCAGATCGCCGGCCGACTCCGGGGTGCGCGCCGGGGCCGGCAGGTCGAACAGCCGCTCCAGCACGGCGTGCACCAGCGTGCCCCGGGCCTGCTCGACCGTCGGGCGCTCCGGCAGCCGATCGATGCTGCGGAACCGGTAGAGCAGCGGGCAGGTCTTGAAGTCGGCCGCCCGCGACGGCGACAACGACGCCCGCACCGTGACCGGCGTCGGTGCCGCCGTCGGGTCGCCCTGCGTGTCGATCACCGGATCCGCCGTCATGCCCGGAAGGTTAGGCCACCGGTGTGACACCACCACCGTCGCCGTGCCGGACCATGATCTACAGACGCGTAGCATCGCCGGGGTGGAGCAGCGGACCCGACGGCCGCGCCGGCCCGGGTTGAGCCTCGGCCGGGTCTTCGGCGTGCCGCTGCGCGCCGACGCGTCGATGCTGCTGCTCACCGTCGTGGTCACCGTGCTCTACGCGGCGCTGGCCCGCCGCCAGCTCGACCTCGGCCCGCTCGGCGGTTACCTGGTCGGCTTCGGCTTCGTCGTCTCGCTGCTCGGCTCCGTGCTGCTGCACGAGCTGGGGCACGCGCTCACCGCCCGCCGGTTCGGCATCGGTGTGCGGGGAATCACGCTGGAACTGCTCGGCGGCTACACCGAGATGGACCGGGATGCCCCCGACCCCCGGACCGAGCTGCTGATCTCGCTGGCCGGCCCCGCCGTGTCCGCGGTGCTCGGCGCCGGCGCGGTCGCCGCCACGCTCACGCTGCCCGCCGGCACCCTCGGCCACCAGCTCGCCTTCCAGCTCGCGGTCAGCAACGTGGTGGTGGCGATCTTCAACAGCCTGCCCGGGCTGCCGCTGGACGGCGGGCGCGCGCTGCGCGCCGCGGTCTGGGCGCTCACCCGGGACCGGCACCGGGGCACCGAGGTGGCCGGCTGGGTCGGCCGGGCCGTGGCGCTGGGCACGCTGGCCCTGGTGGTGACGCTCACGCTGCGCCGGGCGCTCGCCCCGCTGGCGTTGCCGCTGCTCCTGCTGGTCGCGCTGACGCTGTGGCGGGGCGCCGGGCAGTCCATCCGACTGGCCCGCATCGGTCGCCGGCTGCACCTGGTCGACCTGACCCGGCTGGCCCGTCCGCTGCTGCCGGTGCCCACCGGCACCCCGCTGGCCGAGGCGCAGCGCCGCCGCGCCGAGGCGGGCACGCCGGACGCCGCGCTCGCCGTGGTCGACTCCGCCGGCCGGACCGTGGCGCTTGTCGACCCGGCGCGCGCCGCCGCCGTACCCCCGGAACGGCGGCCGTGGCTCGCGGTGGACGAGGTGGCGCGCGGCCTGGCGGCGCTGCCCGCCCTGCCGGTCGACGCGGACGGCGAGCGGGTGCTGGAGACCGTCCGCACCCACCCGGGCGCGCAGTACCTGGTGACGGCAGGCGAAGATGTGGTCGGCGTGCTCCACGTCGCGGACCTCGCCCAGCTCCTCGAACCGAAACGGAAGACGAACACGTGACCGCAGAGAACTCCACCGTCCCGGCGCTGCCCCCGGTCCACCGCGGGCCGTTCCGGATCGGCGACCGGGTCCAGCTCACCGACCCGAAGGGCCGGATGCACACCGTGACGCTGGAGCCCGGCAAGGAGTTCCACACCCACCGTGGCATCCTCGCGCACGACACACTCATCGGCCTGCCCGACGGCAGTGTGGTCACCACCGCCGGCGGCGGCACCGCCTTCCTGGCGCTGCGACCGCTGCTCTCCGACTACGTGCTCTCCATGCCCCGCGGCGCGCAGGTGATCTACCCGAAGGACTCGGCGCAGATCGTCGCGATGGGGGACATCTTCCCCGGCGCCAAGGTGCTCGAGGCCGGCGCCGGCTCGGGCGCGCTGTCCTGCTCGTTGCTGCGCGCCGTCGGCACCGAGGGGGAGCTGCACTCCTTCGAGCTGCGCGACGACTTCGCCCAGATCGCCCGGCGCAACGTCGAGGCGTTCTTCAACGGCCCGCACCCGGCCTGGCGGCTGCACGTGGGCGACGTCGCCGACTGCGCCGAGACCGGCTTCGACCGGATCATCCTCGACATGCTGACCCCGTGGGAGATGCTCGACATGGTCGAGCGGGCGCTGGTCCCCGGCGGCGTGCTGATCGGCTACGTGGCCACCACGCCGCAGCTCTCCGAGCTGGTCGAGGCGCTGCGCGAGCGCGGCGGCTGGACCGAGCCGCGCGCCTGGGAGTCGATGGTCCGCGACTGGCACGCCGAGGGCCTCGCGGTCCGGCCCGACCACCGCATGATCGCGCACACCGCGTTCCTGGTCTCCGCGCGCAAGCTCGCCCCCGGGGTCACCGCGCCGCCGCGCCGGCGCAAGCCCAGCAAGGGCGCCGAGGCGTACGCGCAGCGCCGCGACGCCCTGCGCGCCGCGGCGGCGGCCCGGCCGGCGGAAGAGCCCGACCGGTCCTGACCCCCGCCGCGCGAACCGCCACGGTCGGGCGGATCATGTGTGCCCGTGGGGACGACGACACCGGAGACGGTAAGCATGACAGAGCGGACCGGGACGCGCGGTGGGCGCGTCCGTCCCGGCCCCGGCGGTACCGGTCGACGGGAGGTGGCGTGAGCAGTCCCGGCTACGGCAACGGCGAGATGCCCGCCGTCTTCCCCGACTGGTCGCCCTACGCCGACCTGGAATCGGCCGCCCGGGCGTACCTGCGGGACCCCGACATCGCCCTGGAGGCGCTCGGTGGGGTGCTGCGCGGGGCCTCCGTGCTCGGCTTCACGCTGGAACGCTTCGTCAACGAGGTCAACGGGGTGTGGCAGGAGGTCGTCGTCTGCGACGGCAGCCGGCTGGTGCTCTGGCACGGCGAGGACGTGCCGCCGGGGGAGGGGCCGCCCGGCGCGATGACCTCGTCGCTGCGGGTGGTGCCGGTCTCCACGGTCACCGAGGTCGGCTGCCGGCGCCGGCTCACCCGCGCCGACGACGGCACGGTCCGGGTCGACAGCATCGACGTGTACCTGCTGCTCAGCTCGCTTGACGAGGCGCCGCCGAGCGACGAGGCGGCCGGCACCCCGCGGCACGACGCGCTGCGCTTCGGCAAGACGCTCGACGACGGCGGCGCCGGGCAGATCACCCGGCTGGAGGAGTTCGCCCGGCTGGTGGCCTCGGTGGTCGGCCGGCCGATGCTCTGAAGCCGGCCGATGCTCTGAAGCCGGCCTGTGCCCTGAGCCGGCCTGTGCCCTGAGCCCTGCCCGGGGCTCTGAGCCGGCGGCGGCCCGGACGGCACGACGCGGGGCCGGGGACGCCGTCCCCGGCCCCGCGTCAGCCGTGCGTCAGTCCTCGGCCTCCGGGCCGGCCACCTCGACGCCGTCGCTGCCCCGCGTCACGTGGATGCACTCGCCCGGGCACTCCTTCGCCGAGTCGATCACCTCGAGGCGCAGGTGCTCCGGCACGTCCACCCGGGCGCCCGGGGCCTGCCGCA
Organism: Micromonospora sp. RP3T; assembly: GCF_003027925.1. Lineage (GTDB taxonomy): Bacteria > Actinomycetota > Actinomycetes > Mycobacteriales > Micromonosporaceae > Micromonospora. The sequence continues at coordinate 174,211 of NZ_PYPS01000004.1, forward strand.
GCTCGCCGTCCGGGCCCTTGACGTACGCCAGGCCGTCGACGTCGAACTCGAAGACCTCCGGGGCGTACTGCACACACAGCCCGTCACCCGTGCAGAGGTCCTGGTCGACCCAGACCTGCAACTGGTCGGTCGCGACGTCGGTCACGAAGCACCCCCCATGTTCTCCCGTCCCGGACTCTGACGGTACCCGAACGCCCGTACCCGCCCGTCGACCAGCCCTTGGCGATCAAGCTTCGGTGACGAGCGCGTTGCGGAGGACCGAATCGGGCTCATAGCGGCTAGTGTTAGCTCAGAACGTTCAAGCCCCCCGGGGAGGTGGGACGTGGCACGCAGCGACGACGCGGACTCGCGCGCCGCACGGTGGGAAAAGGAAGCCCACGATCTCTCCACGCAGGTCGCGTTCCTGCAAGAGGAACTCGCTCTGGTGCGGCGCAAGTTGACCGAAAGCCCCCGACACGTCCGGCAGCTCGAAGAGCGGCTGGCGGCCACCCAGGCACAGTTGGCGCGGCTGACCGAGAACAACGAGCGGCTCGTGAGCACCCTCAAGGAGGCTCGCGCGCAGATCGTGACGCTCAAGGAGGAGATCGACCGGCTCGCCCAGCCACCCAGTGGCTACGGCGTCTTCCTGGCGAAGCACGACGACGGCACGGTGGACGTGTTCACCGGCGGGCGCAAGCTCCGCGTCGCCGTCTCGCCCTCGCTGGAGACCGACGAGCTACGCCGTGGGCAGGAGGTGCTGCTCAACGACGCGCTCAACATCGTCGACGCGTTCGGCTTCGAGCGGGTCGGCGAGGTGGTGATGCTCAAGGAGATCCTGGTCGGTCCGGACGGCGCGCCGGGTGACCGGGCGCTGGTGGTCTCCCACTCGGACGAGGAGCGCATCGTGCACCTCGCCGAGACGCTGATCGGCAGCCCGATCCGGGCCGGCGACTCACTCATGATCGAGCCCCGCTCGGCGTACGCCTACGAGCGGATCCCGAAGAGTGAGGTCGAGGAGCTGGTCCTGGAGGAGGTGCCCGACGTCGACTACGAGGACATCGGTGGCCTCCAGGCGCAGATCGAGCAGATCCGCGACGCGGTGGAGCTGCCGTTCCTGCACGCCGACCTGTTCCGCGAGCACCAGCTCCGGCCACCGAAGGGCATCCTGCTCTACGGTCCGCCCGGCTGTGGCAAGACGCTGATCGCCAAGGCGGTGGCCAACTCGCTCGCCAAGAAGATCGCGGAGCGGTTGGGCAAGGACCGGCACACCAGCTTCTTCCTCAACATCAAGGGTCCCGAGCTGCTCAACAAGTACGTCGGCGAGACCGAGCGGCACATCCGGCTGATCTTCCAGCGCGCCCGGGAGAAGGCCGGCGAGGGCACTCCGGTGATCGTGTTCTTCGACGAGATGGACTCGATCTTCCGCACCCGCGGCTCCGGCGTCTCCTCCGACGTGGAGAACACCATCGTTCCCCAGCTGCTCAGCGAGATCGACGGCGTGGAGGGGCTGGAGAACGTCATCGTCATCGGCGCCTCCAACCGGGAAGACATGATCGACCCGGCGATCCTGCGGCCCGGTCGGCTCGACGTGAAGATCAAGATCGAGCGGCCGGACGCCGAGGCGGCCAAGGACATCTTCACGAAGTACGTCCTGGCCGATCTGCCGTTGCACGCCGACGACCTGGCCGAACACGGCAGCGATCCGCAGGCCACAGTGGCCGCGATGATCGACGCCGTCGTCCTGCGGATGTACTCCGAGACCGAGGAGAACCGCTTCCTCGAGGTCACGTACGCCAACGGCGACAAGGAAGTCCTCTACTTCAAGGACTTCAACTCCGGCGCGATGATCCAGAACATCGTGGACCGGGGCAAGAAGATGGCCATCAAGGAGTTCCTCACCTCCGGGCGCAAGGGGCTGCGGTTGCAGCACCTGCTCGACGCGTGCGTCGACGAGTTCCGGGAGAACGAGGACCTGCCCAACACCACCAACCCGGACGACTGGGCCCGCATCTCCGGCAAGAAGGGCGAGCGGATCGTCTACATCCGCACGCTCGTCTCCGGCGGCAAGGGCACCGAGGCCGGCCGGTCCATCGAGACCGCCAGCAACACCGGCCAGTACCTCTGAGACCGGCCCGACCGGGGCGGCGCCACACCGGCGCCGTCCCGGTCGGTCGTCTCCGAGCGGGACGGCGCGCCACCTACCGTCGATGTGCCGACTACGCTCGACGTGACGGGGACCGGGACGGCGAGCGGAGCGGGCAGGTCGATGAGCGTCAGACGGATCATGGGCACCGAGGTCGAGTACGGCATCTCCGTGCCCGGCCAGGCCGGAGCCAACCCGATGGTCACCTCCTCGCAGGTGGTAAACGCCTACGGGGCGCGACCGGAACTCAACCGGGGCGGACGGGCCCGCTGGGACTACGAGGAGGAGTCGCCACTGCGCGACGCCCGCGGTTTCACCTACTCCGGGGCGGCGTACGACCCGGCCGAGGCACTGGCCGACGAGGACCTCGGGCTGGCCAACGTGATACTCACCAACGGCGCCCGGCTCTACGTCGACCACGCCCACCCCGAATACTCCACCCCGGAGGTGACCACCCCGCTCGACGTGGTCCGCTGGGACAAGGCGGGCGAGCGGGTGATGGCCGAGGCGGCCCGACGGGCCGCCACCATTCCGGGCACCCACCCGATCCATCTCTACAAGAACAACACCGACAACAAGGGCGCCAGCTACGGCGCCCACGAGAACTACCTGATGCGCCGGCAGACCCCGTTCGCCGACATCGTGGCGTACCTGACGCCGTTCTTCGTGACCCGGCAGATCGTCTGCGGCGCCGGCCGCGTGGGCATCGGCCAGGACGGCGGCCAGAGCGGCTTCCAGATCTCCCAACGTGCTGACTTCTTCGAGGTCGAGGTCGGGCTGGAGACCACGCTCAAGCGACCCATCATCAACACCCGCGACGAGCCGCACGCGGACGCGGACAAGTACCGCCGCCTGCACGTCATCATCGGCGACGCCAATCTCTCCGAGATCTCCACGTTCCTCAAGGTCGGCACCACGTCGCTGATCCTCGCCATGATCGAGGAGAAGGCGCTCGGCGCCGACCTGGGCATCGCCGATCCGGTGGGCGAGTTGCGCGCGGTCAGCCACGACCCGTCCCTGAAGCACCTCATGCGGATGCGTGACGGCCGCCGGCTGACCGCGCTGGACGTGCAGTGGGCCTACCACGAGCGGGTCCGTTCCTTCGTGGACGAGCGGTACGGCCCCGACGTGGACGCGCAGACCGCCGACGTGCTGGACCGCTGGGAGAGCGTGCTGGACCGGCTCGGCCGCGACGCCTTCGAGTGCGCCGACGAGCTGGACTGGGTGGCCAAGCTGCGGGTGCTGGAGGGCTACCGGGAGCGGGAGAAGCTCGGCTGGGGCTCGCACAAGCTGCAACTGGTCGACCTGCAGTACTCCGACGTCCGGCCGGAGAAGGGCCTCTACCACCGGCTGGTCCAGCGCGGCTCGATGAAGACGCTGCTCACCGACGAGCAGACCCGCAGCGCGATGACCGAGCCGCCGGAGGACACCCGCGCCTACTTCCGCGGCCGGTGTCTGGCCCAGTACGCCTCCGAGGTGGTGGCCGCGAGCTGGGACTCGGTCATCTTCGACGTGGGCCGGGAGTCGCTGGTCCGGGTGCCGATGATGGAGCCCGAGCGGGGCACCCGCGCGCACGTCGGTCAGCTCTTCGACAGGTGCGAGAGCGCCAAGGATCTGCTGGAGCTGCTGACCGGCGGCTGAGCCGGTTGCCGGAAGGCCCGTTGCGTGCCGAACCCGGCGCGCGGCGGGCTTTTCGTCGCCCGCGCGAGGTAAGTTGATCGCAGGCGATCGTGGAGGAGGCACCACCATGGCGACGCAAGAGGGTGGTCAGACCCAGTCCGGCAAGTCCCACGAGGAGGTCGAGGAGGTCACCGCGCAGGCCAACCCCGAGGTGGCCGAGCGGCACGCCGAGATCACCGAGGACGTCGACGACCTGCTCGACGAGATCGACTCCGTCCTGGAGGAGAACGCCGAGGAATTCGTCAGGGGCTATGTACAAAAAGGGGGGGAATAGGGCATAGCTGGTTAAATCGGACATGCCCAAGAACTCTGACGACCGGGATGGCTACCGCCGTTGTCCGGACTGCCACGAGTGGAAGCCGCTCGAAGAGTTCTGCGCCAACAGTCGTCGCCCTGACGGCCGGGGCAGTTACTGCAAGCCCTGCTTCAACCTTCGTTCGAAGGCGAGCTACGCCAGGCGCCTGAAGGAGAAGCAGGGGCGAGAGGTGCGGGAGCTGCCAGCCGTTCCGGATGGCCACCGTCGTTGCCCGACATGCGGCGAGACGAAAGTGCTTGACGACTTCCCGCGCAATCGGTCCGGGCGGGGTGGCTACGGCCGATACTGCAAGCCGTGCCACAACGAGAAGGGCAAGGAAACGCGGCAGCGGCTCTACGGCGGTAGTCGCGAGTACCACCTGCGTCGCCGCTACGGGGTCGGGGAGAAGGAGTTCCAGGAACTCCTGGCCGAGCAGGGCGGCGTGTGCGCGATCTGCCGGCGTCCCGATCCGGAACATCTGGACCACGATCATCGCACCGGATGGGTCCGCGGGATACTCTGCTTCAACTGCAACGGCGGTCTCGGCCAGTTCAAGGACAACCTCGACACCCTGGCCGGGGCGATCACATACCTGAGAGGAACCACGTGGCAGCGGGTTTTGATCCATCCGGGCGTCTTCCAGATGTGTTCACCAACGCGGGGACGTCCTCCTTCACCACGTTCCTGAGCAAGGCGGCCCCCGAGATGCTGCCGGGTCGTCGGCCGCTGCCGCCCGGCATGGCCGCCGACCTGGCGCCGCACGCGACCACCATCGTGGCGATCGCGGCCGCGAACGGCGTGGTCATGGCCGGCGACCGCCGCGCCACCATGGGCAACCTGATCGCCCAGCGTGACATCGAGAAGGTGCACCCGGCCGACGCCTACTCGCTCGTCGGCATCGCGGGCACGGCGGGCATCGGCATCGAGCTGATGCGACTGTTCCAGGTGGAGCTGGAGCACTACGAGAAGATCGAGGGCGCGATGCTCTCGCTCGACGGCAAGGCCAACCGGCTGGCCTCGATGATCCGGGGCAACCTGGGCGCGGCCATGCAGGGCCTGGCCGTGGTCCCGCTGTTCGCCGGCTTCGACCTGGCCGCGAGCGACCCGGCGCGGGCCGGCCGGATCTTCAGCTTCGACGTGACCGGCGGCCCCTACGAGGAGACCGGTTACGACGCGATCGGTTCCGGTTCGCTGTTCGCCAAGTCCGCGCTGAAGAAGCGCTTCCGGGCCGGCCTGTCGGTCGACGACGCGACGCGGCTGGCCGTCGAGGCGCTCTACGACGCCGCGGACGACGACACCGCCACCGGCGGCCCCGACCTGACCCGGCGGATCTACCCGGTCGTGATGACCGCGACGGCCGAGGGCACCCACCGGCTCACCGACGCCGAGACGGCGGCGATCGCGGAGAGCGTGGTGTCCGGTCGGATGGAGAACCCCGGCGGCTGACCCCGCTCGCACGTCCACCGAGTCAGCAGTCCCGCACCACAGGTACGAAGGAGAACCACCGCCGTGGCCATGCAGTTCTACGCCTCGCCCGAGCAGATCATGCGCGACCGCTCCGAGCTGGCCCGCAAGGGCATCGCCCGGGGCCGCAGCGCGGTGGTCCTGAGCTACGCCGGCGGGGTGCTCTTCGTCGCCGAGAATCTGTCCAGCACGCTGCACAAGGTCAGCGAGATCTACGACCGGATCGGCTTCGCCGCGGTCGGCCGGTACAACGAGTTCGAGAACCTGCGGCGCGCCGGAGTGCGGATGGCCGACCTCAACGGCCTGAGCTACGACCGGCGCGACGTGACCGGGCTGGCGCTGGCGAACGCGTACGCGCAGACGCTGGGCGCCATCTTCACCGAGCAGTCGAAGCCGTTCGAGGTGGAGATCTGCGTGGCCGAGGTGGCTGCCTCGCCGGACGACGACTCGCTCTACCGGGTGACCTACGACGGCTCGGTCAACGACGAGCCGGGTCGGATGGCGATGGGCGGCCAGTCCGAGGCGATCGCCGGTGTGCTGAAGAACGAGCACCGGCCGGAGATGTCGCTGTCGGAGGCGGTACGCGCCGCGATGAAGGCGCTGAGCAGCGTCGGCGGTGAGGGCGGGGCGGCCCGGACGATCGCGGCGAACCAGTTGGAGGTGGCGGTCCTGGACCGGCGCCGGGTGGGCCGGACGTTCCGCCGGATCACCGGCGCGGCGCTGACCGCGCTGCTGGAGGGCGACGCGGAGGCGGACGTCGCGCCGGCGCCGGGCCGGGCGAAGACGCCGACGGTGCCGACCGAGGAGGCGAAGAAGCCGACCACGTCGGCGGGTTCGGCCGACCTGGAGGGCAATCGGGAGGACGCGCCCGGCGAGTGAGGCCGGTTTCCGAACCCCGCCACGTCGCTGACGTGGCGGGGTTCGTCGCTGTCCGGGGACCCCGGCGTACGACGCTGACGGCGGGCGCTGCCCATCGGGGGCTCCGGGCGGCTAATGTCTCATCATGGAGCGGCGAATCTTCGGCCTCGAGACCGAGTACGGCGTCACCTGCACCTATCGCGGGCAGCGCCGGCTTTCCCCCGACGAGGTCGCGCGGTACCTGTTCCGACGGGTGGTGTCGTGGGGCCGGTCGAGCAACGTTTTCCTGCGTAACGGGGCTCGCCTCTATCTGGACGTGGGCTCGCATCCGGAATACGCGACTCCGGAGTGCGACTCGGTGACCGATCTGGTGGCGCACGACCGGGCCGGCGAGCGGATCCTGGAAGGGCTGCTCGTCGACGCGGAGAAGCGGCTGCACGACGAGGGCATCGCGGGCGAGATCTACCTGTTCAAGAACAACACCGATTCGGCCGGCAACTCGTACGGCTGCCACGAGAACTACCTGGTGTCCCGGCACGGGGAGTTCGGCCGGCTGGCCGACGTGCTGATTCCGTTCCTGGTCACCCGGCAGTTGATCTGCGGTGCGGGCAAGGTGTTGCAGACGCCGCGCGGCGCGGTCTACTGCCTGTCGCAGCGGGCGGAGCACATCTGGGAGGGCGTCTCCTCGGCGACCACCCGGAGCCGGCCGATCATCAACACCCGGGACGAGCCGCACGCGGACGCGGAGCGCTACCGCCGGCTGCACGTCATCGTCGGCGACTCCAACATGAACGAGGTCACCACGCTGCTGAAGGTCGGCACCGCCGACATCGTGCTGCGAATGATCGAGGCCGGCGTGGTGATGCGGGACCTGACGTTGGAGAACCCGATCCGGGCCATCCGGGAGGTGTCGCACGACATCACCGGCCGGCGCAAGGTTCGGCTGTCCTCCGGCAAGGAGGTCTCGGCGCTGGAGATCCAGCAGGAATACCTCGCGAAGGCGACGGAGTTCGTGGAGCGCCGGGGCGGGGACCAGACCGCGAAGCGGGTGGTGGAACTGTGGGGGCGGGTACTGCGGGCGGTGGAGACCGGCGACCTGGACCCGGTGGCACGCGAGATCGACTGGGTGAGCAAGCTCAAGCTGATCGAGCGTTACCAGCGCAAGCACGACCTGCCGCTGTCGCATCCGCGGGTGGCGCAGATGGATCTGGCCTATCACGACCTGCGTCGCGGACGGGGCCTGTACGGGTTGTTGGAGCGTCGGGGCGAGGTGGACCGGGTGGCGAACGACCCGGAGATCTTCGAGGCGAAGGAGACGCCGCCGCAGACGACCCGGGCGCGGCTGCGTGGTGAGTTCATCCGGCACGCGCAGGAGAAGCGGCGTGACTTCACCGTCGACTGGGTGCACCTGAAGCTGAACGACCAGGCACAGCGCACGGTGCTCTGCAAGGACCCGTTCCGCGCGTACGACGAGCGGGTGGAGCGGCTGATCGCCAGCATGTGAGCGCGGCGGCGGCCGGTGCCTTGGTGCCGGCCGCCGCGGCCCCGGTAGGCTGGCCCCGCCATGGACACTTCCGAACCGCAGGGCCGCGAGCGCGGCCAGACCTCCGGCCGCGAGCGGGACGGCGGCGCCGAGAAACTCAACTGGATCGACCGGCGGCGGGAGAAGATCCGCGCCGAGATCGCGCGCAACCGCCGCGGTGACCACAAGGTGCCGACGTGGGCGATGGCGGTCGCGCTGGTGGTGATCGTGGCGGCCTGGGTCGGGCTGATCGTCTTCTTCGGCTGAGGTCGGTCGGCGGGTTGGCTCAGCCGAGCAGGCCGGCGGCGTATCGGCCGGCGGCGGCCGCGGCCAGGAAGTAGGCGTGGTCGGCGTCGAGACCGCGGCCCATCGTCGAAAGCCCGACCGGGCTGGCGCGCAGCGCCGCGTCGAGGCCGTCGGTGGGCACGGTGACGACGCGGTGTCGGTCCGCGAGTGGTGCCAGCGCCGCGGTCACGTCCGTCGCCAGTTCCGGGTCGAGGCCGTCGGGCACGACCAGTTCCGCGGGGGCCAGCGCGACCCGGCCGTACGCGGTGAGGCTGTGGTGGGAGACGCCGCGGTGCCGGGGGCGGGAATCGGCGTCGGAGATCCGCAGCGAGCCGACCGGGCGTCCGCCCAGCGTGGCGACCGCGTTGACGGCTTCACCGACGGCGACGCCGGAGAAGCCCCAGCGGGTGCCGGTGCCGAGGTTGCCCGGCCCCTGGGCGACGATCGTCAGGTCGGCGTGGAGCACGTGCCGGGCGGCGAGCAGGCCGCTGTGCAGCGTGCTGGCTTCCAGGTCGCCGCCGAACGCCTGGCCGACGCTGACCGTGCCGGCGAGGTGGTCGGCGAGACCGGCGAGGGTGCGGGAGAACCAGGCGGGCAGCGCGCCGCCGTCGGTGAGCAGGTACGCGACCCGGGCGTGTGGGGCGTCGGCGTGCACGCCGGCCAGGATCGCCGGCAGGGCGGAGTGCAGGTCGGCGGTGACCACCGGCATCCCGTCGACGGACTCGGCGGTGGCCAGCCGGTGGTGGTGCGGAGAGGCTTCCTCGTCGACGCCGAGCAGGATCGGTTGCAGCGGCGTGTAGCGGGCCTTGACGAGGTGCCCGGCGTCCCGGCTGTCGCCGGCCTGCGGCGGGTCGGCGGGGAGCCGGTCGGGCAGCGCGACGACCAGGGCGTAACCGCCGGTGCCGAGGCCCATCAGCAGCGCGCCGGCGTTGAGCAGCACGCGGTCGCCGGGTTCCGGGTCGCCGACCAGCGCCGGGTAGGCCAGGGCCCGCATCCGGGCGCCGTCGGGCAGGTCGACGTCGAGTTCCACGGCGCCGGCCCACCGTCGTCGAACCGCCGTGACCGTGCCGGACCGCCATCGCACCATGACCGGCAACCTATCGGCCGGCGGCGGGGCGGGCGACGGCCGGGTCAGGCGTCCTGGTCGACGGGGCGGCCGGTCTCGTCCTGGGTGGTCCGGGCGCGCCGGCCGGCGGCGCGGGACCGGGTGGGGTCGAGGAAGACGTACCCGATCTCCGGGAACCGCCCGGTGAGCCGGCGTTCCGCCTCGTCGGCGGCGGCTTCGATCTCGGCGCCGGTGGCGTCGTCGCGGAAGTCGACCTTGGCGGCGACCAGGATGTCCTCCGGGCCGAGGAACATGGTCATCAGTGTGTCGATCCGGTCGACCGTCGGCAGCGCGGCCAGCTCCTGCTCGATCTGCCGGTGCGTGCGTTCCGAGACGGCGCGGCCGACCAGCAGTGAGATGTTGCTGTGGGCCAGGATCGCGGCGACCACCAGCAGCAGCACGCCGATCAGGATGGAGGCGACGCCGTCGTAGAGTTCGTCGCCGGTGAGGTGGGACAGGGTGAGCCCGGCGGCGGCGATGAGCAGGCCGATCAGCGCGGCGCTGTCCTCCAGGAAGACGGCCTTGACCGTGGTGTCGGCGGTGAGCCGCAGGTAGCGGCGGGGGGTGGTGCGCCAGCGCCGGGACTCGCCGCGCACCTGCCGGACGGCCCGGGCCAGCGACACCGACTCGATGGCGAACGAGATCGCCAGCACCACGTAGGCGACCAGGTAGTCGCCGGTGTGTTCGTGCACGAGGATGGTGGTGACGCCGTGGGTGATGGCGAAACCGGCGCCGGCCACGAACGTGAACAGCGCGGCGAGGAACGCCCAGACGTAGCTCTCCTTGCCGTACCCGAACGGGTGCCGGGGGTCGGCGGGCCGCGCGCCGCGACGCAGCGCCAGGTAGAGCAGCACCTCGGTGGTGGTGTCGGCGACCGAGTGGGCGGCCTCGGAGAGCATCGCCGCGGAGCCGGAGAGCAGACCCGCGACCAGCTTCGCGATCGCGATGGCGAGGTTCGCCGCGCCGGCCACCACGACGGTGCCGACGCTCTCGGTCTTGACTTCCGGTTCCGCCATGGGCTCACCCTATGGCCGGTCCGGACGGGCCGCCCGGTGACCCGGACGGGGCCGCTCGGGTGGTGACCGCGCGCCGCGCCCGCGTGGGTGCCCGCGTCGGACGCGCGGGCTGCTAGCGTTCGGTACGTGTCCCGGACCCGTACCGAACGCCTGGTCAACCTGGTGATCTGCCTGCTGTCGACGCGGCGTTTCCTGACCGCCGCCCAGATCGCCGCGACCGTGCCCGGCTACGAGCACGACCCGGACGACGCCAAGGACCATGAGGCGTTCCAGCGCAAGTTCGAGCGCGACAAGGCCGAGCTGCGGGAGCTGGGCGTGCCGCTGGAGACCGGCACGGCGAGCGTGTTCGACGCCGAGCCGGGCTACCGGATCGCCCACCGGGAGTACGCGTTGCCCGACATCCCGCTCGAACCGGACGAGGCCGCCGCGGTGGGCATCGCGGCCCGGCTGTGGCAGCACGCCGGCCTGGCCGCCGCCGCCTCGTCGGGGCTGGCGAAGCTGCGTGCCGCCGGCATCGACGTGGACCCGCAGGCCACCCTGGGTCTGGAGCCGATGGTGACGGTCGATCCGGCGTTCGCGCCGCTGACCGCCGCCGCGCGGGACCGCCGGGAGGTCGCCTTCGACTACCGGGTGCCGGACCGGGACGCGCCGACCCGCCGCCGGGTGCAGCCGTGGGGCGTGGTGTGTTGGCGCGGCCGGTGGTACGTGGTCGGTCACGACCTGGACCGGGCGGCGACCCGCTGCTTCCGGCTTTCCCGGGTCGTCGGCGCGGTCCGGGCGACCGGTGCGCCGGGGGCCTACCAGCCGCCCGCCGGGGTGGACCTGATCAGTCACGTGGCCCGCTGGTCGGGGCCGGTGGAGCGCACCGGTCGGGCGACCGTGCTGGTCACGCCGGGCCGCGCCGCGGGGCTGCGGCGCTGGGCGGTGGAGAGCCACGCCGGGCCGGACGGGGACCGGCTGGTGCTGCCGTACGCCGACGCCGAGTTCCTGGCCGGTCAGATCGTCGGGTACGGCCCGGACGTGCGGGTGCTGGAGCCGCCGGAGGTCCGGGAGGCGGTCATCCAGCGGTTGAAGGAGGTCGCGGCCCGGCACGACGAGCTGGCGGTGGCCGGGGGTGCCCGGTGACCCGGCCGGCGGCGGCCCGCGCCGGCCGTGCCTCGGCCGACCGGCTGGCCCGGCTGCTCAACCTGGTGCCCTACCTGCTGGCCCGCCCCGGCATCGAGATCGCCGAGGCGGCGCACGACCTGGGCGTGACCGAGCGGCAGCTCCGGGAGGATCTGGAGCTGCTCTGGGTGTGCGGGCTGCCGGGTTACGGCCCCGGTGACCTGATCGACATGGCGTTCGACGGCGACCGGGTGACGATCACCTACGACGCCGGCATCGACCGGCCGCTGCGGCTCACTCCCGATGAGGCGTTGGCGCTGGTGGTGGCGCTGCGGATGCTCGCCGAGACGCCCGGGGTGGCGAATCGGGAGGCGGTGGAGCGGGCCCTGGCGAAGATCGAGAGCGCGGCCGGTGACCTGGGCGGCGCGCCGGTGGAGGTGCTGCTGCCCGGCGACACCGACCGGGTGCGGGAGCTGCGCGCCGCGGTCGAGCGGGGCCGCGCGCTGCGGATCACCTACTACACGCCGGCGCGGGACGAGTCCACCGAACGCACCATCGACCCGTTGCGGATGCTGTCGGTGGGTGGCCGGGCGTACGTGGAGGCGTGGTGCCGCCGCGCCGAGGCGGTCCGGCTGTTCCGGGCCGACCGGATCGACGCGGTCACCGAGCTGCCGGAGCGGGCCGTGGTGCCGCCGCAGGCCCGCCCGCACGACCTGCGCGACGGCGTGTTCCGGCCGTCGGCCGACCTGCCGTTGATCACGCTGCGGATCGGCCGGGGCGAGCGGTGGATCACCGAATACTATCCGTGCGAGCGGGTCGAGGCCGACGGCGAGCAGTGGCTGGTGTCGCTGCGGGTCACCGACCTCGGCTGGGCCCGCCGGTTCGTGCTCGGGCTGGGCCCGGACGCGACAGTGGTGGCCCCGGCCGAGCTGGCCGAGCAGGTCCGCGCGCAGGCGGTCGCCGCGCTTGACGCGTACGCGGTCCCGACCGGCACCGCCGATCCGGCGGCCGCCGGCGTCACCCGATAGGCTGACCGCGTGGTGATGTGGATCGTGCTCGGGGTCGTGCTGTTCGCGCTGGTCGTGCTGGCCCTGGCGGTCCGCCCGGTGGTGGCCCGGCTGCCCCGGCTGCGCCGTTCGGCGGTGGCGTTGCAGCGCCGGGCCGTCGAGGCGGAGTCGCTGCGTTCGGCCGCCGAGGAGTTGCAGGCGCGGGCCGAGGCGCTCCAGGAGCGGGCGACCGTCGCGCAGGAACGGGTCACGTTGATCAAGGCCAAGCGCGGGGAGTAGCGATCGACGCGTGCCGTTTCCCACCCGAATGCGCCACGACGGGTGGTTGACGGGACACTTCGGGTTGGCCGAGACTTCACCGACCGGGTCGGCACCAGCGGGCCCGGCGGGGGTGGCAAGCCGCTGCGACCCACGTACGATGGGCGGCGACCCACCTCACCACCGACACAGAGCGACTGGAGCTTCCCATGGGTGCCCTCAAGCCGTGGCACATCGCCGTACTCGTGGTCGTGCTGATCCTGCTGTTCGGCGCGAAGCGGCTCCCGGACGCGGCCCGCTCGCTGGGCCGTTCGCTGCGGATCATCAAGGCCGAGACGAAGAGCCTGCACGACGACGACCGTGACCTGGCCGAGAAGGCCGACGCGCAGGCCGCCTACCAGCCTCTCCCGCCGCAGCAGCCGGTCCAGGGCCAGCAGCAGTACGCGCAGCCCCAGCAGCAGTACCAGCCGCAGTATGCTCCGCAGCCGCAGCAGCCGGTCGCCCCGCCGGTCGACCCGGTGCAGCGCGTCCGCGAGAACTGATCCGAAGGGGCCTCATCACCGTGGCCTTCGGGTTGAAGAAGCGCGGGCCGAGCACGTTCGCGCGCGCCGCCGACGGCTCGATGACGCTCATCGAGCACATCCGCGAGCTGCGTAACCGACTCTTCCGGGCCTCCCTGGCGGTCGTGGTCGGCTTCGGCTTCGGTTTCTGGCTGGCCGAGCCGGTCCGGAAGTTGCTGTCGCAGCCCTACTGCGACCTGCCGCAGTCGGTCGATCCGGACACCGGCAAGTGCCTGTTCGTGCAGCTCGGCGTCGCCGACGTCTTCCTGCTGAATCTGAAGATCGGCCTCTGGGTCGGCCTGATCATCGCCGCCCCGGTCTGGCTCTACCAGCTCTGGGCGTTCATCGCGCCCGGCCTGCACCGGCACGAGCGGCGCTACGCGTACATCTTCACCGCGCTCGCCGCTCCGCTGTTCGCCGCCGGTGCGGTGCTGGCGTTCTTCGTCACCACCAAGGGACTCGAGTTCCTGCTCAACGTCTCCGGCGACGACATCGCGACCAACCTCGAAGTGACTCGCTACATCTCCTTCGTCACCAACCTGATCCTGCTGTTCGGGGTGGCGTTCGAGTTCCCGCTGATCGTGCTGATGCTCAACTTCGTCGGCCTGGCCAGCGCCAAGCGGCTGCTGAGCTGGTGGCGGGTGGCGATCTTCGTGTTCTTCGCGTTCTCCGCGGTGGTCACGCCGACGCCGGACCCGTTCGGCATGACGGCGCTGGCGGTCTGCCTCTCCGCGCTCTACTTCGGCGCGGTCGGGGTGGCGTTCATCAACGACCGACGGCGCGGGCGGGGCCGGGAGGTCTACGCCGGCATCGCCGACGACGAGGTGTCGCCGCTGGACCTGTCCGACGAGCCGGTGCCGACCGGTGGCCGGATCGAGGCGTCCGCCCCGGTCGCGGCCCCCGAGCCGGTCGCCGCGCCGGCGCCGATCGAACGCCGCTACGACGACATGACCTGACCGTCCGGTCCGCAGTCGAACGCCGTCCCCGCTGCTCGGGGGCGGCGTTCGTCGTCCCGGGAGGTCGGCCGGGCGGGGGTCAGGCCACCCGGCGGGCGGCGGTGGGGGACAGCGGCGCGACGGCGTCGGGGTGCAGGATCGCGGCGATCGCCTCGGTGCCGTCGACCAGGCGGGGACCGGCCCGCACGATGAGCGCGTCCGCGTCCACCGCCCAGACCTCCGCGCCGGGGAAGTGCCCGGCCACCGCGCCGGCCTGGTCGGCGGCCCCGTCCAGTCGGAAGCCGCACGGCGCGACCAGCACCACCTCCGGGCCGGTGGCCCGCAGTTCCGCCCAGGTCGTCGGCGTGGACCGGGCCCCCGCGCTGGTCGCCACCGGCTCGCCGCCGGCGACGTCCACCAGGTCCGGGATCCAGTGCCCGGCACCGAACGGCGGGTCCACCCACTCGATGACGGCGACCCGCCGCCGGGGCCGGCCGGCCACCGCCGACCGGATCGCCGCCAGCCGGGCGCGCAGGCCGTCCACCAGGGCCTCGGCGCGGTCCGGCACCCGGGCCGCCGCGCCCACCGCGCGGATCGTGCCCAGCACGTCGTCGAGCGTGTACGGGTCGAGCGACAGCACCTCCGCCCGCGCACCGAGATGGTCGACGGCGTCGGCCACCCGGCCGGACGGCAGCGCGCAGACCCGGCACAGGTCCTGGGTGAGGATCAGGTCCGGGTCCAACCCGGCCAGCGCGCCGGCGTGCAACGTGTACAGGTCGTCGCCGGCGGCGACCCGCTCCCGCACGTACGCGTCGATCTCACCGGGGCTCATGCCGCGGGTGTCCCGACCGCCCACCACCACCGTGACGCCGGCCCGGTACGACGGCGGCACCTCGCACTCGAACGTCACCCCGACCAGGTCGTCACCGAGACCCAGCGCGTAGACGATCTCGGTGGCGGACGGCAGCAGGGAGACCAGACGCATGCCGCCCATCATGCCGGGCCGGCGCGCGGCTGCACATTTCGAGTCGCCCTCGGGCCTTGCCGCCGCCGCCGGCCCGCTTAGACTCTGCTGACTCCGCCGAGTCCCACGCCCGTCCCGGTCAGCGCGCTGACCTCCGCTCCGGAGAGCCCCGATGAAAAGCCGTACCGCCGCCGTCCTGACCGTCCTCTGTGCCGCCACCGCGCTCACCGCCTGCGGCGACGACGAGCCCGCGCCGAAGGGCGAGCAGGTCCCGGTGACCGCCACCGACACCAGCTGCGAGGTCACCACCACGCTGTTCACCCCCGGCACGGTGACCTTCACCGTGACCAACCGGGGGCAGCAGGCCACCGGCGTCTACGTCTACGGTCGGGAGGGCGACGCCTTCACCAAGGTGGTCGCCGAGGTGGCCGACGTGCCGGCGGGCCGCACCGGCGACCTGCGCGCCACGCTCGCCACCGGCTCCTACGAGGTGGCCTGCAAGCCCGGCCGGCAGGGCGACGGGGTGCGTACCCGGATCACCGTCTCCGACGACGGCAACGTGGCCAGTGCCGCGGCCGAGACCGCGTACGACCGGGCGATCGCCGTCGAGCTGACCGGTGACACGCTCACCGGCGCGGACGGGCTGATCGCCGAGCCCGGCGAGAAGCTCTCGCTGAAGGTGACCAACAAGACCGCCGGCGCCCGGACGCTGTACGTGCTCAATCCGGACGGCAAGCGGATCGCCGAGCTGAAGGCGGAGCCGAACGGCACCGCCGAGACGGTGGTGGCCCTGGGCGCGGCCGGGAACTGGACGCTCAAGGTCAAGGGCGACGGGGTGCCGTCGGTGAGTAAGCGGTTGGTGGTGCGCTGACCGGAAGAGTTGCGACGCGGGTGCATCCATCGGGGACGGTGCGGGCGAAGCAAGGGTCGTGACGACAGTCACGGACCTGGTCGCCTCGACGAAAGGCTCCCCGATGAACATCGCTCGTCTCGCCGCCCGGCTGGCCGTGGGTGCCACGGCCGCGGCGGTGGCCACCGCCGTCGCCGCCGCGCCCGCCCAGGCCGGCGCGAAGCAGCCCGGCACGCGTTCGCTGGCCGCGGTGCTCACCGCCGACAAGAGCGGCTTCGACCGCAACGCGCGGGACTTCGACGTGCTCACCAAGGCGGTCCTGACCGTGTTGGAGGCGAAGCCGAACTCGCCGGTGAAGGTGCTCACCGACGGCACGGTCGCGCTGACCGCGTTCGTGCCGAACGACTACGCGTTCCGCGAGCTGGTCCGCGACATCACCCACGCGCGGACGCTGCCGAGCGAGAAGGCCGCGTTCGACGGGGTCGCCGGCCTGGGTGTGGACACCGTGGAGAACGTGCTGCTCTACCACGTGGTGCCGGGCGCCACGATCGACCGGAAGGCGGCGCTGAAGGCCGACGGCGCGGAGCTGTCGACCGCGCTCGGCGCCTCCGTCGAGGTCGACGTGCGGCACTGCTGGTACGGCAAGCAGGTGCGCCTGGTCGACGCGGACACCAACGACCGTGACGCGCGGGTGGTCCGCTACGACATCAACAAGGGCAACAAGCAGATCGCCCACGCGGTGGACCGGGTGCTGCGCCCGGTCGACCTGCCCTGACCCACGTTCCTTCCGACGGCGTCCGGCTCCGTGCCGGGCGCCGTCGGCGTGTCGCCGGTCAGCGGACGGAGTGGCCGAACTGGCTGCTCAACGCCAGCCCGGCGGAACAACTCAGCTCACCGGGGGCGAGTTGGACGTGGGAGGGCCGCCACGTCTCGGTGGCGCCCGTCGGGCCGACGCGGGCGAGCAGGCAGTCGTACTGGCTGGCCCGCAGCGCCACGCCGACCGTGCCGCCCCGCACGGTGATCTCCTGCCGCACGGCCGGGTCGAGTTCCAGGCCGGCCACGGCGGCACGGGCCGCGGCCTCGTCGGGGCCGGACCGGGTGAGCGCCGCCCGGAGCCGGGCGTCGACGCCGGTGAGGGACGGGTCCCGAGGGACCGGCAGCGGGTCGCCGGTGGGGCAGTCGATGTCGTCGTCGCGCTCGTCCCGTTCGGGGCCGAGGTTCAGCCGGAAGCAGACCGGCTCGGTGCCCTCGACCCGCTCGCCCCAGTCGTTGACGCCGACGCCGTGCCCGGTCACCCGCAGCACCAACGTCACCCCGGTCTGCCAGTGCGTCTCGCCGCGTACCTGGAGCACCTCCACCGCCTGCTCCTGCCCGGCGGCGTGCACGAAGTCCTCGGCCCGGTAGAGGTGGTCGACGTCGAACCGACTCTCCAGCCGGTCGACCGTACCGGTGGCGTCGGCGACCGCGCTGTCGTGCCAGGGCGTCTCACCCGGCCGGTGCGCCCACCACAGCCCGGCGGCCAGCGCGAACGGGGCGAGCGCGAACGGGGCGAGGACGGCGATCAGCGTGCGGGAACGCATGGCGCGGAGTATGCCGTACGGTCGTCCGCGCCGCGGCCCCGTCGATCACCGACGTCTGGTGGGCGGTGCGCCCGGTGTCGTACCGTGCTCGCCGTGACCGCGCCCGATCATGTTCCGCCCGGCCCGGTGGCCGTGCTCGCCAACCCGACCGCCGCCCGGGGCCGGCACCGGGGCCTGCTGCCGGAGGTCCTGACGCGCCTCGGCGCCGCCGGCCGCCCGGTGGAGCTGCTGCGTGCGCGTACCGCCGGGGAGGCGGAGGCGGCGTGTCACGCCGCGGTGGCCGGCGGCGCCGGGGCGCTGGTCTCGGTCGGCGGCGACGGCACCGTGCACCGTGCGGTGCAGGCGGTCGCCGGCACGGCGGTGCCGTTCGGGCCGGTCCCGGCCGGCACCGGCAACGACTTCGCGGTGGACACCGGCTACCCGGCCGACCCGCTCGCCGCCGTCGACGTGATCGCCGCCGCGCTGGCCGCCGGCCGGAGCCGCCCGGTGGACCTGGCCCGGCTGTCCCGGCCCGGCGACGCCGACCGTTGGTTCGGTGCGGTGCTCGCGGCCGGCTTCGACGCGATCGTCAACGAGCGGGCCAACCGGATGCGCTGGCCGCGCGGCCGTCGCCGGTACGATCTGGCGATCCTGGTCGAGCTGGCCCGGCTGCGCCCCCGCCGCTACCGGCTCACCCTGGACGGCGTGCCGCACGAGGTGGACGCGGTGCTGGTCGCGGTCGGCAACGCGGCCAGCTACGGCGGCGGCATGCGGATCTGCCCGGACGCCGACCCGACCGACGGGCTGTTGGACGTGGTGGTGGGCGGTCGCTTCGACAGGCGCACGCTGATGCGGGTCAAGCCCCGCATCTACCGGGGCACCCACGTCACGCACCCGCTGGTGCGGACCTACCGGGCGCGGACGGTGGAGCTGACCGCCGACGGCATCACCACGTACGCGGACGGCGAGCGGGCGTTCCCGTTGCCGGTGACCGTCACCGCCGTGCCGGCGGCGCTGCGGCTGCTGCGCTGACCACGGCCGGTGGTGGGGCGGCGGCGTGGACCGCACCCGCGCTCGCGGCCACCACCAGCGCGATGGCGAGCACCTCGACCGGGTGCAGCGCCTGACCGAGAACCAGCCAGCCGGCCAGCGCGGCGATCGCCGGTCCGAGGCTCATCAGCACCGCGAACGTGGCGGTGGGCAGCCGTCGCAGCGCCGCCAGTTCCAGGCTGTAGGGCAGCACCGAGGCGAGCAGCGCCAGCCCGGCGCCGAGCCCCAGCACCGCCGGGTGGGTCAGCCGACCGCCCGCGTCGACCAGCCCGATCGGCAGGGTGACAAGCGCCGCCACGGTCAGGGCCAGGGCCAGGCCGTCGGCGCGGGGGAACCGCGCGCCGACCCGGGCCGAGCAGACGATGTACGCCGCCCACATCGTGCCCGCCGCCAGCGCCAGCGCCGCGCCGACGGGGTCCAGCCGGTCGAAGCCGCCCTGCCCGAGCAGGGCGACGCCGGCCAGCGCCAGCCCGGCCCAGCACCACGCGGCGACCCGGCGTGCCCCGACCACGGAGAGCGCCAACGGGCCGAGCACCTCCAGCGTGACGGCCGGCCCGAGCGGGATCCGTTCGATCGCCTGGTAGAAGATCGAGTTCATGCCGGCCAGGGCCAGCCCGAACGCGACCACGGCGGTCCAGTCGCCGCGCCGGTGCCCGCGCAGCCGGGGCCGGCACACGACGAGCATCAGCAGCGCGCCGAGAGTGAGCCGCAGCGTGACCGCCCCCGCCACCCCGGTCCGCGGGAACAACGACGCGGCCAGCGCGGAACCGAACTGCACGGACAACGCCCCACCGAGCACCAGCGCCACCCCACCGAGCCGGCCCGGCGGTAGGGGGTGCCGGTCGGTGCCGCCGCTGACCTCAGCCGGCATGCCGGACATCGGGCCGGGCACGTCGGCCCCGGGGCTCCGCCGCGCGGCCGGCCCGGCGCTCCGCCGCGCGGCCGGCCCGAGGCTCCGCCGCGTGGCCAGCTTGACGACCCGCCGCGCGGCCGGTCACCGGACGCCGGCCAGGTCGAGCACCGCGC
This sequence comes from Micromonospora sp. RP3T, assembly GCF_003027925.1. Taxonomy (GTDB): domain Bacteria; phylum Actinomycetota; class Actinomycetes; order Mycobacteriales; family Micromonosporaceae; genus Micromonospora. The sequence goes on from NZ_PYPS01000004.1 coordinate 193,871, forward strand.
CCAGCCCGTTCGGCCGGCCGGGTTCGGCGCACGGCAGCACCAGCACGCCGCAGCCGGCCGCCACCGCGCCGGCGTCGGCCGGGGTGTCGCCCACCATCAGCGTGTGCTCCGGGTCGACGCCGAGCAGCCCGCAGGCCCGCAGGAAGATGCCCGGGTCCGGCTTGCAGCGCCCCACCTCGTACGACAGCGCGTACGCGTCGACAAGCGCGTCCAGGCCCCAGGCGGTGAAGAGTGGTCGCAGGTCGAAGCCGATGTTGCTGACCACCGCGACCTTCACCCCGGCAGCCCGCAGCGCGCCGAGCACCGGCGCGGTGTCCGGGTACGGCAACCAGCCCTCGGGCACCAGCACCCGCTCGTAGAGCGCGTCGGCGAGCCCGTCGATGCCGGCGTCGACGGTCTCGGCCAGCCCGGTGTAGGCCGCCCGATGGGCGTGCGGGTAGAGGTCGCGGTCGGCCCACAGCTCGGCCAGCCGGGGCGGCACCCGGGCCGGCAGCGGGCCGCCGGCCCGGCCGGCGGTGAGCAGCCGGTCGGCGAGCGAGGTGGCCTTGATCCGGTCCAGTTCGACCCCGCAGGCGGCCGCGGCGGCGCGCACCCAGGCCAGCGGCTCCTCCACCTGGGCGAGGGTGCCGTGGAAGTCGAAGAGCACCGCCTCCACGGGCCGGCGGGACGGGCTCGGGCGGACGGCGTCGTCGGCGCCGCGCGAGGCGTGGGGCAGTTCGGTACGGTCCGGCACGTCGTGCACCCTACCGACCCGCTCCGACCGCCCTGCCGGACGGCCTTGACCGGTGGTCGTCGGCGGTACCGATTAATCTTGGATGCATGTCGAGCCCCGCCGAGCGGTACGCCGCGGCGCGCCGCCGGGCCGCGCAGGCCTCCGCCTTCCCGGCCCTGGACGAATTCTCCCGCGATCTCGGGTTCGACCTCGACGACTTCCAGCGGGAGGCGTGCGAGGCCCTGGAGCGGGGCAGCGGCGTGCTGGTCTGCGCGCCCACCGGCGCCGGCAAGACGGTGGTGGGCGAGTTCGCCGTGCACCTGGCGCTGCGCGGCACCCCGGGTGGTGACGGTCCGGCCGTGCGGCGCAAGTGCTTCTACACCACGCCGATCAAGGCGCTGTCCAACCAGAAGTACCACGACCTCGTCGACCGCTACGGCGTCGCGCAGGTCGGCCTGCTCACCGGCGACAACGCGATCAACGGGGACGCGCCCGTGGTGGTGATGACCACCGAGGTGCTGCGCAACATGCTCTACGCCGGCTCGGCCACGCTCGAGGGCCTGGCCTACGTGGTGATGGACGAGGTCCACTACCTGGCCGACCGGTTCCGGGGCGGCGTGTGGGAAGAGGTGATCATCCACCTGCCGGAGTCGGTGACCCTGGTCTCGCTGTCGGCCACCGTCTCCAACGCGGAGGAGTTCGCCGACTGGCTGGTCACCGTGCGCGGCGAGACCGCGGTGGTGGTGTCCGAGCACCGGCCGGTGCCGCTCTGGCAGCACATGCTGGTCGGCAAGCGGATGTTCGACCTGTTCCACGACGCCGACGCGGCCCGCAAGCACGACGTCCACCCCGAGCTGCTGCGGTACACCCGGGACACGGTGCGCCGGCTGGAGCTGGGCGAGGGACGCAGCGCCGGCCCCGGCGGCGGGCGGCGTGGCCCGCGCTGGCGGGGCCCGATGCGCCCGGACGTCGTCGACCGGCTCGACCGGGAGGGACTGCTCCCGGCGATCCTGTTCATCTTCAGCCGGGCCGGCTGCGACGCCGCCGTGCAGCAGTGCCTCGCCGCCGGGCTGCGGCTGACCTCGCCCGACGAGCGCGCCGAGATCCGCCGCGTGGTCGAGTCCAAGGTCACCGCGATCCCGGGTGAGGACCTGTCCGTGCTGGGCTACTGGGAGTGGCTCGACGGGCTGGAGCGCGGGCTCGCCGCCCACCACGCCGGCATGCTGCCCGCGTTCAAGGAGGTCGTCGAGGAGCTGTTCGTCCGCGGCCTGGTCAAGGCCGTCTTCGCCACCGAGACGCTCGCGCTGGGCATCAACATGCCGGCCCGCTGCGTGGTGCTGGAGCGCCTGGTCAAGTTCAACGGCGAGGCCCACGTCGACCTCACCCCGGGGGAGTACACCCAGCTCACCGGCCGGGCCGGCCGGCGGGGCATCGACGTGGAGGGGCACGCGGTGGTGGTCTGGTCGCCGGAGACCGACCCCCGGCACGTGGCCGGCCTCGCCTCCACCCGCACCTACCCGCTGCGGTCCAGCTTCCGGCCGTCCTACAACATGGCCGTCAACCTGGTCGGCAGCGTCGGCGCGGCGCCGGCCCGGGAGCTGCTGGAGTCCTCGTTCGCCCAGTTCCAGGCGGACCGCTCGGTGGTCGGCCTGGCGCGGCAGGTGCAGCGCAACACCGAGACGATCGAGGCGTACGGCGCGGAGGCCACCTGCCACCAGGGCGACTTCGACGCGTACTTCGCGCTGCGGGTGGCGATCGCCGACCGGGAGCGGGCCATCGCCCGACAGGGGCAGACCCAGCGCAAGGCCGCGGCCGTCGCGTCGCTGGAGCGGCTGCGGGTCGGCGACGTGATCCGGGTGCCGTCGGGCCGTCGGGCCGGCCTGGCCGTGGTCCTCGATCCGGCGACCGGTGGGTTCGGGGAGCCGCGCCCGCTGGTGCTCACCCAGGACCGCTGGGCCGGCCGGGTCAGCCCCGGCGACTTCACCTCCCCGGCCGAGGTGCTCACCCGGATCCGGGTCCCGAAGCACTTCAACCACCGGTCCCCGGCGGCCCGGCGCGACCTGGCCGCCGCGGTCAGCGGCACCGGGCTGGACCGGCACGGCGGCCGGCGCGGCGGCCGGTCCCGCCAGGCGGTCGGGGAGGACCACCGGCTCAGCCAGCTCCGCGTCGAGCTGCGCGGGCATCCCTGCCACGCCTGCCCCGACCGGGAGGAGCACGCCCGCTGGGCGGAACGCCGCCGCCGGTTGGAGCGCGACACCGAGGAGCTGCGGGAGCGGGTCAGCGGGCGGACGGGCTCCCTGGCCCGTACGTTCGACCGGATCGTGGCGCTGCTGACCGCGCGCGGCTACCTGGCCCCCGACGGTGAGGTCACCGACGCCGGCCGGATGCTGGCCCGGATCTGGACCGAGGCCGACCTGCTGGTCGCCGAGTGCCTGCGCCGCCGGGTGTGGGACGGGCTGTCCCCGGCCGAGCTGGCCGCCGCCGTGTCGGTGGTGGTCTTCGAGGCCCGGCGGGACGTCGACGAGCGGGCGTCGCTGCCGCGCGGCGGGGTCGGCGACGCGGTCGACGAGACGCTGAAGCTGTGGGGCGACATCGAGGCGGACGAGGCGGCCCGCGGCCTCGCCGTCACCCGCGAGCCGGATCTCGGCTTCGCCTGGCCGATCTACCGGTGGGCGCGCGGGGAGGCGTTGGCCAAGGTGCTCGCCAGCGGGCACCAGATCGACGGCGAGATGCCGGCCGGCGACTTCGTCCGGTGGGCCCGGCAGGTGGTCGACCTGCTCGGCCAGCTCGCCGACTCGGGCGGCGCGTCGACCGAGCTGCGGTCCACCGCGCGACAGGCGATCTCGGCCGTGAACCGGGGCGTCCTGGCCTATCACGCCTCCGCCTGACGATCACTTTCGGTCACCGCCGGCGGGAAAACGACGCATCGCTGCGTCATCGCGACGGCACCCCCCGAACATCCGGGGGGCCGCCGTCATGCCTGCTCAGACGCTGCCGGATCATTGCCGGGACGCGTCGGGTCAGGCGTCGGTAGCGGATCGGGGGAAGGTCACCGTGGGCGAGATCAATCACTTTGAGTACGGGTGGATCACACCCGCGCTCAGCTATGCGCTGTCCGTGCTCGGCTCGGCGCTCGGACTGGTCTGCGCGGGGCGGATCCGGACCGCCACCGGCGCCGGCCAGCGAGCCTGGTGGGGTCTGCTCGCGGCCTGGGCGCTGGGCGGCACCGCCATCTGGGCGATGCACTTCATGGCCATGCTCGGCTTCGCGGTCGCCGGCACCCGGATCCGCTACGACGTGCCGCTGACCGCCGCCAGCACGGTGATCGCGATGGGTGCGGTCGGCATCGGCCTGGCCATCGTGGGCACCGGTCGGCTCACCGCGACCCGGCTGCTCGCCGGTGGCTTCTTCACCGGCGCCGGGGTGGCCGCCATGCACTACACCGGCATGGCGGCGATGCGGCTGGACGGCACGCTCGGCTACGACCCGCTGCGGGTGGCGCTCTCCGTGGTGATCGCGCTGGTGGCCGCCACGGTCGCGCTCTGGCTGGCGATGACCGTCCGGCGTGGCGTCGCCATCATCGCCTCCGCGCTGGTCATGGGCATCGCCGTGAACGGCATGCACTTCACCGGCATGAGCGCGCTGTCGGTGCACCTGCACGAGGGCCGGGGCGCGACCTCCGGTGGCACCGAGGTCAGCGGTCTGCTGGTGCCGATCGTGCTCGCGGTGGTCTTCGGCGTGGTCGGGCTGGTCTACGCGTTGCTCGCCGCGCCGTCCGACGACGACCGGGCCGGCGCCGCGTACGTGGCGGCACGGCTGGACGGCGCGTCTCCGCTGGTCGAGGCCGAACCGGCGCCGGACCCGGTGGGCCTGCGGGCCCGGTCGACGCTGGCGCAGCCGGGTGCGCAGTTCCCCTCCCGCCGAAACACCGACCGAAACCCCTGACCCGCCCCCCAGGGCCATGGCCCGGAGCACCAATTCACGGAAAGAGTGGCCATCCCGCTCGGAATGGCCACTCTTTCCGTGGAACAGCGCGGACCGGGGCGGGGGTCGGGTGACGGGGGCGCGGCGGGGGAGGGGTGGGTCAGGGGTGGGTCAGGGGTGGGTCAGGGGCGGGGGGTGGCGAGCGCGTCGACCAGGCGTCGGCAGGAGCCGGCCAGGTTCCAGCGCTGCGCCAGGTCGAGCAGCCGGTCCGGATCGGCCGGGGACGTCGGCAGCGTCGGGTCCAGCTCGGGCAGCGGCACGTCGGTGGCGACGCGGACCACCTTGGGCGCCACGGCCAGGTAGTCGCGGGCGGCGTCGAGCTTGCCGCGCAGGCCCGGCGCGAAGCCGGAAGCGGGATCGTCGAGCGCGGCCAGGATGCCGTCGAGGCCGCCGTAGCGCTCGATCAACCGGGCGGCGGTCTTCTCACCCACCCCGGGAACGCCCGGCAGGCCGTCGCTCGGGTCGCCGCGCAGCGCGGCGAAGTCGGCGTACCGGTCGGCGGGCACGCCGTAGCGGGCCCGCACCGCGGCGTCGTCGCAGTCGTCCAGCTTGGCCACGCCCCGCCCGACGTAGAGCAGGCGCGTCGGGTGGTCGTCGTCGACGAGCTGGAACAGGTCGCGGTCGCCGGAGACCACCTCGACCGGCCCCGGCTGGGTCACCGAGAGCGTGCCCAGCACGTCGTCGGCCTCGTAGCCGGTCGCGCCGACCGCCGGGACGCCGAGCGCGTCGAGCACCTCGAGGATCATCGGCACCTGCGGGGAGAGCGTGTCCGGCACGACCTCGCCGCCCTGCGGCGCGACCCGGTGCGCCTTGTACGACGGCAGCAGCTCCACCCGCCAGGCCGGCCGCCAGTCGTGGTCCAGCGTGCAGATCATCCGGTCCGGCCGACGGGTGCGCACCAGTTGGGCGAGCATGTCGAGGAAGCCGCGCACGGCGTTGACCGGCTGGCCGTCGCCCGTCTTCGCGGCCGACTCGGGAATGCCGAAGTAGGCGCGGAAGTAGAGGCTGGGGGAGTCGATCAGCAGGATCGGGGGTCGCTGTGCCACGCCGACCACTGTGGCACAGCCCACCGACGAGGTGGGGGACGCACCCGGGGGCCGGAAACGGGCGGCCCGACGAGCGCCGGTGCGCGCAGACTGGCCCGGTGAGCTTCGTACCCGGTCTGATCCTGGCCCGTCGGTTCCACGACGAGGTGGTGGCCCCGCTGCTGGCCCGCCGGCTGCCCGGCCTGCGGTACGCCGCCGGCCTGCTCGACGGCGGCTCCGAGCTGTTCGGCCTCGACACGCCCCGCTCCACCGACCACGACTGGGGTCCGCGTACCCAGGTGTTCGTGGCGGACGCGGCGCGGGTGCCCGAGGTGCGGGCGGTGCTCGACGCGGGACTGCCGGGGGAGTTCCTCGGCTGGCCGGCCCGGTTCGCCGGTGGACCGACGGTCCGGCTCGGGGTGGTCCGGGCGGACGGTGACCGGCACGGGGTGAGCGTCGACGAGCTCGGGGCGTGGCTGCGGGACCGGCTGGGTGTCGATCCGCGGGAGGGCCTGACGGCGGCGGACTGGCTGGCCACGCCGACGCAGCGGCTCGCCGAGCTGACCGGCGGCGCGGTGTTCCACGACGGGCTGGACGGTGCGCTCACCGCCGTCCGCGCCCGGCTGGCGTGGTACCCGGACGACGTGTGGCGGCACGTGCTGCTGGCCGGCTGGCAGCGGGTGGCGCAGGCCGAGCACCTGGCCGGCCGGTGCGCCGAGGTCGGCGACGACCTGGGCAGCCGGATCGTCGTGGCCGGGCTGGCCCGTGACCTGATGCGCCTCGGCCTGGTGCTGCACCGCCGCTGGCCGCCGTACCCGAAGTGGCTCGGCACGGTCTTCGCCGGCCTGCCGGCGGCGGCGCCGGTGCGGGACGCGCTGGCGGTCGCGCTCGGGCCCGGGGACTGGCCGGCCCGGCAGGCCGGCCTGGTGCGGGCCCTGGAGACGGTGGCGGCCTGGACCAACGACGCCGGGCTGGCCGCGCCCGTGGACCCGACCGCCCGTCCGTTCCACGACCGACCGTTCCTGGTGCTGCACGCGGGTCGGTTCGTCGAGGCGCTGCGCGCGTCGATCGACGACCCGGACCTGCGCGACCGGCCACCGGTCGGCGCGGTGGACCAGTACGTCGACAACGTCGACGTGCTCACTTGCCCGGAGCGGGTCCGGCGGGTCGCGGCGGCGGTGACCGCGACCGGGTGAGGACGCGGCCGGGCGCTTTGTTCCGGACTTTTCACAAGGTGCGAAAAAAGCGGGGGAAGCCGCTGCGGGGAATTGACATGCGCCACTGCGTGCGGGGATGGTCCAGCGCACGGGCGGCCACCCCGGCACGCCCGTGCCCGTTCCCGCACTCCACCCGTCCCGGAGCTGCCCATGTCACCCCTTCCGCCCGTCCGCCGCCGGCCGGTCCGCCGGCTGCTCGCCGCGCTGGCCGCGCTGCTCGCCGCCGGAGCGCTGACCGCCCCGGCGGGGCCGGCCCGCGCCGCCGACCCGCTGCTGTCCCAGGGCCGGCCCACCACCGCCTCCTCGACCGAGAACGCCGGCACCCCGGCGTCCAACGCCACCGACGGCAACACCGGCACCCGCTGGTCCAGCGCGTTCGCCGATCCCCAGTGGATCCAGGTCGACCTCGGCGTGACCGCCACCGTCTCCCGGGTCAGCCTCGCCTGGGAAGGTGCGTACGCGCGGGCCTACCAGGTGCAGACCTCCACCGACGGCGCCGCCTGGACCACCGTGTTCAGCACCACGAACGGCGACGGCGGCACCGACGACCTGACCGTCGACGGCACCGGCCGCTACGTGCGGGTGTCCGGCACCGCGCGGGCCACCGCCTACGGCTACTCGCTCTGGGAGTTCCAGGTCTACGGCACCACCGGCGGCGGCAGCGGCTGCGACACCGCGACGAACGCGGCCCAGGGCCGACCGGCCACCGCCTCGTCGACCGAGAACGCCGGCACCCCCGCCTCGGCGGCGGTCGACGGCGACCCGGGCACCCGCTGGGCCAGCGCCGCCGCCGACCCGCAGTGGCTCCGCGTCGACCTGGGCAGCGTGCGTACCATCTGCCGGGTGGTGCTCACCTGGGAGGCCGCGTACGCGCGGGCGTACCAGATCCAGACCTCGACCGACGGCGCCACCTGGACCTCGGTCTACGGCACCACCAGCGGCGACGGCGGCACCGACGCGGTGACCGTCAGCGGTACCGGCCGCTACCTGCGGGTGTACGGCACAGCCCGGGCCACCGGCTACGGCTACTCGCTCTGGGAACTGGTCGTCAACACCACCGGCGGCGGCACCGTGCCCGGCGGCGGACCGCTCGGGCCCAACGTGCTCACGTTCGACCCGTCGATGTCGGCCACCACCATCCAGAGCCAGCTCGACGCCGTCTTCCGCACCCAGGAGTCGAACCAGTTCGGCACCGAGCGGTACGCGCTGCTGTTCAAGCCGGGCGACTACTCCGGCATCAACGCGCAGATCGGCTTCTACACCTCGATCATGGGGCTCGGCCGGAACCCCGGGGACGTGCGCATCCACGGCGACGTCACGGTGGACGCCGGCTGGTTCGGTGGCAACGCCACCCAGAACTTCTGGCGCTCGGCGTCGAACATGCGGGTCTTCCCGTCCGCCGGCTTCACCCGCTGGGCGGTGTCGCAGGCCGCGCCGTTCCGCCGGATGGACATCCAGGGCGACCTGAACCTGGCCCCGAACGGCTACGGCTGGGCCAGCGGCGGCTACATCGCGGACAGCCGGGTCACCGGCGTGGTCCAGCCGTACTCCCAGCAGCAGTGGTACACCCGGGACAGCAACGTGGGCGGGTACCTCAACGCGGTCTGGAACGTGACCAACTCCGGCGTGGTCGGCGCGCCCGCGACCAGCTTCCCGAACCCGCCGTACACCACGCTGGCCCAGACCCCGGTCAGCCGCGACGTGCCCTACCTCTACCTCGACAGCGGCGGCGCCTACCAGGTGTTCGTGCCGTCCACCCGGACCAACGCGGTCGGCGCGTCCTGGCTGGGCGGTGCCACGCCCGGCACGTCGATCCCGCTGAGCCAGTTCTACGTGGCGAAGCCCGGCGACTCGGCGGCCACCATCAACACCGCGCTGGCCCAGGGGCTGAACCTGCTGTTCACGCCCGGCGTCTACGCCGTCGACCGGACCATCGCGGTCAACCGGCCCGGCACGGTCGTGCTCGGCATCGGCTACCCCACGTTGGTGCCGCAGAACGGCGTGGTGCCGATGACGGTCGCCGACGTCGACGGGGTCCGGCTCGCCGGGCTGCTGTTCGACGCCGGCGCGGTGAACTCCCCGGTGCTGTTGCAGGTCGGCCCCGCCGGCTCGGCGGCCCGGCACGCCACCGACCCCACCTCGGTGCAGGACGTGTTCTTCCGCATCGGCGGCGCGCACGCCGGCAAGGCGACCACCAGCCTGGTGGTCAACCAGGACGACGCGCTGATCGACCACATCTGGGCCTGGCGGGGCGACCACGGCACCGGCATCGGCTGGACCGTGAACACCGCCGACACCGGACTGATCGTCAACGGCGACAACGTCACCGCGCTCGGGCTCTTCGTCGAGCACTACCAGAAGCACGAGGTGATCTGGAACGGCGAGAACGGGCGCACCATCTTCTTCCAGAACGAGCTGCCGTACGACCCGCCGAACGCCGCCGCCTGGACGAACGGTTCCCGGGTCGGGTACGCGGCGTTCAAGGTCGCCGACCCGGTCACCTCGTTCGAGGGCTGGGGGATGGGCAGCTACTGCTACTTCAACGTGGACCCGACCATCGCCGCCTACCACGCCTTCGAGGCCCCGACCCGGGCCGGCGTGCGGTTCCACGACCTGCTCACCGTCTCGCTGGGTGGCAACGGGTCGATCACCCACGTCATCAACGACACCGGCGGGCCGGCGCAGGGCACGAACACCGTGCCGGTCAACGTGGTCAGCTATCCCTGACCGGGCCCGGGGGCGGCCGGCACGCGCCGGCCGCCCCGCCGGCTCGGGATCTTCGGCCGCCGGCTCAGGAGGTCCGGGCGGGGGACGGGTCGGGCGTCGCCGCGCGCTCGGCGGGCGCGTCCACCCCGACCGGGGCGAGCGAGAGCGCCCTTGCGGCGGCGAAGCCGACCAGCGGGCGGTAGATCCGGACCGAGTCGGCCAGCGCCGAGAAGTGCGATCCCGAGTTGCCGGCGTGGTAGCGGGTGGCGATGTCGACCTGTTCGATCGGCAACCCGGCCCGGACGGCGTCCAGCAGCACGTTCATCTCGTACTCGAAGCGGTCGCCGGGGACCGTGGTGAGCCGGTGCAACAGCCCGGCCGGGTAGGCGCGCAGCCCGGTCTGGGTGTCCCGTACGTCCCGGCCGGTGGCCAGCCGGAACGCGGCCCGGGTCGCGGCGTTGCCGAACCGGCTGCGGGCCGGGACCTCGCCGTCGAACCGGCGCACTCCCAGCGTCTGGGCGTCGGTGTCGCGCATCCGGTCGACCACGCGGACCACATCGGAAACCTGGTGCTGGCCGTCGGCGTCCACACAGACCACGTCCTCGTCCGGGCGGTGCGTCAGGGCGTACCGGAAACCGGTGCGCAGCACCACGCCCTTGCCCCGGTTGACCCGGCGGCGCAGCACGGTCGCGCCCCGGGCGCGGGCCTCGGCGAGCACCGGCGCGGCGTCCGGGCCGCTGCCGTCGTCGACGACCAGCACGGACGCCCCGGGCAACGCGGCGGTCAGGTCGGTGACGAGCGGCGGCAGCCGGTCACCCGGCCGATACACCGGCACCAGCACGATCACGGAACCTCCCGGGTTGGCGTCGTCCGCCGGCGCGGCCCGCCGGGTGGATCGACGAGCGTTCTACCCCGCGCGTCGGGCCCCGAATCCCCGCGTGCCGAGCAGCCGTTCCACGCGGTGGGCGGCGCGGGTCAGCCCACGTTCGCGGCGCAACAGCGCTTCCGGGGTACGCAGGCCCAGATAGCCGATCCGGCAGGCCACCCGGGCCGCCCGTTCACGTCCGGCCGGCACCGCGTCCGGGCCGGTCACCGGCACGTCCAGCAACTGCGCGCCGCGTAGCCCGAGCGCCCGCGCGGCGAGCAGCCGGATGCGGGGCAGGTGCCACGGATGGGAGACCAGCCCGAGCGGGTGGGCGGCGGTGAACCCGGCCGCGCCGAGCAGTCCGTCCTGGACGGTGAGCGCGAGGTTCTGCAACGTGGTGCGGGAGCGCGTCTCGGCGTCCAGCCGGGCGTACGCGTCGAGGCCGGCGTCGCGGGCGAGCGCCCGCATCAGCTCCCCCTCGCGGCAGCCCGCCGGCGGGTCCGGCGCCCCGGCCGGCCCGTGCGGCCAGCCACCGGTGAACACCACCCGCGCGTCGGGCGCGGCCCGGAACTCGGCCGCGTGGGCACGAACGTACCCGACGGCGGCGCGGGTGCGGGCGACACCCTCGGCGGTGAGCCGGTAACCGTGGTCGTCGGCCACCACTCCCCGGCCGAAGACCAGCAGCACGGTCGCGGTCGGCGTCATGTGCTCACGCTACGACCCGGGCGGGGGCGGGCCGGCGGCGACCCGAAGGGGGAGGGCCGCCGCCGGCCGCCCGGTCAGGAGGTGGGGAAGTTGTCCGGGGTACGGATCCGGTTGCGCAGGTACGCGCCGGACTCGGTCAGCACCGACGTGCCGGTGAAGTTCCCTGCCGCGCAGGTGCCCGGCCGCAGCGCCGCGCTGCCCTCGGGCGCGTCCGAGAACGTCCAGTTGGCGTAGCTGATCTTCAGCCGGTCGAGCAGGTCGAGCCAGGCGTTGCTGCTGGCCGTGTCGACCGCGCCGTCACCGGTGTAGGTCACCGTGCCGAACTCGGTGACGAACAGCGGCAGCCGGGCGGCGGCCCGCTGCACCTCGTTGCGGTAGTTGTCCTTGTGCGACGCGGCGTAGAAGTGGAACGTGTACATGATGTTCTCCGCCCGGACCGGGTTGTTGACGATCTCGTCGGAGTTGCCGCCGTCGGACACGCCGAGCGAGGACCAGCCCCGGGTGCCGACGATGATCACCGCGTCCGGGTCGTTCGCCCGGATCACCGGGATGACCTGCTCGGCGTAGTTGCGGATGGTCGACCAGCTCACCCCGTTGGGCTCGTTGGTGATCTCGTAGATGACGTTCTTCTTGGCCGCGTTGCGCGCCGACACGGTGGCGAAGAACGTCTTGGCCCGGTCCAGGTTGTAGGTCGGGTCGCCGGGGGTCAGCGTGTGGAAGTCGATCAGCGCGTACATGCCCCGGGCCTCGGCCTTGTCGACGAGCGTGTTCACCTGGTTGGTGAAGGCGGCCGGGTTCGTCTCGTAGCCCTGCTCCTGCACGTACATCGCGATGCGCAGCAGGTCGGCCTGCCAGTCGTCGGCGAGCGCGTTGAGCGAGGTGTCGGTGTAGCAGTTGGCGAACCACTGCAACCCGTGTGTGCTCATGCCGCGCAGTTGGATCGGGCGGCCGTACTGGTTGCAGAGGTTGACGCCGCAGACCCGGAGCTGCCCGTTGATCGCGACCGGCGTGGTGCCGGTGGGCGGCGGCGGGGTGGTCGGCGGGGGAGTGGTCGGCGGCGGCGTGGTGGGCGGCGGGGTGCTCGTGCCGCCGGTGCAGACCGTGCCGTTGAGCGTGAACGCGGTCGGGTTCGGGTTCGACCCGGTCCACGAGCCGTTGAAGCCGACGGTGGTGCTGGCGCCGGTGCCGAGCGCGCCGTTGTAGTCCAGGCTGCGCGCGGTCACCGCGGCGCCGCTCTGCTGCCAGGTGGCCGACCAGCCCTGCACCACCCGCTGGCCGCCGTCGGGGAAGCTGAAGCCCAGCGTCCAGTTGCTCACCGGGTCGCCCAGGTTCTTCACTGTCACGTTGGCGGTGAAGCCGCCCTGCCAGGAGTTGGTGGTGTAGGTGACGGCGCAGCCGGTCGCGGCCATCGCGTCCGTCGTCGGCATGACGGCGGTCGCCGCCAGGGCGAGCGCGCCGACCGCGCCGCCGACGAGCAGATGCCGCCGGGACGGGCGGGAAGTCGAGAACATGCGGGAAGGTCCCATCTGGTGGGTGGTGATCGGACGGTGCCCGTCGTCAACCTGCCCGGAAAGCCCGACGTGGCGGCCTGGGGAGCGCTCCCACGCAGAGGGTAGAGGCGTGCGCCGATGCGTGCAACCGGCGGATCAGCGCCGGGAGCGCCGCCCGCCGTAGAGCCGCAGCGCGTTGCAGACGTCGAACACGCCGGGTACGTCCCAGGCCAGCTCGGCGGCGACCCGCCGGGTCTCCGGATCGGCGACCATGCCGGCGAGGATGACCACCCGGTTCTGCACGGTGACCGTGATCTGCTGCCGCCGGGTGGTCCAGTCGGCACTGAGCCGCTGGGCCACCAGGGAGGCCAGCCGCACGTCCGCGCCGTCGGGCTCCGGCCCGTCGCCGGCGAACGGGAAATCGGGGTACGGCCAGGGCATCATCACTGCGGGAGGCTCCTTCTGCTCGCTCGTGACCTCGGGTCGGGTGCGGCACCCGACGCCGGGACGCGGTCGTCGACGACGGAGAACACGCCGTCGAGCCGCATGGTGTGCAACACGGTCAGCACGAACCGCGACGGCGCCACCAGGCACAGCCGCCGGCCGTCCCGCCGGGCCTCCTGGTGCGCGCGGACCAGCAGGCCGAGGCCGACGGAGTCGATCACCTCCAGGCCGGCGAGGTCGACAAGCACCCGCTCGCCCCGGACGTGCCGGTCGGTCAGCGCCCGGCGTACCGCCTCGGCGGAGTCCGTCTCCGGCGCGGCCGGTTGCCCCCCGACCTGTTCCAGGTCGTCCAGGCCCAGCCCGTCGTCGGCGACCGCCGCCCGGGCGCTGCACCGGGGGCAGTGGTGCGGTCCGGAGGCGAACGGGGAACCGACCCAGTCGTGCTCGAAGACCAGCGTCCACACCACCTCGGCGTCCGGCAGCGTGGTGCCCGTGCCGGTCACGCTGTCGCCGCAGGCGTCGCAGATCAGCATCATCAGGTGTTCCGCCGGTACGACAGTCACACCTCCTCCTTCCGCCGGGCCCCCGGGTCGGGCGGCGCCGACCGTTCCGCCCCGGGCCGGCCGGCGGCCAGCACCGCCAGGATGACGGCCAGGGCGGCGAAACCGCACTGCACCAGCAGGGACACCAGCACGGTGCCGTCCGGCCGTCGGTCGACCAACCCGGTCACGATCGCGCCGAGCAGCGCGGCGGCCACCCCGAGCGCGAGGGTCAACCAGACCGGTACGGCCTTCCGTCCCGGGACGGCCAGCCGCCCCAACCCGCCCACCGCGAGTCCCACGACCAGCGCCCCGACGAGCGTGCTGACGGTCACCACTCCTCCTCAGCGTGGCGCGGACGAGACCCGGGCCCGGCCGCGCGTGGCCGGGCGGGGCGTGTCGACGATGGGAACGGTCACGCCGAGTCCGGCGGTGGCCAGGATGCGCCGGATCCGGGGATGTGGGTTGCTCAGCGTGAGAGTTCCGTCACGCCGGGCGAGTTGGCGGTGCACGTCCAGCAGAAGCGCGATGGCGGCGGCGTCCACGTGCCGGCACTCGGCCAGGTCGATAGTCACCGCGCGGGGGCGCAGCGCCAGGATCTGATCCAGTACGTGGGTGACCTCGGGCAGTCCGGCCAGGTCCAGTTCCTCGGTGATCTCCACCCGGACGTGCGGCACGGTGGGCTCCGGCGGGGAGGGCGGCAGGCTGGTGGTCATCAGATCGCTTCCGTGACGGGTTCCGGTCCGCTCCCACTCTTGGCGGTGACCGTGGAGGTCACCGGACGGTTGGATGACGGTTCGATGACAAAAGCCACGAACGGCCGGCGCGATTGGGCGACCCGTGCTGCGCCGGTCATGATGCCCCTATGACGGCCGTACTGGTGATCGAGGACGACGACCGTATCCGGCTCGCGCTCCAGCTCGCGCTGGAGGAGGAGGGCTACCGGGCAGACGGGGCTGCGACGGCGGAGGAGGGGCTGCGGCGGCAGCGGGAGAGCCCGGCCGACTACGTGCTCGTCGACCTGATGCTGCCCGGCATCGACGGTTTCGACTGCATCCGCCAGTTGCGCCGCGACGACGAGGTCCCGGTCGTGGTGATCAGCGCCCGCGACGACACCCACGACATCGTCGCCGCGCTGGAGGCCGGCGCCGACGACTACGTGGTCAAGCCGGTCGCGATCAAGGAGCTGTCGGCCCGGCTGCGGGCCCTGCGCCGGCGGGCCCGGACCGTCGCCGGCCCCGCCCCCGCCCAGTTCTTCGGCGACCTGGAGATCAGTGCGGAGGCCGGCGAGGTGCGCCGTTCGGGCCACCCGGTGCCGGTGACCCGCACCGAGTTCCGGCTGCTCTGCGAGCTGGCCGAACACGCCGGTCGGGTGCTGTCCCGGCAGCAGTTGCTGAGCCGCGTCTGGGGCTACGAGACCGGTGACGAGCGGCTGGTCGACGTGCACGTGGGCCGGCTGCGGCAGAAGATCGAATCGGATCCGGCCAACCCCCGCCACCTGGTCACGCTCCGGGGCCTCGGCTACAAGCTGCAACGATGAGTCGACCCGGACTGCGCGCCCGGGTCACCGCCGCGTTCGCCGTCGGCGCCCTGCTGCTGGCCGCGCTGATGGCGCTCTTCTCGTACGACCTGACCCGCCGCTCGCTGCTCGACGAGCGTGAGCGCACCGCGATCCGGGCCGCGTACTACGACGCCGGGGTGGTCCGGTCGGGGCTGGACACCGGTGCGCCGGACGTGGTGGCCGTGCTGCGCTCGCTGGACACCGGCAGCGCCCGGCGTCCGCTGCTGCACCTGCGCACCGGGTGGTACGCCCGCACCGCCGACGTGGGCGCCAGCTCGGTGCCGGCGGAACTGCAACGCGTGGTCGCCGACGGGCAGCCCGCCGTGCAGCGGATCCGCCTCGACGGGCAGCCGACGCTGCTGGTCGGCGTGCCGCTCCCGGGCGAGCTGGGGTACTACGAGCTGACCTCGCTGCGTGAGGTGGAGGACACGTTCCAGGTGGTCGGGCTGGCGCTGACCGCGGTGGCCATCATGATCGCCGGGGCCGGCGCGGCGCTGGGCTGGTACGCCACCCGCAGCAGCCTGCGCCCGCTCACCGCGGTCGCCGACGCCGCCGAGCGGATCGCGGCCGGCGACTTCGCCACCCGCCTGGACCCGACCACCGACCCGGACCTCACCCGCCTGTCCAGCTCGTTCAACGAGATGGTCGACAAGCTGGTGCAGCGGATCGACCGGGACCGGCGGTTCGCCGCCGACGTCAGCCACGAGCTGCGCTCCCCGCTCCAGACGCTGGCCGCGGCGGCGAGCGTGCTGAACCGTCGCAAGGAGCACCAGGACGAGCGCACCGCCACCGCGGCCGGCCTGGTCGCCGACGAGGTGGCCCGGTTCCAGCGGCTGGTCGACGACCTCATCCAGCTCGCCCGCACCGAGCAGCCCGCGCACCGGCAGACCGTCGACGTGGCCGAGCTGGCGCGGGCCGCCTGCCGGGAACGGTCGTTGCCGGAGAGTCTGGTGGCGGTGGCCGACGGGGTGCCGCACCAGTGGTGGATCGACCGCCGCCGGTTCGCCCAGGTCCTGCTGAACCTGCTGGAGAACGCCGAGCGGTACGGCGGGGGGCCGGTCGCGGTCCGTCTCGGCGCGGCGGACGGGGTGGGCGTCCTGGAGGTCGACGACGACGGGCCGGGGGTGCCGCCGGCGGATCGGGAGGCCATCTTCGACCGGTTCGTCCGGGGCCGGGCCGCGCACGCCCGGGCCGGCACCGACGGCACCGGCCTCGGGTTGGCCCTGGTGGCCCAGCACGCCGCCGCGCACGGCGGCACCGCCGCCGTGCTGGACCGGGGGCGGGGCGCCCGGTTCCGGATCGAGCTGCCGGGAGCGGTCCGATGACGCGGCGGGCGGTGCCGGGTCTTGCCGCCGGCGGGCGGCCGACCGTTCGACGGCTGGTGCCGGCGGTGCTCGCGGTCGTGCTGCTGGCCGGCTGCGGCGTGCCGGTCGACGACGAGCCCCGGCTGGTCCAGCCGCCGCCCGGGCGGTTCCCGACGCCGGCGGGCACCACGACGGCCGATCCGGACGGGCGGGTGGACGAGCCGTTCTGCTTCGTGCGCGACGACGGGCTGGCGGTGGTGACCCGCCGGGTGGACGGCCTGCCCGGGGTGGACGCCCACCTTCAGCACCTGCTGGCCGGGCCGGACCAGACGGAGCGTCGGCGTGGGCTGGCCACCGCGTTGCCGGGCACGGTGGCGGTGGCCGGGGCGGCGCTGGCCGGCACCGTCGCCACTGTCGACGTGCGGCAGGCCGGCGAGGAGACCGGCCGTAACGACGAGGTGCTCGCGTTCGGGCAGATCGTGTGCAGCCTGACCCAACGGCCGGACGTGGACAGCGTCGCGTTCCGCCGGGACGGCGAGCCGCTGGAGGTGCCGCGCGCCGACGGAAGCGTGTCGGCACTGCCGCTGACCGCCGCTGATTACCGTCCGCTGCTGCCGCGCTGATTTTTTGTCCACTTATGAGGCAAACATCCATCGTCCGTTCGGTTGATTTGCTGGTGAACTTTGGTCTAGTGTTGCTCCCACGACCGGTGTGGGGGTCCCACCCGTTCTTCGAGGACAGGAAGGGCAGCATGACCACGATGACCATGGCACCGTCCGCCACCGAGGTGCACCGCGCGCCGCAGACCGGTGAGGAGTCCCGTGCCAGCGAGCTGATCGCGGCGCTCGCCGAACTGCCGGCGGACCACCCGAAGCGGGCCGCCCTGCGCAACCAGGTCATCGAGGCGTGGCTGCCGCTGGCCAACCACCTGGCCGCCCGCTACAGCGGTCGCGGCGAGCCGGCCGGTGACCTCGCGCAGACGGCCGCGCTGGGCCTGATCAAGGCGGTGGACCGGTTCGACGCCTCCCGCGGTGTCGACTTCGCCGGCTTCGCCATCCCGACCATCCTCGGCGAGATCAAGCGGCACTTCCGCGACCGCACCTGGAACATCCGGGTGCCGCGCCGCCTCCAGGAGCTGCGGCTGCGCATCTCCGAGGCGAACAGCTCGCTGACCCAGACGCTCAACCGGGCGCCGACCGTCGCCGACATCGCCACGCACCTCGGCGTCACCGAGGAAGAGGTCCTGGAGGGCCTGGAGGGCGCGCGCGCCTACAACGCGGTCTCGCTCTCGACCCCGATCGGCGACGGCGACAGCGCCACCGAGCTGGGCGACACGCTCGGCATCGACGACAACGAGTACGAGCTGGCCGACCTGCGCGCCTCGCTCGGCCCGGCGCTGGCCACGCTCGACGAGCGGGAGCAGAAGATCCTCACGCTCCGCTTCTACGGCAACCTGACCCAGAGCGAGATCGCCGCCAAGGTCGGTGTCTCCCAGATGCACGTGTCGCGGCTGCTCGCCCGCGCCCTGACCAAGCTGCGGGGCCAGCTCACCGAGGCCTGATCCACCGCGCTGATGCCGCCACCTCACCGAGGTGGCGGCATCACGCGTGTGCGGTACCGATCACCAGGTCGACGGCGGGGGCGGCGGCACCACCGGGGGGCGGTCGTCGCAGGTGATGGTGTTGGGCAGCAGCCACGGGGCGAGCCATCCGCCGTTGCCGCCGAGGTCGGTCACGGTGAACTCCGACCCGGCCGGGGTGAAGTGGAACGAGCCGCAGTTGTTCACCCCGACCGCGCCCACGTTGCGCGCGTCCACGCCGGCGAAGCTCGCGCCGCCGGCGGTCCGGGCGCTCACCACCGACGTGCCGGTGCCGTCGACCCGGACGTCGCGGAACACGACGCCGTCGATGCGGACCTGATCCTTCACCGGCCAGTCGCTGACCAGCATGATCGCGTTGTAGGTGCTGTCCAGGTAGGCGTCACCGGTCACCTGGATGTCGGCGTCGATGCTGCGGTCCAGCGCGTAGAACCAGATCGCGCCGAGGCCGATGTTCCAGTTCAGGTCGTAGGTGCCGGCCCGGACCGTGGTGTTGCCGGTGATCCGGACGCGGCCGGCGAACGGCTCGGCCCCGAACCGGGCGCCCACGTGGATCGCGCTGCCCTCGCGTACCGGGTCGGCGACCAGGTTGTGCGCCACGGTCAGGTCGGCGCCGCCGTACAGCGCGATGCCGTTGGCCAGCACGGGGGACTGCACCGTGTTGTACGCGAACGTGTTGCCCGTGTTCGCGGTCCCCTCCGACCACATGGCCAGCGCGTCGTCGCCGCTGTTGCGGACCACCGAGTTGGTCACCGAGGAGCGCGTGACGCCGGTGTGGAAGTTGAGGCCGTCGGCGATCTGGTCGGCGATGACGGTGTCCGTGACACGCAGCCCGGTCATCGGCCCGTCGAACCACATGCCGACCTTGGTGTGGTGCAGGTAGAGGCCGTCGATCGTACTGTGGTTGAGCGCGCCGCCGAGCGCGTTGACCTGGTCGGTGTCGATCCGCTCGCGGACGTCGCCCTCGATGGCGAAGCCGGCGAGGTGGACGTCGCGGCTGCCGCCGTCGGCGGCGTCGCGTCCGTAGAAGCCGACGCCGGTGTGCCGGGAGCCGTCCGGCGCGGGCGGGTCCAGGGCGACCTCGCGTCCCGTCACGACGGTGTACCAGCTTCCGGCGCCCACGATCGTCACGTCGTCGACGATCACGTGCCGATTGACCTGGAACCGGCCCGGCGGCAGGTAGAGCGGACGGTCCACCCGCCGGGCGTACGCGACGGCCCGGTCGAACGCGTCGGCGGACTCCCGCCGCCCGGTCGGGTCGGCGCCGAAGGCGAGCACGTTGACCGCGCGGGGCACCACCCGGGGCGGGGCGATCAGGTGTGCGTCCAGCAGGTCGATCACCGTCCAGGCGGCGGCCGTCCCGGTCGGCGCGGTCAGTCGGACCACCTCGCCGGCCCGGTGGGTGCGCCCGAGCAGCAGCCGCTGCTCGTCGTAGAAGTGGTGCGGCCGGAACGGCTTGGCGATCGCCGGGGCGGGCGTGGTGGCGGCCGGCACGCAGGAGCACTCGGTGATCCACCAGTCCGGGTGCAGCAGCTCGGCGTCGGGGTCGTTGGTGAACGGGTACTGGTTGTAGAGCCAGGCGTACGCCGAGGTGAGCCGCATCGTGCGGGCGGGAGCGCGCCCGACGTCGACCCGCAGCGGCGCGGTGATGCCGCCGCCGCCCGGCGCGTCCGGGATGCTGTACCGCACGGTCAGCGCGTTGGTGGCCCGGGGCAGCGTGAACTCGACGTGCTGACCGGGGAGCAGGCGCACGGCGCGTCGGCCGGACGCCTCGCCGGCGAGCGTGTAGGCGGAGCGGTCGGGGCCGATCACGGTGCCGGTGGTCCGCGCGTTCTCCGCCTCCTGCTCGACGTGGTCGACGGTGGCGCCGCGACCGGTGGTCAGCGCCGGGTCGAGGGCGGCCCGCGTCACCACCGGCGCCGGGCCGGGTGACCCGGCCGCGGCGGTGGCGGCACCCGGCGGTACGACGAGGGCGGCGGCGGTGACCGCCACCGCGAGAATTCTCGGCAGTGACGGGCGACGGCCCGACCTGCTCTCCACGCTCCGCTGCATCGGAGCACCCACTTTCGCGAGGAGGGACGGGGCCTCGGCGGAGGCGGGGGGTGCCGGCCGACAAGGTGCCTCATGTTATTCCTGACACTTGTAGGCTTTCAAGCATGTAACTGCTCGAATCTTTCGAGCTGACGACCGTGCCGGTTGGCCAGCAGGATGCCGATGCACTGTTCATTTCTTGCAAGAATCTGACGTACGATGCCGCGGTGACGAAGCGCTTGACGGAAGTGGCCCGCAAGGCGGGCGTCAGCGAGGCGACCGTGAGCCGGGTGCTCAACGGTCGGGGTGGCGTGTCCGAGGCGACCCGGACGGCCGTGCTGACCGCCCTCGACGTGCTCGGCTACGAGCGCCCGACGAAGCTGCGCGGGGAGCGGGCCCGACTGGTCGGGCTGGTCCTGCCGGAACTCCAGAACCCGATCTTCCCGGCGCTGGCCGAGGTGGTCACCGGCTCCCTCGCCCAACGGGGCTTCACGCCGGCGCTCTGCGCCCGCACCATCGGCGGCGTGCCGGAGTCCGGCTACGTGGAGATGCTCCTCGACCACCAGGTCAGCGGCGTCATCTTCGCCGGCGGCTCGTACGCGCTCGCCGACGCCTCGCACGAGCACTACCGGCGGCTGACCGACCGGGGCCTGCCCGTGGTCCTGGTCAACGCCGGCGTCGAGGAGCTGGGCTTCCCGCGCGTGTCCACCGACGACGCGGTCGCGGTCGAGCAGGCGTACGGGCACCTGCGCTCGCTCGGGCACGAGCGGATCGGCCTGGTGCTGGGCCCGGAGGACCACGTGCCCTCGCGGCGCAAGCTGGACGCCATGGTCCGGGCCGCCGACTGGGGCCCGGAGCGCCGCTTCGTCGAGCGTTCCAGCTTCTCCATGGAGGGGGCGCGGGTCGCCGCCACCAAGCTGATCGAGCGCGGGGTGACCGGCATCGTCTGCGCCAGCGACGTGCTGGCGCTCGGCACCATCCGGGCGGCCCGCCGGCTCGGCCGCGCGGTGCCGGCCGACGTGTCGGTGGTCGGCTTCGACGACTCCGCGTTCATGACCTGCACCGATCCGCCGCTGACCACGGTCCGGCAGCCGATCGAGACGATGGGGCAGGCCGCGGTGGACCTGCTGGTCACCCAGATCGAGGGCGCCGGCGTCCTGCACGACGAGCTGCTCTTCGAGCCCGAGCTGGTGGTACGCGGCTCCACCGCCCCCGCCCCCCGGAGAGGCGCTTCCTAGGCCTCGTTCCGGCCCCAGTTGCCGAGCGCGACGATCGCCTCGCGCAGGGCCAACCCGCGATCGGTCAGCGCGTAGGCCCGGGTGTTGTGTCGAAGGGGTAGGCGGAGCAGCACGCCAGCCGCTTCGAGTTCGCGCAGGCGGGTCGCGAGGATGTTCGTCGGCACGCCGAGGTCGCGCTGCAGATCGCCGTAGCGTTGTGGCCCGTCGAGCAGCCGTTCCACGATGAGCAGGGCCCACCGTGCGCCGACGATGTCGAGGGCCGCGGCGAGGTCGCTCACGCGGTCGGATCGGCGTCCGTCTTCATCCAGAACGGTGAGTAGTGGTAGCCGTCGGGGTCGTCGAACTGGCGCTGGTACATGAAGGGGTAGTCGTCGGTGTCACCGATCCGCCCGCCGGCGGCGCCGGCGCGGTCGACGAGCTCGTCGACCGCCTCGCGGCTGTCCAGGTCGAACGAGACCGTGACCTTCGAGGGCGTCTGCGCTCCGCCGACCAGCTCTTCGACTCCGCCGACGCTCGCGTACATCTCGCGGCTGCCGAGCATGACGTACTGCTCGGGGGCGATCGCGAAGCACGACACGTTGTGGTCGGACATCTCGGCGTTGAGGGTCCAGCCGAGCGCGGTGTAGAAGGCGGTCGCGCGCTCGACGCTCTCGACCGGGCAGGTGATGAAGAGGCTCATGGGGACCATGCTTGCAAAATGCAAGTAGCCCGTCAAGCGGCACGCGCCCCGTGCCGCGCTCGGCATCCTCTCGGGTCGTCGTCTCGATCATCCGTCATCAAGTCGTGTTCTTTCATCATCACGTTGAAACCTTGCCGTTAAGAGTCGGCGTCGCTACATTGACTCCACTCACCGGGGGTCACCCACACCAGTGCAGGTCATCGATATAACCGTTCCCGAAGGGATGGACAGATGTCCGTACCGCAATATCGGAAGGTCGCGGCGGCGGCGCTCGCGGCCGGCCTCGGGCTCAGCCTCGCGGCGTGCTCCACCAAGAGCGACGACTCCGCCGACGCCGGCGGCAAGGTCACCATCACGGTCGACTGTCAGCCGGTCGGCGCGCAGAAGGAACTGCTGAAGAACTGGAACGACGACGTCGCCGAGTTCCAGCGGCAGAACCCGACCATCGTGGTGAAGAGCGTCAGCGTCGGCGAGCAGTGCAACAACCCGCCCGACTTCACCGCCCGCCTCGCCGGTGGCACCGTCACCGACGTCTTCTACGGCTACATGACCGACCTCCAGCAGGTGCTGGACTCCGGCCAGGCGATGGACATCACCGGGTACGCCACCACTGACACCATCCCGACCTGGGACAGCGTGGACCCGGCGCTCAAGGAGGTCTTCACCGACGGCGGCAAGCTCTACGGCATCCCGGTGAAGAACTACTCGATGGGCCTGATCTACAACAAGGCGCTGTTCCAGCGCGCCGGCCTCGACGCGGCCAACCCGCCGAGGACCTGGCCCGAGGTGCGGGCCGCGGCCAAGAAGATCTCCGCGCTCGGCGGCGGCGTCGCCGGGTACTCCGAGTACAGCGCCGGCAACACCGGCGGCTGGCACTTCACCTCGCTGCTCTACTCCCAGGGCGGCCAGGTGCTCAGCGCCGACGGCAAGAAGGCCGACTTCAACAACCCGACGGGCAAACAGGTCCTGCAGAACCTCAAGGACATGCGGTACGGCGACAACAGCATGGGCAGCCGCCAGCTTCTCCAGTGGGGTGACCTGCTGACCAACGCCGGGGCCGGCAAGGTCGGCATGTTCATCGGCGCGCCGGACGCCACCCAGGCGATCGTCAGCCAGTTCCAGGGCAAGTACCAGGACTGGGCGATGGGCCCGCTGCCCGGCCAGGACGGGCCCGCCAAGGCGACGCTCGGCGGCGGCGAGGGCTACTTCTTCAAGAAGGGCCTGAGCCCGGAGCAGGTGAAGGCCGGTCTGAAGTGGATCGCGTACCAGAAGCTCACGCCCGGCAAGGGCCAGTTCGACTACGTCCGGGCCAAGCCGCAGAACTACCCGGTGGGCCTGCCCCAGCCGCTGCTGTTCACAGGCGGCAGCGACGCGCAGAAGCAGGAACTGGAGCTGCGCAAGGCCAACGCCAACGTGGACACCACCAACTTCACGGCCTTCGAGGCGAACCCGGTGCCGATCAAGGGGGAGCCGCGCAACGCCCAGGCCATCTACGCGGTGCTCGACGCCGCGATGTCCGGGGTGCTGACCAACCCGAACGCGAACATCGACGCCCTGCTCAAGACCGCCGAGGACAAGGTCAACCAGCTCCTCGCCGCCGGTAGCTGACCCGACCGGGGTGGGGGCCGGCCGCACCGGCCCCCACCCACTACCGCAGGAGTTGCCTTGGCGCTCACCACCGCCCCGGGTGCCACCCGCCGGCCCGGCCGTCCCGCACCGCCGCCGCGGCAGACCGCCGCGCGCCGCGCCGGGCTCGGCCGGAAGGTACGGGACAACCTGACCGGGCACACGTTCCTCATCGGCGCGGTCGCCTGCTTCGCCGTCTTCTCCTGGTACCCGATGGTCCGTGGCGTGGTGATGAGCTTCCAGCGCACCCGGCGCGGCGAGACCACCTGGGTCGGCTGGGACAACTACGCCCGGATCATCGCCGACCCGAGCTTCTGGACCGCCTGGAAGAACACCTTCGTCTTCACCGGCCTGGCGCTCGTGCTCGGCTACGCGGTGCCGTTCTTCGTGGCGATCCTGCTCAACGAGCTGCGCCACGCCAAGGGCTACCTGCGGGTGCTGGTCTACCTGCCGGTGATGCTGCCGCCGGCGTCCGCGCTGTTCCTGTTCAAGTTCTACGCGTACGACCCGAGCGAGGCGGGACTGTTCAACGCGGTGCTCACCGCGCTGGGGCTGCCCACCTCGGAGTGGATGCAGTCGCCGACCATGACGATGCCGGCCATGGTGCTGGCGTCGACCTGGATGAACATGGGCGGCGCGGTGCTGATCTACCTGGCCGCCCTGCAGAACATCCCCGGCGAGCTGTACGAGGCCGCCGAGATCGACGGCGCCGGCGTGTGGCGGCGGATCGTGCACGTGACGATCCCGCAGACCCGGCTGATCCTCGCGCTGCTGGCGATGCTCCAGATCGTGGCCACCATGCAGCTCTTCATCGAGCCGCTGATCCTCGCCAACGGCGCCGGCACCGAGGACTCGGCGACCTCGGTGGCGTACCTGATCTATCAGCACGGCTTCTTCCAGAACGACCTCAACGGCGCCGCCGCGCTCGGCGTGATCATGCTGGTGGTGCTGGCCGGGTTCTCCGCCGTCTACGTGCGACTGACCGCGAGACAGGACTAGGACATGGCAGTCGACTCCACCCGTACCCTCGTCTCCCCGGCCCAACTGCGGCGCGGACGCGGCCGGGTCCTCTACTGGGCCGTGCTCGCCGTCGTGGTGGTGGCGTTCACGTTGGTCTTCCTCGGCCCGCTCTACTGGATGGTCACCGGCGCGCTCAAGAGCGGCCAGGAGATCGCGCAGACGCCGCCGTCGCTGTTCCCGCGCGACCCGCAGCCGCAGAACTACGTCGACGCGTGGACCAACCTCGACCTGGCGAAACTGCTGTTCAACACGTTCTACTACGCCACCGGCGCGGTGCTGTTCCAGCTCGTGTTCGACACCGCTGCCGCGTACGCGTTGTCGAAACTGCGCCCGGTGCTGGGTGGCCTGATCCTCGGCCTGATGCTGGCGACGTTGATGATCCCGGCGATGGTGCTGATCGTCCCGCAGTACGTGACCGTGATCGACCTGCCGATCGTGCACCTGAATCTGCTCGACTCGCCGTTCGCGATCTGGCTGCCACTGGTCGCCAACGCGTTTAACATCTTCCTGCTCAAGCGGTTCTTCGACTCGATCCCGGAGGACCTGATGTCGGCCGCCGTGATGGACGGCGCGTCGCCGCTGCGCACGCTCTGGTCGATCGTGCTGCCGATGTCCCGCCCGATCCTCGGTGTGGTGGCGATCTTCGCGGTGACCGCGGTGTGGAAGGACTTCCTCTGGCCGAAGCTGGTCATGCCGTCGCCGGAGACGCGCACGGTCAGCGTCGGCATCTACGCCTTCGCCGGCGGCACCCCGATGAACGTGGTGATCGCCGCCTCGGTGATCGCCGCGATCCCGACCGTCGTGCTGTTCCTGATCTTCCAACGGAACATCATGTCCGGCCTGACCACCGGCGGTCTCAAGGGCTGACCGGGCGCCGCCGCCCGCAGGCCCCGCCGAAGCCGAACCGACCCGCAGAAAGCAGGTGACCGTGTCCATTGTCGACAGTAGCCCGTGGTGGCGCTCCGCGGTGATCTACCAGGTCTATCCGCGCAGCTTCGCCGACGGCAACGGCGACGGGATCGGTGACGTCGCCGGCATCCGGTCCCGCCTGGACCACCTCGCCGCGCTCGGCGTCGACGCGATCTGGTTCAGCCCCTGGTACCCGTCGCCGATGGCCGACGCCGGCTACGACGTGGCCGACTACCGCGACATCGACCCGGTCTTCGGCACGCTCGCCGAGGTCGAGGCGCTGATCACCGAGGCGCACGCGCTCGGCATCCGGACCATCGTCGACGTGGTGCCGAACCACTGCTCGGATGCGCACCCGTGGTTCCGGGCGGCGCTGGCCGGCGGCCCGGACGCGCCGGAACGGGACCTGTTCTGGTTCCGGGCCGGCCGGGGCCCGGACGGCTCCCGGCCCCCGACCGACTGGACCGGCGAGTTCGGCGGCCCGACCTGGACCCGCACCACCGACCCGGACGGCTCACCCGGCGACTGGTACCTGCACCTGTTCGCGCCGCAGCAACCGGACTTCAACTGGGACCACCCCCGGGTGCGCGCCGAGTTCTCCGACGTCCTGCGGTTCTGGTTCGACCGGGGCGTGGACGGCATCCGCATCGACTCGGCCGGCCTGCTGGTCAAGGACGGCACGCTGCCCGAGGTCCACCCGGACCGGCCGCACCCGTTCCGCGACCAGGACGGCGTGCACGACGTCTACCGGGCCTGGCGGCGGATCGCCGACGAGTACCCGGGCGAGCGGGCGCTGGTCGGCGAGGTGTGGCTGCCGGACCGGCAACGGTTCGCGAACTACCTGCGCCCGGACGAGCTGCACACCGCGTTCAACTTCGACTTCCTCGGCTGCGCCTGGGACGCCGCCGCGCTGCGCGACAGCATCGACGGCACGTTGGCCGCGCACGCGCCGGTCGGCGCGCCGGCCACCTGGGTGCTGTCCAACCACGACGTCACCCGGCACGTCACCCGCTACGGCCGGGCGGACACCACGTTCAGCTTCGCCGCCAAGCGTGAGGGCATCCCCACCGACCTGGAACTGGGCACCCGGCGGGCCCGCGCCGCCGCGCTGCTCAGTCTCGCGTTGCCCGGCGCCGCCTACGTCTACCAGGGCGAGGAGCTGGGGCTCTGGGAGGTCGAGGACATCCCGTACGAGCTGCGGCAGGACCCGATGTGGGAACGCTCCGGACGGGTCGACCCGGGCCGGGACGGCTGCCGGGTGCCGTTGCCCTGGCAGGGCGACACACCGCCGTTCGGGTTCAGCCCCGACGACGCCACCGCCGCGCCGTGGCTGCCGCAGCCGGCGGACTGGAAGGACCGTACGGCCCGCGCCCAGACCGGCGACCCGCACTCGATGCTGGAGCTGTACCGGGCGGCGCTGGCCGCGCGCCGGGCCGAACCGGCGCTCGGCGACGGCGCGTTGCGCTGGCTGCCCGCGCCGGACGGGGTGCTCGCGTTCGCCCGCGAACCGGGCTTCGCCTGCCTGGTCAACCTGGGCCGCGAGGCCGTGCCGCTGCCCGCGCACGACCGGCTGCTGCTGGCCAGCGGTCCACTCGACGACGACCGGCTGCCACCGGACACCGCGGTCTGGCTGCGTACCGGATCGCACTGAACCGCGGTGGCGCCGGCGGCTCCGTCCCGCCGTCGGCGCCACCGCGCCGCACCACGACCGACGGCCCGTCCCGGCCGCCGGCACACCTGGGGGAGGAAGGAACCGCACCGCCGCAACGGGGGACCTGGCCACCGACGAAAGGGAGCACACCCCGCATGGCCGAGCACCGTACCGCGCACCGCCACCGCAGCACCGGGCTGGCGGCCCTGGCCGCCGCCGCGCTCGCCGCCTCGACACTGACCGTCGTGGCGTTGACCTCCACCGCCACCCCGGCGCAGGCCGCCGGTCTGTCCCCGTTCGACATCGCCGGCCGCGGCGCCACCGTCCCGTTCCGGGAGCAGGAGGCGGAGCAGGCCGCGCACACCGGCACGAAGATCGGCCCCGACCGGCGCTACGGCACGCTGCCGTCGGAAGCGTCCGGCCGGGAGGCGGTCACGCTCGACGCGGTCGGGGAGTACGTCGAGTTCACGCTCGCCGCCCCGGCGAACGCGGTCACGTTCCGCTACAGCCTGCCGGACAACGCCGCCGGCACCGGCCGGGACGCCAGCATCGACCTGCGCGCGAACGGCACGCTGGTCAAGGCCGTGCCGGTCACCTCCCGGTACGGCTGGTACTACGGCGGCTACCCGTTCAACAACAACCCGGGCGACACCAACCCGCACCACTTCTACGACGAGACCCGGGCCATGTTCGGCACCACCTGGCCGGCCGGCACGAAGATCCGCCTCCAGGTCTCCTCGACCGCGCAGTCACCCACGTTCACCATCGACCTGGCCGACTTCGAGCTGGTCGGCGCGCCGATCAGCAAGCCGTCCGGCGTGCTGGACGTGGTCACCGACTTCGGCGCGGACCCGACCGGCGCCAGCGACTCCACCGCGAAGTTCCAGGCCGCGGTGGACGCCGGCAAGGCGCAGGGGAAGGCGGTGTGGATCCCGTCCGGCACGTTCACGCTGTGGGACCACGTGGTGGTCGACGGCGTGACGCTGCGCGGCGCCGGGCCGTGGTACTCGGTGCTCGGCGGCCGGCACCCCACCGACCGTAAGCGCGCCGCCGGCATCTACGGCAAGTACGTGCCCGGCGGCGGCTACTCCGGGGAGATCCGCTCGCACGAGGCCGGCGGGCCGAGCCGCAACGTCACGCTGCGGGACTTCGCCATCATCGGCGACATCCGGGAGCGGGTCGACGAGGACCAGGTCAACGCGCTCGGCGGTGCGATGACCGACTCGGTGGTGGACAACCTGTGGTTGCAGCACACCAAGGTCGGGGCCTGGATGGACGGCCCGATGGACAACTTCACCATCCGCAACAGCCGCATCCTGGACCAGACCGCCGACGGGGTGAACTTCCACTGGGGCGTCACCAACTCCACGGTGACGAACACGTTCGTCCGCAACACCGGCGACGACGCGCTGGCCATGTGGGCGCAGAGCGTGCCGAACGTCGGCAACTCGTTCACCCACAACACCATCGGCGTGACGATCCTGGCGAACCACCTGGTCACCTACGGCGGGCGGAACATCACCATCGCCGACAACGTGACCGCCGATTCGGTGACCAACGGCGGCGGCATCCACGTGGCGAACCGTTATCCCGGCGTCACCGGGCCGACGGCGGTGGCCGGCACCATCACGGTGGCCCGCAACACGCTGATCCGCAACGGCAACTCCGACTACAACTGGAACTTCGGGGTCGGCGCGATCTGGTTCTCCGCGCTCAACGAGCCGATCCAGGGCGCGGCCATCAACGTCACCGACACCGACATCCTGGACAGCTCGTACGCGGCGCTGCACTGGATCGAGGGACAGACCAGCGGCATCAGCTTCACCAACGTCCGGATCGACGGCGCGGGCACGTACGCGCTCCAGGTACAGGCGCCCAGCCAGGTCAGCTTCACGAACGTGCGGGCCACCAACATCGCCCAGGCCAACCCGATGCACAACTGCGTGGGCAGCGGCTTCCAGATCACCCAGGGCACCGGCAACTCCGGCTGGTACACGGCCACCCCGTACTGCGGGCCGTGGCCGCAGCCGCAGTGGGGCAACGGCCCGTCCAGCCCGCCGCCCACCAGCGTGCCCCCGACCACCGCGCCCCCGACCACGGCACCGCCGACCACCGCGCCGCCGACCACGCCGCCGCCGACCGGCGGGAACCTGGCCCTGGGCCGGCCGGCGACCGCCACCAGCGTCAACCAGACGTACGCGGCCGGCAACGCGGTCGACGGCAACGCGGCCAGCTACTGGGAGAGCGCCAACAACACGTTCCCGCAGTCGCTGACCGTCGACCTCGGCGCGTCGCGCACTGTCGACCGGGTGGTGCTCAAGCTGCCGGCCGGCTGGGAGCGCCGCACGCAGACGCTGTCCGTGCTCGGCTCCACCGACGGCTCCTCGTTCAGCACGCTCGCCTCGTCGGCGGGCCGGGTGTTCGACCCGGCGGCCGGCAACAGCGTCTCGATCGCGCTGCCTTCCGGCGCCCGCCGGTACGTCCGGGTCACCGTCACCGGCAACACCGGCTGGCCGGCGGCCCAGCTCTCCGAGCTGGAGGTGTACGGCGGCAGCACGACCACCCCGCCGCCCACCACCCCGCCGCCGTCGACCCCGCCGCCCACCACCGCGCCGCCGACCGGCAACCTGGCCGCCGGCCGGCCGGTCGCGGAGACCAGCCACGCCGACGTCTACGGCGCCGGCAACACGGTCGACGGCAACGCCGACACCTACTGGGAGAGCGCCAACAGCGCCTTCCCGCAGTCGGTGACCGTCGACCTGGGCAGCGCCCGGCCGGTGGCCCGGGTGGTGCTCAAGCTGCCGCCGTCGGCGGCCTGGCAGACCCGCACCCAGACGGTGGCCGTGCTCGGCTCCACCGACGGCGCGTCGTTCACCACGCTCAAGTCGGCGGCCGGTTACACGTTCGACCCGGCGTCCGGCAACAGCGTGTCGATCGCGCTGCCCTCCGCTGACCGCCGCTTCGTGCGGCTGACGTTCACCGGTAACACCGGCTGGCCGGCCGGCCAGCTCTCCGAGTTCGAGGTCTACGCCTCCTGACCCGGTGCGGCGGGGACCGGTCCGGATCCCCGCCGCACCACATCCCCCCCCACCCCGTCAACGCCTCTCCACGTCCCCCGGGAAGAAGGTGTCCGTTCACCATGTCCAGACTCCGTACCGGAATGGTCGCGGTGCTCGCCGCGGTCGGCCTGGCCGTCACCGCGGCGCCGGCCCCACCGGCCCTGGCCGCCGGCGGCCCGAACCTCGCCGCCGGCCGGCCCGCCAGCGCCAGCAGCGTCAACGGCCCCTACGTCACGGCCAACCTGACCGACGGCAACCAGGGCAGCTACTGGGAGAGCAGCGGCGCGCTGCCCCAGTGGGCGCAGGTCGACCTCGGCACCAGCCGCGCCGTCGACCAGGTGGTGCTCAAGCTCCCCGCCGCCTGGGAGGCCCGCAACCAGACGCTGTCCGTGCAGGCCAGCGCCGACGGCAGCGGCTTCACCACTGTCGTCGCGTCCGCCGCCCGCGCGTTCAGCCCGGCCGCCGGCAACACGGTGACGCTCGGGTTCGGCGCCACCAACGCCCGCTACCTGCGCGTCGTCGTCACCGCGAACACCGGCTGGGCCGCCGCCCAACTCGCCGAGCTGGAGGTCTACGGCACCGCCAGCTCCTCGACCAACCTGGCGCTCGGCAGGACGATGACCGAGAGCGGCCACTCCGACGTGTACGGGGCCGGCAACGCCAACGACGGCAACGCGGGCACCTACTGGGAGAGCCCGAACAACGCGTTCCCGCAGTGGATCCAGGCCGACCTGGGCGCCGCGACCAGCGTCAACCGGCTGGTGCTGCGGCTGCCCACCGGCTGGGGCGCGCGCACCCAGACGCTGACCGTGCAGGGCAGCACCAACGGTTCCACGTTCGGCACGCTCGTCGCGTCCGCGGCGTACGCGTTCGACCCGGCCGGCGGCAACACGGTCACCGTCACCGTGCCCACCGCGTCCACCCGCTACCTGCGGCTGCTGTTCACCGCGAACAGCGCCTGGCCCGCCGGGCAGCTCGCCGAGCTGGAGATCTACGGCCCGGCGACCGGAGACACCCAGGCGCCCAGCGCGCCGGGCAACCTGGCGTTCACCGAGCCGGCCACCGACCAGGTGCGGCTGACCTGGACCGCGTCCACCGACAACGTCGGCGTCACCGGTTACGACATCTACGCAGGCGGCGTGCTGCGCACCAGCGTCGGCGGCTCCACGCTCACCTACACCGACACCCAGCCCGCCGGCAGCACCGTGTCGTACTACGTGCGGGCCCGCGACGCCGCCGGCAACGTGTCCGCCAACAGCAACACGGTGACCCGCACCGGCAACACCGGGGACACCACCGCGCCGACCGCGCCCGGCAACCTCGCCTGGACCCAGCCGGCGAGCGGGCAGATCCGGCTCACCTGGACCGCGTCCACCGACAACGTCGGTGTCACCGGCTACGAGGTGTGGGCCAACGGGGTGTTGCGCACCACCGTCGGCGGCTCCACGCTCACGTACACCGACAGCCAGCCGGACAGCGCCACCGTCTCCTACCAGGTGCGGGCCCGCGACGCCGCCGGCAACGTGTCCGCGAACAGCAACACGGTCACCCGCACCGGCAGCACCACCGGCGGCACCAACCTGGCCGTCGGCAAGCCGGCCACCGCCTCCTCCGTGGTGCACGTGTTCACCGCCGCCAACGCGGTCGACAACGACGTCGCCACCTACTGGGAGGGCGCGCCGGGCGCGTACCCGAGCACGCTGACCGTGGCGCTGGGCGCGAACGCCAGCATCAGCGCGGTGGTGGTGAAGCTCAACCCGGACCCGGCGTGGGGCGCGCGTACCCAGACGTTCCAGGTGCTCGGGCGGGAGCAGTCCGCGTCCGGGTTCACCAGCCTGGTCGGCTCCGCGACGTACTCCTTCAACCCGAACACCGGCAACACGGTGACCGTCCCGGTCTCGGCGACCGCCGCGGACGTCCGGTTGCAGTTCACCGCGAACTCCGGCTCGTCCAACGGCCAGGTCGCGGAACTCCAGGTCATCGGCGTGCCGGCGGCCAACCCGGACCTCACCGTCACCGCCCTGACCGCCTCGCCCGCCGCGCCGGTCGAGACCGACGCGATCACGCTGTCCGCCACCGTGCGCAACGCCGGCACCGCCGCGTCCGCCGCCACCACCGTCAACCTCTACCTGGGTACGACGAAGGTCGGCACCGCCGCCGTCGGCGCGCTCGCGCCCGGCGCGTCCACCACCGTCTCGGCGAGCATCGGCGTGCGCGACGCCGGCAGCTACCAGCTCACCGCGAAGGTCGACGAGTCGAACACGGTGATCGAGCAGAACGAGGCGAACAACTCCTACACCAACCCGACCGCGTTGACGGTCAGCCCGGTGGCCAGCTCCGACCTGGTGGCCTCCGCGGTGACCTGGTCGCCCGGCACACCGGCCGCCGGCGCCACGGTCAGCTTCGCGGTGACGCTGCGCAACCAGGGCACGATCGCGTCGGCGAGCGGCGCGCACGGCATCACGCTCACCGTGCTCAACGACTCCGGTTCCGTGGTCCGCACGCTGACCGGCGCGTACTCCGGCACGATCGCCGCCGGGGCCACCGCCGGCCCGGTGTCGCTCGGCACCTGGACCGCCGCCAACGGCAAGTACACGGTCCGGGTGGTGCTCGCCGACGACGCCAACGAGCTGCCGGTGAAGCGGCAGAACAACTCAAGCGACCGGCCGCTGTTCGTCGGCCGGGGCGCGAACCTGGCGTACGACATGTACGAGGCCGAGGACGGCTCGGTCGGCGGCGGCGCGCAGGTGATCGGCCCGAACCGCACCATCGGCGACCTGGCCGGCGAGGCGTCCGGCCGGCGCGCGGTCACGCTCAACACTACCGGCGCGTACGTCGAGTGGACCACCAAGTCGGCCGCGAACGCGCTCGTCACCCGCTTCTCCATCCCGGACGCGTCCGGCGGCGGCGGGATCGACTCGACGCTCAACGTCTACGTCAACGGGGTGCTGCACAAGCCGATCAGCCTCACCTCGAAGCACATCTGGCTCTACGGCGCGGAGGCCGCCCCCAGCGACTCGCCCGGCGCGGGCGCGCCCCGGCACCTCTACGACGAGGCGAACGTGCTGCTGAACTCCACCGTCCCGGCGGGCAGCCGGATCCGGCTCCAGAAGGACCCGGCGAACAGCACCACGTACGCGATCGACTTCGTCAACACCGAGCTGGTGTCGCCGCGCGCCAACCCGGACCCGACCCGGTACAAGGTGCCCACCGGCTTCAGTCACCAGGACGTGCAGAACGCGCTGGACGCGGTGCGGATGGACACCACCGGCACGCTTGTCGGCGTCTACCTGCCGGCCGGCACCTACGAGACCGCGCAGAAGCTCCAGGTGTACGGCAAGGCGGTGAAGGTCGTCGGCGCGGGCATGTGGTACACCCGGTTCCAGACGCCGACGAACCAGCAGAACACCGACGCCGGGTTCCGGGTCGAGTCCTCGGCCAGCGGGTCGACCTTCGCCCACCTGGCGTTCTTCGGCAACTACACCAACCGGATCGACGGACCGGGCAAGGTGTGGGGCGAGCTGAAGGACGTCGACAACCTGACGTTGGACAGCGTCTGGGTGGAGCACACCGTCTGCGCGTACTGGGGGGTGAGCGTGGACGGGCTGACCATCCGGGACAGCCGGTTCCGCAACACGTTCGCCGACGCGGTGAACATGACGAACGGCAGCACCAACGCGCTTGTCACCAACTCGGAGGGCCGGTCCAACGGCGACGACGCGTTCGCGTTGTTCTCCGCCACCGACCAGGGCGGCTCGGGCGGTAACCACGGCAACGTGTTCGAGAACCTGACCGCCACGCTGACCTGGCGGGCCGCCGGCATCGCCGTGTACGGCGGCTACGACAACATCTTCCGCAACCTCTACATCGCGGACCAGTTGACGTACTCGGGCATCACCATCAGCTCGCTGGACTTCGGCTACCCGTTCGTCGGGTTCGGCGCCAGCCCGCCCACCCGGTTCGAGAACATCTCGCTGATCCGTTCCGGCGGCCACTTCTGGGGCGCGCAGACGTTCCCGGCGATGTGGTTGTTCTCCGCGTCCAAGGAGTTCCGCGGCATCCGGGTCAGCGACGTGGACATCGTCGACCCGACGTACTCGGGGATCATGTTCCAGACCAAGTACACCGGCGGCCAGCCGGAGAACCCGATCACCGACACGGTACTCACCAACGTGTCGATCTCCGGGGCGCGGCGCAGCGGTGACGCGTTCGACGCGAAGTCCGGCTTCGGCATCTGGGTCAACGAGATGCCCGAGGCGGGACAGGGGCCGGCGGTCGGCGCGGCCACCTTCACCAACCTCCGCCTGACCGACAACGCCCAGGACATCCGCAACACCACCACCACATTCACCATCACCCGCAACTGATTTAAGGAGGGGCCCCTTCTTAACGCCTCCGGTCGAGAAGGGGCCCCCTCTCACATCGCTGGCTGTCGTGGGTGGCCCGGTCGTGAACCGGGCCACCCCGGAGGATCACTCGGGAATGACGAACTGGGCGGTGCTGGTGGTGTCGTAGTTGACGCCGTTCTTCTCGGCGTGGTGGGTGCAGGTGACCGTGACCGTCCGGGACTGCGCGGGGACGCCACTGACCGGAACGGTCGGCGACCAGAAGGTCACGTCGACGAGCGCGCCGTTGTTCTCCGAGTCGTAGTCGTTGGTCGAGTACGCGAGCACGGACGCCGAGCACCGGACGTTGATGTAGGTGGCGTCCACCCGGTCGTTGCTCCAGGTGGCAAGCCGCGAGTAGCCACGGACCTTGATGCCGCCGACGCGGAACGGCCAGGCGCCCTCGTGGCCGACGCTCTCCAACTGGATGACGCCCTGGAGGTTGTACGCCGGGGTCGACGGAGGCGGCGGCGTGCCCGGGTCGCCGGTCCCACCACCGCCACCATCCCCGCCCCCACCGTCGCAATTGAGCGAACAGTCGGGTTCCGAAGCGTGCGCCGGCATTGCCACCGCGCCGGTGGCCGCGAAGCAGGCCAGCAGGGCGATTCCGACTGTTGCAAAGCGTTTGAGCACGTCATCTCCTGTCGGTGGACGCCCGAGAAAATCAACCCCCGTGGCGCGTGATCGGAGACGTAGGCTATCGCCGCCATTTTCGAAAACGCAATAGATACTGATCGGTACGGCTGCGTCAGAAATCCGCTCAATAATATTGCCGGCCGTTGTTCGGACGACAGGAATCGCCCTTTTAAGGAGAGATTTTTGGTCTCATGGCGTCAGTTGAATCGGCGTGCGGCAGCCTGACGGCAATTGTCTGGGCTGGCGGGATAATTCGGGAGTGCGCGCGAGACCCGCCCTAGCCTGCGGCGTACCGCTGGAACTCCCACGGGTCGTGCGCCGGCACCACCCGGACGTCGGCGGGGTGGTCCCGGACGACCCGGCGCAACCGGTCCAGGTTGGCCAGCCGGAGATCCCGGTCGGTCTCGACGGAGGCCTGGAGCTGGTCCATCGCCGGCGGGGTCGGCCCGGGCTCGGGACTCATCTCGTTCTGGTGGAAGTACGCGTCACCCGCGTGCACCAGCCAGCCGTCCTCGGCGCGTACCGCCACGGCGGTGTGGCCGGGGGTGTGCCCGGCGAACGGGATGAGCAGGATGTCCGCGGCCAGCCCGGTCGCCCGGCGCACCCCCGCGAAGTCGTACCAATGGTCGCCCCCGGCGGTGGAGTAGGTGACCCAGTCCGGCCGATGGGCGAGATGGGCCGCCGGATAGTGGCCGCCGGCCGGTGCCGCCGCGAGTTCGTCCGCCGAGACGTGCACCCGGGCGTGCGGAAAGTCCGGCAGTCCGCCCGTGTGGTCCTGGTGCAGGTGGGTGAGCAGCACGTGCCGTACGTCGGTGGGTGCGAAGCCGAGTCCGACGACCTGGGCGATCGCCGTTTCGGCTGGGTCGAGAACCGGCCGGGCCCAATGGCGGAAGTTCGGGTCGAGGGTCTGCTCCGGCGTCGCCACATCGGGCCGACCGAAGCCCGTCTCCACCAGTACCAGCCCGTCGGTGTCGGTCTCGACGAGCAGGCAGTGACACACGGCCGGTAGCGGCTTGTGGTCGGCACTGCCGGACGGGTCGGTGCCGGACCGTGCGACCGGCTCGACCGCGACCATCGAGCCGCAGTTGAGGTGGTGTACGCGCATGATGGAACCTCCATGTTCTGGGGCGGACGCCGTCGCGTCCGGCTCGACGCTAGGAGGGGGTTTCGTGGCTCACCAAACAGTTGGTCACGGTGGTGTCGGGGTGCTGAGCGGCTGCCCCGCGGCGGCTGCCGAGCCGGATCCGTCCTGCCCGATCGAGATCACCCTGGCCGTGCTGAAGGGCCGGTGGACGCCGCTGGTGTTCGGGGAGTTCCTGAGCGGCGAGCGCACCTACTCCGAGCTGTCCCGCGCCCTGCCCGCCCTGTCCGACAAGGTGCTCTCGGAGCGGCTCGCCCAGTTGACCTCGGCAGGTGTGCTCGAACGCCGCCGCACACCCGGCTGGCCGGTTCGGGTCACCTATGAGTTGACCGAACGCGGTCGGGCCCTGGTCCCGGTGCTCGCGGCGATGCGGCACTGGGGCGCCGAGGCCATCCCGAGCTGACACAACGCCGGAAGGTTGATCATCATGACCTGGCTCTGGATCGCCTGTGGCACATCACTGCCGCTCGCCGCCACGTCAGCCGTCGTCCTCCTACGGCGCCGACGCCGGATGGCCGATGCCGAGCCGGGGCGGGACGCGGTGGCGCGCCGGGCACGGCGGGCAATGGCCGAGATGGACAACCGTCGTCGGCGTTCCGGCAGAGGCACGATCCGCGGTGCCGGCGGCGGTGGTGACAGGACAACGATGTACGACGCGGCGTACGGCTCGGACACCTCCGCCGGGGCCTAGCGGGGGAGCGGGCCGCATGCGTGTACCGTCCGCTATGACAACCTGCCGCAGCGTGTTCGGGCTGAATTCTCCTGTCGTATCGGAGCGCCGCTGATGCCTCGTCGTCCGATCCCCGCCGATCCGTCGATCGGTGACCGCATCCGCGCCCGCCGGGAGCTGCGCGGTTGGAGCATCCGGTACGCGGCCAGCCGCGCCGGCATCTCGCACACGTCCTGGTCCCGGATCGAGCGGGGTCAGCAGCGCACCGACCGGTACATGATCGTGGACCTTGCCGCCGCGCTGGAGTGTTCGGCGGTTGACCTGACCGGGCAGGCGTACACCCCGGCGGATCGGCAGATCGACGCCGCCCGCATCGATGCCGAACGGGTGTGGCGGGCCATGATGGACACATCCATGGACGTACGCTCCGATACCACGGCCACGGTCGAGCAGGTGAACCGCGAGGCGACCCTGGTGCGGGACCTGTACGCGCGGTGCGACTACGCGGGCGCGCTGCGGCGGCTCGTCGATCTGGTGCCGGCGATGCACGGGCTGGCCGATCGTCGGGCCGCGTTGACGGAGATGGTGCCGGTGTACGGCGTCGCGATGGGCGCGCTTCTGAACGTGAGTTACCCGGCGCATGCCTGGCTGGCGGCGGAGCGGTGCGCCGAGGCGGCCGGGCTGCTCGACGACCCGGTCGCGGTCGGCGTGGCGGCGGCCAACCGGGCGCGGGTGTCCGCCTACTCGGGGGCGTACCGGCCGGCGCGGGCGTGGTGCGAAGCGGCGGCGGCCGACCTCGCGGGCAGCGCGGCGCAGGGAGCGTTGGACGTGCTGGGGTTCCTGCACCTCGCGCGAGCACTGCACCTGGCCGGCCTACGTGATCGGGCCGGCGCGGAGGAACATCTCGCCGAGGCAGCGCTGATCGCGGCGCACACCGGGGAGACGGACGGCTGGGATCTCGCCTGGGGGCCACGGAACGTGGCGCTGTGGCAAATGGCGTTCCTGCTCGACACGGGTCGTCCGGAGGCGGCCATGGCGACGGCTGCCGGAGTCGACCTGACCGGCCTGCCTGCGGTCCGGCAGGTGTACTTCTGGCTCGACATGGGGCGTGCTGCCGAGGCGGTCGGCCGGGATCGTGAGGCGGTGCGGATGCTGCTCGCGGCCGAGCGTACCGGCCCACAACATGCCCGCTCGTCGGTCGCGGCCCGCGAAACGGCGCGGTCGTTGCTGCGCCGGGGGGCGGCATCACCGGAACTGCGGGGCCTCTGTGAACGAATGAGTCTCACGACGCAGTAGTGGTGCGTAGGCGTTCCAGACGATCCGCACACGATACGTAGCGTCCCGATCACAGGGATGCGGCGATCCGATCGCGTCTCCTTCCGGCGCGACGGTGGCGAGCCCAGCGCCGCGCCCTCGTCGAAGGGACCATCAATGGGCAACCGACGTGATCAGGGCGAACACCGAGGCGAGCGGGCGGAGGCCGCCGAGCGGGAAGCGGCGCGGCAACGGATCATCGCGCAGGCCGAGGCGGACCGAACACCCGTCGAGGACACCACCCGCGCGGTGCCGGACCGGCGGTGGCGTCGTGACCGGTGAGCGGGTGCCGATCGGCCGACGCGTCGCCTACCTGCGGGTGCGCCGCAAGCTCTCCCAGCAGACGTTCGCCGACCGGCTGGGCAAGTCGAAGAGCTGGGTCGACAAGGTGGAGCGCGGCGTACGGTCGCTGGAACGGCTGTCCACGATCCGCGAGGTCGCGGCGGTGCTGCGGGTCGACGCGGCGACGCTGCTCGGCCACGACGCCCGGCCCGCCGAGGTGGCCGAGCGCGACGAGGGCGTGGCGCGCATCCGGGCCGCCCTGTCCACGTACGGGATGACGGCCGGTCGGGACGCGTCGCCGGACCGGTTGGCTCAGGCCGTGGCGCACGCCTGGGACACCTACCGGCACGCCCGCTATCCGCAGCTCATGGAGCAGCTTCCGGCACTGCTGACCGACGTGCAACGCGGGCAGGCGCGGGATCCGCGGGCGGGCCGGGCGGTGGTGGTGGACGCGTACCGGGTGGCGGCGGCGCTGCTGACCAAGCTGGACGAGGCGAGTCTCGGGTGGCTGGCCGCCGACCGGGCGATGGCGGCAGCGGCGGGGGACCGGGTCCTGTTGGCCTGCGCGGCGGTGCAGCTCGGGCCGGTGTTACGGGCGTCGGCTCGGGCCCGGTCGGTGCTGATGGCCGCCGCGTACCGGGTCGCGCCGCGTGACAGCGATTCGGGTACGCCGCAGGAGCTGTCGCTGTGCGGGACGCTGCTGGCGCAGGCGGCGTTGACGGCGGCGCGGGCTGGCGACGGGCGTGTCGCCGGTGACCTGTTGGACGAGGCGGCGGAGATGGCCGCCCGGGTGGGCGACGGTCACGACCATTGTCGGACCGCGTTCGGGCCGGCGGCGGTGGACGTGGCGCGGGTGGTCGCCGCCGTGGAACGGGGCGACGGTGCGGAGGCGGTGGCCCGGCACGAGGCGGCGATCGCGGGGGACGGGTGGCGGTGGCTGCCGCTGGAGCATCGCGCCGCGCATCTGGTGGACGCCGCGCGGGCGTACCTCATGGTGGGTGACGCCGAGCGCGCGGCGAAGGCCCTGGCCCGGGCGGAGCGCCTCGCGCCGGCCGAGATCCGCCACCGCCCCACAGCGCGCGCCCTGCTCGCGCAGGTCACCGGCCACCCGGGTGCCGCCGCGCGGCTCGCCTCCCTCGCCCGGCCGTCCGCGATCGACTGATCCGCCGGCCCCGGCGGGCATCCGAGATCTTGGAGAGAAACGGCCCCGGGAGGGGCGCTTTCCTTCCAAGATCTCTCTCCGGTTCCCGCATGTGGGACGGCGGGGCTGGTCGGGCGCGCTCCGGGACTGGTCACGCGGTATTCGTGAGTTCAAACTCCGCTGTTGTCACGACTTCCGAGGGTGAAACTCATCGGTCGGTCGTGACTTGTCGCACTGGGCCCGTGCCTCCGCCATCCGCAGGATTGACGTCAACCGATCAGCCGGTGGAGGCAACCGAAATGGACGAACGGTACGACTCGTACTGCGCGGTCGATCCGCTCTTCTACGACTCGCTGGCCGGCACCACGGCCGACGCGGACGCCTACCCGACCGGCCCGGTGCCGGACGGCTGGGAGTGCGAGGTCAAGGACGACTGGCTGATCCACGGCCCGGTCGGCGGGACCCTCCCCGCGCAGGGCTGGAAGATCCACGTGTCGGCCCGGCTCGACAACGCGGAGCGCGTGCTGGCCCGGGTGGCGGACTACTGCCGGCCCCGTGGCATCGCGTTCAAGCACCTGCGCGGCCCGCGGCTGCTGCTCATGCGCAACAGCAAGTACGCCCGGCGCGGCGCCAGCGGGAAGTTCGTCACCGTCTACCCGCGTGACGACGCCGAGCTGGAGCTGACCGCCAAGGAACTCGCCGACCTGCTCGACGGCGAGACCGGGCCGTACATCCTCAGCGACCTGCGCTACGGCGACGGCCCGGTGTACCTGCGCTACGGCGGTTTCGCCGCCCGCTACTGCGTCTCCAGCGACGGGCAGACGGTGCCGGCGATCGAGGACGCGGACGGCGTCCTGGTGCCCGACCGGCGGGACCCGGTGTTCCACGTGCCGGAGTGGGTGACGCTGCCCGACTTCCTCGCCCCGCACCTGGCCGCCCGCAACGCGGCGACGACGACGGACCTGCCGTACCGGATCGAGAAGGTGATCCACTTCTCGAACGGCGGCGGACTCTACGTGGCCCGCGACACGCGTACCGACCAGCGGGTGGTGCTCAAGGAGGCCCGGCCGCACGCCGGACTGGACGCCACCGGCGCCGACGCGGTCACCCGGCTGCGCCGCGAGGCGCAGACGCTGCGCCGGCTGGCCGACGTGCCGCACCTGGTACGGGTGCACGACGAGTTCGAGTTCGGCGGGCACGAGTTCCTCGCCCTGGCCTTCGTCGAGGGTCGGCCGCTCAACCAGGTGGTGGTCGAGCGGTACCCGCTGGTGCACCTCGACGCCGACCGGGCCGACTACACCCGCTGGGCGCTCGACGTGCACCGCCAGGTCGCCGAGGCGGTCGCCGCCATCCACGCGCACGGCGTCGTCTACGGCGATCTGCACATGTTCAACATCATGGTCGGCGACGACGGCGCGGTGACGCTCATCGACTTCGAGGTCGCCGCCGACGTCGCCGAGGCGACCCGGCCCGCGCTGCGCAACCAGGCGTTCGCCGCGCCGCGCGACCGCACCGGCGTCGACGTCGACAGGTACGCGCTGGCCTGCCTGCGGCTCGCGCTGTTCCTGCCGCTGACCGCGATGCTGCGGCTGTCTCCGGCCAAGGCGGCGCACCTGGCCGACGTGGTCGCCGAGAACTTCCCGGTGCCGCGCGAGCTGCTCGACGAGGCAGTCGACGTGATCGTCGGCGGACCCGCGCCGGACCTGCGCCGCGCCGTCACGATCGACCCGGACGACTGGCCCGGCCTGCGCGACCGGCTCGCCGAGGCGATCACCGCCAGCGCCACAC
The DNA here is from genome assembly GCF_003027925.1 of Micromonospora sp. RP3T. GTDB lineage: Bacteria > Actinomycetota > Actinomycetes > Mycobacteriales > Micromonosporaceae > Micromonospora. The sequence goes on from NZ_PYPS01000004.1 coordinate 235,590, forward strand.
CGGAGCGCGACGACCGGCTCTACCCCGGCGACATCCGCCAGTTCGCCGGCGGCGACGGCGGGCTCAACCTGGCGTACGGCGCGGCCGGGGTGCTCTGGGCGCTGCACGTCAGCGGCGCCGGCACCGACCCCGCACACGAGCGGTGGCTGATCGACCGGGTACGCGAACCGGCCTCCGGCAGCCGCCTCGGGTTCTGGGACGGGCTGCACGGCATCGCGTACGTGTTGGAGCTGCTCGGCCACCGGGACGAGGCGCTGCGCCTGCTCGACCTCTGCCTCGACCAGCCCTGGACCGAGGTGCGCGACGACCTGACCGGCGGACTACCCGGGATCGCGTTGAACCTGGCCCACTTCGCCGCGCTCACCGGCGAGCACCGGTACGCCGACGCCGCCCGGCGGGCCGTCGACGTGGTGGTCGGCCGGCTCGGCGACGTCGAATCGGTCGCCGAGATCAGCGGCGGGCGACATCCGTACGCCGGGTTGGCCCGGGGCGGCGCCGGCGTGGCGCTGATGCTCATGCGGATGTACGAGCGGTCCGGCGACGCCGACCTGCTCGACCACGCGCGTACCGCGCTGCGTCAGGACCTGCGTCGTTGCGTCCGCCGCGACGCCGGGCACCTGGAGGTCAACGAGGGCTGGCGGACCATGCCCTACCTGGCCGAGGGGAGCGTCGGCATCGGGCTGGTGCTCGACCAGTACCTGCGCCACCGGCCCGACGACGCGCTGCGCGACGAGGTGACAGCGATCCGCCGTGCCGCCGACTCCCCGTTCTACGCCCAGTCCGGCCTCTTCGCCGGCCGCGCGGGGATCGTCGTGTACCTCGCCGAGCGTGGCGACCGGGACGCGGCCCGGCAGCAGGCCGGACTGCTCGGCTGGCACGCCCTGCCGTACCGGGATCGCCCCGCCTTCCCGGGCGACCAGCTCCTGCGCCTCTCCATGGACCTGGCCACCGGCACCGCCGGGGTGCTCGCCGCGCTCGCCGCGACCCGGCCGGACAACCCGCTCCACCTGCCGTTCCTGACCCCGCTGCCGGACGCGACGCGCGTCGCGGGCACGGACTGAACGGCTCACCGACCCCCCGGTTTCCCCGGGGCGACCCGTACCGACGTGACCGGAAGGAGGTGAATGGACATGGCCCTGCTCGACCTCCAGGGGATGGAGCTGCCGGCCGCCGAGCGCACCGGCGGTGGCAGCCGCGCCAGCCTGCTGCTCTGCGGCGACAGCTCGCTGAGCGTCACCACCTGCAACTGACCCACCCCATCATCCACCACGTCAGACGAGAGAAAGAGGACGTGACATGGCTCTGCTCGACCTCCAGGGAATGGAACTGCCGGCCACCGAGCGCACCGGCGGTGGCAGCCGCGCCAGCCTGCTGCTCTGCGGCGACAGCTCGCTGAGCGTCACCACCTGCAACTGACCCACCCCATCATCCACCACGTCAGACGAGAGAAAGAGGACGCGACATGGCTCTGCTCGACCTCCAGGCGATGGAACTCCCGGCCACCGAGCGCACCGGCGGCGGTAGCGGCGCCAGCCTGCTGCTCTGCGGCGACAGCTCGCTGAGCGTCACCACCTGCAACTGACGATCAGTCGCTTGGCCCCGGGCCGGCTCGCGCCGGTCCGGGGCCCGCGCCCGTGGGAGGCCCGATGACCCCCGCCGACCGGCTCGCGTTGCGTGCCGTGGCGTTCGCCGGCTGGTGGACGCCGGTGCTGGCGGTGCTCGCCGTGACCGAGGCGGCGGCCCAGCTCGCGCTTCCCGCCGTGCTGGGGCGGGCGGTGGACGCCGCCGTCGACGCCGCGCCGCAGTCCCCGCCCGGCCGGTGGCTCGCGGTGGTCGTCGCCCTGGTGCTGGTGCTGATCGGCGCGCGGGCGGCCCACGACTACGGCACCGGCGCGGCCGGTGCCCGCTCGGTCGCCGCGCTGCGGCACGCCCTGGTCCGCCACCTCTTCGCCCTCGATCCGCGCACGGTGGGCCGCCGGCCGGTGGGTGACCTGGTCGGCCGGTTGGTGGGGCAGGTCGCCGACGCCGGGCAGGCCGCTCCGACGGCCGTCCTGGCCGGCAGCGTGCTGCTGCCACCGCTGGGCAGCCTGGTCGCGCTCGCCCTGATCGATCCCTGGCTCGGCCTGACGTTCGTGTGTGGCCTGGTGCTCCTGGCCGTGCTGCTGCGCCGGTTCGTCAGCGAGGCGTCCGGCGCGGTCGCCGGCTACCAGCGGGCCCAGGGAGACCTGGCCGGGCGGCTGGTCGAGGCGCTCGCCGGCGCACGGACGATCGCCGCGGCCGGCACCGCCGGCCACGAGGTCGAGCGGGTCCTCGCACCGCTGCCCGAGCTGCGCCGGCACGGCCTGCGCACCTGGCGGGTGCTCGCCGGCGCGGCGGCCCGGGCCGCCCTGCTGAACCCGCTGCTGCAACTGGCTGTCGTCGCCGTCGGCGGTTGGTCCCTGTCCGCCGGCCGGCTGACCCCCGGTGAGCTGCTCGCCGCCCTCCAGTACGCCGCGATCGGCGCCGGGCTGGGCGCCGCGATCGCCGCCGTCAACACCGCCGTGCGGGTCCGCGCCGGCTGCGGTCGGGCCGCCGAGATCCTCGACGAGCCGCCCCGCCCGCCCGGCGGCCGGGACCTGCCGCCCGGGTCGGGCCGGCTGGAGCTGAGCGGTGTGGAGGTCCGCGACGACGACGGGCGTCCGCTGCTCGACCGGGTCGACCTGCGGGTGCCCGGCGGCACGCTCCTCGCCGTGGTCGGGCCGTCCGGCGCCGGCAAGTCGCTGCTCGCGGCCGTCGCGGGCCGGCTGCGTGACCCGGACGCCGGCGAGGTACGCCTGGACGGCGTGCCGCTGCCGGAGTTGACGCCGACCGCGCTGGGCCGGGCGGTCGGCTACGGTTTCGAGCGGCCGGTGCTGGTCGGTGACACGGTCGGCGCGGCGGTGGGCTGCGGCGGCGACCCGGTGCCGCTGGCCCGCGCCGCCGAGGTCGACGACGTGGTGCAGCGGCTGCCCGAGCGTTACCGCACCCCGCTGGCCGGGCTCGCGCTCTCCGGCGGCGAGCGGCAGCGCCTCGGGTTGGCCCGCGCGCTGCGCGCCGAACGGCTGCTGATCCTCGACGATGCCACGTCCAGCCTGGACACGGTGACCGAGCACCGGGTGGTGGACACGCTCACCGGCCGCGACGACAGGCGTACGCGGGTGGTGGTGAGCCACCGGGTCGGCACCGCGGCCCGCGCCGACCTGGTGGCCTGGGTGGACGGTGGCCGGGTACGCGCGGTCGCCCCGCACCGGGAGTTGTGGGCCGACCCGGCGTACCGGGCGGTGTTCCGGTCGTGACCACCGTCGGCGCGGTGGTCCGCGCGGAGTTGTCCACGCGACGCCGTCCGCTGCTGCGGCTGGCCGGCTGGTCGCTGGCCGAGGCGCTGCCGGCCGCGTTGAGCGGCCTGCTGACCGCCCGGGCCGTGGACGGCGGCTTCCTCGCCGGCCGGCCCGGTGTCGGGCTGCTCTGGTTGGGCCTGCTGGCGCTCGCGGTGCTGGTCGGCGCGCTCGGCACCCGGCAGGCGTACGGGCTGCTGGGCGACGTGGTGGAGCCGTTCCGGGACGACCTGCTGCGGCGGGTCGTCGCGGGCACGCTGGCCGGCGCGGGCGACGGACGGGGCGACGACGCGGCGGTGACCCGGCTGACCCACCAGGTGGAGATGGTCCGGGACACCTGGGCCGGCCTGCTGATGGTGGTCCGGGGCTTCGTGTTCGCCGCCGGCGCGGCCGTGATCGGCCTCTTTTCCCTGGCGGTCCCGGTCGCGCTGCTGGTGACCGTGCCGGTCCTCGCCGGCCTGCTGCTCTTCGTCGCGGCGTTGCCGGCGATGGTGGCCCGGCAACGCGACTACGTCCGGGCCGGTGAGCGGCTCGGCCGGGACGCGGTGGTCGCGGTGGGCGGCCATCGTGACGTCCTGGTCAGCGGCACCGGGGACCGGGTCGTCGACTGGCTCGGTGGTCACGTCGACGCGCAGGCGCGGGTGGAGCGGCGGCTGGCGACCATGGCCGCCGCGCGCAGCCTGAGTCTGGCCGTCGGCGGGTGGCTGCCGGTGCCGGTGCTGCTGCTGGCCGCGCCGTGGCTGCTCGGGCGCGGTCTCGGGGCGGGCGCGCTGCTCGGCGCGCTGGTCTACGTCGTGCACGGCATCCAGCCGGCGCTGCACACGCTGTTCCAGGGGGTGGCGGCCGGCGGCCTGCGCTTCGTGGTCACCCTCGACCGGCTGCTGCGCACCTGCGTACCACCGGGGGAGAGCGGCGTGGCGACGGCGGCGGCGCCGCCCGACCCGGCCGCGCCCGCGCTGTCGCTGCGGGCGGTGACGTTCCGGTACGGGCCGCACGCCGCGCCGGTGCTCGACGGCTTCGACCTGACGGTGCCGGCCGGCGACCACCTGGCGATCGTCGGCGCGAGCGGGATCGGCAAGTCCACGCTGGCGGGGCTGATGGCCGGCGTGCTGCGCCCCGACTCGGGCACGGTCCGCGTCGCGGGCACGCCGACCGGCGCGGCGACGCCGGCCGAGCTGGCCGCCCGCCGGGTGCTGATCCCGCAGGAAGCGTACGTGTTCACCGGCACGGTCCGGGACAACGTCCGCTACCTGCGGCCCGACCTGGACGACGCGACGGTCCGCCGGGCGGTGGACCGGCTGGGCCTGGCCGAGCTGGTGGCCCGGCTCGGTGGCCTCGACGCGACGCTGCGGCCGGCGGGGTTGTCCGCCGGGGAGCGCCAGCAGGTGGCGCTGCTGCGGGCCTGGCTGTCGCCGGCGCCGTTGCTCATCCTCGACGAGGCGACCTGCCACCTGGACCCGGCCACCGAGGCGCGCCTGGAACTGGCGTTCGCCGCCCGGCCCGGCACCCTCGTGGTGATCGCGCACCGGATCAGTTCGGCGGTGCGGGCCCGGCGCGTGCTGCTGCTCGACGGCGGGCAGGCCCACCTGGACAGTCACCACGGGCTGCTGGCCGGTTCGGCGGCGTACCGGGAGATGGTGGGTTACTGGGAGGGCGCTGGCGACCGGTCAGATCCAGCAGGCCTCCCGGGCGGTCCGCACCGCCTCCCAGCGGGTCCGGGCGCCGGTCTTGGCCATGATGTGGGACAGGTGGTTGCGGACCGTACCCGGTGAGACGCCCAGCTTCTGGGCGACCTCGCGGACCGGCAGGCCCTCGGCGACCACGTCCAGCACCTCCCGCTCCCGGGGGGTCAACGGATTGTCGGCCATCTCGAGGGCGGCCACGACCAGGTCCGGGTCGAGCACGACCTGACCGTCGGCGATCTGCCTGACCCCCTCGGCGATCCGGTCGGGCGGCACATCGTGGTTGAGGAAGCCGATCCAGCCGCGATGCTCGGCGAGCATCGCGCGCAGCCGCCCCGCCCGCCGCTGGTCCACCAGCACCAGCAGCCGGCCGCCGTGGCTGCCGTCGGCGGCGGCGGCGAGCCGGGCGAGCTGGTTCACCGGTACGACGTCGACGTCGACCACCGTGACGTCGGGGCGTTCGCCGAGCAGCGCGACCCGGACGGCGTGGGGAGTGTCCGCCTCAGCGACCACATCGATGTCGCCCTGGGCGGTCAGCAGGTGGGCGAGCGCGCCCCGGACCAGCCGTCCCTTGAGCGCGAGCAGCGTGCGGACCATGTCGACTCCCTGCCATGACCCCCGTCTTTCTGACCTATCGTGAACAACTGATAACCAGCCGTCAGGAATCTTATTTAAGTCACTGTGCCGACGACACCAGGTGTCGGCCTGTTGTCAGATCCAGCCGGCCTCCTGGGCGCGTTGCACCGCCTCCCAGCGGTTCCGGCCGCCGGTCTTGCGCAGCAGGCTGGACAGATGGTTGCGGACCGTCCCGGGCGCGAGGTGCAGCACCGCGGCGATCTCCCGGCTGGGCAGACCCTTCGCGGCGGTGGCGGCCACCTCCCGCTCCCGCTCGCTCAGCGGGTTGACCACGGTGTCCAGCGCGGCGACGGCGGTCAGCGGGTCGATCGCGCGGCGACCCTGCGCGACGGTCCGCAACTGGGCGAGCATCTCCTCCGGTGGCACGTCCTTGGCGACTACCCCGCGCACGCACAGGTGCAGCACCAGTTGCAGCACCCGGGCGCTCGGCCGGTTCGTCAGCACCACGACCGCGCAGTCCGGCGCGGCGGCGCGCAGCGCCGCGACCACCGTCGCCGGCTCGTCCTCCGGGTTGAGGTCGAGCAACGCCAGGTCGGCGCGGCGGCACAGGTCGCCGGCGTCCGTGTCGCCCTCGGCCACCACCTCGAAGTCGGCCGCCGCCGCGACCACCCCGGCCACGAGCGTCCGGCACAGGCCGGGTGCGCCGAGCACGGCGACCCGGACCGCTGGTGTCGGACCGGTTACCGATTCGCTAAGAGTATCGTTCACGGGACTACTGTGCCCGACACACCGTAACCGGTCACCCCCTGTGCTGTACGTTTCCGGCGCGATCCCGCCATGTGGTTGCCGCCGATCATGGCGGAGCCGGCCCTCAGCGTGCGAGTGCGACGGCCAACCGGCGGACCGCCTCGTCCATCATCTCCGGCCGGGCGGCGGCGTAGGTGAGGCGCAGGTGCGGGGCGGGCGGTTCGGCGGCGTACCAGGGGCGTCCGGGAAACACGGTGACCCCCTCGGCGGCGGCCCGCGCGGTCACCGCGACGTCGTCGGCGCCGTCCGGCAACCGGACCCACAGGTGCAGGCCGCCGCGGGGGACGTCGGGCGGGGTCAGCGCCGGCAGGTGGCGGTCCAGCGCCGCGAGCAGCGCGTCCCGGCGGGCCCGCAGCTCCTTGCGCAGCGTACGGCGGTGCCGGTCCCAGGCCGGCGCGGCGAGGAACTCCAACGCGGCCTGTTGCAGCGGCCCGGCCACGAAGAAGTCGTCGAGCAGCCGGGCGGCGCGCAGGCGCTCCCCAACCGGCCCGCGCGCGCCCAGCGCGGCGATCCGCAGGCCGGGCGCGGCCGGCTTGGTCAGCGAGCGCAGGTAGACCACGTGCCCGTCCGGGTCGTCGGCGGCCAACGGTGGCGGCGCCTCGCCGTCGATGGTCAGGTCCCGCGCGTAGTCGTCCTCGACCAGGAACGCGCCGGCCTCGCGGATCGCGGTCGCCACCTCGGCCCGCCGGGCGGGGCTGAGCGTCGCGCCGTGCGGGTTGGCGTGCAACGGCTGGCAGTAGAACAACCGGGCGCCGGTGCGGGCGAACGAGGCGGCGAGCTGGTCGGGGCGGACCCCGTCGGTGTCGGCGGGCACCGGCACCACCCGCAGCCCGGCGGCGTGCGCGGTGGCCAGCGCGCCCAGGTAGGTGGGGGACTCGACGAGCAGCGTGTCGCCGGGCACGGTGAGCGCCCGCAGGGTGGACGCGAGCGCGGCCTGCCCGCCCGGGCAGATCACCACGTCCTCGGCGCGCAGGCCGCCGCCGGCCTCCCGGGCGAACCAGGCCCGCAGGTCGCTCCGCCCCTCGACCGGGCCGCGTTGCCACGCCGCCGGGTGGCGGGCCGCGCGGGCGAGCGCCGCGCCGAGCGCGGCGGCCGGCTGGAGTTCCGCGTCCAGGTAGCCGCCGGTCAACGGGATGGCCCCGGCCGGCGGCAACGCCAGGAGCGCCTGCATCTCCTCGCCGCCGGAGCGCCGGGAGCCCAACGCGACGGTCTGCCAGGACAGGTCCGGGCGGGGCGGCTCGACGCGCCGGGACGCCACGAACGCGCCCCGCCCCGCCCGCGTCTCGACCAGCCCCTCCGCGACGAGCCGCCGGGTCGCCTCGGCGACCGTCACCGGGGAGGCGTGGTGGTGGGCGGTCAGCTCCCGCACCGACGGCAGCCGCGTCCCGGGCGCGGCGGCCCGCACCAGCGTACGCAGGTGATGGACAACGCGGTCGGTAGCGCTACCATCATTCATGACGGAACAGAGTAGCGCTACTGACACCACGACGGTAACGGCCAGGCCGGGCGCCGGCATCGGGCTCGGCGCGCTGGGCGTGCTGGCGTTCAGCATGTCGCTCCCGGCCACCCGCGTCGCCGTGCACACGCTCGACCCGTGGTTCGTCGCGTTCGGACGGGCCGTCGGCGCGGCGCTGCTCGCGGCGGCGTACCTTCGCCTGACCCGGGCCCCGCGCCCCACCCCGGGCCAGTGGCGGCGACTGGCCGTCGTCGCGCTCGGCGTGGTCGTCGGCTTCCCGCTGTTCACGTCGCTCGCGCTCACCACGCAGACCTCCGCGCACGGCGCGGTCGTCGTCACCGTGCTGCCCGCCATGACGGCGGTCTTCGCGGTGCTGCGGGCCGGCGAACGACCGCCACCGCTGTTCTGGCTCGCCAGTGCCGCCGGGCTGGCGCTGGTGCTCGCGTTCCTCGCCACCGGCGGTTCGATGCGCGGCACGCTCTCCCTGGCGGACCTGTTCCTGCTCGCCGCCGTCGTGCTGTGCGGCCTCGGGTACGCCGAGGGCGGCGTGCTGGCCCGTCAGCTCGGTGGCGCCCGGACGATCTGCTGGGCGTTGCTGCTCTCGCTGCCGGTCACGATCCCGGTCACGGCGGTGGCCGCCGCCGCCCATCCGCCGCGGGACGGTGCCGCCGGCTGGACCGCGTTCGGCTACCTCACGCTGGTCTCGATGTTCCTCGGCTTCTTCGCCTGGTACGCCGGGCTGGCCCGGGGCGGCATCGCCAAGGTGGGGCAGATCCAGCTCGTCCAGCCGGTGCTCACGCTGCTCTGGTCGGCGCTGCTGCTCGGCGAGGCGATCACCCCGGCCACCGTCGCCGTGGCCGGGGCGGTGCTGGCCTGCGTGGTGCTCATCCAACGCACCCGGGGCGCCGTCCGCCCCCGCGACTACACCCCGCCCCACCCCGAACAGGCCGTCCAGCGGTAGTGCCCGCGCCGCCGTCCTGATGATCAGCTCAGGGGCATGTCACATCGCGTACGGGGCATCGTCGTCTTCCTGGCCATCGCGTTCGGCGGCACCTGGCCGTACCTCTTCCTCGCCCGGTCGGTGCTGGGCTGGTCACTGGTGGACCCGCTGGTCCAACTGCCGGTGGCGATGATGCCGGCGATCGGGGCCGTGGTGGTGCGCCGGTGGGTCACCCGGGAGGGGTTCGCCGACGCGGGGCTGCGGTTGCGGCTGCGGAGCGCGTGGCGACACTGGCTGATCGCCTGGTTCGCGCCGCTGGCCGTCACGTTCCTCGCCTTCGGCTGCGCCGCCGCGTCGGGGTGGTGGCGGCCGGACCTGTCCCCGGTGGGTGGGCCGGGCGGCGTCGCGCTGCTGCTGATCCTGCAACTGGTGACGACGCCGGTCTACTGGGGGGAGGAGTTCGGCTGGACCAGCTTCCTCTGGCCCCGCCTGCTGCCGGGCCGGCCCCGTGCGTCGGTGCTCGCGACCGGGCTCGTCTGGGCGGTCTGGCACTACCCGCTGGCCTATCTCGGGTACGCCGAGTTTCCCGACCACACCGTGAGCATGGCGCTCTGGACGCTGATGTTCGTGCTGTTCCAGGTGATGCTGTGCTGGCTCTACGCCCGGACCGGTTCGGTGTGGGCCACCAGCCTGGCGCACGCCGGGAACAACATGGTGGCGGGCCTGCTCGTCGAGCGGGTGTTCGGCGAGCTGGGGGCAGTGCGGAACATGATCTGTGTCGACGTCGCGCTGGCGCTGGTGTGCGTGCCGTTGCTGTGCTCCGCCGCGTTCCGGCCCCGGCCGGTGGGGTCGGCTACGCCGGGGCGTCGAGGCTGCTGATCAGGTGCGCCACCCGCTGCCGGATCTCGTCGCGGACCTGACGGACGACGTCCAGCGACCGGCCGGCCGGATCGGTGAGCTGCCAGTCCTCGTAGCGTTTGCCGGGGAACACCGGGCAGGCGTCGCCGCACCCCATGGTGACGATGACGTCGCTGGCCTCGGCGGCGTCCCAGGTGAGCCGGGCCGGGGTCCGGTCGGTGATGTCGATGCCGACCTCGCGCATGGCCTCGACGGCGACCGGGTTGATCCGGTCGGCGGGCTCGCTGCCGGCGGAGCGCACCTCGACGGCGTCCCCGGCGAGGTGGCGCAGCCAGCCGGCGGCCATCTGGGAGCGGCCGGCGTTGTGGACGCAGACGAACAGGACGGTGGGTTTGTGACTCATCGGGCTTCGGTCTCCGAGGTGAGGTGGGGCACGACCACGGCGTCGGCGGTTTCGCCGGCGTGGGGGTACCAGAGGGCGAGCGCGGCGACGGCGACCAGGCCGCCGACGATCTGGGCGACCACGAAGCCGGGCACCGAGGCCGGGGCGATGCCGGCGAACGTGTCCGAGAACGCCCGGCCGACCGTGACGGCCGGGTTGGCGAACGAGGTCGACGACGTGAACCAGTAGGCCGCGCCGATGTACGCCCCGACCGCGGCCGGCGCGGCGGCGGTGCGGCCGGAGCGGGCCAGCGCGAAGATCAGCAGGACCAGGCCGGCGGTGGCGACCACCTCGGCCAGCCACAGGTGCCCGCCACCCCGGTCGGTGCGGGACCAGGCCACCGCCGGCAGGTCGAACATCAGGTGGGCGAGGACGGCGCCGGCTGTCGCGCCGGCTGTCTGGGCGATCGCGTACGCGGCGAGGTCGCGCCCGGTCAGGCCGGTGCCGGCGCGGCGGCCCAGCCACCAGTCGACGGCGGAGACGACCGGGTTGAGGTGCGCGCCGGAGACCGGGCCGAACGTCAGGATGAGCGCGCCCAGGGCGAGGGCGGTGGCGATCGCGTTCTCCAGCAGTTGCAGCCCGGTGTCGGTGGGGGACAGTCGGGTGGCGGCGACGCCCGAGCCGATGACGGCGGTGACCAGCAGCGCGGTGCCGGCGAATTCGGCCGATGCCCGCCGGGACAGGGGGAGGCTCACGCCGGGCGCCCCTCGCCGGCGGCGGCCGTGATCTCCAGCAGCGCGCCGAGCTGCCGGAGCGCCTCGGGCCGGACGCGGTACCAGACCCAGGTCCCACGCCGGTCGGCATCGACCAGGCCGGCCTCGCGGAGAACCTTGAGGTGGTGCGAGATGGTCGGCCCGGACAGGTCGAAGGCCGGGGTGAGATCGCAGACGCAGATCTCCGGCACCGAGGCGATCATCGACATCAGTCGCAGCCGGATCGGGTCACCCAGCGCCTTGAACAGGGGCGCGATCACTGCGGCCTGATCGGGCCCCAGGGGGCGGGCCGCGATCGGGGCGCAGCAGGCGGCCACGTCCGGGTCCGCTTGTTTTGACATGCGTCTAGCTTGACAGACATCAAAACAGCCGGCAACCTGGGGGCTGCTTCGACAGTCATCTAGGCAAGGAGAAGGTCATCGTGTCCCGAGTCCAGCTCGCCCTGCGCGTGTCCGACCTCGAAGGCTCCGTCGCGTTCTACGCCAAGCTGTTCGGCGTCGAGCCGGCCAAGCGCCGCCCCGGCTACGCCAACTTCGCCATCGAGAACCCGCCCCTGAAGCTCGTCCTGCTCGAAGGGGAGGCCGAGCAGCCCACCGCGCTGGACCACCTGGGCGTCGAGGTGCCCAGCACCGACGAGGTCGACGCCGCCACCCGTCGCCTGACCGACTCCGGCCTCGTCACGCTGGCCGAGAACGACACCGAGTGCTGCTACGCGTTGCAGGACAAGGTCTGGGTGCGTGGCCCCGGCGACGAGCGCTGGGAGGTCTACACCGTCAAGGCCGACTCGCCGCGGCTGGAGAAGCCCGCCGAGAACGCCTGCTGCGCCCCCGCCGCCTAGGAGCGGTGCCCGGCGGTCGGACGGTCCTTGACCTGATCCGACAGGTCAAGGACGCCCGACGAATCCCGCTCCTCCGTCAGGTGGCTCCGGGACCACCACGGGCGGATCCGTCACCGGCGTCCTGCTTTTCGGCGCCTCGGGCCACGTCGCACGCCTCGTGGTTCCCGGAGCGCGCGCTCGGTGTTCGCGCGCACCGAGCGGGTGAGGGCATGATTCTCGCCCAGAACTCGGCGGCAGCAGTTGAGCGCCTGCTCGAACAGGGGTACGGCCTGTTTCAGATTCCCTGCTGACTGGTAGGCGATGGCGAGGTTGTTGAGTGAGATGAAGGTGTCGGGGTGGTCCTCGCCCAGCACCCGACGGCGTCTGGTGAGCGTCTCCCTGAGCAGCGGGATCGCGTGCCCGACGTGGCCCGCCCGCTGGTAGGCGCTGGCGAGGTTGTTGACTGAGGTGAGGGTGTCGGGGTGGTCCTCGCCCAACACCCGGCGGCAATCCGTGAGCACCCCTTGAAACAGGTCGATCGCGGCTTCCAGGTGTCCCGCTGTCTGGTAGGTGCTGGCGAGATTGTTCGCCGAGGTGAGCGTCCTCGGATGGTCCTCGCCGAGTATCCGACGGCGATCGGTGAGCACCTTTTTGAACAGGGCGAACGCCTTTTCGAGGTCGCCCGCCGCGTGGTAGGCGTAACCGAGGTTGTTGACCGAGTTCAGGGTGTCGGGGTGGTCTTCGCCCAGTACCCGACGGCGGTCGGTGAGCGCCTTCCTGAACAGGGGGATGGCTCGTTCCAGGTCGCCTGACGCGTGGTAGGCGTGGGCGAGATTGTTCACCGACGTGAAGGTCTTCGGATGGTCGTCGCCCAGTACCCGACGGCGGTCGACGAGGACCTGCTCGCACAGGAGGATCGCCCGCTCCAGGTCGCCGGCCTTCTGATGGGCGCTGGCGAGATTGTCCATCGAGGCCAGCGTGTCCGGGTGATCGTCGCGGAGAACCCGGCGGCAGTCGGCGAGCGCTCGTTCCAGGTAGGCGGTCGCCCGGGGGAGGTCGCCCTGGTCCACGAGGAACATCCCGGCGAGATTGAGCAGGAACGCTTCGATGTTGACCAGTTCGGCATCCGACGACGGGTTGCGGGGATGGATCACGACGGCCGCTTCCAGGTGCGGGAGCACGGCACGCCAGCGAGGCCATGACGCGGGGTCGTCGTGGCCGGACGGCAGGGCGTCATGCAGCCTGGCCACCGCTTCCCCGCGGGCGTCCGCGATGTCAGCCGGCTGGCGGTGGGCGCTGTCCTCGTCGGGGACCCGGGCGACAGCCTGCACCAGGCGGTGCACGGTGATCTCTCCCGTGCTCGCGTCGACGGTGATCATGTTGTACGCGGCGAGCCGCCCGATTGCCCGGTTGACCGCCGGCCTGCTCGTTCCGTCGAGAGCATCGATCAACATCCGCGGAATCGGCTCCGAGGCATACCAGGCCAGCAGACGCAGCAACCGTCCCGGCAGCGGGTCGTCGGCCAACGCGTCGAGGGTCACCTGCCAGACCCGGGCGACCGTTCGATGCCCGGCCCGGCCTTCTTCGCCGTCGCGGAAGAGGTCGGCCGGATACCGCGCCAGCAGGCCCAGGTACTCGCCCGCCCCCGTGCCGGTCTGTGCCATGTAGGCCCCGGCCTGCTCCACCGCCAACGGCAGACACCCCAACTCGACGCAGAGAGCTCGCGCGTCGGCCTCGTCCACGGCCACGCCGCCATGAGCGGCGACCCGGGTCAGCAAGGCGGCCGCCTCGTCGAGGTCGAGTACGTCCAGCCGCAGTCTCGTCACCAACTGCGGCCATCCCGTCGCCCGGCGACTGGTGACCACGATCCGTCCCTGCGGCAACCGCCTCACCAGATCCGTCATGTCGGCCGGATCGGTCACGTTGTCGAGCACCAGCAGCCAGCCGTCGTGCGAGGCCAGCCACCGTACCGCCCACTCGCGCAACACCGTGGCCGGCATCAGCGCCGACAGCCCCGGCCGTAGCCCGCCGGCCAGCGCCACCAGCCCCGCGTCCACACCGGTCGGGCTGTCCGCCGTGATCCACCAGATCGGCCGGAACCTGCCCTCGTGCTGGGCTGCCCACCGTGCCACGAGTGTGCTCTTGCCGATTCCGCCGAGCCCGTGCACCGCCTGCACCACCACGACGCCCGGCTCCGCGGCGGTGGTGTCCAGCCGCTTCAGCTCCTCCGCACGCCCCACGAACACCTCGTGCCGCCCCGGCAGGTTGGTCAACCCGGCCGGCGCGGGGACCAGCTCCGGCGCCACCAGTGCCTCGGGCGGCACCACGGTCGCGTGATCGACAGTGGTCTGCAGATTGATCGCGAAGTCACCGGTGGAAGCGATGCCGGAGACGTCACCGCGCACCGAGACGTCCCGCGAGGCCGCCCCCGGAACGAGCGGCCCGGTCACCGGCACGGAACCCGCGGAACGCGGCCGGCGGTCCCCGAACGGCCACCTCATCGCCGCTGGACGTTCCGTGCGTTGTCCCCGGTCGAGACGATGCCGCTGATCTCGCCGGTGGTCACCGACCGGTCACCGGTCGCCCCGGGAGTTGTCTTCGGCGGCGACGGCGCGGACGACGACGGAGCGGACACGGCGGCAGCGATGGCCACCACCAGGCTGGCCACCCCGGCCAGCCAACTCGCGACCTCCACGCCACGCAGGCCGAACACCACGGCAGTCGTCGCCAACCCGGTGGCGACCGCCGAACCCACCCCGATGATCACCCATCGTCGCGTCCGCACGATCCCATTGTGGAGCTGACGCCCGGGCCCGGGCCACTACCGGGAGCGACGAGGTCGGAAACCTGACCGGTCCCCGGCGTCCCCGAGCTGGTGCAAAAAACCTGCAAACGCCAGCTCTTGCCCTCAGCGAAAGCGCTTTCTTACGATTGCGTCACATCGATGTTTCATTCGCGGGCCGGGCGCCGCGAATGGAGGGTATCCGCTGGTGGCACGCCTGATCGTGTCGCCGGAACTCACCTTTTCCTGTTCGGCGGCAGCCGGTCGATCCGGCATGCGCGAAAACGAATCGAGGCGTCCATGGAACGACCAGTCACACGGCGACTTCAGGCCACGTTGGCCACCGCGGCGGTGGGGATCGCGGTCGCCGTGGCCATGCCGACCCCGCAGGCGTCGGCGGCGGCCGGGACCGCCACCGGCTTCGCGACCCAGAACGGCGGGACCACCGGCGGCGCGGGCGGGCAGACGGTGCGCGCCACCACCGGGACCGCGATCCACGCCGCGCTCTGCAACCGGGCCAGCAGCAGCACCCCGATCATCATCGAGGTCTCCGGGACCATCAACCACGGCAACACCACAAAGGTCTCGGGTTCGAGCTGCAACACCGCGGCCGGCGTGATCGAGTTGAAGCAGATCAGCAACGTCACCATCATCGGGGTGGGCGGCGGCGCCGTCTTCGATCAGCTCGGCATCCACATCCGTGACTCCCGCAACATCATCATCCAGAACGTCACGGTGCGGAACGTCAAGAAGTCGGGCTCGCCCACCTCCAACGGCGGCGACGCCATCGGCATGGAGAGCACGGTCCGCAACGTCTGGGTCGACCACGTCACGCTGGAGGCGTCCGGCGGGGAGGCGGAGGGCTTCGACGGCCTCTTCGACATGAAGGACGACACCCAGTACGTGACGCTGTCCTACAGCATCCTGCGCAACTCCGGCCGCGGCGGGCTCATCGGCTCCAGCGAGAGCGACCGGTCGAACAGCTTCATCACGTTCGACCACAACCTCTACGAGAACATCGACTCCCGCACGCCGCTGCTGCGCGGCGGTGTCGCGCACATGTACAACAACCACTACACCGGGCTGCACGAGTCCGGCATCAACTCCCGCGCCGGCGCCCGGGCCAAGGTGGAGAACAACTACTTCCGCAACTCCAAGGACGTGCTCGGCACGTTCTACACCAACGAGCGCGGCAGCTGGCAGGTCGGCGGCAACATCTTCGACAACGTGACCTGGTCGGCCCCGGGCAACGAGAACTACCCGGCCGGGCCGAACCCGACGTCCACCACCACGGTCGCCATCCCCTACTCGTACCGCCTCGACGGGGCGAGCTGCGTGCCGGACATCGTCCGCCAGACGGCGGGCGCCAACACCGGCCTGCGGACGTCGGACGGCAACTGCACCCCGCAGTCCCCGCCGCCCACCACGCCGGCGCCGACCACGCCCGCGCCGACCACCCCGCCGCCGACGACCACCAGTCCGCCGCCGCCCAGCGGGACCAACCTGAGCCTCGCGTCCGGCGCCGGCGCGGACGGTTCCAGCAAGGCCGACGGCACCAGCTACGGCAACGTGCGCGACGCCGACCTCGGCACCTGGTGGTCGCCGTCCGGTTCGACCGGCACCATCTCGATCAAGTGGGGCTCCGCCACCCGGGTGTCCCGGGTGATCATCCGGGAACCGTCCGGCACCCAGGGTTCGATCGGGTCCTGGCAGCTCGTCAACAACGACACCGGTGCGGTTCTCGCCTCGGGGAGCGGAGCGGGTGCGATCAGCTTCGCCGCCACGTCGCTCCAGAAGATCAACTTCAGGATCACCAGCTCGAACGGTACGCCGAGGGTCGGCGAGTTCGAGACGTACGCGAGCTGAACCCCGCGTGGGGGCGGGAGCGGTGATGCCGCTCCCGCCCCCACCGTTCTCAGAGGGTCAGCACCACCGTGGAGATGCTGCGGGCGCCGACGTTCACGGAGACCTGGTTCCCGTTCACGCCGACCGACTGGCTCGCCGCGCTCGCGTTCTGCGAGGTGGCAACGTACTCCGCCTTCGACACGTTCTGCGGCGCCTGGATGACGGCGTTGTTCACCGCGCTGGTCGAGCGGTTCAGGATGACCAGCGTGACCTTGCCGTCGCCCTGGTAGGCAGTCACCTCCAGCGGGGACGCCTTCGAACTCTTCGTCAGAGCGACCCGCTGGTAGCCCGGACGGACGTACTTGGCGAACTGCGAGAACGCGTACCCGCGCTTCAGCGGCGCGCCCGCCGTCGTGCCGTACGCGGCCTCGCCGTCACCGATGAACGAGTAGTAGCGCTTGCCGTACCACCAGACGTAGGCGCTCCAGTTGGACTCCATCGACTTGTGCACGGTGCGCATGATGTCGTCCAGCGTCTCGTTCCAGGCCGCCGCGTTGCTCGGGTTGCCCCAGATGTTGGAGCCGCTGCCGTCGGCCTCGTGCAGGTTCCACTCGGTCATCCACACCGGCTTGTTGTACTGCTGGGCCAGCGTGTACGGCTTCAGCCGGCCGGACGCCTCGGTGCCGTAGAGGTGCCCGCCGATGTAACCGATGTTGTTGCGGGCCGCCGCGTCGTTCAGCGTCGGGTCGGTGTAGCTGTAGTTCAGGTTCACCGCCTCGGCGACCATCAGCTTCGTGTTCTGCACCTTCGCGCCCTGTTCGCGCACGAAGGTCTGCAACTCGGTGCCGCTCCAGTCCATCGAGTCGTAGTCCGGGTGCCAGTCCGGCTCGTTCTGCACCGAGGTGACGTCGATGGTGACGCCCTGGTTGCGCATGTACTGGACGTAGCTGTTGAGGTGGTTGGCGTAGTCGTCGTAGTAGTCGGTCTTCAACTTGCCGCCGTTGGTCCGGCTGTTGTTCGTCTTCCAGGCCGCCGGCGCCGTCCAGGGCGACGCCATGATCTTCACGTTCGACCCGTACGACTTGGCCGTCTTCAGCGCGCTGACCTGCGTTCCCCACTCGCTCGACACCGGCGACAGGCCGGTGCGCACGATGGACAGGCCGAGCTGGTTGGGGCCCAATCCGACGAGCGTCTGCGTCTCCGCCGTCGACCACGCGCCACCCCAGATCGACACCGCCGCGCCGAACCCGTCCACGGTCTGGTACTTCGTGGCGGTGTTCACCGTGATGTCCGCCGGCCCGTTCGGGGGCGGCGTGGACGGCGACGACGTCGGCGTCGGCGTCGGGGTGGGTGAGCTGGTCGGCGACGTGGTCGGGGCGGTGCCGCCGGTGCAGGTGACCCCGTTCAGCGCGAAGCTGGTGGGGGCCGGGTTGCTGCTGGTCCACGCGCCGTTGAAGCCGAACGACGCGGTGCCGTTGGTGGGGATGGAACCGTTGTAGTCGACGTTCTTGGCGGTGACGTTCGCGCCGCTCTGGGTGACCGTGGCGCTCCACGCCTGGGTGACGGTCTGACCGGCACCGTAGGACCAGGTGAGCGTCCAGCCCGAGACCGGGTCGCCGAGGTTGGTGATGGTGACGTTGGCGCCGAAGCCGCCCTGCCACTGCGACGCCACCGCGTAGTTCACCGAACAACCGGCGGCGGCGGCCCCGGCCGGCATCGCCACGGCGGCCGCCGCCGAGGCGAGCAGCACCGTGCCGGCCGTCACCAGCGCGGTACGGGGCAGTCTGAGTTTCCTCATCGAATCTCTCCTCGTCCGACTAGCGCTGCAGCGTCAGCAGACCCGGCCGGTACGGCAGCAGGCCGTAGTCGCCGCCGGAGTTGGTGGCCCGACCCTGGTAGAGCAGTTGGAGGTTGCAGGGGTCGACGGTGAACGTCTGGTCGGCGGTGGTGCGGATCA
>NZ_PYPS01000050.1 GCF_003027925.1 Micromonospora sp. RP3T
CCGGTGTTCGGGTTCTGCTTGGTCGCTGAACCAGATACCGGAGACCTCGCTACATCTCGAACACCGACACGCCAAGATCCTCACCCAACAGCTCAAGCCCTCGCACGGACTTCGACACAGGCCCTAGCCCATGGCCGCTCCCACTGGTGAGAGGCCCGAACGGGCCCACCAGACAGGAGCGCCGGCCGAGGTTGCGGTCGCCAGCCGCGAGGCACGGGTCCGAGACTTGGCGCGCGAAATCGTCGAGCGCGACACCGAACTGCTGCGTCGACTGGCCGGGTGATCCACGCGATCACGCCCGGGCGTGACGGTTACATGTGTCGGGCAGTCGTCCCACGTGCCAGGAGCCGAAAAGATCTTGGAAGGAAAGTGCCCCTCCGGGGGCCATTTCGCTCCAAGGTCTCGGGCGGCAGCGTCGATCTGAGACCTGTGGTTGCTGGCTCGTCGAGTTGCGGCGGTATCGGAGGCGCCGCAACTCCTTGGTCGACGGGTCAGTCGGTCGGCAGGTCCGGGCACGCCAACCAGCTCCGCTTCGTCGGGTGGGTCGCCCGCCGGGGAGCGCGCCGTGGTTGACGGTATTCTGTAATGCGCACTACTGTGCGGAGCGTGGATACGACGCAGCTTCTCAAGGGCGTGCTCGACCTGGCGGTGCTGGCCGTGCTCAAGGACTCCGACGGCTACGGCTACGACATCCTGCGGCGGCTGCGCGAGGCCGGCCTCACCGAGGTCGGCGACGCCTCGGTCTACGGCACGTTGCGCCGGCTCTTCAGCGCCGGCCTGCTCACCACCTACGTGGTGCCCAGCGAGTCCGGGCCGCACCGCAAGTACTACGCGCTGAACGCCGCCGGGCGGGACCAGCTCACCCGCTCCGGCAAGACCTGGCGCTCGTTCGCCACCACCATGGACGCACTGCTCGACGATCGGGGGATGGCGGCATGACCGTCACTGGGCAGGAGATCACGGACTACGTCGACCGGGTGCGGGCCGCGCTCGCCGACCTGCCACCGACGCTCCGCGACGAGTTGACCGAGGACCTTCCGGAGCACCTCGCCGAGGTGGCCGCCGAGGGCGACGGCACGCTCGTCGACCGGCTCGGCGCACCGGAGGCGTACGCGTTGGAGCTGCGGACCGCGGCCGGCGCGGAGCCGGGCGGCCGACCGGCCCGCCTGCGTCGGCTGGCCGTCGCGCGGGACCGGGCCGCCACCCAGGCACGCCTGCTCGACCGTCAACTCGGCCCGCTGCTCGGGCACACCCGGGTGGCGGACTTCCTGCGCTCGCTGCGCCCGGCCTGGTGGCTGCTGCGCGGCTATCTGGCCGCGCTGCTCATTGGCGAGATGACGCGCAGCGGCCGGGCCGGCCTGCTGCCCCGGCTCGACGACAGCCTGCTGGGCGGCCTGCTGCTGCTCACCGGCGCGGTCCTCGCGTCGCTGTGGCTCGGCCGTCGCTCCGGTGGCTTCACCGGGTGGCCGCGCCGGCTGCACCTGGTGGGCACCGCCGTGCTGGTGGTCTTCTCGTTCGCGGTGCTCGCCGACGTCGATCGCAACGCCGGCGAGGACGGTTACGCCTCCTACCAGGAGGTCGCGGTCGACCGGCGGTACGACCGGATCGAGGATGTCTTCGTCTACGACCAGCAGGGGCGGCTCATCCGCGACGCCCAGCTCTTCGACCAGAACGGCGTGCCGATCCGGCTCGGTTGGCCGAACTGCGTCGACGCGTCCGGCGCCGTGCCGGCACCGCGCAACGCCTACCCGTACTGCCCGGAACTGGCCCCGTTCGGCCCGCCGGCCGTGGCGCCGGCGCCCGCCGCCCCGCCCACGGCTACCGGCACGCCCGCGCCGCCTACGTCCACCGGCACGCCCGCGCCGACCGCGAGCGCGACGCCGGGATCGTCGGCTACGGCCCTGCCGACCGCGTCTGCCACCGGTGCGTCCGCGGAGCCTGGAGCGCCGGTTCCGGCCAACTGATCCGACGCCGTCGTCCTCACCGCCGCCCGGGCGGCGGTGAGGACGACCGGCTCAGGCGATGGCGGCGATGTCGCCGTCGTCGAAGTAGATTGCCTGGTGCAGTCGGCCGCCCAGCGCGGCGGCGAACCGGGCAACCACCTCATGGCCGGAGATCTTTCCCTGCTCGATCTGGGAGACGCGCCCCTTCGTGACGCCCATGCGGTCCGCCACCTGTTGCTGGGTCAGCCCTCGGGTGCGACGCACCTCGGCGAGCCGGTGACCGATGACCTCGGCGAGGAGTTGCTGCTTGCCCGCCTCGACTGCCTCTTCGCCGCCGGCTCGGGTGACGTGAGCGGTGCGGATGTCCTGCCACCGGGTGTAGTCGCTCATGCCTTCCCCTCCTCTCGTGCCCGATCCTTGAGATAGAGCTCGTAACGGTGCTCGGCCGTCGGAATGGCCTCCTGGTACCACCTCTTCCACTGGCCCGACTTCCGCGAGTAGGTCGATCGCCTGGATGACCCGGGCGTGGAGGTGTGGATCCAATGTGTCGATCCAGTGCCTCACCTCGTCGACGAGGTAGACGTCCCACTCACCAGCCACCGTACGGTGAGTTTAGCAATCGCTAAACCCCTTGGTGCAGTCGACAGGAGGTGAATGCCACTGTTCTTCCGTCTTCCCCGGGCCGGTGGCGGCGTGGCACGCTACCGGCACGTGACAGCCAACTGTGCGACCAGCCAACGGTGACTGACCGCTAGGAGGACGGGCCCATGGGCGAAATGGTGAGCTTCACCGGTAACGGGGGGACGAGCGAGGGGTATCTCGCGATACCCTCCGGCGGTGCGGCCAGCCCGGCGGTCATCGTCATCCAGGACTGGTGGGGCCTCGTGCCCCACGTCCGGGCCGTGGTCGACCGCTTCGCCGAGGCCGGTTTCGTCGCCCTCGCGCCCGACTTCCGGCACGGCGGTCCCGCCGTCAAGCCGACCGAGCCCCGGCAGATGCTGAACAGCAGCCAGATGGACGAGGCGGCCAGCGACATCTCGGCCGCCGCGGAATACCTGGCGAGCCGTCCCGAGGTGGCCGGCAAGGTGGGCTGCGCCGGGTTCTGCGCGGGCGCCAGCCTCGCCCTGTGGGCCGGCACGGCCGCCGAGCGGATCGTCGCCACCACCGCCTTCTACCCCCGGCTCCCGTGGGAGGGCATGCCCACCGACTGGGCCGGCTACGCCGGGAAGGCCGCGCTCGTCCACTGCTCCGAGGCGGACGGTCTCTCCGCCGCCGACGGGGTGCAGGGCGTACGCCGGTCCATCGAGGCCGCCGGCGGCACCTGCCAGACGTTCGACTACCCGGGCACCGCGCACGCGTTCTTCAACGAGGACCGGCCGGAGCAGTTCGACCAGCGGGCCGCCGCCACCGCCTGGGCCCGCACCCTGGAACTGTTCCGGGCGAAGCTTGGCTGAGTCGCGTACCCCGGGGGAGGTGGTCGCCCGCGCCGCGCGGGCGACCGACCTGACCGACCTCGACGGCGCGGTCGGTGACTGCTTCGCCTGCCCGCGGCTGGTGGCGTGGCGCGAGGAGGTGGCCCGGGTCAAGCGGGCCGCGTTCCGCGACCAGGACTACTGGGGGCGGCCGGTGCCGGGCCTCGGGCCGCCGGACGCGCGGATCGCGATCCTCGGCCTGGCGCCCGCCGCGCACGGTGGCAACCGCACCGGCCGGATCTTCACCGGGGACCGCTCCGGTGACGTGCTCTTCGCCGCGCTCCACCGGGCCGGGCTGGCCAACCAGTCGACGAGCGTCGCCGCCGACGACGGCCTCACGCTCCGGGAGACCCGCATCTTCTCGGCGGTGCGGTGCGCGCCGCCGGACAACAAGCCCACCCCGGCCGAGCGGGACACCTGCGCGCCGTGGGTGCACCGCGAGGTCGAACTGATCCGCCCCACGCTGCGCGTGGTGGTCGCGCTGGGCGCGTTCGCCTGGGCCGCGTGGTGGCCGGTGCTCCGCCAGGTGTACGGACAGCGCCCGCCCACACCGCGACCCGTGTTCGGCCATGGGGCACACTGGTCCGGCGAGTCCGTGCCGGCGTTGCTCGGCTGCTATCACGTCAGCCAGCAGAACACGTTCACCGGCCGGCTCACGCCGGCGATGTTGGACGACGTGTTCACCCGGGCCAAGCAACTGTCCGGGGTGGACTGAGGAACACACCTGAGGCGGGGGAATGGACTTCGGCGTGCTGCGCAGGTGGTGGCCGGTCGCGGCGGTCGCGGTGCTGCTCGCGGTCGCCGCCGTCGCCGCCGGGCACTCCGCGATCGGGGCCAGCCGGATCCCGCCCGTGGACAATGTGCCGTACGTTCCGGACTATCCGTCCGAGGCGCCGCCGTCGATCCCGGTCGAACCCCGGGAGGCGGGTGTGCCCTCCGAGGGTGGGGTGCCCGACTGGCTGGGCACCGCCGCGGTGGCGCTGCTCTTCACGATCGTGCTCGCCGTCGTCGGCTACCTGCTCTGGAGCGTGCTCCGCGGCGCGCTGCGCCGGACCACCCGTGCGGTGCCGGTACGGCGCACCCGGCGTACCGCCGAGGGGACCGCCCGCGAGGTGGTGGCCGCCCTGGACGCCGGGCTGGAGGAGTTGGACGACCGCGCCACCGACCCGCGGACCGCGGTGATCGCCTGCTGGGTCCGGCTGGAGGAGGCCGCCGAGGACACCGGGGTGCCCCGGCGGACCGGGGACACGCCCACCGACCTGGTCAGCCGGCTGCTGCGCGGCGACCCCGAGGCCGGCATCCCGGCGATCGCCAGCGCCGACGTGCTGGACGGGTTCGCGCACGTGTACCGGGAGGCCCGCTACGCCACCCACCCGGTCGACGAACGCACCCGCGACCAGGCCCGGGCGGCGCTGCGCCGGCTGCGCGGCGAGCTGACCGGGGTGGCGGCGGGGGAGGTCGGCCCGGCATGAGCACCAGCATCGACGACCTGCTCGGCTCCGGCGAGGAGCCCAGCGGTTCCGCCGCCGAGCGACCGGCCGGCGGGCGGGCCCGGTGGTTGCTGCGGATCGTGCTGGTCACCGCCGCCGCCGTCGTGGTGATCGTGGTCGGCCTCCGGGCGGTCGGCCTACGGGTGCCGCTCTGGATCATCGTGGCGGGCGTGCTCGCGGTGCTCGCCGTGCGCCGGGTCACCGCCGCGCTCTCGCCCCCGCCCCCGCCGCGCGCCGGCACGCGGTCCTCCGGCGGCGAGGAGTCCGGCACCTGGAACTGGTCCGCCCGGGACGCGCTGCGGACCGCCATCAACGGCTGGGAACGACCGCTGGACTGGTGCGCCGACAACCGGGAACGGTTCACCGAGCGGGTGCTGCCCCGCCTCGGTGAGCTGGCCGACGAGCGGCTGCGCCAGCGGCACGGAGTCACCCGCGAGTCCGATCCGGCGCGCGCCCGCGCCCTGCTGGGCGAGCCGCTGTGGACGTTCCTCGGCACCCCCGCCCGCCGCCCCCCGACGCCGCGCGACCTCGCGGCGATCGTCGCCGAACTGGAGAAGATCTGATGAACGAGGACCGGAGCATGCCTCCCGCCGAGGTGGGCCGGCTCGCCCGGACTGTCCTGGACGCGGTCGGCACCGTCGTGGTCGGCAAGCGGGAGGCGCTGGAGCTGGTGCTGGCCGGCATCCTGGCCGGCGGCCACGTGCTGCTGGAGGACCTGCCCGGCCTGGGCAAGACGCTCACCGCGCGGTGCTTCGCGCAGGCGCTCGGGCTGGACTTCCGCCGGCTCCAGTTCACCCCCGACCTGCTCCCCGCCGACGTCACCGGCTCGTTCCTGTACGACCAGAGCAGCGGCGACTTCTCGTTCCGGGCCGGGCCGCTCTTCACCAACCTGCTGCTCGCCGACGAGATCAACCGGACGCCGCCGAAGACCCAGTCGGCGCTGCTGGAGGCGATGCAGGAGAAGCAGGTCTCGGTGGAGGGCGTGACCTACCGGCTGGACGAGCCGTTCCACGTGCTGGCCACCGCCAATCCGATCGAGTACGAGGGCACCTACCCGCTGCCCGAGGCACAACTCGACCGGTTCCTGCTGCGCGTCTCGTTCGGCTACCCGAGCCACGACGAGGAGTGGGACGTGCTGCGTCGGCGCATCGCCCGTCGCCGCGAGGAGGCCGAGATCACGCCGGTCGTGGACGCCGCCACGCTGCGCGCCATGCAGGCCGCGCTGGAGGACGTGGTGGTCGAGGACTCGATCGGCCGGTACATCGTGGCGCTCACCGCGGCCACCCGCGAGCACCCGTCCGTGCTGGTCGGCGCGTCGCCGCGCGGCTCGCTGGCGTTGCTGCTGCTGTCCCGGGTGCGGGCCGTGCTCGCCAACCGGGACTACGTGGTGCCGGAGGACGTCAAGGCGGTGGCGGCGCCCGCGCTGGCGCACCGCATCACGCTGCGTCCGGAGATGTGGTTGCGCCGGGTCGACCCGGCGTTCGTGGTCGGCGAGGTGCTCGAGTCGACGCCCGCCCCGGCCAGCGGCGCGCTGCCCAGCTACGCCGCCGGGCGCTGATGGACGAGCGGGCCGAGCCGGCGGACGGCTGGGCGCCCACCTGGGCGCTCGGCCGGGCCGTGCTGCTCACCGGCGTGCTGCTCGTCGCGGCCGTGCTGCTCGGCCGGATCGACCTGGTGGTGCTGGCCACGCCGTTCGCGCTGGGCACCGCGTACGGGTTGCGCCGCCGCCCGGCCACCCAGCCCGAGTTGGAGCTGAGCGTCGCGGACACCCACCTGGTCGAAGGGTCGCCGATGGCCACCACGGTGGTGGTGGCCAACCCGGACCTGATCGGCTACGACCTGGCGGTGGTCCGGACCCGGATGTCGCAGTGGCTGCGGGTGGAGAAGGTCGGCTTCGGCGGCGCCGAGCTGGACGTGAGCCGCTCCGGCGGCGCGGACCGGCCGTTCGTCACGTCGGTGCCCCGGGGCAGCGCCGTCGATCTGGAACTGACCGGCACCGCGCTGCGGTGGGGCCGGCACCCGTTCGGCCCGGCCGGCGTCCGGGTCGCCGCCGCCGACGGGCTGCTGGTCTCCCGGGCGGTGATCACCGCCCCGATCCGCGCCCGGGTCTACCCGCGCACCGAGCCGTTCGACGCGGTCGAGGCGATGCCCCGGGCCGCCGGGCTGGTCGGCGCGCACCGGTCGCGGCGGCCGGGGGAGGGCGGCGAACTGGCCGGGGTGCGCGTCTTCGCGCCCGGGGACCGGCTGCGCCGCATCGACTGGCGGGTGTCGCTGCGGGCCCGCCAACTGCACGTCGCGGCCACCCTCTCCGACCGGGACGCCGAGGTGGTGGTGCTGCTGGACGTGCTCGCCGAGGCGGGCCGCTCCGGCGGCGTACGCGGGCCGGCGTCGGTGCTCGACACCACGGTCCGGGCCGCCGCCGCGATCGCCGAGCACTACCTGCACCGGGGCGACCGGGTGGCGCTGCTGGAGTACGGTCCGGCGGCCCGACGACTGCGCCCGGCCACCGGGCGCCGGCAGTACCTGACCGTGCTGGAGTGGCTGCTCGACGTGCAGGCCGAGTCGTCCCCGCACGAGCCGTACGACCAGGTGTTCGGCCCGCAGGTGCTCTCCTCGGATGCGCTCGTGGTGGTGCTCACCCCGCTGCTGGACGAGCGTTCGGCGCAGATGTTGGCCCGGCTGGCCCGGGGCGGGCGGTTCGTGGTGGCGGTGGACACCCTGCCGGCGGAGCTGCCGGTGCCGAAGGAACGGGGCTGGGCCGAGGTGGCGTACCGGCTGTGGCGGCTGGACCGGGACACGATGATCGGGCAGCTCC
Source organism: Micromonospora sp. RP3T (assembly GCF_003027925.1). GTDB lineage: Bacteria > Actinomycetota > Actinomycetes > Mycobacteriales > Micromonosporaceae > Micromonospora. The sequence continues at coordinate 7,721 of NZ_PYPS01000050.1, forward strand.
GCGAGCACGGCGTGCCGGTGGTGCGCTGGGCCGGCGCGGGCAGCCTGGACGAGGTGCTGCGCGACGTGTCCCGCCTGGCCATGGCGCCGAGGGTGGGGCTGCGGTGAGTGACCTGGCGGGCGGGCTCGTGGCACGGGTCCGAGCGGTGCGGTACAAGGTGGCCCGGGTCAGCCCGCTGCCGCTGCTGGTACGCGGCGGCATCTTCCTCGTCGTGCTCGCCGGCTTCCTGCTGGCGTACCCGGTGCAGATGCTGGCCCCGCGGTCGCTGCTGGCCCTGGCGGTGGCCGCGGTGCTGCCGGCGGTCGCGCCGCGCCGGCTCTGGCCGACGTTCGCCGCGCTGGTGACGGTCGGCGGCTGGCTGCTGGCCACGCTCGGCTACGACCGGCCGCCGGCGCTGTGGCGGCTGCTCGCCGTGGCCACGCTGCTCTACCTGGCGCACACGCTCTGCGCGTTGGCCGCGTTGCTGCCCTACGACGGGTTGATCGACCCGGACCTGGTGCTGCGGTGGCTGGCCCGGGCCGGTGGCGTGGTGCTGGCCAGCGCCGTGCTCGGCATCGTGCTGGCGTGGCTGGGCGGGCTCGGCGGGACCGACGGGACGCAGGCGGCGACCGTGGTGGGACTACTGGTCGCGGTGGGGCTGAGCGCGTTGCTGGGGTGGCTGCTGCGTCGCAGATGACGGGACGCGGCCAGACGTTGCGCAGGTCACACCGGTTGTGCTCCGTCACAGAAGGGGGTCTCGCGCGGTATTACCGGAGCCGCCCGGGGAAAGATGGATGACGTGAATCCGAAGCGGATCCTTGTCGTGGGTGCCGGGCACGTCGGCCTGTACGCCGCTCTGCGTCTGTCGAAGAAGCTGAGCTCGCGTGAGGCCGAGGTGGTCGTCGTCGACCCGCAGCCCCACATGACGTACCAGCCGTTCCTCCCGGAGGCTTCGGCCGGCAACATCTCCCCGCGGCACGCTGTGGTGCCGCTGCGGCGGGAGTTGCGAAAGTGCACGGTGGTGGCCGGCACGGTCACCCGCATCGACCACGACCGCAAGACCGCCGTGGTGCAGCCGATCAGCGGCCCGACCCGGGAAATCCCGTACGACCACGTGGTGGTCGCCCCCGGCTCGGTCTCGCGCACCCTGCCGATCCCGGGCCTGCACGAGAACGGCATCGGGTTCAAGACCATCGGTGAGGCCATCTTCCTGCGCAACCACGTGCTGGACCGGCTGGACGTGGCGGCCGCCACGACCGACCCGGCGGTCCGCAGCCGCGCGCTGACGTTCACGTTCGTGGGCGGCGGTTACGCCGGCATCGAGGCGCTCGCCGAGATGGAGGACATGGCCCGCGACGCGCTGCGCTACTACCCGGAGCTGAAGCCGGAGGAGATGCGCTGGGTGCTGGTCGAGGCGACCCAGCGGGTGCTGCCCGAGGTCGACCGGGACATGGGTGCCTACACGGTGCAGCAGCTGCTGAAGCGGAACATGGACATCCGGCTGGACACCCGACTGGAGTCCTGCGTCGACGGGGTGGTCAAGCTCTCCGACGGCGACAGCTTCCCGTCCGACACCATCGTGTGGACGGCCGGCGTGAAGCCGTCGCCGATGCTGGACGCCACCGACTTCCCGCGTGACGAGCGGCGCCGGGTGACCTGCCGGCCGACGCTCCAGATCGTGGACGGCGACCGGGTCGTCGAGGGCGCGTGGAGCGCCGGCGACTGTGCCGCCGTGCCGGACCTGACCAAGGAGCCGGGCAACTTCTGCTCGCCCAGCGCCCAGCACGCGGTGCGGCAGGCGGCCCGGATGGCCGACAACATCGTGAACGTGATCCGCGGGCGCGAACCGGTCGACTACAAGCACAAGCACGCCGGCAGCGTGGCCAGCCTCGGCCTGCACAAGGGCGTGGCGCAGGTCTACGGCGTGAAGATGACCGGCTGGCCGGCGTGGTTCATGCACCGGACGTACCACATGTCGCGGATCCCGTCGTTCAACCGCAAGGTCAGGGTGGTGGTGGACTGGTCGCTGGCGTTCTTCCTCAAGCGTGAGGTGGTCGCGCTGGGCCAGCTGCACGACCCGCGTGAGGAGTTCGCGGAGGCGTCCGCCCCGCCGGTCGGCGCGCGCGTCTGACGTTCGTTCCGAAAGGCCCTTCCCGCACGGGAGGGGCCTTTCGTCGTACCCGGGTCAGAACCGCCAGGTCCAGGCGTCGGCGACCCGGAGGCCCGGACCGAAGAGCGCCTCCAGCGCGCGGCGCAGCAGCTCCGCGTGCGGGGCGTCGTCGGTGAGCGCCACGCAGGACGCGCCCCAGGCGTCGACGTCCCGGGCCGCCTGGCGGCGCTGCCGGTCACCGATCGCCGGAGCGACGCCCCGCCGGGCCACGTCGGCCAGCAGCGCCGAGGTGGGACGCTGCCAGGTGCCCATGGTGGCCGAGCCGCCGGGACCGTACGGGCCGATGAAGAACCCCTCCGGCATGCCGAACCCGACGCCGGTGACGGTGGCCCACCGCATCGGTCCGGGGTGCTGCGGGGTGGCCGTGGGCACCGGCACCAGCACCCCGCCCGGGCGTACGCACTGTCGCCAGTGGCCGCCGGTGACGAACTCGGGCAGCGGCGGCCGGTCGATCGTGGGCAGCGGCGTCGGGAAGACGCTGAGCAGGGCGGCGCCGACCGCCAGCGGCACCAGCCGGCGCGCCGCACCCGGCTCGTGCAGCGCCCGGTGCACGGCGAGCGTGAGCACGGTGCCGACCAGCGGCAGCACGGCCAGCGCGAACCGGGTGGGCAGCGCGCCGTCCACCACCGGCAGGCCGGCCAGCAGCGCGTACGGGCCGGGCACGCCGGTCCGCTCGCCGCCGGCGACCACCTCGGGGCCGAGCGAGAACGCGGCCATGACCAGCGCCGCGACGACCAGGGCGCGCACGAGCGCGCGCCGGCCGAGCCAGACCGCACACCCGGCCGCCACCACCAGCAGCGGCCAGCCCAGGAACGTGGTGAACTCCGCCGGGCCGGTGGTCAGCCGGACCGCCTCCGGGCTGCCGAGCACGGTCAGCGCGGAGAGCCGGGTCCAGCCGGTCAGGTCGGCGGAGAAGTAGGCGGGTGGGAACATCCCGTCGGCGACGCCCTGCGGACCGGCGAACTGGAGCCGGAGCGGGTGCGCCAGCACCACCAGCGCGAGCCCGGCGGCGCCGAGCAGCCCGCCGGCGAAGCCGGGCAGTGCCCGACGCGACAGCTCCCGGTCGGCCAGCCCGTACGCGACGGCCAGCACCGCCAGCGTGAGCGCGGTGAGGAAGAGCACCTCCTCGCCGACGAAGACCTGGACGACGGCGGTGCCGGCCAGCCCGACCGCCGAGGAGATCATCCGGCGGCGGTCCGGACCGTCCCGGCGACCGGCCGGGTCGGCGGCGCGCAGCAGCCGGACCACCAGCCAGACCAGCACCGGGACCAGCCACTGCGCGGTCATGTGCAGGTGGCCGTTGCTCTGCGAGACCATGCCCGGCCCGAAGCCGCAGAGCGCCGCGCCGAGCCCGGCGGCGAGCCGGTGGGCCCGCAGCGTCCTGGTGAACAGCAGATACCAGGCGATCGCCGTGCCGGCCAGGTTGCCGGCGACGAGCAGGGCGAACGCGACCGGCGCGCCGAACGCCCACGTGACCGGCGCGAGCAGCACCCCGAGTGCGACGACGGAGGTGTTGGCCATCAGGTTGACCCCGTCCGGCGCGTTGAGCCGGTCGGTGACCAGGCTGAAGTCACCGCGCAGGGCCCGCGCGTCGAGCGCCAGGAACCATTCGTAGAGCGTCTGGTCGGCCGGGTTGAGGGCGAGCGTCCGGGTGCCCGGCGTCGGCCACAGGCCGTGGGTGAGCCCGCCGGCGAACGCCACGAACAGCAGCCCGACCAGCAGGTCCGCGCGGTGCCGGCGAGCGGCGGCCCGTACCCGGTCGACCCGCGCCGCGGCGGTCGCCGGTGCGGGTCGGACCGCCTGGTCGCGGTCGGGCCCGGGGGCCGCGCGGGCGGCGCTGGTCACGGCCCCGACCCTATCGGCCGCCCCCCACGGGGTACGCCGCGGCGCGGCGCAGCCGCTACGGTGAGATCTGCACCGCGCGTGTCGGCGCGGCGGTGTCACCCGCCCGGGTGGTGGAACGGCAGACACGGCCGCCTTAAAAGCGGCTGCCGAAAGGCGTGCGGGTTCGACCCCCGCCCCGGGCACGGAACTCTCAGCTTTCCCACAGCTTGCCGCCGCCCAGCGTGTTGTCGCCGCGTCTACGCTGGGAGGTGCACGTCTACGTGCGAACGACCCCCTGAGGGAGGCCTGAGAAGTGAAGACCTCGAACCCGGTGCTCGCCCGGCTCGGCCAGGCGGCCGAGCGTGAGCGGGCGACCGGGTACGCCCAGCCCGGGCCGTACGGTCAGCCCGGATACCCCCAGCAGTACCCGCCGCAGCAGCAGTACCCGAGCGGCTACGGCCAGCCGGTGGCCCCGCCCGCGGTGACCCCGATGACCCTCGACGACGTGGTCGTCAAGACGGTCCTCATGCTCGCCATCCTGGGTGCCTCGGCCGCCGCGGCCTGGGTGCTCGTGCCGGACGCCCTGGTCGGCGTCGCCTGGATCGGCGCCGCCGTGGTCGGCCTGGTGCTCGGCCTGATCATCTCGTTCTCCCGGATGGCGAACCCGGCGCTCGTGGTGACGTACTCGATCGTCGAGGGCGTCTTCGTCGGCATGGTCAGCAAGGCGTTCGACTCGCTCTACGACGGCATCGTGCTTCAGGCGGTGGCGGCCAGCTTCGGCGTCTTCTTCCTGATGGCGATGATCTACAAGGCGCGGATCATCCGGGCCACCCCGAAGTTCGCCCGGATCATGGTGGCGATCATCGCCGGTCTGTTCGGGGTGATGCTGGTCAACCTGGTGCTGTCGCTGTTCGGCGTCAACACGCACCTGCGGGACGGCAGCCCGCTCGCCATCGGCTTCAGCCTGGTCTGCATCGTGGTGGCGTCGCTGAGCTTCGTGCTCAACTTCGCTCAGATCGAGGAGGGGGTCCGGATGGGGCTCCCGCAGCGCTACGCCTGGACGGCCGCGTTCGGCATCGTGGTCGGCCTGGTCTGGCTCTACATCGAGATCCTGCGACTGCTCAGCTACTTCCAGGGCGACGACTGACCGTCCCGCCCGCCCGTCGACGCCCGCCTGCCGCATCCCGCGGCGGCGGGCGTCGTCCGTAGACTCGGCGGTGATGAGCGCAGCGGAACTGGACCGGGCGGTGGCCCTGCTGGTCCGACAGATCGGTCACTGGCAGCAGCCGCGCTGGTCGGCGCCGGCCGCGGGCGGCAACGTGTCCCGGGCCGACCTGGTGCACAAGCTGGTCCAGGAGCTCGCCAACCTGGCCGCCGACGCCGCCGGTGAGCCGCGCCGCAAGGTGCCCCGGCTGCCCAGCGACCTGTCCCTGCCCGACCAGCTCCGGGTGGTCGCCGCCGACCTGGCCCTGGCCGCCCCTCCGGCCCCGGTCCTGGCCGCCGCCGTCGACGCGGTGACCCGCACCCGCACCACCCTGTAACCCCCTTCCCCGTCCCCGTCCCCGCGATCTTGCACTTGTTGCCCCCATTGATCGGACATGACGGGCGAACTTCGGGCCGGAAGTGCAAGATCGCGGGCGAGGTGCAGCGCGTTTCGGGTTCGGTGGTCCGGGCGGTCGCAGCGCGGCGGTCGTGCCGTGGTCTGTCGGGTGCCCAAGAGGTTGATGGCGTGGATGGGTCGGGCGGATGACGCGGACCGGGCGCGGCGACCGCCGCGCGACGCCGACCCGTTTACGCCATCAAGTTGGTAGGCGGTGGCGACCGGAGCATCTCCCTACCCGGGGGCGGGTCGGTGGCCGGAGGCAGCCGGAGCAGCCGGGGCGGAGTGAGAGTCGGTGATCAGGGCTTCAGCCAGCGGCGCACCTTGCGCTGACGGGCCCGGTCCCGCGCGCGCAGCACCGCCGGCAGGTCGTGCCCGGCGGCCTCGGCCTGCCGCGCGTGCAGCAGGCCGTAGGTGAACGTGTTCTCGCCCTCGGCGTACGCCCGCAGCGCGTGCCGGCGCAGCGCCTCCCGGGTCACCACCGAGTCCTGGTGCGTCCCGAGCAGGTTCTGGAGCGTCTTGAGCCGCTTCACCAGGCGGGCGGCCGGCTTGCCGGCGTCGGGCACCCGGACCTCCACCGCGTACCGGGCCGCCTTGTACTTCTTGCGCGCCTCGTGCAGGGCGGTGTCCCCGGCCGGTCCCCGGTCGGCCAGCGCCCGGTCCAGCCGCTCGTCGGCGCGCCGCACCGCGCGGCGTAACCGGCGGTCCACCCAGCGGCGGTTCACCTCGGCGGTCGGACCGTCGAGCAGACGGTCCAGGCGGGTCAGCAGGTCGGGATGCCTGTCGTCGTCCAGTGCCGCGCGCAGGGCGGTGGTCGACTCGGCCAGGTCGGCGGCGAACCGCTCACCGACCCGCGCGGCCACCGGGCCGAGCACCAGCTCGTCGGGCAGCTCGTGCACCGCCGCGGCGAGTCGGGCGGTCAGCACCTGGACGTCGCGGACCGCGCCCAGGTCGCCGCCGAGCCGGCGCAGCTCGCCCCGGACCGCCTCGCTCTCCCGCCGGTCCCACAGGCCACGGAACGTGCGCAGCGTGGCCCGCAGCCGGCGGATCGCGACGCGCATGTCGTGCACCGCGTCCGCGTCCCCCTGGTACGCCGCCGCGTGGTTGCCGACGATCGCGTCCCGCTGCTTCCGGGCGTACCTGACGACCGGCCCGGCCGGGCCGGTGGGCGGCCGGTCGTCGAACCGGGCGAGCCGCCCGGCGACCGCGCGGTGGGACTTGCTGACCGACACCTCCCGGGCACCGGCCTCGGCCAGCCGGGCGGAAACCGCGTCGAGCAGCTCCTCGTCGCCGTCGACCAGCTCGACCTCGATCTCGTGCCAGGCCCGGGCGGTGCCGTCGACCAGGTCCTCGGACCGGACGTCGTCCTCGGCGACCTCGGCCAGCACGCGACCGTCGGCGTCCAGCAGCCGTCGCACCCGGCGGTGGTTGACGATCCGGGCCGCCGGGGCCACCGGCCGACCCCGGGACGCGCCCCGGATCAGCGCGAGCAGCTCAGCCGGCGGGCCGGCTTCGGCCGGCCCGGCCGGGAACTGGTGCTCGACCCGGGCCCCACCGACCGCGCCCACCTTGAGGTGCCAGCCCGCGTCGTGCCCGCCGGTACGCCGCCGCAGCGCGTGGGCGCTCCGCAGCAGCCGCAGGTCGTCGGTGTCCCAGTAGACGGCGTCCAGCTCCGACCCGGTGGCGTCGGACATCGTCACGACGCCACCGCAGCCGGTCAGATCGGGCAGCCGGAAACCCTCGTCGCCGGAGAATTTGCGCTCACGTTCCACGACGGTCGCCATGCGGGTTCCGGTACCCGGCGTGTGCCCTGGTGAATCGAGCTCAGCTCAGTCGTTCGAGCACCATGGCCATGCCCTGGCCGCCGCCGACGCACATGGTCTCCAGGCCGATGGTCTTGTCGTGCCACTCCAGCGCGTTGAGCAGGGTGCCGGTGATCCGGGCGCCGGTCATGCCGAACGGGTGACCGACCGCGATCGCGCCGCCGGCCACGTTCAGCTTCTCCTCCGGGATGCCGAGCTGCCGGTACGACGGGATCACCTGGGCGGCGAACGCCTCGTTGATCTCCACCAGGTCGACGTCGTCGATGGTCATGCCGGCCCGCTTCAGCGCCTGCTTCGACGCCTCGACCGGGCCGAGGCCCATGATCTCCGGGGAGAGCGCGGTGACGCCGGTGGAGACGATCCGGGCCAGCGGGGTGAGCCCCAGCTCGGCCGCCCGCCCGGCGCTCATGATCACTACGGCGGCGGCGCCGTCGTTCAGCGGGCAGCAGTTGCCGGCAGTGATCCGGCCGTCCGGGCGGAACACCGGCTTGAGGCCGGCCACGCCCTCCAGGGTCACCCCGGGACGCGGGCCGTCGTCGGCGCCGACCACGGTGCCGTCCGGCGTGGTGACCGGCGTGATCTCACGGGCCCAGAAGCCGTCCGCGATCGCCTTCTCGGCCAGGTTCTGGCTGCGGACGCCGAACGCGTCCATGTCCTCACGGGACACGTCGTACACCTGGGCCAGGTTCTCCGCGGTCTGCCCCATGGCGAGGTAGATGTCCGGCAGCCGGCCGGCCACCCGCGGATCGGTCCACACCTCGGCGCCGGCCTGCGTGCGGGCCTGCGAGCGCTCGCGTGCCTCGGCGAAGCGCGGGTTCTCCCAACCGCCGCCGACCAGCGCCTGCGCCTCCGGCGGCAGCGTGTCCGAGTTGCCCCGGGCGTAACGGGAGACCATCTCCACCCCGGCGGAGACGAACACGTCGCCCTCACCGGCCCGGATCGCGTGCATCGCCATCCGGGTGGTCTGGAGCGAGGAGGCGCAGTAGCGGGTCAGCGTGGCGCCGGGCAGCCCGTCCAGGCCCAGCAGCGTGGCGACCACCCGGGCCATGTTGAAGCCCTGCTCACCGCCGGGCAGACCGCACCCGAGGTAGAGGTCGTCGATGGTGGTGGGATCGAGCGCCGGCACCTTGTCGAGGGCGGCCTGGACGATGGTGGCGGCGAGGTCGTCCGGGCGGACCTCGCGCAGGGAACCCTTGAACGCGCGGCCGATGGGGGACCGGGCGGTGGCGACGATGACGGCGTCGCGGGGCGACTCAATCGGCATGAACCAACGTTAACCCGCGGGTAACTTGCGGTGGAAGCCGCGCCCCGGGCGGGAAATGTCACCCCGCCGGCGGCCGGCGGTGGTGCCGGAACGCGACCGCGGCGGCGGACTCGACGGCCGGGAGCAGTGCGTGCGCCCAGACCCGGTAGCCGTCCGCGGAGGGGTGGAAGCCGTCGTGGCAGAGCGTGCCGGCATCGGCCCGGAACACCGGGCCGGTCTCGGTGCCAAGGTCGACGACGGTGCCACCGGCGTCCAGCACGGCCGCCGTCTGGGCCCGCGCCATCCGCCGCCCGGACCAGCCGAGCACCTGGCGCAGCGGAGCGGCGACGGCGCGTATCGCGCCGAGGTCGGGACAGGTGCCGACGACGACCTCGAGGTGGGCCTCGCGCAGCCGGCGGACCGCCGAGCCGAGGTACGCCGCCGCGTCGGCCGGGCGGCTCATCGCGGTGGCGTCGTTCGCCCCGATCAGCACCACCGCCACGTCGGGCCGCTCGCCGAGCAGCGCGCGGGCCACCTGCGTGGCCAGGTCGGTGGCGCGGGACCCGGAGACCCCGACGCTGGACAGGTGCACCCGCCGGCCGGTCGGCCCCTCGGCGAGCAGGTGGGCCAGTTGGCCGCCGATGGTCTCCTCGAACCGGTCGACGCCCACCCCGATCGCCGACGAGTCGCCGAGCAGCACCAGCCGCAGCGGCGGCGCGTCGGCCCGGCCGACCGTGGCGCGCAGCACCAGACCAAGCTCGGGCTGGGCGTACTCCCGGGTGCGGGCGGCGATGGCCTGGCCGGCGAGGACCGCCGCGCCACCCACCGTGCCGGCCAGCAGCGACAGCGCCGCGGCCCGGCCCCACCGGGCCGCCGTCTCGTTCGATCCGCTCATGCCATTCCCTCCAGCGTGGCCGAGTCGGTGGCGGTGCCGCTGGGGGGCATCGCGCCGACGCCGAAGAACGCTCGCCGGCGGAGCTGCGCCCACCGACCGCCCGGCCCGCGGTCGCGGCCCCGGAGCTGGGTGCCGCTGACCTCCGTGCCGGCGTGCCGGGCCGCCTCGTGGGCCGCCTCGGGGAGCGACCGTACGCCTTCCAGCCCGATGCGCGAAGGACGGCGTTCCGGCACCGCGCCCAACGCGGAGAGCACGGTGGGCAGCAGCGCCGCCGCGGCCATCGCGTACCCCTCCGCGGAGGGGTGGAACCGGTCCCAGGCGAACATCCGGCCGGGCTCGGCGGCGAACCGCGGCCCCAGCAGGTCACCGAGGGAGACCGTCCGGCCGCCCGCCTCCACCACGGCCACTGTCTGGGCGGCCGCGAGCTGGCGGCTCCAGCGTCGGGCCAGCCACCGCAGCGGCGGCTGGATCGGCCGGATCGTGCCCAGGTCGGGGCAGGTGCCGACGACCACCTCGCAACCGGCGGCGCGCAGCGTGCGGACCGCGTCGACCAGGTAGCGCACGGCCAACGCCGGCGGGGTGCGGTTGGTGACGTCGTTGCCGCCGACCAGCACCACGGCCACGTCCGGCGTGACCTCCAGGGCGGACTCGACCTGCGGCTTCAGCCCGGCAGACAGCGCGCCCACCACGGCGAACCGGTGCAGCCGGACCGGGCGGTGCAGCCGGCGGGACAGCCCGGTGGCCAGCAGCGAGCCGGGCGTCTCCCGGCGTCGGTGCACGCCGTAGCCGGCCGCGGAGGAGTCACCGAGGATGACCATGGTGACCGGCGGGCCGGGGAACCTCGCGCCGTAGACGCCGTCGCAGCGTGGTGGCGGCGCCTCGGCCATCGGGATGGTGCGCCGGGCCTGCCGGGCCTGGCCGAGCAGCACGCCGCCGGTGGCGGCCGTGGCCGCCACCGTGGCGCCCGTGCCGATCGCCGCGAGGCGGGCGATCTGCCGGGCGCGTCGCCGACGGGCCGGCGCGACGGAACCGACGTCCCCCATGCACCGACAGTATCGCGCCGGTACGACGACCGCTGTCCTCGATCGGGCGGGGCTGGGAGTCGGCCGTTCTGGGTACCGGTGGGGGTGGGGTTGCCCCGGGGCCGCACCCTGGTCCGGCGAAGAGAGGCGGAATCATGGGGAAGACGTTGAAGCGCAGCGCCGCGTTCGCCGCGTTGGCCCGGGCGTTGGCGGCCGGGGCGCGGGGCGGGCCGTCGCTGGGTGCCCGGCTGGCGGCGCTGCCGCGGATGATGCGGGCCACCGGACGAGGGGAGTACGACGGCGGGCTGCGCCTGGCGTTGATGGCCGGCGCGGCGGCGTACGTCGTCTCCCCGATCGACCTGCTGCCGGAGATCCCGCTGGCGATCTTCGGGCTGGCCGACGACGCCGTCATGGTCACCTGGCTGGCCGGCAGCGTGCTCGCCGAGACCGAACGGTTCCTGGAGTGGGAAGCACGCCGCAGCTCCGTCATCCCGGGGCAGGTGGCCCCCTGACGGCACGTACGCTGGGCGGCGAACCGGCTGACCGGCCGCCCTCCGACGGCGGCGCTACGAAGGGCACAACGAGGTGCGGTACTACGACAACGTCGTCGAGCTGATCGGCAACACCCCGCTGGTTCGCCTGCGCAACGTCACCGAGGGCATCCAGGCGACCGTGCTGGCGAAGGTGGAATACGTCAACCCGGGCGGCTCGGTCAAGGACCGGATCGCGCTGCGCATGGTGGAGGACGCCGAGAAGGCGGGCATCCTCGGGCCGGGCGGCACGATCGTGGAGCCGACCAGCGGCAACACCGGCGTCGGGCTGGCCCTGGTGGCCCAGCTCCGGGGCTACCGCTGCGTGTTCGTCTGCCCGGACAAGGTCAGCCAGGACAAGCAGGACGTGCTGCGGGCGTACGGCGCCGAGGTGGTGGTCTGCCCGACCGCCGTCGCGCCGGAGGACCCGCGCTCCTACTACAACGTCTCCGACCGGCTGGCCCGGGAGATCCCCGGCGCGTGGAAGCCCAACCAGTACAGCAACCCGGCCAACCCGCGCTCGCACTACGAGACGACCGGCCCGGAGCTGTGGCGGCAGACCGACGGGAAGATCACCCACTTCGTCGCCGGTGTCGGCACCGGCGGCACCATCTCCGGCATCGGTCGCTACCTCAAGGAGGCGTCCGAGGGCCGGGTGAAGGTGATCGGCGCGGACCCGGAGGGCTCGGTCTACTCCGGCGGCACCGGTCGGCCCTACCTGGTCGAGGGCGTCGGCGAGGACTTCTGGCCGGAGACGTACGACCGGTCCGTCGCCGACGAGATCGTCGAGGTGTCCGACAAGCAGTCGTTCGAGATGACCCGCCGGCTGGCCCGCGAGGAGGGGCTGCTGGTCGGCGGCTCCTGCGGCATGGCCGTGGTGGGCGCGCTGGAGGTGGCCCGCAAGGCCGGCCCGGACGACGTGGTGGTGGTGCTGCTGCCGGACGGCGGCCGGGGCTACCTGTCGAAGATCTTCAACGACCGTTGGATGGCCCGGTACGGCTTCCTGGACGACGCCGGCGCCGAGCCGACCGTGGCCGACGCGCTCGGCGGCAAGCCGGGTGGCCTGCCCGAGCTGGTGCACGTGCACCCGACCGAGACGGTCCGCGACGCCATCGACTACATGCGCGAGTACGGCGTCTCCCAGCTTCCGGTGCTCAAGGCCGAGCCGCCGGTGGTGACCGGCGAGGTGGCCGGCTCGATCGCCGAGCGGGACCTGCTCGACGCGCTCTTCACCGGCCAGGCCCACCTGCACGACACGATCGAGCGGCACATGGGCGAGCCGCTGCCGATGATCGGCGGCGGGCAGCCGGTCAGCGAGGCGGTGACGCTGCTGGAGAAGGCCGACGCGGCGCTCGTGCTGGTCGACGGCAAGCCCAAGGGTGTGCTGACCCGGCAGGACCTGCTGGCCCACCTCGGCGCGCGCTGAGCGGGGTGCGGGGCCCCGGCGACGGGGCCCCTCACACCTCCCGCGCGTAGCGGAGCCGGGCGACCCGCCGTGGGCCGATCCGGTCGGTGCTCCGGGTGCCGGTGGCGTGCCAGCCGCCGCGCTCGTAGAAGCGGCGCGCGGACGCGTTGTCGGCCAGCACCCACAACGCCGCCCGGGTCCACCCACGGGCGCGCGCCGCGTCCAGCGCGTCCAGCATCAGCGCCCGGCCGGTGCCCCGGCCCCGCTCGTCCGGGTCGAGGTGCAGGGCGTGGAGCAGCCCGGTCGCCGGGTCACCCTCGTCGTCCGGCCCGAGATAGCTGAAGCCCACCAGCCGTCCGTCCCGCTCGGCCACGGTCATCCGGTGGTCCGTTCCCTCCCAGGTCAACCGCTCCACCCAGTAGCGGCCCATCGCCTCGGCGGTGGGATCGGCCAGCGCCTCGGGGGGCAGGAACGACGAGTACGCCGCCACCCGGGAACGCTGGTGCAGGGCGCCGACCGCCAGCAGGTCGGTCTCGGTCGCGGGGCGTAGGGAGACGGTCACCCGGGCGACGGTACCCGCCGGGGCGGCACCGGCACCGTCTGGAGGTCCTCGGCGATCACCAGGTCGCCGGCGAAGTGCTCGCGGGCCTCGTCGTGGAAGCGGCGCGGGTCGGCGTACCGCTGGGAGAAGTGGGTGAGCACGAGCGTGCGTACCCCCGACTCGGTGGCCACCCGCGCGGCCTGGCCGGCGGTGAGGTGGCCGACCTCGGCGGCGAGCACGGCCTCCGACGCCAGGAACGTCGACTCGATGACCAGCAGGTCGGCGTGCTCGGCCAGCGCGTACACGCCGTCGCAGAGCCCGGTGTCCATCACGAACGCGAACCGCTGCCCCGGTCGGGTGACGCTCACCTCGTCGGAGGTGACGCGGCGTCCGTCGACGTCCAGGTGGCCCTCGCGGAGCAGCTTGCCCACCGCCGGACCGACGATGCCGTACGCGGACAGCCGCTCCGGCAGCATCCGGCAGCCGTCCGGCTCGACGAGCCGGTAGCCGTACGTCTCGACGGGGTGGCGCAGCCGGCGGGCCTCCAGCGTGCCGACGCCCAGCGTGATCCGCTGCCCGTCGGCGTCGATCGGCTCGACGGCCAGCTCGGCGGTCTCGTGGAAGCTGGACGCGTGCCGCAGTCGGGCGAAGTAGTCGGCCCCGCCGGCCGGGAAGTGCACGGCCACCGGGTGTGGCACGCGGTCCAGCGAGAGGCGCTGGATCATGCCGGGCAGGCCGAGGCAGTGGTCGCCGTGGAAGTGGGTGACGCAGATCCGGGTCAGGTCGGTGGCGGTCACGCCGGTGTGCAGCATCTGGCGTTGGCTGCCCTCGCCCGGGTCGAAGAGGATCACCTCGTCGTCCCAGCGCAGCAGGTAACCGTTGTGGTTGCGGGCCCGGGTGGGGGCCTGACTGGCCGTGCCGAGCACCACCAGCTCACGCATCGACACCGCATCCTCCGGCTGGCATGGAACGACCCCCGGGGCTTCCGCGCTCGCGCGCGGGCCGGCTGGACTGGGCCGGCACCCCGGGGGTCGGGTGGCTGTCGTGGTTTCGCCGCACCGCTGCCACACGGTCTCGACGATCGTGCTGTCCGCCTCGCGGCGGACGATGTTTCACTGTCGAGGACAGCGGCTAGCGGACAGCCACCTCACGAGTCCGATTGCTATACAAGTCTGGACCACCTCCTTTCCCGTGTACCGCCACGCTATCCACTTCCCGGCGGCATCGGCAACGGATTTCGATCACAGACGTTCACTCCACGCCGATCGGGCCCTCGCGCGGGCCGTCCTCGTGCGCCGGCTGCACCGCCAGCGACGGGAAGTCGGCCAGGTCGCCCTCCGGCTCGGCGTCCCACTCCGGGAAGACCAGCGGGCTCTGGAGGTAGAGGCAGAGCAGTTGGGTGAGCTGGTGGAGGCCGTCGAGGTGGGTCCGCTCGTGGCCGTGGGTGGCGTCCACGCCGAAGCCGAGCAGCGCCACCCGCGCGTGCGCGCCGGCCTCGACCGCGGACGCCGCGTCCGAACGGTAGTAGTCGAAGACGTCGCGGACCAGGTCGACGCCGTGCTCCTTGGCGATGGCGGCCAGGTTGCGGGTCAGGTGGTAGTCGAACGGCCCGACCCCGTCGCCCATGGCCAGCGTGGCGGCGGTCTCCCGGGACTGCTGGCCGGGCGCGACCACCGCCGCGTCCACCGAGACGATCTCCGCCACGTCCGGGTCGAGCCCGTGGCTGGCGCCGTGGCCGATCTCCTCGGTGACGGTGACCAGCAGGTGTGCGGTGACCGCCGGGGTGACGCCGGCGTCGACCATCGCCTTGAACGCGGTCAGCACCGCGGCCACCCCGGCCTTGTCGTCCAGGTGCCGGGACTTGACGTACCCGGCGGGGGTGATGGTCGGGTTGGGCAGCAGCGCGACGAAGTCCCCGGCGTCGATGCCGAGCGCCCGCAGGCCGGCCTCGTCGTGCACCGGCTCGTCCACCCGGACCTCGACCAGTTCCCAGCCGACGCCCTGGAGGTCGACCGCCTCGTTGTAGCGGTGCCCGCTCGCCTTCAGCGGCAGCACCTGGCCGGTGACCACCCGCTCCAGGTCGTCGGTGAAGATCCGCACGTGGGCGCCCTCGGCGAAGCGGGCGCTGTGCGTGCCGATCGGGTTGATCTCCAGCCGGCCGTTCTCCTTGAGCCGCTTCACCATGCCGCCGATGGTGTCGGTGTGCACCACGACGGCCCGGTCCGCGCCGGTCGGCCGGGGCCCGGGCAGGCAGGCGCTCAGCGCCCCGCGCCGGGTCAGCGTGGAGCTGATCCCGAGCGCGGAGAGCCGCTCGCCGACGTACTGCTGGATGTGGTCGGTGCGCCCGGACGGGCTGGGGATCTCCAGCAGTTCCACCAGCACCTGGCGCAGGTATTCGAGGTCGAGCGTGAGCGGTTGGGGTTTGCGTGCGGTCATGCCCCAGAGCCTGCCGCACCGGCCGGCGACCAGAGTCGCTGCGGTGCCCGCGTGCCCGGGAAGAGGAGGTCGACGAAGCGTTCGGCGGTCGGCTGCGGCTCGTGGTTGGCCAGCCCCGGCCGTTCGTTGGCCTCGATGAACACGTGCTCCGGGGCGTCCGGCGCGGGCACCAGCAGGTCCAGCCCGGTGACCGGGATGTCCAGCGCCCGGCTGGCCGTCACGCACGCCTCGGCGATCGCCGGGTGCAGCTCGGCGGTCACGTCGTGGATGGTGCCGCCGGTGTGCAGGTTGGCCGTCCGGCGGACCGCCAGCACCTGCCCCTCCGGCAGCACGTCGTGCATCTGGTAGCCGGCCTCGGCCACCACCTCGCGGGTCATGTCGTCGATCGGGATCCGGGACTCGCCACCGGTGGCGGCGGCCCGACGGCGGCTCTGCCGCTCGATCAGCTCGGTGACGTCGTGCACACCGTCGCCGGTGATCTGCGCCGGCCGGCGGACCGCGGCGGCCACCACCTCGTGGTCGATCACCACCACCCGCAGGTCCTCGCCCGCGCGCAGCTCCTCGATCAGCACGTCCGGGCAGAACCGCCGGGCCAGCTCGACGGCCGTGGTCAGCGTCTCCGGCGTTTGGACGCCGACGGTGATCCCGTTGCCCTGCTCGCCGCGCGCCGGCTTGACCACCACCGGGCCGACGTCGGCCAGGAACGCCAGGTCGTCGGGCTCGCCGGTGGCGGTGCGCCCCCGCGGCACGGACAGACCCGCCTCGGTGAGGATGCGCCGGGTCACCCGCTTGTCGTCGCAGCGGCTCATCGCCACCGCCGAGGTCAGCTCCGACAGCGACTCGCGGGTGTGGATGGTCCGGCCGCCGCTGGTCAGCTTCAGCTCACCCCAGTGCGGGTCGGTCACCTCCACCCGGATGCCGCGCCGCATCGCCTCGTCCGCGACGATCTTCGCGTACGGGTTCAGCTCGTCGTAACCCTCGGGCATGGCCGGCAGGAACAGCCGCTCGTTGATCGGGTTCTTCCGCTTCACGCAGAGCGTGCCGGTGCGGTGGAAGCCGAGCCGCTCGTAGAGCCGGATCGCGCCCGAGTTCTCCGCCAGCACGGACAGGTCCACGTACGCCCGGCCGCGCGCGTCGAGCTGGTCGGCGAGCGCGGTGAGCAGCGCCTGGCCGGTGCCGGGCGGCGCGGTGTTGAAGTCCACCGTCAGGCACCAGAGGCTGGCGCCCTGCTCCGGGTCGGCGAAGACCGCGACATGGTCCACACCGGTGATGGTGCCGACCACCTCGCCGGCCGCGTTCTCGGCGACCAGGTGCAGGAACCGGTCGGTGGCGGCGTTGTCCACCAGCACCTCGACCGGGGCGGTGACCATGCCGTTGCGGGCGTAGATCCGGTTAACCGCGTCCGCGTCGTCGGCGTCGCGCAGCGGCCGGACGGCCAACCCGGGGATGTCCTCGCCCTCGGTGGCGGCCGGCCGGCGTTCGCCCAGCGGCAGCCGGTAGGTCAGCGACGGGTCGATGAACAGCTCGTCCGGCAGCCGGGAGACCAGCACGTGCGGGTCGCGCAGGTAGATGCAGATGTCCCGGGCGCCGTTGGCCTCGGAGCGCAGCACGTCGGCGACGTGCACCTGGTCGGTGAAGGTCTGGCCGAAGACCAGCCGGCCCCAGCCGCAGTCCAGCACCACGCCGGAGGCGTCGGTGGCCACGGCGGTGGACGGCAGCGCCGGCTCCGGCGTACCGGGGGCAACCGGGTCACCGCCCGGGCCGGTGCGTTCCCGACGCCGGCCCAGCACCCGTTCCCGGTCGGTGCGAGCCGTGCCGGTGGCGAGGGTGTCGGTCACGGTCAGTCGATTCCGTGGCTCTGGAGCCACATTTCCAGGAGTCCCAGTTGCCACAGCTTGTTTCCGTTCAACGGGGTCAGTTCGGCGTTCGGGTCGGCGAGCAGCGAGTCGACGTAGTCGGCGCGGAACAGGTCACGGCGGCGCGCCTCGGGGGCGCTGAGCGCGTCGCGTACCCGGTCGAGGAGCTTGCCCTCCAGGTGGGTGAGGCCCGGCACCGGGAAGTAGCCCTTCGGCCGGTCGATGACCTCGTGCGGCAGCACCCGGCGGCCGATCTCCTTGAGCACGCCCTTGCCGCCCTGGGCCAGTTTCAGCTCCGGCGGGCAGCTCGCGGCCAGCTCGACGAACTCGTGGTCGAGGAACGGCACCCGGGCCTCCAGCCCGTGCGCCATGGTCATGTTGTCGACCCGCTTCACCGGGTCGTCGGTCAGCATGACCTGCGTGTCGATCCGCAGGCCGGCGTCGACGGCGGTCTGCGCGCCCGGCCGGCCCAGGTGCGCGGCGACGAACTCGCGCGCCGGGTCGCCGGCGGCCAGCCAGTCGGGGTTGAGCACCCGGGCCAGTCCGGCCGCGTCGCGGTCGAAGAACGCCTTCGCGTACGTGTCGAGCGCCGCCTCCCGGTCCACCCCGGCCAGCGGCGGGTACCAGTGGTAGCCGCCCAGGATCTCGTCCGCGCCCTGGCCCGACTGGACCACCTTCACGTGCCGCGCGACCTCCTGGCTGAGCAGCCAGAACGCCACGCAGTCGTGGCTGACCATGGGCTCGCTCATGGCCGCCACGGCGGCCTCCAGCGGCGGCAACAGGTCGCCGGTGGGCACCCGGATCTGGTGGTGGTCGGTGCCGAACGTCTTCGCCACCAGGTCGGAGTAGACGAACTCGTCGCCCTCCCGGCCGCCCACCGCGTCGAAGCCGATGGAGAACGTGGCCAGGCCGGAGCGGGCCTGCCCCTCGCCGGCCAGCAGCGCGACCACCAGGCTGGAGTCGAGGCCACCGGAGAGCAGCACACCCACCGGCACGTCGGCCACCATCCGGCGACGCACCGCGGTGGTGAGCGAGTCGAGCAGCGCGTCCTGCCAGTCCCGCTCGGACCAGCCGGCCCGCTCGGCGGCCCGGCCGAACGTCGGGTCCCAGTAGACCCGCTCGCGGGTGGTGCCGTCCGCCTCGTACACCTTGACGGTGGCCGGCGGCAGCTTGGTGACGCCGGCGAGGATGGTCCGCGGCGGCGGCACGATGCTGTGGAAACTGAGGTAGTGGGCGAGCGCCACCCGGTCGATGGTGGTGTCGACGCCGCCACCGGCCAGCAGCGCCGGCAGCGTGGAGGCGAAGCGCACCACGCCGGGGCTCTCGGCCAGGTACAACGGCTTGATGCCGAGGCGGTCCCGGGCCAGCACCAGGCGGCCGGTGTCCCGCTCGCTGATCGCCACCGCGAACATGCCGACCAGGTGGTCGACGAAGTCGAGCCCCCACTCGGCGTACGCCTTGACCACGACCTCGCTGTCCCCGGCGGAGAAGAAGCGGTGGCCCTTGGCCTGCAACTCGGCGCGCAGCTCGCGGTAGTTGTAGATGCAGCCGTTGAAGACCCCGGTGAGGCCCGCGGCGGCGTCCACGATCGGTTGGCCGCTGGCCGCGGACAAGTCGATGATCTTCAGGCGCCGGTGTCCCAGCGCGGTCGGGCCCTGCGACCAGATGCCGCTGTCGTCGGGCCCTCGGTCACTCATCGTGGCCGCCATCCGTTCCACGGCCGAGACATCGGCCCGTGAACCGTCACGACGGAACTCTCCCGCAAGTCCGCACATACGAGCCAATGCTGCCAGAGCTTGTTGCAGTTCGCCTGTTGAGACGATGACGAACGTGTGACAGCTTGCTACGATGCGCCGTCACCGACGGTGGTTGCCTGTCACGTTTTCGGTTCCTGCCCGCCCGCGCCGAATGCCGGAAACCCACCGACCCTGAGGTGTGACGAACCCCGCAGAGCCGGTTCGGGCCGCCGCCGGCCGGCCGGTCGCCCGTCGGGAGGCCACGGACGGCCCCCGGACGGCAAGGCATTGAGACTCCTGTCTCCGCGGATCGGTTTCCCGGCCGCTGCGCAGAATCCGCCCCTATGCTTGCCGCCGGAATGCGCCACGGCTCATCGGGGCCGCCGGAAAGCCTCAATACGGGGATTCGCGAATGCGCCAGAATTCTTCTTCGAACGACAGCACCGCTGGTGCCGACGACGATGTCGCGCGTCGATCCGCGATCGCTGAGGAACAGTCGTTTCTCGACCTGGCCACGGCCCGGCGCGACACGCTTGCCGACCATCTGTGGACCGAACTGCCGTCGGACCCCGCGGATGCGGTGGAACGGGCGCGGCAACGGCTGCTCCGCCAGCAGTACGAGGAGCTGAGGCGAGCACGGGAAGGGCTGGTCTTCGGCCGGCTCGACGGTCGTGACGGCACCGTCAGGCACGTCGGCCGCGTCGGTCTCCGCAACGAGGGTGGGGACGGCGAGCCGCTGCTGCTGGATTGGCGGGCTCCCGCCGCCCGGCCCTTCTACACCGCGACGGCCGTCGACCCGCAGGGTCAGGCACGGCGTCGTCACATCCGCACGACGGAATCGACAGTTGTCGGCGTGGACGACGAGCCGCTGGACGGCACCACAACGACGGAACTCGTCGGTGAGGGCGCGCTGCTGGCCGCCCTGGATGAGCGACGTACGGGCCGCATGTCCACGGCGATCGCCACGCTGCAGCGTGAACAGGACGACATCATCCGGGCCGAGGCCACCGGCCCGCTCATCGTTCAGGGCGGTCCCGGCACCGGCAAGACCGTTGTCGCGCTGCACCGCGTCGCCTATCTGCTGTTCGCCCACCCGGCGATGGCCGAGCAGGCGGTTCTGGTCCTCGGCCCCTCGCCGCGGTTCCTCCGCTACATCGCCCAGGTGCTGCCCGCCCTCGGTGAGACCGCCGTCGTCTCGGCGACCTGCGACACGCTGCTGCCCGGGATCCGGGTGGGCCGCGACGAGAGCCGGCCGCTCGCCGAGATCAAGGGGCGCGCCCTGTGGCAACCCGCGCTGGAGAACTACGTCACGTCGCGGCTTCCCCGGCCCCGTGAGCTGAAGCTGCGCTGGGAGGGCGAGTTCCACGTCATCCCCGCCGCGACCGTGGCGCAGGCGCTCGCCGCGGCGGTGCCGGGCCGCCCGTACCACCGCGCCCGCGCGGCGTTCGCCGAGCAGCTGCACCACATCCTCGCCGACGCCGTCGTCGCGCAGCGCGAGGCGCTGATGGACGAGATGGAGGAGGGCTTCGAGGACATCCTCGACCGCGTCGACAGGAGCATGCGGCACGACCCCGTCGGCAGGAGAGCCACCGGCAGCGACGTGGACGGACTGCTCTCCGAGGAGGAGGTGGAGGGCCTCCCCGGTCGGATCGCCGAGAACGCCGCCATCGCCCGGTTCGTCGAGGCGTGGTGGCCCAGCCTCGACGCCGAGACCCTTCTGCGTGATCTCCTGGCCGACCGCGCCCTGCTGGCCCGGTTCGCCCCCGGGCTCACCCCGGACGAGATCATCGCCGTCTCGGCCGAGCCGGCACCGTGGGCGTCGAGCGACGTTCCCCTGCTCGACGCGCTCGCCGACCTGCTGGGCGAGGTCGAGACCCCGCAGCCCCAGGGCGGGTTCGTCGCCGACCACGCCCGCCGGCGACGCGACTGGGTGTACGGCCACGTCGTTGTCGACGAGGCGCAGGAGCTGTCCGAGATGCAGTGGCAGATGGTTCTTCGGCGCTGTCCCGGTCGCTCCGTCACCGCGGTCGGCGACATCGACCAGGCGGCGGCCGCGCACCGGCACACCAGCTGGGCCCAGGCGGTGCAGGCGGTCTTCCGGGACCGCTGGACCGCCGCTGAACTGACCATCTGCTACCGGACCCCGCGTGAGGTCATGAGCCTCACCGCACCCGTGCTGCGAGAAGCCGGCAGCCGCAACGCGCCGCCCCGGGCGGTGCGCTCGTCCGGCATCGACCCCTGGGTGCGCATGGTCCCGCCCGCCGAGCTGGCCGGCATCGCCGTCGAAGCGGTGCGGGAGCTGCGGCAACGGTGGCGGGGCGGGACGGTCGGCGTCATCGCCCCCGCCGGCCGCGTCGCCGAACTCCTGACCGTGCTGAGCGATGTGCCGGTGCTCACCGCGACCCAGTCCAAGGGGCTGGAATGGGACGCGACGCTCCTCGTCGACCCCCAGGGGATCGCCGCCGAGCCGCGCGGCTGGAACGGCCTCTACGTCGCGCTCACCCGGTGCACCCAGGAACTCGGACAGGTGGCGCTCACGTAGCGGTCGCCTGCCGGGCACGACGACCGGTGCGGCGTACCCGCCGTGCCGCTCATCGTGCCCGCCGCGCCGCCGGCCTCAGCTACCGGTGCGGGCCACGCCGACCGGGCAGCTCAGCCCGTTGGGCCCGTGGTTGCAGTAGCCGTTCGGGTTCTTCGTCGGGGCCAGGTACTGCTGGTGATAGTCCTCGGCGAAGAAGTAGTCGCCCAGCGGCGTGATCTCCGTGGTGATCTCACCCTTGCCGGCGCGCGCCACGATCGGCGCGAACGCGTCCCGCGACGCCTTCGCGGCGGCGAGCTGCTCGTCGGTGGTGGTGTAGATCGCGGAGCGGTACTGGGTGCCCACGTCGTTGCCCTGGCGCATGCCCTGCGTCGGGTCGTGGTTCTCCCAGAAGACCTTGAGCAGGTCCTCGTAGCTGATCGTCGACGGGTCGTAGACCACCTGGACCACCTCGGCGTGCCCGGTCATGCCCGAGCAGACCTCCTCGTACGTCGGGTTGGTGGTGTACCCGCCCGCGTAGCCGGCCGACGTGGTGAGCACGCCGGGCAGCGTCCAGAACAGGCGCTCGGCGCCCCAGAAGCAGCCCATGCCGAACACGGCGACCTGCGCGCCCTCCGGGAACGGGCCCTTCAGCGAGGACGGCAGCACCTCGTGCCGGTCGGCGATCGGCATGGCGAGCGGGCGACCCGGCAGGGCCTGGTCGGGAGTGATCATCTCGGCCTTCATGCGGCGGAGGAACACGGTGGGACTCCTCTCGTGGCTTTCCCAGCGTGTAACAGCGCCGGTCCCCGGTTCCTTACCCGTTCGGGCGACCGTCAGGCGGGACGGCCGCGCCGGTAACGGCTCTTCGTGTAGTCGTTCACCCACTTCTGGCTGCTTCGCCACGTGCCGTCGTCCGCCTTGACGGCTCTCAGCCGACCTCTCATGGCGGCAACGCGAAGGGCGTTCTCGGTCAGGTCGGCCGTGGCCAACGCGGGAAGCGGCAGCAACTTCACCGGACCGGCCACCGCGGGCATGACGAAGCGGTAGAGGTTCGCGGTGACGCTGCGGGCTATTAGCTCTCCCAACAGCCCGGGGTCGCCGACGTCGGCCCGGCGCATGGCGCGTAGATAGGCATCCCGGTCCCGCTTGTAGATGATGGCGGGCGGATAACCCAGCCTGCCGAGAAGGAGGCTTAGCACCAGGCGGCCTGTTCGGCCGTTTCCGTCGAGGAACGGATGAATGGCTTCAAAGTCGTTGTGAAGCACCGCCAGCCGTTCGGCAAGGGGCGTATCCGTCTTCGCTTGCAGTTCCGCGACACGGTCGAGCCAACTCCGGATCCGTGCATCGACCTCCGGCCAGGACGGCGGCTTCATCCCGCCGGGGAGCGTGCGATCTCGTGCCGTCGGAAGTTGCCGGGCCCTTCGAGGTCGGTGGCGTGCGGGTGCGGGTCCACCGTCCAGACCGGGGTCATCGCGACGTGGTGGATGTGCCGCACCTCCTGAAGTGAGAGCAGTGCTTCGGCCTGCCACTCACCGGGCTCCAACGCTTGGCCTCGATGGCGGTGCTGTTGTGCGCCTCTTGGTGCCAGATCTCGGCCCAGATGGCTTCTGCCTCGGCGGGTGTCGGTAGCCCGCCCAGCCGGTCTCGCAGTTCGCGGACTGCCTCCTCCATGCGCTGGTACACGGCGGCGCGGGAAGGGCGCCCAGGGCCGGACATGACCTGCTCCAATTTTGTTCGTTTCAGGGAATCAAAACGTACCGAACAAATTTGTCGACTCCGGGGAGACGCGCCGAGCGCCTGCTCCCCGGGCTGGCGGCCTCTCAGCCGCCCAGCGCGGCCGAGATCCGCCCGGCGAAGCCGGTCGCCTCGGTGTCGTCGGCGTAGCGGGTCCGGGGCCAGAAGAAGCCGCGCAGCCCGTCACCCTTGGTCCGGGGCACCACGTGGGTGTGCAGGTGCGGGACGGACTGGGACACCTTGTTGTTCATCGCCACGAACGTCCCACCGGAGCCCAGACCGGTCTCCACCGCCGCCGCGATCCGCTGCACCAGCCGGAAGTAGCCGGGCAGCGCGTCGCCCGGCAGGTCGGTCAGCGCCACCAGATGGGTGCGCGGCACCACCAGCACGTGGCCCTTGAACACCGGCCGGGTGTCGAGGAACGCCACCCCGTCCGGCTCGTCCGTCACCACGAAGCCCGGCACCTCACCGGCCACGATCCCGCAGAACACGCACCCAGCCATCCGCCCAGGCTAGGCCCACCCCCACCGGTCCCGCCCGGCGCGCCCCACCCCCGCCCCACAGTGTCGATCATGAGGTGGCAGGGACATTTCGGACCCCGACCACCGTCAACTTCATGATCGACGCGGGTGGGTTGGTCAGGGCCGGTCCAGGTAGGCGTCCCAGTCGTCGTCAGGGATGCCGTTGGGGCCGGTCTCGCCGTTGGCGAGGCGCGTCCGGATGTCCGCCTCCCACCGCAGCGCCCACGTGCGCAGCTCGTCGACCTGCGGTTCGGTGAGGCCGTATGAACGGAAGGTTCGGGTGTCCCGCTCAACCACGCCACCCAACCGATCGGCCAACTCGTCCAGCAAGAAGCCCGCGGTGTGTTGGGCGCCGAGACGCTCCAGCTCCGACCACGCGAGTCGCCCGTTCGCGGCGCGGACGTCTATGTAGTCCCGGTGGGCGGCGCGGTCATGCAGCGCGCGGACCTTGAGCCCGACGGCGTCCTCGAAGGCCAGCACCGGGCCGACAGCCATTCGGGCTGGTGGCGCAAGCGCCTCCTTGAGCAGGTCGACCTCGCATGACGACACATCGTCCGAGATCAACAGGCGAGCCATCCGAGATGTCGACTCGATGATCCGAGCGGAGAACCCGGCTGCGACGTAGGCGGCGGCGAGACGGTCCGTCACGACAGGAAGCGGCATCGCGGCGGACGTGGCGAAGTCGATGTCCTGGGAGGGCCGGTTGACCAGTTCGTGGGCCCATATGGCGTAGCCACCCGCGAGCATCAAGCCCAAGTCGTCGCCGGCGGCAAACCCGATCTTCAACAGGCGACGATGCAGCTCGTCCATTACTCGGCGGCGAGGTCGGGCAGTCGTCGCTCCCAGAGCCGCGTCACCCGGCGCGCGGTCAGCCGCCGGATGCGGGGCCAGTCCTGACGGAGCAGCGCGGCGTTGACGTAGTTGACGATGTCGCGTCGCTGGCCGCAGTCGAGCAGCAAGCAGTAAAAGGTCAGTCGTTCGTGCGGATCGCCGATGTCGTAATCGGTCGGCCCCGACCAGGCCAGCCGCAGAGGCAGGCTGACCCGGCCCGATCGCGGACCGGCCAGCATCTCCAGCGAGGCCGGGATCCGGTCGATCGCGCTGTGCAGGCGGGACGGCAGCGCTTCGGTCGAACTCACCCTCCCAGTATGGCCGACCGGCCCGACGACCTCGCGGTTGTGACCCGCGCCGGGTTCCCGGAACCGGGGTGAACCGGCGGACTAACGTCTCGGGCATGAGTCACGGCTTCGAGACGCTCGCCATCCACGCCGGCCAGGACCCGGAGGCCCGCACCGGCGCGGTGATCCCTCCGATCTACCAGACCAGCACCTACGCCCAGGACGCGGTCGGCGCGCCCCGCGAGGGCTACGAATACAGCCGCTCCGGCAACCCCACCCGGGACGCGTTGCAGGAGTGCCTTGCCGCGCTGGAGGGCGGCCCGGTCGGGCTCGCCTTCGCCAGCGGCCTGGCCGCCGAGGACACGCTGCTGCGGACCGTCTGCAAGCCGGGCGACCACGTGGTGATCCCGGACGACGCGTACGGCGGCACCTACCGGCTGTTCGCGAAGGTGGCCGAGCGCTGGGGCCTGGACTACACCCCGGCGAAGGTTTCCGACCCGGCCGCGGTCCGGGCCGCGATCCGGCCCGGCGCGACCCGGATCGTCTGGGTGGAGACGCCGACGAACCCGCTGCTCGGCATCGCCGACATCGCCGCCCTGGCCGCCGTGGCGCACGACGCCGACGCGCTGCTGGTGGTCGACAACACGTTCGCCTCGCCGTACCTGCAACAGCCGATCGCGTTCGGCGCGGACGTGGTGGTGCACTCCACCACGAAGTACGTCGGCGGGCACTCCGACGTGGTCGGCGGCGCGCTGGTCGCGGCGGACCGCGGGCTCGGCGAGGAACTGCGCTACCACCAGAACGCGATGGGCGCGGTCAACGGCCCGTTCGACGCCTGGCTCACGCTGCGCGGCATCAAGACCCTCGGGGTACGGATGGACCGGCACTGCGACAACGCCGAGCGGATCGCCGCCTTCCTGGACGGCAACGCGAAGGTCGCCGAGGTGCTCTACCCGGGCCTGCCGTCGCACCCGGGTCACGAGGTGGCCGCCAAGCAGATGCGCCGGTTCGGTGGCATGATCTCGTTCCGCGCGGCGGGCGGTGAGGAGCACGCCGTGGAGATCTGCAACCGGGCCCGGCTGTTCGTGCTCGCCGAGTCGCTCGGCGGGGTGGAGTCCCTGATCGAGCACCCCGGCCGGATGACACACGCCAGCGCTGCCGGCTCGCCGCTTGAAGTTCCCGGCGATCTCGTGCGACTGTCTGTCGGCATCGAGACGGTCGACGACCTGCTCGCCGATCTGGAGCAGGCACTGGGCTGACCGCTGGACGGGAGGGTGGCAGTGCCGGACATCTTGCCGACGACCTGGGTCGGGGCGACCGCGAAACAGATCGCCCGCGCGGTACGCCGCGGCGACGTCTCCGCCACCCAGGTGATGGCCGACCACCTCGACCACGTGTCACGGGTCGACGCCGAGCTGGCCGCGTTCCGCGCGGTCCGTGGCGGCGAGGCGATCACCGAGGCGGAGAAGGTCGACGAGCAGGAGGAACTGGCCGACCTGCCGCTGGCCGGGGTGCCGGTGGCGGTCAAGGAGAACACGCCGGTCGCCGGCCTGCCCACCTGGAACGGGTCGGCCGCGATGCGTACTCCCGTGGCGGAGGCCGACCACGAGGTGGTCCGGCGGCTGCGCGGCGCGGGCGCGGTGATCCTCGGGGTGACCCGGATGCCGGAACTCGGCCTCTGGGCCCTCACCGACGACGACACCGGCGTGACCCGCAACCCCTGGGACCGGACGCGTACCCCCGGCGGCTCCTCCGGCGGCGCCGCCGCCGCGGTGGCCGCCGGGCTGGTGCCGATGGCGCACGGCAACGACGGTCTCGGTTCGATCCGCATCCCGGCGGCCTGCTGCGGTCTGGTCGGGCTCAAGCCCGGTCGGGGCGTGGTGCCCTGCCAGCTCGGCGCGGACGACTGGTTCGGTCTCACCGAGCACGGCATGCTGACCGGGACGGTGGCGGACGCGGTGGTCGGCTTCTCGGTGCTGGCCGGCCGCCGGCCGGACAAGCTGGTCCCGCCGCCGCGGCTGCGGGTGGGCGTCTCGCTGCGCTCCCCGGTCCGGGGCGTCTCGCCGGACGCCGCGAACCGGGACGCGGTCGCCGCCGCCGGCCGGCTGCTGGCCGCCGCCGGGCACGACACCGTCCCGACCGACCCGGTCTACCCGACCCGGCTGGGCCTCCAGGGCATCGCCACCTGGTTCGCGGCCGCCGCCGCCGACGTGCGGGCCGCCGGGGTGGCGCCACGCCAGCTCCAGCGGCGCAGCCGCCGGCACGTCGCGCTCGGCGAGTGGGCGCAGCGCCGGGGGTACGTCAGGGAGGCCGACCGGGCCGCCTGGCGCGAACGGTCGGTGCACTTCTTCGACGACCACTCGGTCGACCTGCTGCTCACCCCGGCGCTGGCCGGGCCGCCGCCGGAGGCCGCCGGCTGGTCCGGCCGCTCCTGGCTGGCGAACATGTCGACGAACATCAGGTACGCCCCGTACGCCGCGCCGTGGAACATCGCCGGCCTGCCGTCGATCGTGGTGCCGGTCGGGCGTCGCCCGGACGGGCTGCCGGTCGGAGTGCAGTTCGTCGGCCCGCCCGGCTCCGAGCTGCTGCTGCTCGGGGTGGCCGGCCAGTTCGAGATGCAGGCGCCGTGGCAGCGGCACGCCCCCGGCTATCCCCGTGTCGGGACGGGGTCACCGGCCGTCGCATGATCGTCTAACGTGTGCGCGTCCCTGTCGCGCGCACTCCTCCGGACGGTCCCGATGCACTGCCAGACCTGCGGGGACGCCACCTCGCCCGCCTTCGACGAGTGCCAGCGCTGCGGCACCCGCCACGGCCAGCCCCCGGTGCTCCCCGGCGTGCCCACGTACCCGGTCCGGGGCCTGGGGACGGCCGTCTGCGTCGCGGTCGGCGCGACCGCCGTGCTGTTCACGCTCTCCGCGCTCTTCCCGCTGCTCGGCGTCCGCCTGGCCCGTTCGGCCGCCGAGCAGCTCGACCGGGACGTGCTGCTCGGCGCGGTGCTCGCCGAGGTTCTGCTCACCCTGCCGTTCATCCTGGCCGTGCTGGTGGCCGCCACACTGGTGGTGATCTGGACCTGGCGGGTGCGCCGGAACCTGGACGCGTTCTCCGGCGCCGCGCCGACGCAGAGCCCCGCCTGGGCGATCGCCGGCTGGCTGGTGCCGTTCGCCAACTTCGTCGTGCCGGCCCGGGTGGTGGCCGAGGTGGCGCGGTTCAGCCTGTGGCGCCGCCGCACGCCGTGGCTGGTGCCGCTCTGGTGGGCGGCCTGGCTGGTCTTCTCCGTCGGGGAGCGGGTGGTGGCGCAGTTGGAGGAGCAGCGGTACGGGCGGCTGACCGAGTGGCCGCGCAGCGAGGCCGAGTTCGCCACGTACGTCACGTTCTACCGGGAGGCGCTCGCGCCCCGCCTGCTGCCGGTGCTCGCCTGCCTGGTCGCCGCGATCTCTTTCGTCGTGCTGGTTCGCCGGATCTCCACCGCCCAGCAGGACCGGATCGCGCGGGCCCGACCCGGGTTCCCGGGCTGGCCCGGTCACCCCGGCTGGCCGGGACGTTCCGGCTGGTCAGGCCAGTCCGCTCAGGGCGGCGGGCCCGGTTGGCCAACGGCCGGCGCGGCCGGCCCCGCACCTGTCGCGGGGCTCACGCCCGGTGCGCCCGTGGCGACGTCGCCGCAGCTTCCGCCCGGTGCGGGTGGCACCATCGGGGCATGACGGAACTGGTCGGTCTCGCCGACGTACAGGCCGCGCGGGAGCTGCTCGCCGGCGTCACCCGGACCACCCCGCTGGAGCCGTTCCGGCCGCTCAGCGCCGCGTTCGGTGGGCCGGTCATGCTCAAGTGCGAGAACATGCAGCGCGCCGGGTCGTACAAGGTGCGCGGCGCGTACGTGCGGATCTCCCGGCTCTCGGCGCAGGACCGGGCCCGGGGCGTGGTGGCGGCCAGCGCCGGCAACCACGCCCAGGGCGTGGCGCTCGCCGCCGGCCTGCTCGGCGCGGAGGCCACCGTCTTCATGCCGGTGAACGCGCCGCTGCCGAAGGTCTCCGCGACCAAGAGGTACGGCGCCCGCATCGAACTGGTCGGCACCACTGTCGACGAGGCGCTGGTCGCGGCGCAGACGTTCGCGGAGCGGACCGGCGCGGTGTTCATCCACCCGTTCGACCATCCGGACGTCATCGCCGGTCAGGGCACGGTGGCGTTGGAGATCCTCGAACAGTGCCCGGACGTGCGCACCATCGTGACCGGGGTGGGCGGCGGCGGCCTCGTCTCCGGGATCGCGGTGGTGGCCAAGGCGCTGCGCCCGGACATCCGGGTGATCGGGGTGCAGGCGGCGAGCGCCGCCGCCTTCCCGCCCTCGCTGCGGGCCGGCGAGCCGGTGCGGCTGCCCGCCTTCTCGACGATCGCCGACGGCATCGCCGTGGGTCGTCCCGGCGAACTGACGTTCACCCACGTCCAGCGGCTGGTCGACGACGTGGTCACGGTCTCCGAGGAGGACATCTCGCGGGCGTTGCTGACGTTGATGGAGCGCAGCAAGCAGGTGGTGGAGCCGGCCGGCGCGGTCGGCGTGGCGGCGCTGCTGGCGGCCGTCGTGGAGGTGGAGTTGCCGGTGGTGGCGGTGCTCTCCGGCGGCAACATCGATCCGGTGCTGATGCTCCGGATGATCGAGCACGGGCTGGCGGCGACCGGGCGTTTCCTGCGCATCACGGTGCGCTGCACGGACCGGCCCGGGCAGCTCGCCTCGCTGCTCGGCGAGATCGCCGGGCACCGGGCCAACGTGGTGGACGTGGTGCACCAGCGGGCGAACCCGCAGCTGCGGCTCGGGGAGGTGGAGGTGGCGCTCTCGGTGGAGACCCGCGGGGTGACGCACTCCGACAAGCTGGTCAGCGCGTTGCGGGCCAGCGGCTACCAGGTGGAGCTGACCGGCGACGTGTGAGATCGCGAACGCCCCGGCCGGATGATCCGGTCGGGGCGTTCGAGTGGTGCGGCTCGGGTCCGAGGAGCCTGTCAGCCTCGGTCGGGTCGGACCCGAGCCGGCCGGCGCGGGTCTGCCAGCGGGATCAGCCGGAGTACGGCTCGAAGGACACCACGGTCACCTTGATGTCGGCGCCGCTCGGCGCCGTGTAGGTGCAGGTCTGGCCGGCCTTGCCACCGAGGATCGCCTTACCGAGCGCGGACTCGGGGCTGTAGACGGTCAGCTCGGTGGTGGAGGCGATCTCGCGGGAGCCGAGCAGGAAGGTCTCGGTGTCGTCGGCGTCGTCGTCGAAGTAGATCGTCACGACCATGCCGGGCGACACCGCGTCGGCATCCGGCGCCTCACCGACCTTGGCGGTGCGGAGCAGCTCCTTGAGGTAGAGGATGCGTCCCTCGGCCTTGCCCTGCTCCTCGCGGGCGGCGTGGTAGCCACCGTTCTCCCGCAGGTCGCCCTCCTCGCGCCGGGCGTTGATCTCGGCGGCGATGACCGGCCGGTTGGCGATCAGCTCGTCGAGCTCGCCCTGCAGGCGGTCGTACGCGTCCTGGGACAGCCAGGTGGCGGGCGCCTCGTTTCCGTTGGTGGACACAGGCGATCTCCTCGGTTGGTGCGGACTGGCTGACAGGTGAACTACCAAGCTACCAGTGCCGTGCCCGTCCGGGTGTGCTCGATCACCCGGGGTGCCGGCGGTGGGACCCACCCGGGTGCGAGGTCCGGCGGCTCGCCGGCGCTCCGGCTCAGGCCGGTCGGCAGCGCAACACCTCACCGATGAACGGCCGGGCGCTGGTCGGCACCTCCTGGCTGGCCCGGACGTGCCGCTGGCCGGGCCCGGCGGTCACCGTGGCCTCGACGTGGCCCACCTCGGCGCCGTCGTGCGAGCGGGCCCGCAGCAGGCAGGTGGCCGAGCCGCCCGGCGGCACGGTGACCCGGAAGTCGACCACCACCCGGGAGTCGGTGATCCCGGTGTAACTGATCATCTCGCCCTGGTACTCCGGGTCGCCGTACTGGGTGTAGAGCTTCGCGGCACCCAGCCCGAGCACGGCCAGCACGACCGCCACGGTCAGCGCGAGCAGAAGCGGCCGGCGGCGACCCGGCTCCCGGCGGCGGCCGTAGCGGCCGGGCGGGAAGACCGGCGTGCCCGGTACGACTGTGGCGTGCGTCTCGCTCACCGGCGGGTATCTCCTGGCGTTGTTGTCGGCGGCATCGGCAAGAATGGCAGGGTCCATCTTCCCAGCCCGGCGCTGAGCCAAGGATGGCAGGTCGGCCCCGACCGGCCCGAGTGGTCCCGGCCACTCCGACGGGGTGCCGGCCGGCCAGCACGGGGGCTTTCGCGGGCGCGGGGGGAGATTCCGGCAGGTCAGCCGGTCGGCCCGGGTGGGGTCGGTCGGTGGGCACAGACGAGGAGCGCCCAAGGTGGCAGAGCAACTGCGTCTCATGGCGGTGCACGCCCATCCCGACGACGAGTCGAGCAAGGGCGCCGCCACCATGGCGAAATACGTCGCCGAGGGGGTGGAGGTGCTGGTCGTCACGTGCACCGGCGGCGAGCGGGGCAGCGTGCTGAACCCGAAGATGGACCGGCCGGACGTGTGGGCCAACATCGGCGACATCCGCCGGGCCGAGATGGACGCCGCCCGCGCGGTCCTCGGCGTCGAGCAGGCGTGGCTCGGCTTCGTCGACTCCGGGCTGCCCGAGGGCGACCCGTTGCCGCCGCTGCCGGAAGGCTGCTTCGCCCTCCAGGAGGTGGAGGACGCCGCCGCGCCACTGGTGCGGCTGATGCGGCAGTTCCGCCCGCACGTGGTCACCACGTACGACGAGGAGGGCGGCTACCCGCACCCGGACCACATCATGACCCACAAGGTCACCGTGGCCGCGTTCGAGGCGGCCGGCGAC
The DNA here is from genome assembly GCF_003027925.1 of Micromonospora sp. RP3T. GTDB lineage: Bacteria > Actinomycetota > Actinomycetes > Mycobacteriales > Micromonosporaceae > Micromonospora. Next base: position 39,516 of record NZ_PYPS01000050.1, read on the forward strand.
CCGGAGCGCCACCAGGAGCTGGGCGAGCCGTGGCAGCCGCTCAAGCTCTACTACGACGTGGGCTTCTCCCGGGCCAAGATCATGAGCCTGCACGAGGCGATGCTCGCCGCCGGCCGCGAGTCGCCGTACGTGGAGTGGATGAAGCGCTGGGAGGACCGCCCCGACAAGGGCGACCGGATCACCACCCGGGTCGACTGCGCCGCCTACTTCCCGGTCCGCGACGACGCGCTGCGTGCCCACGCCACCCAGATCGACCCCGACGGGTTCTGGTTCCAGGTGCCGATGGACCTCCAGCAGCGCGCCTGGCCCACGGAGGACTTCCAACTCGCCCGATCGCTGGTGGACAGCCCGCTCCCCGAGTCCGACCTCTTCGCCGGCGTGCGCGAGACGTGCCGTGCCCACTGACGTCGGCGCGGGCTACCCTGGTCGTCAGCCGCACATCGGAGGAACACCATGCTGACCGCCGCCCAGGTGCTCGCGGAGAACAACTTCGGTGACACCCGCACGGGTGGTCTGGCCGGTCCGATGGGCCTCTTCCTCATCGTCGCGCTGGGCACCGTCACCGTCCTGCTGATCCGCAACATGAACGCCCGGCTGCGCCGGCTGCCGGACCGGTTCCCGCCCCAGGGCGAGCCGGGGCGGGTCGACGCGGCCGTCGTCGATCCGACAGAGGGGACTGTCGGGCAGGATTCACCGACGAATACTCCCAACGGCCCCCAGCAGCGCCGCAACAGCTGAACACCACGTGAATCACGCCCAAGTCGGTCGTCCACCCCTGTTGCGACCACCGGCTTTGGCTTAGCCTTCCGCCGGGGGGACCGTCAGGCCCCGGACCCTGCGCGGAAGGGGGGCGTCGATGTCGAGGACAGCCACGGGCCCCGACCGTGCGCCGATCCCGGGCCGTCCCGGGGCGGGGCCGTGACCTCCGACCCGGCCGACCGTCCCCCCGACCGGCTCGGCCTGCGCGGCACCCCGTTGAGCGTCGTGCTGCTGACCGCCGCGGTCGCGGTCACCGCGCTGCTGGCCGCGGTGCTCGGTCTCGCCGTACCGGCGCACCTGCCGGTCGACGACCCGCTGCCCGGGCCGGCGCGGTTCGGCCTCGCCGCGGTCACGTTCGCCGTCGCCCAGCTCGCCCGCCTGCGCTTCCGCACCGCGGCCGGCATGGTCAGCATCACCTGGGGCGAGGCCGCGCTCGTGGTCTGCCTCTGGCTGGTCCCCGCCGGCTGGCTCCCGGGCGCGGCGCTGCTCGGCGCCGGCGCCGCCTGGACCACCATGTCGCTCGTCGCCGACCGCCGCCCGGTGCTGGAACTGGTCCGCATCGCCGGCTCGCTCACCGCCGCCACGGCGCTGGCCGGGGCCGTCGCGAGCGCGCTCGGCCGGCCGCTGCTCGCCGCGCCGACCCCCGAGCTGGCCCTGGCGCTGGGCGCCGGCGCGGTCACCTACCTGCTCACCACCGCCTGGCTGGGCGCCGCCACGATCGCCCTGCGGCACGGCATCCCGATCGGGCCGCCGCTGCTGGCCGCGCTCCGCGGCAAGCTGCCCATGTTCGTCGGCAACGTCGCGGTCGGCCTGGTGGTGGTCGCGCTGCTCGAACTCGACGCACGCTGGCTGCTTCTCCTGCCGCCCCCGCTGTGGCTGCTGCAACAGACCTACCGGCACCGGCTCCGGGCCGACCAGGAACGGCGGACCTGGCGGGCGTTCGCCGAGGCCACCGCCGCGCTCAACCAGCTCGACGAACGCGGTGTCGCGACCGCCGCGGTCACCGGCGCGCTCACCCTGTTCGGGGCCGAGCTGGTCGAGGTGGACGTGGCGCGCGGGGAGGGGCACTGGCGCCGCTACCGGGCCGACCTCGGCGGTCAGGTGCGGGACGTCGAGGTGGACCCGACCGCGGAAGCCGGCACCGGCGAGCACGAGCTGGTCCGGCGGCTCGCCGTCGGCACCGTCGAGGTGGGCCGGCTGCGGGTGCGCTTCGCCCGGTCCGCCCCGCCCAGCCCTGCCGAACGTGACGGGGTGGCCGCGTTCTCCGACGCCCTGGCCGCCGCGCTGCACGACGCCGCGACCCACCGCGAGCTGCGGCTGGTCACCGCCCGGTCGTCGTACGAGGCGGTGCACGACCAGCTCACCGGGCTGCTCAACCGGGCGGCGCTGCTGGCCCGGGGCGACCAGGCGCTGCGGCAGCGTCCGCACGACCACCCGGTGGCCCTGCTCCTGCTGGACGTGAACCAGTTCAAGGAGGTCAACGACACGCTGGGGCACGCCGCCGGCGACGAGCTGCTGCGGCTGACCGCCAACCGGCTGGCCGTGCTGACCCGGCCGGGCGACCTGCTCGGGCGGCTCGGCGGCGACGAGTTCGCGCTGCTGCTGACCTCGGTCCCGGTGATCGACGACCGGACGGCCCCGCTGACGTACGCGCTGCGTCAGGCCCGGGAGGTCGCCGAGCGGCTCGCCGCCCCGACCGAGGTGGCCGGCGTGCGGATGTCGGTCGAGGTGGCGGTCGGCGTGGTGGCGGCCGACGCGGGCACCGCCGACCTGACCGAGCTGCTGCGGCGTGCCGACATCGCGATGTACCAGGCCAAGGAAGGTGGCGGCAGCGTCGCCGCGTACGACAGCTCACGGGACGCGGCGAGCACCGACCACCTGGCGTTGCTCGCGGAGCTGCGCGAGGCGCTGGCCGCCGACGACCAGTTGGTGCTCGCGTTGCAGCCGGCGGTCGACCTGGCCACCGGCGCGCCGACCGGGGTGGAGGCGTTGATCCGGTGGCGGCATCCGCGCCGGGGCTGGCTGGGACCGTCCGACTTCATCCGGCCGGTGGAGAACAGCGAGCAGCTCGGCAGCTTCACCCGCTACGTGCTGGACAAGGCGCTGGCGGTGGCCGCCGGGTGGGCACGGGAAGGGCTGGACGTCCCGATCTCGGTGAACCTGTCGGCGCGCAGCCTGCTCGACCCGCGGTTGCCCACCGAGATCGAGGAGGCGCTGCGCCGGCACCAGGTTCCGCCGAGCCGGCTGGTCCTGGAGATCACCGAGACGGTGGTGATGAGTGAGCTGGAGGTCATCGACGAGGTGCTGGCCACGCTGCGGGAGATGGGTGTGCAGCTCGCCGTGGACGACTTCGGCACCGGCTTCTCGTCGTTGACGTTCCTGACCCGGATCGCTGTCGACGAGTTGAAGGTGGACCGCTCCTTCGTGATCCGGATGGCCGACTCGCCGGAGGCGGCGGCGATCGTGCGTACCACCGTCGGGCTCGCCCACGAGCTGGGCCTGCGAGTGGTGGCCGAGGGCGTGGAGACCGCCGAGCAGCGCACCGCGCTGGCGGAGCTGGGTTGTACCGCCGCCCAGGGCTACCACTTCTTCAAGCCGATGCCGGCGGACAAGATCGGCGCGGTGCTCGGCTCGCTGCGCGACACGGCCCGCGGCAACGTCTTCCCCCTGCGCGCCGACGGCGCCTCCTAACTCGAAAATCGACCGTGACTTGACGTGCGGCAGCATCCCGCGTCGCGAAGCGGCGCGGGATGGGTCTTGTGGGGTGGTGCGTTAGGCGGCGAGGTCGAGGGTGACGCGGTAGCCGAGGGCTTC
>NZ_PYPS01000051.1 GCF_003027925.1 Micromonospora sp. RP3T
CCGCTCCGCTCGGCCAGCTCGACGATGGTGGCCCGGGCCGCCGCCTCCGGGTCGCTGAGCACGTATGGGACGTCGTGGTGGTGGGGGCGGGTCCGGCCGGGGCGGCGGCGGCGCTCGCCGCGCGGCGGGCCGGGGCGGCGCGGGTGCTGCTGCTCGACCGGCACGACTTCCCGCGGGACAAGGCGTGCGGGGACGGGATCGCCGCGCACGCGCTGGACGTGCTCGCCGAGCTGGGCGTGACCGGGGCGGTCGACGGATATCCGCCGCTGCCGGCGCTGCGCCTGGTCGGCCCCGGCGGTGGCGCGGTGGCCCGGGCGCTGCCCCGGCCCGCGTACACCGTGCCCCGGCGGGTGTTCGACGCGCGACTGGTCCGGGCGGCGGTCGGGGCGGGGGCGGAGCTGCGGCGGCACACCGTACGCCGGGTGGAGGTCGGCGTCGACCGGGTGGTGCTCGACGGGGAGTTGACCGCCCGCGCGGTGGTCGGCGCGGACGGCGCCGGCTCGGTGCTGCGCCGGGCGCTCGGGCACCCGGTGAACCCGGACCGGCACCTCGCGCTCGCCATCCGCGGCTACGCGCCGGCGCCGCCCGGCCCACCCGAGCAGCTCATCGTGACCTCGGCGGCGCGCTGGCCCGCGTACGCGTGGGTGTTTCCGATCGGCGACGGTCGGGCGAACGTCGGGTACGGGGAGGTGCTGCGCGGCGAGCCGCTGACCCGCGCGCACCTGCTGGACCGGATGGCCGCGCTGCTGCCGGGCACCGACCCGGCCACGGTGACCGACCTGCGGGCGCACCACCTGCCGCTCTCCACCCACCGGCCGGCGCCGGGCCGGGGCCGGGTGGTGCTGGCCGGCGACGCGTTGTCGTTGATCAACCCGTTCACCGGCGAGGGCATCTTCTACGCGTTGCGCTCCGGCGCGCTGGCCGGGGCGGCGGCGGCCGGCGCGCCCGCCGAGGCGGCCCGGCGGTACGCGGCGGCGCTGCGCGCCCGGCTCGGCACCCATCTTTGGCACAGTTCGGCGGCGGCCTGGCTGGCCCGGCGGCAGTGGGTGGTGGACGCGGTGGTCGGCGCGGCCGGCCGGGACGAGCGGGTCTACCGGACGGTGGTGGAGCTGGGGCTCGGCGACGGCCGCCTGGACGCCCACACACTGGGCGCGATCGCCGCCGCCACGCCGCGCCGACGCCGGGCCCGGGGATGACGCGCCGGGCCGGAGGCGACCCGCCGTCCCGTGATGCGCCACCGCGGCACTGATCTTTCCCGTGGGTCGCTACCCTGCAAGTGATGACTCTGCGGAAACTCCTCTACTCCGTGTACGAGCGCCGGCTGACCGCGAAGCTCGCGGGCAGGCCGGTGCCCGCCCACGTCGGCGTGATGTGCGACGGCAACCGCAGATGGGCCCGGGAGATGGGCTTCGTCGATCCGAACGACGGTCACCGGATGGGCGCCGAGCGGATCAAGGAGCTGCTCCGCTGGTGCGACGCGGCCGGCGTCGGGCACGTCACGCTCTGGCTGCTCTCCACCGACAACCTCTCCCGGCCGGCCGCCGAGCTGGACCCGCTGCTCCAGATCATCGAGGATCTCACCACCGAGTTGGCCGAGCAGGGCAATCCCTGGCGGCTGCGCATGGTGGGCGCGCTCGACGTGCTGCCGGCGCAGCACGCGGCCGCGTTGAAGGCCGCCGAGGAGCGCACCCGGGACCGCGACGGCGGCGCCCAGGTCAACATCGCCGTCGGGTACGGCGGCCGGCGCGAGATCGCCGACGCGGTCCGCTCGTTGCTGCTGGAGCACGCGTCGCACGGCGGGACGATCGAGGAGTTGGCCACCACGCTCGACGTCGACCACATCTCCGAGCACCTCTACACCAAGGGCCTGCCGGACCCGGATCTGATCATCCGGACCAGCGGGGAGCAGCGGCTCTCCGGCTTCATGCTCTGGCAGAGCGCGCACTCGGAGTTCTACTTCTGCGAGCTGAACTGGCCCGACTTCCGCAAGGTCGACTTCCTCCGCGCCCTGCGCTCCTACGCCACCCGGCAACGCCGCTACGGCGCCTGACCCCACCCGCGCCCACCGTCCCGCGGGGCGGGTCGGGGTCAGGCGGTCAGGGTCAGGGGGTCAGGTGGGGGAGGGCGGCGGTGAGGAAGTCGCCCAGGGCGGCGGGGGAGTCGAGCGTCAGGTCGGCGGCGTCGGCGACCTCGTGCCCGGTCTCCGGGTTGGCGACCGCCACGCACACGCCGAGGAAGTCGGGATCGGTGGCGGCGCGGGCGCGCAGCGCGGCGAACGCCTTGATGTCGGAGACGTCGTCGCCGAAATACCACGCCCCGCCGGCGTCCCGGACCGTCTCGCCGATGACCATGCCCTTGTCCCGGTCCACGGGTGGCTTCAGCTCCAGCACCATGCGGCCGGCCTGACAACGCAGGCCCAGCCGTTCGGCCTGGGCCCGGCCCCACTCCTGCACCAGGTCACCGAGCTGCGGCGCGGTGCGCCAGTGCAGCGCGACGGAGAGCCGCTTGAACTCGACGAGCGCGCCGGGCGGCAGCTCGGCCTGGGCCTGCTCGGCCAGCTCGGCCATGGTCGGCACCCAGGGCAGCGCGGCCGGCTCGGTGACGGTCTCGCCCCCCGAGTGGCTGTGCTCCAGGCCGTAGAGCCCGTACAGGTCGACGCCGGCGAGGCCGCCGAGATGGTCGCGGAGGAACTCCACCGGGCGCGCGGAGACGATCGCGATCCGGCGTACGCGCGGGGCGAGCGCCTCCAGCGCGGCGAGCACCTTCGGCGCGGGGCGGACCGCGGTGGGATCGTCGTCGACCGGCGCCAGGGTGCCGTCGAAGTCGAAGAAGAGCACCACGTCACCCGCACGCGCGGCGGTGGCCCGCCAGGCGTGCTCGGCGTCCAACGGGGTCTTCGGCTGCTGGTTGCCCAGATTCAACGGCGGCACGCGCGACAGCGTACCCCGCGCCGGGCGGCGTATTCGTGGCCGAGATGTGACGTCGGGACGACGCGGGAGTTCAGCGTTCGGCGGCTCCCCGTCCTCGGCGCCCGAACGGCACCACGGCCGCCTCCTGCCCGTGGCTGAGCAGGTACCCCTCCACGAAGCCGGTGTTCCGGTCGCCGGTGTGCGCCTCGATCTCGTTGAGTCGCGCCACCAGGAACTCGGTGAGCGCGCTGACCCGGTCGTTGAGCCGGTCGTGCAACTCGGCCACGACGGCGAGGATCACCGCCGTGCCGGTGGTGGTGAGCGCGAGGAGATTGACGACCAGGGGAAGCTGCCCGCCGTCCAGCACGCCGACCACCACGTTGCCGGTCACGCACGATGTCACCGACACCACCGCGACCACGACTGCCAACCATTTCAGGGTCATGGACAGACCCCTCCTTCTGTCCCGCAGGGCTGGGTTCGGCTGTGTCCCGTCCCCCCGCCGACGACGAGCCCTTAGCAGTACAAACGTGGACGCTAGCCGGTCCGATCCGGCCCCGAGGCGAAACGATCGGGACTGTCTTTCCGTTCTTTCGCCATCTGAGAACTAGCCGGCCTGTTTACCCCTATTTCGGACATTGGCTGGCAGTGTCGGACGATATGCGAGGTAACGAATGGTTTCCCGGATGTGGAACTTTTCCGCGTCGGAGACGTTCGGGTCGACCAGCCGGCGCAGCAGCGCCTCGACGTCCGGGTCCATCGGGGGCGGCGTGGGGGCGGCGCGGGGGCCGGTCGTCCGGTCCCAGCCGAGCGCGGTGAACGCGGTGGCCGGATCGAGCCCGAGCCCCTCGCAGAACGCGACCACCCGCTCGGCCTCGGGGTCGCTCGCCCAGTCGCCGCGCACCCAGCGGTTGATGGTCTGGCGGGAGACGCCGGTGCGCCGGGAGACCTCGGTGCCACTCCACGCGCGCATGGCGCGGGCGTCGTCCAGCGCGCGGCGGACGAAGGTGGCAAAGGAGATCTTCCGTGCATTGGCCGTCTCGCTCACCCCGTGACGGTACGGCCAGTCGCTCGCGCCGAGGTTGCTCGGCGCGCTGGTGTCACGCTGACGTGACGCCGATGGATGGCTGCCGAACAACGATCCAAAGCTGCTGTTGAGGGGTTTCACCCGGGCAGGATAGATAGACACCACTACGGCGGCAAGCGGACGAAAAGCTGATACTGTCACGCCCATGAGACAACTTACGTTGTGTCACGTGCTTGAGACGACAAGTGCTCACATGCGTCACTCCGCCGGTGCGGAGGGGGTGTCGTGACCGAACTCGCGACCCGCGCCCAGGCCTTCGGACTGATCGCGGACGGCGTCTCGGCCGGGCTGAGCGCGCCCTGGCGCCTCTACCTCGCCCGGGGCTGCCGCTACCTCTCGCTCAACGTCGGCGACCGGGAGGAGTGGGACGCCTGGCGGACCCACCTCGGCTGCCCCGAGTTGAGCGTACGGGTCTACGACTCCGGCGGCGAGATCCGCCGGGCCTCGGTGGCCGAGGTGATCCTCGACGGCTGCCGGATCAGCGTGGAGTTGGTCGAGGAGGTCAGCACCGCCGATCTGGAGCGGTTACTGGTGGTCGATCCGCTGCCCGGGGCGGACGAGCGATGAGCCGGGCGGCGGAGGTGGCCCGGTGAGCCCTTTTCTCGCCGTCGTCCTCGTCCTGGTGCTCGGCTCCACCTGCTACGCCGCCGGCCGGCTGCACGGCCAGCTCAGCTACCGGATCGGCTACCGGTTCGGCTACCGGCAGGGCTACTTCGACGGTGACCGGGGCGCCTGGAACCGTCGGCGTCGGGAGGCGCAGGCCGTCATCGCCTCGGCGCTGGCCGCGCCCGCCCCGACGGCGGTGACCTCGGTCGGGCGTACCGGTGCGCCGTTCGCCGGCACCGCCGTGCCCGCCGCGGTCACCGCCCGCCCCGACGCGCCGGGCGTGCGCGCCGGGTCGCCGGCCGTCCGGGTCACCGCGACCGCTCAGCTCGGCGGGGCCGTCGCCCGCGCCGGCACCACGTACACCGGGTCGTCGTTCGGCGCGGCCGCCGCCGGCCCCCGAACCGGGGCGCTGGCGCGGCGGCCGGGCTGAGGCCCGCGTCCGGTACGCGTCGTGCCCGCCCGCCGTCGTGGCGGCGCGACGCCGGCGGCTCCGGCCCCGGCCGGGATGCGCGCAGGGGGCATGCATCCCGGCCGGTTCCGGCGTGTTCACCGGTGATCCATCCAGGGCTCTAGCCGAGCGGGCCCACGGCGATTAGCGTCTAGGCATGGCACGGGGTTTTCCCGGGCCAGCCGGACAGCCCGGACCTGCGACCTCGCGCACGGGGCCCGCATCCGACCCCGTGTCCGCCGGGCACCGGAAGAGGCGGAACTCGGGTGGCCGGGTGCCCATCCGCGGAGCAGGCCTGTGACCACTCGCCGTACCCCCGCCGGAGCCGAGCCGACCCCGGCCGCGACCGCCACGACCCGCCGGACCACGCGCAGCCGGCGGAGCGCCGCTGCCACCACCGCCGGCACCGAGGAGCCCCGACCATCCGGCCCGGCCTTTGTCCTGGACACCTCGGTCCTCCTCTCCGACCCCGCGGCGTTCCACCGCTTCGCCGAGCACGAGGTGGTGCTGCCGCTGGTGGTCATCTCGGAGCTGGAGGGCAAGCGGCACCACCCCGAGCTGGGCTGGTTCGCGCGCCAGTCGCTGCGCATGCTGGACGAGCTGCGGGTGCGGCACGGCCGGCTGGACCGTCCGGTGCCCGCCAACGACTCCGGCGGCACGCTGCGGGTGGAGCTGAACCACACCGACGACGGCGTGCTGCCGCCCGGCTTCCGCAACGAGTCGAACGACGCCCGGATCCTCTCGGTGGCGCTCAACCTGGCCGCCGAGGGCCGCGACGTGACCCTGGTCAGCAAGGACATGCCGCTGCGGGTGAAGGCGGCCTCGGTCGGCCTGCGCGCGGACGAGTACCGACACGGCCAGGCCAGCGACCCGACCTGGACCGGGATGGCCGAGCTGGAGCTTCCCGACGACGAGATCGGCCGGCTGTACGCGGGCGAGGCGCTCGACGTCGACGCCGCCGCGGGCCTGCCCTGCCACACCGGCCTGGTGCTGCACTCGTCGCGGGGTTCGGCGCTGGGTCGGGTGCTGCCCGACAAGACGGTTCGGCTGGTCCGCGGCGACCGGGAGGCGTTCGGCCTGCACGGGCGCTCGGCGGAGCAGCGGATCGCGCTCGACCTGCTGCTTGACGAGTCGATCGGCATCGTGTCGATGGGTGGCCGGGCCGGCACCGGCAAGTCGGCGCTGGCGCTCTGCGCCGGCCTGGAGGCGGTGATGGAGCGCCGCCGGCACAAGAAGGTGATCGTCTTCCGCCCGTTGTACGCGGTCGGCGGCCAGGAGCTGGGCTACCTGCCCGGCTCGGAGTCGGAGAAGATGTCGCCCTGGGCGCAGGCCGTCTTCGACACGCTGGGCGCGGTGGTGCACGAGAACGTGCTGGAGGAGGTCACCTCGCGCGGCCTGCTGGAGGTGCTGCCGCTGACCCACATCCGGGGCCGGAGCCTGCACGACGCGTTCGTCATCGTCGACGAGGCCCAGTCGTTGGAGCGGGGGGTCCTGCTCACCGTGCTGTCCCGGATCGGTCAGGGTTCGCGGGTGGTGCTCACGCACGACGTGGCGCAGCGGGACAACCTGCGGGTGGGGCGGCACGACGGGGTGACCGCGGTGATCGAGGCGCTGAAGGGCCATCCTCTCTTCGCGCACGTCACCCTCAGCCGGTCGGAGCGTTCGCCGATTGCCGCGATGGTCACGGACCTGTTGGAGGACATCCCGAGCTGACTGGTCGTTATGCCCCACTTCGTCCATATTTGAAGTGTGGCGCAGATCACTTTTGTCTCCCGCAGTTTCCCACCCGCCTCACCGTGCGCGATGGTGTCCATCGAGCGTCACCGACAACTCCAGTGCCTGGAGTCCCATTCGCACCCGGCACCTCGTCGAGCATTCTCCGCCACGGACGGCGGGAGCCACGGGGGTCGGTGCGCCGGCGGAGACCGGTGGGTCGGGGCGCTCGCGGCACCCGGGCGCGGCCGTGCGGCCACGCGTGGTGCCGTGTCCCTGCCTCCGACGAAGGGAAACTTCGTGAGTCGGCTCTGGAGCCGGTTCGGCGCCCGTACGGCCGCTGTCGCGCTGCTCTCCGTGGGCGTCGCCGGCGGTTTCTACCTGGGCGAAGATCGTCAGACCCAGCAGCAGGGCCTGACCGCGCAGGTCGGCCTCGAGGTCGACCGGACCGAATACATCTACCAGCGCGAACGGCAGGCCGACCATCGCCTGCAGTCGTCCAAGCAGCGCGCCGCCGAGTACCAGGCCAAGCTGCGGGCCAAGGCGGCGGCGAAGGAGGCCGCCGAGCGGGCCAAGGCCGCCGAGCGCGCCGCCGCGAACCGCAAGAAGGAGCGCGCCGAGGCGGAGGCCAAGGCGAAGGCGGAGGCGGAGTCCGAGGCGAAGGCCAAGCCGTACGACGGGCCGATTCCGGCGTCCTGCGCGGAGTACAGCGGCAACCGGAAGGTCGGCTGCGCGGTCATGCTGGACAAGGGTTTCGGCATCGACCAGTTCCCCTGTCTGGACAAGCTCTGGACGAAGGAGAGCGGCTGGAACCCGAAGGCGTCCAACAGCAGCTCCGGCGCGTACGGGATCCCGCAGGCGGTGCCCGGCAGCAAGATGGGCTCGGTCGCCGACGACTGGCGGACCAACCCGGCCACCCAGATCACCTGGGGCCTCGGCTACATCAAGGGCCGGTACGACACCCCGTGCGGCGCCTGGCAGCAGTCGCAGAGCGAGGGCTGGTACTGACAGACCGAACGGCGGCGGGAGGCCCGGTGATCCGGGTGTCCCGCCGCCGTCGTCTGTCCGCCCGAGTGGCGGTCCGCCGTATTTGCTGATAGCTGTTGACAGGTGACCTGGCAGGACAGCCCTCGCGGCGGAGACCCCCACCGGTTCGGCACCGACGCGTTCTACGCGTCGCTCGGCCGGGCGTTCGTCGCCATGTGCGCGGTGGTGCCGGTGCTGTTCCTCATCGAGGCGCTCGACGTCGGGCTGCGGCTCAACCTCGACGTCACCGCCGGCATCATCCCGCACCGCATCCAGGGCCTGGACGGCGTCTTCTTCTCGCCGTTCCTGCACGCCGGCTGGAACCACCTCTACAGCAACAGCATCCCGCTGATCCTGCTCGGCACGTTCGTGCTGGCCGCCGGCACCCGCCGGTTCCTCTGGTCCACCGCGGTGATCATCCTGGTCAGCGGGCTGGGCGTGTGGTTCACCGGCTCGCCCAGCTCGGTGGTGGTCGGCGCGAGCGGAGTGATCTTCGGCTACCTCGGCATCCTGCTCACCCGGGGCGTGGTGGAGCGGAGCTGGTGGAACTTCGCGGTGGTGCTGCTGGTCGGCCTGCTCTACGGCTGGCAGCTGCTGGGCATCCTCCCCACCGACGAGCGGATCTCCTGGCAGGGGCACCTGTTCGGGCTGCTCGGCGGCGTGGTCGCCGCGATCCTGTTCCGCCGCCGCGCGGACACCGGCACGCCGGACCCGCTCGGGTCGCCGCCGCTCCGGCTGCCCTGACGACGACGCGACCGATCGACCGGCGGGACGTCCTTGCCCCAGGTCACCGGCCCACCTACCGTCGGCAGCACGGGTTGATCCCTGGCCGAAAGTGACGGTACGCCATGCGCGAAGTCGATCTCGCCGTGATCGGGGCCGGCCCGGCCGGGCTCTTCGCCGCCTACTACGCCGGGTTCCGGGGGCTCTCCGTCGCCGTGATCGACGCGCTGCCCGAGCCGGGTGGTCAGGTCACCGCGATGTACCCGGAGAAGCTGATCCTCGACGTCGCCGGCTTCCCCGCCGTCAAGGGCCGGGAGCTGATCGCGAACCTGCTCGCCCAGGCCGCGCCGTACCACCCCGACTACCTGCTCGGCGTACGCGCGGAGAAGCTGGCCTACCTCGATGGCCGGCCGGTGCTCGGGCTGGCCGGCGGTGAGCAGCTCCGCTGCGGCGCGGTGGTGGTGACCGGCGGGCTGGGCAGCTTCACGCCCCGGCCGCTGCCGGTCGCGGAGAGCTTCACCGGCGCCGGGATCGTCTACTTCGTGCCGCAACCGGTCGAGCTGACCGACCGGCACGTGCTCATCGTGGGCGGCGGCGACTCGGCGTTCGACTGGGCGGTCACGCTCGCGCCGCTGGCCCGGTCGGTGACGCTGGCGCACCGGCGGGACCGTTTCCGCGCGCACGCCGCCACCGTCGAGCGGGTCCGGGCGCTGCCGGTGCGGGTGGTGGTCAACGCCGAGGTGAGCCGGCTGTACGGCGAGGAGCACGTCACCGGCGCCGAGCTGACCGTACGCGGCGGCGCGGTGGAGACGCTGCCGGTGGACACCGTGGTCGCCGCGCTCGGCTTCACCGCCGACCTGGGACCGCTGACCGAGTGGGGGCTGGCCCTGGACCGGCGGCACATCGTGGTCGACAGCGCCATGGCCACCAACCTGCCCCGGGTGTTCGCGGCCGGGGACATCACCGAGTACCCGGGCAAGGTCCGGCTCATCGCCACCGGCTTCGGCGAGGCGGCGACCGCGGTCAACAACGCCGCGGTCGCCATCGACCCGACCGCGCACCTCTTCCCCGGCCACTCCTCCGACGGCACGTAAGGAGGGGCCCCTGCTTAACGCCTGCGGTAGAGGCGGGGCCCCCGCTTAACACCCTGCGGCGGTGTCGTCAGGGCAGGCCGACCAGGTCGGCAGTCAAGGCGATCTGGTGGTCGAAGTACTCGTCCCGGTGCGGCAGCGCCCGGTTGATCCGGCCGAACAGCTCGAAGCTGATCAGCCCGAAGAGCTGGGTCCAGCCGGCCATCGCCCGGACCATCAGCGCGGGTGGCAACGGCACCCCGGTCAGTGCGCTCAGTTCGTTCAGGTCGCCGCGCAGCGGCTCGGGCAGCTCCTCGTCCGGCGGCGTGAGCCGGCCGGCGGCCATCCCGTCGCGCAGGATGCCGAGCAGTGTCATCGGGGGCCGTTGGGCGGGCGCGACCGTGTCGTCCGGGGCCGCGTAGCCGGGCACCGGGCTGCCGTAGAGCAGCGCGTACTCGGCGGGGTGGGCGAGCGCCCAGGCGCGCGCCGCGCGGCTGGCGGCGAGCCAGCGACCGCGCAGGTCGTCGTGGTCGGCGGCGGCGTCGGCCGTCTCCACCGCGGCGCCGAGCGCGTCGTACGCCTCCAGGATCAGCGCGGTGAGCAGGTCGTCGCGGCTGGGGAAGTAGCGGTAGATCGCGGAGGAGGCCATGCCGAGGTCCCGGGCGACGGCGCGCAGCGAGAGGTCCGCGCCGTCGGTGGCCAGGTGCCGGCGGGCGACCGCCTTGATCTCTTCGATCATCCCGGCGCGGACCCGGGCGCGGAGCGAGGGAGCGACCATGCGCCCACTGTGCCACGAGCGAGAGCGGCAATCAAAACAGAGAGCACTGCTCTTGACTTCCGGTCTCGCCTTGAGCCATGCTCTCTTTTGAGAGCAGTGCTCTCCGTTTGGACTACTGCTTCAGAGAAGGTGGACCCCATGGCTCTGCACGTGATCGTCGGCGCCGGACCCGTCGGCACCGCCACCGCCCGACTGCTCGCCGAGCGCGGCGAGCGGGTACGCGTGGTGACCCGGCGCGGCACCGGCCCGGAACACCCGGCGGTCGAACGGATCGCCGCCGACGCCGGTGACGCCGATCGGCTCACCGCGCTGACCGAGGGCGCGGTCGCGCTGCACAACTGCGCCAACCCGGCGTACCACAGGTGGGCCACGGACTGGCCGCCGCTGGCCGCCGCGCTGCTCACCGCCGCCGGGCGCAGCGGCGCCGTGCTCGCCACCGTCGGCAACCTCTACGGGTACGGCCCGGTCGACGCGCCGATGACCGAGGCCACCCCGCTCGCCGCCACCGGCACCAAGGGCCGGGTCCGCAACCGGATGTGGGCCGACGCCCTGGCCGCGCACCGCGCCGGTGACGCCCGGGTCACCGAGGTACGCGGCTCCGACTACATCGGTCTCGGCGGCACCTCGCTGGCCATGATGGTGCTGCCCCGGGTGCTCGCCGGACAGCGGGTGTTCCTGCCGGTCGACTGGGACGCGCCGCACACCTGGACGTACGTCCCGGACGTCGCCCGTACCCTGGTCGCCGCCGCGACCGACGCGCGGGCCTGGGGCCGGGCCTGGCACGTGCCCAGCCCGCCGGCGGCCACCATGCGGGAGCTGGCCCGGCGGACGGCGGCCCGGGCCGGCGCGCCCGCGCCGCGACTGACCCGGATGCCGTACCCGGTGCTCTGGGCGGCCGGCGTGGTCAACCCGTTCGCCCGGGAGCTGCGCGAGACGGCACACCAGTTCGCCGGCCCGTTCGTGCTGGACTCGTCCGCGGCCACCGCCACGCTCGGCGTCGAGCCGACCCCGCTGGACCGGATCGTCGACGAGATGGTTGCCGGCCTGCGCAACCGTCGCGCGTGACCGCACGGGGTGTTAAGCGGGGCCCCCGCCTCTACCGGAGGCGTTAACCGGGGGCCCCGCCTTACCCCCGGCGGCGATGAGGACGGCCGCGAGGGTCAGGGCGGCGCCCAGGAAGGTGTTGAGGCCGGGGTGTGAGGCGGCGGTGGGCAGGAGCACGTCCAGCAGCACCGCGCCGACGATCTGCCCGGCGATGGTGGCCAGGCCGAGCAGCAGCACCCCGGTGAACCGGACCAGTGCGGCGGCCAGCGCGATGAACACGATGCCGATCGGGCCGCCGACATAGAGCCACGGCTCGCTGGGGAAGCGGCCGGTCGGCCGACCCCGCACCGCCACCTCCACCGCGAACGTGGCGAGCAGCGCCACCGTGCCGACCGCGAAGTTGACGAGCGTGGCGGTCACCGCGCTGTCCGCCGCCGCGCGGACCCGGCCGTTCACCGCCTGCTGCCAGGCGATGCCCACGCCGGCGGCCAGCGGCAGCAGGGCCAGCGCCAACGCGCCCGGGTCGCCCAGCCGGTCGCCCACCGCCAGCAGCACGGCCAGCACGGTGAGCACCGCGCCGATCAGCCGGTTCGGGGTGACCGCCTGCCGGCCGGTCGGGCCGATGCCGGCGCGGTCCACCAGCAGGCTGCTGCCGGACTGCCCGGCCACCACCGCGACGGTGAAGACGGCCACGCCGAGCGCGCCGATGGTCAGCCCCTGCGTCGCCACCAGGAACGCGCCGCACACGCCGCCCAGGCACTGCCACGGCCGCAGCGTGCCGCTGCGCAGCGCGCCACGCAGCGCGGCCAGCCCGCGCCGGCCCCCTCCGGTGGCGGGGACCAGCACCAGCAGGATCAGCAGGCCGAGGCCGAACGAGACCACCGCGGCGGCGATCCCGTCGGCCAGCCGTACGCCCAGCTCGCCGTTGATCCGGGACTGGAGTGCCACCAGGACGCCGGAGCCGGTGGCCAGCCCCACCCCGGCGATCCGCCGGCCGGTCGACAGCGTGGGCGTCGGCGTCCCGGTCGTGGTCACTCCTGCTCGGCCAACGGGCGCCCGTCGAAGTCGACAGCCGAGTAGAGCGCCAGCTTCTCCAGCCGGTGGTACGAGTCGATGACCCGGATCGTGCCGCTCTTGGAGCGCATCACGATCGACTGGGTGTACGCCCCACCGGCCCGGTAGCGCACGCCGCGCAGCAGGTCGCCGGAGGTGACACCGGTGGCCACGAAGAAGCAGTTGTCGCCGGTGACCAGATCGTCGGTGAACAGCACCCGGTCCAGGTCGTGCCCGGCGGCCAGCGCCTTCTCCCGCTCCTGGTCGTCCTTCGGCCAGAGCTTGGCCTGCATCATGCCGCCCATGCACTTCAGCGCGCAGGCCGCGGTGATGCCCTCGGGAGTGCCGCCGATGCCCATCAGCACGTCGACGTCCGACTCGCCGCGCGCCGCCGCGATGGCGCCGGCGATGTCGCCGTCGGAGATGAGCCGGATGCCGGCGCCGGAGCGCCGGATCTGCTTCACCAGGTCGTCGTGGCGCGACCGGTCCAGCACGCAGACCGTCACCTCACTGGTGTCGGTGCCCTTGACCTTCGCGATCCGGCGGATGTTCTCGGCGACCCCGGCGTTGATGTCGACCACGTCGGCGTACATCGGGCCGACCGCCAGCTTCTCCATGTAGAAGACCGCGCTCGGGTCGAACATCGCGCCGCGCTCGGCCACCGCCAGCACCGCGAGCGCGTTCGGCATGCCCTTGCTCATCAGTGTGGTGCCGTCGATCGGGTCGACCGCCACGTCGACCTCGGGACCGGTCCCGTCGCCGACCTCCTCGCCGTTGAAGAGCATCGGGGCGTTGTCCTTCTCGCCCTCGCCGATCACCACGACGCCCCGCATCGGGATCGAGTTGATCAGCTTGCGCATGGCGTCGACGGCGGCGCCGTCACCGCCCTCCTTGTCGCCCCGGCCGACCCAACGGCCGGCGGCCATGGCCGCGGCCTCGGTGACCCGGACCAGATCGAGGGCGAGATTGCGGTCGAGATCCTGGGGCGTCCGCGTACCGGTGGTTGTCATGGCGGCCTCCTCCTCGCGACGTTGCGGGGTGGACCGGCGGGGGTGCCGCCGGTTTTGTCGCTGATCCTCACACGATCTCAGGTTCGCCGCCCCGGCGGGGCGGAGGAGGCCAGGATCACCTTCCCCGTCGGGCTGCGACAATGGCCGGGTGGAACCCGCACAGCCTGCCGACCGCGTACCGTCCGACGCCACGCCGCCCGACGGCCAGCCGCCGGTGCGGCCCGGCGCCACCCCGCCGGACGGGACGCCCGCGCTCGTCGAGTCGTCGGCGTCCGCGCCGCTCGCCGACGCTGGTGAGCGTCCCGCCCCGCCCCCGGGGAAGGAGAAGGCCCGCTCCGAGCGGTCCCCGAAGGACATGGTGCTGTCGCTGCTGATCCTGCTGGTGCCGATCGCGCTGCTGATCGCGTTCTACCGGGGCTTTCTCGGCGGCGACTCGCCGGTCACCGTCGACCCGGCGCCCGTGCTGGAGCAGGCCCGCGCGGCAGGCGCCTTCCCGGTCGCCACGCCGACCGGGCTGGGCGACGACTGGCGTACGGTGAACGCCCGCTTCCGGACCGAGACGGACGGCGCGACGCTGCGCATCGGGTACCTGACCCCGGAGGGCCGGGGCGCGCAGCTCGTGGAGAGCAACGTCCCGGCGGAGAAGCTGCTGCCGGCCGAGCTGAGCGACGGCCAGCCGCAGGGACCGGCCGACCTGCCGGACGGGCTGAGCTGGCAGCGGTACACCGCCCGCGGCAACGAGCAGGCGCTCGTCCTGCTGGAACCGAACCGCACGGTGATCGTGGTCGGTGACGCGGGGGAGACGGAGCTGCGCCGACTCGCCACCTCGCTGCGCTGACGTCCCCGGTCGGGTGACCGGGATTGCCGAACGCCGCTTCAGGGAACAGAAGGGACACGATCCCGGACGACCACCTGGAGAGGTTGACGTGAAGATACGACGCTTCAGCGCCACCGCGTTCGCCGCGGCGCTGCTCATTCCCGGCCTGGCGGCCTGCAACAGCAACGGCACGTCCGACGCCTCCGCGACCCCGAGCGCCGGTGCCTCCGCCAGCGTCGCCCCCAGCGCCACGGCGTCCGGCAGCGCGGCCAAGCAGGCGCTGCTCGACTCCACCAACGCGATCCGGGAGGGCAACTTCCGGTTCGCCATGACCGGTGCCGGTTCCACCGCCGAGGGACAGGTGCATCAGCCAAGCCAGAGCGCCGAGATGCGGATGACGATCGGTGACCCGTCGTCGGACCTGATGATGAAGCTGGACCTCATCCACGCCAAGCCGGACAGCTGGGTCAAGCTGGAGCTGGGCGGCACCGCCGCCACCCAGATCCCCGGCGTGAAGAACCTCAACACCGGCAAGTACCAGCACCTCGACCAGAGCCGGATCAAGGGCAACCGGGCGCTGGGCTTCGACTTCGAGAAGATCGACCCGGCCGGCAGCGCCGTGCTCACCCAGGGCATCACCGACGTACGGCAGAGCGGCGACGGCGCGTACGAGGGCACCGTCGACGTGTCGAAGGCCGCCGAGGCGGGCTCGCTCGACCCGGCCGTGATCACCGCGCTCGGGGCGCAGGCCCAGTCGGTGCCGTTCACCGCCAAGGTCGACCCGCAGGGCCGGCTCAGCGAGCTGGTGCTCAAGATCCCGGCCGCCGGCCAGAGCGCCGCGCAGGACGTCAAGATCACCTACAGTGACTACGGCACCGCCGCCGCGGCCCAGAAGCCCCCGGCCGACCAGGTCGTCGAGGCGCCGCCGGAGCTGTACAACCTGTTCAACTGACCGGAGGTCGTCCGGCTCGTCGCCGGTACGCCGCAGTGGCATCCCGACGCCGCTGCGGCGTACCGCTTCCGGGGCTCACTCCCCGGCGCGCTGCCGGGCGGCGTCGATGCGGGCCCGCGCGCCGTCCAGCCAGTGCTGGCAGACACCGGCGAGCTGCTCGCCGCGCTCCCACAGGGACAGCGACTCCTCCAGCGAGGTGCCGCCCGCCTCCAGCCGTTCCACCACCGAGGCCAGCTCGGCGCGCGCCTGCTCGTAGCTGAGCTGCTCGTCCTTGGTCTTCTCAGTCATCGGTCCCATCTCATCAGCCGTCGACGGTGGCGGTCAGCTCGCCCTCGGCGAGGCGTACCCGCAGTGGATCGCCCTTGGCCACCTCGGACGCCGCGCGGACCACGTGGCCGTCGGCGCGCTGGACGATGGCGTAGCCGCGGTCGAGCGTCGCCGCCGGGGAGAGCGCCCGCAGCCGGGCCAGCGTGTGCCGCAGGTCGTCGTCGGCGGCGCCCAGCCGGTGCGTCAGGCACCGGCCGGCGCGGTCCCGCAGCGCGGTGACCTCGACGGCCCGCTGGTCGACCATCACCTGCGGTCGGGCCAGCACCGGGCGGGAGCGGAGCAGGTCGACCCGGTGCTGCTCACGGTCGACGAGATGGCGTACGGCCCGCTCCAGCCGGGACCGGGCCTGGCCGATGAGGCGGACCTCCTCGGTCAGGTCGGGCACGATCCGTTTCGCCGCGTCGGTGGGCGTGGAGGCCCGGACGTCGGCGACGTAGTCGAGCAGCGGCGCGTCGGTCTCGTGGCCGATCGCGCTGACCACCGGCGTGCGGCAGGCGAAGACCGCCCGGCACAGCGCCTCGTCGGAGAAGGGCAGCAGGTCCTCGATGCCGCCGCCGCCCCGCGCGATGACGATCACGTCGACAGTCGGGTCGGCGTCGAGCACCTTGAGCGCGCCGACGATGTCGGGCACCGCGGCGGACCCCTGCACCGCCACGTTGACGGTGCGGAAGTCGACCGCCGGCCAGCGGCGGCGGGCGTTGGTCAGCACGTCGCGCTCGGCCGCCGAGGCCCGCCCGGTGATCAGGCCGACCCGGCCGGGCAGGAACGGGAGCCGCCGCTTGCGGGACCTGTCGAACAGCCCCTCGGCCGCCAGCAGCTTCTTGAGCTTCTCCAGCCGGGCCAGCAGCTCGCCGAGGCCGACCTGGCGGATCTCGTCGGCGCGCAGGCTCAGCGTGCCCCGCGCGGCGTAGAACTCGGGCTTGGCGTGCAGCACCACCCGGGCACCCTCGCGCAGCTCCGGCGCGCCCGCGTCGAGCACGTCGCGGTTGGTGGTGACGGTCAGGCTGAGGTCGGCCGACGGGTCACGCAGGGTGAGGAACACGGTGGCGGCGCCGGGCCGGCGGCTGATCTGCGCCACCTGGCCGTCGACCCAGACCCAGCCGAGCCGGGCGATCCAGGCGCCGACCTTCTGGCTGACCACCCGGACCGGCCACGGCTCCTCGGACGTGCTCCGCTCCGGGGGCGTGCTCCGCTCCGGGGGTGTGCCCCGACCCACCTCACCCGCGCTCACCCCGCCCACCCTACGGCCCGGGGCCGACAGGCCGGGCGAGGGCGCGGCGGGCGCACGTACCATGGTCGGGTGACTGACGCTGAGACGACTCCCCGGACCGGCAAGCGCGTGCTCCTGGCCAAGCCCCGCGGCTACTGCGCGGGCGTGGACCGGGCGGTGCAGACCGTCGAGGAGGCGTTGAAGCTCTACGGCGCGCCGATCTACGTCCGCAAGCAGATCGTGCACAACAAGCACGTGGTGCGCACGCTGGAGGCCCAGGGCGCGATCTTCGTGGAGGAGAACGAGGAGGTGCCGGAGGGCGCCACCGTCATCTTCTCCGCCCACGGTGTCGCCCCCGAGGTCTACGAGCAGGCCAGGGAGCGCTCGCTGAAGGCGATCGACGCCACCTGCCCGCTGGTCACCAAGGTGCACCACGAGGCCCGGCGGTTCGCCCAGCAGGACTACGACATCCTGCTCATCGGTCACGAGGGGCACGAGGAGGTCATCGGCACCGCCGGTGAGGCCCCCGCCCACATCCAGCTCGTCGACGGGCCGGACAGCGTCGACCAGATCACCGTGCGTGACCCGGAGAAAGTGGTCTGGCTCTCCCAGACCACGCTCTCGGTCGACGAGACGCTGGAGACCGTGGCCCGACTCAAGCAGCGCCTGCCGTTGCTCCAGTCGCCGCCCAGCGACGACATCTGCTACGCCACCTCCAACCGCCAGCACGTGGTCAAGGAGATCGCCCCCGAGTGCGACGTGGTGATCGTGGTCGGCTCGCGCAACTCCTCGAACTCGGTCCGCCTGGTCGAGGTCGCGCTCGACGCCGGCGCCCGCGCCGGGCACCTGGTCGACTTCGCCCACGAGATCGACGACGCCTGGCTGACCGGGGCCCGCACCGTGGGGCTGACCTCCGGCGCGAGCGTGCCGGACGACCTGGTCCAGGACGTGCTCGCGTACCTGGCCGAGCGGGGCTTCGCCGACGTCGAGGAGATCACCACCGCCGACGAGCGGCTGACCTTCTCGCTGCCGCAGGAGCTCAAGCGCGACATGAAGGCCGCCGCGGCGCGCGGCTGACCGGGAACGGATCCGGCGCCCGACGCGTCCAACCGACCATGAAGACTCCTCGGACGGTGCTCGTAGCCCTGATCGCCGGTGCCGCGCTGACCGCCTGCGCCGGCCCGGGCGACGAGCCCGCCAGCCCCAGCCCGAGCCCGACGGGAGCCGCCCCGGTGACCAGCCAGCCCGACCCCGCCCTCAGCGCGAGCCCCAGCCGCCCGAACCCGACCTGGAAGGGCGGCCCGTCCACGCCGCCCGGCGTCGGCGGCACCACCCTCAGCGGCACCATCCGCGCCGGTGTCGAGCCGAACTGCCTGCTGCTCGACGACCACCTGCTGGTCGGCGGCCCGCGCGACCTGCTCAAGGCCGGTGCCAAGGTGGAGGTCACCGGCCGTCCCGAGCCGGGCATGATGACCACCTGCCAGCAGGGCACCCCGTTCGTCGTCGAGTCGGCCCGCCCCGCCTGACACGTTCCGGGCCCACGGCGACCCGTTCGGGGCCGGGCCATCGGAGGCACGCAGGAGCCCCGCCCCCCGGACCGGGGGACGGGGCTCCGTCGTACCAGCGGCTAGTTGACCGCGTGGATCTGCACCGAACCGCGGCCGACGACCGCGCCCTCGGTGGTGGTGACGGCCATGTCACCGAACAGCTCCCGGCCGGCGGCCGGGGTGGCGAGCGCGGTCACCGCACCGGTGAGGGTGGCGGTGGCGCCGTTGGCCAGGGACAGCGGCGTGGCCGGCGCGGAGAGCGAGCCCAGCGCCGGGGACGCGAACGAGTCACGGTAGTCGTACGCCGTGCCGCCCGCGGCGACCGCGTAGCCCTCGATGACCACCCGGTAGGTGGCGGCCACCGGGTTGGTCAGCGTGACGGCCTCCTCCGAGTCGCCGTCGGCGGATCGGCCCACCTCGGTGGTGCCCCGGAAGATGTACAGGTCCAGGTCGGCGCCGAGGTCGGCGGTGTTGCCGATCCGGGCGGAGAACGAGGTGGTCCCGGCCGGGATGTCCACCGTGTACTCCTGGGTCGCGCCCTCGGTGATGGTCGGCCGCTCGGCGCGCACGCTGGACAGCGGGCCACCGACGCCGGTCACCTGGACCGGGCCGAACGTGTTGGTCAGGTTCCAGCTCACCGGGGCCGGCGTGCCGGCGGTCACCGACGGCAGTTCGACCACGGCGGGCTCCACCTGCACGCCCTGCACCCGCGCCTGGAGCGTGAACGGGTTGTCCAGCGCCGGCGACGTACGCCGCGACTCCACCTCGATCTCCCAGACACCCGGGATCGGGTTCTGGTAGTCGCGCTCCTGCGGCTTGCAGGCGGCAGCGTCGGAGAAGTTGGTGTAGCAGGCGGTGCTCGCGGTGCTCTCGACCGGCACGCCGTACGGGTTGATGGCGATGAACCGGGTCTGCGAGCCGGTCGCGATGCCGGACAGGTTGACCTGGAGCGCGCCCGCGCCCTGCGGCACCGTCACGAAGTACGACGTGAAGCTGTTCCGCTCGACCGAGCCGTTGGCCGAGAACGAGTACGCCGGGCCGGTCACCGCGTTCGAGGCGACCACGACGGTGGCGACCTCGAAGTCGACCACCGAGGTGGCCGGGTCGTCGACGGTCATGATCGCGCCGTGCGCGCCGACGGTCATCGGCTTGGCCTTCACCTTGACGGTGACGGTCGAGTTCAGCGGCAGCCAGACCTCCTTGGGGGCGGTCCAGGTGCCGTCGTTGCCGCGGAAGTCGACCAGGTGCTTGACGCCCCGGTTCGGGCCGCTGGTGCGGGTCAGCTTGACCTCGTAGTAGCGGCTCTCCTTGGCCTTCTGCCCGCCCCGGTCGGCGGCGCAGCGGTTGTAGACGCCGGTGCCCACGTTCGGGTTCGGCACGAACGTGCCGGAGGCCCGGTCGTAGCGGGTCAGGTTCGGCGACAGCTCGGTGCAGACCGCGGCCTCGGAGGTGTAGGTGCGGGTCTGCACGCCCTGGGCGAGCAGGCCCCACGCGTCGGGCACGTTCACCATGCCGTAGCCCTGGGCGTACGTCGGGACGCCCGCGATCGGCTTGGCCGACGTGTAGACGGCCCGGCGCAGCGCGGCCGGGGTGACGCCGGTGCCGGTCGCCTTCGCGGCCGACAGCAGCAGCGCGGCGGCGCCGGTGGCCTGCGGGGAAGCCATCGAGGTGCCGTTCAGCATCTGGTAGCCCGGGGGCAGCGGGTAGCCCGCCTCCGGCACCGGGCCGCCGGCCTGCCAGGTCGGCGCGGTGGAGATGGCCGAGCCGGGGGCGGTGATGTTCGGCTTGAAACCGCCGTCCTCACGCGGGCCGCGGGAGGAGAAGTTGAACAGCCAGTTGTCCTTGCGGACCACCGAGCCGTAGTTGGCCAGCCAGGTGTCCTTGCTGACGTTCGCCGCGACGCTGACCACGTCGGTGGCGACCGACGGGTCGCCGACGGTGTTCAGGCCCGGGCCGGAGTTGCCGGCCGAGATGAACAGCTGCACACCGTAGGTGTTGATCAGGTCGTTGTAGAGCACGGCGCGGGCGTTCGCCCCGTCGTTCAGCGCCGGCAGGCCGCCGATCGACATGTTCACCACGTCGACCCGGCGGTTGACCACCAGGTCGACCATGCCGGTGGTGAGCGCCGCGGCGGTGCAGCCGCCGCCCCAGGAGCAGGCCCGGGCGGAGACCAGCTTGGCACCCGGGGCGGCGCCGTCGAAGGCGCTGTTGCCCAGCATGTCGTTCGCGGCGGTGATGCCGGCGACGTGCGTGCCGTGGGTGCTCTCGACGATGCCGATGTTGACGTAGTCGACCAGGCCGGGACCGCCGACCGGGGTGGTGTCGACGTTGCGCCGGTACTCGACCACGAACGGAATCTGCTCCCGCACGTCGGTGGCCGGGTTGTCGGTGCCGAACTGGCCGACCTGGAACTTCTCCTTGTACGGCCGCATCACCGCGTCGTCGGTGAAGTCGTTGTTCTGGTTCACGTCGACGCGGATGTCACCGTTGGCCGGGTTGTAGAGGATGCCCCAGGCGTCGGTGGTGTCCCCGTCCCGGTTGACGTCGCCCCGCGCGTCGCTGCCGGCGGTGATGTTCTCGCGGAACACGTTGAACTTGTAGGTGCCGGCCGGCGCCGTCCAGGTGCCCAGCGAGTTGCTGAACGTCGGACCGGTGACCTCGGTGGTCATCGGGCGCCAGGACGCGTCCTCGAGCGGGTCGGTCGCGGTGACCCAGTCGACGATCTTGCGCTCGCCGGTGGTGGTCTGCTGGAGGGCCGGCTGGTTCAGGTCGACGCCCGAGTCCATGATGCCGATGGTGACGCCGCGGCCGTCCCACTCCGGGTGGGCGGCCTTGAACGCCTCCGCGCCGGTCTCGTTGGTCGGCATGTACGGGTTGACCGCGCCGGTGTCCCCGCCGGGTCCGGCCAGCGTCTCACCCTGCTCGGCGGCCTTGGCGCCGTTCGGCGCGGCCTCCGGCGTCGGGTCGGGGAGCGTGATGGTCTCGTCGAGGTCGGCGGCGGCGACGCCGGGCAGCGTGGCGGCCTTGAGCGCCTTGGCGGTGGGGACCTTGGCCAGCACGTAGCCGACCTGGTCGTACCGCTGGCTCACGGTGGCGCCGAGGCCCTTGAGCCCGTCGACGACCTTCTTGGCCGAGCCCTTCTTCGCCGCGATGATCATCGTGACGGTCGGCGCGTGCTTCGCCTCGGCCGCGTCGAGCAGCTTGGCGTCGTGGGCGCCCAGGGCCTTCGCGGCGGTCGGCTGCGAGGGTCGGGGGGCGGCGGGGGCCGCGCTCGCGGTCGCGGCGCCACCCCCGACGGTCATGGCCCCGGCCGCGAGGACCGAGGCGAAGAGCGCGGCGGAGGGGCGCCGGCTCCGATTGCGGGGTTGACTCACGTTCTCTTCCTCCAGAGAACAGGGCCCTTCAGGGGACAGGGCGCGTGTGACGCAGATCCTTCGTGGCGTGTCGAGTCGTGTCACTACCGAGGTTGGCTTTGTGACCACTCCGTGACAAGGATCGGCCGTCATCGTCATGCCGACCGTGTTAGACGTCGATGCCTGCCGACCGTTCGGCCGATGTGGACGGGCCGTTCAGCAACTCCGGCGCCTGCGGCTGCCGGGGCGCCAGCTCGACCTGCGCCGGGGCGGCCAGCTCGTCGCCCGAGACGCCCAGCTCGGCCAGCTTGCGTGCGCTGACCAGCACCCGGGCCTCCAGCGAACCGACCGCCCGGTTGTACGCCGTCACCGCCCCGCCCAGCGAGCTGCCCAGCTTGCCGACGTGGTCGCCCAGCGTGGACAGCCGCCCGTACAGCTCACGGGCCAGCGAGTGGACGGTGGCCGCGTTGCGCGCCAACGCCTCCTGCCGCCAGGAGTAGGCGACCGTCCGCAGCAGCGCCACCAGCGTGGCCGGCGTGGCCAGCACCACGTTGCGGGTGAACGCGTGCTCCAGCAGCGAGGGATCACGCTGCAACGCCACGTCCAGGAACGGGTCGGCCGGCACGAACAGCACCACGAACTCCGGTGTCTGGTCGAACGCCGTCCAGTAGGACTTGGCGGCCAGGCTGTCCACGTGTGCCCGCAGGTGTCGCGCGTGCGCGTCGAGCTGGGTGTCCCGCCCGCGTTCGTCGCGCGCTTCCATCGCGGTCAGGTAGGCGTCGAACGGCGCCTTGGCGTCGACCACCACCGTGCGCCCGCCGTGCAGCCGCACCACCAGGTCGGGACGGACCCCCTGGTGCTCGGTGGCGGCGGTGACCTGCTCGCTGAAGTCGCAGTGCTCCAGCATGCCGGCCGCCTCGACGATCCGCCGGAGCTGGTGCTCGCCCCAGCGCCCCCGCACCTGCGGCGCGCGCAGCGCGGCGACGAGCTGCTTGGTCTCGGTGCGCAGCTCACCGGAGACCGTGCTCATCGCGCGCACCTGCTCGCGCAGCTCGGCGTAGGCGTCGACCCGGTCGTGCTCCAGCTCGGCGACGCGTTGCTCGTAGCGGCGCAGCGAGTCGTGCAGCGGCGCGACCGCCCGCGCCACCGCCTCCTGCGACTGCGCGGTCGCCTCGTAGCTGAGCGCGCGCATCGACTGCTCCAGCCGCCCCTCACCCTCCCGGGTGGCCGCCAGCGTCGCCTCCAGCCGGGCCACCTCGGCCGCCGACCGGGCCCGCGCCGCGAGCCAGCCCACCGCGCCGCCGGCGGCGAGGCAGAGCACCACCACGGCCAGCGTCGAGAAGCTCATGCCGGAGAGCTTGCCAAACGGGTACGACGTGCGCGAGCTGGGTACGTTCGAGGTCATGGAAGGTGCCCTGTGGCTGTTCCTGGTCCTGATGCTCGGAGGTGCGTTCGTGTTCTGGCGGTGGGGGAGCAGGTCCCGGCGGGCCAACGAGATGGCCGACGCGCGGGCCGAGGCGCAGCGCTGGTACGAGCGGCTCGGCGGCCAGCTGATGAACCTGCACGGCGACGCGCCGGCGGTCCGGCAGGCGCTGGCCGACGCCGGTGAGCGCTACAACGCCGCCGGCTCGCAGCTCGAACAGGCGCGTACGCCGCACCAGTTCGCGTTGGCCCGGGAGACCGCGCTGGAGGGGCTGGCGTACATCCGGGCGGCGCGTACGGCGATGGGCATCGACCCGGGCCCGGAGCTGCCGCCGCTGGCCGCCGCCCGCGGGGTCGGCCAGCTCACCAAGGAGCGTGAGGTCAACGTGCAGGGCCAGACGTTCCGCGCCGGCCCGCAGCCGGGCAGCCACACGCCCTACTACTACCCGGGCGGCCACATGCAGGGCCGGCCGGTGCCGGCCGGCTGGTATTCCACGCCGTGGTGGAAGACCGCGCTGGGCGCGGGCGCCGGGGTGCTCGGCGGCATGCTGATCGCGGACGCGCTCTTCTCGCCCGCGTTCGCCGACCCCGGCTACGGCTACGAGTCCGGCTACCAGGAGGGCTTCCAGGACGGCTTCGGCGACGGCCAGGACTACGGCGACCCGGGCGGCGGCGACTTCGGGGACAACGACTTCGGCGGTCAGGGCGACTACGCCGGCGGTCAGGGCGACTTCGGCGGCGGCGACTTTGGTGGCGGCGACTTCGGCGGCGGCGACTGGTAGCCCGCGCCGCTGGCGTTAACAGGGGCCCCCGCCTATGCAGAATGCGTTAAGCGGGGGCCCCTCCTTACACCTCAGCCGGTGTTGCGCATGCCGGCGGCGATGCCGTTGACGGTGGTCAGCAGCGCCCGCTCCAGCGCCGTGCCGTCGCTCGGGGCGCGCCGGCCGCCCGGCGCGGTCGCCACCGCCCGCCCGGCGGCGCCGGACTCGCGGTACTGCCGCAGCAGCGCCACCTGGAGGTGGTGCAGCGGCTCCAGGTAGGTGTCCCGCACCGCGAGTGTGCGCTGGAGCACCGGCGAGTTCTCCAGCAGGGCCGGCGAGCCGGTGACCGCCAGCACCTCCCGCTTGGTCAGCTCGTACTCCTCCTCGATCGTGGCGAAGATCGGGTGCAGCTTCTTCGGGACCAGCGTCTCCACGTAGCGGCGGGCGATGCTCAGGTCGGTCTTGGTCAGCATCATCTCGACGTTCGACAGGAACGTGCGGAAGAAGTGCCAGTTCCGGTTCATCTCGGCGAGCACGTCGGCCAGCCCCGCCTCCCGTGCTGCGGCCAGCCCGGAACCCACGCCGAACCAGCCCGGCACGATCTGCCGGGTCTGCGTCCAGCCGAACACCCACGGGATGGCGCGCAGGCCGGACAGGCCCGCGCCGGTGTTCGGGCGCTTCGCCGGGCGGGAGCCGATGTTCAACGCGCCGAGCAGCTCGGTCGGCGTGGACGCCCAGAAGTAGGCCGGCAGGTCCGGGTCCTCGACCAGGGAGCGGTACGACCGGAACGCCGAGTCCGACACCACGTCCATCGCCGCGTCCCAGCGCTCCAGCATCTCGGCCGGCTGCCGGGGCGCGGTGTGCAGCAGCGTGGCCTGGAGCACGGCCGCCACGGTCAGCTCCAGGTTCTCCCGGGCCAGCGCCGGCAGCGTGTACTTGTCGGAGATGACCTCACCCTGCTCGGTCACCTTGATCGCGCCGTCCAGCGTGCCGTAAGGCTGGGCCAGGATCGCCTCGTGGGTGGGGCCGCCGCCCCGACCGACAGTGCCGCCCCGACCGTGGAACAACCGCAGGTGTACGCCGTGTCGGGCGGCCACGTCCCGCAGCGCGCGCTGGGCCCGGTGGATGGACCACTGGCTGGTGGTGATGCCCGCCTCCTTGTTGGAGTCGGAGTAGCCCAGCATCACTTCCTGCACGTCGCCCCGGGCCGCCACCAGCGCCCGGTAGGCCGGCAGCGACAGCAGCTCGTCGAGCAGTTCGCCGCCGGTGTTCAGCTCGGCCGGCGTCTCCAGCAGCGGCACGATGCCGATCCGGGCCCGCCCGGTCTGCACGTCGACCAGGCCGGCCTCGCGGGCCAGCACCACCGCGGCGAGCACGTCGTCCACGCCCAGCGTCATGGAGATGATGTACGACTCGATGACCTCGGGACCGAACCGGTCCTGTGCCTCGCGGATCGCGGAGAACACGTCGAACGTCTTGCGGGCCGACTCGGTGAGCGGGCTGTCCTGGGTGGAGAGCGGCCGGCGACCGGTCAGCTCGTCGGCGAGCAGCTTGGTGCGCTCCAGCCGGGTCAGCGACGGGTAGTCGGAGACCTCGCCGACCGTCTCGTAGAGCTGCGCCAGCACCTCGTGGTGCTTCTCCGCGTGCTCCCGGATGTCCATGGTGGCCAGGTGCAGCCCGAACGCGGAGACCGTACGGATGGTGGAGGCCAGCCGCCCCACGGCGGTGAGCTGGCCGGAGTTGCGGGCCAGCGAGGCGCGCAGCAGCTCCAGGTCGGCGATCAGCTCGGTCGCGCCCCGGTAGTCGCGGCCCGGCACGTGGCCGGTGCCGGCGCGCAGCCGCTCCCGGGTGTTGGCCAGCTTCGCCTTCACGCAGCGGGCCTTGAGGCGGTAGGGCTCCTCGGCGTTGACCCGGCGGAACCGGGGCGCCACCTCGGGCAGCGCGTCCAGGTCCTTCGCCAGGCTGGCGGAGAGGTCGAGCGAGACCGCGCGCAGCCGGCGGGAGACGCTGACCTCGCTGATCAGCTCGTCCATCGCCTTCTCGGTGGCCTCGATGCCGTGCTCGTGCTGGATGCGCAGCACCTCGCGGGTGACCGTCGGGGTGACGAACGGGTTGCCGTCGCGGTCGCCGCCGATCCAGGTGCCGAACGTCAGCGGGCGGGCCGTCGGCGACGTCTCCACACCGAGCGTGCGCAGCGTGTCGGCGAGGTCGTCGAGGACCTGCG
Source organism: Micromonospora sp. RP3T (assembly GCF_003027925.1). Classification (GTDB taxonomy): domain Bacteria; phylum Actinomycetota; class Actinomycetes; order Mycobacteriales; family Micromonosporaceae; genus Micromonospora. The sequence continues at coordinate 26,081 of NZ_PYPS01000051.1, forward strand.
GGGCGGCCTCGGCGTGCAGGTCGCGCAGGTAGTAGATGGCGTTGCGGGCCTCGTCGGTCGGGTCCGGCCGGTCCAGCCGCAGCTCGTCGGTCTGCCACATCAGGTCGAGCAGCTCGGCGAGGCGGCGGTTGGCCGGGCCCTCGTCGCTGGCTCCGTAGAGGATGGCGTTGGCGGTCTCGGCGTCCAGCTCGTCGGCGACCGCGCGCAGCTTGGACAGGATGGACCGGCGGGCCGCCTCGGTGGGGTGCGCGGTGAACACCGGGCGGACGGCGAGTCGGCGGGCCGCGGCGGCGATCTCCTCGGCCGGCACGCCACGCTCGGCGATCATCTTGGCCGCCTGGTCCAGCCAGCCGCCGTGGGTGGCGCGGCGCCGGCGCAGGTCGCGGGCGCGGTGCACCTGCTCGGTGATGTTCGCCAGGTGGAAGTAGGTGGAGAAGGCACGGGCCAGCTTCGTGCCGGTGGTGACGTCGAGCCCGGCGAGGCGTTGCGCGGCGGCCGGCGCGTCGGAGCGGACCTGGGCGCGGATCTCCTCGACCAGGTCGAGCAGCGGGCGGCCCTCCTGGCGGGCCACGGTCTGCCCGAGCAACGTGCCGAGGCGGCGGATGTCGGCCCGGAGAGCGGCGTCGGGGCCGTCGTGGTCGTGCTGGTCGGTCACGGGTGCGCTCCTTACGCGAGGACGAAGGACAGCGCTGTCCGACTCCCCTGGATGGTATCCGCGCGGGCCGCGGACGGAGGAGGGGGACGGCGTGATGATCTGCACTCTGGGATGCGCCGGCCGGTCACCTGTCGACGGCGGTGTGCCGTCCCGGACCGGTCCGCGCGGCCCGTCGCCGGGCCCGGAACACCGTGGCGGTGAGCAGCCCGACCAGCCCGGCGACCACCCAGACCAGCAGCCCGGTCAACGCCCAGCCGCCACCGCGCCAGTCGAAGTAGACGGCCGACTTGAACAGGTCGGTGGCGAGCCCGGGCACGTTCCAGCGGTGCATCCCGCGCAGGAACGCGGGCAGGAACTCGGGCGCGTAGATGCCGCCGGAGCCGGGGTTGCCGAGCACGACCAGCAGCAGGATCACCAGCCCGGTGCCGAGCAGGCCGAGCCACGCCTGCACGGCCGCCGCCACCATCCCGGCCGCGAACGCGGCCAGCGCGCCGACCACCGCGATGGTGCCCACGTCGTGGTCGAACACGTCCAGCACCGGCCCGACCAGCACCGCCCCGATGGTGCCGAGCAGGATGGAGTGCACCGCGAGCGTGGCGATCCGCAGCCCGGCCTGGCGCGGCCCGCGCGGGCTGGTGCCGAGCGAGATGCCCAGCGCGGTGGAGGCCAGGTAGCCGCCGAGCACCACGCCGACCGCCAGGTAGAACGGGACCAGGCCGCGCGGGTCCCCGGCGGACACCGGCACCTCGTCGGTGACCTGCAACGGCACCCCGGCCTGCCGGGCGGCCTGGGTGAACACGTCGGTGACCAGCTCGGTGGCGGCGGGCGCGCCGGCACTGGCGGTGGCCAGGGTCAGGCCGCCCGGGGCGGAGCTGAGCACCGCGTACACGGATCGGTCGTTGAGGCCGTCGACGGCGCGGGCCTGGCTGTCGTACCCGACGGGTTTGATGGTGTTCGTGCGGGCGCGGACGGCGGTCATCACGGCCTGCGCCTGCTGGTCGGAGGTCACCACGGCGACCGGCAGGTCGCGTGGTTCCGGCTTGTGCAGCGCGCCGACGTAGGCCGCGATGAACGCGCTGGCCAGCGCCAGGGTGCCGAGCACCAGCGCCGCGGTGCGCGGCAGCCAGTCCCGGGTCCGCAGCTGCGGCTCGTCGTCCACGGGCCCAGCCTATTGCCGGCATGTGCCCCATTTTTGCGGTTTCGTCGGGCGGAATTCGCTGGCGCCCGCCGATAGCGTTCGGATCATGACGGCACCGCGTTATCCCACCAAGCCGCAGCCGGGCGACCGGGTCGCGGTCGTCTCACCCTCCGCCGGCCTGCCGGGTCTCTTCCCCCACGTGTACGAGCTGGGCCTGCGCCGGCTCCGCGAGGAGCTGCACCTGGTGCCGGTGGAGTACCCGACCACCCGCGTGATGGGCGCCGACCCGCGCGACCGGGCCCGCGACCTGACCGCCGCGTTCGCCGACCCGACGATCACCGCGGTGCTGGCCACCGTCGGCGGCGACGACCTGATCACGGTCACCCCCTTCCTCGACGACGACGTGCTGCGCGCCAACCCGAAGCCGTACCTCGGCTACTCCGACAACACCAACGTGCTCAACCATCTGTACCGGCTGGGGATGGTGGCCTACCACGGCGGCTCGGTGCTGGTGCACCTCGGCCGGCCCGGCCGCCCGCACCCGCTGACGTTCGACTCGCTGCGGGCGGCGCTGTTCACCTCCGACTGGTACGACCTGACGCCGGCCGCCGAGTGGGGCGACGAGCCGCTCGACTGGCAGGACCCGACGACGCTGACCGGGGAGCCGCCGATGTTGCCCGGCGCGGGCTGGCGCTGGCACGGGCCAGCCCGGGTGGTGCGGGGCCGCACCTGGGGCGGCAACCTGGAGATCCTGCACTGGCTGGCGGCGGCCGACCGGGTGCCGTCCGCCGCCGAGTTGGCCGGCTCGGTGCTGCTGCTGGAGACCTCGCAGGAGATGCCGTCCGCCCAGGAGGTCTTCCGGATCGTGCGCAACCTGGGCGAGCGTGGCCTGCTGGCCGGCTTCCCGGCGATCGTGGTCGGCCGCCCCAAGGCGTGGGACTTCGGCCGGCCGCTGTCCGTCGCGGAGCGGCTGGCCTGGGGTGGGGAGCAGCGGGCGGCGATCCTGCGGGCGATCGGCCCCTACGTCGACGACCCGGTGGTGGTCTTCGACGTCGACCTCGGCCACACCGACCCGCAGCTGATCATCCCGTACGGCGGCGAGATCCTGGTCGACGCGGTCGAGCGGCGGATCGCCGTGCGCTACTGACCCCGCCCGAACACACCGGCGCGCCTCGTAGATCTTGGCAAGCTTTCGTTCACCGCGAACGAGATTTCGCCAGAAGCTGGCCGTGATCCCTGGGGGCGGGCGGGGCGCCCGGTGGAACGGTGAGGTGGTGGGGATCTTTCGGGTGGTCGCGGTGCGTTCGCCACTTCGGCGAGGTGGTGGCATCGCGGGTGCCGTGATCCCGCCATCTCGGCGAAGCGGAGTGGATCTTGCGCGGGCGAGGCGGGGCCGTCAGACGGTGGCGAAGGCGCGGACCGGGAACGTGCCCATGCCGGCCACCCTCGGTGGGGCGGCGGTGAACCGGAAGCCGCTCGGCGGCAGCCCGGACAGGCCGGTCAGGTGTTCCACGATCGGGATGCCGGCGGCCAGCAGTGTGCTGTGTGCCGGGCGCTCACCGGCCGCGGCCGGGCTCATGTCGTCGATGTTGATCGAGTCGATGCCGACCAGCGCCGCGCCGGCCTCGACCAGCCAGGAAGCGCCGTCGCCGGTCAGGAACGGCGCGTCCGCGGCGGCGTACCGGTCGGTGCCGAAGTGCGTGTCCCAGCCGGTGTGCAGCAGCACCGCCCGCCCGGCCACCTCGTACGGGGCGAGCAGCAGGCGGTCCACCGCGCGGACCCCGGCGGGTACGCGGACCACCACGCCGGGCAGGTCGGCCAGCCGGTCCAGGGGCATCCCGGCCAGGTCGACGCCGTCCGCGAAGCGGTGCGCCGGCGTGTCGACGTACGTGCCGGTGTTGGCGACCATGTCGATGCGCCCGACGTGGAACTCGACGCCCGGCGCGTACCGCTGGCGGGAGGTCTCCCGGGTGAGCCAGTCGGTGATCCGCGGCCCCGGCCAGCCGGGCAGCGTGACCAGGCCGTCGCTGATCTCGTGGCTCAGCTCGACCAGCCGCCGCCCGTCGGGGGCCGGGACGGCGACGCCGCGCCCGCCCTTGTGCGGCTCCTCGACGACGGTCCGGTTGGTGATCCGCACCTCGCCGACCATGAGCAGCCCGAGGTGCCGGACCAGCAACGCGGCCAGCTCGTCGTCGGTGATCCCGGGGTCGGGCACGTCCAGCCGGAACCCGTCGGTGCGCAGCCCACCGCCGTTGGCGAAGAACACCTCGGCGTCGAAGACCGCCCGATACTCGCCCATCCGTCCACCGCACCACGCCGAGCCAAGGTCGTCAAGATCGAAAATTGGCCCGGGGCGGATCGTCGGGGGAGAGGGATAGGCTCGACGGGTGCACACCCCCCGTCCGGCTGGACGCGGGGTCGTCGTCGTGTGTCGAGCCGTTGGAAGTGATCACTGATGCTCACCGGACTCTTTGCCGCCGCGCTGGCCGACCCCGGGCTGGCCCGGGCGCGTGACCTGGCGCGCTCCGGTGCCGCGCAGGTCGACGGCCTCGACCTCACCGCCCCCGCCGCGCTGCGCCCGTTCGCGGTCGCGGCGGTGGCCGCCGACGAGCAGGGGGCCGGGCGGCCGGTGCTCGCGGTCACCGCCACCACCCGGGAGGCCGACGACCTGGTCTCGGCGCTGGGCAGCCTGCTGCCGCCGGAGCAGGTGGCGGTCTTCCCGTCCTGGGAGACGCTGCCGCACGAGCGGCTCTCGCCCCGCTCCGACACGGTCGGGCGGCGGCTGGCCGTGCTGCGCCGGCTGGCCCACCCCGACTCGGCCGACGCGCACGGGCGCACCGGGCCGCTGCGGGTGGTCGTCGCGCCGGTCCGGTCGCTGCTCCAGCCGCAGCTCAAGGGCCTCGGCGACCTGGAGCCGGTGCAGCTCGCCGCCGGGGAGGAGGCCGACCTGGAGGACGTCGCCCGCCGGCTCACCGACATGGCGTACGCCCGGGTCGACCTGGTCACCAAGCGTGGCGAGTTCGCCGTGCGCGGCGGCATCCTGGACGTCTTCCCGCCCACCGACGAGCACCCGTCCCGGGTCGAGTTCTGGGGCGACGAGGTGGAGGAGATCCGCACCTTCGCGGTCGCCGACCAGCGCACCATCGAGGGCGTGCCGCAGCTCTGGGCGCCGCCCTGCCGTGAGCTGCTGCTCACCACGGAGGTCCGGCAGCGGGCCGCCGCGCTCGCCGCCGAGCACCCCGAGCTGGCCGAGATCCTCGACAAGCTGGCCGAGGGCATCCCGGTCGAGGGGATGGAGTCGCTCGCGCCGGCGCTGATCGGCGACGACGCGCTGGAACTGCTCGTCGACTGCATGCCGGCCGGCACCCACGTGCTGCTCTGCGACCCGGAGCGCATCCGCACCCGGGCGCACGACCTGGTCCGTACCTCGGAGGAGTTCCTCCAGGCGAGCTGGGCCGCGGCCGCCGTCGGCGGCCAGGCCCCGGTCGACCTCGGCGCCGCCGCCTTCAAGACCCTGGCCGAGGTACGCACACAGGCCCGCGCCCTGCGCCAGCCCTGGTGGACGCTCGCCCCGTTCGGCCTGGTCGAGGCCGACGCCGCGCCGGCCCGGCAGCCCTGGGAGGACGCGCCGGCCGCTGTCGACGTCACGCCCGACGACGCCATCGCGGTGAGCCTGGCCGCCCAGCCGGCTCCGCTCTACCACGGCGAGACCGCCCGGGTGGTCGACGACCTGAAGCGCTGGGCCGGCGAGGGCTGGTCGATCGCGCTGGTCTTCGAGGGGCACGGTCCCGCCCAGCGGGCCGTCGAGGTGCTCCGGGACGCCGGCCTCGGCGCCCGGCTGGTGGAGGAGGTGCCGGCCGCGCCCGCCCCCGGTGAGGTGCTGGTCTCCTGCGGCTGCCTGACCGCCGGCTTCGTCGACGAGGCGTCCCGCTTCGTGCTGCTGACCGGCAACGACGTCACCGGCGGCCGGGGCACCTCCACCCGCGACATGCGCAAGATGCCCAGCCGGCGGCGCAACACCATCGACCCCCTCGAACTGCGGGCCGGCGACTTCGTGGTGCACGAGCAGCACGGCATCGGCCGCTACGTCGAGCTGGTGCAGCGCACCGTCAACGGCGCCAGCCGGGAATACCTGGTCATCGAGTACGCGGCGAGCAAGCGCGGCCAGCCCGGTGACCGCCTCTTCGTCCCCACCGACCAGCTCGACCAGCTCTCCCGCTACGTCGGCGGCGAGCAGCCCACGCTGCACAAGATGGGCGGCTCGGACTGGCAGAAGTCCAAGGCCCGGGCCCGCAAGGCGGTCCGCGAGATCGCCGCCCAGCTCATCCAGCTCTACGCGGCCCGGAAGGCGTCCAAGGGGCACAACTTCGGGCCGGACACCCCGTGGCAGCGGGAGCTGGAGGACGCGTTCCCCTGGCAGGAGACGCCGGACCAGATGGCCGCCATCGAGGAGGTCAAGCGGGACATGGAGCAGACCGTCCCGATGGACCGGCTGATCTGCGGCGACGTCGGCTACGGCAAGACCGAGATCGCGGTCCGCGCGGCGTTCAAGGCGGTGCAGGACGGCAAGCAGGTGGCCGTGCTGGTGCCCACCACGCTGCTCGTGCAACAGCACTACAACACGTTCGCCGAGCGGATGAGCCAGTTCCCGGTGAACATCCGGCAGCTCTCCCGGTTCCAGACCCCCAAGGAGTCCGAGCGGACGCTGGAGATGGTCGCCGAGGGCACCGTCGACATCGTCATCGGCACCCACCGGCTGCTCCAGGCGGCCACCCGGTTCAAGCAGCTCGGGCTGGTCATCATCGACGAGGAGCAGCGCTTCGGCGTGGAGCACAAGGAGCACCTGAAGACGCTGCGCGCCTCGGTCGACGTGCTCGCCATGTCGGCCACCCCGATCCCGCGGACGCTGGAGATGGCGATCACCGGCATCCGGGAGATGTCCACCATCGCCACCCCGCCGGAGGAGCGGCACCCGGTGCTCACGTTCGTCGGGGCGTACGACGACCGGCAGGTGGCCGCGTCCGTGCACCGCGAGCTGCTCCGCGACGGGCAGGTCTTCTACCTGCACAACCGCGTCGAGTCGATCGACAAGGCGGCCCGCCGGATCCGCGAGCTGGTGCCCGAGGCCCGGGTCGCGGTGGCGCACGGCCAGATGGGCGAGGAGGCGCTGGAGAAGGTGATGGTCGGCTTCTGGGAGAAGGAGTTCGACGTCCTGGTCTGCACCACGATCGTGGAGTCCGGCATCGACATCCCGAACGCCAACACGCTGATCGTCGAGCGCGCCGACCTGCTCGGCCTGGCGCAGCTCCACCAGATCCGCGGTCGGGTCGGCCGGGGCCGGGAGCGCGCGTACGCGTACTTCCTCTACCCGCCGGAGAAGCCGCTCACCGAGAACGCGCACGAGCGGCTGGCCACCATCGCCCAGCACACCGAGCTGGGCGCCGGCATGTACGTGGCGATGAAGGACCTGGAGATCCGCGGCGCCGGCAACCTGCTCGGCGGCGAGCAGTCCGGCCACATCGAGGGCGTCGGCTTCGACCTGTACGTGCGGATGGTCGGCGAGGCGGTGTCCGCGTTCAAGGGCGAGCACGCCGAGGAGGAGGTGGACGTCAAGATCGACCTGCCGATCGACGCGCACCTGCCGCACGACTACGTCGGCGTGGAGCGGCTGCGGCTGGAGATGTACCGCAAGCTCGCCGAGGCCCGCGACGCCGAGCGGCTGCGCGAGGTGGTGGCCGAGATGACCGACCGGTACGGCGAGCCGCCGGCCCCGGTGCAGAACCTGGTCGCGGTGGCGAACTTCCGGCTGCTGGCCCGCCGCTACGGCCTGACCGACGTGTCGATGCAGGGCAAGCACATCCGGTTCGGCCCGCTGCCGCTGCCCGACTCGAAGCAGATGCGGCTCAAGCGCTACCACCCCGACTCGGTCTACAAGCAGGCGCTCGACCAGGTCAGCGTGCCCCGGCCGAGCACCCGGCGGATCGGCGGCGAGCCGCTGCGCGACCAGGCGCTGTTGGAGTGGTGCGCCCAACTCCTCTCCGATGTTCTGGGGGAACCTGCGGCGGCGCAGCCGGCCGGGGCGGGGGCGCGGTGAGGTGGGCGGCGTCACAGCCGGATACGGGGCGTGAGAGAGTGACCGTCATGCGTGCTCGCCGTCTTGTCGCCGTCGCCAGCGTGGCGGTCGGCCTCGTCGCCCTCTCCGGTTGCCGTACCGAGCCCGGGGTCGCCGCCTACGTCGGCGACACCCGCGTCACCGAGGATCGGGTCACCTCGATCCTCGACGAGGTCCGGGACGGCCTGGCCAGCCAGCCGGCCACCGCTCCGCAGGCCGACGCGTTGCTGCCGGCCCGGGACCAGGTGGTCGCCACCCTGGTGCTGTCCGACGTGTGCCGGGAACTCTCCGCCGACAAGGGCTACCAGCCGCAGGGCCAGGTGACGCCGGAGCAGGTGGCGCAGCAGACCGGGCTGCCCGCCGACGCGACGTACGCGAAGAAGGTGGCCGAGTTCTACACCTGCATGTCCGGCCTGCCGGCCGGCGAGCCGGCCGCCCCCACGGCCGAGGACCTGGCCACCGTGATCGCGGCGGGCCGGGCCGCCGGCGCCATCCCGCCGGACGTGAAGGACGCCGACGCGGCCAGCCAGCTCGACGGGCAGCAGCTCCGCTCCGCGCTGGCCACCCGCAAGGTGCTCGCCGACGCCATCGGCGGGTACGACGTCTCGGTCAACCCGCGCTACCGCCCGCTGGCGTTCCCGCTGCTCAGCTTCAAGGGCGACGTGCCGGCGGTGGCCGTGCCGCTGGGCGAGCCGGGCTCGTCGGTCACCGACGTCTCCACCCCGGAGCCGGAGACCGGTGAGTCGGTGCCGGTGATCGACCCGTCGGCGGCGCCCGGCGCATGACCGCGCGCATCGTCCTGCTGGTCACCTCGCCCCGGCTGCCGGCCGGTCTGCTGACGTCGGCCGCCTGGGACGCCGTACGCTCCGCGCCGGTCCTCACCGGCGCGGAGAGCGAGCTGACCCGGGCGGTCCGGACGGCCGGCGCCGAGGTGCGCGTGGTGACCGAGGGCGCGACGCAGGCGCTGCTGGACGCCGCCGCCACCGAGGGCGGCGCGGTCTGGCTGGCCGGCCCGGCCGGCGACGAGGCACTCGCCCGCGAGCTGGGGCTGCGGCTGGCCCGGCAGCCCGGCCTGGCCGAGCTGGAGCTGATGTACGGCTCCTGGGATCCGCCGGGTGCCCGGCTGCTGGACGCGGTCGAGGTGATGGACCGGCTGGCCTCCCCGGGCGGTGATCCGTGGAAGCGGGCGCAGACGCACCGCAGCCTGGCCCCGTTCCTCCTGGAGGAGTGCTACGAGGCGTACGACGCGATCGGCGCCGACGACACCGACGCGTTGCGCGAGGAGCTGGGCGACGTGCTGCTCCAGGTGCTGCTGCACGCCCGGCTCGCGGAGGACCTGCCGGAGGGGGAGAGCTGGACCGTCGACGACGTGGCCGGCGGCCTGGTCGACAAGATGGTGCGGCGCAACCCGCACGTGTTCTCCGGCGAGCGGGCCGGCTCGATCGAGGAGATCGAGGCGAACTGGGAGCGGATCAAACGGGCCGAGAAGACCCGTGACTCGGTGCTGGACGGCATCGCGCTGAGCCAGCCCGCGCTGGCCCTGGCCGCGAAGATCCTGGACCGCGCCGGCCGGGTGGGGCTGGCCGTGCCGCCGCCGCTGGCCGAGTCCCAGGTGGACGCGGAGGCGCGGCTCGGCGCGAGCCTGCTGGCCACCGTCGCCGCCGCCCGGCAGGCCGGCATCGACCCGGAGGCCGCGCTCCGCCGCGCCACCCTGGCGTACGCCGAAGCGGTCCGCGCCGCCGAACGCGCCTGACCCGCTTCGTCGATCTTGCACCTTCCGCCCCGGCAAATCGGCTGAATCCGGCATCGAAGGGACCGCAACTGCAAGATCGCGGGGGATGGGCGTCGGGGGTGATCGGTAGGGTTCGGGACATGGAAGCGTTCGGGGTGCTCGCGGAGCGGATCGTGGAGGCCGTGCTGGAGAGCCGGCCCGGGTTGGCGACCTCGGTCGGGGACCACCGCTACGACGACCGGCTGCCCGACTTCTCCGCCGACGCGCTCGCCGCCGACCGGGCGATGCTCCGGGACGCCGCCGACGCGCTCTCCGAGATCGACCCCGACGTGCTCGACACCGACGAGAGCGTCGACCACGCGCTGCTCAGCGCCCTGGTCGACCGCGGGCTGTTCGAGGACTCCGAGATCCGCAGCCACGAGTGGGACCCGCTGCGGCACAACCCGGGTCCGCTGCTGCACGCGTTGCTGGCCCGGCCGTACGCGCCGGTCGAGGAGCGGCTGACCCACCTGGCCGGGCGCCTCTGGGCCGTACCGGATGCGCTGGCGACCGCGCGCGCGACGCTGCGGGACATGCCGCGGGTCCACGCCGAGACGGCGGTCGGGCAGTTCGTCGGCGCGGCGGCGCTGGTCCGCGACGAGGTGCCGGTGCTGCTCGCCCAGGCGCCGGCGCTGCGCGACCGGGTGGGGCCGGCCGCCACCGCGGCGATCGCCGCGCTCGACGAGTTCGTGGCGTGGTTGCGGGCCGGACTGGCGGCCGACGCCGGGCCGGGGCGCGACCCCCGGCTGGGCCGGCGGCGCTGGGAGGCGCGGCTGTGGCACACGCTCGACACCGAGCTGGGCGCCGCCGAGGTGCAGCGCCGCGCGTGGGCCAACCTCGACCGGGTCACCGACGAGATCCGCGCGGCGGCCGTCGAGCTGGTCGGCGGTCCGGCCGACGACGAGACGGTACGCCGCGCGCTGGACCTGCTGGCCGCCGAGCACCCGGACGACGCCACCATCGTCGACCTCGCCGCCGGCACGCTCGACGACGCCACCGACTTCGTCCGCCACCACGACCTGGTCAGCCTCGTCGCCGACCCGTGCGTGATCCAGGAGATGCCGGAGTTCGCGCGCGGCGTCGCGGTGGCCTACTGCGACGCGCCGGGCCCGCTGGAGACGGCCGACGTGCCGACGTTCTACTGCATCGCGCCCACCCCGGCGGACTGGCCGGCGCAGCGGGTCGAGTCGTTCTACCGGGAGTACAACGACCACATGATCCGCAACCTGACCGTGCACGAGGCGATGCCCGGTCACTTCCTCCAGCTCGCGCACGCCCGCCGGTACGCCGGCCCGACCCGGGTGCGTGCGCTCACCGAGTCCGGCGTGTTCATCGAGGGCTGGGCGGTCTACACCGAGGAGCTGATGGCCGGGCTCGGCTTCGGCGGGCTGCCGGTGCGGTTGCAGCAGCTCAAGATGCAGCTCCGAATGACCATCAACGCGCTGCTCGACCAGCTCGTGCACTGCGACGACCTGCCCGAGGCCGAGGCGATGGCGTTGATGACCGGGCGCGGCTTCCAGGAGGAGGGGGAGGCGGCCGGCAAGTGGCGGCGGGCGCTGCTGACCTCCACCCAGCTCTCCACCTACTTCGTCGGCTACAGCGAGATGGCGGACATCGCCGCCGCCCGGCCGGACGGCGTGCCGGTGCGCGACTGGCACGACGCGATGCTGTCGCACGACTGCCCGCCGCCGCGTCACCTGCGCACGCTGCTGGGGGTGTGAGGGTCAGGAGGCCTTCGGGCGGCGGTCCACCACACCGGCGCCGGCCGGCACCGCGAACGCGCCGGCCTCGACCGTCTCGGTGTAGCGGCTCATGGTGAGCTCGGCCGGTTTGCCGTCGAGCGTGCCGGTGAAGCTGCCGAGCACCCCCTCGGTGGTGACGCAGGCGGTGAAGCGCTCCCCGGCGTCGGTGACGTCGATGCAGGTGGCGTGGTGCCCGGCCAGCGTGGTGTCGGTCTGCTTGATGACCGCCTGGGGCTCCAGCGCGGCGGCGGTGAGCAGCCGGATCACCGCCGGCGGGGTGACCAGCCCCTGCTTGCGCGCCTCGTCGTAGACGATCACCGACGGCTTGCCGGCGGTCAGCACCGGCGGGGACATGGTGCAGGAGGTGCGGGCGGTGGTGCTCGCGCACCGGGTCACCGCCTCCTGGGTCACCGTGATCTTGCCGCCGGGCCAGGCGTAGGTGGAGCGGAGCGGCTTCGCGGTCTGCGCGATCGAGGCGGTCCCGCCGCCGGTGAGCTGGTATTCCGCGGCCCAGGTCCGCTCCAGCGCCCGGTCCATCCGCGCGGCGAGGTCGTTGACCAGGTCGGCCCGTCCGAGCGCGACGTCCGCGTCGTCCAGGGCCTGACAGCCGGTGACCGAGAGCGACGCGATGACCGAGGCGGCGAGCACGCGGAGGGTCGTCGAAGCGGCAGGCATGATGCCCAGCCTTGTCGATCGACGCAACCTCTCGCAAACCCGTTGCCGGTTGACGACCGGTAAACCGGGAATGTCCGTCTCATTCGCGGCCCCGGGGTCCGCCCCGAGCGCCGTACCGGGGAGCGGGGACCGATACGCTGCGTTCAACACCTGCCTCAGCCGCACCGTCGCGGCCCACACCGGACCGGAACACACAAACGAGGAGCGACTCAGTGGCAACCATCGAGGGAATTGTCGCCCGGGAGATCCTGGACTCGCGGGGCAACCCGACGGTCGAGGTCGAGGTCGGGCTCGACGACGGCACGATCGCCCGCGCCGCGGTGCCGTCCGGCGCCTCCACCGGCGCCTTCGAGGCGGTCGAGCTGCGCGACGGCGACAAGGACCGCTACCTGGGCAAGGGTGTCGAGAAGGCGGTCGCGAACATCGAGGACCGGATCGTCGACCAGCTCATCGGCTACGAGGCCAGCGAGCAGCGGCTGATCGACCAGAAGATGATCGACATCGACGGCTCGGACAACAAGGGCGAGCTGGGCGCCAACGCCATCCTCGGCGTCTCCCTGGCCGTGGCGAAGGCCGCCGCCGGCAGCGCCGAGCTGAGCCTCTTCCGCTACCTGGGCGGCCCCAACGCGCACCTGCTCCCGGTGCCGATGATGAACATCCTCAACGGCGGCGCGCACGCCGACTCGAACGTCGACGTCCAGGAGTTCATGATCGCGCCGATCGGCGCCCCGACGTTCCGGGACGCGGTCCGCTCCGGCGCCGAGGTCTACCACGCGCTGAAGTCGGTGCTGAAGAAGAAGGGCCTCTCGACCGGCCTCGGCGACGAGGGCGGCTTCGCCCCGAACCTGCCCACCAACGCCGCCGCGCTTGACCTGATCGCCGAGGCGGTGGAGAAGGCCGGCTACCGGCTCGGCACCGACATCGTCTTCGCGCTCGACGTGGCCGCCACCGAGTTCTTCGACAACGGCTCCTACACGTTCGAGGGCAGCACCAAGAGCGCCGAGGAGATGAGCAACTACTACACCAAGCTCGCCGGCGACTACCCGATCGTCTCCATCGAGGACCCGCTCGCCGAGGACGACTGGAGCGGCTGGGCCACGCTCACCGCCGCGCTGGGCGACCGGATCCAGATCGTCGGTGACGACCTGTTCGTGACCAACCCGCAGCGCATCGCCCGGGGCATCGCCGAGCGGGCCGCCAACGCGGTGCTGGTCAAGGTCAACCAGATCGGCTCGCTCACCGAGACGCTGGACGCCGTGGACCTGGCCCACCGGGCCGGCTTCCGGTGCATGATGAGCCACCGCTCCGGCGAGACCGAGGACACCACCATCGCCGACCTGGCGGTCGCCACCGGCTGCGGTCAGATCAAGACCGGCGCGCCGGCCCGCTCGGACCGGGTCGCCAAGTACAACCAGCTCCTGCGGATCGAGGAGGAGCTGGCCGACGCGGCGCGGTACGCCGGCGCCGGCGCGTTCCCGCGTTACCGTTCGGCCTGAGGTCGACGCTCCGGGGGAGGGGTGTGACGATGCAGCAGCGCCGCACACCGGGTGGCCAGCGGCCCGCCCGTCGGCCGGGTCAGGCCGGCCGGGCGGGCGGGGGCCGGACCCGGTCCACGGCCCGCGACGGCGTCCGCGCGGAGGCACGCGCCGCCGGCCGGTCGCCCGGCGCGTCCCGCGTCACCGAGGGCGTACGCTCCGCGAACCGTCCGGGCGCGGCCCGGCGTACCGCGGCCGGCGGCCCGGTCAAGCGGCTCACCGCACCCCAACCCCGGCGCTTCACCGGGCGCGCCACAGTGCTGTTCGCGGTGCTGATCGCGCTCGCCCTGGCGTACACCTACCCGGTCCGGGTCTACCTGGACCAGCAGACCGACATCGAGCGGATGGAGGCGTCCCAGGCGGCGCAGCGGGCGGAGATCGACCGGCTTACCGCCGAGGCGGCCAAGTGGAAGGACCCGGAGTACGTCAAGACGCAGGCCCGGGAACGGTTCTTCATGGGCAAGCCGGGGGAGACGCTGCTGGTGGTGCTCTCCGACCCGGACGGGGCCGCCAAGGACGCCGGCAAGGGCGCGAAGCCGGGGGCGCCGCGACCGCCCGACCCCTGGTACGACACGCTGTGGTCGAGCGTGCAGGCGGCGAACGCCGAGCGCCCCGACAAGTGAGCTACCTCGAAAGGCCCAACCCGTGAGCGTCGTACCACCGCAGGAACCGGCGGCGGACTCCGTACCCCCGCCGGAACGCCGACCGGCCACCGAGGCCGACCTGGCCGCGGTGGCCGCGCAGCTCGGACGCCCGCCGCGCGGCACCCGGGCGGTGGCCCACCGGTGCCCGTGCGGCCTGCCCGACGTGGTGGAGACGACGCCCCGGCTGGCCGACGGCACGCCGTTCCCGACGCTGTTCTACCTGACCTGCCCGCGGGCCACCGCGGCGTGCAGCCGGCTGGAGTCGGCCGGGCTGATGAAGGAGATGGCCGACCGGCTCGCCGAGGACCCGGAGTTGGCCGCCAGTTACCGGGCCGCGCACGAGGACTACCTGGCCCGCCGCGACGCGATCGGCGAGGTGCCGGAGATCGCCGGCATCTCGGCCGGCGGGATGCCCGGGCGGGTGAAGTGCCTGCACGTGCATCTGGGCCACGCGTTGGCCGCCGGCCCCGGGGTGAACCCGTTCGGCGACGAGACGCTGGCGCTTGTGGAGAAGTGGTGGGCCGCCGGTCCGTGCGTGGACGTGCCTCCGGCATGAGTGCCGTCGAGCAGATCGCGGTCCGCCGGGCCCGCACCGCCGACGTGCGCGGCATCCGCCGGCTGGTGGACACGTACACCGACGACCGGCGGCTGCTCAGCAAGGCCACCGTGACGCTCTACGAGGACGTGCAGGAGTTCCGGGTGGCGGTGACGCCGGACGGCACGGTGGTCGGCTGCGGCGCGCTGCACGTCATGTGGGAGGACCTGGCCGAGATCCGTACGGTCGCGGTCGACCCGTCCTGCCGCGGGCACCGGATCGGCCACCGGATCGTCGGTGAGCTGATCGATGCGGCCCGCGAGCTGGGCATCGCCCGGATCTTCGTGCTCACGTTCGAGACCGGCTTCTTCGGCGCGTTCGGCTTCCACGAGATCGACGGCGCCCCGGTGCCGCAACCGGTCTACGAGCAGCTCCTGCGCTCCTACGACGAAGGTGTGGCCGAGTTCCTCGACCTGGAACGGGTCAAACCCAACACCCTGGGCAACACCCGCATGCTGCTGCGCCTCTGAGCCGCGTCGGGCTGCCGTAGGGTGGGCGCCGTGAGCGTGCGCGTGGGGGCCATCGACTGCGGGACCAACTCGATCCGACTGCTGATCGCGGACCTGCCGGATCCCTCCGCCGGGGAGGCGGCGCCGCTGACCGACGTCAGCCGGCGGATGGAGATCGTGCGGCTGGGTCAGGGCGTCGACCGGACGGGCAGGCTCGCGCCCGAGGCGATCGAGCGGACCCGGGTGGCGCTCGCCGACTACGCGGCGGAGATCGAGAAGACCGGCGTGGAGCGGGTGCGCATGTGCGCCACGTCGGCGTCGCGCGACGCCTCCAACGCCGACGACTTCCGCGCGATGGTCGAGCGGACGCTCGGCGTACCGCCGGAGGTGGTGACCGGCGACGAGGAGGCCCGGCTGTCGTTCACCGGCGCGGTGCGCGGGCTGCCCGCCGACGCCGAACCGCCGTACCTGGTGGTGGACATCGGCGGTGGCTCGACCGAGTTCGTGGTCGGCACCCGCGCCGAGGGCGTGCGCGGGGCGATCTCGGTGGACATCGGCTGCGTCCGGATGACCGAGCGGCACCTGCACGGCGATCCGCCCACGCCGACCGAGATCGCCGCCGCCGAGGCGGACATCGCGGCGGCGGTGGACCGGGCGCTGGCCGCCGTCCCCGGCCGGGAGGCCGCCACACTGGTCGGGCTCGCCGGTTCGGTCACCACAGTGGTCGCCCTGGCCGAAGGGCTCCGGGAGTACGACCCGAGTCGCATCCACCACGCCCGGGTCCCGTACGCGCGGGTCGCCGAGGTGACCGCCTACCTGCTCGGCGCCACCCGGGAAGAGCGGCTGGCCGAGCCGGTGATGCACCCCGGCCGGGCGGACGTGATCGGCGCCGGCGCACTGGTGCTGCGGGTCATCATGGAGCGGGCCGGCATGTCCTCGGTGGTCGCCTCGGAGCACGACATCCTCGACGGCATCGCCTGGAGCCTCGCCTAGGGCCTGTGTCGAAGTCGGTCACAGCCATTCGTTGATGGCGGCGACGTGCACGGTGGCCGCGTAGCGCACGGCGAGTTTGTCGAAGCGGGTGGCCACGGAGCGGTGGCGTTTGAGGCGGTTGAT
>NZ_PYPS01000052.1 GCF_003027925.1 Micromonospora sp. RP3T
CCGGGTACCGGTCGCGGCCGGCAGGCCGTCGGCCGCGCCGGTCATCCGGGCGGCGGTCCGACGCGGAGCACCCCCCGGCCTCCGCGCGGGCCCATCGGCCGGCGGCCCGACGCGGGGCGCCCCCACCCCCCGCGTCGGGCCGCCGTGCGTCCGGATCAGTTGATTCCGCAGTCCGGGGCCGACCAGTCGGTGGTGTTCGCCGACTTGTCCCGGGTGTTCTCCCGGCGCGAGTCCACGTGCGTGTGGTCGTCGTGATCCGGGTAGCCTGGGCCGTAGATGCCACTGAAGCCCTGGTCCCGGGCCGACCGGGCGATCTCGCAGAGGGTCCGGTCCCGCGAGGTCAGGTCGGCCGCGTTGCCGTACAGGTGCTGGCTGTCGGCGGCGCCACCGACCTGCCGGTTGCAGGCGATGCTGCGGAATCCGCTGGTGACGTAGAGCGGCTTGTCGCCGAGGCTGCGCCGCAGCGCCTCCAGCTTCCACATGGTACGTACCGCGTTCTCCCGGGTGGCGGACGACGAGAGCGGACCCCCGCCCCACCCGCCTTTGCCGCAGCCGTTGTCCAGCTCGGCGTAACTGAAGTGCTTCGGGGTGCAGTCGTTGTCCTGGAGGTCGTAGATCTTGGCGAAGGTCCGCGGCCCGGCGACGCCGTCGGCCCGCAGCCCGTACGCGGACTGGAAACGCTTGACCGCGGCGGTCGTCTCCGGGCCGTACCGGCCGTCGACCCGGACGATGCCGGCGTACCCGGCCCAGCCGGCCACCCGGATCTGGAGCTGCCGGACGTCCTCGCCCGAGCGGCCCTGGGACAGGGTGCGGGGCCAGGTGTAGCAGCCGTCGGCGTGGGCCGCCGGTGCGGCGACGACCGTCGCGACCGCGGCCCCGGGCAGGGCCAGCGCGAACGCGACGGCCGCCCGCTTCAGGGTGTTGACGCGCACAGGAGTCCTCCCGATCGGAGTGGAAATGAGGTCGGGACGGCAGATCGACCACTGCGTCCCGTCCTGCTCACCGTGACATTCGGCGGGGCTCTTCGTGGTGATTAGCGGAAATTGTCTTCACATTCGGTCATGGTCGGAGGGGAGCGGTAACGTCTGCGGGCAGGGGAGGTGGGCGATGGCGCGTGGCGGCGTGTTCTGCGTCGAGGGGCAGTGGCACCGCGACCTCAACGAGCGGGGCTCCGTCCTGCCCACGCTCGACCTGCTCGAACGACTGAACCGGATCCGCTACATCCACAAAGACGCCGCCACCCGGGACGAGCTGTTCTACTTCCTCGACCGCTGGCTGCTCAAGCAGTACGCGGACCACCGCGTCGGGTTCTTCGCGATGCACGGCGAGCCGAGCCGGCTCTGCCTCACCGACTGGGACTCGGTCGAGCTGTCCGACGTGGCGGAGCGGATGGCCGGCCGCGCCGACGGGCGTCGCCTCTACTTCGGCAGCTGCTCGGTGCTGCGCGCCTCCGACGCCACGCTGCGCGGCTTCCTCGAGGTCACCGGCGCGGCGCTGATCTGCGGCTTCACCCGCGACGTGGACTGGGTCGAGTCGGCCGCGTTCGAGACCGTGCTGCTCGACGTGCTGGCCAACGGGCAGCGGCACAACGCCGCCGAGCTGCGGATGGGCTCGGCGCACTGGGCGCCGCTCGCCGCGTACCTCGGTTTCCGGGTGATCTACGCCAACGGTCGCGCCTGGCGGCCCACCGCCCGCCCGCGCGTGCCCGAGCAGGCCGCCCCGCGCCGGGCCGCCGGCCGCCCGCGCTGAGATCCGGCCGCCGGCCTGGTAGAACCGAGGCATGCCACGCAGCATCGCGCGCAACACCCGGGTCGACCGGGACGCCCTGACCGAGTTCCTCCGCCCCCGGCACCGCGTCGTGCTGATGACCACCCGGGCCGACGGCCGCCCGCAGTCCTCCCCGGTCTCCTGCGGCGTCGACGCCGAGGGCCGGCTGGTCATCTCCACCTATCCGGAGCGCGCCAAGGTGACGAACATCCGCCGCGACCCGCGTGTCTCCGCCTGCGTGCTCTCCGACGACTGGAACGGCCCGTGGGTGCAGGTCGACGGCGTGGCCGAGGTGCTCGACCTGCCCGAGGCGCTGGAGCCGCTGGTGGACTACTTCCGCGGCATCTCCGGCGAGCACCCGGACTGGGACGAGTACCGGGCGGCCATGGTCGCGCAGGGCAAGTCGCTGATCCGCGTCACGATCGAGTCCTGGGGCCCGATCGCCACCGGCGGGTTCCCGGCCCGGCTCGCCGACTGATCAGTACGCGGCGGTGAACCGCGCGTTGCCGAACCTCGGGTTCTCGATCTCGTCGACGATCGCGACCGCGAGATCCTCGTAGGTGAGCACCGAGCGGCCCTGCGCGTCGGTCACCGGGTGGTCCGTGCCGGTGCGGTAGTGCCCGGTCCGCTCGCCGGGGTGGAACTCCAACGGCGGCGGGGAGACGTACGTCCAGGTCACCCCGTCGGCCGAGGAACGGTAGAACGCCAGCGCGTCGGCCTGACCCTGCGCCGAGTCGCGGTACTCGGCGGGGAAGTCCGGCTCGTCCAGGAACCGGGTGCCGCTCGGGGTGAGCAACGTCGCGCCGCCGCCGACGTGGATCACGCGTGGTGGGTCGGGCATTGCCCGCAGCGTGTCCACGAGCGTCCGCGCGGCGTCCCGCCAGAGGTCACGCTCGCCGCCGCCGATGGCCACCACCAGCACGTCCGCGTCCTCGGCCAGCTCGCGTACGCTGCGCGCCGAGGTGGCGTCGCCGGTCACCGTGCGTACGCCCGGGGGCAGGTAGCCGACCGCCTCCGGCCGGCGTACCGCGGCGGTGACCCGGTGCCCCCGCTCGGCCGCCTCGGCGGCGATCCGGGAGCCAGCCGTCCCGCCGGCGCCGAACACGACGATGTCGCTCATGCCTCACAGGCTAGGCAGCCGGCCGCCGGGCGGCTGCCGTTCCGCCGGAACCGGCCGGGCCGGTTCTGCCCGCTCAGCCGGCCGGCCCTGGCCGGTTCTGCCCGCTC
The DNA here is from genome assembly GCF_003027925.1 of Micromonospora sp. RP3T. Lineage (GTDB taxonomy): Bacteria > Actinomycetota > Actinomycetes > Mycobacteriales > Micromonosporaceae > Micromonospora. The sequence continues at coordinate 2,995 of NZ_PYPS01000052.1, forward strand.
AGCCGGGCCCTCAGTCGACCAGCGCGGAGTAGACGAGCTGGCGCAACTGGCTACGCAGCGGGTACGTGCTCGACGGCATGAGCTGCGTGAACAGCAGCGCGGTGACCTCCTCCACCGGGTCCACCCAGAATGCCGTGCTGGCCATGCCGCCCCAGTAGAACTCGCCGACACTGCTGGGCACCCGCGCCGGCACCGGGTCGAGCACCACGGCGAAGCCCAGCCCGAAGCCGATCCCGTCCAGCACCGTCTCGGAGAACCCCTCCGGGGAGAACGAGGCGAGGTCCCGGCCACCGGGCAGGTGGTTGCGGGTCATGAAGCGGACCGTGCGGGGGCCGAGCAGGCGCACCCCGTCCAGCTCGCCGCCGCGCAGCAGGAACTGGGTGAAGCGGTGGTAGTCGGCGGCGGTGGAGACCAGCCCGCCGCCGCCGGAGTGCCAGCCCGGCGCCGCCAGCGCGGCCCGGCCGATGCCGTCGGCGCGTACCGCCTGACCGGTGGCCGGGTGCGGGGCGTACAGCGCGGCGAGCCGCTTGGCGTCCGCCGCGTCCACCCACCAGCGGGTGTCGGTCATCCCGAGCGGGTGCAGGATCCGCTCGGCGAAGAACGCGTCCAAGGACTGTCCGGAGACCACCTCGACCAGACGGCCCAGCACGTCGGTGGAGACGCCGTAGTTCCAGCTCGTCCCGGGCTGGAACAGCAGTGGCAGCGTGGCCAGGCCGGCCGAGGCCGCGGCCAGGTCCGCGCCGGCCGGCACGCCCATGTCGAAGCCGGCCGCCCGGTAGAGGGCGTCGACCACCGAGACCTGAGCGAAGCCGTACGTCAGGCCGGCGGTGTGGGTGAGCAGGTGCCAGATCCGGATCGGCTCGGCGGCCGGCACGGTGTACGGCTTGAGCGCCGACCCCCGGTCGTAGACCCGGACGTCGGCGAACTCCGGCAGCCAGCGGCTGACCGGGTCGGTCAGCTCGAACCGGCCCTGCTCCCAGAGCATCATCGCGGCGACCGAGGTGATCGGCTTGGTCATCGAGTAGATGCGCCAGAGCGTGTCGGCCTCGACCGGCGTGCCGGCCTCCCGGTCGCGCAGCCCGTACGTCGACGAGTGGGCGATCTCGCCCCGGCGGGTGACGACGACCTGCCAGCCGGCGAGCCGGCCGTCGTCGACGTAGCGGGCGAAGTGTTCGTCGATCCGCGCCAGTCGGGCGGGATCGAAGCCGACACGGCCGGGATCGGTGCTGACTGCGACGCTCATCCCCGCGAACCTACCCGCCGGTACGGCGGGCCGGAAGTGTCGGCCGGCCACACTAGTGTCGGCGGCATGCCGGAGCCCGTCGAGGACGTCACCTACCGCCAGCAGGACTGGTACGCGGAAGAGCTGGTCGACCGGCACTTCGTGCGCTGCGAGTTCTTCGACGTCGACCTCACCGAGGCGGTCAGCCGGGGCGCGGTGTTCACGGAGTGCGTCTTCGGCACCGTGGCGTTCAACGCCTCCCGGCACGTCGACTCGGCGTTCACCCGCTGCACGTTCACCCGGTGCAACCTGTTCGAGGCGGAGTTCACCGGCTGCAAGCTGGTCGGCAGCAGCTTCGACCGGTGCGACCTGCGCCCGCTGCGGGTCGACCGCGGCGACTGGTCGTTCGTCGCGCTGCCCGGGGCCGACCTGCGCGGCGCCCGGATCACCGACGTACGCATGCGCGAGGCCGACCTGACCGGCGCCGACCTGACCGGCGCGGTGCTCACCGGCGTCGACCTGTCCGGGGCCCAACTGCACGCCGCCAAGCTGACCCGCGCCGACCTGCGCGGCAGCGACCTGTCCGCGCTCGACCCGACCGCTGTGGAACGGGCCGGGGCGCGGGTCGACGTGGAGCAGGCCGTGACACTGGTCCAGGCGCTCGGCTTCCAGGTCGGCTGACCCGGCCGCCCCTCCCGCCTCCGTCGTCGCCCCGCCCCGGCCCGCCCCGCCCCGCCCCGCCGGGCCGGGCTGGTGCGGTGCGGTGCCGTCGCGCGCTCGGCCGGCGTCACGCGCTCGGCCCGGACGGCTGGAGGTCCGGCCCCGGTCGTGACGGTGCGTCACACCTCGTCCAGGACGACTCCTCCGAAGCGATATACCGCTGTGTCATATTTATGACCCACGGGTATATCGCGTTCCACGGAATCCTTTCTCCCGACCGAACGCCCGAGGTGGTGGCGGCGAAATTGGTACGTGTCGACGGCTTCTCGGAGATCGAAGCATGTGTCATCCTGCCCTGCGGCGAGCCGCGGTGACGGTCGCCGACTCCGGCGGCCGAGGGAGGGGCGGTGGCTGAGGAGGAACTCACGCAGTCCGGAATGCGGGTCGGAGGTTGGCTGCCCGCCGTGCCGGTCGAGCCCGTCGCCACGCCGCAACCGCCGGCCGCCCCGCGTCGCCTCGCCGGCGAGCCGGACGGCGGCGCGTGGGAACCGGCCGTCCCGAACGTCTCCCCGATCGACGATGCGACTCCGGCTCCGGCTCCGGCACCTACCGGGCCCGCGCTGCTCGGCCCCGCGTCCGGCGGGCCCGCGCTGCTCGGCGCCGCGTCCGGTGGGCCCGCGCCTGGGCCGGCCCCGCTGGTCGGGCATGCCCCGGCCGGGCACTGGCCGAGCGTGCCCCAGCCGGCTGGGCTCGGTCCGGTTGGGCCGGGGCCGGGAGCGGGCGGGCTCGGGTCGGTTGGGCCAGGGCCGGCCGGTCCGGTGCCGGCTCGGTCGCCGGCTGGGTCGCCGGCTCGGCCGGACGGTGTCGCCCGGCGTGCGGGGGACAGCCTGCGGGCGGGGGACGGGGACCCGTTCGGGGACGGGAGGCCGGCGCTGGTCGGCCGGCACACCGCGCCGGAGAGCATCCGCACCCGGCTCGCCGGCCTGGCCGGCCCGCTCGCGATCCGGCTGCGCGGGGCGTCGGCCCGGCTGCGCGGTGCGTCGGCCCGGCTGGGACCGGTCTCGGTTCGGGGCGTGTCCGCCCGGCTGCGGCACGCTCTCCGCCCGGATGCGGCGCGGCCCGCGAGCGAGGCCGGGGCCACCCGGGTCGCTGCGGCCCGGGCCCGCCGCCGGCGTCGGCGAGCCGTGCTGGCCACCGCCGCGTTGACCGCGTCGGTGGTGGCGCTGGCGTACTCCGCCCGGTCACCGACGCCGCCCGAGCGTGGCCGGGCCGTGCCGGCCGCCGGGCCGACGACGCCGGGACCGGCGCCGACGGCGGCGCCCCCGACGGTCGTGCCGGTGACCGGCGACCCCGCGCTGCCCGGTGACCCGCTGCTCGGGGTGGATCAGGAGCCGGTGCCACCGGTGGTGTCGCTCACCCTGCTCGGCACGCGGGACTGGCGGCACTGGGGCGGCGCGGGCGCGGACAGCGTCCAGCGCAAGCAGCGCGGCACCGGCGAGATCGAGGACCCGGGCGGCGACCGGCTGGAGCACAACGCCGGGGTGTCCGGCCTGAGCTGGACGGACGGCACCCCGACGGCGCGGCAGGAGGGCACCCGGACGGGCGTCTTCCAGCGCGGTGCCGGCAAGTCCTTCCGGCTCGGTGTGGCCGGCAGCGGGGACCTGCGGACCGTCCGGCTGTTCGTCGGTGTGTTCTCGGCCGGGGCCCGGCTCGACGTCTCGCTCTCCGGCGGCGGTGATCCGGCCGTCCGGGAGGTGGCCATGGCCCAGGGCGACCGCTTCTACCAGTACGTCGTCCACTTCCGGGCGCCTCGCGGCCAACAGTTGCTGATCACCTGGCGGGCGCTCGCCGTGACCGGCGGGCAGAACGACGGGGTGTCGCTGGAAGCGATCACGGTAAGCTGACCCGCCGCTTGGCTGGACGGCGACGGGTCCGTTCTGCTACCTCTTGGTAACGAACGGGAAACGCCCGTCGGCTCACATATGGCGCAAACGGCCGGCCGGTGACACCGTGAAGCCCGTCACGCTCCGGCCGCTTCCGGCGGCGCCGCGTGAGACGAAGCGGAGGTGTGGTGGGCGAGGAGGACCGTTCGCGAACCGGCCCCGGCTCGCATCGGGAGGGCCGCCCGCGTAGCCGGTCCGCGCTGCGCCGGCTGCGGCGCCGGCGACGGATGGCGTTGGAGGGGCTGGCCGCGTTCCTCTGCCTGGCGGCGCTGGTGGTCTACCTCGGCACCGAGCGGCACGACGCGCCGCGCGAGGAGAGCGCGGCCCTGCCGGTGGCGCCGACCGGCCGCGTCGGGCTGCCGGGCGAAGCCGACGGCGCGGTCGCCACCCCCGGCCTGCGCCCCCGGCAGCGCCCGCCGTCCCCGAGCCCCTCACCGTCCCCGAGTCCCGCACCGTCCACGATGGCGCCACCGACGGTCGCGGTCAGCCGGGCCGAGGTGCCCGCCTCGGTCGACCTCACCGCCGTGGGCACCGTCGACTGGGTGCACTGGGGGCTGCTCGGCGGTGACCGGACGGTCCGCAAGCGGGGCGGTTCCGGCGCGATCCGGGACGAGGGCGGCCGGGGCCGGCGGGAGAGCTTCAGCAACAACCCGGAGGCGTACGCCTGGCGGGACGGCGCGCCGGTGGCCTCGGCCAGCGGCACCATGTCCGGGGTCTACACCTGCGACCAGGGCAACGGTTTCCGTCTCGCGGTGACCTCCGACGGGCAGTCGCGCACCGTGCACCTCTATGCCGGGCTCTGGATGGCCCGTGGCCGGCTCGACGTGCGGATCGCCGGTGGGCCGGTCAGCACGCTCCGGATGGAGGACCCGCACACCGCGCTGACCACCGACTTCACCGTCCGGTTCCGCGCGCCGCGCGGTGTGAAACTGCTGCTGAGCTGGACGGTGGAGGAGTCCCTCGGGCAGTGCGGCAACGTCAGCCTCCAGGCCGTCGCGCTGCGCTGATCCGCGTACGCCGCCCGGATGCGCGTCGTGCCAGGCTGAACCGTCGGGACAGTTTGTCCGTCGCGCGCCGGGTCGACCGACGTACCTTTCCGAGGTCCCCGTCCGTCCATCCTCTGTGGAGGTTCGACCGATGAGCCGCCCCACGCCTCTCGCCCCTGCCCGCCAGTCCTCCGATCGCGGGGTGTTGCGGGACATCCCGCTGCCGCCGTACGTGACGGTGGAGGACGTCCAGTTCGCGGTGCGGGCGGTGGTGGTGCACGCGCCACGGTCCTGGTCGGGCGGGACCATCTGCCGCAACGACGCGAGCCCGCATCCGTGCAGGTTGCACCGCTGGGGCCGGCGGGTGCTCACGCTGCGCGGGCTGCCGCCGGCCGAGATCGACGCGCTTGTCGAGCGGGGCGACCCCGCCGCCGCCCCGCGCCCGTACCGGCCCGGCGCCTGAACGCCTGGGCCGGCGCGGGTCGGTCAGCAGAACGCCGGCTTGACCCAGGAGCACTCCCGACCCTCCGGCACCCGTGGTGAGTCCGGTGCGGTCGGCACGGTCCGCCGGGCGGTCGCCGTCTCCTTCTCGGTGTACGTGGCCAGCGCGATCGCGATCTGGTCCTCCAGCCCCTTGACCGACGAGGTCAGGTAGTTGTTGAGCACGATCGAGAAGGCCAGCAGCCGGCCGTCGGCGTCGGTGACGTAGCCGGAGAGGCCGGACGCGCCGGTCAGGCTGCCGGTCTTGGCGTGCACGTTGTTCGCGGCGGCGGTGCCCGTCATCCGGCTGCGCAGCGTCCCGCCGACGAGCCGGTCGGCATTGCCGGCCACCGGCAGCGCGGCGTACCAGGTGTCGAACCAGGGCTCGGCGCGCACCGCGGAGAGCAGCGTCACGAACTGTGCGGGCGGGATCAGGTTGCGCCGGGACAGACCGGAGCCGTCACGCTGGCGCAGGGTGCCGGTGTCCATTCCGGCGTCGCCGACGTACTCGCCGATCGCGGCCAGGCCGGCGGCCCAGGTGCCGGAACCGGAGAGCATCCGGCCCAGCTCCTTGGTGAGCACCTCGGCGTGCCCGTTGTTGGAGAGCTTGAGGAACGGCACCATGAGGTCGGCCAGCGGCATCGAGTCGTGCCGCGCCAGCGGCCGGGCGGTGTCCGGGGTGGCCGTGCCGAGCACGGTCCGGCCGAGGACCCGTACGCCGTGCCGGCGCAACGCGGACCGGAAGACGTCGGCGGCGTACCCGGTCGGTTCCCAGACCGTCACCCAGTCGCTCTCGGCGGCCTGGCCGACCGCGATCTGGCCGGTCACCACGACGGTGTTGCTCCCGTGCTCCCGCTCGACGGAGACGGTGGTCTCGCCGCCGGTGACCGTCTCGGCCCGGTTGTCGATGTGCAGCCAGCCGTTGTCCGGGGTCATCGAGACCTTCGGACGGACGCCGGCCCGCGCGCCCGGCGCGACGTCGACGATCACGGTGCCGGCGTCGTAGTCGGTGTCCGGCGCGACGGTCAGCGCGGACACCTGCGCGGCGTAGTAGTAGGGCTCGTCGTCCCAGGTCCAGTCCGGACCGAGTCGGGTGCGGTCGTAGCGGGTGTCGTCGGCGACCAGGTCACCTGTCACCACCCGTACGCCGGCGGCGGCGACCTGCGCGGCGAGTCGGTCGTAGTCCGCGGCGAGCATGGTCGGGTCGCCGCCGCCGCGCAGGTAGAGGTCGCCGGAGAGCAGCCCGGCGCGGCGCGGCCCGGCGGCGCTGACGTCGGTGGTGAAGCGGTGCCCCGGGCCGAGCAGTTCCATCGCCGCCGTCGAGGTGAGCAGCTTGGTGTTGGAGGCGGGGACGAGCCGGCGGGTCCCGTTGCGGTCGTAGAGCGTGCGGCCGGTGCTGGTGTCGACCACGACCACGCCCGTCTGCGCACCGTCCAGCCGGCTGTCCGCGAGGATCGCGTCGATGGTCGCGTGCAGCCGGGTCTGCGCCGGGGTGGGCGCGTCGGCCGTGGCGGTGGTGGTGCCGGCGGTGGCCGCGGTGGCGACCAGCACCAGCGCCGCGAGCGCCCGGGGAAAGAGACGACGATGCATGTGCAGATGCTGCCATGGTGCTTTCCTGCGGGAAAGAGCCCGGGGCGAAAGGTTATTGCCGAACTCAGGCTCGCGGCGTGGTCACCCGCTCCGCCGGCCCGGGCCCGCCCGCACCCGGGCGCAGGATCAGCGGTGCGACCAGGGCGGCGAGTGCGCCGCCCAGCAACGGGAAGACGATGAAGACCCAGAGTTGGCGCAACGCGGTGCCGCCCTGGAACAGGGCCGGACCGAACGACCGCGCCGGGTTGACCGAGGTGCCGTCCAGGGTGAGGCCGACCAGGTGTGCGGCGGCCAACGCGAGACCGATCGGCACCCCGGCGAACGCGGCGTGCTCACCCCGCCCGGTCACCACCAGCACCACCAGGACGAAGAGGAACGTCAGCACCGTCTCCAGCACGGCGGCGCCGCCCAGGTTGATGTGCGCGCCGTAGCCGTTGGTGCCGAGCGCGCCGGTCTGGTCGACCACGTCACCCCATCGGGTGAGCGCCCAGATCACGAACGCGGCGACGGTGGCGCCGGCGAACTGCGCGACCCAGTACAGCACCGCGCCCAGCGGGGAGATCTTCCCGGAGAGCAGTACGCCCAGGGTCACCGCCGGGTTGATGTGGCTGCCGGAGAGCGGCCCCATCGTGTACACCAGCGCCAGCATGGTGAAGCCGAAGGCCAGGGCGACCACCACCACGCCACCCTGGACCCGGGCGAAGACGGCGCTGCCCACACCGAAGAAAATCAGCAGCAGCGAGCCGAGGAACTCGGCGACGTACCTGCGCGGGTCGTCCATGCCCCGAGCATAGGGAGCCGCCGGTCGGGTCGGGGAAGAAACCGCTGCTCACGCCCGATCACCCGGCTCTATTTGACGGATCCACCGGCAGCGGGCACGGTGGGTGGTGAGGGGCCGTCCGACCGCCCCCCTTATTGCGGCGAAACAGCGTTTCGTCCGCTTCCGGGTCGCGAGCCGACCGCGTGGGCCGAGTCGCCCGCGAATCCGAGAAACCAGCCATGAGGAGTGCCGCCATGCTGACCATGACCGACAACGCCGTCCTGGTGATCCGTGACCTCGCCGCCCAGCAGGACGTGGCCGACGCGGGTGGGCTGCGCATCGCCGCCGACACCGAGGCCGGCGCGCTCTCCATCGAGCTGGTCCCGGCACCCGTGCAGGGCGACCAGGTGGTCGACGACCAGGGGGCGCGGATCTTCCTGGACCCGGACGCCGCCGAGCTGCTCGACGACACCTCGGTCGACGCGATGGTGGACGAGGAGGGCGTGGTCCAGTTCGGTTTCACCGAGAAGGAGTGACTCAGCCGGCGCGGCGGGCCTCCCCGCCGCGCTGCGGCCGGCCGGTGCGCCCCCACTCCGGCGCGTCCTGGCCGGGCCGCCACGAACCGCCGCGCTGCTCCCGGTCCGGTCCGATCAGCGCGGCCAGCACGTGGGCCAGGTGGTGCGAGGTGCTCCAGGCGATCCAGTTGGCAGGCGAGCCCGCACCCGCGCCGCGCCGGGCCCGGCGCAACACCTCGTGGTCGCCCCAGGAGAAGCCCGACCCGGCCGCCGGCCAGTGCGGGGCGGCCACCAGCGTGCGGCACAGGTCGGCGAGGCGCTCGTCGCCCCGACCGCCCCGCCGGCACCAGCGGTAGATCCACCACGCGCCGTGGTCCGCCCACCGCAGCGTCGGCAGCCGGTCGCCGGGTGCGTCCGCGTCGCGTACCGCGCACCCCACCCCGTAGTCGGCGTACCCCAGTCGCAGGTCGGCCAGGCGTTGCCAGAGCAGCCAGTCGTAGCGGTCCAGGCGTACCGGCTCGTCGACCGGGAGCCGGGACAGCGCCGGCGGCATCCCACCCGCCGCCACGGTGACCGTGCGCCAGGCGTGCCGCCGGGCCCACTGGGCCGCGCGTCGCACCCGTGGCTCGGCCAGCCGGACGTCGGCCAGGCAGCACACATCGCCCGCGTCCAGCAGCAGGTCGCACTGCTCCGGCACCAGCCCGGTGGACCGCCACACCCGTTCCGCCGCGGCGGTGGTGGCGTCCGGGCCGGCCCGGTCCGGCCCGATCCGCAGCCGGACCACCGCCCCGCCCGCCCCGGCCCGGGCCGCCGCGCCGTGCGCGCCCAGCCGCCGGTCACTCTCCGCGAGCCCGATCACCGGCATCAGGGGTACGCCCCAGCGGATCGGGTCGTGTTCCGGAGTGTCCGGCAGCGCCGACACGTCGACGGCCGGCAGAAGCGAGGGAGGCAGCCGTCGCAGCGCCTCCACTGGGCCCGGCTCGTCCGTCGGCACGTCGACGATCGGGGCGAGCAGCGCGGCGGCGGTGTCGTCGAGGTGGGTCAGGGCCTCCCACTCGCCCCGTCGGCCGGCCAGCACGGGACGGTAGACCGGGTCCGGCGGCCAGCCGCCGGGTGCGGACACCATACTTCAATGTAGCGGCTCGATTGCTCTCCGTCACCGCCCCTTTCGGGTGGTCGGCGTTCCCGTTGACACGACGGAGGGCGCGGTGGTGGCATGGTCTCCGCGGGCACGGCCGGGCATGGACGGGCAACCATGACCACCCCTGAGCCGCCCCGTGCCCGGGTCGGCCCGCCCGGAAGGCCACCCCCATGACCCCGCAGTCCCGCCTCCGGCTCGGCGCGGCCCTGACCGCCGCCGCGGCCGCGCTGCTCGTCGCCGGTCAACTGCCCGCGCTCGCGGTCGACGACCCGCCCGCGCCGGTGACCGGCAACGCCACCCACTTCGACGGCCTCGGCTCCCCGTACGGCGGCTGCGGCCTGCCCCAGTCCGAACTGGACTCGCCGGATTTCGTCGCGCTCAACGTCTACGACCTGCCCGGCGACTACACGTCCTATCCGGTCCGGCCGCTGCCACCGGACCAGGCGAACCGGATCGGGCTGTGGAACAACGGCTTGAACTGCGGCCGGTTCGTCCGGGTGACCATCGGGGACCGGTGTACCGGTACCAACGACGGCGCGCCGGGGCAGCCGTTCTGCCGCAACGGCTCCTGGGTCGCCGACGGCTACAACGGCGCCACCCTGACCATGGTGGTCGCCGACTCCTGCGGCGACGGCAACGCCTGGTGCCGGGACGACCGGAACCATCTGGACCTGTCCACCGCCTCGCTGAACCGCTTCGCGCGCGGCGGCGTCCCGGTCGGTGACCTCTATCCGAGCCACTGGAACAACCGGCAGGTCTCCTGGTCGTTCGTGCCGGCGCCGGACTACTCCGGCGACCTCCGGATCGCGTTCCTGCGCGGCGCCCAGCGGTACTGGCCGGCCATCGCGGTGTCCCACCTGCCCAACGGCATCCACGGTGTGGAGTACCTGGCCGACGGGGTGTGGCGGGCCGCCACCATGAACAGCGACATGGGCCAGTCGTACGTGCTCGGTGCCACCACCACCGCCGGCGGCGTCGACTTCCAGATCCGGGTACGTGACGTCACCGGCGCGCTGGTGGGCGGCGGCCGGGTGTACCGGTTCGCGCTGCCGGCCTCGTGCGGCGGCACCTGCTCCGCCGCGTACACGCCGGTCAGCTACACCACGTCGGACGGTCCGACGGCCCCGCCGACCGCGTCGCCGAGCCCGACGGCCTCACCGAGCCCGACGGCGTCACCGAGTCCGTCCGGATCGGGGTGCGCGGCGGCCTGGACGGTCACCGGCGCGTGGGCCGGCGGCTTCCAGGCCGAGGTGACGGTCCGCAACACCGGTACGTCCGCCGCCACCGGCTGGCGCAGCGAGGTCGCCTTCCCCGGTGGGCAGCGGCTGGTGAACGCCTGGAACGCCGGCGCGACGCAGTCCGGCGCGCGGGTGACCGCGACGAACGCGGCCTGGAACGGCGCGTTGCCGGCCGGCGGCACCACCAGTTGGGGTCTGGTCGTCTCCGGCGACAACCAGCCGCCGACCGAGGTGAGTTGCACGCTGCGGTGACCACGGCGGGGCCGGGCGCGGATCCGCTCCGCACCCGGCCCCGGCCGCGTTCAGTCGTCGTCGCCGTGGCGACCGTGGTCGTCGTCCCGGTCGTGCGAACCGTGGTCGTCGCGCCCACCCCGGTCGTCCGAGCCGGCCCGGTCGTCGCGCCCACCCCGGTCGTCCGAGCCGGCCCGGTCGTCCGAGCCGGCCCGGTCGTCCGAGCCGGTCCGGTCGTCCGAGCCGGCCCGCTGCCGGTCGGCCTCCAGCACGGCGCCGGTCGCCCGGTCGACCTTGACCTCGTGCCGCCAGCCGTCGCGGGTGACCTTGACGCTCCACGTCGGACGGCCGTGCTCGGTCTCCGCCTCGATCTCGGTGACCCGGCCGCCCCCGGTGCGGGCCAGCGCCACCTCGGCGGCGCGCTGCCGGCTCACCGAGCCGCCGGCCGCCCGCGCCGGACCCGCGTCGTCGTCCGTACCCCGGCGGGCCGGGTTGTCCTCCCGCCCGGTACCCGCCGGGACGCGGTCGTCGTCGGCCGTGCCCCGGCGGGCCAGGTCGCCCCCGCCCCCGGTCGCCGACCGGGCCGGGTTGTCCTCGTCGCCCGTGGCCGTCCGGGCCGGGTTGTCCTCGACGGTCACGGCGGCCGGGGCGGTGCGGCCGGTCGACCGGTCCGCCGCGGTCGTGCCGAGCGCCACGCCGGTCACCGCCAGCACGGCGACTCCACCGGCCGCCGCCAGCATCAGGGAGGTACGTCGCATGGTTGCCACCTTTCCTCGGTTCGTGTCGTCGAGACTGCGCGCCGGACGGTCGGGGCCGCGCTAGCCGACGGACAACGCCGGGTTAAGGCGCGTGGTCGTCGTCGGCCGGGAAAATCGCTGTCCGGCGCCGGAGCACGGTGGTAGACAGCCGGGGTGTCCGAGACGCTGGAGTTTCCCGAGCTGTTGCGGTTGATCGACGAACGGTCGACCGCGTTCCGGGCGGCGGTCGCCGCCGCGCCCGACCTGGACGTCCAGGTGCCGACCTGTCCGGAGTGGACGCTGTTCGACCTGGCCCGGCACCTGGGCGAGGGGCGCCGCTCCTGGGCCGCCACGGTGGCCGCCGGGCCGGACGCCCCGGCCAAGGTGGCGCCGGCCGGCCCGCCCGCATCCCGGGACCGTGCCGCGCTGCTGGACTGGCTGGCCACGTCGACGCGGCAGCTCCTGGACGCGCTGCGGGCGGCCGGCCCGGAGCGCGGCTGCTGGACCTGGTGGGGGACGTCGCAGTCGCCGTCGACCTGTGGCGCGGTCGCCCGACACCAGCTCCAGGAGGTCGCGGTGCACACCTACGACGCCCAGCTCACCGTGGGCGCCGCGCAGCCGCTGCCGGTCGAGGTGGCACTCGACGGGGTGGAGGAGTTCCTGTTCACCTGCTGCACCACCACGGCCGGGTGGCCGCACGGGCCCGCCGCCGTCGACTACCACAGCACCGAGGGCCGCTCCTGGCGTCAGGCGCTCTCCGCCGACGGGGTGACGGCCGCCCGACTGCCCGACCCGGCCGTCGGCGCGGGCCCGGCCGACGCCGCCGCCCACGGTACGGCCGGTGACCTGGTCCTGTCCTTCTACGGCCGCATCCCGCTGGACGCGCTGAAGATCGACGGCGACCGGGGCCTGTTCGACAAGCTCGTCGAGTGGGAGCCGGAGTAGGGCCCGGGCCGTCAGGCAGCCGGCGCGGCACCGAGCCGGAGCACCACCCGGGCCCCGCCACCGGCGGCGGCCGACAACTCCAGCCCGCCGCCGCTCGCGCGGGCGGCCCGCTCGGCGATGTCCAGACCGAGCCCGGTCGACCCGGCCCGGCTGGCGCCGCGTCGCACCGGGCCGGGCGGCAGCCCCGGGCCGGCGTCGGCCACGGTGAGCGCCACCCGGTCCGGCTCCGCCGCGAGCCGCACCGTGAACGGGGTGCCGTCGGGTGTGTGGGCGAAGACGTTGCCCAGCAACGCGTCCACGGCGGCGGCCAGCTCGTCGCCGCTCAGCCGCACCGGTAGCGGGCCGGGCTCGAGGTCGAGCGTCACGGTCCGGCCGGTGTCCTCCGCGAGCACCGACCAGAACGTCACCCGCTCGCCGACCACTGTGGCCGCGTCGCAGCCACCGCCGGTGGCCGCCGTGCCGCTGCGCCACCGGGCCCGTTGGATCACCCCGGTCACCGCCCGCTCCAGCCCGTCCGCCGCCGCGGTCAGCCGAGCCGCGTCGTCCGGGTCGCGCAACGACTCGGCCTCCAACCGCAGCGCCGTCAACGGGGTACGCAGCCGGTGGGACAGGTCGGCCACCTGTTCGCGCTCCTCGCGCAGCAGGATCTGGATCCGCTCGGCCAGGTGGTTCAACGCGCCCGCCACCTCGCGCAACTCGGCCGGCCCGGCCGGTGCGACACGCGCGTCCAGTTCCGCGTTGGCGAGCCGGTGCGAGACGGCGGACAGCGCCGTGATCGGCCGGACCAGCGTGCCGGCCAGCCGGTCGGCGACCACCAGGCCGACCAGCACGAGCAGCGCGCCGAGCAGCGCCAGCACCAGCCAGGCGCGGGTCACCCCGGCGGTCAGCTCGGCGCGGGGGACCAGCGTACGGATCACTCCGGTCCCCTCCGGGCGGCCCTGCACCGCTACCACCACCTCCCGCCCGGCGGCGGACTCGACGGTCAGGCTCCGCCCCCGGGCGGCCAGCGTGACCGCCGGGGTACGCGGGGCCGGCGCGCCGAGCACCGTGCCGTCGGCGAGGAAGACGCTCACCCCACGGCCGGTGTCGACGGCGAGCTGGTCCACGGTCAGCCGGACGGTCTCCGGCGGGGCGGTGCCGACCACGGTGACCAGAAGCTGCACGTCGGCGGTGGCCCGGGCGGTCGCGCGGTCCGCGGCGACGGTGCGCACCAGCACGGCCAGCGGCACCAGGAACGCGACCATGACGAGCACCCCGACGGCCGCGACCAGCAGGGTCAGCCGGCGCCTCACCGGCCCTGCTCCGGCACGTCGAGCCGTACCCCCACGCCGCGCACCGTGTGCAGGTAGCGGGGCGCCTGGGCGCTCTCGCCGAGCTTGCGGCGCAGCCAGGACAGGTGCACGTCGACCGTCTTGTCGGCGCCGCCGTACGGGATCCGCCACACCTCGGTCAGCAGCTCCCGCTTGGTGACGACCTGCCCGGGGCGGCCGGCGAGGTGGTGCAGCAGGTCGAACTCGCGGGGGGTCAGCTCGACCGGCGTGCCGTCCAGCGTGACCTGCCGGGACCGCCTGTCGATGCGGAGCCCGCCGAGCACCAGCGCCGCCTCCGTCGCGTCGCCGCCGGCCGAGCGGCGCAGCACCGCGCGGACCCGCGCGTCCAGTTGCGCGGCGGTGAACGGCTTCACCAGGTAGTCGTCCGCGCCGGCGTCGAGCAGGCGCACGATCTCCACCTCGTCGTCGCGGGCGGTCGCCACCACGACCGGCACCGTGCTGACCGCGCGCAGCATCCGCAGCAGCTCGGCGCCGTCCAGATCGGGCAGCCCGAGGTCGAGCACGACCAGGTCGGGCCGGTCGTCCAGCGCGTCACGCAGCCCGCCCAGGGCGGTCGACGCCGCGGCGACGGCGTGCCCGTACTCCCGGAGGGCGCGCAGCAGCGGAGTGCGGATGGTCAGGTCGTCCTCGATGAGCAGCAGGCGCGCCACGCAAGGGAGGGTAGCCGTTCGGCGGGCCGGCGACGGGCTCCGTTAACCGGACCTTAGCGTCGCCCTACGACCGCCCCGACCCGACGCGGGGCAGACTCGGAGCATGGATCGCCGTACCCTCCTCGTCGTCACCGGCTGGCTGGCCACGACCGTGGCGGCCACGCTCGTCGGGCTGGCCGCCGTCGACCTGGCCGGCGCGGGCATCACCGGCACCGCGGGCGGGGTGCGGACCGAGCAGGACGTCGCCCGCGCGCTCGCCGTACCCGATCCGGGGGCGGGTGGCGCGACGAGCGTGAGCCCGGTCGCAACGCCGACCGGGACGCGGTCCGGCGCCGCGACGCCGAGCGGCGCCCAGCGGGGCTTCCTGACGGACGGCGGCAGCGTGCTCGCCGAGTGCGGGCCGGGCGGCGTCCGCGTGGTGGCGTCGTCCCCGGCGCCCGGTTACCTCGTGAAGGACGCCGACCGGGGGCCCGACGACCACGTCGAGGTCCGCTTCGTGGGCGGTGGGCGGGAGTACGAGGTGCGGCTGCGCTGCCGGGGCGGAGTGCCGACACGGGACCCGGAGGACTGAGTATTCGCAGCTCAGAGCCGTCGACTGTCCAAGATCGGACAGTGCTGTCGCTGGTTGGTGGGCGGTGGGGCGGCATAGCTTCGAGAAGCAGGAGAGTGATCGTCGCGGATCGCTCGGCGCACCACGAACGCCTCCTGCCGGCGTACCGGCGGGAGAGAGGACCACCATGTCCAGCCCCAGATCGAGGAGGGGAGCGACCGGCCAGCCCACCCCGAGCGTGCGGGAGGCCGCGCACGTCGACACGCAGATCGACTCGTGCTCGTCGGCCGGGCTGCCGCCGACCGCCCGGGTGTTGTTCGCCGTCGTCGACGCGAACGGCACGCTGGTCCGTGGCCTGGGCGCCACCTCGGCCACCCGGCTCGCCGCCGGGATGTACCAGGTGGCCTTCGACCAGGACGTCGCCGGAGCGGCCTACGTCGGGACCGTCGGCCCCGCCAACGGGGGCGGGCTCGCGCAGCAGGGCGTCATCACGGTGGCCCCCCGGGCCGGCATCGCCAACGCGGTCTTCGTCGAGACGCACGCCGCGAGCGGGCACGCCGACCGGCCGTTCCACCTGGCCGTGCTCGCCTGAGCGGGCCGGACACGAGCGCGCGGCGCCGCACGACCGTCCGGTCGTCACGTCGCCGCGCTCTGGCCGTCTCCCACCGTCGCAGCCGTACGGCGGTACGTCAGCGGGGACCTGGCTCGACCGGTCCAGCTCGCAACCGGTCTTGTCTTCCGCTGATGCCCGTCCGGAGCGGATCCAAACCTGGCCGGCGACCCGATTCCACCATCTGCCAGTCCCGGCGTGGTGGGCTCGCGAACGGGGTATGAGCGGGCCATGGAGCATTTCACGATCGCGACCGTCGCCGAGAAGAGTCCCGACTTCCGCCGCGTGCTCTGGACCGGGGAGCACACCCAGCTGGTCATCATGACCATCCCGCCGGGCGGCGAGATCGGCGAGGAGGTCCACGAGGGCATCGACCAGATCCTCACGTTCGTCAGCGGCACCGGTGAGGCGCGGGTGGCCGGTGAGAAGAAGGAGGTCGTCGCCGGCGACCTGGTGGTGGTGCCGTCGGGCACGAAGCACAACTTCGTCAACACCGGGCCGAACCCGTTGGTGCTCTACACCGTCTACGGCCCGCCGGAGCACGCCGACGGCGCGGTGCACAGGACGAAGGAGGAGGCGGACGCCGCCGAGGAGGCCGGCGAGGACGAGCCGCCCACGTCCTGACCGTTAAGAAGGGGCCCCTCCTATACCTGAAGCGTTAAGAAGGGGCCCCGCCTTGCACCAGGCCGGGGTATTTGATGCCGGCGCCGGTGTTGAGGACCACTACGCGCTCGTGGGGGCGGATCCAGCCGCCGGCGCGCAGGTGCCGGGCGGCGGTCAGGCAGGCCGCGCCCTCCGGGCAGAGCAGCAGCCCCTCCCGGGCGGCGAAGTCGCGCAGGTCGGCGACGATCTCCGCGTCGTCCACCGCGATCGCGGTGCCGGCGCTGTCCCGCAACGCGGTCAGCACCAGCTCGTCGCCGAGCGGGGCCGGCACGGTGATGCCGAACGCGAGCGTGTGCGCGTCCTGCCACGGCGTGGCGCGCGCCTCGCCGGCCGCGAACGCCCGCACGATCGGCGCGCAGCCGGTGGACTGCACGGCCACCAGCCGGGGCAGCTTGTCCTCGACCCAGCCCAGCTCGCGCAGCTCGTGCAGCGCCTTGTGGATGCCGATCAGCCCGACGCCGCCGCCGGTGGGGTAGATGATGACGTCGGGCACCTGCCAGCCGAGTTGCTCGACGATCTCGTACCCCATGGTCTTCTTGCCCTCGAGGCGGTACGGCTCGCGCAGCGTGCCGGCGTCGAAGATCTGCCCGCCCGAACCGGCGACCAGCGCGGCGATCTCCCGGCCGGCGTCGTTGATCAGCCCGTCGACCAGCCGCAGGTCCGCGCCGGCGGCGAGGCACTCCTGCCGGCAGATGGTCGGCGCGGCCAGCGGCATGGCGATCGTCGCGCCCATCTGAGCCCGGGCCGCGTACGTCGCCCAGGCCGCGCCCGCGTTGCCGTTCGTCGGCATGGCGATCCGCTCGACGCCCAGCTCCCGGGCCCGGCTCACGCCGACCGCCGCGCCACGCGCCTTGAACGACCCGGTCGGGGTGAGCCCCTCGTCCTTGACGATCAACTCCGCCACGCCGATCTCGTGGCCGTACGCCCGGGCGTGCCACATCGGCGTCCAGCCCTCGCCCAGCGTGGTGACGAACCGCGGATCGGCCACCGGCAGCAGTTCCCGGTAGCGCCACAGGTCGGCCGGGCGGAGCCCGAACTGCTCCGGTGTCACGGTGGCGGCCACCGCGGCCAGGTCGTAGCGGGCCAGCAGCGGGGACCCGCAGTCGCACAGGTTCTGCAGCTTGTCGGCCGGGTGTTCCAGGCCGCAGCGCGGGCACTCCAGGTGCGTCAGGTGCACGGTGGTCCTCAGCTCGCGTCGATGCTCAGCCAGTGCCGGCTGCGCCGGCCCGGCTCGTACGGGGAGTCGAGGCGCTTCGCCACCACTCCGGGGAGCCGCTGCTCGCGGGCGGCCCGCAGGGCGTCCGCGCCGACCCCTGGGAACCACGGCGGAGTCTGCCAGTGCGGGCCGGCGAGCGCCAGACCGTCGAGCAGGTCGCGGCGTTGCGCGTACGGCACGTCGAGGCTGGACACGCCCTCCAGCCAGAGCAGGTCGACGGCGAGGAACTGACCGTCCCGCTTGCTGGGCGGCTTGACCCGCCCGGCCGGGTCGATGCGCACCAGCACCCCGTCCAGCACCACCTCGGTGGGGGCCAGCTCCTCGGCCATGGCCCGCAGCCAGGGATGGTCGCCGGTGATCTCCGTGTCGTCGCCGTCGAGCAGCCGCAGCCGGCCGCCGGAGACGTACGCCATCGCCCGCACGCCCGCCCAGCGCGGCTCGTACCCCCAGGCGGCGGCGTCGCGCGGCAGCCGGCCGCCCTCGGTGGCGCGCATCGGGCGGACCAGCTCGGGCATCGGCGTCCAACCCGCCGGCGCCGGGTCGGTGCGGCGGACCATCCAGTCCCGACCCCGGCCGCCGGTGGCGAACAGGACGTACCGGCCCTTGGTGCGCGCGCCGTCGAGCACCACGATCACCTCGTCGTCGCGCCACTTCTCGGCGCGGTAGGTGCCGGTGTCGTGCACGGTCATCCGCCCGCCGCCGTACTCGCCGGCCGGTATCTCGCCGGCGAACGTCAGGTATTCCATCGGATGGTCCTCGGTGTGCACGGCGAGGTGGTTGCGGCCCGGGTCGCGGGGCAGGCCGCGCGGCACCGTCCAGGAGGCCAGCACGCCGTCGTGTTCCAGCCGCAGGTCCCAGTGCAGGCTGCGGGCGTGGTGCTGCTGGATGACGAAGCGGGGCGCGCGCCGCGCGGCCCGCTCCCGCGCCGGGGGCCGTTCGGGCACCGGCTCCGGGGTACGCGCCGCGTCCCGCTTCCGCCGGTACTCCTCCAGCCGGTCCGCCACAGCCGTATTCTCCGGCACACCCGGCGCGCGTGCCGGCATGGCGACGGCGTTGCGGGGTAGAACCGTCGACATGGACCTCGACCAGCCCACCCTTCCGCTTCCCGGCGACGTCCGGATCCCGATCCTCGGCTTCGGCACCTGGCAGGCCACCGGCGAGGACGGCTACCAGGCCGTGCTCGCCGCGCTGGACGCCGGCTACCGGCACCTCGACACCGCCACGATGTACGGCAACGAGAAGGAGGTCGGGCGCGCGGTCGCCGAGAGCGGGCTGCGCCGCGAGGACCTGTTCATCACCACGAAGCTGCCGCCGGACCGGGTGGGCCGGGAGCGGGAGACCATCGAGGCGAGCCTGGCGGCGCTGGGCACCGAGTACGTCGACCTGTGGCTGGTGCACTGGCCGCCGTCCGCGCCCGGCGACAGCATCCCGGTCTGGCGGGAGATGCTGGCCGCCCGGGACGAGAACCTGGCCCGCGCCGTCGGGGTGAGCAACTACTCGACCGCGCAGCTCGACGAGCTGATCCAGGCCACCGAGGAGACGCCCGCGGTCAACCAGATCCGGTGGAGCCCGTCGCTGTACGACCGGCAGACGCACGCCGCGCACCGGGACCGGGGCGTGGTGCTGGAGGGCTACAGCCCGTTCAAGACCAGCGACCTGTCCGACCCGGTGCTGGTGCGCATCGCCCAGGCGCACGACGTCTCGCCGGCCCAGGTGGTGCTGCGCTGGCACATCGACCACGAGATCGTGGTGATCCCGAAGTCGGTCACGCCGGAGCGGATCCGGGCCAACGCCGACGTGTTCGGGTTCTCGCTGACCGCCGAGGAGATGCGCGACATCGACGCGCTCGGCGGCTGACGCCGCGTACGCGGAAGGGGGCGCGGTCCGGTGCGGACCGCGCCCCCTCGTGTCGCGATGATCAGCCTCGGGCGCAGGCGGTTCCGTTGAGGGTGAAGCTGCTCGGCGCGGAGAAGCCGCCGTTCAGCGTCGCCTGGTAGCCGAAGTTGGTCGACGCGCCGGGAGCCAGCGTGCCGTTGTAGTCGACGTTGCGCGCGGTCACCGCCGAGCCGCTCTGCGACACGGTGGCGTTCCACGCGCTGGTCACGTTCTGCCCGGAGGGCAGGTTGTAGTTGAGCGTCCAGCCGTTGATCGTGCTGTTGCCGGTGTTCTTGACCGTCACCTCGGCGGTGAAGCCGTTGTTCCACACGTTCGTCGACCGGTAGGTCACGGTGCAGGCCGAGCTGCCCGAGGGCGGCGGCGTGGTGGTCGGCGGCGTCGAGGTGGGCGGCGGGTTGCTGCCGCCGGTGTTGACGCTCTGGGAGAACGAGTTCACGGCCAGGCCGACCCCGCCCTGCCACGGCTCGAAGCCGGCCTGGATGCTGGTCAGGTACCAGTCGTTGGTGATCGCGCCCCGGTTGCGGGTGTCGTTGATGAACGCCAGCGCGTCGAAGCTGAAGCTGGGGATGGCGGACGGCGCCACGTACGAGATGACGTTGTTGGAGCCGTTGCTGCCCCGCCAGACCTCCCAGGTCCGGCCGGCGATGTTCGTGTTGCCGACCGGGGAGCCGATGGGCTGGATCGAGCCCTGCCGGTTGAGCCAGATCATGATCTCCATCTGGTTGACGCCGTCCTTCTTGGGCGACGGGTCGAGCCAGATGTCGTACGCGGCGTCGTAGATCGCGCCGCTGACGTAGTTGTAGCTGATGCTGGCCGGTGCGCTGCTGATGTTCTTCACCTGCACCGGCAGGTTGGTGCCGGGGGAGCAGTTGGTGTAGTGGCAGCCCACGAAGATCGACGGGTAGGAGACCGGCGCCCCGTTGGTCGGCGCGGAGCCGTCCGCGCGGGTGATCGAGAAGCCGGTCGAGGTGACGTTGATGCACTGCTGGGCGCTGGTGCCCCAGCGGTTGTTCTGCACCACGTACTTACCACCGATGGTGGTGGAGCCGTACTGGTCGCAGATCTGGGTGTCGGCGGAGGCGGTGCCGCCGAGCGCGACGGCGACGATGCTGCCGGCGGCCAGCAGGCCGGCGGCGGCGATGGCTCGGAGTGAACGCTTCATGATGCTCCTTGGTTCGGCGCGGGGGCGCCGGTGGTGTCGAGGGATACGTGCGGGAGCGCTCCCATGTTCACCCGGACACATTTACATGTTTGAAATCGATGCGCAACTGAACCGGTTAAGAAGTGCAAGGAAGGGCCGTTGGGCACTTCCGTGGGCCCGGTCGCAGCGAGTAGTGTCTTGCCTCCAACGCGTTCCGACCCCCTCCGGAGGCGTACTCCACGATGGGTGGTTCTCCCCTGCGCATCCTCGTCGTCGGCGCGGGCGTCGCCGGCCTCGCCGTGGCCCGGGCGCTGCGCCTGGCGGGGTTCCGGCCGGACGTCACCGACCGACTGCCGCCCGGCGAGCGCACCGACACCGGTCTCTACCTTCCCGGCAACGCGGCGCGGGCGATGCGCCGGCTCGACCTGGACGGGCCGCTGCGACCACTCGGTGAGGTGGTCCACCGGCAGCGCTTCCTCGACGCCGCCGGCGCGCCGCTGTGCGAGGTCGACCTGGACACGCTCTGGGCCGGGGTGGGGGAGTGTCGGGCCCTGCCCCGCGCCGAACTGCACCGGGTGCTGCTCACCGGCGCCGGCGGCGCGGTCCGCCACGGCGCCGAGGTGAGCACCGTCGACCCCCACTCCGCCGGCGTCACCGTCGGCTTCACCGATGGCACCGGCGGCGAGTACGACCTGGTCGTCGGCGCGGACGGGCCCCGCTCCGCGGTCCGCACGCTGGCCGCCCTCGGTGGTCCGCCCCGCCCCGCCGGGCAGGTGGTCTACCGTGCTGTGGTGCGCGACGGCCCGCCGGTCACCGACTGGACCGCCCTGCTCGGCCAGCGGGCCGGCTTCCTGATGGTGCCGCTCGGCGCCGGCCGGCTCTACTGCTACGCCGACGAGGCCGGCACCGCGCTGCCCGCCGACCCGCTCGCCCGGCTGCACGAACTGTTCGACGGCTACGGCGGCCCGGTGCCCGAGGTGCTCGCCGCGCTGGAGACGGTGCACGTCGAACGCACCGAGGAGGTCGAGCTGGGCCGCTGGTTCCACGGCCGGGTGCTGCTGGTCGGTGACGCCGCTCACGCCGTCGCGCCGACGCTCTCCCAGGGCACCGCCATGGCGTTGGAGGACGCGGTCGTGCTCGCCGAGTCGCTCCAGGCCGCCGGCAGCGTCGACGCCGCGTTGATCGCGTACGAGAGTCGGCGTCGGCCGCGTACCCGCTGGGTGCGGGACCGGACCCGGGACCGCAACCGCACCCGCGACGTGCCGCCGGCGCTGCGCGACCCGTTGCTGCGCGGACGCGGCGGTCGGATCTTCGGCGAGCACTACCGGCTTCTCACCGGCCCACCGTAGAAGCGCCGAAGATCGTAGCCGCCCACCCCACGCGGCGGGGCCACCTACCGGGGACTATCCTCCTTGCGGATGACGGCTGCGCCGATGACCAGCGCGCCGAGCGGGACAACCCAGAACCGGAGGCCACTCGTGACCACCGTCGCACCCAAGCCGGTCGTGACCCGGCCCTGGCCGGTCCGCGAGCCGGTCAAGGGGTCGGCCCTCGCGCGGCTGCTGCGCACCACGGACGCGAAGCAGATCGGGATCATGTACATGGTCACCGCGTTCGCGTTCTTCATGATCGGTGGCCTGATGGCCCTGATCATGCGCGCCGAGCTGGCGCGACCGGGGCTGCAGTTCCTGTCGCCCGAGCAGTACAACCAGCTCTTCACCATGCACGGCACGATCATGCTGCTGTTCTTCGCGACGCCGATCGTGTTCGCCTTCGCGAACTACGTGGTGCCGCTGCAGATCGGCGCGCCCGACGTGTCGTTCCCCCGGCTGAACGCGTTCGCGTACTGGCTCTACCTCTTCGGCGGCACGCTGGCCACCGCGGGCTTCATCAGCCCCGGCGGCGCGGCCGACTTCGGGTGGACCGCCTACACGCCGCTGAGCACCATCGAGCACTCCCCGGGCGTCGGCGCCAACATGTGGGTGGTCGGTCTGGCCATCTCCGGTCTGGGCACCATCCTCGGCGCGGTCAACCTGATCACCACGATCCTGACCCTGCGCGCGCCCGGCATGACCATGTTCCGGATGCCGATCTTCACCTGGAACATGCTGGTCACCAGCCTGCTGGCCATCCTGGTCTTCCCGCTGCTGGCCGCCGCGCTGTTCGCGCTCGCCGCGGACCGCCTGCTCGGCGCCCACGTGTACGACCCGGCGACCGGCGGCCCGATGCTGTGGCAGCACCTGTTCTGGTTCTTCGGGCACCCCGAGGTCTACATCATCGCGCTGCCGTTCTTCGGCATCATCACCGAGATCATCCCGGTCTTCTCCCGGAAGCCGATCTTCGGTTACAAGGGCCTGGTGGCGGCCACCGTCGCCATCGCCGCGCTGTCGATGAGCGTCTGGGCGCACCACATGTTCGCCACCGGCCAGGTGCTGCTGCCGTTCTTCAGCTTCCTGAGCTACCTGATCGCGGTGCCCACCGGCATGAAGTTCTTCAACTGGATCGGCACCATGTGGCGGGGCCAGATCACGTTCGAGACGCCGATGCTGTTCGCGATCGGCTTCCTGGTCACGTTCCTCTTCGGTGGTCTGACCGGGGTGCTGCTGGCCAGCCCGCCGCTCGACTTCCACCTGCACGACTCGTACTTCGTGGTGGCGCACTTCCACTACGTGCTCTTCGGCACCATCGTGTTCGCGGTCTTCGGCGGCATCTACTTCTGGTTCCCGAAGATGTTCGGCCGGATGCTGGACGAGCGGCTCGGCAAGATCCACTTCTGGCTCACCATGATCGGCTTCCACACCACGTTCCTGGTGCAGCACTGGCTGGGCAACGAGGGCATGCCCCGCCGGTACGCCGACTACCAGGCCGACGACGGCTTCACCACGCTGAACATGGTCTCCACCATCGGCGCGTTCATCACCGGCATCTCGACCCTGCCGTTCATCTGGAACTGCTGGAAGTCGTACAAGACCGGCCCGGTGGTCGAGGTCGACGACCCGTGGGGCCACGGCAACTCGCTGGAGTGGGCCACCTCCTGCCCGCCGCCGCTGCGGAACTTCGACCGGATGCCGCGGATCCGCTCCGAGCGGCCCGCGTTCGACGCGAAGTTCCCCGAGCTGGCCGCCGGGCAGAGCGTCGCCGGTCCGCCGGAGGGTGGTGCCAAGCCGCTGACCAGCGAGGTCAACGGTGGCGCCAGCTACCAGGAGGACACCGCCGGGAACCTCGACCAGCGCTGACCCGATCAGCCCGCGACGGGCGCCGCACCCCTCCCGGGGCGCGGCGCCCGTCGCCTTTCTCTCCCCCTCCCCTCGCCCCGCCCCGCCCTCGCGTCGTCCCCGTTGATCAAGAAGTTTGCGTCGGCGATGGCCACCGATCGCTGTTACCGACCGTCGAGCAACTGGCGATACCTACCGTCAAGGGGTGGTCGAGTTCGTGGGAATCGCCGAGATCCGAGACATGCTCGGTGGCGTCTCACGCGCCCGCGCATCGGTGGTCGCCTCCCGTCGTGACTTCCCCGCCCCGTACCAGGTGCTCAAGATGGGCCAGATCTGGCGGAAGTCGGACGTCGAGAAGTGGGTCCGGGAGCACCGACCCGACCTGTCGGCCGACTGAAACGGCTGACCGCCCTCGCCATCACCGGCAGGCCGGCGGCTGTGGGTGCGTCTGTCGTCGCTATGGCAACAACAACCGCACCCACAGTGCACAGGCCGCACGCACGCGGCACCGGTCAGGGGAGCGCGGGGGCCCGGTCCGGCTCTGGAGTGACGGTGGCGGGCGGAGGTGCGGTGCGGCGGTGGCGCAGCTCGACCGGGAGCACGACCAGCGCCACCAGGACGCCGACCGCACCGGTGACCGCGAAGCCCCAGGCCGGGGCGGAGGCGTCGATCACCGCGCCGGCCAGCGGCGCGCCCAGGGCGATGCCGACCGTGACGGCGGAGCCGTGCAGACCCATCGCCAGGCCGCGCACGTCGGGCGGAGCAAGCCGGCTGACCGCGTCCGCGGTGGCCGCGATGGTGGGCGCGCAGAGCGCGCCGGTCGGAATCAGCGCCAGGGCGAGCAGCCACCAGTGCGAGCCGCCCAGCCCGACCGGGATGGTGGTGAGGCTGAGCGCCGCCACCAGCGCCAGCGGGGAGAACGAGCGGCGTACCGCGCCGTAGGCGAAGCCGCCCACCAGCGAGGCGACCGCCCAGACGGCCAGCACCACGCCGGTCCAGCCGACCTCGCCGCCGGCCCGGAGCACCGCCACCACGGCGACGTCGGTGCCGCCCAGCACCAGCGTGGCGGCCAGGCTGACCGCCAGCACGGAGAGCAGGCGCGGCGTGAGCCACTCCCGCCGCGGCACCGCGCGCCGTGGGCCGGCCGGCTCGTCGACGCCCCGGGTCGGCGGGTTCAGCAGCCAGAAGCAGATGCCGGAGGCGACGATGCCGGCGCCGACCGCCCAGAGCGTGAGGCGCGGCGTGACGGTGGTCGCCAACGCCACCGCGGCCGCGGGGCCCACCATGAACGACAGCTCGACCGACATCGAGTCCAGCGCGTACGCCGGGCGTCGTTGCTCCGTCGGGACCAGCGCGGCGATGGACTGGCGGACCACCGAGAAGACCGGCAGCGCGAGCAGCCCGGCCAGGAACGCGGCGGGCAGCAGCACCGGGTAGGAGAGGCTGGGCGCGGCGGCCCAGAACACGCCCTCGACGATCGTGCAGAGCAGCAGCACCGGCCGCAGGCCGTGGCGGTCGACGAGCCGGCCGAGCAGCGGCGCGCCGATCGCCGTGCCGACTGTGGCCGCGGCGCCGACCAGGCCGGCTGCGCCGTAGCCCCGCCCCAGGTCGAGCACCACGTAGAAGGTGAGCGTCACCCCGACCGCGGTCAGCGGGATGCGGGCCAACACGGACACCAGCAGCAGCGAGCGCAGGCCGGGCAGGGCGAGCGCCTCCCGGTAGGGCTTCAGGTTCACGACGGCCGCACCTCCGGCGCCATCCTGGGCCGGAGGTACGACAGTCGCAAGCGATTACCTGGTCAAGCGGCCTTGATCACAGGGTCACCGACCATGGCGACACCGGCGCCGTCGAGCGC
Source organism: Micromonospora sp. RP3T (assembly GCF_003027925.1). Classification (GTDB taxonomy): domain Bacteria; phylum Actinomycetota; class Actinomycetes; order Mycobacteriales; family Micromonosporaceae; genus Micromonospora. The sequence continues at coordinate 28,570 of NZ_PYPS01000052.1, forward strand.
GCGCAACGCCACGTCGAGCGTCCCCGGCGCGACGGCGGCGGTCAGCTCCAGAAGCACGGTGGTCCGGAAGCCCTCCCGGGCGGCGTCCAGCGCGGTCGCGCGGACGCAGTGGTCGGTGGCGATGCCGACCACGTCGACCCGGTCCACGTCGTGCCGGCGCAGCCAGTCGGCCAGGCACTCGCCGTCGGGCGCGTGCCCCTCGAAACCGGAGTACGCGGCCGCGTGCTCGCCCTTGTGGAAGATCGCCTCCACCCGGCCGGTCTCCAGCTCGGGGTGGAACTCGGAGCCGGACGTGCCGACCACGCAGTGCCGGGGCCAGGAGTCGACGAAGTCCGGCGGGTCACCGAAGTGCGCGCCCGGGTCGACGTGGTAGTCCTTGGTCGCGACCACGTGGTCCCAGCGGTCCGGTTCGGCGGCGAGCAGCCGGGAGATGCCGCCGGCCACCCCGGCCCCGCCGCCGACCGCGAGGGAGCCGCCCTCGCAGAAGTCGTTCTGCACGTCCACGATGATCAACGCGTTCGCCATCTGGTCGGTCCCTTCTCAGGTCGCGGGTACGACGGTCACCGGCACCGCCGGGTCGCCGCCGGAGAGCTTGAGCCCCTCCCACGGGATGGAGATCAGGCACTCTCGCAGGTGTTCCCGGGACTCGTCCAGCGTCGGCAGCGTCACCGGCTCGCCGGACACCACGTACGAGTGCTGGAGCAGCCGGTCGTTGGGCTGCCGGTCCGGCACGCCCTGCGGCACGATGACCTCCTCGGTGGCGGTGCCGGTCGGCTTGTGCCGGCGGACGGCGACCTTCCGGCCGCCGATGGTGGACTTGTGCTCGGAGCGCTTGACCACCGGTCGCCCCTCCACCTCGACAAGCTTGTAGACCAGGCCGGCGGTGGGCGCGCCCGAGCCGGTCACCACCGCGGTGCCGGCGCCGTACATGTCGACCGGCTCGGCGGCGAGCGAGGCGATCGCGTACTCGTCCAGGTCGCCGGAGACGATGATCTTCGTTTCGGTGGCGCCGAGCGAGTCGAGCAGCTCACGGGACTGCTGGGCGATCACCGTCAGGTCACCCGAGTCGATCCGGACCGCCCGCAGTTCCGGCCCGGCCACCGCGATGGCGTTGCGGATGCCCTGCGCGATGTCGTACGTGTCGACAAGCAGCGTGGTGTCCTTGCCCAGCGTGGCGACCTGGGACGCGAACGCGGCCCGCTCGTCGTCGTGCAGCAACGTGAACGCGTGCGCGGCGGTGCCGGCGGTCGGGATGCCGTAGCGCTGCCCGGCGGCCAGGTTGGAGGTGAACCGGAACCCGGCCAGGTACGCCGACCGCGCGGCGGCCACCGCGGCCTCCTCGTGCGCCCGGCGGGAGCCCATCTCGATCAGCGCCCGGCCCCGGGCGGCGGTGACCATCCGGGCCGCCGCCGCGGCGACCGCGCAGTCGTGGTTGAGCACGGAGAGCACAAGCGTCTCCAGCACCACGCACTCGGCGAACGAGCCGGACAGGGTGAGGATCGGTGAGCCCGGGAAGAACAGCTCGCCCTCGGCGTAGCCGTCGACGTCGCCGGTGAACCGGTAGTCGGCCAGCCACTGCGCGGCGCGGTCGTCGACCACGCCGGTCCGGCGCAGGAAGTCGATCTCCGTCGGGTCGAACCGGAAGTCGCGGATCATCTCGATCAGCCGGCCGGTGCCGGCGACCACCCCATAGCGGCGGCCGGCCGGCAGCCGTCGGCTGAACACCTCGAAGACGCAGCGTCGGTCGGCCGTGCCGTCCTGAAGCGCGGCGCTGACCATGGTCAGCTCGTAGTGGTCGGTCAGCAGCGCGGGGCGAAGGGTGCTCACCGCCCCAGCCTAGAGTTCAGGCCGGATCCGTGCCGTCGTGCCCCGGCATCGAACCCAGCGCGGCCCGCAGCTCGCTACGGCGGGTGACGCCGAGCTTGCTGTAGACGCGTTGCAGGTGGTTCTCCACCGTGCGGGTGGAGAGGAACAGCCGTTCCGCGATCACGCGGCTGGTCAGCCCGGTGGCGGCGAGCCGGGCGATCTCCCACTCGCGGTCGCTGAGCGCCGGCCGGAGCAGCCGCAACGCCGGGGTGGAGATCTCGTCGCAGCGGCGCAGCAGGTCGGCGAGGCGTTCCCGGGCCGTCCCCGGAACGCCGGCCCGGGCGTCCCGCATCCGGTGCAGCGCCATCGCGGTCGCCTCGGCGGCGTAGACGACCAGCTCCCGGTCGGCGAAGCCGTCGGCGACCGCGAGCAGATCCTCCGGGGAGCCGTCGAGCACGGCCCGGGCGTACCGGGCGACCAGCGGCGGCAGCACGCCGTCGATCTGTTCGGAGAGTTCCGCCAGGCGCTGCGCCACCGAGCGCCGGCCGCCGTCGGTGCAGGTGGGGCCGACCGGCGCGGCGGCCTGGTCGAGCCGGACCAGGTCGAGCAGGACGAGCAGCTCGTGGCCGGCGAGGCCGTCCTCGCGCAACCGGTCGGCCAGCGCGCAGAGGTGCTTGACGGCGCCCGGCAGGTCACCGGCCACCGCCTGCGCGGCGCCCCGGGCCTGCTCCAGCCACGGGTAGAGGACCGCCATCCCGGGCGCGTGCGTGCGGTCCGCCTCGGCCATCGCCTCGGCGGCGTGCGCCGCGTCCCCGCGCAGCGCCGCGGCCTGGGCGCGCTCGGCGTGGGCCAGGCCGGCGTAGACCCGGCTGGTGGTGAGCACCGCGCAGGCGCCCAGGCTGGTCCGGAGCGCGTCGCCGCCGCGCCCGCGCAGCCGTGCCGCGTACGCCTGGAGGATGGCCAGGTAGCCGCTGCCGAGCCGGAAGTCGCCGGCACCGGCGAGATCGGCGAACTCGTCGGCGACGATCGCGTCGATACCGGCCAGGTCGCCGGAGAGCGCCAGCCGGGTGCCCCGGGCCAGTTCCATGGCGAGCTGGAGGTAGGGCATGTCGGAGCGCCAGCACGCCGCCTCGGCCTGCACCCGGGCGATCGCGGTGGCGCTGCGACGGTACTGCCCCTGCGCGGCCTGGAGGTGGGCCAGCGTGCAGCGGGCCAGCTCCCGGGCCGCCATCGGCGCGGCGGGGCGGTCCAGCACCTCCTGGGCCAGCCGTACCGCGACGTCGACGTCCAGCCGGTGCAGCCGCATGATGGCCTCGAAGGCGCGGACCCGGGCCCGGTCGGCGGGATCGGCCAGCTCAGCGCCGCGGGCGGCGATCTCCTCCACCGTGGACTCCCGGTTGAGCCCCCAGTAGCTCACCATGCCCCGGACGGTCAGCCAGCGGCTGCGCCGCCGGTCGTCGTGGATCTCGCCGGCGACCTGGTCGAGCACCCGGATCGCCTCCTCCGGCCGGTCGCCGAACATGAGGATGGTGGCGAGCAGTTCCGCGGCGTCCGTGCCGCCGCCGGCCTCCAACGCGGCCCGGGCCAGCCGGGTGGCCAGCGGCACGTCGTACCGGCCGAACGCCTGCACCGCGGCGTCGAGCAGCAGCGTCACGTTCTGCGCCGTACCCGAGTCGAGCCGCCACACCGCGACCCGCAGCAGATCGTCGCGGCGGCGCTTGCCGACCTGTTCCAGCAGCTCGGCCAGGGTGGCCTGGAGCCGGCGGGTGCGGCTGACCGGGCAGTGCCGGCGCATCACCTCGCCGTAGAGCGGATGGGCCAGCCGGACGTTGAGCCGCCGGTCGTCGCGGACCATGGCGATGAGCCCGCGCTCCTCGGCGGCCTCCACGTCCGCCGGCTCGACCGCCCGTTCCAGCAGGTGCAGGCCCAGCGGCTCGCCGAAGGCGACCAGCTCCACCACCGCCCGGACGCCCGGGGTCAGCCGGCCGATGCGGGTGTCGATCAGATCGGTGAGGCTGGGTGCCAGCTCCAGCCGGCCGGTCCACCGCCAGATCCCGTACCTGCGGTCGAGCTCGTCGCCGGCGGCCAGCACCAACTCGCGCAGCAGCAGCGGGTTGCCGGCGGAGAGCCGGAACAGTCGGTCGGAGGAGCCGGCGTCGACCGGGCCGCCGAGGATCGCGGCGAGCAGGCCGGTGGTTTCGCTGCGGCCGAGCGGGCCCAGCTCGACCAGGTCGACCAGGTCGTCGGTCCAGAGCGCGCGGATCGGCAACGGGATCTGCTCGCCGTTGCGCAGCGTCCCGATCACGGTGGCGTTCTCCGAGCGGGCGACCAGGTGCACCAGCGCCGCCGAGGGCGGGTCGAGCAGATGCGCGTCGTCGATGGCCAGCACGATGGGGCGGCCCGCGGCCTGTTCCTGGAGCAGATCCACCGCCCAGCGCAGGATGCCGGCGGGGGAGAGGCCCTGCGGTTGCGCGGCGGGGAGCACCTGGACCAGCCCGCCGAACGGCAGCGCGGCGGTGGTGGCGCTGGCCGCGACCGACCAGATCGCGAAGCGCTCCGGGGAGAGCGCGGCCACCCCCTCCCGCAGCAGGCGGCTCTTGCCCACCCCGGCGTCGCCGCTGAAGAGCAGACCGCGCCCGTCCGGACCGCCGATCGTTGACGACAGCCGGTGAAGTTCATCCGCTCGGCCGACGAACCCCCACCTGGTCATCGAGGCAGCATATCGATGGAATGCCCTCCGCGCGCACGCCGTCACGCAGTGAAGTTGAGTAATCTGGCAATTACGCGTGAGTACCGGATGTGTGCGGTGTCGGATGGCCGACACCCGTACTCTTCCGACATCCCCGCCGGGGACAGTTCCCGCGACCGGGCCGCGCCCGGCCGCCTCACCGGGAGGCCGTCTGATGAAGCCGGGTCCACTCCCTTCGGTCGACGTGCCCGATCCGGGCGACCGGGCCGAGCCGCCGCGATGCGCCGCGCTCCCGACCCGCCTCGGCGTGACCGCACCGGGCCCGGACGAGCCGCTCGCCGTGGTCGCGGCCGGTCCGGCCGGCGCCGGTCGGCGCGAGCTGGTCGCCGGTCTGCTCGGGGTGCCGGCCGGGACGCTGGCCGTGCCCGTCGGCAGCCACCTGCTCGTCAACCACGCCAAGGTCGCCACCCGGGCGGCCGGTGTCCCGGGCTACCGCCATCCGCTCGCGTACGGCGCCGACCCGCTCGCCACCGGTCCCGCGCTGGCCCGGCCGCCGCGCCGGGTCGAGCTCAGCCTGCCCGACCCGCTGCTGCGGCACTTCGCGGTGCTCGACACGCCGGACACCGCCGCGCTGGGGGTGGCCGGTGGCCGGGTGCTGCGGGACGCCGTGGGCCGCGCCGGCGCGCTGCTCTTCGTGATCGCCGCCGACCAGGCGTTCAGCGCCGCCGAGCTGCACCTGCTGACCGAGGTGGCGCGGGCGTCGGTCGAGGTGTTCTTCGTCGTCACTCCCGGCGGGACCGGCTGGGCGGTGCCGGCGGACGGCGCGACGGCGGAGGGCACGGGGGCGTCCGTGCCGTCGCCCGGCCCCGCCGGCCCGCCCGGCCCCGCCGGCCCGCTCGACCCGGTGGCGGTCTCCATCGAGGCCCACCGGGCGGTGCTGCTGGCCGCGGTGCCCGCGCTCGCCCGGGCCCGGTGGTTCCCGGCCCGCCGCACCGAGCTGCCGAACCTGCGCCGGGCGTTGGTCGGCTGGGCCGCCGTCGAAGGGCTGCGGCGGGCCAGCGCCCGGCCGCCCGAACCACCCGGCGCGCACGGCCGGGTGCCGGTGCTGGCCGGCATCGAGCCGGTCGAGCTGGCCGATCGGCTCGACCGCCAGGTCCGCTCCTGCGCCCAGCGGATCCGCCAGCACCTCGCGCTGGAACTGGCCAACATCCATCTCCGGGTGGTCCAGGAGATCGTCTTCGGGGTCGGCTGCGCCGGCCTGCCGCCGTTGCTCGACCGTGAGCTGGAGGCGCTGTCCCTGCTCGCCACCGCGCAGTGCGACGAGGCGGTGCGCGGCATGGTCGACGACGCCGCCGCCCGGGTCTTCGGCGCGCCGCTCGCCGAAGGCGTACGCCGGCGGATCACCCGCGCGGTGCGCTGGGGCCTCGCCGACCATCCCGACGGCCGGGAGCTGGACCGGGTGCTCCTGGTCACCAGCACCGCCGGGGTGGCCTCGTTGGCCGGCGTCGGCGCCCTGGACGCGCTGGCCGGGCTGCCCGGCGCGGCACGCGACGAGGCGCTCCCGCCGGTCGGCGTGGCGCTCAACGGCGGCTGCTGGCAGCACTGGCGCGCGCCGGGCAACGACGATCCGAACGCGGCCCGGTCCTGGGCCCAGCGCGCCCTGCGCGAGGTGGAACTCGAACTGTCCCGCGAGGTGTCCCGTCGCTTCGAGGTGATCCGTCTCTCGCTGGGTGGGGTGCTCGCCGATGCTGTCGACCACGGCATCCTGCTCGCCTGAGGCCGGGGTCGCCGGGCCCGCGCCCGCCGTCCGGGCGGGCGATCCCGACCGCCGCGCCGTTCCGGTTCATCGGTTCGGCGGATCCGGTGGCACGATGGGGGGCATGGCGGCTCCACAGGTTGCGCCGGTCGAGACGCCGGACACCACAGAGGTGCCGGTCTCCGACCGGCCATGGGTGACCATCGTCTGGGACGATCCGGTCAACCTGATGACGTACGTGACCTGGGTGTTCCAGAAGCTGTTCGGGTACAGCAGGGAGAAGGCGGAGCAGCTCATGCTGGACGTGCACCACAAGGGCAAGGCGGTGGTCTCCAGCGGGGCCCGAGAACGCATGGAGCACGATGCGGCGCAGCTGCACGCGTACGGGCTGTGGGCGACGGTGGACCGGTCGTGAGCGCGAGGAGTGAGCCGGTGTTGCGAGCCCCGCAGTCGCGAACAGGGACGGCGTCGTGAGCGCGAGGAGTGAGCCGGTGTTGCGAGCCCCGCAGTCGCGAACAGGGACGGCGTCGTGAGCATGTTCCGTCGCCGGGGCGACAGCTACGTGGCCAGTTTCGCGGTGGACGAGGTGCGGGTGCTGCGCAAGGTCGCCTCCGAGGTGGTCGGGCTGCTCACCGACGGCTTCGACCACGGCGACCCGGTGGTGGGCCGGCTCTTCCCGGAGGTCTACCCGGACGACGACGCCGGCACCGCCGAGTTCCGCCGCTACACCGAGGGTGACCTGAAGACCGCGAAGATCGACCAGGCCGGCGCGATCCTCGCCGCGTTGCCCGACGGCGACGCGGGCGGCGAGGTGCGGCTGGACGCCGAGGCGGCCGAGGCGTGGCTGCGGGCGCTCAACGACGCCCGGCTGGCGATGGGCGTCCGGCTGGAGATCAAGGACGGCACCGACCTGGGTGAGGAGCTGGACGACGCGGTCGCCGCGGACCCGGCCTCGTCCCGGGTGTTCCAACTGTCGGTCTACGCCTATCTCGGATATCTCCAGGAGTCCCTGCTCAACGCGCTCATCGACTGAGTGGTGACGGCGGCCACCTCGCCGCCCGGGGCGGCCAGGCGCTAGGCTGGTCGACGTGCTGAGCATCGACCGGTCGATCATCGACGCGATCGTGGCCCACGCGCGCCGGGACCACCCGGACGAGGCGTGTGGCGTGGTCGCCGGTCCCGCCGGCAGCGACACCCCGACCCGGCACATCCCGATGGACAACGCCGCCCGTTCGATGACGTTCTACGAGTTCGACTCGATGGAGCAGTTGCGGGTCTGGCGGGAGATGGACGACCGCGACGAGGAGCCGGTCGTCATCTACCACTCGCACACCGCGACGGAGGCCTACCCGTCCCGCACGGACGTCTCCTTCGCCGGCGAGCCGGGTGCGCACTACCTGCTCGTCTCCACCCGTGAGCCCGACACCGAGGAGATCCGTTCCTTCCGGATCGTCGACGGGGTGGTCACCGAGGAGCCGGTCGAGATCGTGGACGCCGCCGTGGACCCGAACGCCGTCCAGTCCTACATGTTCGGGCAGAGCCCGGCGACGGTCGACTACGAGTGTTCCGGCCGCTGATCCCCAGCGCCGGCATGCCCTTTCCCGTCCGTCACCTGGCACGACCCTGAACGAGGAGCACGAGACACCATGGCCATCGAGGTTCGCATCCCCACCATCCTGCGCAGCTACACCGGCGGCGCGAAGATCGTCGAGGGCAGTGGCGACACGCTCGCCGACCTGCTCACCGACCTGGACTCCCGGCACGCCGGCCTGCGGGGCCGGCTGGTCACCGACGCCGGCGCGTTGCACCGGTTCGTCAACGTCTACGTCAACGACGAGGACGTCCGTTTCCTCGGCGCGCTGGACGCGAAGCTCAACGACGGCGACAGCGTGACCATCCTGCCGGCCGTGGCCGGCGGCGCGTTCGGCTTCGCCGCCGCGGCGGCGATCGCGTCGCACAGCGCCGCGACGGCGGCGACCGCCTCGCACGCGAGGTCCGCGCGCGCCGTCGCCGTCCGCTAGGCGGCCCGCCATGGCGCGGTACGACAGCCTGCTCGACGCCTCCGGGGGCACGCCGCTGGTCGGCCTGCCCCGGCTCTCCCCGACAGTGCCCGACGGGGCGCCGCCGGTGCGGCTCTGGGCCAAGCTGGAGGACCGGAACCCGACCGGCAGCATCAAGGACCGCGCGGCCCTGTTCATGGTCCGCGCGGCCGAGGAGGCCGGCCGGCTCCGTCCCGGCGACACGATCCTGGAGCCGACCAGCGGCAACACCGGCATCTCGCTGGCCATGGTGGCGAAGCTGCGCGGCTACCGGCTGGTCTGCGTGATGCCGGAGAACGTCTCCACCGAGCGGGTGCAGCTGCTCCGGATGTACGGCGCGGAGATCATCTTCTCGCCGGCCGCCGGCGGCTCGAACCAGGCCGTCGCCACCGCCAAGCAGATCGCGGCCGAGCACCCGGACTGGGTGATGCTCTACCAGTACGGCAACGAGGCGAACGCCCGGGCGCACTACGAGACGACCGGGCCGGAGCTGTTGCACGACCTGCCGGGCATCACCCACTTCGTGGCCGGGCTGGGCACCACCGGCACGCTCATGGGCACCGGCCGCTACCTGCGGGAGAAGGTCGACGGGATCCAGATCGTGGCGGCCGAGCCGCGCTACGGCGAGCTGGTCTACGGCCTGCGCAACATCGACGAGGGCTACGTGCCCGAGCTGTACGACGCCGGGGTGCTGTCCCGGCGCTTCTCGGTGGGCACCCGGGACGCGGTGCTGCGGACCCGGCAGCTCGTCGAGGTGGAGGGGGTCTTCGCCGGCTTCTCCACCGGCGCGATCCTGCACGCCGCGCTCGCCGTGGCGCACGAGGCGGTCAAGGCGGGCCGCCGCGCCGACGTGGCGTTCGTGGTCTGCGACGGCGGCTGGAAATATCTGTCCACCGGGGCGTACGGCGGCACGCTCGCGGACGCCGAGGACGCGCTGGACGGCCAACTCTGGGCCTGACGGCCCGGTGGCGGTCCGGTCGGTGGGGACACACCGGCCGGATCGCCGCGATCTCCCGGATCCTGGACGCGTATGGGTGTCACGTTGATGACAACTTCCGGTAGATGATTCTTGCCCGACCGGCCGCCGCGTAGGCTGCGCAGCGTGGCGAGCGCGTCGGTGGAGATCAACGGCGGGGCGGCTGCCGACGCACCGACTACCCACGGTGAGATCGAGGCAACCGGATGCGACTGACCGTCCTCGGCTGTGCGGGCAGCTTCCCGGGCCCCGAATCGCCCTGCTCCGCCTACCTGATGGAGGCCGACGGGTTCCGGCTCCTGATCGACTTCGGCGCGGGTTCGCTCTCCACGCTCCAGCGTTACGTCGGGCTGCACGCCCCGGACGCCATCCTCCTCACCCACCTGCACTGCGACCACATGTTCGACGCGGTGAACTACGTGGTGGTGCGCCGGTACGCCCCGGACGGCCCCTACCCGCCCCTGCCGATGTACGCGCCCTCCGGGGCGCCCGACCGGCTGGCCAGCGCGTACGGGCAGGAGGAGGGCACGGTGGAGGACGTCTACCAGTTCTACAGCCTCCAGCCGGGCACGTTCCCGATCGGCCCGTTCACCGTCACCGTCGACCGGATGAACCACCCGGTCGAGACGTACGGGGTGCGGCTGGAGCACGGTGGCCGGGTGTTCTGCTACTCCGCCGACACGGCGCCCTGCGAGGCGCTGCTGCGCCTGGCCCAGGACGCCGACGTGTTCCTCTGCGAGGCCAGCTACCTGGACGGCGTGGACAATCCGCCGGACCTGCACCTGACCGGCCGGGAGGCCGGTGAGGCGGCCACCAAGGCGGGGGTGGGCCGGCTGTTGCTCACCCACCTCGTTCCCGCGTGGGGCAGCGAGTCGCACACCGTCGAGTCGGCGGCCGGGACGTACGCCGGGCCGATCGAGGTGGTCCGGGCGGGCGCCGGCTACGACGTCTGAGCACACGCGGGCACCGGCAGGCGGCGCGATCGGCGCACCGCATAGGGTGCAGGCATGGCGCGACCTGACGGGCGGCGACCCGACCAACTCCGACCGGTGACCCTGACCCGGGGCTGGAGCACCCACCCGGAGGGCTCGGTGCTCGTCGAGTTCGGCGCGACGCGGGTGCTCTGCACGGCCAGCGTCACCGAGGGGGTGCCCCGCTGGCGCAAGGGTTCCGGGCTGGGCTGGGTGACCGCCGAGTACGCGATGCTGCCGAGGGCCACCAACACCCGCTCCGACCGGGAGAGCGTCCGCGGGAAGGTCGGCGGTCGCACCCACGAGATCTCCCGGCTGATCGGTCGCAGCCTGCGCGCCTGCGTCGACCTCAAGGCGTTGGGCGAGAACTCCGTGGTGCTCGACTGCGACGTGCTCCAGGCCGACGGCGGCACCCGCACCGCCGCGATCACCGGCGCGTACGTCGCGCTGTACGACGCGGTGACCTGGCTGGCCGAGCGCAAGTCGCTGACCGGCAAGGTGGAGAAGGTGATGCACCGGTCGGTGTCCGCGGTCAGCGTCGGCGTGATCGGCGGCGAGCCGATGCTCGATCTCTGCTACGCCGAGGACGTGACCGCCGAGGTGGACATGAACGTGGTCTGCACCGGCGCCGGCGACTTCGTCGAGGTGCAGGGGACGGGCGAGGCGGGTGTCTTCGCCCGCGACCAGCTCGACGCGCTGCTCGACCTGGGCGTGGCGGGTTGTCTGGAACTGGCCGACGCACAGCGGAAGGCGCTGAACCTGTGACCGACAACAAGGTGCTGCTGGCCACCCGTAACCGCAAGAAGCTCGTCGAGTTGCAGCGGATCCTGGACGGCGCGCTCGGCGCCCACCGGGTCGCCCTGGTCGGCCTGGACGACGTGCCGGAATACCCGGAGCTGCCGGAGACCGGCCTGACGTTCGGCGAGAACGCGCTGATCAAGGCGCGGGAGGGCTGCCGGCGCACCGGCCTGCCGACCATCGCCGACGATTCGGGCATCGCGGTGGACGCGCTCAACGGCATGCCCGGCGTGTTCAGCGCCCGCTGGTCCGGTCGGCACGGCGACGACCGGGCCAACCTCCAGCTCCTGCTGGACCAGGTGGGCGACGTGCCGGACGAGCACCGGGGCGCGGCCTTCGTCTGCACGGTGGCGCTGGTGCTGCCCGGCGGCAAGGAGCACCTGGTCGACGGCCGGCAGCCGGGCCGGCTGTTGCGCGCGCCGCGCGGCGAGGGCGGGTTCGGCTACGACCCGATCTTCCTCGGCGACGGGCAGGAGCGGACCAACGCCGAGCTGACGCCGGCGGAGAAGGACGCGATCAGCCACCGTGGCAAGGCGCTGCGGGAGCTGGCCAAGCTGGTCGCCAAGGTGCTCCCGGCGGCCGGCTGACGGCGTCCCCGTGACGGAGCGGACGACCATGGACCTCGCGGGTCCGGCCGTGCTGTGGGGCCGGTGGGGGGTGCTCGGCGCGACGCTCGCCGCGCTCGGCCACGACGACGTCTGGTGGATCGACGCCGACGGGGCCCACCACGACGACCACGGGGGCAACTGGGGGCGGTTGGTCCTCGTCGCCGACGACCGGGCGGTGCTGTTCGGCTACGACCACGAGTACAGCGACACGGTGGACGCGAGTCCCCCGATCGACCTGCTCGCCGGCGCGCCCGCCTGGCTGCCCTGGGCGGAACTGGTCCGGCACGCCGACGACGACCAGCTCGGCTACGTCTACTGGCACGAGCACGGCGACTGGCGCCGGGTCCGTTACCCGGACCGGGTCGCCGACGGCCTCCCGCAGACCGTCGGCGCCGTCCTCGACGCCGACCGCGCCCGCCGGGAACTGGCGGAGGTGGTCTTCGAGTGGGCCGGGCACGACGTCGACGGCGAGGCGGAACGGGCGGACGTGGCGACCCACGCCGACCGACTGCTCGCCGCCGCGGCCGGCCACGCGGTCGACGCGGCTGCGCTCACCGGTCTGCTCGGGCGGGTCCGGTCCGTTCCGGTCGACCTGGACGCCGCCCTCGCCTCGGCCGCGCGGGCCGGTCTCACAGCCGGCACTGTCGTACCGGTCGTGCCGGCGAATGCCGAGGTGCCGCACCGACGGGTCCGGAAGCTCAGTGAGACGCAGCACGAACGGCTGGTCTGGGCGGCCATGGGCGAGGCGGACGAGCTGCCCCGCCCGGAGCCGGCCGGTACCGGGGCACTGGCGGCGCTGGTGGACTGGGCGCGCGTCCGGGCGCCGGGCGCGGACGGCCGGTCCGCGGTGGTCGTGGAGGCGCTGGACGGCGCGATGCGCCAGCTTCCGGGCGAGTGCTGCCCGGTGGACCGGCCCGGGGACGGTTTCCGGGACCTCTTCACGCTGGTCGGGGAACTCCGGGCGGCCGAGGCCGATGCCCGGCACGGGCGCTGGATCTTCCTGCGGGTGACGACCACGTCTGACGGTTTCTCCGTCGAGCGTCGTTACGACTCCTGGCCGGACTGGATGGGGCCCCGGGACAGCGGCCCGTGGCTGTCCCACCTGCGCACCGAGATGCGGTCCCGGGCCGCCGAGTTCCGGCCTCCTTGGACCGCCCTGCTCGACCCGGACGTCGCCTACCTCCCCACCCCACCCCACCCCCCGCACCCCGGCCGCTGATTCACGGAAAGCGTGGCCATTCGACGTCGAATGGCCACGCTTTCCGTGAATCAGCGCGAAAGCCGGGCGGGGGAGGA
>NZ_PYPS01000053.1 GCF_003027925.1 Micromonospora sp. RP3T
CCCCGTCCATCGGCCGCGACTTCACCGCGGTGCAGGACCAGGCCATGTTCGAGCTCGCGACGTTGAGTGCCGTGCCGCCCTGGGTGCCCCCTCCCGCGATCTTGCACTTGCCGCCCTGACAAAAGCCACCGATCCGACGTCTCGCGGGCCACAACTGCAAGGTCGACGAGGAAGGGTGGGGCCGGGACAGGGAGGGGACCTAGGGCCTGGTGGGTGGGGTCCGGGCGGCCCTGATCGGGTCGGGCTCGGGGGCCTAGCGTCGGAGACGGGTGGCTCCGGATCGCGGCGTCAGAGGTGCCGGGCGGAAGTCACCGGAGACGCCGGAGCGCGGCGTCGCGGACATCGGGAGGCCGACCATGCGGACGTGGCAGGTGCGGGACGTGATGACCACCGACGTGGCGACGGTACGGGAGGGCACGGCGTACCGGGAGATCGTCGACCTGCTGACCGGCCGGCACGTCACGGCGGCGCCGGTGGTGGACGGCGGCCGGCGGGTCCTCGGGGTGGTCTCGGAGGCGGACCTGATGTACAAGGTGGAGCTGTCCGGGCAGCCCCACGAACGGCGGCTCCGGCCCGACCGGCACCGCCGGGAGGCGCGGGCGAAGGCCGGCGCGACGCTCGCGGCCGACCTGATGACCGCTCCCCCGGTCACCGTCGCGCCGGACGCCACACTCGTCGAGGCGGCCCGACTGATGGACACGCGCGGCGTCAAGCGACTGCCGGTGGTCGACGACCTGGGTCGGCTGGTCGGCATCGTGACCCGCGGCGACCTGCTCAAGGTGCACCTGCGCCCGGATGCGGACATCCGCCGGGACGTGGTCGACGAGGTGCTGCGCCGGACGCTGGGCGTGCGCGACGACGTGGTGGACGTGGCCGTGCACGGCGGCGTGGTGACGCTCACCGGACAGGTGGAGCGCTGCTCCACGGTGCATCTGGCGCTGCGGTTGACCCGGCAGGTCAGCGGCGTGGTCGAGGTGGTCGACGCGCTCGGCTACGCGATCGACGACGCGCCGAGGTCGGCGCTGCGGCTCGGCGGCGGCATGTCGGCCGGCATCGCCTGACCGCCACCCGGGGCCGGCGGCGGACCGGGGCGGTCAGCCCTCGGCGAGCACGTCCAGCACCAGCGCGGCGGTCCAGCTGAACGCCGGCGAGCCGAGGCCGGCGCCGGTGTCCGGGTGGAAGTACTCGTGGCAGCCGGCGCCGTCGACCAGGTCGAGCAGGGATTCCCGCAGCCCGGCGGCCAGGTCGGCCCGACGGTGGGTCCGCAGGCCCTGCCAGAGCAGCCAACCGGTGTTCAGCCAGCTCGGTCCGCGCCAGTACCGCAGCGGTTCGAAGTCCGCCGCGGTGCGGTCGTAGGTGGGCAGCGGCCGGTCCATCCGGGCGGCCAGGCCGAAGCGGGACGAGCACGCCTCGGCCAGTACGGCCCGCACCTGCGGTTCCGGCAGGTCGGGCAGGGCCAGCGGCAGCAGCCCGAGCACGGTAGGCGGGCCGACGAGCCGGTCGGTGCGGACGTCACGCGGCCGGAACGTGCCGGTGACCGGGTCCCAGAGGCGGCTCACCAGCGCCTCGGTGAGGCGGGCGGCCCGGTCCCGGTGCGGGCACGGATCGGCGCCGACGACCGTCGCGATCCGGGCCAGCGCGTACTCGGCGACCCCGAGCGCGGCGTTGACCAGCGGGCACTCCACCAGGAACGGGTGCCGGCCGAGCAGCCCCTCGTCCCGGTAGCGGCCGGCCCGGTAGCTGTCCACGAGCGCGACGTACCGCGCGTAGTCCAGGTCGGTGGGCCGGTGCGCGGCGTCGGCGTGCGCGGTGTCGTGCCGGCGGTACGCGCGCATCACCGCCTCGTCGGCCGGCACCGCGCCCAGCGGGGTGTCCCAGGCGGGGCTGTTGTCCAGGCCGGACTCCCACGGGTGCACGATGGCGGCCAGGCCGCCGCCGCCGACGTCCCGCCGCCCGGTCAGGTAGCGCTGCTGGGCGACCAGCCGGGGATAGAGCCGGCGCAGCGCGGCCACCGACGCCTCGGAGGGGGCGCGGCGGTGCACCAGCCAGGCGGCCGGCGCGTGCACCGGCGGCTGGACGATGCCGGAGGTGGCCACCGCCGGCGCCCCGTCGGCGCACGCCGAGTCCCAGAACGTCGGCCCGGGGAAGTACGGGCCGAGGTGCGGCGCCGGGTTGAACACGATGTGCGGCACCCGCCCGTCGACCCACTGGGCGGCGAACAGCGTACGCAGCTCGCGCCAGGCCCGGTCCGGTCGCACGTGCGCCAGCCCGACCGCGATGAACGCCGAGTCCCAGCTCCACTGGTGCGGGTAGAGCGTGCGGGACGGGACGGTGTGGTCGTGTTCCCAGTTGGCGTCCAACGTGGCCAGCGCGAGCCGACGCAGCCGGGCGTCCCGTTCCGCGCCGGCCCGTACGCCGGCCGCCAAGCTGCCGGTCACGCGGCGGCCCGCCGGGGCCGGACGGACGTTAGCACGGCGGCGGCCTGGCGCAGCGCGGCGACCGGCTCGCCGCGCAGCCGGCACTCCAGCGCCAGCCAGCCGGGGTAGCCGATCCCGGCGAGCGTGTCCCGCAACGCGGCCCAGTCCAGGTGCCCGGCGCCGGGCTGGTGCCGGTTGGAGTCGCTGACCTGCACGTGCCCGAGGTACGGCGCGGCGGCGCGCAGCGCGGCACACGGGTCGTCCTCCTCGATGTTCATGTGGTAGGTGTCGGCGACCACCCGGACCGCGGGCGACCCGACCGCACGGCACAGCTCGACCGCCTGGTCGAGCCGGTTGACCATGTGGTCCTCGTACCGGTTGAGCGGTTCCAGGAACAGGGTGACCCCCTCGGACCGGGCGTGCTCGCCCAGCTCGCCCAGGGCGTCGACGAGCACCCGCCGGTCGGCCTCGGGCGACCGGGGCGGCTCGTGCGGCGGCAGCCGGCGGGAGAACATGCCCCAGGCGGCCGGCGTCATCGCGCCGACGCCGCCCAGCTCCGCGATCACGGAGAGCTGGGAGCGCAGGTTGCGCACCGCGTCCCGGGAACGGGCCGGGTCGAAGTCGCCGATGAAGTGGTCCATCTCGACGCAGACGGTCGGCGTCACCACCCCGGCGGCCCGGGCCCGGCGCAGCTCCGGCAGCCGCCGGGCGAACGCCAGCTCCCCCCGCCCGCGCAGCTCGATGCCCCGGTAGCCGAGGGAGACCGCGAGGGCGTACTTGTCGATCAGGTCGGCGCCGGGGAGCAACTGCTCCTGGCAGGCCAGTGGGATGTCCATGTCAGAACCTCAGCACCACTTGGAGGACGTCACCGTCACCGCGGTCGAGCAACGCCAGCGCGTCGGCCACCGCGCCCGCGTCGACGACGTGGCTCACCAGCGGCAGCGGGTCGACGCTGCCCTCCGCCACCAGGTCCATGAAGGTGTGCGCGATCCGCGTCCCGGACCACCGGCCGGCCGTGCCGGGAGCCGGGTCGGGGCCGGAGACCTGGGCGGCCACCAGCTGGATCCGGTTGTGGTGGAACTCCTCGCCGAGTTCCAGCCCGTGGGCGTACCCCTGGTAGAAGCCGGCGGCGACGACGCGGCCGGCGTGCGCGGTGGCCCGGATCGCCTCGTGCAGCGCCGGGTACGCGCCGGACAGCTCCAGGCAGACGTCGGCGCCGCGACCGTCGGTGGCCGCCCGCAGCGCGGCGGCGGCCGAGTCGCCGGCGGCGTCGACGACCCGGCGGGCGCCGAGGCGGGTGGCATGCGCGAGTCGTCCGGGCATCCGGTCGACGGCCACCACCCGGCTGCCGGAGAGCACCGCGAGCCGGGTGCCGAGCAGCCCGATCACGCCCTGGCCGAACACGCCCACCCAGTCGCCGAGGTGCAGGTCACCGGCGAGCACCGCGGTCAGCGCGATGGCCCCGGGACGGGCGAAGACGGCGGCGAGCGGGTCGAGGCCGGGGGCGAGCGGGTGCGTCGCGGCGGCGGCGAGCACGGCCTCCGCGCGGTGCCCCCAGATGCCCCAGACGAGCTGGCCGACGCGGCGGTCGGCGACGTCCGGGGCGACCTCGACGATCTCGCCGACCTCCTCGTAGCCGAAGCCGACCACCGGGTACGCGGGCGCGGCCTGCCGGGGCACGAACATCCGGGCGGTGGCGTCCCAGTCCTTGCGGAGCCGGGGGTTGCTGCCCCGGTAGAGGGTCAGCTCGGTGCCGGCGGAGATGCCGGAGTAGCAGGTGCGGACGCGGACCTGACCCGGGCCGAGCCGGTCCGGGGGGCAGGGCTCCAGGCGGATGCTCCGGGGCCCGGCCAGAGAGACAACCCAGTTGGCCATGGCGTCGCTCCGAGGAAAGTGCCGGCCTCAATCCTAACCCAAAAAATGGGCATATGTGATTAGATTGATGAATCTGCGGGTATTGATGGCGTGCCGTGTATTTCCGAGAAGGAGTGCCGCCGATGCCATCACCCTCCACACGGCTGCTCGCTTCGAGCCTGATCCTGGCACTGGCCGGGGTCGGCACGACCGCCTGCAGCGACGACGAGCAGAAATCCGACAGTTCCCAGATCACCGTCTGGAGCCTGGAGGACGTGGCCGACCGGGTCACCGCCACCAAGGCGATCATCGCCGACTACACCGCGAAGACCGGCGTGAAGGTCAACCTGGTCACCGTCAACGAGGACCAGTTCCCGTCGCTGATCGCGTCCAGTGCCGCCGCCGGCGACCTGCCCGACGTGGTCGGCTCGGTGTCGCTCGCCGGCGTCCGCACGCTCGCCGCCAACGAACTGCTGGAGCCGGACGCCAACAAGGCCGTGGTGGACACGCTCGGGCGGGACACGTTCTCCCCCCGCGCGCTGGAGCTGACCAGCGACGGCGGCACCCAGCTCGCGGTGCCCAGCGACGGCTGGGGCCAACTGCTCGTCTACCGCAAGGACCTGTTCGACGCCGCCGGCCTGCCCGCCCCCGACACGTACGAGAAGATCGCCGCCGCGGCGGCGAAGCTGAACACCGGCGGCGTCGCCGGCATCACCGCGGCGACCGCCCCCGGCGACGTGTTCACCCAGCAGACCTTCGAGCACCTCGCGCTGGCCAACAACTGCCAGCTCACCGACGACGCCGGCAAGGTCACGCTCGACTCGCCGGAGTGCGTCGAGGCGTTCCGCTTCTACGGCGACCTGATGCGGAACAACTCGGTCAAGGGCGCGCAGGACGTCGACACCACCCGGGCCACCTACTTTGCCGGCCGGGCGGCCATGCTGATCTGGTCGCCGTTCGTCCTCGACGAGCTGGCCGGCCTGCGCAACGACGCGCGCCCCACCTGTCCGCAGTGCCAGTCCGACCCGGCGTGGCTGGCGAAGAACAGCGGCTTCGTCACCGCGATCAAGGGCCCGAACGGCACCGAACCGGCCCAGTACGGCGAGGTCAGCTCCTGGGCGGTGCTCGACGGCGCGGTCGACCCGGCGAAGTCCTTCGTGGAGTACATGCTCTCCGACGGCTACCCGCGCTGGTTCGGCATGTCCCCCGAGGGGCGGTTCCCGGTGCGCACCGGCACGCCGGAGGACAAGCAGAAGTTCCGCACGCTGTGGAACACCAGCCCGGCCGGGGTGGACACCAAGAAGCCGCTCTCCGATGTCTACGGCGACGACGTGCTGGCCACGCTGCGCAAGAGCCCGGACACGTTCCAGCGCTGGGGGCTGACCCAGGGCCAGGGCAAGCTGGTCGGGGCCATCCTCGGCGAGCTGCCGGTGCCGAAGGCGCTCGCCGACGTGGTCGGCGGCAAGTCCGACGCCCGGGCCGCCGCCGAGCGGGCCAAGAGGGACGTCGAGGCCATCGCGAAGGGCGTCAATTGACCACCGTCGCGCCGGAGGCCGGCCGCTCCCCCACCCCGGAGCGGCCCCGCCGGCCCGGCCGCCGCCCGCTGACGCAGCGCCGCCGCGAGTCCCGCGACGGGCTCGCGCTGGTCGCGCCGACGCTGCTCGTCGTGCTCGCGGTGATCGGCATACCCATCGTCTGGACCGTGGTGCTGGCCTTCCAGCGGGTACGCCTGGCGACGCTGCGCAAGACCGGCCTGTTCGGCGAGCTGACGCTGGACAACATCGACCGGGTGCTGCACACCCCCGGGTTCGCCGACACGCTCTGGACCACGGTGCTCTACAGCGTCGGCGGCACCGCCGGCTCGATCGTGGTCGGCCTGGTCGCGGCGCTGGCCGTCCGGGGGCCGTTCCGCGGCCGTACGCTGGTGCGCGCGTCGATGCTGCTGCCGTACGTGGCGCCGGTGGTCGCCATGACGTTCGTCTGGCAGGTGATGCTCGACCCGCAGCTGGGCATCGTCAACGACTGGGGGCGGCGCTTCCTCGGTTGGGACGCCCCGGTGGCGTTCCTGTCCCAGGAGTCCACCGCGCTGTGGACGGTGATCGCGTTCGAAGCGTGGCGCTACTTCCCGTTCGCGTTCCTGTTCCTGCTGGCCCGGCTCCAGGCCGTGCCGGCGGAGCTGGAGGAGGCCGCCCGGGTCGACGGCGCGACTCCGACCCAACGCTTCCGGCACATCCTGCTGCCGCAGCTCATGCCCGTGATCGCGCTGCTCGGCGTGCTGCGGTTCATCATGACGTTCAACAAGTTCGACGACGTCTACCTGCTCACCGGCGGCTCGGCCGGCACCGAGGTGGTCAGCGTCCGGGTCTACCAGTTCCTCACCGCGCGTACCGACATCGGCGCCGCCGCCGCCCAGGCGGTCGTGCTGGCCGTGGTGCTGCTCGTGTTCGTGGCCATCTACCTGCGCTTCTTCGGCGCGAAACGGGAGGCGTGATGGACCGGGACCGGATCGAGACGGTCAGCCTGCGCTGGCTGCGCCGGCTGGTGATCGCCGGCTTCCTGCTGGTCACGCTGCTGCCGTTCTGGTACATGCTGGTGCTGTCGGTACGCCCGATCGAGCGCCTGCTGCTCGACCCCGGCTCACTCTGGGTGCCGTTCGGCGAGCTGACCGTCGCCACGTACGCCGAGGTGTTGAAGTCGGTGGAGAGCGGCGGCCAGGGTTTCCTCACGTTCATCCGCAACAGTGGCCTGGTGGCGCTGGCCGCGACCGTGCTCACGCTGGTGGTCGCCATCCCCGGCGCGTACGCGGTCTCCCGGCTGCGGTTCTTCGGCCGCCGGCAGGTCAGCGCGTTGTTCCTGGCGGTCTACCTGTTCCCGTCGATCGTCATCGCGATCCCGCTGTTCGTGGTGTTCAGCCGCGCCGGGCTGCGCGGGTCGTTGTTCGGGCTGGTGCTGGTCTACATCTCGCAGACGCTGCCGGTCTCGGTCTACATGCTGAAGAACTACTTCGAGACCATCCCGGTCAGCCTGGAGGAGTCCGCGGCGATCGACGGCGCCGGGCGGCTCGGCATCATCCGCCGGGTCAGCCTGCCGCTCGCCGCGCCGTCGGTGATGGCGGTCGCGCTCTACGACTTCATGATCGCCTGGAACGAGTTCCTGTTCGCGTTGCTCTTCCTCGTCGACCGGCCGGACCGGTGGACCGTCTCGTTGGGGCTGTCACTGCTCGCCGACGGCGTCGAGGTGCCCAAGACGGTGCTGATGGCCGGCTCGGTCATCCTCACCCTGCCGATCGTGGTGCTCTTCTTCGCCGGTGAGCGCCTGCTCACCGAGGGCCTCACCAGCGGGGCCGAGAAGGGCTGAGCAGGGGGCGGCGGCATGCCAGGATGACCCGGTGCGATCACCACGGGAGCGCCCGGCCGGCGCGCGGCTGGCCCGGCTGCTCACCGAGGTGTTCGCACCGGGCGTCCTGGTGACCGCGTTGCCGCTGGTGGCCGCCGCCCGGGTCAGCCGCTCCCCGGCCCAGTTCCTGCTCTGGGGCGGCACCGCGCTGCTGTGCTGCGCGATCATCCCGGTCGGGGTGATCGTCCACGGCGTACGCCGGGGTCGGCTCACCGACCGGCACGTCGGCGACCACCGGCAGCGGGCCCGGCCGCTGTCGATCGGCCTGGCCTCGGTGGCGGTCGGTCTGCTGCTGCTGGCGGCGCTGGACGCGCCGGTCGAGTTGTTCGCGGTGATCGTGGTCATCTTCGTGGTGGGCGCGGCCTGCACGCTGGTCAACCACTGGTGGAAGCTGAGCATCCACGCGGCGGTGGCCGCCGCCACGGTGACCGTGCTGGTGCTGCTGTTCGGGCCGGTGGCGCACCTGGGCTGGCCGCTGGCGGCGGCGGTCGGCTGGTCCCGGGTGCGGCTGCGTGACCACACCGGGCCGCAGGTGCTGGCCGGCGCCGCGCTCGGCGTGCCGCTGGCCGCCGCCACGTTCCTCGCGCTGACCTGAACAAGATCAGTTACGGTTGGCCCATGAGCAAGCCGACCCGCTGGGTGACCGACACCAAGCCCGGCCACTCGCAGTGGTACGTCGACCGGTTCCGCCGCCTCGCCGCCGAGGGGGCGGACCTGGCCGGCGAGGCCCGCCTGGTGGACGCGCTGGTGCCGCCCGGCGCGCGGATCCTCGACGCCGGCTGCGGCACCGGCCGGGTCGCCGCCGTGCTGGCCGACCGCGGCCACACCGTCGTCGGTGTCGACGCCGACCCGACGCTTGTCGAGGCCGCCCGCGCCGACCACAGCGGTCCCCGGTTCCTGGTCGCCGACCTGGCCGAGCTGGACCTGCCCGCACAGGGCGAGCCCGAGCCGTTCGACGCGGCCGTGGTGGCCGGCAACGTGATGACCTTCGTCGCCCCCGGCACCGAGCGCGCCGTACTGGCCCGGATCGCCGCGCACGTGCGTCCCGACGGCCTGGTGGTGGTCGGCTTCGGCACCGACCGGGGTTACCCGGTCGCCGAGCTGGACGCCGACGCGGTCGCCGCCGGCCTGCGCCGGGAGCACCGCTTCGCCACCTGGGACCTGCGTCCGTGGCAGGACGACGCCGGGTTCGCGGTGACCGTGCTGCGCCGCCCGGCCTGAGCCGCCCGCCCCGCCCGGCCCGGCCCGCCCGGCCCGGACCGGCCTCGGTCACGCCCGGCCTCGGTCACGCCGGCCTGACTCGCACCGGGCCCAGCCGCGCTCGGGTCGGGCCCGGTCAGGCCGGGGCGGCCACGGCGCGCGCCGCCGCCGGATCGAGCGGGCTGCCGGCCGGCAGCAGGTCCACCAGTCCCGCCGGCAGCCGCACCGGCCGCACCCCGGAGTAGCCGAGCATGCCCGGCACGTCCGCGCCGGCCAGCGCGTACCGCCGGCCCAGGTCGGTGACCACGCACACCGTGCCGCCGGTCGCGCCCGGGGCGGCCACCGCCTCCACCAGCGCGCCGCGCCCCGGCTCCACCACGACCTGGTCGGCGAGCCCACCCCGGCCCCCGGCGGTACGCGCGGCGGCGGTCGGGTCCGGTGCGATGACGCCGAGCCGGATCTCGCGTACGCCGGTGTCGTCACCGGCCCGCGCGCAGAGCGCGCCCGGATCGGCGGTGGCGAGCCGGGGCGGTACGGCGGGCGGCGCGTCGGGCCCGGCCGGCACCAGGTCGGGCAGCTTCGGCAGCGCCGCGAACCGGCCGAGCGTGATCGGCGCCGGCTCGCCCTGCCCGGTGCGGGCCAGCAGCAGCGCGGCCTGCAACTCGGTGATGCCGGCCAGCCCGTCGCGCGCCACCACCGCGTACTGCCGGCCGCCGCCGGAGTTGCGCACCAGGTAGACGTCGCCGACGGTGGCGTCGGGGACCCGCGCCGAGGGAGCGCCGAGCGCGCCCACCGGCGGTGGGACCAGGTCGACGCCGGCCGGCACGGTGTTGAGCAACGCCGCCGCGACCGGGACGGCCCGTTCCCGGGTGGCGGCCAGCGCGGCCAGCACCCTTTCGGTGTCGCGCAGCAGGTAGCGCCGGTCGTGCCAGAGCAGGTGCAGGCCGCCGTCCGGGTGGCGGACCAGCAGGCCCTGGTCGCCGAGCGTCCGCCCACCGGTCGCGGCCCGCCCGATCAGCAGCGTCGAGCGGGCCTCGGGTCGGCCCGCCGCCACGGTCACCGACGAGCAGAGCGTCCAGCCGTCGCCGACCAGCCGGTTCGGCGCCGGCAACGAATCCGGCGCGTCGGCGATGCCGAGCGGCAGCCCCCGGGGCACCCCGTCGATGGCCCGGCGGGTGACCAGCACGGTCTTCGGCCGTTCCGCCCCGATGATCAGCAGGGCCGAGGCGTAGTTGAGCACCGGGTGCAGCTTCTCGTCGCGGTAGACGAACCGGGCGCCGGACTCCTTCTCCACGATCACCGCGCCGGTGTCCCGCCAGGAGCTGCCGCCGCCGGTGAACAGGCCGTACAACGCCACCCCGCCGAGCGCGATCACCGCGACCAGCACGCTGGCCAGGCCGGCGCCGGCCAGCCGGCGGAACGGCGACTGCGCCGGATCGGTCTCCCGCATCACCAGTGCGGCGACCGCCCGCTGCACGGTGAACTGGTACGAGTGCAGCTGGTCCTGCCGCGACGCCATCGGGCCCCTCCACCGGGATAGTCGCCGCACAGGATAAGCGCTCCGTCGATCCCCCGCCCACCCTGCGTCGCCCCCACCCTCGCCCGGCCGACGGAGTTGACCAAGGAGTTCGCGTCCGGGACCGCCGCCAGCGGTGACGCACATCCCTTGATCACCGGGAAGGGGGGCGCGGTGGCGGGTGGGGTACCCCCGGGGGTATGGTGGAGACAGGAGGTGGGACGTGAAGCTTCGACCCGAGATGACCAGTGACGCGCTGACCCGACTCAAGCGGGCCCGGGGGCAGCTCAATGCCGTGATCGAGATGATGGAGAACGGCGAGGACTGCCGCGCCGCGCTGACCCAGCTCGCCGCCGTCTCCAAGGCCATCGACCGGGCCGGCTTCAAGATCATCGCCTCCGGCATGCGCCACTGCGGCGCCGCCCGCCAGGCGGGCGAGGAACCGGAGATGACCGAGGAGGAGCTGGAGAAGCTCTTCCTCGCCCTGGCCTGACCCACCGACTTCCGCCCGCGCCGCCTGATCGCGACGCGGGCGGGTAATCCGCGCCCGGAACCGGGCCGGAGTCTGCCTCCCGCATACCCCCCGGGGTATCTGGGACGAGGAGAGGAGAACGCACGTGAGCACCGAGGTGACAGTCATCGCGACGTCCTCGCTCGGCGACCGCAGCTATCTGGCGTCCGACGGCCGGGTGGCGGTCGTGGTCGACCCCCAGCGCGACATCGACCGCGTCCTGCACCTGGCCGGCGCGCAGGGGGTGCGGATCACCCACGTGGTGGAGACGCACCTGCACAACGACTACGTCTCCGGTGGCCTGGAGCTGGCCCGGATCACCGGCGCCCACTACCTGGTGGCCGCCGCCGACGAGGTCGGCTTCGACCGGATGCCGGTGACCGACGGCGACGTGGTGCCGGTGTCGGACGGCCTGCGGCTGCGGGTGGTGGGCACCCCCGGTCACACCTTCCACCATCTGTCGTACGTGCTGGACGAGGCGGGCGACGGCGGCTGGACCCCGGCCGGCGTGTTCACCGGCGGGTCGCTGCTGTTCGGCACCACCGGCCGCACCGACCTGCTCGGCCAGCGGCACGCCCACGAGCTGGCCCACCACCAGCACGCCTCCGCCCGCAAGCTGGTCGACCTGCTGCCCGACGGCGCGCAGGTGTGGCCGACGCACGGCTTCGGCAGCTTCTGCTCGGCCAGCCAGGCCGACGCCCCGGAGTCCACCATCGGCCGGGAGAAGGCGGCCAACCCGGTGCTGCGGCTGGCCGCCGACCGGTTCGTCACCGAGACGCTCGCCGGCCTGGACGCCTACCCGGCCTACTACGCGCACATGGGCGTGGCCAACGCCGCCGGTCCCGCTCCGGTCGATCTCACGCCGGTGGCCCGCGCCGACGCCGGTGAGCTGCGCCGCCGGATCGCCGCCGGCGAGTGGGTGGTCGACCTGCGGCACCGCAAGGCGTACGCGGCCTCGCACCTGGCCGGCACCGTCAGCCTGGGCCTGGACGGGCCGATGTCGACGTGGCTCGGCTGGCTGATCGAGTGGGGCGTGCCGATCACGCTCCTGGCGGAGACGCCGGAGCAGGTCGCCGACGCCCAGCGGGAGCTGGTCCGGATCGGCATCGACCGGCCGGCCGCGCAGGCCACCGGCGACCCCGGGCGGTGGGCCGGCGACCGCGCGGAGTTGCGCGAGCTGACCGTGGCCGACTTCGCGGCGCTGGCCGCCGCGCAGGCCGGCGACACCCCGGCCGGACTGCCCGCCCCGCAGGTCGTGCTCGACGTCCGGATGACAAACGAGTGGCGGGCCGGGCACGTCGACGGCGCGGTGCACGTCCCCCTGCCAGACCTGCCCGGACGGCTCGCCGACGTGCCCGCCGGGACGGTCTGGGTGCACTGCGGCTCCGGCTACCGGGCCACCGCCGCCGCGTCCCTGCTGGCCAACGCCGGCCGCGACGTGGTGCTGATCGACGACGCGTTCGGCCGCGCCGAGGCCGCCGGCGTCCGGATGGCCCCGACCGGCTGACCCGCCCTGCCACCCGCCCGGCCGGCGCGCGACGCGCCGGCCGGCGACGACCCCTGCCCGCAAGACCACCGAAGGAGAAAGACATGACCACCACCAACCCGTCGACCGTCGACGCGGCGACGCTGGGCGAGCTGATCGCCGCCGGCCGCGCGCCCCGACTGCTGGACGTCCGCACCCCGGGCGAGTTCGAGGCCACGCACATCCCCGGCGCCTACAACGTGCCGCTGGACCTGCTCCGGGAGCACCGCGCGGAGCTGCGCGCCCACCTGGACGAGGACGTGGTGCTGATCTGCCGCTCCGGCGCCCGCGCCGGCCAGGCGGAGCGGGCGCTGGCCACCGTCGGCCTGCCCAACCTCCGGGTGCTCGACGGCGGCATGCTGGCCTGGCAGGCCGCGAGCGCCCCGGTCGTCCAGGGCCGGCCGCGCTGGGAGCTGGAGCGTCAGGTCCGCCTGGTCGCCGGTTCGATCGTGCTGGCCGGCGTGCTCGGCTCGGTGTTCGTGCCGGGCCTGAAGTGGGTCGCGGGCGCCATCGGCGCCGGTCTCACCGTCGCGGCGGTCTCGAACACCTGCGCCATGGGCATGCTGCTCGGCCGGCTGCCGTACAACCGGGGCGCGAGCTGCGACCTGGACACCGTCGTCGGCCGGCTCCGCGACGACGCCGGGCGGCGGTCGTGACCGCGCTGGTGCTCACGATGGCCGGCGCGGTGCTGATCGGCGTGAGCCTGGGCCTGCTCGGCGGCGGCGGGTCGATCCTCGCCGTGCCGCTGCTGGTCTACGTCGCCGGCCTGCCCGCCAAGGAGGCGATCGCCACCTCGCTGCTCGTCGTGGGCGCCACCAGCGCGGTCGGCGTGCTGCCGCACGCCCGCGCCCACCGGGTCCGCTGGCGCACCGGGCTGATCTTCGGCGTGGCCGGCATGACCGGCGCGTACGCCGGCGGCCGGCTGGCCGGGTTCGTCCCGGCGGGCGTGCTGCTCACCGCGTTCGCGCTGATGATGCTCGCCACCGCGGCGGCGATGATCCGGGGCCGACGCCCGGTCGAGGGGCGGCCCACCCCGCGCGAGCTGCCGACGCTGCGGGTGATCCTCGACGGCGTGATCGTCGGGCTGGTCACCGGCCTGGTCGGCGCCGGCGGCGGGTTCCTGGTCGTGCCCGCGCTGGCGCTGCTCGGTGGCCTGCCGATGCCGGTGGCGGTGGGCACGTCGCTGGTGGTCATCGCGATGAAGTCGTTCGCCGGCCTGGCCGGCTACCTGTCCAGCGTGCGGATCGACTGGACGCTGGCCGCGGCCGTCACCGTCGCCGCGATCGTCGGCAGCCTGCTCGGTGGGCGGCTCGCCGGCCGGATCCCGGAGCACGTGCTGCGCCTGTCGTTCGGCTGGTTCGTGGTGGCGATGGGCGGGTTCGTGCTGGCCCGGCAGTTGCCGCCGCTCGCAGGACTCGGGCTGGTCATTCTTGTCGCAGCCGGTACGGTCACGGTGGCGGTGTGGGGCCGCCGAAGGAGGGGACACAGTGGACAGCAGCGCCTGGGACGAGCGGTACGCCAACGCGTCGGGACTGGTGTGGAGCGCTGAACCCAACCGTTTCGTGGTCGAGTCGGTGTCCGGGCTGAGTCCCGGCTCCGCGCTGGACGTCGCCGCCGGCGAGGGGCGCAACGCGGTGTGGCTGGCCGGGCAGGGCTGGCGGGTCAACGCGGTCGACTTCTCGGCCGTGGCCGTCGAGCGGGGGCGTGAGCTGGCCGCCGCGCGGGGCGTCACGGTCGACTGGCGGGTCGCCGACGTGACCGCGTACCGGCCGGTGCCGGGCAGCTACGACCTGGTGCTGATCAGCTATCTGCACCTGCCCGCCGCCGACTTCGCCGGGGTGCTCGCGGCGGCCCGGTCGGCGCTGCGCCCGGGCGGCACGCTGGTGGTGGTCGGTCACGACCTGGCCAACCTCGACGCCGGCACCGGCGGTCCGCAGGACGCGAGCGTGCTGCTCACCCCGGAGGCGGTGGTCGACGGGCTGGCCGGGCTGCGCATCGGGCGCGCCGAGACGGCCCGCCGGCCGGTGCCGACCGCCGACGGCGGCACGGTCGACGCGCTGGACACCGTGGTGGTGGCCACCCGACCCGCCGACTGAGGCGGACCCGCCGACCGAGGCGGCCGGACCGGCCCGTTCCCGCCGGCCGGGTCGCGGGCGGCCGGTAGCATCCGGGAACGGATCGGCGGAGGGGACACCGGGTGGGTACGCGCTTCGAGGAACTGGCCTGGCGGGAGACGCCGATCGGGGAGATCAGCCTGCGCCGGCGTCGCGACCCGGCGCTGGACGCCGACGTGTACGAGGTGAAGCTCGGCGACGAGTACCTCATGTCCAGCGCGTTCCCGGTCGCGGAGATCGAGCTGGCCCGGCTGGGGCTGGCGCCGCTGCCCGGAGAGGAACTGGACGTGGTGGTCGGCGGGCTCGGGCTCGGCTACACCGCGCGCACCGCGCTGGCCGACCCCCGGGTGCGCTCGATGCTGGTGGTCGAGGCGATCGAGGACGTGATCGACTGGCACCGGCAGGAGCTGTTGCCGTTCGCAGCCGGCCTGGCCGCGGATCCGCGTACCCGGTTCGTGCGGGCCGACTTCTTCGCCGCGGTGGCCGGCGGCGGCTTCGACCCGGACGAGCCCGGGCGGCGGTTCCACGCGGTGCTGCTCGACGTGGACCACTCCCCCCGGCACGTGCTGCATCCCGACCACGCGCCGTTCTACACGGTCGACGGGCTGCGCCTGCTGGCCGCGCTGCTGCACCCGGAGGGCGTCTTCGCGCTCTGGTCGAACGACCCGCCGGATCCGGCGTTCCAGCGCACGCTGACCGAGGTGTTCCCGACGTCGGTCGCGCACGTCGTCCGGTTCCCCAACCCGTTGCAGGGGCGGGAGGCGGCGAACACCGTCTACGTGGCCCGGCGCTGACCGTCCGCCGGCGACGTGTCCGGCCGGGCATGTCCGGCCGGGCATGCCCGGCCGGGATGTGGGAAAGCGCGCGGCCGACCGGAGGAGACGGGAGGCACCGACATGCGCGCGTTGCTCTGGGTGGTCGGCGTGGTCGCCGGCGTGCTCATCCTGCTCGGGCTGCTGCTGGAGGCGGTCCGCTGGCTCATCATCATCGGCGTGATCGCGCTGGCCGCGGTCGTCATCTTCGCGATCGTGAAGACCCGGCGAATAGCGCACCGGCACTCGGCGTCGCACCGCTGATGTGACGAACCCGGCAACTTACGCCAACGTAGGTTACCGGCCGGTTAAGTTAGGCTGGGGCCGTCATCCGCGCAGCGAGGAGAGACGGCGATGGACGCGACCGACCGGCGGCCCTGGACCCGCAGCTACGCGCCGGGCGTGCCGGCCGAGGTCCCGGAACCGGACGGCTCCCTCGTCGACCTGCTCACCGACGCGGCCGGCCGGTTCGGGCCCCGGGTCGCGCTCGACTTCTACGGCGCCACCACCACCTTCACCGCACTCGCCGACCAGGTGGCCCGCGCCGCCGAGGCGCTGCGCCGACTCGGCGTCCGACCGGGTGACCGGGTGGCGCTGGTGCTGCCGAACTGTCCACAGCACGTGGTCGCGTTCTACGCGGTGCTGCGCCTCGGCGCGGTGGTCGTCGAGCACAACCCGCTGTACACCGCCGACGAGCTGGACCGGCAGCTCACCGACCACGGCGCCGCCGTCGCGATCACCTGGGACAAGGTCGCGCCGCTGGTGGCGGGACGCGGCGCCGTGCGTACCGTGGTGTCGGTCGACCTGACCGCGGCGCTGCCCCGACTCAAGCGGTGGGCGCTGCGGCTGCCGCTGCCGAAGGTCCGGGCCGCCCGCGCGGCCATGACCGGCCCCGCGCCCGGCGCGCGCGCCTGGTCGGAGCTGGTCGCCGCCGCCGCACCGCTGCCCGCCGCGCATCCCGGCCCCGGCGTCGACGACGTGGCGCTGCTCCAGTACACCGGCGGAACCACCGGCGTGCCGAAGGGCGCCGTGCTCACCCACCGCAACCTGCGGGCCAACGCCGCGCAGGGCCGGGCCTGGGTGCCCGGCCTGCGCGACGGCGCGGAGACCGTGTACGCGGTGCTGCCGCTGTTCCACGCCTACGGCCTGACGCTCTGCCTCACCTTCGCCGTCGGCATCGGGGCGACGCTGGTGCTGTTCCCCCGCTTCGACGCCGACCAGGTGCTCGACGCGGCCCGCCGCCGCCCGCCGACGTTCCTGCCCGCCGTGCCGCCGGTCTACGCGCGGCTGGCCACCGCGGCCCGCGAGCGCGGCGTCGACCTCGCCTCGATCCGGTACGCCATCTCCGGCGCGATGGCGTTGCCGCCGGCCACGGTGGAGCTGTGGGAGTCGGTGACCGGCGGACTGCTGGTGGAGGGCTACGGGATGACCGAGACGTCCCCGATCACGCTGGGCAACCCGGTCGCGCCGACCCGCCGGCCCGGCACGGTCGGGGTGCCGTTCCCCTCCACCGACGTGCGCATCGTCGACCCCGAGGACCCGGGCCGCGACCGTGCCCCCGGCGAGGCCGGCGAGCTGCTGGTACGCGGCCCGCAGGTGTTCACCGGCTACTGGAACCGGCCCGAGGAGACGGCGAAGGTGCTGCTGCCCGACGGCTGGCTGCGCACCGGCGACATCGTCACCATGGACGCCGACGGCTTCGTGACGGTGGTCGACCGGATCAAGGAACTCATCATCACCGGCGGCTTCAACGTCTACCCGTCCGAGGTGGAGGACGCGCTGCGCCGCGTACCCGGCGTCCGCGAGGCCGCCGCCGTGGGCGTGCCGACCGCGGACGGCGAGGAGGTCGTCGCCGCGGTGGTGCTCGACCCCGCCGTGGCCGCCACCCCGGAGGCGATCCGCACCGCCTGCCGCGCCCACCTGGCCGGCTACAAGGTGCCCCGCCGGATCGTGGTGGTCGAGGACCTGCCCCGCTCCCAGATCGGCAAGATCCTGCGCCGCGAGGTCCGCGACCGGCTCCTCGCCGACGGCTGAGGTCCCGGCCGGCGCGACGTCGTCGACCGACGTTCTGCCCAGCGCGAAGTCACCGGCCGCGACCGGTCCGCGCGGGCCACACTCGGGGGGTGACGACCCTCGGATCCGACGCGGCACAGGCCCGCCTCACGGCGCTCTACGCGGCGTTCAACGAACGCGACGTGCCGACCCTGCTGACGGCCATGACGCCGGACGTCTCCTGGCCCAACGGCTGGGAGGGTGGGGTGCTCCGGGGCCGGGCCGAGGTGGGCGACTACTGGCGGCGGCAGTGGGCTGAGCTCGACCCGTCGGTGACGCCGACCGCCTTCACCGTGGAACCCGACGGCCGGGTCGCCGTGTCGGTCCGCCAGGTGGTGCGGGACCGGGCCGGCGTCGAGCTGGCGGACCACACCGTCACGCACGTCTACCGCCTCGTCGACGGTCTGGTGGCCGAGATGGAGATCCGCCCGGGGCCCTGACCGCCGGTCGTCAGAGCCAGCCGTTCGCCCGCGCGGTCCGCGCCGCCTCGATCCGGTTGCGGGTGCCGGTCTTGCCGATCGCCGCCGACAAGTAGTTGCGGACCGTGCTCTCCGACAGGTGCAGCTCGCCGGCGATGTCGGCCACGGTGGCCCCGTCCTCGGCGGTGGCAAGCACCGCGCGTTCCCGGTCGGTCAGCGGGTCGGGACCGGCCGACAGCGCCGCCGCCGCCAACACCGGGTCGATCACCCGCTCGCCGGCCAGCACCCGCCGGACCGCCGCCGCCAACTCCGCCACCGGCCCGTCCTTCACCAGGAAACCCCGGGCGCCGGCCTCCATCGCCCGGCGGAGGTAGCCGGGCCGGCCGAACGTGGTCAAAATGAGCACCCGGCAGTCGGGCACCTCGGTGCGTAGCGCGGCGGCGGCCTCCAGACCGGTGCCGTCGGGCATCTCGATGTCGAGCAGCGCCACGTCCGGCCGGGTCCGCCGGGCCGCCGCCACCGCGCCCGCGCCGGTGCTCTCCTCGGCCACCACCTCGAGGTCCGGTTCGAGGTTCAGCAGCAGAGCCAACGCGCCCCGCATCATGCCCTGGTCCTCGGCGAGGAGCAGCCGGATCACGTCGGCACCGCCGCGGCCGGCCGCCGGTCGATCCGGGCGGTGAGCAGCAGGCCGCCGCCGGGCGCCGGTCCGACGTCCAGCGTGCCCCGGGCCCGGCCCAGCCGCTCGGCGAGTCCACGCAGCCCGTTGCCGAGCCCGGGCCGGCCGCCGATGCCGTCGTCCCGCACGGTCAGCACCGACCCGCCGCGTCCGGTGTGCAGCGCGATCTCGCACCGGGACGCCCGGCTGTGCCGCAGCACGTTCGTCACCGCCTCGCGGAGCACCCAGCCGAACACGTCGTCGGCGGCCACGCCGAGCGGGTCACCGCTGCGGCGTACCGTCACCGCGATCCCCGCGTCAGCCAGGGCGACCCGGGCGTTCGCCAGCTCCCGGCCGAAGCTGTGGTCCCGGTAACCGGTGACCGCCTCGCGGACCTCCGCGAGCGCGGTCCGGCCGATCCGCTCGATGTCCGCGGCCTCCGTCGCCGCCCGGTCCGGGTCGGTCCGGGCCAGCCGGCGGGCCACCTCCGCCTTGACCACCACCAACGACAGCGTGTGCCCGAGCAGGTCGTGCAGGTCCCGGGCGAACCGGAGCCGTTCCTGCCGCACCGCCGAACGGGCCAGCTCCCGCTGGGTCCGGCGCAGCTCGTCGACGAGCTGCGCCATCCGGGCGAACGCCAGCGTCATGGCCCCGGCGAGCATGGTGACCAGCGCGGTCTGCGCGGTGTCGGCGACCGGCGCGCCCCGAGCCGCGCCGATCACCGGAACCGCCGCGACCGCGACGCCGACCCAGGCGGCGCCCCGCGCCGGCCGGGCCACCGTCACGGCGCCCGCCGCCGCCACGTACATCAGCAGGATCAGCCAGCCGCCCGGCCCACCGGCGTAGGCGCCGGCCAGGCCGGCGCCGAGCAGCGCGAACAGCGCCAGTCCGAGGCGCCGGAGGGTCGGCGGGACCGGCAGGGACGCCACCGGCACGGCCACCAACGCGAGGTAGAGCAGCGCGAACGCGACCAGTCCGACGGCCGCCGGCGCGGCGGGCCGCACCCGGCCCCCGGCGATCGCGGCGGCCGGCGGGACCAGCAGCCAGAACCACAGCGTGTGGGCCGCGACCAGCGCGATGCCGCGTCGCCGCCGGGCGGCGTCCGGGTCGGTGACGGCCATGGCAGACACCGTACGACCGTCAGCGGCGGCCGGTCGAGCGACGGTACGCGCCGGTCGCCAACCCGGCGAACGCCACCGTCCAGGCGAGCAGCACCGTCAACCCGACCGGGCTGGGCGCCCGACCGTCGACCGTCCGCCAGCCCAGTTCGGCGAACCGGTACGTGGGCAGCGCGTGCGCCAGGTCCCGCAGCGCGTCCGGGAAGTAGGCCACCGGCACGAGCAGGCCACCGAGCACGGACAGGGTGAGGAAGGCGAGGAAGACGGCCGGCTGGGCGAGGTGCGGCGCGAGTCCGTACCCGATGGCGAGCCCGAGCAGCGCGAACGGCGCGGTGCCGACCCACAGCAGCGCCACCAGCGCCGCCCAGCGGCCGGCGGAGAGCGTGACGTGGTGCTGGAGCACGCCGGTGAGGCCCACCGCGACGACCGCCGGTACGCCGCTGAGCATGCTGGTGAGGGCCTTGGCGGCCAGCACCCGGCCGGGTGGCAGCGGGGTGACACGGAGCTGACGCAGCCAACCCGACGCGCGCTCCTGGGCGACCGACCCGGCCACCGTGAGCGCACCGGCCACCGCGCCGTAGCCGGCCAGGCCGACCATCAGCGCGGTCGCGGCGTCGAGGCCGGACAACCGGTCGTCGCCGGCCAGCGGCGAAAAGATCAGGTACGTGACGACCGGCCCCAGGACCGTGAACATCGTCAGCCGGGGGTCCCGGACCAGCCGCCGCAGCTCGAATCGCAGGTAGGCGCGCATGTCAGGACTCCGTTCCGGTCGAGGTGAGCGCGAGGAAGGCGGCTTCCAGGCCGGGGGCGGCGACCTCCAGGCCCCGGAAACCCCGGCCGGTCGCGAGCGCGAGCACCGTCGCGTCGGCGTCGGTGGTGGTGAGGACCACCCGCTCGCCGCGCACCTCCACCGACCGCACCGCGGGCAGCTCCGCGAGGCCGTCGACCGGCCCGCCGGCGAGATCGAAGGCGACGGTACGGGCGCCGGCCAGCGCGCGGATCCGGGCGGGCGGCCCGTCCGCCACCACCCGGCCGGCGGCGAGCACCACCACGCGGTCGGCGTACTCGTCGGCCTCGTGCAGCTGGTGGGTGCTGAACAGCACGGTGTGGCCGTCGTCGGCGTACCGCCGGATGGCCGCCCAGAACGTCCGCCGGGCGTCGACGTCGAGCGCGGTGGTGGGCTCGTCGAGGACCAGCAGGTCCGGCTCGCCGGCCAGCGCGAACGCGAACCGGACGCGCTGCGCCTCACCGCCGGAGAGGCGGTCCGCCCGGCGCGCGGCCAGCTCGGTGAGGCCGGCCAGGTCGAGGATCCGGTCGGTGTCCAGCGGGCGGGCGTGCAGCGCCCGGGCCAGCCCGACCAGGTCACCGACGGTGGCGCCGGGCACGAAGCCGGCGTGCTGGAGCATCGCGCCGACCCGGCCGGCCCGCACCGCCTCGGCGGGCTCCCGGCCGAACACCGCAGCCGTGCCGGCGTCGGCCGGGAGAAGTCCCAGCAGGATCTCCAGCGTGGTGGTCTTGCCGGCGCCGTTGGGGCCGAGCAGGGCGACCGTGCTCCCCGGCGGGATGATCAGGTCGAGTGCGTCGACGGCCCGCACCGGGCCGTAGCGCCGGGTGAGCCCGGCCAGTCGTACCGCGTCGTCGTCCACACCGGAGACGGTAGAAGCCGGTGGTGGTGGGACGGCAGGGCCGGCGATACCCGACCGGCCGGTACAAATGTCACCACGATCTCTTCCGTTTGCCGTGCCGGGCGACCGGGTAGCCGACGCTCCATGATGGATTCACGGGGCAAGGCGATCGGGCGTTACCTCCTGCGACTGGTCGGCGGGGTGTCGGTGATCATCGGTCTGCTCATGGTGTTCGGCAGTCTCGCCGACGGCAACCTCGTCGGCATCGTGCTCAGCGCCGTGCTCATCGGCGGCGGGGTGTTCGCGCTCAAGCGTTCCGGCGGCCCCCGTCGGGCGGGCGAACCGGGATCGGTGGCCCGCCCGGCGTCGCACTGACCCGGCTGCCGGCTACCGGCGTTTGTCGGTGCCTGCGCCTAGGCTGGGGCGATGGTCGACCGGCGTCAGGTGATGAGTTTCCGCGTGCGGGCCCAGCAACTCGACCGCGTCGAGGGCGCGCTCGTCGACACCGCCGTGCTCGACCTGGGCGTGCAGGACACCGGCCCGGACGGCGCCCGCTGGGCGCTGGCCCTGCGGGGGGTCGACGCGTCGGCGCTCTCCGACGACGAGGTGGTCCTGCTGTGGACGGTGCGCGGCGCGCCCCACCTCTACCGCCGCGCCGACGTCGGCCGGGTCGCGGCCGCGGTCGAGCCGTTCACCGACGCCGACGCCGGCAAGCGCATCTACGATGCCGCCAGACCGTTGAAGGCGGCCGGCATCGGCATCGTGACCGCGCTCGACGAGGTGGCCGGGCGGATGCGCGCGATCGTCACCGAGCCGACCGTCAAGGGCGACGTCTCGGCCCGCCTCGCCACCCAGCTCCCCGAGCCCTACCTGCGGTTCTGCCGGCCCTGCCAGGCCACCCACCTCTACGAGATGCCGTTCCGGCTGGCCGCCGTGCGCGCCGGGCTGGAGCTGACGCCCGGCACGTCCCCACCGGTGCTGCGCCGCATCCCGGCGTTCCGCCGGGCGGCGGACCCCGGCGACCGGTTCGACCTGGTCCGCGCCTATCTCCGGCTGCTCGGCCCGGCCACCCCGAAGCACGTGGCCGACTACCTCGACGCCCCGGTCAAGGACGTGCGGGCGCGCTGGCCGCAGGACGTGGTGGAGGTGCCGGTCGACGGCGAGACCCGCTGGCTGCTCGCCGAGGACGAGACGGCGACGGCGACGGCCGGGGCCACGGTGACCCGGCTGCTCGGCCCGTACGACCTGTTCCTCCAGGCGAAGGACCGCGCGACGCTGGTGCCGGACCCGGCCCGGGCCAAGGAGCTGTGGCCGGTGCTGGGCCGTCCCGGCGCTGTCCTGGTCGACGGTGACCTGGTCGGCACCTGGCGGCCCCGCAAGTCCGGCGCGAGGCTGACGGTCGCCGTGCAGCCTTGGCAGAAGCTCCCCGACAGCCGCCGCCGGGCGGTCGTCGAGCAGGCCGAACTCCTCGCCACGCACCGCTCGGCCGCGCTCGCCGCTGTCGAGCAGGCCGAACTCCTCGCCACGCACCGCTCGGCCGCGCTCGCCGCTGTCGAGTTCGCCGACTGACAGGAGCCATGACGTCTGTCGTCAGGCGAAGCAATCGATCGTCGCGGGCACCAGGCCGTGGCGGCGTGCCACGTCGGTGAGCCGGCGCAGCAGCGGACGCAGCGCGTCCCGGTGCGCCGGCTCGACGGTCACGTCCAGGCACCACGCCACACCGCCGCCGACGCGGCGCAGGTCCCAGCGGAAGGTGGTGTCGTCGACGTGTAGCCGCCCGGTGCCGGCGACACCCGGGCCGGTGCCGTCGGAGAGCCGCAGGGCGGTCCGGAGGCCGGCCAGCCGCCCGTTGTCGAGTTCACCGGCGAACAGCACCCGCCACACCGGCGGTCCGTCGCCGAGCCGCAGCGGCGCCACGGCCGCCAGCGGCACGTCGTCCCGGAAGTGGCCGCGCAGCACGTCCTCGTCCGGCAGCGCGCCGCCGCCCGACCGGAGGTACGCCTCCTCGGCGGCGGCCCTGGTGACCGCCCGCAGCCGGGCCCGGACGCCGGGGTCCGCGCGGACCGCGCGGGCGAACGCGGCGGAACTCCACCACCCGCCGTCCGCCGGGGTCCAACCGGCGGTCCGCAGGCGCGTCGCCGAAAGATCGTCGGCCAGCACCCACTCCTCGACCAGCAGCCCGGGCGGCGCGGCCGGCGCACCGGCCGGGCACAGCAGGTAGTAGTCGAACGCGGACGTGACGGCGGACGACGTCACCGAGGTGGCGGACACCAGGGCACGGTACCGCCGTCACCGGTGGGCGAAGACGAAGCCGCCCTCGACACCGGTCGAGGCGGGTCATCGAACCCACCTCGAAGCGCAGCCCGGGGTGGTCCCGCCGGGCCACCTCGATCATGCCGGGTGACAGGTCGACGCCGAACGCGTCCAGACCGAGCCCGTGCAGGTGGCCGGTGATCCGGCCGGGGCCGCACCCGACGTCGGCCACCGGCCCGCCGCCCCGGGCCCGCACCAGCTCGGTGAAGAGCGCCAGGATGCCCCGCTGGAACGGTTCCTCGGTGAGCGCGTCCCGC
Organism: Micromonospora sp. RP3T; assembly: GCF_003027925.1. Lineage (GTDB taxonomy): Bacteria > Actinomycetota > Actinomycetes > Mycobacteriales > Micromonosporaceae > Micromonospora. Next base: position 23,785 of record NZ_PYPS01000053.1, read on the forward strand.
AGCAGGTCGGCGTAGCTGACCGCCACCGTGTCGTAGGAGGTGCGGATGTCGGCGAGCCAGTCGGGAGCCCTCACGTCGGGCAGGGTAACCGGTTGCGGGCGCGCGCCGGGCCGGCCAGGCTGCCGGCATGCCGATGCACGAGGGCGAACTCACGGTCGCGCCGGAGACGGTTCGCGCCCTGGTGGATGCGCAGTTCCCCGCGTGGCGGCGCCTGCCGGTGCGGCCGCTGGCGTCCTCCGGCACGGTCAACGCCATCTTCCGGCTGGGCGACCGGTTGACCGCGCGGTTTCCCCGGCAACCGCAGGAGCCGCAGGCGGCGGGGCGCTGGCTGGCTCGTGAGGCGGACGCGGCCCGCGAGATGCGGGGCCGGACCCGGTTTCCCACTCCGGAGCCGGTCGCGCTCGGCCGGCCCGGCGCCGGCTATCCGCTCCCCTGGTCGGTGCAGACCTGGCTGCCCGGCGTCGTGGCGACCGTCGAGGACCCGGGCGACTCGTACGCCTTCGCCGACGATCTCGCCGAGTTCGTCACCGACGTGCGGGCCATCGACACCGGGGGACGCACGTTCGACGGGTCGGGCCGGGGCGGTGTCCTGCTCGCGCACGACGAGTGGATGCAGACCTGCCTGCGGCGCAGCGAAGGGCTGCTGGACGTGCCGCTGCTGCGCCGGTTCTGGACGGCGATGCGGGAGCTGCCCCGAGGCGGGACGCCGGACCGGATGAGCCACACCGATCTGATCCCGGGCAACGTGCTGGTCCGCGCGGGCCGGCTGGCCGGGGTCCTCGACGTGGGTGGGTCGGGCCCGGCCGATCCCGCGCTCGACCTCGTCGGCGGCTGGCATCTGCTGGAAGCCGGGCCCCGCTCGGCGCTGCGTGAGCGGCTCGGCTGCGACGACCTGACGTGGGAACGCGGTCGGGCCTGGGCGTTCGAGCAGGCGATGGGCCTGGTCTGGTACTACCGGGAGTCCAACCCGGTGATGAGCCGACTCGGCCGGCGCACGTTGGAGCGGATCACCGCCGACCCGCCGCCGGGGTGACGGCGGCCCAGGACGGTCGCCACACCGGATCGGGCGGCCGGGTCAGGGCCGCGAGGTGGTCGACGATCGCCCGGAGACCCGGGTGCGGGTTCGTCGTGGGCAGCATCAGCGAGATCGGGTACGCGAGCGTCGGGTTCCGGATCGGGATGCGGCGCAGGTCGTGGCTCGCCGGCCACAGGTACCTGTCGCGCGCGCCGACCACTGTGGCCACGTCGGCGGCGTCGGCCAGGGTGTCGAGGAGCACCTCGTCGCCGAAGTTCGGGCCGGCCGCGTCGATGCGGAGGTCGAAGGCGGTGGCGAGCTGGTCGTAGAACTCCGACCATTCGCTGTGCGCCACGATGCCGGGCACCCAGATGCGTAGCCCGCGCAGGTGGGCCGGGGTGAGGGTGCGCGCGGCGGCGAGCGGGTGCCGGGGACCGACGAGCAGTTCCAGCGGCGAGTCGAACGCGTGGACCATCCGGACGTCGGGCGGCAACGTGGCCGGGTCGGTGACGGAGCGGAACGCGGCGTCCAGGTCGCCGGCCCGGACGGCGGCGGCCACCCGGCGCGGGTCGTCGACCCGGAGCGTGACCACGTCCAGGCGGGTGCCGGGGTGGGCGCGCCAGTAGTCGTGCAGGACGACGGCCTGTGCGCTGCGCAGGCCGAGCACGTCGACGCGCAGCGCCCGGGAGCCGGGCCGGAGCGCGGCGACGGCCCGGTCGGCGTTCGCCACGATGCCGCGGGCGTGCGGGAGGAACGTCCGGCCGTCGGGGGTCAGGTCGACGCCGCGGGCGGTCCGGGTGAACAGGCGGACCGACAGCTCACGTTCCAGCGCGGCGACCCGTTTGGAGACGGCCTGCTGGGTGACCCCCAGCTCGTCGGCGGCATGTTGGAACTGTCCGACGTCGGCGGCCCGGACGAACGATCGCACTGCCTCGGAGTCCACCGGCTCAGCCTAGGGCCGTCCAACCGGTGGTTGTGGCTCGCCCGGGCGCGGTTGTTTGATCACGCGCGCCGGCGACCGGTCTGATGCGGCGGTGGCACGGGATCAGGACTTCAACCGGCTGTGGTCGGCGTACGCGGTCAGCACGTACGGCACGTGGCTCGCGTTCGGCGCGTTCCCGCTGCTCGCGGTGCGGGAGCTGCACTCGTCGGCGTTCGCGGTGTCGCTGCTGGAGGCGGCCGGCCTCGCGGTCGCGGCGGTGGTGGCGTTTCCGCTCGCGCCGTGGGTGGAGCACCGGCCGAAGCGCCCGGTGATGATCGGGACGGATCTGGTCCGGTTCGCCGCGACGGCGAGCGTGCCGGTCGCGTACGTGCTCGGGGTGTTGACCTTCGGCCAGCTGCTGGTCGTCGCGGTGGTCTGCGGGAGCGCGGGGATCGCGTTCACGGCCGCGTCCGGCGCGTACCTGAAGCATCTCGTGCCCGCCGACCGGCTGCTGGTCGCGAACGGTCGTCTGGAGGGCACGGCCTGGGTGGCGACGGCGGCCGGCCCGCCGCTGGGCGGTGCGCTGGTCGGGTTGCTCGGCCCGGTCGTCACCGTCGCCGCCGACGCGCTGAGCTACCTGTTGTCGGCGCTCGCGGTCCACCGGATCTCCGGCGGCGACGTGGCGACCGCCCGGGCGGCGGCGCCGCGCGGCGCGGATCTGCTCGGCGGATGGCGGTTCATCCGCCACGATCCGGTCCTGCGCCGGCTGTTCCTCAACTCGGTGCTGGTAAACGGCCTGATCACGGCCACCGTCCCGTTGCTGGCCGTGCTCCTGCTCGGTGCGTACGCGTTTCCGGCCTGGCAGTACGGTCTCGCGTTCGGGTTGCCGGCGCTGGGCGGCTTCGTGGGCGCGCGACTCTCCCCCCGCCTGGTGCGACGGTACGGCGGGCAGCGGGTGCTGACCGCCAGCGGTTGGCTGCGGTCGGTCTTCCCGCTCGGGTTGGCGTTCGTCCGACCCGGCGTCGGTGGGCTCGTCACCGTGATCCTGGTCGAGGGCCTGCTGATCGTGGCGATGGGCGTGTTCAACCCGATCTACGCCACCGAGCGGCTGCGGCGGACCCCCACCGACCACGCGGCCCGGGTGCTCGGCGCGTGGAGCGTCGGCAGCCGGCTCACGTCCGCCGCGCTGACGGTGGTCTGGGGTGGCCTCGCCACGCTCACCGGCCCGCTCGCCGCGATCACCGTCTCCGGCGTGCTGCTGCTCGGCACGCCGCTGCTGCTGCCGGGCGGGACTTCCGTCCGGGCCCGGCTCAGGAGGCGGCGGCGGGCTTGCGGGTGGGGTCGCCCGGCGTGGCGGCGTCGGTGGGACGGCGGGTGAGGACCTGCGGGCCGGAGTCGGTGACGGCGACGGTGTGTTCGGAGTGGGCGGTGCGGGAGCCGTCGGCGGAGCGGATCGTCCAACCGTCGTCGTCGACCCTGATCTTGTCGGTGGTGCGGCACAGCCAGGGTTCGATGGCGATGGTGAGGCCGGGGGTGAGCTTCATGCCCCGGCGGGCGCGACCACTGTTGGCCACGTGCGGGGCCTCGTGCATGGTGCGGCCGATGCCGTGGCCGCCGAACTCGCCGTTGACGCCGTAGCCGTAGGCGTGGGCGACCTCGCCGATCGCGGCGGAGACGTCGCCGAGGCGACCGCCGGGCCGGGCGGCGGCGATGCCGGCCTCCAGCGCGACCTCGGTGGCCTCGATCAGCTTCAGGTCGGCCGGGTCGGGGGTGCCGACGACGAACGAGAGCGCGGAGTCGGCGACCCAGCCGTCGATGCCGACCGCCATGTCGATGCTGAGCAGGTCGCCGTCGCGCAGCACGTAGTCGTGCGGCAGGCCGTGCAGCACCGCGTCGTTGACCGACAGGCACAGCACGTTGCGGAACGGGCCCCGGCCGAACGACGGGGCGTAGTCCCAGTAGCAGGACTCGGCGCCGCGCTCGGCGATCCGGCGGCGGGCGTGGTGCTCGATGTCCATCAGGTTGACGCCGACCGCGGCGACGCCCTTCAGCTCGGCGAGCAGTTCACCGACGAACTGGCCGGTCACCGCCATCCGGCCGATCTCCTCGGCGGACTTGAGCTCGATCACGACAGCCTCCCTCTCCCGGTCCGGTATTTTTATACCACGCCCGCTGCGGGCGTCCCGAGGGGATATCCTGCTGCCATGGTTCGCCAGCCTCTCACCGCCGAACAGATCGCCGCCGGCCGACGCCTCGGCGTCGCCCTGCGATCCGCGCGAGCCGGCCGCAGCCTCGGCGAGGTGGCCCTGGCGGCCGGCATCTCCCCGGAGACGCTCCGCAAGATCGAGGCGGGCCGGCTGCCCGCGCCGGCGTTCGGCACCGTGGTCTGCCTCAGTCAGGCCCTCGACGTCCCGCTCGCCGAGCTGGCCGACACCTGGCTCGCCGACACGCCCGTCCGCCAGGCGTCCTGACCACCGGAACCCAGCCCCTCCCACCACCCGAGTCGACGTGCGCGGCATCGCCGTGGCCGGCGTTCCCCACGACCGCGGCCGGGCGCCGGTCGGGTAGGCCCGCAGGTCGTCACAGGAGGGGACGCCCGCATCCGAGCCGGACGCTGAGCTGACCGCCGAGTACGCGGAAGCCCAGCGCCCGCGCCACGCGCGGCGACGGCCCCGGCCGCGCCCGCCACTGCGGCAGCAGACGACGCGTCAGACCGTCCGCCACCGCTCGGGAGGCGACCGCCCGTGCCAGCCCGCGTCCGCGTTGATCCGGCCTGGTGAGAACGCACAGGTGGGCCGCCTCCCCGGGCCACCGACGGTAGCCGGCCGCGGCGACGACCTGGTTCTCGCGGCGTACGACGAACGCGTGGGAGGTGATGTCGGCCAGCCCGCACTCCTCGGCGTCGTCGGCCGTCACCGACGTCAGGAGCGCGGTGAGATCCGCGTGGTCCCGGGGAAGCACCTCCACCCTGTCGGGTCCCGCCGGCCGGAAACGGTGGCGGTCGGTGTAGGCAAGGCTCGCCGGCCCCAGCGCGTCGGCCACCGGCAGCGCCGCACACAGCCGGTCGGGATCGGTCAGACCACCGACCGGCGCTCCGGGCAGCCCACGGCGGATCAACTCGGCCGTGTCGCCGTCCGGTGCGGTGACCACGGCGGCACCGCCCACCGTGACGATCCCGACCCAGCCCGGTGGACAGAGCAGCGACCTCGCCGAGACGACCACCTCGACGCCGCCGTCCGGAGGAAAGCGCACCGGAACGCCGGCCATCCGGAGCCAGACGTGGCGGGCCCGGTCGAGCAGCGGGTCGGGGTCCATGGGACGGATCCTCACGGCCGGCCCCCGATCGTGCCACCCAATTCACACCGTCCGGGCGCGTCGCGGCCCGACGCGGGGCGGCCCGACGCGCAGCGGGACGTCCATGCGACGGCCCACCCGACCGGCTGACGCGCGAGGTCCGAGCGGGACGATCGACCGGGGTACGCTGACGCCGCCTTTCCGCGGTCGGACGGGAGTGCCCAACCCCGCGGGCCCGCCGCCACGCCTCGGCCGGCACGGGCACCTCCCCGATCCACGCCTCGCCCATGGAGGGCCCGGGTGCCGCTGACCAACCTGCTGCGCATCGCCGACGGCACCCTGGACGACGATCCATGGCCACTCTTACGGGAGTTGGCCGCCAGCGGCGACCGCGCCACCGCGGCGGCGGCACGGGCCGAACTGGAGCGCTACGTCCGCGAACGCAACCGGTACGGCCGGGACCTGATGGCCCACCTCCTGGCCCGGCTGTCCGGCGCCGACGTGTTTCCCCGGCTGCTGCGGCTCCTCGCCGACGCGCGGCACGACGACGAGGCCGACGACGACGGTGAGCAACTGGGGACGGCGCTGGGCCTGGCGACGCTCGCGGACCCGCCCGCGTGCCGGGCCGTCGTCCTCCCGCTGCTCGACGACGGTGACCCGCATCTGCGACGGGCCGCGTTGCAGGCGCTCGGGCACGTGTTCGAGGCGGCGGACCTGGAGCGGCTACGCGCGGCGGCGGCCGACCCCGACCCGGAGATCCGGCGGACCGCGCTCGGCGCGCTGCCGGCGGTGCATCTCGACCCGAGGGCGTACGCGCTGGTCGTCACCGCGCTGCGCGACCCGGACGCCTGGGTCCGTGATCAGGCCGTGCTGCTGCTGGCCTGGTCCGCCCCGCCGGCGGTGGTGGACCATCTGGTCGAGTTGACGGCGGACCCGGCCTGGCCGGTCCGGACCGTGCTGGGCGAGGCGATCGGCCGCCGCGCCGCGCACTCCGACCGCGTCCCGGTCGCGGCAGCCGCGCTGGGCGTGCTCCTCGACGACCCCGAGTCGTCGGTACGCGCCGGGGCGGTGCGCGGCCTCGGCCTGCTCGGCGTGCCACCGGACGCGCTGCGGTCCCGGGTCGACGATCCGGACTGGTGGGTGCGGGCGGCCGTCGCCGGCGTCCTCGCCGCCGCGCTGCCACGCTGGCCACCGGCCCGGCCGCTGCTCGCCCGCCTGAGCGAGGACAGCAACCCGACCGTACGGGCGACGGCGGCGGCGGCGCTCCGGAACTCCGGGCCGGCGTCCTGACGGCGGGGTGGCGCGTCGTTGGGGCGGGCGGCACCCAGCTGACGACGGGCGGTTCAGCCGGCGGCGACCGCCGCGACGGCGGCGTGCGGCCGGCGGCCGGCGTCACCGGGCCGGTGCAGGCGCTCCACCTCGGTGAAGCCGGCCCGGGCCAGCCGCTCGGCGAACGCGTCGACCGGCCAGCGGTAGGCGGTGACGACCTTGTGGTCGAACGCCGCGACCTCGTCGCCGACGAAGATCCCGAGCACCACGGTCGCGCCCGGCGCGGCCACCCGACGGAATTCGGCAAGCACCCGGTCCAGGCCGGCCGGGGGCAGGTGGATCACCGAACCCCAGGCCAGGATGCCGGCGACCCGCCGGTCGGCGACGGGAAGATCCGCCATCGACCCGAGCAGGTAACGACCGGTCGGATGGGCGGCCCGCGCGTGGGCGATGAACTCGCCGACGATGTCGACCCCGGTCGCGTCGGCGTCGTGGGCGCGGAGGAAGTCGGTGAGGTGGCCGGGCCCGCAGCCCAGGTCGAGCACCGGGCCGGGCCGGCCGGTCAGGTGCCGCCGGAGGAATGCGAGATCGTCGGCGTGCACCTGGCCGCTCGTGCCGAACAACGCGATGTAGCGGTCCGCCATGGCCGCGTACGCCCGGCGGACCTGTTCGGTCGTCATGCGCCGACCCTACGGCCCGGGCCGGGACGTCGGCGCCGACCCGGCGGAGTCTCGGGCGGTGGCGTCGGTCAGCGCCTCGGCGAACCCGTCCGCCTGGCCGGTCAGCGGCCCACCCCGGTACGGGTTGGTGGGCGCGTCGCCCGGGGCGGGGTGGTGCAGGGCGGACAGGAAGCCGGCCAGGGCGGTGGCCGCCTCGGCCGCCCGGGTGACGGGCGCGCGGTCGGCCGGCGCCCCCGGCACCCACGTGGTGACCAGTCAGGTGCGGGAACAACGGGGACGGCTCGCCGAGCCGCTGCGGGACCGGAACCGGCAGCGGAAGGCGCGGAGCGAGCCGGGGCACCCAGCGGTGTTCCTTGCGCAGCAACGCGTCGGCGGCCACGGTCGCCCAGGGAAGCCGGACGGCCAGGTCGTCACCGAGCCGCCACACCTGGTTGTCCCATCCCCGCGCACCCGGCCGGAGCGGTCGATCGGCGAGATCCGGATGCTGGTCGTGGAGCAGTTCCCGGACCAGATCGGCGGTGATCTCGTGTGTCATACCGAGGGGTTAGCCTTCCGTCATGCCGGGCATCGAGCTGGAAGAGTTGATCGTCGCGGACGCCGAGGCGCTGCGGGCGTGGTTGTCGGCCCACCATGCCACCTCACCCGGCGTCTGGCTCGCCCTGACCCGCAAGGGCGGCACGGTCACCACGCTGACCTGGCAGCAGGCGGTCGACGAGGCGCTCTGCTTCGGCTGGATCGACGGGCAGGCCCGCAAGCGCGACCTGGAGAGCTCCTGGATCCGGTTCACCCCGCGCCGGCCCCGCAGCTCCTGGTCCCGACGCAACGTCGAGCACGTGGCCCGGCTGGAGGCGGCGGGGCGGATGCGTCCCTCGGGCCGGGCGGCGGTGGAGGCAGCGAAGGCGGACGGGCGCTGGGCAGCCGCCTACGCCCCGCCCTCGGAGGCCGAGGTGCCGGCCGACCTGCTCGCCGCCGTCGCCGCCGAGCCGGCCGCACAGGCCATGTTCGACGTCCTCACCAGCGCCAACCGGTTCGCGCTCATCCACCGGCTGAACGCGGTCAAACGGGCCGAGACCCGGGAGCGGAAGATCCGCGAGTTCGTCGCCATGCTGGCCCGCCACGAGACGCCCCACCCGCAGAAGGCGAAACCTCCGACCACCGGGTGATCCGGCGGTCGCCGTGTCAGCCCGCCCGCGGGGCCACGGCGTCGACTCCGGCTCCGGCGAGCTGCTGAGCGAGCCGGGCGTAGCTGTCGCCGCCGTGGCCGGCCGCGACCGCCCGCTCGATGATGCGGTGGACGGCCTCCAGCGGGGCGGCGTCGATTCCGTGCACGGCGGCGGCGGCCCGCACGTGCGACAGCGCGGAGGCCGCCGACGCGACACTGGAGACGTCGGCCGGAAACTGGCCGGCGGCAAGCTGAGCGGCGAACCGGTCGGTGAGATCGGGCAGCAGGCCGCCGATCCCCTTGGCGAAGCGGGCGAATGCGGCCGGTGCGATGCCCTCGGCGACGGCCAGGGCGAAGGCGTGCGCGAGTCCACCGACGGACATGGCGAACAGGTCGAGCAGCGCCGTCTCGTACGCCGCCGCGCCGCCGACGTCGTCGCCGAGGTGGATGCCGGTGCCGGCGAACGCATCCAGCAGGGCCCGGTGTCGCTGGTAGAGCGCGTGCCGTCCGCTGTAGAGGATCGTCGCGGCGGGTGTGCCGATCGTGGGCGCCGGGGTCAGGATGGCGCCGTCCAGGTAGTCGACGCCACGCCGTGCGGCGAGGTCGGCCATGGCGCGGGCTTCTGCGGCGTGCCCGCTGCTCAGGTTGACCAGAGTGCCTCCGGGCCGGTCGGTGAGGCCGGACGTGCTCGCGCGGACCGCGGCATAGTCGATCATGCAGGCGATCGTGACCGAGGCCGCCCGTACCGCGTCGCCCACCGTGGGCGCGAGCACGGCTCCCCGCGCCACGAGCGGGTCGGCCCGGCCCGGCGTACGGTTCCACACCACCGTCGGGTGCCCGGCGGCGAGCGCGGCAGTGGCGAGTGCCCGGCCCATCGGGCCGAGGCCCAGGACGGCGACGGTGGACCGCTGGTCGATGGGGATGTCATGGTCTGTCACAGCAGCGACGGTAAACCTTCACGTTGACGTGAAGGTCAAGTCCTGTTTGGCTCCGGACATGCGGATCAGTGAACTGGCCCGGCAGACCGGCACCACCCCCCGTGCCCTGCGCTACTACGAGGAACAGGGGCTGCTGCGGCCCGACCGGCACGCAAGCGGGTACCGGCACTACGACGAACAGGCCGTACGCGTGGTGGGGCACATCCAACTGCTGCTCTCCGCCGGCCTGGGCACCGCCGCGATCGCCGAGATCCTGCCCTGCATCCCCGACGACCGGACGGTGCTGGCGCCCACCTGCCCCGAACTTCTCGATGCCCTGGCCGAGGAACGCCACCGCCTCACCGGGTCCATCGAAAAGCTCACGACGGCACGCGCCATCCTGGACCGCATCATCCAGGGCGCCCCCGACCGTCACTGACCGCGGTCAGGACCCGATCCGGGCACACGGCAGCCCGTTCCACCGGGCATGACGCCCATCATGATCGTGCGGCGGCTCCAGCGGTCGGACCGTCGCCCGTCACGACGTCGCGTCGCGTTCCAGGGCCGCCTTCATCTCCGTGATCCCCCGCTCCACCCGCGGCCGCACCACATCCGCCATGTGGTGCGGCAGGACGTCGGTCAGCCAGACGAGCCGGCAGCGGGGGCCTTCGTCGAGCACCTGGAACGCCGCGTGGTGGTAGGTCAACGGCAGGCGCTGCCCCTCGACCACCGCGTACGCCATCCGGCGCAGGTCGTGGTCGACGCCCAGGATGAGTTCCCGGACCTGATGTCCGTCCGGCATGGTCAGGATCCGGACGTCGCCGTCGATCCGGGCGTCGGCGACCCGGCCGGGCAGCAGCCGCCGGTGTACCGCGCCGACATCCGCGACCGCGTCCCAGACCTGCCGGGCGGGCGCGTCGACGATGGCTTCGACACGGACCATGGCCATGACGGGCGTTCCCCTCGCGTCGCTGAGGCACGGCAGGGATGCAGCCTACCGGCCGGACCCGGGCGAGAGACCGGACGACCCGGGTCGACCGCCGAACTGCCAGTTGTGCACCTCGATCCCGGCGTACCGGCTCGGGGTCAGGACGGCGCGGGCGGCGTCCGGCCCGGCGGCCCGGACCACGGCAGCGGTGCCCAGCCACCGGGTTCCGTCGTCGGACAGCAGCGGCCCGTACGCGACCAGCTCGTCCGGACGGGCCGGTACGGCCAGGTCGCCCGCCGGTCCGGCGCCCAGGCCCAGCACCAGGTACCGGTCGCCGCCGAGGCTGCCGCCCGGAAACTCCCACATCGTGCGCCCGAGCGTGTTGCGCCAGCGGCGCAGCAGCACGTCGCGGTACGCGCCGTGCTGATAGTTCGGCTCGTCGAAGGCGAAGGCACGGGCGGCGGCGGGACCGGTCACGTCGACGATGTGCAGGCTCCCGGTCGGCGTGACGCCGTCGTCGGCCAGCGTCGGCCCGCGCGCGATCATCGCGCCCGCGTACCGGTCCATGTAGGACCAGTGCTCCTCCCGCAGCTCGTCGCGAAGGGCGGCGGAACCGGGGCGGTCGCGGTGATAGCACAGGAACTCCATGCGCCACAGTCTCGACCGGCGTCGGCCAGGGGCCAACCGGGTATCCGCCGCGTTCGCACCAGCGGAGCCCGGAACACGTGCCGCACTGAGGACACCGGGGCGCCACCCGGTTACGGATGACGCCCCGAAGACTGGATGAGGCCAGGAGCAGCCGGCTCAGGCGTCGGCGGCGACCGCAAGGTTGAACCGGTCGAGTGCCTCCTTCTTCTCCGGCGGAAGGTCGTCGATGTTGATCGGCTCGTCAGCGTTCGTGTCGCCGTGCAGGTTGTCACCGGCCACCAGGGCCTTGACGATGGCGTCCGCCTCGTCGGTCGTGAAACCCGCGTCGGTCAGGATGTGCGTGGGAAGTTCAGCCATGCGTCGGCAGTACCCCGTGCTCCGCGTCATCTACCCGCGCCGCGCGGCGTTTCCGGGGTCCGGGTACCCCTATCTCTGCGGGATGCGGGCGGCGGCTGCGGCGACGGTGGCCAGGTCCTCGCCCGAGAAGCCGGCGCGGCTCAGCACCGCCAGGGACTTGTTCGTCGCCAGCGTGCACAACGCCCACTCCGCCGCGGCGTGCTCGTCGGCGCCGGCCGCCCGCAACGACTGCTCCAGCATCGCCCGCAGACCATCGATCATGGCGCGGACCGTCGCCTGCCCCGCCGCGTCGAGGGCCGGGAACTGCGCCGCCGACAGGGTGAGCAGGCAGCCGTCCGGGACCGTCGGGTCGGCGATGCGGTTCAGCGTCACCTGGAGGTAGGCGGCCACGACCGCGCTCGGGGTCGGGTGCGCGCCGGCAAGCGCCTGTTCGTACCGCGGGTGGTAGGTCTGCGCGTACCGGTGCAGGCTCTTGCGGAACAGTGCGCTCTTGTCGCCGAAGGTGCCGTAGAGCGAGCTGCGTCCCAGGCCGGTGCCCTCGGTCAGGCGGTCGATCGAGGTCTCCGAATAGCCCCAGCGCCAGAAGACGTGCATCGCACGCCGTAGCGCCTCGTCCACGTCGAACTGCTTGCGGCCGGCCATGACGTCAGACTACTCATCTTGCACCGATCGTTTCAACATGGGTATGGTCACGGCATGCCAACTTGGACCGATCATTCCAGCATGACGACGACCGACACCGTGACCGGCCTGCACGCGCTGCGCCTGCCCGACGGGTTCACCGACGTGTTCACCAGCCGACTCGTGGAACTGGACGGGCTGCGGCTGCACGCCGTCACCGGCGGGGACGGCCCGCCGGTGCTGCTGGTCGGCGGATGGCCCCAGACCTGGTACGCGTGGCGGAAGGTGATGCCGGCGCTCGCCCGCACCCACACCGTCGTCGCCGTCGACCAGCGCGGGGCCGGGCTCTCCGACAAGCCCGACGACGGCTACGACGCCGGCACGCTGGCCGCCGACCTGGTCGCGTTGATGACCGCGCTCGGGCACGACCGCTTCGACGTGGTCGGCCACGACATCGGCACGTGGACCGCGTACGCCCTCGCGGCCGACCACCCCGAGCGGGTGGGCCGACTCGCCGTCGTCGAAGCGGTGATCCCCGGCGTCGTGCCGTCCCCGCCGGCTTTCGGCCCGGCCGCGGTCAACCAGAAGCTCTGGCAGTTCGGCTTCAACCGGCTCACCGACCTCAACGAGGACCTCGTCCGGGGACGGGAGCGGCTCTTCTTCGGCTGGCAGTTCGCCACCAAGGCCGCCACCCCGACCACGATCCCCGCGTACGCCGTCGACGTCTACGTCGACGCGATCACCGCGGATCCCCGGGCGCTTCGGGCGAGCTTCGCGTACTACCGGGCGCTGGACGAGACGATCGCGCAGAACGAGCGGCGCGGCAGGACCCGCCTGACGCTGCCGGTGCTCGCCGTCGGCGGCGGGCTGTGGAGCGGCGCGGGTGCCGCCCAGACGATGCGGCTAGCCGCCGACGACGTCACCGGCGTGGTCCTCGACGACTGCGGCCACTACCCGGCCGAGGAACAGCCGGCGCGGTTCACCGACATCCTGGCGGACTTCCTCGACGGCAAGCCGCTGGCGGGCGTACGGCACGACTGACGGTCAGTCGAACAACCGGCCGACGAGGGCGCCCTGGCCGGACTGCAGGATGTGCGCCGCCCGCAACGGGATCCAGAAGCACTCGAACCGGGTGGGCTCCCGCTCTCCGTCGTGGTTCTCCCGGCTCGCCCACCGCTCGGGCGTCGCCTCGTGCAGCGCCAGCTCGAAGACGCACCGACGCTGGATCTCGAAGCGAAGCGGGCTGATGTCGTACTCGATCACCCCGAGCTCGCGCACGACGGTGAAGTCTGTCAGCCCGGTCTCCTCGCGGGCCTCCCGGAGCGCGGCGTCCGCCGGGTCCTCCCCCGCGCGGACGCTGCCGCCCGGCACCTGGAGGCCCACCTCCTCGTAGCTGAAATCGGTGTGCCGGAAGACGAGCAACCGTCCGTTCCGCACCACGTAGCAGAGCGCCTTGATGGTCATTACCTTCTCGGGCATGGTGCCGGCCCCCTCCACGCTCACCGCAGCCACCCTCCGGGGGGCAACTCTCCTTCGAGCGATATGACACCAAGTCATGAATATGACAGGACGGTATATCCCTCTCCACCCCAAGTCCCCGGGGGAGCGTCACGCAACGTGACGCCGGAATGGGACGAACGGACCGGCACCACACCCGCCTGCGAGTCAGAACCAGCTCTCCCGCATGTCCAGTGTGGTGCGGTCCAGGCTCTCCAGGAGGTCGAACTGCGTCGCCACCTTCGGCAGCTCCCACCGGAAAAAGTACTGCGCCGCCGCCCGCTTCCCGGCGAAGAACTCCCCCTCCGGCGACCCCAGTGCCTCCACCGCCAGCACCTGCTCCAGCCACATCCAGGCGATCACCACGTGCCCGACCGCCTCCAGGTAGACCGAGGCGTTCGCCAGCGCCAACTCCGGGTCGCCCGTGGCCCACAGCCGCCGGGTCACCACCGCGATCCGGTCCAGCGCCGCCCCGAGCCGACCGGCCATCTCGGCGGCCGGCCCGTCCGCCTTCCAGGCCCGGTTCACCGTGGCGCGCATGGTCTCCATCAGCAGTTCCAGCGCCGCGCCGTCGTGCATGATGACCTTGCGGCCGAGCAGGTCGAGCGCCTGGATGCCGTGGGTGCCCTCGTGGATGGCGTTGAGCCGGTTGTCCCGCCAGTGCTGCTCGACGTCGTAGTCGCGGGTGTAGCCGTACCCGCCGTGCACCTGGATGGCCAGGTCGTTGGCGGCCAGGCACCACTGGGACGGCCAGCTCTTGGCGATCGGGGTGAGCAGTTCCAGCAGCAGGTGCGCCCGCTCCCGGTCCGCCCCGTCGGGCGCGGTCTTCTCCTCGTCGAGCAGCCGTCCGCAGTAGAGGACCAGCGCGAGCGCGCCCTCCACGTAGCTCTTCTGGGCCAGCAGCATCCGGCGTACGTCGGGGTGAGCGACGATCGGCACCTGCGGCGCGGTGGGGTCCTTGTCGGCGACCGGCCGGCCCTGCGGCCGTTGCCGGGCGTACGCGACGGACTTCAGGTAGCCGGTGTAGCCGAGCGCGGTGGCACCGGCCCCGATGCCGATGCGCGCCTCGTTCATCATGTGGAACATCAGCGCCAGCCCTCGGTGCGGCTGCCCGACCAGGTAGCCGACCGCGCCGGCCCGTCCGTACGGGCGATGCACGCCCTCACCGAAGTTGAGCAGCGTGTTCGTGGTGCCCCGGTAGCCGAGCTTGTGGTTGAGCCCGACCAGCACCACGTCGTTGCGCGGGCCGAGCGAGCCGTCCTCGTCGAGCAGCACCTTCGGCACGATGAACAGCGACAGGCCCTTGACACCGGGCGGCCCGCCGGGGATGCGGGCGAGCACCAGGTGGACGATGTTCTCGGCGAGTTCGTGGTCCCCGGCGGAGATCCACATCTTGGTGCCGGTGAGCCGGTAGGTGCCGTCGTCCTGCGGCTCGGCGCGGGTGGTGAGGTCGGCCAGCGAGCTGCCGGCCTGCGGCTCGGACAGGCACATGGTGCCGAAGAACCGGCCCTCCACCATCGGCCGGACCCAGGTGTCGACCTGTTCCGGACCGGCGTGGGCGAGCAGCAGGTTGGCGTTGCCGAGCGTGAGGAACGGGTACGCCGAGGTGCCTACGTTGGCGGCCTGGAACCAGGCGAACGCGGCGGCGGCCACCGCGTGCGGGAGCTGCATGCCGCCCACCGACTCGTCCAGGGTGGCGGCGAACAGCCCGGTCTCGGCGAACGCGTCCAGTGCGGCCTTGACCTGCGGGATGGTGCGCACGTGCCCGCCCTCGACGGTGGGTTCGGCGGTGTCGGCGGCGCGGTTGTGCGGGGCGAACCGTTCGGCGGCGACCCGGGCGGCGAGGTCGAGCACCGCGTCGAACGTCTCCCGGGAGTGCTCGGCGTAGCGGGGCCGGTCGGTCAGCCGGGTCACGTCCAGCCAGTCGTGCAGCAGGAACGCCAGGTCGCGGCGGGACAACAGCAGGTCGGACGAGGACACGAACGACTCCTTCCTCCTCAGCCGCGGCGCAGCCCGGCGACGGCCTCCCGCAGGTCATCCTGGCCGATCGGGGCCGGCGGCGCACCCTCCGCGGCCTCCCGCAGCGCCTTGGCGAGTTGCACCCGGCGCAACACCTCGCGCAGGTCCGCGCCGGTGAGCCCGGCCGTGTCGGCGACCAGCGCGGCCGGGTCGAGGTCGTCGGCGAACATCCGGAAACCGGGCCGCTCGTGCCGGTCGATCAGCTCGCGGATCATCTTGGTGAGGATCTCCGCGCGGCCGGTGTCGTCCGGCGCCGGGATGGCGATCTTCAGGTCGAAGCGGCCGGAGCGGATCAGCGAGGCGTCGACGCGCTGCGGGAAGTTGGTGGTGGCCACCACGATGACGTCCGGGTTCTCCTCGAACAGCGTGTTCATCTCCTGCTTGAAGATGCCGGCGACGGCGTTGACCGCCTGGCTGGCCGCGTCGCCGCCGGCGCCCGCGTAGCTGATGATCGAGTCGAACTCGTCGAAGAGCATCACGGTGGGCCGGCGGTAGCGGCGGGCGTCGCGGAAGATGCGCTTGATGTTGCGCTCGGAGCCGCCGAGGTACTTGTCCAGGATCTCCGGCGTGCGGATCTCCACGAAGTCCGCGCCGACCTCGTTGGCGAGCGCCCGGGCCAGCATGGTCTTGCCGGTGCCCGGCGGGCCGTACATCAGGATGCCCTGCGGCCGGCGCGCGCCCCAGCGGGCCATCGCCGCCGGGTGCCGGAACGACACCGCCACCTCGCGGAACCGGGCGACCACGTCGGCCAGGCCGCCGACCTGGTCGAGCGTCACGGTCTCGCTGCGCGGCGCGGTCACCGTCGCGCCGCGCGGCACCGTGAACGGTCGCCGCCCCACCCGGTACGTCCGCCCGCGCAGCACCGTCGGCTCCAGGGTGTCCCCGGTCAGTTCGCGGACGGCCTGGAGCAGCACGCCGAGCACCACGCGCAGGTGCTCCGGTCCCACCTCGGCGCTGGGCACGTCGACGCGGATGCGTACCGTGCCGTTGTCCTGCTCGACGCGGGGGCGCACGCCGGCTTCCTCGGCGGCGCGCAGCACGGCCCGGCCGGCCGGGTCGCGCGGCGGCGTGGCCAGCGCGGTGCCGGCCGGTCGCAGCCCGAGGCGGCGGGT
>NZ_PYPS01000054.1 GCF_003027925.1 Micromonospora sp. RP3T
ATGCCTCCCAGGGGGATGGGGGATACGCGGGCGCGGGGGACGCCTGCGTGCGGGGGAAGTGTGCGGTGGGCCCGGCGGCCGATCAGGTGGCCTGCTCAGGGGCCCGGCGCGACCGGGGCCACACGGGGTGGCCGGGTCGGCGGCTCCGGGGGATGTAACGACGGCCGGTGGCCGGTCATTCCGACCGGGGCTGCCAGCGGCCCGAGGGCCGGGCTCCACGCGGTCTGCCAGGTACAACGCCCCGCCCCCGGCCCCGATTCCCCCGAGCCGGTGACCCCGACCACCCCAAACCCGACACCCCCCAGACGACCCCCTGGGTGAGCCTGCCCGAACCGAGCGCCGGGAGATCTTGGTACCGAACGGCCCCTCCGGGGGCCGAAACGCTCCAAGATCTCCACCGTTCCCGTCATCCAGAACAATCATCCCATAAATCGAGAATCTCCCGGATGAAGCATCCACACCCCACCGGGTCACCCCGTCGATCATGAAGTTGGCCGGCCGACATGCCGACAGCACGGCAGCCAACTTCATGATCACCGGAGGACCGGGTTGCCGAGCCGGGCACAGGTGGGGCCGGCCCGGACACGGGCAGGCCGGGCGGGGTGCGGCCGTGATCAAGGGGTTGGTGTCCCAGCGGCTCGCCGCGGTGACGTCAACGCCTTGATCAACAGGCTGTGCGAGGGCGGCCGGTCAGGACGGGGTGGGGGCGGGGTCGCTGTCGAGGGCGGCGAGGATCGCCTCGGCGGTACGTCGGCCGACGCCGGGCACCTCGGTGATCTCCTCGACCGTGGCCCCGGACAGCCGCTTCAGCGAGCCGAAATGCCGCAGCAGCGCCTTGCGACGGACCTCGCCCAGGCCGGGGACGTTGTCGAGCGCCGACTCGGTCATCCGCTTGGAGCGCCGCTGGCGGTGGAACGTGATGGCGAAGCGGTGGGCCTCGTCGCGGACCCGTTGCAGCAGGTAGAGCGCCTCCGAGGTGCGCGGCAGGATCACCGGGAACTCGTCGTCGGGCAGCCAGACCTCCTCCAGCCGCTTGGCCAGCCCGCACAACGCCACGTCGTCGATGCCCAGCTCGGCGAGGGCCTTCGCGGCGGCAGCCACCTGCGGCGGGCCGCCGTCGACCACCACGAGCTGCGGCGGGTACGCGAACCGGCGCGGTCGCCCGGTGGTCGGGTCGATGCCGGGGCGGTCGGGGTCGGCGGCGGTCTCCTCGCCCAGCTCTCCGGTCTCGGCGCGGGCGTCGAGGTAGCGGGCGAAACGCCGGCGCAGCACCTCGGACATGGCGGACAGGTCGTCGGTGGCGCCGCGCACGATGAACCGGCGGTACTCGTTCTTGCGGGGCAGCCCGTCCTCGAACACCACCATGCTGGCGACCACGTCGGTGCCCTGGATCTGGGAGACGTCGAAACACTCGATGCGCAACGGCGACGTCCGCATGTCGAGGGCGTCGGCGATCTCGTCGAGGGCCTGACCGCGGGTGGTCAGGTCACCGGCGCGCTTGAGCTTGTGCCGGGTCAACGCGTCCTTCGCGTTGCGCTCGACGGTCTCCAGCAACGACCGCTTGTCACCGCGCTGGGGCACCCGCAGCGAGACCCGGCTCCCCCGGCGGGTGGAGAGCCAGTCCGCGAGCGCGTCGGCGTCACCGGGCAGCTCGGGGACGAGCAGCTCCCGTGGGACGTCGGCCTCGCCCTGCTCGCCGCCGTAGACCTGGGTGCAGAAGTGGTGCACGAGGTCGCCGGTGGTCAGTTCCTCGGTCTTCTCCACCACCCAGCCGCGCTGGCCGCGCACCCGGCCGTCACGGACGTGGAAGACCTGCACCGCGGCTTCGAGGGGGTCGTCGGCGAACGCCACCACGTCGGCGTCGGTGCCGTCGCCGAGCACCACCGTCTGCTTCTCCATGGCACGGCGCAGCGCGGCCACGTCGTCGCGCAGCCGGGCGGCGCGCTCGAACTCCAACTGCTCGCTGGCGTCGAGCATCTCCTTCTCCAGCCGGCGGACCATGGTGTCGGTCCGGCCGGCCATGAAGTCGCAGAAGCCGGTGACGATCTCCCGGTGCCGTTCGGCGGTGACGGTGCCGACGCACGGCGCCGAGCACTTGCCGATGTAACCCAGCAGGCAGGGCCGGCCGACCTGGCCGGCCCGCTTGAACACCCCGGAGGAGCAGGTGCGGGCCGGGAAGACGCGGAGCAGCAGGTCGAGCGTCTCGCGGATGGCCCAGGCGTGCGAGTACGGCCCGAAGTAGCGCACCCCCTTGCGCTTCGCGCCGCGCATCACCTGGAGGCGCGGGTATTCCTCGTCGAGCGTGACCGCGAGGTAGGGGTAGGACTTGTCGTCGCGGTAGCGGACGTTGAACCTCGGGTCGTACTGCTTGATCCAGGTGTATTCCTGCTGGAGCGCTTCCACCTCGGTGGCGACGGTGATCCAGTCGACCGACTCGGCGGTGAAGACCATCTGCCGGGTGCGCTGATGGAGGTTGACCGGATCGGCGAAGTAGGAGTTGAGCCGGCTGCGCAGGTTGCGCGCCTTGCCCACGTAGATCACCCGGCCGGTGCCGTCGCGGAACCGGTAGACCCCTGGTGACTCCGGGATGGTGCCGGTCGCGGGACGGTAGGTCGAGGGGTCAGCCACGCGCCAAGCGTAGTCCGCACCCCCGACACCCCACCGTCGCCGCGCCCCGCCCGGCCGGCGGGGGCACGGCGACCGGTCAGGCCAGCGTGATCTGGTCGCCGCTGACCTTGATCTCCTTGGCCGCGAGCGGCTTCGTGGCCGGGCCCTGCTTCACCGACCCGTCGCTGATCGAGAACCGGCTGTTGTGGCAGGTGCAGTTGATGGTGCCACCGTCGACGTTCGACACCGGGCAGCCCTGGTGCGTGCAGATCGGGTCGAAGCCCTTGAACTGGCCCGCCTCGGGCTGGGTGATCACCACGCCCTTGCTGGCGTACACCGCGCCGCCGCCGACCGGGATGTCGGTGGTGCGGGCCAGCGGAGCGCTGCTGTCCCGGTTGCCGCCGCCGGCGTCGCCGGTGGCGCTGGCGCCGGGCGGTCCGCCGCTGGTCGGGGCCGCTCCCGGGGTGGCGTCGTCCTCGCCGCAGCCCGCCAGCACCACGGCCGCGCCGACCGCGCCGGCGCCCGCGAGCAGGGCCCGGCGGCTCTGGGTGACCGGTCCGGTCGGCACCTGGTCGTCAGTCATCTCCGGCCTCTCTCTCGGCTGTCGCCAGCGGTCCTGATCCGTGGCCACACTGCGGTACACGCACCAGGGTGGCGCGCGGTTCATACCGGCGCGTCACGATCCGCGTACATCCGTGGCCGGACCGGCCGTGGCGGCCCGTCCGGGCCCGCGTCGGTCAGCACGGACGGGCCGGGGTCAGGCCCGTCCGCGCGTACGCGTCGGTCAGCGCGCCGCCGCCGGCACCTTCCGGGCCCGCGACTTGGTGGTGCCGTTGGCCTTGGCCGCCCGGGTGGTGGCCGCCTTGGCGCCCTTGGCGTCGCCGGCCAGCTTGAGGATCGGCCGCAGGAACTCGCCGGTGTGGCTCTCGGGCACCTCGGCGACCTCCTCCGGGGTGCCGGTGGCGAGCACCGTGCCGCCCCGGTGACCACCCTCCGGGCCCATGTCGATGAGCCAGTCGGCCGTCTTGATCACGTCGAGGTTGTGCTCGATGGTGATCACCGTGTTGCCCTTGTCGACCAGGCCCTCCAGCACCATGAGCAGCTTGCGGATGTCCTCGAAGTGCAGGCCGGTGGTGGGCTCGTCGAGCACGTAGACCGTCCGCCCGGTGGAGCGCTTCTGCAGCTCGGAGGCGAGCTTCACCCGCTGCGCCTCGCCGCCGGAGAGCGTCGGCGCGGGCTGGCCGAGACGCACGTAGCCCAGGCCGACGTCGACGAGCGTCTTGAGGTGCCGGTGGATGGCCGGGATGGCGGAGAAGAACTCGGCCGCCTCCTCGATCGGCATGTCCAGCACCTCGGCGACCGTACGGCCCTTGTAGTGCACCTCGAGCGTCTCGCGGTTGTACCGCGCGCCCTTGCACACCTCGCAGGGGACGTAGACGTCCGGCAGGAAGTTCATCTCGATCTTGATGGTGCCGTCGCCGGAGCACGCCTCGCAGCGCCCGCCCTTGACGTTGAACGAGAACCGGCCCGGACCGTACCCCCGGACCTTGGCCTCGGTGGTCTCGGCGAAGAGCTTGCGGACGTGGTCCCAGACGCCGGTGTAGGTGGCCGGGTTGGAGCGCGGGGTGCGCCCGATCGGCGACTGGTCCACGCCGACGACCTTGTCCACGTGCTCCAGGCCGGTGATCCGGGTGTGCCGGCCGGGCACCAGCCGGGCGCCGTTGATCTGGTTGGCGAGGACCGTGTAGAGGATGTCGTTGACGAGCGTCGACTTGCCCGAGCCGCTGACCCCGGTGACCGCGATGAGCTGACCCAGCGGGAAGCTGACGGTGAGGTTGCGCAGGTTGTGCTCGCGCGCGCCGTGCACCACCAGCTCCCGGCCCGGCGTCTGCGGACGGCGGGTGGCCGGCGTCGGGATGGCCTTGCGACCCGCCAGGTAGGCGCCGGTGACCGACTCGTCGTTGTCGAGCAACGCCGGCACCGAGCCGCTGTGCACGATCTTGCCGCCGTGCTCGCCCGCGCCCGGGCCGATGTCGACGATCCAGTCGGCCACCCGGATGGTGTCCTCGTCGTGCTCGACCACGATCAGCGTGTTGCCCAGGCCGCGCAGCCGCAGCAGCGTCTCGATGAGCCGGTGGTTGTCCCGCTGGTGCAGGCCGATCGACGGCTCGTCGAGCACGTAGAGCACGCCGACCAGACCGGAGCCGATCTGGGTGGCGAGCCGGATGCGCTGCGCCTCGCCGCCGGAGAGCGTGCCCGCCGGCCGGTCCAGGGAGAGGTAGTCCAGCCCGACGTCGAGCAGGAACTTCAACCGGGCGTTGATCTCCTTGAGCACGCGCTCGGCGATCATCTTCTGCCGGTCGGTCAGCTCGATGCCGGCGAGCAGGTCGGCCGCCTCGCCCACGGAGAGGTTGCAGACCTCGGCGATGCTCTTGCCGGCCAGCGTGACCGCGAGCACCTCCGGCTTGAGCCGGGCGCCGCCGCAGGCCGCGCACGGCACGTCCCGCATGTACCCCTCGTACTTGTCGCGGGACCACTCGGACTCGGTGTCGGTGTGCCGGCGCTCGATCCACTGCACCACGCCCTCGAACCCGGTGTAGTAGGAGCGCTCGCGACCGTACTTGTTGCGGTAGCGGACGTGCACCTGGTCGTCGGAGCCGTGCAGGATCGTCTTCTGCGCCCGCGACGGCAGCGCGCGCCACGGCGTGTCGACGTCGAAGTGCTGGCTCTCGCCGAGCGCCTCCAGCAGGCGCAGGAAGTATTCCAGGTTGTGCCCGGTGGACCAGGGCTGGATCGCGCCCTCGCGCAGCGTTCGCTCCGGGTCCGGGATGATCAGCTCGGGGTCGACCTCCTTCTTGGTGCCCAGGCCGGTGCACTCCGGGCAGGCGCCGTAGGGCGCGTTGAAGGAGAAGACCCGGGGTTCCAGGTCCTCGATCGCCAGCGGGTGGTCGTTGGGGCAGGCCAGGTGCTCGGAGTAGCGGCGCTCGCGGGCCGGGTCGTCCTCGGCCAGGTCGACGAAGTCGAGCAGCACCAGGCCGCCGGAGAGGCCGAGCGCGGCCTCGACCGAGTCGGTTAGCCGCTGCTTGGCGCTCGCCTTGACGCTGAGCCGGTCGATGACCACCTCGATGGTGTGCTTCTCCTGCTTCTTGAGCTTGGGCGGCTCGGTCAGCGGGTGCACCACGCCGTCGACCCGGGCCCGGGCGTAGCCCTTGGCCTGGAGTTCGGCGAAGAGGTCGACGTACTCGCCCTTGCGACCCCGCACCACCGGCGCGAGCACCATGAACCGGGTGCCCTCGGCCATCGCGAGGAGCCGGTCGACGATCTGCTGCGGGCTCTGCTTGGAGATCCGCTCGCCACAGATCGGGCAGTGCGGCTCACCGATGCGGGCGAAGAGCAGCCGGAGGTAGTCGTAGACCTCGGTGATGGTGCCGACGGTGGATCGCGGGTTGCGCGAGGTGGACTTCTGGTCGATGGAGACGGCGGGGCTGAGCCCCTCGATGAAGTCGACGTCGGGCTTGTCCATCTGGCCGAGGAACTGCCGGGCGTACGACGACAGCGACTCGACGTAACGGCGCTGCCCCTCGGCGAAGATGGTGTCGAACGCCAGGCTGGACTTGCCCGAGCCGGAGAGCCCGGTGAAGACGATCAGGGCGTCCCGGGGCAGGTCGAGACTGACGTCACGCAGGTTGTGCTCGCGCGCGCCACGGATGATCAGACGGTCGGCCACGGTGCGTGTGCTCCCGGAAGAATAATGTGAGGCGAAGTCTGTTTTTCCCGAATTGCGGGGCGCGGGGAAAGCGCCCCGGCAACTCTAGCCCCGAGGTGTGACAACTTCCGGCGCGCGGACATTCCCCCAGTTCAGAGTGCGCCGGGAGTGGGCGGCGTCGCCGGACGCCCGGTGCGTCGCCGCCCACCGCGCCAGCCGCCCCGCCGCTCGGCGGCCACCCGGGCCGCGCGGCGACCGCTCTCGTACGCCAGCTCCCGCTGCAACCGGCGCCAGCTCTCCCAGCGGCGGGCCGGCAGCGCGCCGCTGTCCAGCGCGTCCCGCACCGCGCAGGCCGGCTCGGCGTCGTGCGCGCAGTCGGCGTACCGGCAGCCGGTGGCCAGCTCGGCGATGTCGGCGAACGCCCGGTCCAGGCCGGTGGCGCCGTCCAGCAGGCCGACCGCCCGGACGCCGGGGGTGTCCAGCACCGCGCCCCCGCCCGGCACCGGCACCAGCGCCCGCCAGGTGGTGGTGTGCCGGCCCTTGCCGTCGACCCGGCGGATCGCCTGGGTGGGCATCACGGCCGCCCCGGCCAACGCGTTGACCAGGCTCGACTTGCCCGCCCCGGACGGGCCGAGCAGGCCCAGCGTGCGCCCCGGCGCGACGTGCCGGCGCAGCGGCGCCAGGCCGGTGCCGCGCTCGGCGCTGACCGGCAGCACCGGCACCCCCGGGGCCAGTTCGGCGAGCTGCCGGGCCACCGCGGCCGGGTCGGCGGCCAGGTCGGCCTTGGTGAGCACCACCAGCGGCTCGGCGCCGGATTCGTGCACGAGGGAGAGCAGGCGCTCGATCCGGGCGGCGTCCGGCGTCGGGTGCACCGGCTCGATCACCGCGGCGGTGTCGAGGTTGGCGGCCAGCACCTGGCCGCTGGCGTCCTTGCCGGCGGTGCGCCGCACCAGCGCGGTGCGCCGCGGGAGCACCGTCTCCACGGTGACCGGGCCGTCCGGCCAGGTGGCCAGCAGCACCCAGTCGCCGGCACAGGGCAACGCGGTCAGGTCGCGGGCGGCGGCGGCGAGCACGCCGCCGCCGAGGCTCGCCCGTACCGGCCCCGCCGGGCACAGCACGGTGCACACGCCGCGGTCCACCCGGGCCACCCGCCCGGGTCGGTGGTCGGCACGTCGATCGAGGTGGGTCGCCCGGTCGGCGTCCCAGCCGAGGGCGGTCAGGTCGAGGGTCATGGCATCCTCATCGAGGTCGTGGGGATCAGGGCGGACACACGCGCGGGGACCGGCATGCGCACCACCTCCCTCCGACTCCCGGCGTCACGGCGCGAAGCCGTCGGCCCCGACGGTAGGACGCCCGGCGACGCGCCGAAAGCGATTTCCCCGGCGGCGCGGCGCGGGCCGGCCCGCTACTGTCGAACCCGATGACGACTGACCCCCTGCTGCTGACCGGCGAGCTGGCCGAGGCGAACGACCGGCTGCTGCGTACCGTGACCGCCCTGGCCGCCGCGGACGTCGCGGCGCCGTCGCTGCTGCCGGGGTGGACCCGCGCGCACGTGCTCACCCACCTGGCCCGCAATGCCGACGGGTTCGTCAACCTGCTCACCGCCGCGCGCACCGGCGCGGACATCCCGATGTACGCCTCGGTCGAGGCGCGGAACGCCGACATCGAGGCGGGCGCCGGACGCGGCCCGGCCGACCTCCTGGACGACCTGCGTCGCAGCGGCCAGCGCTTCGACGTGGCGGTGGCGGAGATGCCGCCCCGGGCGTGGGGCGCGATGGTGCGGGCCCGGCGCGGCCCGTGGCCGGCGGCGCTGCTGGTCTGGGGGCGGCTGCGCGAGGTCGAGGTGCACCACGTCCACCTGGCCACCGGCTACCGGCCGGCGGACTGGCCGGACGCGTTCGCCCAGCGGCTGCTGCACGAGGTGGCCACCGGGCTGGCCGACGACCCGGCCGCGCCGGCCATGGTGCTGCGTCCCGACGGCCCGGCGCGCGACCTCGTCGTGGGCGACCCCGGGGGCGCGCCCACGATCACCGGCACCGCGCCGGAACTCGCCGCCTGGCTGACCGGCCGGGGCACGGGCGAGCTGCTCACCGTCGATCCCGACGGCCCCCTGCCGAACCCACCGGAATGGATCTGAACCCCGTCATGACCTACACCGGAGACGTCACGCCCGGCGGCCCGCCGGCCGTGCGCGAACTCGACCGGCTCACCGTGACCAAGCTGTCGGTGGGCCCGATGGACAACAACGCCTACCTGCTGCGCTGCCGCGCCACCGGCGAGCAGGCGCTGATCGACGCCGCCAACGAGGCGCCCCGGCTGCTGGAGCTGGTCGGCGACGGCGGGCTGGCGACGGTGGTGACCACCCACCGGCACATGGACCACTGGGTCGCGCTGGAGGAGGTGGTCGCGAAGACCGGCGCCCGCGCGCTGGTGCACGCCGACGACGCCGAGGGCCTGCCGATCGCCGCCGAGCCGCTGCACGAGGGCGACACGGTCCGGGTCGGCGACTGCGAGCTGGAGGTGATCCACCTGCGCGGGCACACCCCGGGGTCGATCGCGCTGCTCCACCGCGACCCGGCCGGCACCCCGCACCTCTTCACCGGCGACTCGCTCTTCCCCGGTGGCGTCGGCAACACCGACCAGGACCCGGAGCGGTTCGGCCGGCTCATCGACGACGTCGAGGCGAAGCTCTTCGACCGGCTGCCGGACGAGACCTGGTTCTACCCGGGTCACGGCAAGGACAGCACGCTCGGCGCGGAGCGGCCCGCCGTGCCGCAGTGGCGGGCCCGCGGCTGGTGAGCGCGCCGGGCCCGGCCTCCCCCGTGGCGGCCGGGCCCGGCCGCGTCAGCCGGTCACCGCGCGCAGCCGACGGCGGGTGCCGAGCAGCACCGGACCGGCCAGCACCAGCCCGACCGCCATGGTGAGCACCGTCGGGTCCGGCGCGCCGGGCAGCAGCGCGGTCAGCGTCCGCGCGGCCAGCCCGAGCGCCACGTAGAGCCCGGCCCACGCGGTGGCGCCGAGCGCCGCGCAGGTGACGAACCGCCGGTACGGCATCCGCAGCCCACCGGCGGCCAGCGGCAGCAACGCGTTGAACACCGGCAGGAACGGCGCCACCAGCACGATCCGTCCGCCGCCCCGGTGCAGCAGCGTCTCGGCGGCGGCCCAGCGGGACTCGCCGATCCAGCCACCCAGCCGGCCGTTGCGCAGCCGGCCGCCCCAGCGCCGTCCGGCGAGGAAGCTCAACGACCAGCCGGCCAGGCAACCGGCGACCACCGCCGCGACGGTCGCCGCGCCGCCGGCCGGCCGGCCCGAGCCGACCGCCGCCAGGACCGCGGCGTCGCCGGGCACCAGCACCCCGAGCAGGGGTACGGCGTCGGCGAGCATCACCACACCCAGCAGGCCCATCAGCAGGGTGGTGGGCAGCTGCCCGAACTGGGTGAGCAGGTCCGTCATGCCGAGCACGCTATGCCCGACCGGCCATCCGGCACATCGGGCGTGATCCCCCAGCCGTCCCGGAGATCCCCTCCGGATGATCCCCGAGGGCTCAGCGGGGGCGCAGCACCTGGACCCGGCGTACCGGGGAGTCGACCGAGGGCTCGGTGGTGGGCACCGGGTAGCTGGCCACCAGTTCCAGCCCGGCCGGCGGCAGGTGGCCCCGGTCCGGGTCGCCGACCAGCACCTCGACGCCATGGTCCGCGCACCGTCGCAGGTAGGGCAGTACCCGCGCGGCCAGCCCGGCGTCGTAGAGCGCGTCGCCGGCGACCAGCAGGTCGACGCCGGCCACCCCGTCGAGCAGGTCGTCGCTGTCGACGGCCACCCGGACCCGGTTCGCCCGCGCGTTGACGGTGACCGCGGCCACCGCGTACGGGTCGACGTCGTTGGCGACCACCCGGTCGGCGCCGGCGAGCGCGGCGGCGATGGCGACCAGCCCGGATCCGGCGCCCAGGTCGAGCACGCGCCGCCCGGCGGCGAGTTCGGGGTGGTCGAGCAGGTGCCGGGCCAGCGCCTGCCCACCGGCCCAGACCGAGGCCCAGTACGGCGGCGGGAGCGACCGCCCGGCGGCGGCCTCCATCCGCGCCCACCACAGGATGGCGTCCTCGGCCAGGTGCAGCCGCACCTCGGGCACGAACGGCGTGGCCACCAGGCGCAGGCGGTCGGGGCCCGCACCGGGCGCCGTGATCTCCCGTTCCAGGTCGGCCAGCGCCGTCGTTGTGCTCATCCGGGCAAGCATGCCGTGCCCCGGGTCGGGTCGGGGAGGGTTTCCGGTTCGCAGGTATTCGTGAGCCACGCCGGCACTTCCGCCAGCGGATCCGGGTTCGGGCGGTTACTGTCGAGGAGGTACAGGGGCGATCACCGACCGCGGGTCGGTGCTCACCCGCATTGAACAGGGAGAGACGCATGGCAACCGGCACGGTCAAGTGGTTCAACTCGGAAAAGGGCTTCGGCTTCATCGAGCAGGACGGCGGAGGCCCGGACGTGTTCGTCCACTACTCGGCCATCCAGAGCGGCGGCTACCGCGAGCTGAACGAGGGCCAGAAGGTCGAGTTCGAGGTGACACAGGGCCAGAAGGGCCCGCAGGCGGACAACGTCCGTCCGATGTGACGTAGTGCCGGTGGCGGCGGTCGGGCTCCGACCGCCGCCGCAGCGCGTCGTCAGGCGGGTGCCGCCGGCAGCTCACGTCGCCGGCGGAGCGGCCCGATCAGCAGAATCAACGGGGTGAGCGCCAGCCAGGCGGTCATCAGTCGGATCGCGCCGCCCGGCCCCCAGGCGGCGCCCAGCATGCCGGCCAGCAGCGCGGCGAGCGGGATGGTGCCGTAGTTGAGCAGGTGCATGCTCACTGTGACGCGGCCGAGCAACCGGTGCGGCGTGTACGTCTGCCGGAAGCTGCCCTTGACCACGTTGCCGACCGCCACGCCCAGGCTCACCAGAGCGCCGCCGAGCACCAGCCAGGCCACCCGCGCGCCGGGGCCGGCGAGTGGGATCAGCAGCGCGGGCGGCCCGGTGAGCGCGCCGGCGAGCAGCAGCGCGCGGGCGGTGCCGAGCCGCCGGGCCAGCCGGGCGGCCAGCGCCGCGCCGACGACCCCGCCGACGCTGGCCAGGCCGATCAGGAGGCCGACCAGGCCGGCCGGCAGCCCGGCCGAGCGGACCAGGAAGACGACCAGCACCGCCTGGTAGCCGGTGAGCCCGATGTTGCTCGCCGCGCCGAAGACGGTCAGCACCCGCAGGTACGGGTCCCGGGCGACGAAGCGCAGTCCGTCGGCCGCGTCCCGGCGCAGGGACGCCGTCCCGGCGGCCCGGCGCGGGTGCGGCTCGACCGCGCGGATGCGGTGCAGACACCACGCGGACGCCAGGAAGCTCACCGCGTCCAGCGCCACCGCGGTCACCGCGCCGGCGAGCTGGGCGATCAGCCCGGCCAGCCCGGGGCCGAGCAGGTAACTCGCGGTCTGGGTGGCGTGCAGTCGGGCATTGGCCGGCGGCACCTGCTCGGGCGGCAGCAGGGTGGGCAGGTAGACCTGGTCGGCGGTTTCGAAGAACACCCGGGCCAGGCCGGCGCCGAGCGCCACGACCAGCAGGTGCCCGACGGTGAGCAGGTCGAGCAGCGCGGCGACCGGGACGCCGGCGAACAACGCGGCGGCGACCAGGTCGGCGGCGATCATCACGGGCCGACGGCGGACCCGGTCGACCCACGCTCCGACCGGCAGACCGGCCAGCAGCCAGGGCAGCCAGGCCGCGGCGGTCAGCACCGCCACCTGGAACGTGCTGGCGTCGAGCACCGCCACGGCGACCAGCGGCAACGCCACGGCGGTCATGTTGCTGCCCACCGCGCTGATGGTGTGGCCGGTCCAGAGCAACCGGAAGTCGCGGTGCCGGAACAGGCCACCGGGCGCCACCGCCGGCGGCGCGCCGGCCGGGGCGGTCACGGTCGGGCCGGGACGCCGTGGGTGAACACGAAGACCGGCTCGCGGCGCTGCCCGTCGTCGGGGACCGGACGGTCGGCCCAGCGGCCGAACAACGCGATCACCTCGCGGCTCAGCTCGGCCAGCTCGTCCGGGGTCAGGTGCAACCAGTGGTCGGTGCTGAACGGCGCGTCGCCCCAGGCGGCGTGCGTCTCGTCGGCGGCGGCGTGCCAGGCCCGCACCAGGGCGGTGTGCCGCTCCAGGTTGAGCGAGCCGGCCGCGTCGGCCACGACCCGGGTGGACGGGTCGTCGTCGAAGTCGGACTCGGACCACCGCACGCCTCTGCTGCGCAGCTTCCACCAACGTTCCCGCCGGTCGCGGGCCAGCTCGGGCGCCTCGACCAGCAGGTCGGCGGCGGCCAGCACCTTCAGGTGGTGACTGACGTTCGCCGGGGCCTGGTCGGTGCGCTCGGCGAGCAGGCCGACGGTGCACGGGCCGTACACCTTGAGCACGTCCATGAGGCGGCGGCGCAGCGGATGGGCGAGCGCGGCGAGCACCCGCGAGTCGGTGACCTGGCGCACGGTGGGTTGGTCCATGCGGCCGAGTCTTACATTCGCAAGAGCTGTTGCGCAATGACTGTTGCCGAATGCCCGGCGCCGCGACGCGGCAGTCGTCGCGGCGCGGACGGTCAGGCGGTCAGCCGTCGGGACAGCTCGTCGGCGACGTCGCGGGCGATCTGCGGCGGGATGGCCTCGGCGATCTTCTCCGGCGGCAGCCCGGCGAGCACGCCGGTGACGATCTGCTGCTCGTCGGTGAAGTCCCTGCCGGACAACTCGGTCACCTGCGCCACGAGCGCCGGCCAGGCCCGCAGCATCGCCAGCATCTGCTGGAGCGGTGAGTTCGCCAGCGGCGGGTTGACCAACCCGACCGTGTTGGCCGGCGAGATCAGCCAGTTACGCAGGTTCTGCAGGTCGGCCAGCACGTCGCCGACCGTACGGCTGGTCGAGCCGGTGTTCCCGATGAGCTTGTCGGTCTGTTCCATGTCGTCCTCCGGTTTGACTGGGGCGATCAGCCCGATGGCGGTGAGGTAGCGGCGGAACAACGGGGTCTGGTCCCGGCCCGCCCTGGTCGAGTCGCGGAAGAAGCTGATGTGGGTGTGGTACAGGTGGCTGCTGTCGCCGCTGGTGCGCCGGCCCAGCCGGTCCCAGCGCCGCACCGTGCGGCCGTCCGCGGAGTAGATGACCTCCCGGATGTCCCGGGTGTCGGCCGCGTTCGCCGCGCACTGCGCCACCAGCCAGGTGGAGAACGTGCGCAGCGTGTGGGTGGCGCCGCCGGAGCGGACCGAGAACGTGCCGATGTCCAACGCGGACGCGTACAGGGTCAGCCCGGACCGGTCCCGGGTGGACTCCACCACCGAGTAGTCGTTGGTCACCACCCGGTCCGAGCCGCAGTGGTAGCCGCCCCGGTGGCTGGGATCACCGACGATGCCGACCTCCGCCGGCTCGAGATCCTGGTCCCGGACGACGTTCTTGTCGACGTTGAGATAGGTGAGTAACAGGCTGCGGACGGCCAGCAGATTCGCCGGAGCCGACGTCATGACGGATCCCCTTCCGATCGATGTCGGCAAGGGAACGACCATCACTACGTGTGATGACGTGAGATCTGCGGACGCGCCCCTGCCGGATGACTGCACAGCAACGGGCACTTGCTCGGAGCGTATCCCCACTCGAGGAAAAATCCCAGCTCAGAGCCGATATTTACGATTATCTGCCCGGTGTGGACGCGGGCGGCACGACCGGCAGCAGCAACACCGAAGGATGCTCGGGATCATGCACCACCTCGCGCCATCCGGCACGCAGCGTGACAGCGGTGCCGAGCGGTTCCCCGGTGCCGGGATTACGCGCCCAGCGCGGGTGGGCGCCGCCGGAGACCTGGAGACGCAGCCGGTGCCCCGGCGCGAACCGGTACGCGGTCGGCCAGAGCGTGACCGGCACCCGCACCGCGTCCGACGCGCCGGCCGGGAACCGGCCCGGTTCGACGCGGACCAGGCCGTCGCAGACGTTCCAGGACCGGCCGCGTCGGTCCACGTCGCACAGCCGCACGAAGACGTCCAGGTAGGACAGCTCACTGCGCAGGCGGATCTCGGCGTGCACCGGCCCGATCACCTCGACCGGGTCGGCGAGCGGCTCACCGGTGTAGGTGAGCACGTCCGGGCGGGACTCCACCGGCCGGTTGTCCACCGCGCCCGCCCGCTGGGCCACCAGCAGCGGGCCGCCCAGCGACGGGGTCGGGTCGGCCGGGTCGTACCGGATCCGGTCCGGCGGGCCGCCCACCGGCGGGGCGGGCGACAGGCCACCACCGGGACGCAGGTGCCAGCGCGTCGGCGTACCGGGCGGCGGCCAGTCGGGCAGGTCACGCCACCCGCCCCCGACGCCGCCCACGTGCACCCGCACCGGCGCGCGCGCCGCCTCCGCGCCGGGGGACGCCGGCCGGCCGGCCAGGTGCTCGTCGAACCAGCCCAGCCCTTCGCGCAGCGCCGCGACCAGCAGACCCGGACTGCCGTGGGTCCACGGGCCGACGGTCAGCCGTGGCCGGGCACCGGCGGCGCGCAGCCGGGCGTAATCGTCGAGCTGGGCCGGGAGGAAGATGTCCTGCCAGCCGCTGACCATGGCGACCGGCGCCCGCACCTCGGTGATCCGGTCGCCGAAGACCCGGGCGCGCCAGTAGTCCGCGCCCGGCGTGTGGTGGCGCAGCCACTCCTGGAAGAACGGCACGGTCACGCCGGTGGCCACCCGGTCCGCCTCGACCAGCGGCAGGTGGGCCAGCGCCCGGACGAGCCGGGGCTGGCCGCGCTTGAGTTCCCACTGCCGGGCCAACCAGGGCACGGTCTGCGCCTGGAGCAGCTCCGCCCAGGTGAGCACCGTGTCCAACGCGAACGACTCGCCCGCGTACGTCGAGTCGCGGGTGGCCGAGGCGGTCACCACGGCGACCATCGCGCGCAATTCGTCGCCCGCCTCGGCGGCCACCGCCCACTGCACGAAGCCCTGGTAGCTGGCGCCGAACATGCCGAACACGCCGGTCCACCAGGGTTGGCGGCGCAGCCAGTCGAGCGTGTCCAGGCCGTCGTCGCGCTCGTGCACCAGTGGGTCGAACTCGCCGCCGGAGCCGTACGTGCCACGGCAGGACTGGATCACCACGTGATGACCGCGCTCGGCGACCAGGTGACCGAGCAGCCGCATCGGGCCGCCCCGCCCGTACGGGGTGCGGATCAGCACGCAGGCCGCGCCCGGCAGGTCCGGCGCGTAGTGGTCGGTACGCAGGGTGACCCCGTCGCGGACCCGCACCGGGGCGTCCCGGGTGACGGTGACCCGGCCGGCGCGGGCGGCGGGCAGCCGCAGCGCGACCGCGGCGAGCCGGGTGACGAGCTGCACGGTCAGCGGTCGCCGGGCGGTTCGGTGCCGGTGCCGCGGGCGGCGCGCACCTCGTCGCGGTGCGCCCGCATGCTGTGCACCATCTCGCCCATGAACCGGTGCACCACGGCCAACTCGTCGTCGGTGAACCGGTCCATCACCTCGTCGGTGCGCCGGCCCAGCGGGCCGAAGAAGCTCTGCGCCAGCGTCGCGCCGCGGTCGGCGTAGTGCAGCAGGATCTTGCGGCGGTCGGCGGTGTCCCGGTCGCGCCGGATGTGGCCCGCGCGCTCCAGCCGGTCGACGAGCGCGGTCACCGAGCCGGAGGAGAGGTTGAGCACCTCGCCGAGCCGACCGGGGGTGATCGGGTCGCCCACCAGCTCGGCCTCCATCACCGCGATCAGCGCCTGGAGATCGGTGGGGTTCAATCCGTGCAGCCCGGCGAACGCGTGCCCGACGTGCTGGGCGTCCACCGAGTAACGACGCAGGTCGTTGGTGATCTCCGCGACCATGCGCCCCCGTGGGTCGCTCCGTCGCCGGTACATGCCGTGCCCCGTCACCGCTCGCCGCCATCCCTCGGTCCGGCTTGCAGCATAGAGCCTCGCCGGATAATCTCGCTCATCAAGATACTCGGCTGGCGAGAATCACCCGGCAGGATCAAGAGGGCATCCGATGTCACTGTTCACCCGCGTCGCCCGGGGCCGGTTGGCCGCCTGGCTCACCGTGGCCGCCGCACTCGTCGTCGGCGCGGTGGTCTTCGGGTTACCCCGGCCGGACAACCCCGAACCGGTCTCCGCCACCGGCCTGTCCGTCGAGTGGCAGTCCACCCAGGTCGAGCGCCTGCAGGAGCAGTTGCCGTCGCGGGACACCCAGCCCGCGCTGGTCGTGGTCAGCCGCGCCGACCGGGCTCCGCTCAGCGCGTCCGACCGGTCCGCGCTGGACGCCGCGGCCGGCAAGCTCGGCCCGCTCGCCGTCGGCGGCCGGGTCGCCCCCGCCCAGCTCTCCCCCGACGGCACCGTGGCGCTGGTCGCCGTGCCGCTGTCCACCGCGGGCGACCAGCAGGCCGTGGTCGACGAGGTGGGCAAGGTGCGGGACGCGGTCGCGGACCTGCCCGACGACCTGACCGTCGAGGTCACCGGCGGTCCCGCCTTCACCGCCGACCTGAGCAAGGTCTTCCAGGGCGCCGACACCACGCTGCTGCTGGTCACCGCCGCCGTCGTGGCGCTGCTGCTGCTGGTCACCTATCGCAGCCCGTTCCTGTGGCTCGTACCGCTGCTCGTGGTGGCCGCCGCCGAGCAGTTCACCCTGCGCACGGTCGAGACCGTCGTGCCCGCGCTGGGCATCTACCTGCCCAGCGGCCAGGTCACCGGCATCGCCAGCGTGCTGGTCTTCGGCGCCGCGACCGACTACGCCCTGCTGCTCATCGCCCGCTACCGGGAGGAGCTGCGCCGCGAGGAGAACCGGTTCACCGCCATGCGGGCCGCGCTGCGCCGCACCGCCGAGCCGATCCTGGCCAGCGGCGGCACCGTCGTCCTCGGCGTGCTCACGCTGCTGCTGTCCGAGCAGGAGACCAACCGGGCGCTCGCGGTGGCCTGCGCCATCGGCGTGGTGTTCGCCATGCTCTCCGCCCTGTTCGTGCTCCCCGCCGCGCTGGTGCTGTTCGGCCGGGGCCTGTTCTGGCCGTTCGTCCCGCGCGTCGGCAGCGCCGCCCGGGAGGGCCGGCTCTGGGGCCGCCTCGGCGAACTCGTCGTCCGCCGACCGCTGCCGGTCGCGGTGCTGGCCACGCTGCTGCTCGCCGGCCTCGCGCTCGGCGGGCTCGGCATCCGCACCGGCCTGTCCGAGACCGAGCAGTTCCGCGAGCGGCCCGAAGCGGTCACCGGCGCGGAGACGCTCGCGCGGGCCTTCCCGGCCGGCAGCACCCAGCCCGTCGCGGTGCTCACCAACCCCCAGGCGGCACCAGCGGTGCTCGCCGCCGCCGGCGCGGTCGACGGCGTCGCCTCGGCCCGGCCGGGCCTCGCCGGGGACCGGGTCGCCCAGGTCGACGTGGTGCTCGCCGCCGAGCCCGGCACCGCCGCCTCCGACCGGGCCGTGACGGCGCTGCGCGACGCGGTCGCCGCCGTGCCCGACTCCGCGCCCCCCACCGTCGCCGGAGCGGACGCCCCCGACGGCGCGCTGGTCGGCGGCACGGTCGCCGCCACCTACGACTCCGGCGAGGCCAACACGCGGGACCTGCGGCTGATCCTGCCGATCATCCTGCTGCTGGTCGGCGCCGTGCTGGTGCTGCTGCTGCGTGGCCTGCTGGCCCCACTGCTGCTGGTGCTGACCGTGATCGCGTCGTTCTTCGCCAGCCTCGGCGCCGCCTGGCTGCTCTTCGACCACGTGCTGGGCTTCCCGGCGCTGGACAGCGGCGTACTGCTGCTGGCGTTCGTGTTCCTTGTCGCACTCGGCGTGGACTACAACATCTTCCTGGTCACCCGGGCCCGGGAGGACGCGCGCCGGACCGGGACCCGGGACGGCATGCTGTCCGCGCTGCGGGTCACCGGCGGCGTCATCACCAGCGCCGGCGTGCTGCTGGCCGCGGTCTTCGCGGTGCTCGGCGTGCTCCCGCTGATCACGCTCACCCAGATCGGGATCATCGTCTGCGTCGGTGTGCTGCTGGACACGCTGCTCGTCCGTACCGTGCTGGTGCCGGCGCTGGCGTTCCTGCTCGGCGACCGGTTCTGGTGGCCCGGGCGGATCACCCGCGACCCGGACGCGCCCACCGAGGCGGCCCACGCACCGGCCGAGCCGGACCGCTCAGAACCCGAGGCACTCGCAGCTGGTCATCAGGTCGCGGACGTTGTAGACGTACTGCGGGTTGGGGATCGCCAGCGGCTTCCCCTCCCGCGCCACCGCGCCGTGCCCGTAGTTGTACGCCGAGATCACGGCGTTGAGCAGGCAGGAGTCCAGCTCGGCGGTGCACAGCGAGGCGTCCAGCCGGTAGTCCGACTCGAAATACATGTCGCCGATGTACTTCGTCAACCAGGCCAGGTAGGTGCCGCCCAGGTACGCGTTGTCCCGGTAGTCGTCGATGTCGTACGACTGCTCGAACCGCTGGTTCATCCACTCCGCGGTGGCCGGCATGACCTGCATCAGCCCGACGCCGCCGTCGCAGGCCACGATTGTCGACTGCCAGCCGCTCTCCTGCCAGGCGGTCGCCTTCATCAGCGCCGACGGGATGCGGATGTCCGGCGCGGAGGTGGGCCAGTAGGTGCGGGCCGCCGCGTCGGCGAGCGCCGCCTTCACCTGGCTCTGGGTCGCCCTGGTGCCCCGGTGAGTGGGCTTGCAGCCGGCGGGCGCCGGCTTCGGCGGGGCCGGCGGCACCCGGGTCTCGGTCGGCGGCTTCGGCTTCGCCAGCGGCTTCGTGGTCGTGCGGGACGGCTTCGGCCGTGGCTTCCCGCTCACCTTCGCGCTGGGGCTGGGGCTGGGCTTGCCACCGATCGCCTCGACCGCCGGCGGCGCCTCGCTCGGCGCGTCGGCCGGCGCCTCCGCCGGCTCCTCGACCGGAGCCGCCGTGGGCAGCTCCGCCGCCACCCCGCGGACCGGCCGTTCCTCGCCGCCGCACCCGGCCACCGTGCCCGCCGCCAGCAGTGCCGCCACCGCAGCCGCGGCCCACCGGCCGAATCCTCGCCGCATCGATCCTCCCCGTGGTCCCCCGTCCGGCGCACCCTAGCAGGGATCGACGGGGGTCCGGGGCCCCCGCGACGCCGGCTGGCGCGCCCGGGGCTGCGGCGGCCCCTCCCCCACGTCCGGGCCGGCGTCCGCCGGGTCGGGCCGGCCCTGCCCGCTCGCCGCCCGGTTGCGGGTCGACCAGGCGATCACGAGCACGGCGGTCCAGGCGGCGCCCAGCAGCACGGACGAGGCGGTACCGCTGGCTGTGCTCCAGCCCAGGTAGAGCCGCGCGCCGGCGACCGCCACCACCCCGGCCGAGGCGGCCGTCCAGACCGCCGCCCCGACCGGCCAGCGCGCCCCGCGCGACAGCAGCCACGCCAGCGTGCCGAAACTCGCCGTCATCACCGCGTTCTGACCGGGGAACAGGTCCCGGACCCGGTCCGGGACGCCCGGACCGGTCAGGTCGACCACCCCCACCAGCAGCACCAGCGGCACCGCCGCACCGACCGTGCCGACCACCCCGAGCAGGTCCGCCCGCCAGGGCCGGTGCCGGCGGGCCACCACCACCGCCACCAGGGCCACCGCGGTGATCAGCACCCAGCCGCGCAGCACCGACACGACGCCCAGCGCCGCGTCCGCCACCCCCGGGGTACGCCGGGCGGCGAACCAGTCGCCGACCAGCCCGTCGAGCACCCCGAGCCCGCTGTGCCGGACCACCGCGTCCAGCAGGGTCGCCGCCGCCAGCCCGGCGGCGAACAGCAGCGCCAGCCCGAACGCCAGGTTGACCAGCCACGCGCCGACCGGGCCCACGCGCATGCCGAGCAGGAAGAACAGCATCCCGTACCGGGCCCGGAGCCAGCGCAGCGGTGGCAGCGCGGCGGCGCGGGCCGCCAACGCCCGGGCCGGGTCCGGGTTACGCCCGAGCCAGCGGCCGGCCAGCACCACGCCGAGCAGGCACAGCAGCAGCACCAGCACCGCACCGGTGGCGCGGCCGAGCAGGTCCGACACCCGCCGGTACGACTCGCCGGCCAGATAGCCGGCCAGCACCGACGCGCCGACCCAGCTCACCACCCCGGCCAGGTTCCACGGCGCGAACCGCCGGTACGACATCCCGGCGCCGCCGGCCAGCCGCGGCGCCAGCGTGCGGGCGAACGCGACCCAGCGCGCGGCCATCATGCCGCGCCCGCCCAGCCGGTCCAGCAACTCCTCGGCGCGTCGCCACCGGTGTGGCCCGATCCGGGCGCCGAGCCCGGAGGCGCGCAGCCGCGGCCCGTGACGCCGCCCGGCCCGGTAGGCGAGTGTGTCTCCGATCACGGCGGCGGCCACCATCACCGCCAGCGCGGGGGCGAGCCGTAGCGTCCCCGCGTACGCTAGGAAGCCGACCAGCAGCAGGGTCGCCTCGCCCGGCACCAGCAGTCCGAAGATCACCGCGGTCTCGCCCGCGACGATCATCGCGGCGACCAGGTAGATCAGCAGGGGCGGCAGCCCTTGCAGCCAGTTCAGCAGATCAGGCATTCGGCACCCGCACGGGAGCCAGCATGCCAGTGGCTGGAACGGTCGGCCCAGCACTTTCGACACAGATCCGGGCCATCTCGGGGTGACCCCGAGGCGTGCCCCGGCAACCGCAGACAGGAGTATGGAGGGTATGCAGCTTCGCACCGACCTCCGCAACGTCGCCATCATCGCCCACGTCGACCACGGCAAGACGACCCTGGTCGACGCCATGTTGCGGCAGGCCGGCGCCTACGGCGCCCGCGGCGAGGACACCGAGCGGGTCATGGACTCGGGGGACCTCGAGCGGGAAAAGGGCATCACCATCCTCGCCAAGAACACCGGCGTGCGGTACCTGCCGGCGGACGGCTCCGACCCGGTGACGATCAACATCATCGACACCCCCGGCCACGCCGACTTCGGTGGTGAGGTCGAGCGCGGCCTGACCATGGTCGACGGCGTGGTGCTCCTGGTGGACGCCAGTGAGGGCCCGCTGCCGCAGACCCGGTTCGTGCTCCGCAAGGCGCTGCGGGCCCGACTGCCGATCATCCTCGTGATCAACAAGGTGGACCGGCCGGACTCCCGGATCAAGGAGGTCGTGGACGACACCTACGAGCTCTTCCTGGATCTGGACGCCGACGAGGAGCAGATCGACTTCCCGATCGTCTACGCCTGCGCCCGCGACGGCATCGCCTCGCTGACCCAGCCCGCCGACGGCTCGGTACCCGACGACAGCACCTCCCTGGAGCCGCTGTTCCGCACCCTGCTCGACACCATCCCGCCGCCCGCGTTCGAGGACGGCGCGCCGCTGCAGGCCCATGTCACCAACCTCGACGCCTCGCCGTTCCTGGGCCGGCTCGCGCTGTGCCGGGTCCGCCAGGGCACGATCAGCAAGGGTCAGACCGTGGCCTGGTGCCGCACCGACGGCAGCACCCAGCGGGTCCGCATCTCCGAGCTGCTGATGACCGAGGGTCTGGAGCGCAAACCCGCCGAGTCCGCCGGCCCCGGCGACATCATCGCGGTCGCCGGCATCCCGGAGATCATGATCGGCGAGACGCTCGCCGACGCCGAGAACCCGGTCCCGCTGCCGCTGATCACGGTCGACGAGCCGGCCATCTCGATGACCATCGGCACCAACACCTCGCCGCTTGTCGGCCGGGTCAAGGGCGCCAAGGTCACCGCGCGGATGGTCAAGGACCGGCTCGACAAGGAGCTGATCGGCAACGTGTCGCTGCGGGTGCTGCCCACCGAGCGGCCGGACGCCTGGGAGGTGCAGGGCCGCGGCGAGCTGGCCCTGGCGATCCTGGTCGAGCAGATGCGCCGCGAGTCCTACGAGCTGACCGTCGGCAAGCCGCAGGTGGTCACCAAGGAGATCGACGGTAAGACCTGCGAGCCGGTCGAGCGGCTGACCATCGACGCCCCGGAGGAGTACCTCGGCGCGATCACCCAGCTCCTCGCCACCCGCAAGGGCCGGATGGAGCAGCTGGTCAACCACGGCACCGGCTGGATCCGGATGGAGTGGCTGGTCCCGGCGCGCGGTTTGATCGGCTTCCGCACCGAATTCCTCACCGACACCCGGGGCACCGGCATCCTGCACCACGTCTTCGAGTCGTACGAGCCGTGGTTCGGTGAGCTGCGTACCCGCAACAACGGCTCGCTGGTCGCCGACCGGGCGGGCGCGGTCACCTCGTTCGCGATGATCAACCTGCAGGAGCGGGGCCAGCTCTTCGTCGAGCCGACCACCGAGGTGTACGAGGGCATGATCGTCGGGGAGAACTCCCGCTCCGACGACATGGACGTCAACATCACCAAGGAGAAGAAGCTCACCAACATGCGGGCGTCGACCTCCGACGAGACCGAGAAGCTGATCCCGCCGCGCAAGCTGTCGCTGGAGCAGGCGCTCGAGTTCTGCCGCGAGGACGAGTGCGTCGAGGTCACCCCGACCGCGGTGCGCATCCGCAAGGTGGTCCTCGACCAGCAGCAGCGCGGCCGGGCAGCGGCCCGCCGCAAGCACGCCGGCTGACCCACCGCTCCGCACCCCGCACTTTCACGGAAAGAGTGGCCACTCCCCGGGGAATGGCCACTCTTTCCGTGCATCAGCGCCCCCGGTGGAGGTGGGGTCAGGAGGGCTTGGTGGCGGCGAAGGCGAGGACGTCGGGGATCGGGCCGGAGCCGGACTCGACCACCCGGTCGAGCACCAGGCCGGCGGCGGTGACGGCGGTGAGCAGGTCGGCCAGCGGCAGGTGCCAGGCGCCCACCCGGGCCCGCACCCCGTGCGAGTTCCACGACCGGAACGTGTGCTCCGGCTCGGCGTAACCGCCGTCGATCACGACCCGCTCCGGGTCGGACCGGTCGGCGAACGCGCCACAGAAGCACGGATGCAGCCCGACGTGCACCAGCCGGCCGCCCGGCGCCAGCACCCGGGCCAGCTCCGCGACCGCCGCCGGATAGTCAGGCATGTCGGTGTGCGCCAGCAGGCAGACCGCGGCCGGCACCGCGCCGTCGGCGAACGGCAGCGCGGTCGCGTCCGCGCGGGCCACCGGCAACCGGGCCCGGGCGTGCCGCAACTGCCCGGCCGACAGGTCCACGCCCACCGGTGTCCAGCCGAGCCGGCGCAGCTCCGCGGCGTGCGCCCCGGTGCCGCAGCACAGGTCCAGACAGCGACCCGAGCCCTCACCCAGCAGATCCGCCAGCACCGACCGGACCCGGTCCATGTAGGTCGCCGAACCGACCGTGGCGTACTCCTCGTACCAGTCGGCGATCTCGTCGTACAAGGGGGTCGTCATTCCGGCACGCTAGCGCCGTACCCGGCCGCGCCGCAGCCCCGCGCGCCGGGAAGATCGGCTACGGTCGGGCCATGATCTGGGACGAGCTCGACGCGCACCTGGACCGGGTGCCCGGCACCGTCTCCGCGTACGTGGGGCGTCCCGGCGCCCGGCCCGTCTGGACCCGGCAGGCCGACGCCACCCACTACGCGGCGAGCACCATGAAGGTGGCCGTGCTGGTGGCGCTGCACCGGGCCGCCGAAGCCGGCCGGCTCGACCTGGACGCGCCGGTGCCGGTGCGCAACGCGTTCGACTCCGCCCAGCCCGGCGCGCCCCGCTTCGCCAACGCCCGCGACTACGACAACGACGAGGCGGTCTGGGACGCAGTCGGCGGCACCGCGCCGCTGCGCTGGCTCGCCGAACGCATGATCATCCGGTCCAGCAACCTGGCCACGAACCTGTGCGTCGGCCAGGTCGGGCTGCCCGCCGTGGCGGAGGCCTGGACGCGGGCCGGCGCGCGGCACAGCGTCACCGGCCGCGGCATCGAGGACTTCGCCGCCCGCGACGCCGGCATCGACAACCTGGTCACCGCCGCCGACCTGGCCGCCCTCCTCGGCGAGCTGGCGCTGGGCGCGAGCCGGCCCGGCCCGCTCGCCTCGCCGGCCGGCTGCGCCGCCATGCTCGACGTGCTCGTCGCCCAGGAACACCGCGAGGACCTGGCCGCCGGGCTGCCCGAGGGCACCCGCATCGCGCACAAGAACGGCTGGGTACGCGGCGTCCGCCACGGCGCCGGCGTGGTCTTCCCGGACGACGCGCCGCCGTACGCGATCGTGGTGTGCACGACCACCGACCTGGCCGACGGCGGCGCGGACGGCGAGCAGGTCGAGGACGACGCGTGCCGGCTCATCGCGCACGTCTCCGCGCGGGTGTGGGACGCCCGGCACGAGCTGGCCGGCTGAGCCCGCTACTCCAGCAACTGCTCCCGCAGCCCCGCCCGGACCTCGTCGGTCACGCCCAGCCCGTCGCGCAGGTACGCCTCGAACGAGCCGTGCGCCCGGCGCACCTCGTCGTACGCGGCGTCCAGGTACTCCGCGCGCACCTCCAGCAACGGCCGGGCCACCGCCGGGTCGAGGTCCGGCCGACGGCGCGTCATCGCCGCCAGCAGCACCTCCCGCAGGCTCTCGGTCAGCTCGTTGTGCCGCAGGTAGTCGGCCCGGATCGCCGGTTCCGGCACGCCCAGCGCGGTCAGCAGCACCACCGACAGCCATCCGGTGCGGTCCTTGCCGGCGGAGCAGTGGAACAGCAACGGCAGGTTCGCGCCGTCCGCGGCCAGCCGCACCGCCGCGCCGAAGCCCGCCCGCGCCGGTTCCCCGGTGACGAACCAGCGGTAGATCGCCGTCATCGCCCCCGGCATGCCCTCGCGGGCCAACTCCGCGTACGCCGCCAGGTCGTGCCCCTGCAACACGGCCGAGACGTAGGTGAACACCGGGTGGGCCGCGTCGTACACCGGCAGGTGCACCACGCGGGGCGCGCCCACCAGCCGGTCCGGCGGCGCCACCTCCTGCTCCCGCACGGCGCGCAGGTCCACCACGCAGGCCGTGCCGAGTTTGCCCAGCACCGGCAGGTCGTCGTCGGTCAGCCGGCCCAGCGCCGCGGTCCGGACGAGCCGCCCGGCCCGGACCCGCCGCCCGTCGGTCGTCGGCAGCCCACCCAGGTCACGGGCGTTCGGCGCGCCCACCAGCTCCCAGTCCCGCCCGGTCATCGGCCCTCCCCTGCTCGCCACCAGTGCCTATAGGGTGCCCCACATGACGATCGCGGCGGTACGCACCCACCGGCTCTCGGCCCCCTTACACACCCCGTTCGTCACCGCGCTGCGCAGCACCACCACCGTGGAGACCCTGATCGTCGAGGTGATCGACAGCGACGGCCGGTCCGGGTTCGGCGAGGCCCCGCAGGTCTGGCAGGTCACCGGCGCGTCGATCGGCGGCGCGGAGGCGTGCGTCCGCGAACTGCTCACCCCGCTGCTGACCGGGCGCGACGCGGACGACCTCCAGGCCCGCTGCGGGCAGGTGCGCCGGGCCGTGGTGGGCAACGAGTCGGCGAAGGCGGCCGTCGACGTGGCGCTGCACGACCTGGCCGCGCGGCGGCTCGGCGTACCCCTGGTGCGGCTGCTCGGCGGCACCGCGCTGCGCGTCCCGACGGACGTCACGCTGGCCGCCGGCGACGCGGTCGACCTGGCCGCGGCGGCCGGCCGGCGCCGGGCCGAGGGTTTCACGGTGCTGAAGCTCAAGGTCGGCACCGACGCCCGGGGCGACCTGGACCGGGTCCGCGCGGTGCGCGCCGCGGTCGGCCCGGACGCGCGGATCCGGCTGGACGCCAACCAGGGCTGGACGCCGCGCGAGGCGGTCCGGGTGATCCGCGGCATCGAGGACGCCGGGCTCGACGTCGAGCTGGTCGAGCAGCCGGTGCACCGCCGTGACCTGGACGGGCTGGCCTGGGTCAGCGACCGGGTGGCGGTGCCGATCCTCGCCGACGAGTCGGTCTTCGACGTGCGCGACCTGGTCGAGGTGATCCGCCGTCGGGCGGCCGACATGGTCAACGTGAAGTTGGCCAAGTGCGGCGGCCTGCAACCGGCCCGCACGCTGCTGGACCTGGCCGCCGCGCACGGCATGGGCACGATCGTCGGCTCGATGATGGAGGGTCCGGTCGGCGTGGGCGCCGCGGCCAGCCTGGCCGCCGCGCACGGCACCACCGCCGTGTCGGATCTCGACGCCGCCTGGTGGCTGGCCTGGTCGCCGGTCACCGGCGGGCTCCGGTACGAGGGCGCGGACGTGCTGCTGCCGGACGCCCCCGGGCTCGGCATCGCCGACGTGAATGAAGCTAAGGTTCAGCGACGTGGTTGAGTGAGGTTGGATTTTTTCATAGGGTCCCCCACAGGAGCGTGGGAGGAGGGGTGCGGATGGCGCCTCAACCGGGCCACCAGGCCGTGGTACGGGTCCCGGTGGCGACCCTGTGGGCAGACCCCGACGCGGTCCGCCCGATCGACGGACCCGCCCTGCGCGACCGCCCCGACGTCGCCGCCTGGGTTGCCGGGATGGATCGCGACCAGTGGGTCGGCGACTGTGTCCTGACCCAGTTGCTGCTCGGCGAGCCGGTGCTGGTCACCGGGGCCGGGCCGGACGGCTGGGTCCGGGTGGTCGCCCTCGGGCAGCCCGCCGCCAAGCTGGCTCCCCGCGGCTACCCGGGCTGGATGCGGTCGGCCCACCTGGCCGCGCCCGCCGACGCCGGGCCGGCCGGGCCCGCGTTGGTGGTCGACGTCCGGCGGACCACACTGCACGAGGCCGCCGGCGGGCCGCCGGCGCTCACCGGGGTGGTCCTGGGCACCCATCTCACCTCCGCCGGCCGGCTGGCGGACGGCTGGCGGCCGGTCCGGGCGCCCGGGCGGGTCGAGCCGCTCTGGGCCCCGGAGGGCGACCTGGTGCCGCTGCCCGCCGAGCGGCCCGAGGCCAAGGAGGTGCTCGCGGTCGCCGAGCGGCTGCGCGACCTGGTCTACATCTGGGGCGGCCTGTCCACCGACGGCATCGACTGCTCCGGTCTGGTGCACCTGGCCTGGCGGCGGTACGGCGTCACGCTGCCCCGCGACGCGGACGACCAGGCCGAGGCGACCACGCCGCTGGCGCTTGACGACGAGCGCCCCGGCGACCTCTACTTCTTCGCCCGCCCCGGCCGGCGCATCCACCACGTCGGGATCGTCACGGCCGAGCCGCACGGCGGCCGGCGGCGGATGCTGCACGCCTGCTACCTCACCCGCCGGGTGGTCGAGGAGGAACTGCCCCCGGACCGGGTCGCCACCCTGGTCGGCGCGCACCGCGTCTGACCCGGGTGTCCGGGGCGACGACGCCCCGGACACCCGGTGCGGTCAGCGACGCGCCTCGGCCAGTTCCCGGCGCCGGTCCCGCGACGACTTGGCCAGGCTCGCCACGGTGGCCACGGCCAGCGTGCC
Source organism: Micromonospora sp. RP3T (assembly GCF_003027925.1). Lineage (GTDB taxonomy): Bacteria > Actinomycetota > Actinomycetes > Mycobacteriales > Micromonosporaceae > Micromonospora. The sequence goes on from NZ_PYPS01000054.1 coordinate 27,528, forward strand.
GAGGATGACCGTCAGCGAGAGCCAGATCGGGATGTGCGGTGCCCACGCCACGTGCTCGCCGCCGTTGATGAACGGCAGGTTGTTGTCGGCCAACGCCTCCAGGACCAGCTTCACGCCGATGAAGCCGAGCACCACGGCCAGCCCGTAGCTGAGGTAGATGAGCCGGTCCAGCAGGCCGCCCAGCAGGAAGTAGAGCTGCCGCAGCCCCATCAGCGCGAAGACGTTCGCGGTGAACACCAGGTACGGCTCCTGGGTGATCCCGAAGATCGCCGGGATCGAGTCGAGCGCGAAGATGAGGTCGGTGGTGCCGATCGCGATCATCACGATCAGCATCGGGGTGAACAGCCGCCGCCCGTGCTCCCGGGTGGTCATCTTCGCCCCGTCGAAGTCCCGGGACAGCGGCAGCGCCTTGCGGCTCCACCGGATCAGCAGGTTCTCGCTGAACTCGTCCTCGTCCGGCTCGCCCTGTCGGGCCAGGTTCACCGCCGTGTAGATCAGGAACGCGCCGAAGATGTAGAACACCCAGGAGAACTGGGAGATCAGGGCCGCGCCGGCGGCGATGAACCCACCGCGCATCACCAGCGCCAACAGGATGCCGATGAGCAGCACCTTCTGCTGGTACTGCCGGGGCACCCCGAAGCGGGCCATGATGATCACGAAGACGAAGAGATTGTCCACCGAGAGGCTGTACTCGGTCAGCCAGCCGGTGTAGAACTGGCCGGCCACGCTCGGCCCGGCCGTCACCCAGAGCACCACGCCGAAGAGCAGCGCCAGCACCACGTAGAAGCCGACCCACAGGCTGGACTCGCGGACGCTGGGCTCGTGCGGGCGGCGGCCGATGATGAACAGGTCGGCGAGCAGGACCGCGATCATCGCGGTCAGGGTTACCGCCCACACCAATGCGGACACGTTCAAATCCATCCTCCGGCAGACACGCAGCGTCGGGCACACCGTACGCCGGGTGTGGGGCCGGGGTGCGTCGACGCTGACTGTGGTGACTGTCGGAGGTCTCTTCCGCCGATGCCCGGGCGGGCACCGACCGACGGGGCCGGGTCGAGCCACCGGGGGGTGCTGGCGCTCTTCCGTGCTGACGACTCCGTCACGGGGGAATACTCCCCTCCTCGGCCGCCATTGTTCACCATGCCGGCCCGATAGCGCATCTCCGGACGCCGATCTGCTGCCGTCACGTGCCGCTCCTCACGTATTCGCGCGGCTTCCTAGGAGGCTAGCCTTCTGCCCGCGGGCCGGTGCCGGGCGACGCGGACGAGGGCCTCAGTAGGCGGGCAGCACCGGGTCGGTGAACGCCCACCCGGCGGCGAGCAGATCCTCGACCGCGGCGACCGCGGTGGCCAGCCGCTCCTCGTGCGTGCCGCGCAGCTCGACCACCGGCACCCCGCTGGCGGCCAGCTCCACGCGGAACCGCCCGGTCATCCACGCCCGCAGGTGTTCCCCGTCGCGCAGGCCGTCGTCGGCGAACGGCACCCCCTCGTGGTCGGTGAGCAGATAGAGCGCCGGCCGGCGGGCGGCGGCCCGGACCTCAGCCGAGGACGACCCCAGGTAGCGCTCCTCCCAGAGCGCGGTGGCCCGGGCGTCGGTGTCGCAGCACAACAGCGGGCCGCCGACCCGTGCCGCGGCGTCCTCGGCGGCCTGCTGCTCGCGTACCACCTCGACGAAATCGTCCCGGTCCCAGGTGACGTCGAAGACGGTCGCGTCCGGTCGCGAGCGACGCAGCGTGGTGAGTTTGCGAGCGGTCAGCTCACGGCCGTACTCGGGGACCCAGGCGCTGCGGAAACGCTCGGCGAGCGCCCGCGCCATGGTCGTGGTGCCGGTGGACTCCGCGCCGACCACCACGACGCGGCGGACCAGCCACGCCCGTACCGGCGCGCTCAGCCACCGCCAGTGCGCCGCCGGGTCCGCGCGCACCGCGGTGCCGGAGACCGGCACCGCCCGCCGCTGCGGATCCACGTCGACCGCGACCGCGCCGAACCGGCGGGCCAGCTCCCCGCCGTACGCCTCGGAGGAGAAGACGGCGTCCACCGACTCGCCGCCCAGCGCGTCGGCGAACACCGCGCAGTGCAGGTCCCAGACCGCCGGGTCGGCGTAGTCGACCGGATGGTCGTCGTACCGGCCGACGAACCGCACCCACGGCGTGCCGGCGTGCACCTCGCGCAGCCAGGCCAACCGCAGGTCCAGCGGGATCGACTCGCGCCGGGACGGCGCCACCACCACGGTCACCGCCGCGCAGCGGGCCGCGGCGGCCTCGACGAGCGCGTGGTGCCCGGCGTGCGGCGGATAGAACTTGCCGACCACCAGGCCGTGCCGGAACCGGCGCGGGCCCGCCCCGGTCACGCTCATGCGGCCACCGGCGCCGGGCCGGGCGGCACCGGCGTGGCCGCCGCGCGCCGGCGCAGGTCCGCCCGCCAGGACCGCAACCCCACCACGCAGAGGGCCAGGAAGATCAGGTACAGGCCGCCGGTCAGCCACAACCCCTTGTACGCGTAGAGCGGGATGTAGATCAGGTCGGCGGCGATCCACAGCCACCAGCTCTCCACCAGCTTGCGGGTCTGGCCGTAGGTGGCCAGCAGCGACAACGCGGTGGTGACCGCGTCGGCCAGCGGGACGGTCGAGTCGGTGGCCCGGTCCAGCAGCACCCACAGCCCGGCGGTGAGCAGCAGCCCGACCAGGCCCAGCGCCCACCACTCGCGCCGCCCGGTGCGGGCCACCGTGAGCCGGCTGCGCCGGGCCCCGCCGAACAGCCAGTGCCACCAGCCGTAGATGCCGAGCACCACGTAGACGAGCTGCAGGCCGGCGTCGGCGTACAGGCCGGCGGTCCAGAAGAGCACCATCAGCAGCAGCACGTTGGCGATGCCGACCGCCCAGTTCGCGATGTGCTGGCGGGCGACCAACCAGACGTTGACCACGCCGGTGCCGAAGCCGAGCAGCTCCGCCCAGGTGGTGCCGGCGCCGAACACGGTGAACGCGGTGCCGGTGAGCCAGTCGAGCATGTGGATGTTCCTCCCCCGCCGCCGGTGCCACGGTGGCGGCCGGTGCCGTGGTCGAGACGCGGCCCGCCGGAGCGCCCCCGGAGCGTACCGGGGGTGCCCGGGCATGGGAGGCTTCGGGCATGGTTCTTGAGGTCGCGCTGATCGACGTGACGCCCGGACACGAGGACGACTTCGCCGCCGCCTACGCGCAGGCCCGGCCGATCCTCGCCGAGGCGCAGGGGTGCCGCTCCGTGCGGATGACCCGCGGGGTGGAGTCGCCCACCCGGTTCGTGCTGCTGGTCGAGTGGGACTCGGTGGAGGCGCACGACGTGAACTTCCGGCAGACCGAGCGCTTCGGGCGGTGGCGCGGGCTGATCGGCCCGTACTTCGCCGGCCCGCCCCTGGTCGAGCACTTCGTCGACGTGCCGGCCTGAACTGTCGTACCCCACGCGTAGCCTGCGCGCGACGCGCGGTCACCGGTCCCGACGGGCAACGGGGGCGCCGGGCCCGGTGGGCGCGCGGCACCCCCGTTCCGGCCCGGTGGGCGTCGCGGCGCCCTTCACCCCGGCTCGTGCGCGTCGCGGGGCCGCGGCACCGGCGCGGGGCCGAGCCGCCGGGCCAGCAGCTCGGCCGTCGCGTCCTCCGGCAGCGCCGCCGCGAGCAGCCGCTCGATCACCCGCTCGTAGCGGGCCACATCCGCCTCGCCGACCAGGCGCAGGTCGGTGGTGAGCGTCTCCACCAGCACGGTGCGGGGGTCGTCCGGGTCCGGATAGGCGTAGTAGGAGAACGGCGCCAGCGGATGCAGGTCGTCGCCGGACGAGGCGTCCCGCGGCAGCACCCGGACCGTGACGTGCGACCGCTCGGCCAGCGCCAGCAGATGCCGTAGTTGCTCCCGCCACACCTCGGCCGGCAGGCCGCCCGGCTCGCAGGCCCGCTCGTCGATCAGGGCGGTGTAGTGCGGCGGGTCCGGCCGGACCCACAGTTCCTGGCGCACCGCTCGGGCGCGGACGTCGGCATCCACGTCCACCTCGTCGGCGACCGACGCGCCGGCCGACACCCGCAGCCGGGCGTACGCCGGGGTCTGCAGCAGGCCGGGCACGAACGCCGGCTGGTATTCCACGATGCGCTCGGCGCCGGCCTCCAACTCCGCGTACGCCCGCTGCCGCTCACCCATCTCGCCCAGCGCCTTGGACCAGCCACGCCCGGTGGCGGCGTCACGGGCGATGACGATCAGATCGTCCCGCTGGTGCGGCGGCACCGCGTAGACGTCGAGCAGGTCGAGCACGTCGGCCAGGTCGGGCCGGCTCTGCCCCAGCTCGATGCGGGACAGCTTCGACGTGGACGCCCAACCGAGCCGGGCGCAGACCTGCTCGAGCGTCAGTGACTCACGGCGGCGCAGCCGGCGCAGCTCGACGCCGAGCCGCACCCGCCGGACGACCGGACTTGCTGACATCGGCATGCGCTCCTCCCAGGGTGGGAGCGTACGCATGACCATCACACACGGCAATACCTCGCTTGCGTAGAGCAACAGACGCCGGGTCGGTCAGGGCCGGTACGTGCCGAACGACCAGACCATGCCGACCAGGTCACGGGCGGCGTAGTCGCGGGAGCCGTAGTCGGTGTCGAACGGCGACCGGACGATTTCCGCGCCGGCCGCGCGGGCCCGCTCGTGGTGCGCGTCCACGTCGTCGACCGCCAGGTAGACGCGGTAGTCGTCGTCGGTCGGGCGGCTCGCCGGTGCGGGCCCCGGCCCGACCATGACGAGGCCGTCGCCGTGACCGAGCTGGGCGTGGCGCACCGCGCCGTCGAGCCCGGAGTGCAGCTCGTGGACCGTGAGACCGAACGCCGACCGGAGGAAGTCGACAGCGGCGTGGACGTCGGGGTACCGGAGGACCGGGTAGATGCTTCGCATGGCACCAGCCTGCCGCGCGCCGGTCAGCCCGGATAGGACGGATGTGATCCGGGCCGGGCCAGCACCGCCGGCGTGGCCCCGGCGAACGCCTGGAACTCCCGGATCAGATGCGACTGGTCGTAGTAGCCCCAGCGGGCCGCCCGCTCCGCCCAACCCGCCCCACCCGCGCCGGCAGCCGGCGCGGTGAGCACCGTGCGGCCCAGCCCGGCGTACGCCCGCTGGAAGCGCAGGAGCCGGGCCACGGTCCGCGGCGGCAGCCCGAACTCCTGGCGGAACCGGACCGCCAGGTGACGCCGGGACCAGCCGATCTCGTCGGCCAGTGCGGCGACGCCGACCGCTCCCCCGCTGACGTCGAGCCGCTGCCACGCGGCCCGCAGCCGACCGTCGACCGGGTCGGTGGCCGCCAGCCGGGCGGCGAGGGCGGCGTCGAGCCGGGCGAAGCGCTCCGCCCAGCCGGCCGCGCCGGCCAACGCGTCCCGCAGGTCGGCCAGCCAGCCGGCGACCCGGTCGACCGGGACCACCCGGTTGGCCAGCTCGCCGAGTGGCAGCCCGAGCACCCGGCGCGCCGCCGGGGCGGTCAGGACCACCTGCACGCCGATTCCCGTCCCGGCGGTACGGGTGGCGCACCAACCGTCGAACGGGCCGGCCAGGAACGCGTTGCCGGACACGCCGCGGCCGGTCGCCCGCGGATCGCGCACGTCGAGCGGGTCGCCCCAGCCCAGGATCAGCACCACGAACGCGCCGGCCACCTCGCGGCGCACCAGCGGTGCCGGCGCGTCCTCCCGGTAGCCGAGGTACCGGTCCACCCACTGACGCAGCCGCGCGTCGGGACGCCCGACGACCACCTCGGTCAGCATCCCGCCCTCCCGGCCGGTGGGCCGCTCACCGCACCCCGGCCGCGTCCATCCCGCGCAACTCCTTCTTGAGGTCGGCGACCTCGTCGCGGATCCGCGCCGCCAGCTCGAACTGGAGCTCCCGGGCGGCGGCCAGCATCTGGTCGTTGAGCTCCTGGATGAGGTTGGCCAGATCGGCCCGGGCCATCCCCTCCCGGGACGGGGTCGCCGCGCCGCCCCGGCCACCGCGGCTGCGGGTCTCCTTGACCGGCGCCTTGCCCCGGGACAGCTGCCGCGCGGCGCCGCCGACGGTGGTGGCCTCGGTGTCCTCCGCCTCGCGGTAGATGTCGTCGAGGATGTCGTGGATCTTCTTGCGCAGCGGCTCGGGGCTGATGCCGTGGGCCTCGTTGTGCGCGATCTGCTTGGCCCGACGCCGGTCGGTCTCGTCGATCGCCGCCGCCATCGACGGGGTGATCTTGTCGGCGTACATGTGGACCTGGCCGGAGACGTTCCGGGCCGCGCGGCCGATGGTCTGGATCAGCGACCGGCCGCTGCGCAGGAAGCCCTCCTTGTCGGCGTCGAGGATCGCCACCAGCGAGACCTCGGGCAGGTCGAGGCCCTCCCGGAGCAGGTTGATGCCGACCAGCACGTCGTAGTCACCCTTGCGCAGCTCACTCAGCAGCTCGACCCGGCGCAGCGTGTCCACCTCGGAGTGCAGGTAGCGCACCCGGATGCCGTTCTCCAGCAGGTAGTCGGAGAGGTCCTCGGCCATCTTCTTGGTCAGCGTGGTGACCAGCACCCGCTCGTCGCGCTCGGTGCGCAGCTTGATCTCGTGCATGAGGTCGTCGATCTGCCCCTTGGTCGGCTTCACCACCACCTCGGGGTCGATCAGACCGGTGGGCCGGATCACCTGCTCGACGAACTCGCCCTGGGCCTGCTCCAGCTCCCACGGACCCGGGGTGGCGGAGAGGAAGACCGACTGGCCCACCCGTTCCAGGTATTCGTCGAAGCGCAGCGGCCGGTTGTCGGCGGCGCTGGGCAGCCGGAAGCCGTGGTCGATCAGCATCCGCTTGCGGGAGGCGTCGCCCTCGTACATGCCACCGATCTGCGGGATGGTCACGTGTGACTCGTCGACCACGGTGAGGAAGTCGTCGGGGAAGTAGTCGAGCAGGCAGTGCGGCGGGCTGCCGGGCAGCCGGCCGTCCATGTGCATCGAGTAGTTCTCGATGCCGGAGCAGAAGCCGACCTGACGCATCATCTCGATGTCGTAGGTGGTGCGCATGCGCAGACGCTGCGCCTCCAGCAGCTTGCCCTGCCGCTCCAGCTCGGCCAGCCGCTCGGCCAGCTCGGCCTCGATGTCCCGGATCGCCCGCTCCATCCGCTCCGGGCCGGCGGCGTAGTGCGTGGCCGGGAAGATCACCAGGCTGTCGACCTCCCGGACCACGTCCCCGGTCAACGGGTTGAGGTAGTAGAGCTTCTCGATCTCGTCGCCGAACAGCTCGATCCGGACGGCGAGTTCCTCGTACGCCGGGATGATCTCCAGCGTGTCGCCGCGGACCCGGAACGTGCCGCGTTGGAAGGCCATGTCGTTGCGGGTGTACTGGATGTCGACCAGCCGGCGCAGCAGCTGGTCCCGGTCGAGCTCCTGCCCCACCTTGGCCCGCACCGCGCGGTCGAGGTATTCCTCCGGCGTGCCGAGACCGTAGATCGCCGACACGGTGGCCACCACGATGACGTCGCGCCGGGTGAGCAGCGACATGGTCGCCGAGTGCCGCAGCCGCTCCACCTCCTCGTTGATCGAGGAGTCCTTCTCGATGTAGGTGTCGGTCTGCGGGATGTAGGCCTCGGGCTGGTAGTAGTCGTAGTAGGAGACGAAGTATTCCACCGCGTTGTGCGGCAGCAGCTCGCCGAACTCCTTGGCGAGCTGGGCGGCGAGCGTCTTGTTGGGCGCGAGCACCAGGGTGGGCCGTTGGAGCCGCTCGACCAGCCACGCCGTGGTGGCGCTCTTGCCGGTGCCGGTCGCGCCGAGCAGCACCGTGTTGCGGTCGCCGCGACGCACGCGACGCTCAAGATCGTCGATGGCTGCCGGCTGATCGCCGGCCGGCTGGAAATCGCTGACCACCTGGAAGCGGCCGTCGAGCCGGGGAATGTCGAGCGCCATGCCACCAACCGTACGCCCGCGGTCCGACACTTCCCCGCCGACCACGGGCCGTCCCTGACCGGCTTCGATATTCCCATTGTGTGGCTCATCTCACCGGACTACCCTCGTACCGTAGGCCGCTCGCGGCGGCCGACCGGGCCGGTGGCCGCCTCCCTCGCGGGGGCCCGGCCGCCCCCGGCGCCGAAGGCCGCAGCACCCGGGACGACCGGCGTGCGCGCCCATGGTGGTCGCGCCGAGAGGCGCTCACCGGCCGCCGCGAGCGCCCCTGCGTCGTCACCCGTGACCCCGCAGCCGCGTTGTCCCCTCGTGGAGCCCTCTCCCGACCGCCGGCCGCGCCGTGACCGCGCGCCCGGCACCGGCGCGTCCACCCCGCCGCCGGAGCCGGGCCGCCCGCCCGCACCGCCGCGCCCGCACCGGGTCACCGCGCGCGGCGACGCCGACCAGGCGGCCGACGATCTGGGCGAAGAAGAAGCCGTGTACCGAGGCCTGGCCGA
>NZ_PYPS01000055.1 GCF_003027925.1 Micromonospora sp. RP3T
ATGCGGCACGGCGTGGTGCCGCCGACGCTGCACGCCGACCAGCCGTCCCCGCACGTCGACTGGACCGCCGGCGCGGTGACGCTGGCCACGACGGCGGCGCCCTGGCCGGCCGTCGACCGGCCCCGCCGCGCCGCCGTCTCCTCGTTCGGCATCTCCGGCACCAACGCGCACGCCGTCATCGAGGCCGCCCCCGCCGCGCCGCCGGCCGGCCCCGAGCCCGCCGCCGGCCCCGGCCTGGTCGCCGCCGACGCCGTGCCGCTGCTGCTGTCCGCGCGCAGCGCCCGCGCGCTGCCCGCCCAGGCCGCCCGGCTGCGCGACCACCTCGACGCCCACCCCGACCTGGACCTGGCCGACGTCGGCTGGTCGCTGGCCACCGGCCGTGCCCACCACCCGTACCGGCAGGTCACCGTCGCCGCCGGCCGGGACGACGCGCTCGCCGCGCTCACCGCCGCCGCGCCGCCGACCGCCCCGGCCGACGCTCCGCCGAAGGTCGTCTTCGTCTTTCCCGGCCAGGGCTCCCAGTGGCCCGGCATGGCACTCGACCTGCTCGACAGCTCCCCGGCCTTCCGGGACCGGATGCGCGAGTGCGCCGCCGAGCTGGCCGGGCTGGTCGACTGGACGCCCGAGGACGTGCTGCGCGGCGCACCCGACGCCCCACCGCTGGACCGGGTCGACGTGGTCCAACCGCTGCTGTTCGCCGTGATGGTGTCCCTCGCGGAGGTGTGGCGCTCCGGCGGCGTACGCCCCGACGCGGTGATCGGCCACTCGCAGGGCGAGATCGCCGCCGCCTGCGTGGCCGGCGCGCTCACCCTGCCCGACGCGATGCGGCTCGTGGTGGCCCGCAGCCGGGCGCTGCTCGCCCTCTCCGGCCGCGGCGGCATGGTCTCCGTGCCGCTGTCCGCCACCGACACCGCCGACCTCGTCGCGCCCTGGGGCGACCGGCTCGGCGTCGCCGCGCTCAACGGCGCCACCGTCACCGTCGTCTCCGGCGACGCCGACGCCGTCGACGAGCTGCTCGCCGTCGCCGCCGACCGTGACCTGCGGGCCCGGCGGATCGCCGTCGACTACGCCTCGCACTGCGCGCACGTCGACGCGGTCCGCGACGACCTGACCGCCGCGCTCGGCACGCTCACGCCGCGCCCGAGCCGGGTGGTGTTCCACTCCACCGTCACCGGCGAGCCGATCGACACCACCGAACTGGACGCCGACTACTGGTTCCGCAACCTGCGCGAACCGGTCCGCCTCGCACCGGTCGTGGACGCGCTGATCGACTCCGGACACCGGGCGTTCGTCGAGATCAGCCCGCACCCGGTGCTCAAGGTCGTGGTGCAGGACGCGCTCGACCGGACGCCCGCCGCGACGCCCGGCGTCGTCGTCGGCTCGCTGCGCCGCGACGAGCACGGCCCCCGCCAGCTCCTCACCGCGCTCGGCGGCCTGCACACCGCCGGCGTACCTGTCGACTGGGCGGCCGTCTTCGCCGGCTCCGGAGCCACCCGGGTCGACCTGCCCCCGTACGCGTTCCAGCGGGAACGGTTCTGGCCCGAACCGGGCACGACGCGCGGCGGCGACGTCACCGGCGCCGGCCTCGGCGCCGCCGGGCACCCGCTGCTCGGCGCCGCGGTCCGGCTGGCCGACGCGGACGAGGTGGTGCTGACCGGACGGCTCTCCCTCGCGGCGCAGCCGTGGCTGGCCGACCACGTGGTCGCCGGCACCGTGCTGCTGCCCGGCACCGCGCTGGTCGAACTGGCGGTCCGGGCCGGCGACGAGGTCGGCGCCGCCCGGGTCCGTGACCTCACGCTCGTCGCCCCGCTGGCCCTGCCGGACACCGGCGGCGTCCGGGTGCAGGTACGCGTCGGCGCGCCCGACGACGCCGGCACCCGCCCGGTGACCGTGCACGCCCAACCCGACGGGGCCACCGACGACGGGTGGACCCGGCACGCCGAGGGTGTGCTGGCACCGGCCACCGGCGACGAGTCGACGCTCGACGCCTGGCCCCCGGCCGGCGCCGCCGAGGTGGACCTCGCCGGCTGGTACGACACGCTCGCCGGGCACGGCCTGGCGTACGGGCCGGCGTTCCGGGGCCTGCGCCGGGCCTGGACCGCCGACGGCACGGTCTGCGCCGAGGTGGCCCTGCCGGCCGGGCCGGCCGACCGCGCCGGCCGGTTCGAGGTGCACCCGGCGCTGCTCGACGCCGCGCTGCACGCCATCGGCCTGCTGCCCGGCGCCGACGCGACGCCCGGACCGCGGGTGCCGTTCACGTTCGGTGGCGTGCAGGTGCACGCGGCCGGCGCGGCGGCGCTGCGGGTACGGCTGTCCCGCGCCGGGGACGCGGTGCGGCTGGTCGCCGCCGACGAGACCGGCGCGCCGGTGGTGTCGGTGGACGAGTTGGTGCTCAAGGGGCTGGGCGCGTCCGTCGTGCCGGCCACCGCCGACCGGTCCGTCCTCGAGGTGACCTGGACGGCCCGGGACGTCCCGCCGGCCGACCGGCCGACGGCCTGGGCGACGCTGGCCGGCGTCGACGGCGCGGAGTACCCCGACATGGACGGGCTGGTGGCCGCCGTCGCGGCCGGCACGCCGGCCCCCGAGGCGGTGCTGCTGCCGGTCGGGGGCGGTCAGGAGACCGCCGACGGCGCGGCCAGCGACGCGGCGGCCGGCGGGGACCTGCCGGACCGGGTGCGGTCGGTGACGCTGGCGGTGCTGGCGGCGGTGCGGAGCTGGCTGGCCGCCGACGAACTGGCCGACTCGCGACTGGTGGTGACCACCCGGGGCGCGGTGGCGGCCCGGGACGGCGACCGGATCACCGACCTGGCCGGCGCGGCGGCGTGGGGGCTGCTGCGGTCCGCGCAGTCCGAGCACCCCGGCCGGATCCTGCTGGTCGACCTGGACCGGACGCCCGACGCCGACGTGCTGGCGCTGCTCGCCGCCGCGCCGGCCGGCGGGCAGGTCGCACTGCGCGACGGCGACGTGCTCGTCCCGCGCGTGACGCGCCCGGCCGGTGACCGGCTCGTCCCGTCGACCGAACGCTGGCACGTGGCGGCCGTCGAGCCCGGCACCATCGACGGCGTCGCCCTGCGGCCGACCGACTCGCCGCCGCTCGCGGCCGGTGAGGTGCGGGTGGCGGTGCGGGCGGCCGGGGTGAACTTCCGGGACGTGTTGATCGCGCTCGGGATGTATCCGGACGCGTCGGCGGTGATGGGTAGTGAGGGCGCGGGGGTGGTCCTGGAGGTCGGCCCGGACGTCGCCGGCCTCGCGTCCGGTGACCGGGTGTTCGGGTTGTTCGAGCCCGGGTTCGGTCCGGTGGTGGTGGCGCGGCGGGACCGGATCGCGCGGGTGCCGGCGGGGTGGTCGTTCGTGGCGGCGGCGTCCGTGCCGGTGGTGTTCCTGACCGCCTGGTACGCGTTGCGGAACCTGGCCGACCTGCGCGCCGGTGAGTCGGTGCTGATCCACTCCGGGACCGGTGGGGTCGGCATGGCGGCCATCCAGATCGCGCGGCACCTCGGCGCGACGGTCTACGCCACGGCCAGCCCCGCGAAGTGGGACACGTTGCGGAGCCTCGGGGTGGCGGACGAGCGGATCGCGTCGTCGCGGACCACGGAGTTCGAGGGCACGTTCCTGGCCGCCAGCGACGGTGCCGGGGTGGACGTGGTGTTGGACGCCCTCGCCGGTGAGTTCGTGGACGCGTCGTTGCGGTTGCTGCCGCGCGGCGGCCGGTTCGTCGAGATGGGCAAGACCGACGTCCGCGACCCGGACCTGGTCGCCGCCCAGCACCCCGGCGTCACCTACCGGGCGTTCGAACTCAACGGGGCCGGCGGCGAACGCCTCGGCCAGATGCTCACCGAACTGCTCGACCTGTTCGAAACGGGCGCGCTGACGCCGCTGCCCACCCGGACCTGGGACGTCCGGCAGGCCCGCACCGCGCTGCGGCACCTCAGCCAGGCCCGGCACGTCGGCAAGGTCGTGCTCACCGTGCCCGCGCCCGCCGAACCGGACCGCGTCACGCTCGTCACCGGCGCGTCCGGCACCCTCGCCGGCCTGGTCGCCCGCCACCTCGTCGCCACCGGCCAGACCCGCAACCTGCTTCTCGCAGCCCGTCGCTCGCCCGCCGACGACCCGGCGTACGCGGCGCTCGTCGACGCGCTGACCGACGCCGGGGCCACGGTCCGCGCCGTCCCGGTCGACCTGACCGAACCCGGCCGGGCCGCCGAGCTGGTCGCCGGCGTGGACCTGACCGCCGTGTACCACTGCGCCGGGGCCATCGCCGACGCCACCGTCACGTCGCTGGACGCCGACGCCGTCGACCGGGTGCTGCGGCCCAAGGTGGACGCCGCCTGGGCGCTGCACGAGGCCACCGCCGGCCGGGACCTGACCGCGTTCGTGCTGTTCTCGTCGATCGCCGCCACGCTCGGCTCGCCCGGGCAGGGCAACTACGCCGCCGCGAACGCGTTCCTCGACGCGCTCGCCGCCCACCGCCGGGCGACCGGACTGCCGGCGGCCAGCCTCGCCTGGGGACTCTGGGCCACCACCAGCACCATGACCGCCCACCTCGACGACGGCGAGCACCGGCGCGCCATCCGCGCCGGCAGCGCCCCGCTCACCGACGCCGAAGGGCTCGCGCTGCTCGACGCCGCCCGCCGGCACGGCGGCGCGCACACCGTGCTCATGAACGTGCCGACCAGCCCCGACCCGGCCCGCGTGCCGGAGCTGCTGCGCGAGCTGATCCGGCCGGCCCGGCGGCGGGCCGCCGCGCGTACCGCAGGGGAGCTGTCGCTGGCCGACCGGCTCGCGGCGCTCAACCCCACCGCCCGGCACAACCAGCTCCTCGACCTGGTCGCCGGCAGCGTCGCCGCGGTGCTCGGCCACCGGTCCGCCGACGGCGTCGACCCGCAACGCCCGTTCAAGGAACTCGGCTTCGACTCGCTGACCTCGGTGGAGCTGCGCAACCGGCTCGCCGCCGCCACCGGGCTGCGACTGCCCGCCACCGTGGCGTTCGACCACCCCACCCCGGTCGTGCTCGCCGAGCACCTCGACCGGGAGATCGGCGGCCGGGCCGCACCGGCCGCCACGCCGGCCGGCACCGCGACCACCGCCGTCGACGAGCCGATCGCCGTCATCGGCATGGCCTGCCGGTTCCCCGGCGACGTCCGCAGCCCCGAGGACCTGTGGAACCTGGTCACCGCCGGCGCGGACGTCATCGCGCCGTTCCCCACCGACCGGGGCTGGGACCTGGCCGGGCTGCTGAACGACGGCGACGACCGGCCCGCGCCCCGGCACGGCGGCTTCCTCTACGACGCCGCCGACTTCGACGCCGCGTTCTTCGGCATCAACCCGCGCGAGGCGCTCGCCATGGACCCGCAGCAGCGGCTGCTGCTGGAGACGTCGTGGGAGGCGCTGGAACGGGCCGGCGTCGACCCGGCCACCGTGCGCGGCAGCAGCACCGGTGTCTACGTCGGCCTGATCTACCACGACTACGCCGGCACCGCCGTCGGCGCCGACGACGACCTCGACGGGTACGTGGGCAACGGCAGCGCCGGCAGCGTCGCCTCCGGCCGCATCTCCTACCTGCTCGGCCTGGAAGGCCCGGCGGTCACCGTCGACACCGCCTGCTCGTCGTCGCTCGTCGCGCTGCACCTGGCCGCCCAGGCGCTGCGCCAGCAGGAGTGCGGCCTGGCCCTGGCCGGCGGTGTCACGGTCATGTCCAGCCCCGGCATGCTCGCCGAGTTCTCCCGCCAGCGCGGCCTGTCCCCGGACGGGCGGTGCAAGGCGTTCGGCGCCGACGCCGACGGCACCGGCTTCGCCGAGGGCGTCGGCATGCTGCTGCTGGAACGCCTCTCCGACGCCCGCCGCAACAACCGCCGGATCCTCGCCATGCTGCGCGGCAGCGCGGTCAACCAGGACGGCGCCAGCAGCGGCCTCACCGCCCCCAACGGCCCCTCCCAGCAGCGGGTCATCCGGGCCGCGCTGGCCAACGCGCGGCTGTCCCCGGCCGACGTGGACGTGGTCGAGGCGCACGGCACCGGCACCGCGCTCGGCGACCCGATCGAGGCGCAGGCGCTGCTCGCCACGTACGGGCAGGACCGGCCCACGCCGCTGCTGCTCGGCTCCGTCAAGTCGAACATCGGCCACACCCAGGCCGCCGCCGGCGTCGCCGGCATCATCAAGATGGTCCTCGCCATGCGGCACGGCGTGGTGCCGCCGACGCTGCACGCCGACCAGCCGTCCCCGCACGTCGACTGGACCGCCGGCGCGGTGACGCTGGCCACGACGGCGGCGCCCTGGCCGGCCGTCGACCGGCCCCGCCGCGCCGCCGTCTCCTCGTTCGGCATCTCCGGCACCAACGTGCACGCCATCCTGGAACAGGCCCCCGAACCGGCAGCCGCCCCCACCACGCCACCGGCCGTCACCGGCGACCTCGGCACCCCGTGCGTGCTCTCCGCCCGCACCCCGGACGCGCTGCGCGCCCAGGCCGGCCGGCTGGCCGCCTGGATCGAGGCGAACCCGGCGGTGCCGCTGACCGACCTCGCACACGCGCTCGCCACCGGACGGTCCGCGTTCGAACACCGGGCCGTGCTGCTGCCCCGTGACCGGTCCGGCCTGCTCGCCGGCCTGGCCGCCGTCGCCGCCGACGAGGCGTCGTCCACAGTGGTACGCGGCGCCGCCGGCACCGGCCGGCTCGCCGTGCTCTTCTCCGGTCAGGGCGCCCAACGCGCCGGCATGGGCCGCGAGGCGTACCGGGCGTTCCCGGTCTTCGCCGCCGCGCTGGACGAGGTCTGCCGGCACCTCGACCCGTTGCTGCCACGGCCGCTGCGCCCGGTGCTCTTCGCGCCCGAAGGGGCTCCGGAAGCGGCGCTGCTGGACCGCACCGAGTTCACCCAGCCGGCGCTGTTCGCCGTCGAGGTGGCGCTGTTCCGCCTGATCGAGTCGTTCGGGATCACCCCCGACGTGGTCGGCGGGCACTCCGTCGGCGAGATCACCGCCGCGTACGTCGCCGGGGTGCTCTCCCTGCCCGACGCCGCCACGCTGGTCGCCGCGCGCGGCCGGCTCATGCAGGCGCTGCCCGACGGCGGCGGCATGCTCGCGGTCGCCGCGCCCGAGGACGAGGTGACCGCCGCGCTCGCCGGGTACGCCGACCGGGTCGGCGTCGCCGCCGTCAACGGCCCGTCGGCCGTGGTCGTCTCCGGCGCCCTCGACGCCCTCGACGAACTGGAACGCGCCTGGCGGGAGCGCGGGCTGCGGACCCGCCGGCTGCGCGTCAGCCACGCGTTCCACAGCCCGCTGATGGCGCCGATGCTGGACGAGTTCCGGGCCGTCGTCGACGGGCTCACCCTCGACCCGCCGCGCCTGCCGGTGCTGTCGAACCTGACCGGCGGCGTCGCCGAGCCGGACGCGCTGCGCGATCCCGACTACTGGGTGCGGCACGTCCGCGACGCGGTCCGCTTCGCCGACGGCATCGACGACCTGCGGCAGCGCCACGTCGGCACGTACCTGGAGGTCGGGCCGGACGGGGTGCTCGCCGGCATGATCCGCGACTGCCTCGGCGACGACGCGACGCCGGTGGTCGTGCCGACGCTGCGCGCCGGACGCACCGAGGGGGCCGCGCTGCTCACCGCGCTCGCCGAGGCGTACGCCGGTGGCGTGCCGGTGGACTGGACGCCGCTGACCGGCGGCGGGGCCCCGCTCGACCTGCCCACGTACCCGTTCCAGCGGCGGCGCTTCTGGCCCGACGCCACCGGCTGGCGGGCCGGTGACCTGACCGGTGCCGGGCTGGCCGCGCCCGGCCACCCGCTGCTCGGCGCCGCGGTGCGGCTGGCCGGCGCGGACGAGACGGTGCTGACCGGCCGGCTCGCGGTGTCCGCGCAGCCCTGGCTGGCCGAGCACGTCGTGGCCGGCGCGGTGCTGCTGCCCGGCACCGCGCTGGTGGAGCTGGTGGTGCGCGCCGGCGACGAGGTCGGCGCGCCCCGGGTACGCGACCTCACCGTCACCGCGCCGCTGGTGCTGCCCGCCACCGGCGGTGTCCGGGTGCAGGTGCGCGTCGGCGCCGCCGACGACACCGGCGGCCGGGACGCCGCCGTGTACGCCCAGCCGGACAACGACCCGGACGCGGAGTGGACCCGGCACGCCGAGGCGGTGCTGGAGCCGGCCGCCGCCGACGAGCCCGGCCTCGTCGCCTGGCCGCCGCCGGGCGTCACCGAGACGGACCTGACCGGCTGGTACGAGACGCTCGTCGGCCACGGCCTGACCTACGGGCCGACGTTCCAGGGCCTGCGCCGGGCCTGGACCGGCCACGACGAGGTGTACGCCGAGGTGGCGCTCCCGGACACCACGGTGGCCGGGTTCGCGGTGCACCCGGCGCTGCTGGACGCCGCGTTGCACCCGATCGGCCTGCTGCCGGGCGGGACCGGGACGACCGGGCCGCGCGTGCCGTTCGCGTTCGAGGGCGTGCAGGTGCACGCCGCCGGCGCCCGACTGCTGCGGGTCCGGCTGAGCCGCGTCGGTGCCGGCGTGCGCCTGGTGGCGGTCGACGAGACCGGCGCGCCGGTGGTGTCGGTCGACACGCTGGTGCTGCGCGAACTGGCCGGCACTCCCGCCCCCGGCGCGGGCTCCCGCTCGCTGTACGCGGTGACCTGGCCGGCCGAGGAGATCCCGCCGGCCGAGGCGGACCTGACCTGGGCGACGCTCGCCCCGGCCCGGACACACGACGCCGACGCGGACCGGCCGGCCCGGGGCCGGAAGACGGCCGGGCGCGGCGCGGCCCGGCCGAACACCGGTTCCCCGACCGCCGGCTGGATCGACCCGACCGGGGCGGTGCCGGCGTTCCCGGACATCGCGGCGCTGGTGGCAGCCGTCGAGGCCGGCACGCCCATCCCCGACGCGATCCTGCTGCCGATCGGTCTCCCGGCGCGCACCGCCGACGCCCTGACCGGCACGGCGGGCAGTGGCGTGGTCGATGCGGTGGCCGGCGACGTGGCGGGCGTGGTCGGTGCGGTGGCCGGCGACGTGGCGGGCGTGGTCGGTGCGGTCGATCGGGCGGGCGTCCACGGGGACGTGCCGGCCCGGGTGCGGTCGCTGACGGCGGCGGTGCTGGCGGCCGTGCAGGCGTGGCTGGCCGCGGACGCGCTCGCGGACTCGCGGCTGGTGGTGGTGACCCGCAGCGCGGTGAGCACCGGTGACGACGACCGGGCGGTCGACCCGGCCGCCGCGGCGGTGTGGGGGCTGCTGCGCTCGGCGCAGTCCGAACACCCGGACCGGATCGTGCTCGTGGACGCCGACGCCGCCCTCGACCGGCGCGCGCTCGGCGTGCTGGCCACCGTGGTGGCGGATCCGTCCCCGTCGGGCGGTCAGCTCGCGCTGCGCGGCGACCGGGTGTGCGTACCCCGGTTGACGCGCCCGACGAACGCGGAGCTGGCGCCACCGGCGACGGGCGGCTGGCACGTCGCCGCCGCGCGTCCCGGCACGCTCGACGGCGTCGACATCGTGCCGGCCACGCCGGCCCCGCTCGCGGCCGGTGAGGTGCGGGTGGCGGTGCGGGCGGCCGGGGTGAACTTCCGGGACGTGTTGATCGCGCTCGGGATGTATCCGGACGCGTCGGCGGTGCTGGGTAGCGAGGGTGCCGGGGTGGTACTGGAGGTCGGGCCGGGAGTGTCCGGGTTGGCCGTGGGTGATCGGGTGTTCGGATTGTTCGAGCCCGGGTTCGGTCCGGAGGTGGTGGCGCGGCGGGATCGGGTCGCGCGGGTGCCGGATGGGTGGTCGTTCGTCGAGGCGGCGTCGGTGCCGGTGGTGTTCCTGACCGCGTGGTACGCGTTGCGGGATCTGGCGGACCTGCGTTCGGGTGAGTCGGTGCTGATCCACTCCGGTGCCGGTGGGGTGGGGATGGCGGCGATCCAGATCGCCCGGCATCTCGGCGCGACGGTCTACGCCACGGCGAGTCCCGGTAAGTGGGGCACGTTGCGAGGACTGGGGGTGGCGGACGAGCGGATCGCGTCGTCGCGGACCACCGAGTTCGAGCGGTCGTTCCGGACCGCCAGCGACGGTGCCGGGGTGGACGTGGTGTTGGACGCCCTCGCGGGTGAGTTCGTGGACGCGTCGTTGCGGTTGCTGCCGCGCGGCGGCCGGTTCGTCGAGATGGGCAAGACCGACCTCCGCGACCCGGCGGTGGTGGCGCGGGAGCATCCGGGCGTCGCCTACCGGTCGTTCGACCTGAACGAGGCCGGCGGCGAGCGCATCGGCCAGATGCTGGCCGAGCTGCTCGCGCTCTTCACCAGCGGCGCGTTGCGGCCCCTGCCGGTCCGGACCTGGGACGTGCGGCAGGCGCGGGCCGCGTTGCGGCACCTCAGCCAGGCCCGGCACGTCGGCAAGGTGGTACTCACCGTGCCCGCGCCGGTCGACCCGGACCGCGTCACGCTGGTCACCGGCGCGTCCGGCGCGCTCGCGGGCATCGTCGCCCGACACCTCGTCGCCACCGGCCGGTCCCGGAACCTGCTCCTCGCGGCCCGCCGCGCGCCGGCCGACGACCCGACCTACGCGGCCCTGGTCGAGGACCTGGAAACGGCCGGCGCGACCGTCCGGGTCGCCACCGTCGACGTGGCGGACGACGCACAGGTGACCGCGCTGCTGGCCGGCGTGGACCTGACCGCCGTCCACCACTGCGCCGGTGTCATCGCCGACGCCACGATCGCGTCGCTCGACGCCGACGCCGTGGAGCGGGTGCTGCGGCCCAAGGTGGACGCCGCCTGGGCGCTGCACCGGGCCACCGCCGGTCACGACCTGGCGGAGTTCGTGCTGTTCTCGTCCATCGCGGCCACGCTCGGCTCGCCCGGGCAGGGCAACTACGCCGCCGCGAACGCGTTCCTCGACGCGCTCGCCACCCACCGCCACGCGACCGGACTGCCCGCCACCAGCATCGGCTGGGGCGCGTGGGCCACCGGCGGCATGGCCGGGCGGCTCGACGCCGGCGACCGGCAGCGACTCGGTCGGATCGGCATGACCGGGCTCAGCGCCGCCGAGGGGGCGGCCCTGCTCGACGCCGCCGCCGCGCAACCGCTGCCCGCCGTGGTCGCCGCCCGGCTGCGCATCACCGGCGACCGGACGCAGCTCCCGCCGCTGCTGCGGCTGCTGGCCCCCACCGGCGTACGCCGGCAGGCCCGCACCGCGGACACGAACACCAGCGGCTGGGCCGAGCGGCTCGCTGGCCTGGCCCCGGACGAGGCGACCGCGTTGCTGATCGAGCTGGTCCGGGCGCAGGCCGCGGCGGTGCTCGGGCACGCGTCCGCGCAGGCGGTGCCCGGCACGCGGGCGTTCAAGGACCTCGGGTTCGACTCGTTGACGTCGGTGGAGCTGCGTAACCGGCTCGCGTCGGCCACCGGGCTGCGGCTGCCCGCCACGCTGGTCTTCGACCACCCCACCCCGGAACGCCTCGCCGAACACCTGCACGAACGACTCGGCCACCGGCCGGCCGTCGCCGTGGCCGCGACCCGGGCCACCGCCACCGAGGACGACGACCCCATCGCCATCATCGGCATGGCCTGCCGGCTCCCCGGCGGCGTGACCACCCCGGACCAACTGTGGGACCTGGTCTCCACCGGTGGCGACGGGATCGCCGAGTTCCCCGCCGACCGGGGCTGGGACCTCGACGCGCTCTACGACCCGGACGCCGACCGCGCCGGCACCTCCACCACCCGGTACGGCGGGTTCCTGCCCGGTGCGGCCGACTTCGACCCGGCGTTCTTCGGCATCAGCCCCCGCGAGGCCCTCGCCATGGACCCGCAGCAGCGGCTGCTGCTGGAAACGTCGTGGGAGGCGTTCGAGTCCGCCGGCCTCGACCCGCACGACCGCACCACGACCACCGGCGTCTTCGCCGGACTGATCCACCACGACTACGCCGGCCGGCTCGACGCCTCCGCGGAACTGGAGGGCTACCTGGTCAACGGCACCGCCGGCAGCGTCGCCTCCGGTCGCGTCGCGTACGTCTTCGGGCTGGAAGGCCCGGCCGTCACGGTGGACACCGCGTGTTCGTCGTCGCTTGTCGCGCTGCACCTGGCCGCCCAGGCGCTGCGGGCCGGGGAATGCGACCTGGCCCTCGCGGGCGGCGTGACCGTGATGGCCACGCCCAGCGCGTTCGTCGGCTTCTCCCGCCAGCGCGGGCTCGCCCCCGACGGGCGGTGCAAGTCGTTCGCCGCCGGCGCCGACGGCACGAGTTGGGGCGAGGGCGTCGGCATGCTGCTCGTCGAGCGGCTCAGCGACGCCCGCCGTCGCGGCCACCGGGTCCTCGCGGTGGTGCGGGGCACGGCGGTGAACCAGGACGGCGCGTCGAACGGCCTGACCGCGCCGAACGGTCCGTCGCAGCAACGCGTCATCCGGCAGGCCCTGGCGAACGCGCGGCTGAGCACCGCCGACGTGGACGCGGTGGAGGCGCACGGCACCGGCACCACGTTGGGTGACCCGATCGAGGCGCAGGCGGTCCTCGCCACGTACGGGCAGGACCGCGAGACGCCGCTGCTGCTCGGGTCGGTCAAGTCGAACATCGGGCACACGCAGGCCGCGGCCGGCGTCGCCGGGATCATCAAGATGGTCCTCGCCATGCGGCACGGCATCGTGCCGCCGACGCTGCACGTGGACGAGCCGTCGCCGCACATCGACTGGACGGCCGGGGCGGTGACGCTGGCGACGGCGCCGACGCCGTGGCCGGCGGTGGACCGACCGCGTCGGGCGGCGGTGTCGTCGTTCGGGATCTCCGGCACCAACGCCCACGTCATCCTGGAACAGCCCACCGACGTCGCCGAGCCGGCGGGCGCCGGCGAGTCGGCCGGTGGGCCGGTGCCGGTGCTGCTGTCGGCGCGTACCGACGCGGCGCTCGCCGCCCAGGCCGACCGTTGGGCGCGCTGGCTCGCCGCCGACGCGACGCTGCGCCCGATCGACGTCGGATGGTCGGCGCTCACCACCCGGCCGACGCTGGAGCAGCGGGCCGTCCTCGGCGTCACCGACCGGGACGACCTGCTGGCCGCGCTGCGCGCGCTGGCCGGTGGCACGTCCACCGGCACGGTGACCACCGGCCCGGCCGGCCCGCGCGGCCGACTGGCGGTGCTGTTCTCCGGGCAGGGCGCGCAGCGCGCCGGCATGGGTCGGGAACTGTCCGAGGCGTTCGGTGTGTTCGCGTCCGCGTTGGACGAGGTGTGCGCGGCACTCGATCCGTTGCTGCCGCAGCCGTTGAAGCCGGTGCTGTTCGGTGACGGTGAGCTGCTGGACCAGACGCAGTTCACGCAGGCGGGTCTGTTCGCGGTCGAGGTGGCGCTGTTCCGGCTCGTCGAGTCGTTCGGCGTCACCCCGGACTTCGTGGGTGGCCACTCGATCGGTGAGGTGACCGCCGCGTACGTGGCGGGTGTGTTGTCGCTGCCGGACGCGTGTGCGCTGGTGGCGGCGCGGGGTCGCCTGATGCAGGCGTTGCCGGCCGGTGGCGGGATGCTGGCGGTCGCGGCGCCGGAGGCGGAGGTGGCCGCGTCGATCGGGGCGCACACCGCGCTGGGGATCGCGGCGGTGAACGGGCCGTCGTCGACGGTGGTGTCCGGTCCGTTCGACGCGCTGGACGAGATCGAGCGCGTCTGGCGGGAGCGGGGTGTGCGGGTCCGCCGGTTGACGGTGTCGCACGCGTTCCACAGTCCCCTGATGGAGCCGATGCTGGCCGAGTTCCGTACCGTGCTGGCCGGGTTGACGTTCGCCGCGCCGCTGCTGCCGCTCGTGTCGAACGTGACCGGCGGGCTGGCCGACCCGACCGAGATCACCACCGCCGACTACTGGGTGCGGCACGTGCGGGAGGCGGTGCGGTTCGCCGACGGGGTCGCCGCGTTGCGCGCGGCCGGGGTGGACACGTTCCTGGAGATCGGCCCGCAGAGCGTGCTGACCGCGTTGGCGGCGGAGATCCTGCCGGACGACGAGGTGATCGCGGTCGCCGCACAGCGCCGGGACCGCGACGAGACCGGGGCGTTGCTGGCCGGGCTGGCCGAGCTGCACGTGCACGGCGTGCGCGTCGACTGGGCACCCTGGTTCGCCGGCACCGGCGCGACCCGCGTCGACCTGCCCACCTACGCGTTCCAGCACGAGCGCTACTGGCCGGACACGCCGACCCGCACCGACGCCTCCGACGCCGAGTTCTGGGCCGCCGTGGAGAGCGGCGACCTCACCGCGCTCGCCGGTCACCTCGCCGACGACGCCCTCGACACGCTCGCCCCGGCGCTGCCCGCGCTCACCACGTGGCGGCGGGCCCGCACCCGGCGTACGCCGGCCGACCGGTGGGCGTACCAGGTCACCTGGAAGCGAATCGACCTCGACGAGCGGCCCGCCATCGGCGGCGCCTGGCTGGTCGTCGGCCCGGCCGGCGAACCCGCCACCGCCGACGTCGCCGCCGCGCTGGCCGGCGCGGAACTGCGCCCGGTCACCGTCGACCCGGCCACCACCACCCGGGCCGACCTCGCCGCCGCGCTCGGCAAGGCGTTCGCGGACGGGCCGGTCGACGGCGTGGTCTCGCTGCTCGGCCTGCACGACGCGCCGCACCCGGACCATCCGGCGCTGCCCGCCGGCACCGCCGCCACGCTGCTGCTGATCCAGGCGCTGCACGACACCGGCGACACGCCGCCGCTGTGGTGCCTCACCCGGGACGCGGTCGCCACCGACGGCGGCGACCCGGTGCACGGTGCCGCCCAGGGCGGCCTGTGGGGCCTCGCCCGGGTCGCCGGGCTGGAACTGCCCCGACTGCGCGTCAACCTGCTCGACCTGCCCGCCGGCGACACCGAGCCGGCCCGGCTCGCCGCCGCGCTCACCGCCGACGGCGACGAGGACCAGGTCGCGCTGCGCGGCGGCGGCCTCTACGCACGCCGCCTGGTCCGCGCCACCCCGGCCGCGCCGGCCGCCGCCGACCGGTGGCAGCCCACCGGCACGGTGCTGGTCACCGGCGGCACCGGCGCGCTCGGCGCGCACGTCGCCCGCTGGGCAGCAGGCGCCGGCGCGGAGCACCTGGTGCTCACCAGCCGGCGCGGCGACGCCGCCCCCGGCGCGGCCGAGCTGCGCGACGAGCTGACCGCGACCGGCGTACGCGTCACGGTCGCCGCCTGCGACGTGGCCGACCGGGACGCGGTCGCCGCGCTGCTGACCCGCCTCGACGCCGACCCGGCGCCGCTGACCGCCGTCGTGCACGCCGCCGGGCTCAACGACGTGGCGCCGCTGCTCGACACCGACCCGGACCGGCTGGCCGGGGTGCTGACCGGCAAGACCGCCGGCGCGGTGCACCTCGACGAGCTGCTCGGCGACCGGCCGCTCGACGCGTTCGTGCTGTTCGCGTCCATCGCCGGGGTCTGGGGCAGCGGCGGGCAGGCCGGCTACGCGGCCGGCAACGCCCACCTCGACGCGCTGGCCGCGCGGCGGCACGCCCGCGGCCTCGCCGCCACCTCGGTGGCCTGGGGACCGTGGGCCGACGGCGGCATGGCCACCGACGACGCGCAGCGGGAACTGGCCCGACGCGGCCTGCGGGCGATGGCCCCGGCCGACGCGGTGCACGCCATGCGCGTCGCGGTCGGGCGCAGCGACGCCACCCTCACCGTGGTCGACGTGGACTGGGCGACGTTCGCCCCCGCGTACGCGTCGAGCCGTCCCCGGCCGTTCCTGGCCGACCTGCCCGAGGCCCGGCAGGCGATCCGCGCCGCCGCGGAGGTCCCCGCCGACGGGGGCGCGGCGCTGCGCGACCAGCTCCGCGACCTGTCCGCCGAGGACCGGGACCGGCGGCTCGTCGAGCTGGTCCGCGCCGAGGCGGCGGCCGTGCTCGGCCACGGCGGCCCGGAGCGGGTCAAGCCCCGGCGGGCGTTCAAGGACCTCGGCTTCGACTCGCTGACCGCGGTCGAGCTGCGTAACCGGCTCAACCGGGCCACCGGCCTGTCGCTGCCCACCACGCTGGTCTTCGACCACCCCGACCCGGCCGCGCTCGCCGACCACCTGCGCGCCACGCTGCTGCCCGACGCGTCGACCACGCCGACGACGGACCCGGCCGAGACCGCGGTACGCGAGGCGCTGGCCACCGTCCCGCTCGCCCGCATCCGCGAGGCCGGGCTGCTGGAGCTGCTGCTCGGCCTCGCCGACGGCGACGGCCCCGCGCCCGAGCCGGACGGCGCGGAGGTCGACCTCGACGACCTCGACACCGACACCCTGATCCGGCTGGCCCTCGACGGCTCCGAGTCCTGACGCCCACGTACGGAGTAGATGATGTCCACGTCCGCAGACAAGGTCGTCGAGGCGCTTCGGGCCTCCCTCAAGGAGACCGGCCGGCTCAAGCAGCTCAACCAGCAGCTCACCGCCGCCGCCCGGGAACCGATCGCGATCGTCGCGATGTCCTGCCGCTACCCGGGCGGGGTGTCCACCCCGGAGCAGTTGTGGGAGCTGGTGGACGCCGGCGGCGACGCGATCGCCGGCTTCCCCACCGACCGGGGCTGGGACCTGGCCAACCTCTACGACCCGTCCGCCGACCGGGTCGGCCGCTCCACCACCCAGCAGGGCGGCTTCCTCTACGACGCGGCCGGCTTCGACGCCGAGTTCTTCGGCATCAGCCCGCGTGAGGCGCTCGCCATGGACCCCCAGCAGCGGCTGCTGCTGGAAACCTCGTGGGAGGCGTTCGAGACCGCCGGCATCGCCCCCTCGTCGGTACGCGGGCAGAAGGTCGGCGTGTTCGTCGGCACCGCCGCCAACGGCTACGGCGTCGCCGCCGACGGCGGCGCGACCGACGCCGACGAGGGCTACCTGCTCACCGGCACCGTCACCAGCGTCGTCTCCGGGCGCATCGCGTACGCGCTGGGCCTGGAAGGGCCCGCCGTCACCGTGGACACCGCGTGTTCGTCGTCGCTTGTCGCGCTGCACTTGGCCGCGCAGGCGCTACGGGCCGGCGAGTTCGACCTGGCCCTCGCCGGCGGCGTGACGGTGATGGCCAGCCCCAGCGCGTTCGTCGGCTTCTCCCGCCAGCGGGGTCTCGCCTCCGACGGACGGTGCAAGTCGTTCGCCGCCGCCGCCGACGGCACCGGCTGGGCCGAGGGCGTCGGCCTGCTGCTCGTCGAACGGCTCGCCGACGCCCGCCGCAACGGCCACCCGGTCCTGGCGGTGCTGCGCGGCAGCGCCGTCAACCAGGACGGCGCGTCCAACGGGCTCACCGCCCCCAACGGCCCCTCCCAGCAGCGGGTCATCCGGCAGGCGCTCAGCAACGCCCGGCTGGACACCGCCGACGTGGACGCGGTCGAGGCACACGGCACCGGCACCACGCTCGGCGACCCGATCGAGGCGCAGGCGCTGCTGGCCACGTACGGGCAGGACCGCGACGGGCGGGACCCGCTCTGGCTGGGGTCGATCAAGTCGAACCTCGGCCACAGCCAGTCCGCCGCCGGCGTCGCCGGCGTGATCAAGATGGTGCAGGCCATCCGGCACGGCCGACTGCCCGCCACGTTGCACGTCGACACGCCGTCGCCGCACATCGACTGGTCCGCCGGGGCGGTGGAGCTGCTCACCGAGGCCCGGAGCTGGCCGGCGGTGGACCGGCCGCGCCGCGCCGCGATCTCCTCGTTCGGCATCAGCGGCACCAACGCCCACGTCATCCTGGAACAGGTCGAACCGACGCCCACCCCGGCGCCCGACACCGACCGGCCGCCGCTGGTCGACGGCGCCGCCACCGTGTGGCCGCTCTCCGCCCGGTCCGCCGACGCGCTGCGCGAGCAGGCCGCCCGACTGGCCCGCCACGTCCGCGACCACGCCGACCTCGACCCGGCGCGGCTGGCCTGGTCGCTGGCCACCACCCGGTCGGTGTTCGAGCACCGGGCCGCCGTGGTGGCCGCCGACCCCGAACAGCTCCTCGCCGGCCTGGACGCGGTCGCCGCCGGCACCCCCGCCGCCACCGTCGTCACCGGCCAGGCCGGCGAGCCGGGGGAGGGCCCGGTCTGGGTGTTCCCCGGCCAGGGCGCACAGCACGTCGCGATGGCCGCCGAGCTGATCGGCGCCGCGCCGGTCTTCGACGAGGCGCTCGCCGAGTGCCAGGCCGAACTGGACCGCTGGCTCGACGTCGACGTGGTCGCCGTGCTCACCGGCGGCGACGACTCGTGGCTGACCCGCTCCGAGATCGCCCAGCCGGCGCTGTTCGCGGTCGGCGTGGCACTGGCCCGACTGTGGCGGCACGCCGGGATGAGCCCGCGCGCCGTGATCGGCCATTCCCAGGGCGAGATCGTCGCCGCCCACGTGGCCGGCGCGCTCACCCTCGCCGACGCGGCCCGGGTGCTGGCACTGCGGCTGCGGGCGCTGGCCGACGTCGCCGGCACCGGCGCCATGGCCGCCGTCGACCTGCCCGCCGCCGAACTGGCCGCCCGGCTGCCCGAGGGCGTCACCGTCTCGGTGGTCAACGGCCCCGCCACCACCGCCGTCGCCGGGCCGTCGCAGGCCATCGCCGACCTGATCGCCACGCTGGTCGCCGACGGCGTACGGGCCCGGCCGGTGGCCGTCGACTACGCCTCGCACTCGCCGGCCGTGGCGCCGGTCGCCGACCGGCTCCGCACCGAACTGGCCGGCCTGACGCCGCGCCCCGGCGACGTGCCGATCATCTCCACGGTCACCGGCGACCGGCTCGACGGCACCCGCTTCGACGCCGACCACTGGGCCGACAACCTGCGCCTGCCGGTGCTGTTCGACACCGCCGTGCGGACCGCGATCGACGCCGGGCACACCGACTTCGTCGAGGTGTCCCCGCACCCGGTGCTCACCATGTCGGTCGCGGCCATCCTGGACGACACCGGCACCACCGGCCGCGCGCTGTCCACGCTGCGGCGCGGCGACGACGCCCGCCTGCGGCTGCTGACCAGCATCGCCCACGCCCACGCGCACGGCCTGCCGGTGGACCTGGCCCGGGTCCTCGCTCCCGCGCCGGTGCTCACCGGCCTGCCCACGTACGCGTTCCAGCGGCGGCGCTACTGGCCGGAGCGGATGGCGGCGACCGCCGCCGGCCCGGTCGGCCCGGACGTCGTCGACGTGGAGTTCTGGTCGGCGGTGGAACGCGCCGACGTCGCCGCGCTCACCGCCGGCGACGCCGACCCGGAGGTGCTCGCCCCGGCGCTGCCGCTGCTGTCGTCCTGGCGTCGCGCCCGGCTCCAGCGGGCCGTGCTGGACGGCTGGTCGTACCGGGTGGTGTGGCGGCCGGTCACCGCCGTCGCCGCCCCGTCCGCCGCCGACCTGCTGGTGGTGTCGCCGGCCGGCGACGACCGGGCGGAGGCCTGGTCGGCCGCGCTCGCCGCCGCGCTGCCCGACGGGTCGACGCTGCGCACGCTGCCCGTCGACCCGGTCCACGCCACCCGCGCGGAGCTGGCCGCGTCGCTCACCGACGAACCGACAGTGATCGTGTCGCTGCTCGGGCTCGCCGACGCCGACCACCCGGGCCACCCCGGCGTCTCCACCGGCCTGGTCGCCACCACCCGGCTGGTGCAGGCCGCCCAGGACGCCGGCCGCACCGCTCCGCTGTGGTGCGTCACCCAGGGCGGCGTGGGCACCGGCCCGGCCGAGCCGGTCACCAGCGCCGCCCAGGCCGCGCTCGGGGGCCTGGCCCGGGTGATCGGCCTGGAACACCCCCGGCAGTTCGGCGGCGTGCTCGACCTGCCCGCCGCGCCCGACGCCGCGACCTGGGCCGAGGTGGCCCGCGTCCTCACCGGCGGCGGTGACGAGGACCAGTACGCGGTCCGCCCGTACGGCACGTTCGTGCGCCGGCTGGCCCGCACCACCGCCCGCACCGCCGGGCAGCTCACCGGCTGGCAGCCGCGCGGCACCGTGCTGATCACCGGCGGCACCGGTGCGATCGGTGCCCAGGCCGCCCGCTGGCTGGCCGCCAACGGCGCCGAGCACCTGGTGCTCACCAGCCGCCGGGGGCTCGACGCCGCCGGGGCCCGCGAGCTGGCCGACGAGCTGACCGCCGACGGGGTACGGGTCAGCGTGGTCGCCTGCGACCTGGCCGACCGGGAGCAGGTCACCGCGCTGGTCGCCGGCCTGGACGACGTCGCGCCGCTGACCGCCGTGCTGCACGCCGCCGGCATCACCCGGCTCACCGCGCTCGTCGACACCGACCTGGACGTGTTCGACCACGTGATGGCCGGCAAGGTCGCCGGCGCCGGGTACCTCGACGAGCTGCTCGGTGACCGGCCGCTCGACGCGTTCGTGCTGTTCGCGTCCATCTCCGGCGTGTGGGGCAGCGGCGGCCAGGGCGCGTACGCGGCGGCGAACGCCTACCTGGACGCGCTCGCCGAGCAGCGCCGCGCCCGGGGACTGACCGCGACCTCGATCTCCTGGGGCGCCTGGGCCGAGGGCGGCATGGCCACCACCGAGGAGGCGCAGCGGCTGCTCAGCCGGCGTGGCCTCAACCCGATGCAGCCGGCCGCCGCGCTGCTGGCCCTGCGCCGGGCCGTCGAGCACGGCGAGACCACGCTGGTCGTGGCCGACGTCGACTGGGCCCAGTTCGCGCCCGCGTACGCCTCCGCCCGGCCCCGGCCGCTGCTCGCCGACATCCCGGAGGCCCGGGACGCGCTGACCGAGCGGCCCGCCACCGCCGACGTCGACGACCGGGCCGGCGGACTGCGTCGGGAACTGCTCGACCTGCCCCGCGCCGACCGGGAACGCCGCCTCACCGACCTGGTCCGCGACCACGCCGCCGCGGTGCTCGGCCACGCCGGCAGCGACGCGGTACGCCCCCGGCGCGCGTTCCGCGACCTCGGCTTCGACTCGCTGACCGCGGTGGAGCTGCGTAACCAGCTCACCGCCGCCACCGGACTGTCGCTGCCCACCACCGTCATCTTCGACTACCCCAGCCCGGCCGTGCTGGCCGGTCAGCTCGCCACGCTGCTGCGGCTGCCCGACGCCGGCGACGCCCCCGCCGACGCCCCGGCCGGCCCGGCGACCGCCGACGAGCCGATCGCGATCGTCGGCATGAGCTGCCGCTACCCGGGCGGCGTCGCCGACCCGGACGGGCTGTGGGAGCTGGTCGCCGAGGGCCGCGACGGCATCACCGAGTTCCGCACCGACCGGGACTGGGACCTCGACCGGCTCTACGCCGACGACCCGGACGCCCCGGGCCGCTCGTTCACCCGCCACGGCGGGTTCATCGATCGGGCCACCGAGTTCGACCCGGACTTCTTCGGCATCAGCCCGCGCGAGGCGCTCGCCATGGACCCGCAGCAGCGGCTGCTGCTGGAGGCCACCTGGGCGGCGTTCGAGCAGGCGGCGATCAACCCGGACACGCTGCACGGCACCGCCACCGGCGTGTTCGTCGGCGCGTCCCCGTCCGGCTACGGCGCCGGCGACGAGACCCGTGACCTGGACGGCTACCGGCTCACCGGGGGCGCGCACAGCGTCATCTCCGGCCGGGTCGCCTACACGTTCGGCCTCGAAGGCCCGGCGGTCACCGTGGACACCGCCTGCTCGTCGTCGCTCGTCGCGCTGCACCTGGCCGTGCAGTCGCTGCGCCAGGGCGAATGCGACCTGGCCCTGGCCGGCGGCGTGAACGTGCTGGTGACCCCCGGCGCGTTCGTCGAGTTCACCCGTCAGGGCGGGCTGGCCGCCGACGGCCGCTGCCGGTCGTTCGCCGCCGCCGCCGACGGCACCGGCTGGTCCGAGGGCGTGGGTGTGCTGCTGGTGGAGCGGCTTTCCGACGCCCGCCGCAACGGCCACCGGGTGCTCGCCGTGGTCCGAGGTTCCGCCGTCAACCAGGACGGCGCGTCCAACGGCCTCACCGCCCCGAACGGGCCGTCCCAGCAGCGCGTCATCCGGGCCGCGCTCACCGCCGCCGGGCTGACCACCGCCGACGTGGACGCGGTCGAGGCGCACGGCACCGCCACCACGCTCGGCGACCCGATCGAGGCGCAGGCGCTGCTGGCCACGTACGGGCAGGAGCGGGCCGGCGACCCGCTGTGGCTGGGCTCGATCAAGTCGAACATCGGGCACAGCCAGGCCGCCGCCGGCGTCGCCGGGGTGATCAAGATGGTGCAGGCGTTGCGTCACGGCGTGCTGCCCCGCACGCTGCACGTGGACGCGCCGACCCCGCACGTCGACTGGTCGGCCGGCGCGGTGGAGCTGCTCACCGAGGCCCGGCCGTGGCCGGCGGTGGACCGGCCGCGCCGGGCGGCGGTCTCCTCGTTCGGCGTCAGCGGCACCAACGCCCACGTCATCATCGAGCAGCCGCCCGCCGTCGAGCCGGAGGTGGCCGACCGGCCCGCGCCGCCGTCGCTGGTGCCGGTGCTGGTGTCGGCGCGCGGTGACGGCGGGCTGGCCCGGCAGGCGGCCCGCTGGGTCGACGCGTTCGCCGCGCCGGACCGCCCCGACCTGGCCGCCGTGGGCCGCACGTCGCTGACCGCGCGGACGGCGCTGGAGCACCGGGCGGTGCTGCTCGCCGCCGACCACGACGAGCTGATCGCCGGGCTGCGCGCGCTCGCCGCCGGCGCGGCGGCCGACAACCTGGTCACCGGCCGCGCCTCCGACCGGGGCCCGGTCGCGGTGCTGTTCTCCGGGCAGGGTGCGCAGCGCGCCGGCATGGGTCGGGAGTTGTCCGAGGCGTTCGGTGTGTTCGCGTCCGCGTTGGACGAGGTGTGCGCGGCACTCGATCCGTTGCTGCCGCAGCCGTTGCGGCCGGTGCTGTTCGGTGACGGTGAGCTGCTGGACCAGACGCAGTTCACGCAGGCGG
This sequence comes from Micromonospora sp. RP3T, assembly GCF_003027925.1. Classification (GTDB taxonomy): domain Bacteria; phylum Actinomycetota; class Actinomycetes; order Mycobacteriales; family Micromonosporaceae; genus Micromonospora. Next base: position 22,718 of record NZ_PYPS01000055.1, read on the forward strand.
GTCTGTTCGCGGTCGAGGTGGCGCTGTTCCGGCTCGTCGAGTCGTTCGGCGTCACCCCGGACTTCGTGGGCGGGCACTCGATCGGTGAGGTCACCGCCGCGTACGTGGCGGGTGTGTTGTCGCTGCCGGACGCGTGCGCGCTGGTCGCGGCGCGGGGTCGCCTGATGCAGGCGTTGCCGGCCGGCGGCGGGATGCTGGCGGTCGCGGCGCCGGAGTCCGAGGTGGCCACGTCGATCGAGGCACACGCCGCGCTCGGGATCGCCGCGGTGAACGGGCCGTCGTCGACGGTGGTGTCCGGAGACCTCGGCGCGCTGGACGAGCTGGAACACGCCTGGCGGGAGCGGGGTGTGCGGGTCCGTCGGTTGGCGGTGTCGCACGCGTTCCACAGTCCGCTGATGGAGCCGATGCTGGCCGAGTTCCGCACCGTCCTGGACGGGTTGACGTTCGCCGCGCCGCTGCTGCCGGTCGTGTCGAACCTGACCGGCGCGTTGGCCGACCCGACCGAGATCACCACCGCCGACTACTGGGTGCGGCACGTGCGGGAGGCGGTGCGGTTCGCCGACGGCGTGAGCACGCTGCGCGCCGCCGGGGTGGACACGTTCCTGGAGATCGGCCCGCGCAGCGTCCTCACCGCGCTGATCCGCGACACCGCCGACGACCCGGCCGGGCTGGCCGTCGCCACCCAGCGCGCCGACCGGCCCGAGCCCCGCGCGCTGCTCACCGCGCTGGCGGAACTCTTCGCCGGCGGCGCGCACGTCGACTGGACCCCGCTGTTCGCCGGCGTTCCGGCCACCGCCGACCTGCCCACCTACGCGTTCGGCGGCGACCGCTACTGGCTGCGCCCGGCCGGGCCCGCCGCCGACGTCACCGGCGCCGGCCTCGGCGCCGCCGGCCACCCGCTGCTCACCGCCGCCGTCCGGCTGGCCGGCGAGGACGCCGCCGTGCTCACCGGCCGGCTGTCCCTGTCGACCCAGCCGTGGCTCGCCGACCACGAGGTCGCCGGCGCGGTCCTCGTCCCCGGCACCGCGCTCGTCGAACTCGTGCTGCGCGCCGGTGAGGAGTTCGGCCCCTGCCGGGTCCGGGAGCTGACCGTCGCCGCGCCGCTGGTGCTCCCCGCCCGGGGCGGGGTGCGGGTGCAGGTGCGGGTCGGTCCCCGCGACCACGCCGGCTGGCGCACCGTCGCGGTGCACTCGCAGCCCGACGACGACCCCGACGGCGACTGGATCCGGCACGCCGAGGGCCTGCTCAGCGCCGCCGCCCCCACCGAGGGGGCCGGCCTCGGCGCGTGGCCACCGCCGCACGCGGTCGAGACCGACCTCACCGGCTGGTACGACGCGCTCGCCGGCCACGGCATGACCTACGGGCCGGCGTTCCAGGGCCTGCGACGGGCCTGGACGACAGGCGACGACACCGTCTACGCCGAGGTGACGCTGCCGTCCGCCGGCACCGACCAGGCCGGCGGGTTCGGCGTGCACCCCGCGCTGCTCGACGCCGCGCTGCACCCCACCGCGCTGCTGCCCGGCGACGGCACCACCGGCCCGAAGGCGCCGTTCGCGTTCACCGGCGTCCAGGTGCACGCCGTCGGCGCCCAGACGCTGCGGGTCCGGCTCACCCGGGCCGGCACGGCGGTGCGGCTGCTCGCCGTCGACCCCGCCGACCGGCCCGTCGTCACCGTCGACGCGCTGGTGCTGCGCGAGCTGACCGGCGTCACGCCGCCGGCCGCCACCCGCGCCGCCCGCTCGCTGTTCCGGGTCGCCTGGCCGGCCGAGCCGCTCACCCCGGCCAGCCCGCCCGCCACGGCGGTGCTCGGCGCGCCGCTGCCCGCTCTGCCCGACGCCGCCGCCCACCCGGACGTGGCCGCGCTGGTCGCCGCCGGCGTACCCCCGCTGGTGGTGCTGCCGGTGCCGCCGGCCGGGCCGACGCCGGCCGCGGTCCACACCGCCACCACCGGCGTGCTCGCCGCGCTGCGCGCCTGGCTGACCGCCGACGCGACCGCCGACGCGCGGCTCGTCGTGACCACCCGCGACGCGATGCCGGCCACGCCCGACGACCGCGCCGCCGACCTGGCCGGCGCGGCCGTCTGGGGCCTGGTCCGCTCCGCCCAGTCCGAGCACCCGGGCCGGATCGTCCTGGCCGACCTGGACCGCGACCTCGACGCCGGCGTGCTGGCGCTGCTCGCGGCCGCCGCCGACGACCCGGCCGCGGCGCAACTCGCGGTCCGCGGCGACACCACCCACACCCCCCGACTGGTACGCGCCGACGCCCCACCCGCGACCGCCCCGGCCACCTACGACGGCACCGTCCTGGTCACCGGCGGCACCGGCGCGCTCGGCGCGCTGCTCGCCCGGCACCTGGTCACCGACCGGGGCGTCGACTCGCTGGCCCTGGTCAGCCGGCGCGGACCCGACGCCGACGGCGCGGCCGACCTGGCCGACGAGCTGACCGCGCTCGGCGCCCACGTCCGGGTGCTGGCCTGCGACCTCACCGACCGCGACGCGGTCGACCGGCTGGTCGCCGACCTCACCGGCGCCGGCCGGCTCGCCGGGGTGGTGCACACCGCCGGTGTGCTCGACGACGCCGTGATCACCGGCACCGACGCCGACCGGCTGGCCCGGGTGCTCGCCCCCAAGGTGGACGCCGCCTGGCACCTGCACGAGGCCACCGCCGGCCTCGACCTCGACCTGTTCGTCACCTACTCGTCGATCGCCGGCGTGCTCGGTTCCCCCGGCCAGGGCGCGTACGCCGCCGCGAACGCCTACCTCGACGCGCTCGCGGTCCACCGCCGTGCCCAGGGCCGGCCCGCGCACGCGCTGGCCTGGGGCATGTGGGACACCGACGGGATGGCCGCCGGCCTCGACGGCGCCGACCGTTCCCGGGTGGCCCGCGCCGGGCTCGGCGTGATCACCGAGGCGGTCGGCGTCGCGCTCTTCGACACCGCCGTCGCCTCCGACACCGCCGCGCTCGTGCCTGCCGTGCTGGACCTGCCAGCGCTGCGCGCCGCCGCCGGCGTACCCCCGATGTTGCGTGCCCTGGCCGGCGCGCCCGCCCGGCGGCAGGCCGGCGCGGCGGCCGATGGCTGGGCGGACCGGCTCGCCCGGCTCACCGACGACGAGGCCCGCGCCGAGGTGGGCCTGCTGGTCCGGGGCCTGGTCGCGCAGGTGCTCGGCCACGGTGGCGCGGACGCGGTGCCGGCCGACCGGGCGTTCCAGGAGTTGGGCTTCGACTCGCTGACGGCGGTGGACCTGCGCAACCGGGTCAACGCCGCCACCGGGCTGCGGCTGGCGTCCACGCTGGTCTTCGACTACCCGACCCCGGCCGCGCTCGCCGCGCACGTGCACGAGCAGCTGACCGGCGCCACCGCCGTGACCCGTGCCGACGCGGCGGCGGTCACCGGCGTGGACGAGCCGATCGCGATCGTCGGCATGGCCTGCCGTTATCCGGGCGGCATCGACAGCCCCGAGGCGTTGTGGGAGCTGCTGGCCGCCGACGGCGACGGCATCGGCGCGTTCCCCACCGACCGGGGCTGGGACCTGGACACGCTGTTCCACGACGACCCCGACCACCCGGGCACCTCGTACGCCCGGGAGGGCGGCTTCCTCGCCGGCGCCGCCGACTTCGACCCGGGCTTCTTCGGCATCAGCCCGCGTGAGGCGCTCGCCATGGACCCGCAGCAGCGGCTGCTGCTGGAGGCGTCCTGGGAGACGTTCGAGTCGGCCGGGGTCGACCCGGCCCGGCTGCGCGGCTCGCGCACCGGCGTGTTCGCCGGCCTGATGTACCACGACTACGCCGCCGGGTTGGGGGAGCTGCCGGAGGGTGTGGAGGGCTACCTCGGCACCGGCAACTCCGGCAGCGTCGTCTCCGGGCGGGTGGCCTACACGTTCGGGCTGGAGGGCCCGGCGGTCACCGTGGACACCGCCTGCTCGTCGTCACTGGTCGCGCTGCACCTCGCGGTGCAGGCACTGCGCTGCGGCGAGTGCGACCTGGCGCTCGCCGGCGGCGTGACGGTGATGGCCAACCCGGGCACCTTCATCGAGTTCTCCCGGCAGCGCGGTCTCGCCGCCGACGGCCGCTGCAAGTCGTTCGCCGCGTCGGCGGACGGCACCGGCTGGTCCGAGGGCGTCGGCGTGCTGCTGGTGCAGCGCCTGGCCGACGCCCGCCGCGACGGGCGGCGCATCCTCGCCGTGGTCGCCGGCACCGCCGTCAACCAGGACGGCGCGTCCAACGGCCTGACCGCACCGAACGGCCCGTCGCAGCAACGCGTCATCCGGCAGGCCCTCGCGAACGCGCGGCTGACCACCGCCGACGTGGACGCGGTCGAGGCGCACGGCACCGGCACCACGTTGGGTGACCCGATCGAGGCGCAGGCGTTGCTCGCCACGTACGGGCAGGAGCGGGCCGGCGAACCGCTCTGGCTGGGCTCGGTCAAGTCGAACCTGGGCCACACCCAGGCCGCGGCCGGGGCGGCCGGCATCATCAAGATGATCATGGCAATGCGGCACGGTGTGCTGCCCCGCACGCTGCACGTGGACGCGCCCTCCCCGCACATCGACTGGGACACCGGCAACGTGTCCCTGCTCACCGAGGCCCGGCCCTGGCCGCGGTCGCACCGGCCCCGCCGCGCCGCCGTCTCCTCGTTCGGGGTGAGCGGCACCAACGCGCACGTCATCATCGAGGCCCCGCCCGCCGAGCCGGCCCCCGTCGCCGCCGCGCCACCCCGCCGACCCGCGCCGGTGCTGCTCTCCGCCCGCGACCCGGAGGCGCTCGCCGCGCAGGCCGAGCGCTGGGCCCGCCGGCTGGCCGCCGACACCGCCGTCCGGCCGGTCGACGTCGGCTGGTCGTCGGTCACCGGCCGGGCCGCCCTGGACCACCGCGCCGCCGTCGTCGCCACCGACCGCGACGAGCTGCTCGCCGGGCTGCACGCGCTCGCCACCGGCACGCCGGCCGGCACCGTGCACACCGGCACGGCGACCACCCGGGGCCGGCTCGCGATCCTCTTCTCCGGGCAGGGCGCGCAGCGCGCCGGCATGGGCGCCGAGCTGTACGACGCGTTCGGGGTGTTCGCCGCCGCGCTGGACGAGGTGTGCGCGCAGCTCGACCCGCTGCTGCCGCAGCCGCTGAAGCCGGTGCTGTTCGGCGACAGCGATCTGCTGGACCAGACCCGGTTCACCCAGGCCGGGCTGTTCGCGGTCGAGGTGGCGCTGTTCCGCCTCGTCGAGTCGTTCGGCGTCACCCCGGACTTCGTCGGCGGCCACTCGATCGGCGAGGTCACCGCCGCGTACGTGGCCGGCGTGCTGTCGCTGCCGGACGCGTGCGCACTGGTCGCCGCGCGGGGCCGGCTCATGCAGGCGCTGCCGGCCGGCGGTGGGATGCTGGCCGTCGCCGCGCCGGAGCGGGACGTCCTGGCGTCCCTCGACGGCACCCCCGAGCTGGGCGTCGCCGCCGTCAACGGGCCGTCGTCGGTGGTGGTGTCCGGGCCGCTCGACGCGTTGGACGAGGTCGAGCGGGGCTGGCGGGAACGCGGCGTCCGCACCCGCCGGCTGACGGTGTCGCACGCGTTCCACAGCCCGCTGATGGAACCGATGCTCGCCGAGTTCCGGGCCGTGCTCGACCGGTTGAGCTTCTCCGCGCCGCTGCTGCCCGTGGTGTCCAACCTGACCGGCGCGCTCGCCGACCCGGCCGAGCTGACCCGCGCCGACTACTGGGTGCGGCACGTCCGCGAAGCGGTCCGTTACGCCGACGGGATCACCGCGCTGCGCGACGCCGGCGCGGACACGTTCCTGGAGATCGGCCCGCAGAGCGTGCTCACGGCGCTGACCGCCGACATCCTGCCCGACGCGCTCGCGGTCGCCGGCCAACGACGGGACCGCGACGAGACCGCCGCCCTGCTGGCCGCGCTGGCCGACCTGCACGTGCACGGCGTGCCGGTCTCCTTCCCGCAGTGGTTCGCCGGCACCGGCGCGACCCGCGTCGACCTGCCCACGTACGCGTTCCGGCACCAGCGCTACTGGCTGCCCACCGGCCGCCCCCGCGGCGGCGACGTCAGCGGCGCCGGGCTCGGCGACGCCGCCCACCCGCTGCTCGGCGCCGCCGTCACCGTGGCCGGCGCGGACCTGGTGGTGCTGACCGGCCGGCTCTCCCCGGCCACCCACCCGTGGCTCGCCGACCACGTGGTGGCCGGCGCCGTCCTGGTACCCGGCACCGCGCTCACCGAACTGGCCGTCCGGGCCGGCGACGAGGCCGGCACCCCACGGGTACGCGACCTCACGCTCACCGCGCCGCTGGTGCTGCCGGCGACCGGCGGCGTGCGGGTGCAGGTGAGCGTCGGCGCCCCCGACGCCACCGGCGGCCGACCGGTCGCCATCCACTCCCAGCCCGACGGCGACGTCGAGTGGACCGCGCACGCCGACGGCGTGCTGGAACCCGCGTCCGCCGTCGAACCCACCGTCGACGCCTGGCCGCCCGCCGGGCTCACCGAGGTGGACCTGGCCGACTGGTACCCGGCGCTGGCCGCACACGGCCTCACCTACGGGCCGGTGTTCCAGGGTCTGCGTCGGCTCTGGACCGGCGACGGCGAGGCGTACGCCGAGGTCGCGCTCGGTGACGACGCGGCCGCTGAGGCGTCCCGGTTCGGCGTCCACCCGGCGCTGCTGGACGCCGCGCTGCACCCGGTCGGGCTGCTGCTCGCCGGCGACGGCCCGCGCGTGCCGTTCACCGTCGAGGGCCTCCAGGTGCACGCCACCGGGGCCCGTGCCCTGCGGGTGCGGCTCACCCGCACCGGCACCACCGTCCGCCTGGTCGCCGTGGACACCGCCGGCGCGCCCGTGGTGTCGATCGACACGCTGGCGGTGCGGGAGCTGACCGGCACTGTCGTCCCGAACGTCGCGGCCCGGTCCCTGTACGCGCTCCACTGGCAGCCCGAGGACGTCACGCCGGCCGACGCGCCGTCCGGCTGGGCCGTGCTCCGCACCGGTGCCGACCCGGCCGGGTCCGACATCGGGATGCCGGCGTACCCGGGCGTCGCCGCGGCGGTCGAGACGGACGTGCCGCCCTCGGCCCTGGTCCTGCCGCTGCCCACCGCCGACCTGCCGACTCCCGACGCGTTGCGCGCGGTCACCACCGACGTGCTCGGCACCGTGCGGTCCTGGCTGGCCGCCGACGCGCTCGCCGGCACCCCGCTCGTGGTCCTCAGCCGGGGCGCGGTCTCCGTCCGCGACGACGACCCGGTGACCGACCTGGCCGGCGCCGCCGTGTGGGGTCTGCTGCGCTCCGCGCAGTCCGAACACCCCGGCCGGATCGTGCTGGCCGACCTCGACGCCGACCCGGACGACCGGACGCTCGCCGTGCTCGCGCACGCGGTCACCGACCCGACCGGCGGCCAACTCGCGGTACGGGACGGCCGGGTGTTCGTGCCCCGGCTGGTCCGCGCCGCCTCGACGCCCGGCGTTCCGGCCTCGACCGACCCGGCGTCGGACGGTGCCGAGCGGGTGGTGCGGGACGGCACGGTGCTGGTGACCGGTGGCACCGGCGCGTTGGGCGCCCTGGTGGCGGAGCGCCTGGTGACCGGGCACGGGGTGCGGTCGCTGGTGTTGGTGTCGCGGCAGGGGCCGGCCGCGTCGGGTGCGGATGCGCTTGTGGAGCGGTTGTCGGGGTTGGGTGCGTCGGTGTCGGTGGTGGCGTGTGACGTGACCGATCGGGATCAGGTGTTCCGGTTGGTGGCGGGTGTGCCGGGTCGGTTGGCCGGGGTGGTGCATACGGCCGGTGTGCTGGACGACGGGGTGGTGTCGTCGATCAGCGCGGAGCGGTTGGCGGCGGTGTTGGCGCCGAAGGCCACGGCGGCGTGGTGGTTGCACGAGGCGACCCGGGATCTCGACCTGGACCTGTTCGTGTTGTTCTCGTCCGTCGCCGGCGTGCTCGGCTCGCCGGGGCAGGCGGCCTACGCGGCGGGCAACGCGTTCCTGGATGCGCTGGCGGTGCGACGCCGGCAGGACGGACTGCCCGGGATCAGCCTGGCGTGGGGCATGTGGGACACCGCCGGGATGGCGGCGTCGTTGTCGGCGGGGGACCGGCAGCGGTCGGCGCGGGCCGGGTTGACGCCGATGAGCGTGCAGACCGGTCTGGACCTGTTCGACGCCGCGCTCGCCGAGGGCCGTCCGGTGCTCGTGCCGGCCGTTGTCGACGTACCGGCGCTGCGGTCCGCGCTCGGCGCCGGCCCGGTGCCGGCGGTGCTGCGTACCCTGGTCGGTCCGACCGCGACCCGACGGCAGGCCGGCGCGGGTGGCGACTGGGCGGACCGGCTCGCCGGCCTCGACCCGCAGGACGCGCGCGCCGAGGTGGACCTGCTGGTCCGAGGGCTGGTCGCGCAGGTGCTCGGCCACGCCGGGGCCGGCGCGGTGCCGGCCGACCGGGCGTTCCGGGAACTCGGCTTCGATTCGCTGACCGCGGTGGACCTGCGCAACCGGGTCAACGCGGCCACCGGGCTGCGGCTGCCGTCCACGCTGGTCTTCGACCACCCCAGCCCGGCGGCGCTCGCCGAACACCTCTACGAGCAGGTCTCCGGCCGGATCAGCGCCCGCCGCGCGGCGGTCCGGACGGTCGACACCGACGAACCGCTCGCCATCGTCGGCATGGCCTGCCGGTATCCCGGCGGCGTCGACAACCCGGAGCAGCTCTGGCAGCTCCTGTCGTCGGGGCGGGACGGCATCGTCGAGTTCCCCGCCGACCGGGGCTGGGACCTCGACACGCTCTACGACCCGGACCCGGACCACGCCGGCACCTCGTACGCCCGACACGGCGGCTTCCTCACCGGCGCCGCCGACTTCGACCCCGACTTCTTCGGCATCTCGCCCCGCGAGGCGGTCGCCATGGACCCGCAGCAGCGGCTGCTGCTGGAGGCGTCCTGGGAGAGCTTCGAATCCGCCGGCGTGGACCCGGCGGCGCTGCGCGGCTCGCGGACCGGCGTGTTCGCCGGGGTCATGTACCACGACTACGCCTCCCGGCTGGCCGACCTGCCGCCGGACGCCGAGGGCTACGTCGGCACCGGCACCTCCGGCAGCGTGCTGTCCGGTCGGGTCGCGTACACGTTCGGGCTGGAGGGCCCGGCCGTCACCGTGGACACCGCCTGCTCGTCGTCGCTCGTCGCGCTGCACCTGGCCGGGCAGGCGTTGCGCTCGGGCGAGTGCGACCTGGCGCTCGCCGGGGGCGTGACGGTGATGGCGACGCCGGGCACGTTCATCGAGTTCTCCCGGCAGCGGGGCCTGTCGGCGGACGGCCGCTGCAAGTCGTTCGCGGCCGCCGCCGACGGCACCGGCTGGTCCGAGGGCGTCGGCGTGCTGCTGGTGCAGCGGCTCTCCGACGCGCGTCGTGAGGGTCGGCGGATTCTCGCGGTGGTGCGGGGCACGGCGGTGAACCAGGACGGCGCGTCGAACGGCCTGACGGCGCCGAACGGTCCGTCGCAGCAGCGGGTGATCCGGCAGGCCCTGGCGAACGCGCGGTTGAGCACGTCGGACGTGGACGCGGTGGAGGCGCACGGCACGGGCACCACGTTGGGTGATCCGATCGAGGCGCAGGCGCTGCTGGCCACCTACGGGCAGGACCGCGAGACGCCGTTGCTGCTCGGGTCGGTGAAGTCGAACCTGGGGCACACGCAGGCGGCGGCCGGGGTCGCCGGGATCATCAAGATGGTCCTCGCGATGCGCCACGGGATCGTGCCGCCGACGTTGCACGTGGACGAGCCGTCCCCGCACGTCGACTGGTCGGCCGGGGCGGTGCGCCTGGCGACCGACCTCACGCCGTGGCCGGCGGTGGACCGGCCGCGTCGGGCGGCGGTGTCGTCGTTCGGGATCTCCGGCACCAACGCCCACGTCATCCTGGAGCAGCCCGCTGACGTCATCGAGCCGGTGGGCGTCGGCGAGTCGGCCGGTGGGCCGGTGCCGGTGTTGCTGTCGGCGCGTACCGATGCGGCGCTCGCCGCGCAGGCCGGCCGTTGGGCGGCCTGGTTGGCCGGTGACGAGACGCTCCGTCCGGTCGACGTCGGTTGGTCGTCCGCCACCACCCGTACCCCGTTGGAACAGCGCGCCGTGCTCGCCGCCGCCGACCGCGACGGCCTGCTGGCCGGGCTGCGGGCGTTGGCGGCCGGTGAGTCGTCCGGTGCGGTGGTCGTCGGTGGTCGGGAGCAGCGGGGCCGGGTGGCGGTGCTGTTCTCCGGGCAGGGCGCGCAGCGTGCCGGCATGGGTCGGGAGCTGTCCGAGGCGTTCGGTGTGTTCGCCGCCGCGTTGGACGAGGTGTGCGCGCAGCTCGATCCGCTGTTGCCGCAGCCGCTGAAGCCGGTGCTGTTCGGTGACGGTGATCTGTTGGATCAGACGCAGTTCACGCAGGCCGGTCTGTTCGCGGTCGAGGTGGCGTTGTTCCGCCTCGTGGAGTCGTTCGGGGTGATTCCGGGCTTCGTGGGTGGGCACTCGATCGGTGAGGTGACCGCCGCGTACGTGGCGGGTGTGTTGTCGCTGCCGGACGCGTGTGCGCTGGTGGCGGCGCGGGGCCGGCTGATGCAGGCGTTGCCGGCCGGCGGTGGGATGCTGGCGGTGGCCGCCCCCGAGGCCGAGGTGGCCGCGTCGATCGCGGACCACGGAACGCTCGGCGTCGCGGCCGTCAACGGCCCCTCGTCGACGGTGGTCTCCGGTGACCTGGACGCGCTCGACGAGGTCGACCGGGCGTGGTGGGAGCGGGGGGTGCGGACGCGCCGGCTGACCGTGTCGCACGCGTTCCACAGCCCGCTGATGGAGCCGATGCTTGCCGAGTTCCGCTCGGTCCTCGACGGGTTGACGTTCGCCGCGCCGCTGCTGCCGGTCGTGTCCAACGTGACGGGCGCGCTGGCGGCGGGCGACGACCTGCGTACGCCCGACTACTGGGTGCGGCACGTGCGGGAGGCGGTGCGGTTCGCCGACGGCGTGACCGCGCTGCGCGCCGCCGGAACGGACACGTTCCTGGAGATCGGCCCGCAGAGCGTGCTCACCGCGCTGACCGCCGAGATCCTGCCGGACGACGAGACCGTGGTCGCGACCGCGGTGCAGCGCCGGGACCGGGACGAGGCGGACGCGCTGCTGGCCGGGCTGGCCGAGCTGCACGTGCGCGGCGTCCGCGTCGACTGGACGCCCTGGTTCGCCGGCACCGGCGCCACCCGCGTCGACCTGCCCACCTACGCGTTCGCGCACCGGCGCTACTGGCCGACGACCGGCCGCCGCCGAGGCGACGTGTCCGGGGCCGGGCTGAGCGACGCCGCGCACCCGCTGCTCGGCGCCACCGTCGACCTGGCCGGCGACGGCGAGGTGGTCCTCACCGGCCAGCTCTCCCTCGCCACCCACCCCTGGCTGGCCGACCACGCGGTGGCCGGCACCACGCTGCTGCCCGGCGCGGCGCTCGTCGAACTCGCCGTCCGGGCCGGCGACGAGGCCGGCGTGTCCCGGCTCCGCGAACTCACCGTCGCCACGCCGCTGGTCCTGCCCGACACCGGCCGCCTGCGCATCCAGGTCCGCGTCGACGGCGCCGGCACCCGCCGCGCCGTCACCGTCCACTCCCGCCCCGACGACGACCCCGAGGCGGGCTGGACCCGGCACGCCGACGGCATCCTCGAACCGCCCACCGCCGACGAACCGGCCGTCGGGGCCTGGCCGCCGGTCGACGCGACCGAGGTCGACCTGACCGGCTGGTACGACGCGCTCGCCGCGCACGGCCTGGCGTACGGGCCGGCGTTCCGGGGCCTGCGTCGCGCCTGGACCGGCGACGGCGAGGCGTACGCCGAGATCGCCCTGCCGGACGACATGACCGCCGACGCCGCCCGGTTCGGGCTCCACCCGGCGCTGCTGGACGCCGCCCTGCATCCGATCGGGCTGCTGCCGGACGGCGGGACCGGCGGCCCCCGGGTGCCGTTCGCGTTCGAGGGCGTCCAGGTGCACGCCACCGGCGCCACCCTGCTACGGGTCCGACTGTCCCGCACCGGAGACGCGGTCCGGCTGGTCGCCGCCGACGAGAGCGGCGCACCTGTCGTGTCGGTGGACTCCCTGGTGCTGCGCGAGATGACCGGCCTGCCCACGTCCGGTGCGGCGGCCCGGTCCCTGTACGAGGTGCGCTGGCAGCCCGCGGAGACCCCGGCCGGCCAGGCGACCGGCTGGGCGGTGCTCGGTACGTCCGTCGACGGGCTGTCGTCGTATCCGGACGTGTCGGCGGTGGTCGACGCGGGGAGGGGACTGCCGCGCACGTTGGTGTTGCCGGTGGTCGGGTTGTCCGACGGGGAGGTGCCCGACGCGGTGCGGGTGACCGCGTCGGAGGTGTTGGCGGTGGTGCAGGCGTGGTTGGCGGCGGAGCCGCTTGCCGAGTCGCGGTTGGTGGTGACGACCCGGGGCGCGGTGGTGGCGGCGGGCGACGATCGGGTGACCGATCTGGCGGGTGCTGCGGTGTGGGGGTTGGTGCGGTCGGCGCAGTCGGAGCATCCGGAGCGGATCGTGTTGGCCGATCTGGATCGGGGCGTCGACGGCGGGGTTTTGTCGGTGCTGGCCGGTGTGCTGGGTGATCTGGCGGCAACGGGTGGGCAGGTGGCGGTACGCGGCGACGCGGTGCTGACGCCGCGCCTGGTCCGCGCCGCGCCCGCCGCCACGGGTGCCGGGTCGACGCCGACGGCCGGCGGCCGGGCCGCCACCGACGAAGCGTCGGGGTCGGACCATGTCGGGCGTGCGATCGGCGTCGGCACGGTGCTGGTGACCGGTGGTACCGGTGCGTTGGGCGCGTTGGTGGCGGAGCGGCTGGTGACCGGGCACGGGGTGCGGTCGCTGGTGCTGGTGTCGCGGCAGGGCCCGGCCGCGCCGGGCGCGGACGCGCTGGTCGAGCGGTTGTCCGGCTTGGGTGCGTCGGTGTCGGTGGTGGCGTGTG
>NZ_PYPS01000056.1 GCF_003027925.1 Micromonospora sp. RP3T
TGCTCGGCCACGCGGCCAGCGCGGAGGGCCAGCAGGAGCTGGTCGAGCTGGGCTACGCCCCGCTCCCCGACGAGGTCCGCACCAAGGTCGAGGCCGCGGTCAAGAGCCTCTCCTGACGCCAAAGGGGTGCCGCGCCCTCGCCTGGTGATCCGGGGAACGGGTCAGACGTTGAAGCCGAGTGAGCGGAGCTGGTCCCGCCCCTCATCGGTGATCTTGTCGGGGCCCCACGGCGGCAGCCAGACCCAGTTGATCCGGATGTCGTTCACCAGACCGCCACCGGGGCCGGTGGTCAACGCCTGCCGGGTCTGGTCCTCGATCACGTCGGTCAGCGGACACGCCGCCGAGGTCAGCGTCATGTCCAGCGTGGCGACGTTCTCGTCGTCCACGTGCACGCCGTACACCAGACCCAGGTCGACCACGTTGATGCCCAGCTCGGGGTCGACGACGTCCTTCATCGCCTCCTCGATGTCGCCGACGGCGGCCTTGCCACCGTTGGCCGGCGTCACCGGGCTGTCGGTCGCCACCGCACCGGTCTCCGGCGTCGTGGTGGTCTCGTCCTCGCTCATGCCGCCCCCTCGCTCCGCCCGGCACCGGCCTGGGACGCCGCCGCGCTGTATTGATGATTCGTCTTCGCCTCGGGGCCCACGCGCACCCCGGCGCGTGCCGCGGCGTCCTTGAACGCCATCCACGACAGCAGCGCGCACTTGACCCGGGCCGGGTAGCGCGCGACACCCGCGAACGCCACCCCGTCCCCGAGCACGTCCTCGTCCGGCGTGACCTGGCCCCGTCCGGACATCAACTCGACGAACGCCTCGTGCACCACCGCGGCGTCGGCCGCGGCCCGGCCGCGCAGCAGTTCGTGCAGGATGCTCGCCGACGCCTGGCTGATCGAGCAGCCCATCCCGTCGTAGGAGATGTCGGTGAACACCGTGCCGTCGGTCGCCACCCGTACCGTGATCTCGTCCCCGCAGGTCGGGTTCACGTGGTGCGCCTCGCCGACCCGGGCTGCCGGGTCCGCCGCGTCCCGCAGGCCACGGCCGTGCGGGTGCTTGTAATGGTCCAGGATGATCTCCTGGTAGAGAGAGTCGAGTTGCATCACGCGAACACCTTCCGCACCTGCTCCAGACCCGCCACCAGGGCGTCGATCTCCGCCGTGGTGGTGTAGAGGTAGAACGACGCCCGCGTCATGGCCGGCACCCCGAAGCGGGTGCACACCGGCTTGGCGCAGTGATGGCCCACCCGCACCTGCACGCCGAGCGAGTCGAGCACCTGCCCGACGTCGTGCGGATGCACGTCACCGAGCGCGAACGAGATCGTCCCGCCCCGGCCGACCGGCACCGACGGGCCGAAGATCCGCAGCCCGGGCACGGTGGCGAGGGCGTCCAGCGCGTACGCCGTCAGCTCCTTCTCGTGCCACTGGATCGCCCGCATCCCGACGCCGGTGAGGTAGTCCACCGCCGCGCCGAGCGCGACCGCCTCGGCGATCGGCGGCGTGCCCGCCTCGAACCGGGCCGGCGGCGCGGCGAACGTGGTGCGCGCCATCGTCACCGTCTCGATCATCGAGCCGCCGCCCAGCACCGGGGGCATCGCGGCGAGCAGCTCGCCCCGGCCCCAGAGCACACCGATGCCGGTCGGGCCGCACATCTTGTGGCCGGTGAAGACGATGAAGTCCGCGTCCAGGTCGACCACGTCGATCGGCTGGTGCGGCACCGACTGGGAGCAGTCGAGCAGCAGCAACGCGCCGACCTGGCGGACCCGCTCGGTGATCCGACCGGTGGCGTTGACGGTGCCGAGGATGTTCGACGTGTGCACCAGCGAGACGATCTTCGTGCGCTCGGTGACCAGGTCGTCCAGGCCCGACTCGTCCAACCGGCCGCCGTCGGTCACCGGGAACCAGCGCAGCGTCGCGCCGGTGCGCTCGGCGAGGAGCTGCCACGGCACGATGTTCGAGTGGTGCTCCATCTCGGAGATCACGATCTCGTCGCCGGGGCCGAGCCGGAACCGGGGGTCGGCGTCCGCGCGCAGCGACGCGTTGGAGAACGCGTACGCCACGATGTTGATCGCCTCGGTGGAGTTCTTGGTGAACACCACCTCGTCGACGCCGGGCGCGTGGACGAACGCGGCGATCTTCGCCCGCGCGTCCTCGTACGCCTCGGTCGCCTCGGTGCCCAACGTGTGCACCGAGCGCGACACGTTGGCGTTGTGCCTCGCGTAGTGCTCGGTGAGCACGTCGAGCACCTGACGCGGCTTGTGCGAGGTGTTGGCGCTGTCCAGGTAGACCAGCGGGTGGCCGTTGACCTCCCGGTCCAGGATCGGGAAGTCGGCCCGCACCGCCGCGGTGTCGAAGCGCGGCACGTCGTCGTACTGCGGCATGCCCGCCGGAATCGCGATCGAGGAGGTCATGTCGAGACTCAGGCCCGCGCCGCGCCGGCTCCGGCGACGTACCGCTCGTAACCCTCTTCCTCCAGCTTGTCGGCCAGCTCCCGACCACCCTGCTCGACGATCCGGCCGGCGACGAAGACGTGCACGAAGTCCGGCTTGATGTAGCGCAGGATCCGGGTGTAGTGGGTGATCAGCAGCATCCCGGTGTCGCCGGTGTCGCGGACCCGGTTGACGCCCTCGCTGACCACGCGCAGCGCGTCCACGTCGAGGCCGGAGTCGGTCTCGTCGAGGATGGCGATCTTCGGCTTGAGCAGTTCGAGCTGCACGATCTCGTGCCGCTTCTTCTCCCCGCCGGAGAAGCCCTCGTTGACGTTGCGCTGGGCGAACGCCGGGTCCATCTGGAGCTTCTCCATGGCGCCGCGCAGCTCGCCGGCCCAGGTGCGCAGCTTCGGCGCCTCGCCGTCGATGGCGGTCTTGGCGGTACGCAGGAAGTTGGCCACCGACACGCCGGGGACCTCGACCGGGTACTGCATGGCCAGGAAGAGGCCGGCGCGGGCCCGCTCGTCGACGGTCATGGCGAGCACGTCCTCGCCGTCGAGCGTCACCTCACCGCCGGTGATCTCGTACTTCGGGTGGCCGGCGATCGAGTAGGCCAGCGTCGACTTGCCGGAGCCGTTCGGGCCCATGATCGCGTGCGTCTCACCGGAGCGCACGGTCAGGTCGACCCCGTGCAGGATCGGCTTGAGCTCACCCTCGGGCAGCTTGACCGACACCTTCAGGTCGCGGATCTCCAGGGTGCTCATTATCGCGTCACTCCATTGCTCGGCGTCATGCTGACGTAGATCCCGCCGTCGCGGACCTCGACGGGGTAGACGGGTACGGGTTCGGTCGCGGGCAGCCCGGTGGGCTCACCGGTACGCAGGTCGAAACGGGATCCGTGCAGCCAGCATTCCAGCGTGCAACCGGACACCTCGCCCTCGGAGAGCGCCACGGCGGCGTGCGAGCACTCGTCGCGTACGGCGTAGAACGCGTCGTCCTCGCCGTGCACGACCGCGATCTGCACACCGTCCACGTCGGCGCTGATCACCGCGCCCTTCGGCACGTCCTCGGTGGAACAGATCCTGATCATCAGGAGCCGGCCTTCGTGAGGCGGGCCTCGATCGCGTCGCCGAGCCGCTCGCGCAGGTCCTCGACCGGGATCTTGTTGATCAGCTCGGCGAAGAAGCCGCGCACCACCAGGCGCCGCGCCTCGGACTCCGGGATGCCGCGGGCCATCAGGTAGAACAGCTGCTCGTCGTCGAACCGGCCGGTCGCGCTGGCGTGCCCGGCGCCGGCGATCTCGCCGGTCTCGATCTCCAGGTTGGGCACCGAGTCGGCCCGGGCGCCGTCGCTGAGCAGCAGGTTCCGGTTGATCTCGTACGTGTCGGTGCCGGTCGCCTCGGCCCGGATCAGCACGTCACCGACCCAGACGGTGTGCGCGTCGTCGCCCTGGAGCGCGCCCCGGTAGCCGACGTTGCTGCGGCAGTCCGGCACGGTGTGGTCGACCAGCTGCCGGTGCTCCAGGTGCTGGCCGGAGTCGGCGAAGTAGAGGCCGTACAGCTCGGCCTCGCCGCCGCGCTGGGTGTACTCCACGGTGGTGTGCTGGCGGACCAGGTCACCGCCGAGGCTCACCTGCACGTGCACGATCTGGGCGTCCCGGCCCAGCCGGACCTTCAGGTGCTGCGCCTGGACCGCGTCGTCGGCCCACTCGGCGAGCGTGACGAGCGTCAGTTTCGCCCCGTCCGCCACCGTCACCTCGACGTTGTCGGCGAGCGTGGCGGAGCCGACGTGCTCCAGCACCACCGTCACCTCGGCGAAGCGACCCACCTCGACGAACGTGTGCCCGAACGCGAGCGCCCCGGCGTCCTCCCCGACCACCCGCAGGCGCACCGGCGCGTCCACCACGGCGTCCCGGGCGACGGTCACCAGCAGGGCGTCCTCGGCCGCGCCGTAGGCCAGCGCGCTGACCCGGTCGAACGGCGTGAGCACGCTGCCCACCCGCGGGTCGTCCCGGCCGATCCGGTCGACGGTGACGCCCTCGGGCAGGTCGCCGTGCTCGTGCCGGACCGTGCCGCGCGCCGCCCCGGAGCCGTCACCCGCCAGGCCGCGGAGGCGCTTGAGCGGGGTGAAGCGCCACTCCTCCTCCAGGCCGGTCAGGGCCGGGAAGTCGGCGACGTCGTACGAGCGGAGCGCCTGCGACTTGGTCGTGGGCGGTGCGGAAGCCTGGGTAGTCATCTCTTCCTTGGTCTGTTCAGCGACGGCGGTGTCAGTGGAACCGGAGACGGGCCGGGCACGAGGCCCGGCCCGACGCGGGCGGCGTCAGCCGACCGCGCCCTCCATCTGCAGCTCGATCAGGCGGTTCAGCTCCAGCGCGTACTCCATCGGAAGCTCCTTGGCGATCGGCTCGATGAAACCGCGCACGATCATCGCCATCGCCTCGTCCTCGCTCAGACCACGGCTCATCAGGTAGAAGAGCTGGTCGTCGCTGACCTTGGAGACGGTCGCCTCGTGCCCCATCGACACGTCGTCCTCGCGGATGTCGACGTACGGGTAGGTGTCGGAGCGGGAGATGGTGTCGACGAGCAACGCGTCGCACTTGACCGTGCTGCGGCTGCTGTGCGAGCCCTCCAGCACCTGCACGAGGCCGCGGTAGGAGGTGCGGCCACCGCCCCGGGCGATCGACTTCGACACGATGGTCGAGGAGGTGTGCGGCGCGGCGTGCACCATCTTGGCGCCGGCGTCCTGGTGCTGGCCCTCACCGGCCATGGCCACCGAGAGCACCTCACCCTTGGCGTGCTCGCCGGTCATGTAGACCGCCGGGTACTTCATGGTGACCTTGGAGCCGATGTTGCCGTCGACCCACTCCATGGTCGCGCCCTCGTGGCACACCGCGCGCTTGGTGACCAGGTTGTAGACGTTGTTCGACCAGTTCTGGATGGTGGTGTAGCGGCACCGCGCGTTCTTCTTGACCACGATCTCCACGACCGCGCTGTGCAGCGAGTCGGAGGAGTAGAGCGGCGCGGTGCAGCCCTCGACGTAGTGCACGTACGCGCCCTCGTCGACGATGATCAGCGTCCGCTCGAACTGGCCCATGTTCTCCGTGTTGATCCGGAAGTAGGCCTGCAACGGGATCTCCACGTGCACGCCCTTCGGCACGTAGATGAACGAGCCACCGGACCAGACGGAGGTGTTCAACGCGGCGAACTTGTTGTCGCCGACCGGGATCACCGTGCCGAAGTACTCCTTGAAGACGTCCTCGTGCTCGCGCAGCGCGGTGTCGGTGTCGAGGAAGACGACGCCCTGCTCCTCGAGGTCCTCACGGATCTTGTGGTAGACGACCTCGGACTCGTACTGCGCCGCGACGCCGGCGACCAGCCGCTGCTTCTCCGCCTCCGGGATGCCCAGCCGGTCGTAGGTGTTCTTGATGTCCTCCGGCAGGTCCTCCCAGCTGGTGGCCTGCTTCTCGGTGGACCGGACGAAGTACTTGATGTTGTCGAAGTCGATCCCGGTGAGGTCCGCGCCCCAGGCCGGCATCGGCTTGCGGCCGAACAGCCGCAGGCCCTTCAGCCGCAGGTCGAGCATCCAGGCCGGCTCGTTCTTCTTGGCCGAGATGTCCCGCACCACCGCCTCGTTCAGACCACGCTGGGCGGCGGCCCCGGCGACGTCGGGGTCGGCCCACCCGTACTCGTAACGACCGAGGGCGGCGAGCTGCTCCTCCTGGGTCAGGGGCTGGACGATCTGCTCGGTCATCTATCTGTCCTCACAGTGGAGACGGTGGAACCGGACTGGGCGGGAATGTGCGTGGTGCACACGCCGTCGCCGTGCGCGATGGTGGCCAGGCGCTGCACGTGGGTGCCGACCAGGCGGGAGATCACCGCGGTCTCGGCCTCGCACAGCTGGGGGAACTCGGCGGCCACGTGCGCCACCGGGCAGTGGTGCTGGCAGAGCTGCCCGCCGGAGGCGATCGTGGACGCGTTGGCAGCGTAACCCTCGGCGGTCAACGCCCCGGCGAGCGCCTCGGCCCGCGCGAGCGGGGCGTCACCGGCGTCCTCCATGGCGGCCCGGCAGCGGTTCTCCAGCGCGGCGACCTGGTCGGCCGCGAACTCCGCGACCGCCTCGGCGCCACCGGTGCGGGCGATCCACCGCAGCGCGGCGGTGGCCATGTTGTCGTAGTGGTGGGTGCCGCAACGCACCCGGGCCGCCTCGGTCAGCGCGAAGACCTTGGCCGGCCGGCCCCGCCCCCGACTGCCGCGCACGGCCTGCTCCCGGGCGACCACGTCCCCGTCGGCGAGCATCGCGTCGAGGTGGCGGCGGATCGCGGCCGGGCTGAGGCCGAGCGCCGAACCGAGCTGCGCGGCGGTGGTCGCGCCCCGCTCCAGCAGGAGCTGGGTGACCCGGTCCCGGGTCGACAGGTCGGCAGCGGCCGGCGTGCCGACGACCGTACCGGTCACCGACCCCTCGGACAGCGCTGCCACGTATTTCACAACAGCCACGTTACGTAATTCGGCCGGGGCCCGCAAACCCGGGGTCCGGTGATCCCGAACACCGCAGTGGCGGAGTCGCCCGATCGTGGTCCACTACGGTGCGTAGGATTCGCCGGGTGAAGCGTTCCGTCCGGTTCCCGGTCTCCCCCACGCTGCTGCGTCGGCTCGCGTACACCTCGATCATCGCGAACGTGGCGATCGTGGTCACCGGCGGGGCGGTCCGGCTCACCGCGTCCGGCCTCGGCTGTCCCACCTGGCCCCGGTGCACCGACGAGTCCTACACCACGACGTCCGAGATGGGCGTACACGGGGTGATCGAGTTCGGCAACCGGCTGTTGACGTTCGCGGTGGGGATCATCGCGCTCGCCGTGGTGCTGGCCGTGCTGGCCCAGCGCCCGCGCCGCCGAGGGCTGCTGCCGCTGGCCGTGGGCGTGCTGTTCGGCATCCCGGCCCAGGCGGTGCTCGGCGGGATCACCGTGCTCACCAACCTCAACCCGTGGGTGGTCGGGCTGCACTTCCTCGCCTCGATGGTGGTGATCGCCGCCGCGTACGCGCTCTGGCGGCGCACCGTGGAGCCGGACGGGCCGGTGACGCCGACCGTGCCGGCGCCGCTGCGTACCCTCGCCCGGATCACCGTCGTGGTGAGCGCGGCCGTGCTGGTGGTCGGCACCTGGGTGACCGGCAGCGGGCCGCACGCCGGCGACCACGGCGCGGCCCGCAACGGGCTCCACCCGGAGGCGATCTCGCAGGTGCACGCGGACGGTGTCTTCCTGCTGATCGGCCTCTCGGTGGCGCTGCTGTTCGCGTTCCGGGCGGTGGGCGCGGCGCGGGCCGCGCGGGCCGCCGGGGTGTTGCTCGCGGTCGAGCTGGGCCAGGGCCTGATCGGCTTCGTCCAGTACTTCACCCACCTGCCGGCGGTCCTGGTCGCCGCGCACATGCTCGGCTCCTGCCTGGTGCTGCTGGCCACGCTGGGCGTGCTCTGGGCCACCCGGGAACGGCTCCCGGCCGCCCCGGGGACACCGGCGACGCCCGCCGCCGAGCCGGTCGGCGCCGCCGCCTGAGGCCGGACCGGGCGTTACCGCCCGGCGGGAGCGGGAATGCGGTCCGGACGACGGACCGTACGCCCGAGGGGAGCCGCCGGTGTCACGCAGGGGCCTCGCCACGTCCACGCCGCAGCGGCTGACGCCGGTGGCCGGCGCGCCGCTGTGGTGCGACGCCCGCGAGCACGGCCTCACCGGGGACGGGGTCACCAACGACCAGCCGGCCCTCGCCGCGCTCGTGGACCGCCTCGGCGCCGGCTACGACGCCGACGGCCGCGCCCGGGTCATCCACTGCCCGCCCGGTCTCTACTCGATCCGGGACGCCGGCACGGTGTGGCGCAGCGGGGTGTCCCTGATCGGCGCCGGCCCGGCGGCGACCCGGTTCCTGCTCAGCAACGAGGGCAACCGCGCCGACCCGGTGCCGCTCGCCTACTGGACGACAGTGCAGCACGGCGCGGACCGGGACCGGCACATTGCCGACTGCACGTTCGCCGACTTCGAGATCGACGGCTCGGGCGTGGGCCTGGCCGAGTACGACTACCTGGCCAAGGGTCTGGGCCTGCAGTACGTGGTGCGGGGCGTGTTCCGCAACCTCTACATCCACCACACCGGCGCCACCGGTCTCGGCTGCGACTTCCTCCAGGACAGCCTGATCGACGGTGTGGTCGTGGTGGGCTGCGGCCGGCTGGACAACGGCCAGCAGATGGGCGGCGCCGGGATCGGCGTCGGCATCGGCGGCTGGGGCGCCGTGGAGCGCCTCACCATCGCCAACTGCACCACGGTCGGCAACGGCACCAACGGGATCTTCCTGGAACTCCAGAAGGACTACTGGGACCCGCCGCGCGGCATCCGCATCATCGGCTGCCACAGCCAGGCCAACCGGTTCGGCATCTCGGACTGGGGCGCGGACGGGCTGATCGTCTCCGGCTGCACCATGACCAACAACCTGGAGGCCGGCTTCGACGTCTCGGCGAACGGCACCGCCGGGGTCGCCGGGCGCGGCGGCCTGCTCACCGGCAACGTGATCGACTGCAACGTCGGCGACGGCATCAGCATGGGCAACACCCCCGGCCCGTACGCGGTGCAGGGCAACCGGATCAGCAACAACGGCGGGTACGGCTACCACGAGCACGACCTCGGCCACGGTTACCGGGGCGCGGCGGCGGACGTGGTGATCCAGGACAACGACATCCGGGAGAACGCGCTGGACGGGATCCGGATCGACCGGCCGATGCTGGACGCGTCGATCGTCGGCAACCGCATCCGGGACAACGGGCAGCGGTCCGCGCCCGCCCACCGGGGCTCGGGCGACGCGGTGCGCTACGGCCCGCGCGAGGTCACCGACGCCCACGCGGACTGGCCGCCCGGCGGGCACCGCGGGAAGGTCGTCCGGGTCGGCACCCGGGACGCCGTGGTCGCGGACAACACCGCCGACCGGCTCTCCCTGGCCGAGGTGCGCCCGGACGGCGCCACCGGCTGGAACGAGGCCGTCCCGGCGCCGGGCTCCGCGTACGAGCTGCCCGCCGGGCCGCCGGCCTGCGCCGGGATCACCGTCGCCGCCCCGTTCGACTCGGCCACCGTGCGCGACAACCGGATCTGGCACCGGGACGCCGACACCCAGGCGTACGGGCTGTGGATCACCGAAGCGGGCAGTTGCGTGTCGTGCGCGGTCGAGGACAACGACCTGGCCGGCACGGTGGCCGCGGTACGGCTGGACACCCCGCCGATCGGCGGGCGCTGGGACCGCAACCACACCGACCGCGACTGACGTTCCCGCTCACTCAGCCGGTGGCGGTGGCGCGGTCAGCGGCGCGGCTCAGGTGGGACATGACCGCGTCGGCGAGCCGGTCGGGCGCGCCCTCGGCGTAACCGACGAACAGGCTCGGCTCGGTCAGCTCCAACTCGACCAGCACGGGCACGCCGTCCGGGCCGGGGATCAGGTCGACCCGGGCGTAGAGCAGCCGGTCGGCGCCACCCGGGACGGCGGTCAGCACCTGCTCCGCGACGGCCCGCTGCGCCGGCGTCGCGGTGCGGGCGTCGATCTGCTCCTCCTTGTAGAGCGCGGTCTCGCCCCGGTCCGGGCCGGTCAGCATCGGGCCCTTGCGGATCGCGTGACTGAACGCCAGGCCGTCGGGGCCGGCCAGGAAGAGCAGCGCGGTCTCCCCGGCGGTGTCCACCGCGTCGAGGTACGGCTGGACCATGGTGACCCGCCCGGCGGCACCGAGCCGCCGCACGTGCGCCGACGCCAGCTCGCGGTGCTCCGGGTCGGCCAGGTCGTACCGGCCGGTGCCCTGACTGCCGGCGCTGACCGCCGGCTTGAGCACGAACTCGCCGTCGCCGGGCATCGGCCAGCTCTCCCCCGGCCCGATCCAGGTGGTCGGGACGGTGGGCACCCCGGCGGCGGAGAGCTCGGCCAGGTAACGCTTGTCGGTGTTCCAGGCGACCACGTCGGCCGGGTTGAGCAGGGTCGGCACGCCGCGTGCCCAGGCGACGAACTCGTCGCGGCGCGGCGCGTAGTCCCAGGGCGAGCGGAGCAGCACCAGATCGTAGGCGGCCCAGTCCACGGCCGGGTCGTCCCAGACCACGCCGTCGACGGTGACGCCGCGTGCGGCGAGTGGGCCGAGCGCGAGCCGGTCGTCCGGGTCGAGATCGGGCAGGGCGGCGCAGGTGACGAAAGCGACCCGGGGTCTCCCCCGGGTCGGCTGGTGGTGGTCGGTCATGCGGTTATGTATGTCAACGGGCCATCGTGCGTCGGGCCATCGACCGCCAGAGGTCGTTGCTCGGACGCATCTGGTCCATCAGCTCACGCTCCCAGGCGTTCTCGACATCGACCCCGGCCTCGGCGCAGGCCTGCCGCGCGACGTCCGTGCCGTCGGCGAACTGGTCGGCCCACACGCCGTCGGCACCCACGAGGACGATCCGTGCGCCGCGCTTGCCGACGTACTCGATGACCGCCTTCGCGCCGCCGTGTCCGGCGGCGAACGACTTGATGCCCGCGACCAGGCCCTTGGAGGCCTGCTCGGTGGTCTGCTCAGTCGTCAGCGTCGTATCGGAACCATCTGCCATGACGCGAAGCCTATGCAGACATCCACCCGGATGTGCGAGAACCATGAACTGAATGTGATGCCAATTACCCGCTGGTTTAAGGAGAACCACAGGTAATTTGCCCTGATTAATCCGTCATGTGCGGACGAATCTCCCGCACGAGATCGTCACACTCTGTCCGGGTTGTCCCGCCATGAAAGAACGGAAGAAAATTTCTGATGAACCGTCTCACGTGCGGAAATCCCGCACGGGGCGAGAACCACTCAGATCAGCGCGTCGAGGGCGACAGCGGCGAAGAGGATGGTGAGGTACGTGGTCGACCAGTGGAACAGCCGCATCGGCTTGACCGCCTCGCCGCGCGCTGCCCGCCGGCACAGCTTGTGCGCCTCGACCACGAAGATCCCGCCGACCACCAACGCGGTCACGCCGTAGATCGGGCTCATCCCCAGCGGCCAGACCGCCAGCGACGACAGCAGCGTCAGCCAGGAGAACGCGATGATCTCCAGGTTGACCCGCCGGACCGACGCCACCACCGGCAGCATCGGGATGCCGGCCCGCGCATAGTCGTCCTTGTACTTGATGGCCAGCGCGTAGAAGTGCGGCATCTGCCAGAAGAAGACCACCGCGAACAGGCCCCACGCGGCCGGCGAGAGCGAACCGGTGACCGCGGCCCAGCCGATCAGCACCGGCGCGGCCCCGCAGACGCCGCCCCAGAACGTGTTGGCGGCCGTGGTGCGCTTCAGCCACAGCGTGTAGACCAGGTCGTAGTAGGCGATCGCGGCGAGCGTCAGGCCGGCCGCCAGCCAGTTGGTGGTCGCCGCCATCAGCGCCACCGACACCACCGCCAGCACCAGCCCGAAGACCAGCGCGTTGCGTGGCGACACGGTGTGCGCGGGCAGCGGCCGACGCTTGGTGCGCCGCATCAACTGGTCGATGTCGCGGTCGATGTAGCAGTTGAGGACGCTGGCCGCGCCGGCGGCGAGCGAGCCGCCGATCAGCACCACGGCCACCAGCCACAGCGACGGCATGCCGCCGTCCGCGAGCATCATCGCCGGCACGGTGGTCACCAGCAGCAACTCGACGATCCGCGGCTTGGTCAGCGCCACGTACGCGGCCACCACGCCGCGCACGTCCCGCCGGCCGGTCGCCGACGCCTCCGTCACCGAGCCCACCGGCGACTTCCCGGCAGGGTTGCTGACGGGGCGCTCGGTGATCATGCTCACGGATTGCCACCTTCCGGCTTCGGCAGGGGAGATCGATCGGCCCGGACCCGAGCCCGGGTCCACACACCGCCCCACACACTACGCGTCGTCGTTTTGGCTGCCCCGCAGACCCGGCAACGGTGCGGGCCGTCACACCCCGGGTTGAACGACCGGGCCGGCCGCGTCCGTAGAGAAGACCATGCCGAGATCCCCGGGCGGACGTTTAGCGCCGCTCGATAGGGTCATCAGTGAGGGTTCCGCCCATCTGCCGAGGAGCACAACCATCGTGGCTGCGAAACGACCCGAGCTTCCCGCTCTCAACTGGTCCGACCTCGACCGCAGGGCCGTCGACACGGTCCGCGTGCTGGCCATGGACGCCGTGGAGAAATCCGGCAACGGCCACCCGGGCACGGCGATGAGCCTCGCCCCGGCGGCGTACCTGCTCTTCAACCGCGTCATGCGGCACAACCCGGCCGACCCGAACTGGCCCGGTCGGGACCGGTTCGTGCTGTCCGCCGGGCACTCCAGCCTGACGCTCTACATCCAGCTCTTCCTCTCCGGCTACCCGCTGGCCCTGGACGACCTCAAGGCGCTGCGCCAGTGGGGCTCGCTCACCCCGGGCCACCCGGAGCACGGCCACACCCCGGGTGTGGAGACCACCACCGGTCCGCTGGGCCAGGGCCTCGGCAACGCGGTGGGCTTCGCCATGGCCGCGCGCCGCGAGCGGGGCCTGTTCGACCCCGAGCCGGACCGCGCCGACTCGCCGTTCCGGCACGACATCTGGTGCATCGCCTCCGACGGCGACATCGAGGAGGGCATCACCCACGAGGTGAGCGCGCTCGCCGGCCACCAGCAGCTGGGCAACCTCTGCGTGATCTACGACGACAACGAGATCTCGATCGAGGACGACACCCGGATCGCCAAGAGCGAGGACGTGGCGGCCCGCTACGAGGCGTACGGCTGGCACGTGCAGACCGTCGACTGGCGCACCGGCGACGCCGACCAGGGCGACTACCACGAGGACGTGGAGGCGCTCTACCAGGCGCTGCTGGCCGCCAAGGCGGAGACCGGCAAGCCCTCGTTCATCGCGCTGCGCACCATCATCGGCTGGCCCGCGCCGAACAAGCAGAACACCGGCAAGATCCACGGTTCGGCGCTCGGCGCGGACGAGGTCAAGGCCACCAAGGAGATCCTCGGCTTCGACCCGCAGCGGACCTTCCAGGTCGACGAGGAGGTGCTCAAGCACGCCCGCCAGGTGCTGGAGCGCGGCGCCGAGGCGCAGGCCGAGTGGGACACCCGGTTCGACGCGTGGGCGCAGGCGAACCCGGAGCGCAAGGCGCTCTGGGACCGGATGGCCACCCGTACGCTGCCGACCGGCTGGACCGACGCGCTGCCCACCTTCCCGGCGGACGCCAAGGGCGTCGCCACCCGGGCCGCCTCCGGCAAGGTCCTGGAGGCGCTCGCCCCGGTGCTGCCGGAGCTGTGGGGCGGCTCGGCCGACCTGGCCGAGAGCAACAACACCACCATGAAGGGCGAGCCGTCGTTCGTCCCGGCCGGGCACGCGACCAAGGACTTCCCGGGCGACGAGTACGGCCGCACGCTGCACTTCGGCATCCGTGAGCACGGCATGGGCGCGATCCTCAACGGCATCGCGCTGCACGGCGGCACCCGCCCCTACGGCGGCACGTTCCTGGTCTTCAGCGACTACATGCGCCCGTCGGTGCGGCTCGCCGCGCTGATGAAGCTGCCGGTGACCTACGTCTGGACGCACGACTCGATCGGCCTCGGCGAGGACGGCCCGACGCACCAGCCGATCGAGCACCTGTCCGCGCTGCGGGCCATCCCCGGCCTGGACGTGGTCCGCCCGGCCGACGCCAACGAGACCGCGTGGGCGTGGCGGCAGGCGCTGGAGCACACCGACCGGCCGACCGCGCTGGCGCTGAGCCGGCAGGCGCTGCCGACGATCGACCGCACCGAGTTCGGCCCTGCCGACGGCACCGCCAAGGGCGGCTACGTGCTGGCCGAGGCGTCAGACGGCAAGCCGCAGGTGATCCTCGTCGGCACCGGCTCCGAGGTGCAGCTCTGCCTCACCGCCCGGGAGCGGCTGGAGGCCGACGGCACCCCCACCCGGGTGGTGTCCATGCCGTGCCAGGAATGGTTCTTCGCGCAGGACGAGGCGTACCGGGAGTCGGTGCTGCCGCGCGGGGTAAAGGCACGGGTGAGCGTGGAGGCGGGCATCGCGATGTCCTGGCGGGCGATCGTCGGGGACAGCGGCGAGTGCGTGAGCATCGAGCACTACGGCGCCAGCGCGCCCTACACCGTGCTCTTCGAGCAGTTCGGGTTCACCCCCGACCGGATCGTGGCCGCCGCGCACGCGGCGCTCACCCGGGTGGGCGACATCACCGGTTTCACGACCGGCAACTGAGGGGAGCGTGGACGGCATGACGGACAGGCTGAGCGAGCTCCAGAACGCCGGGGTGGCGATCTGGCTCGACGATCTTTCCCGGGTACGACTGAGCTCCGGCGGGCTGGACAAGCTGCGCCGGGAGAGCCACGTGGCCGGCGTGACCACCAACCCGACCATCTTCGCCAAGGCGCTGAGCGACGCCGACGAGTACGACTGGCAACTGCGTGACCTCGCCACCCGCGACGTGGACGTCGAGGAGGCGGTCCGCATGCTCACCACGTACGACGTGCGGTGGGCCTGCGACGTGATGCGCCCGTCGTACGACGCGAGCGCCGGCGTGGACGGCCGGGTCTCGATCGAGGTGGACCCGCGCTCGGCGCACGACGCGGACAAGACCGCGGCCGAGGCCAAGGCGCTGTGGTGGCTGGTCGACCGGCCGAACCTCTTCATCAAGATCCCGGCGACCGAGGAGGGCCTGCCGGCGATCACGAAGACGCTGGCGGAGGGGATCAGCGTGAACGTCACGCTGATCTTCGGGCTGGACCGCTACTCGCAGGTCATGGACGCCTTCCTGGCCGGCCTGGAGCAGGCGCAGGCCAACGGGCACGACCTGTCGAAGATCGGCTCGGTCGCCTCGTTCTTCGTCTCCCGGGTCGACAGCGAGGTCGACAAGCGGCTGGAGAAGATCGGCTCCGACCAGGCCAAGTCGTTGCGCGGCAAGGCCGCGGTGGCCAACGCACGGCTGGCGTACGAGCGGTACGGCAAGGTGTTCTCCTCCGCGCGTTGGCAGAAGCTGGCCGACGCGGGCGCCCACCCGCAGCGCCCGCTGTGGGCCTCCACCTCGACGAAGAACCCGGACTACCGGGACGTCATCTACGTCGAGGAGCTGATCGCCCCCGGCACTGTCAACACCATGCCGGAGCCGGTCGTGCACGCCTACGCCGACCACGGCGAGACCCAGGCGGACACGATCACCGGCGCGTACGACGACGCGCGGCAGGTCTTCGCCGACCTGGAGTCCGTCGGCGTGGACCTGGCCGACGTGATCGCCACGCTGGAGAAGGAGGGCGTGGAGAAGTTCGAGGCGAGCTGGCTGGAGCTGCTGGAGGGCGTCAAGAAGTCCCTCGCCGAGGCGGCCAAGGGCGCCGGCAGCCCGCACCGGGCCGCCGAGGGCAACGCGCAGAACGCCCAGCAGGCCGGCGGTAACGCGTGACCGACGGCGTCCGACGCGTCCCGGGGCACTGCCCCGGGACGCGTCCCGCCGTACCGTGGAACGGGTGAGGTGATCCCGTGAGCGCGAGGAGTGAGCCAGGTTTGCGAGCCCCGCAGTCGCGAACCAAGGTGGCCCGGTGAGCGACCTGCTGGCCGGGGCGGCGGAGGCCGCCGCCGGCCTGGCCGTGCACGGCGCGGACGCGGTGGACCCGTCCGCCCGCGCCGCGCTGGTCGCCCGCGACGTCCCCGCGCGGCTGGCCGCCCAGGACCCGACCCTCTGGGGGGCCGGGGCCGAGGCGGCGGCCCGCACCCGGCTGGGCTGGCTGGACACCCACTGCCGCAGCCGGGAGCTGCTCCCCCAGCTCGCCGAGCTGACCGCCGAGCTGGGCGACCTGGACCACGTGGTGCTCGCCGGTCCCGCCGGCGTCACGTCGGCCGCCGGAGTGATCGCCGACTGCCTGGGCCGACCGCTGACCGTGCTCGACACGGCCGATCCGGGGCCGGTCCGGGCGGCGCTGGGCGACCGGCCGGCGCGTACCGTGCTGGTGCTCGCCGGCCGTGACCTGGACCGGACCACCGACGCCCACCTGCGGGCGTTCCGGCGGTCCTGGCACGACGCCGGGCCGGAGGCGGCCCGGCACCTGGTGGTGGTCACCCCGCCCGGGTCGGCGCTGGAGGCGCTCGCCGACGAGCTGGGCGCGGTGCTGATCCCGGCCGACCCGCACGTGGACGGGCCCTGGTCCGCGCTCACCGCGTTCGGCCTGGTCCCGGCCGCGCTCGCCGGCGCGCCGGTGACCGAGTTGCTGGACGAGGCGGCGGCGCTGGCCGGCGCGCTCGACCGGGAGCGGGACAATCCCGGTCTCGCGCTCGGCGCGGCGCTGGCCGGAGCGGCGGAGCACGGTCGGGCCACCGTCGCGCTGGTGCCCGACGGCACCGGCCTCGACGGGTTGCGCCACTGGGTCGGCGCGCTGCTCGCCGCCGCGACCGGCGGGCGGTTGCTGCCGGTCCCGGCGAAGTCCCCGGACGCGCCCGGTGTCGGGGGCCCGGACGTGCTGACGATCGGCCTGGGCGGCGCGCTCGGCGTGGGCGTGGGGCCCGGGGTGACCGCCGACGTGGCGGTCCACGGGCCGCTCGGCGCCCAGTTCCTCACCTGGGAGTACGCTGCCGCGACCGCCGCGGTGGCGCTGCGGGTCGACCCGTTCGCGGAGTCGGTGGGCGTCGACGACGACGGGCCCGCGCCGGCGGACGGACCGCCGTCATCGGTCGACGGCGCGGTCGAGGTGTACGCCCCGGCCGGCGCCCCCGCCGACCTGACCGGCGCGCTGCGCTGGCTGACCGACGGGCTGGCCCCTGACGAGCACCTCGCGGTGACCGCGTACCTCGACCGGCGGATCGACGCGGCGGTGGCCGGGCTGCGCCCGCTGCTGGCCCGCGTCACCGGGCGGCCGGTGACGTTCGGGTGGGGCCCCCGCCATCCGGGCCATCCCGACGGGCGCGCCCGGCACCTCCAGATCACCGGTGCGGTCACCGACGATCTGGAGGTGCCGGGACGCCCGTACACCTTCGCGGAACTCCAGGCGGCCCAGGCCGCCGGCGACCGGCGGGCCCTGACCGGCCGGGAGCGACCGCTGCTGCGACTACACCTGACCGAGCGGGCGGCCGGCGTCGCCCAGCTGCTGGATACGGCCGGACGGACACGTACGTGACGATCAATGACCTGGAATCAGTGGACCGAGATGCAGGAGGAGGTGTCCCGGTGAACCCGCTGCGCGACCCCCAGGACCGGCGGCTGCCGCGGATCCCCGAGCCGTGCGCCCTGGTGATCTTCGGGGTCACCGGGGACCTGGCCCGCAAGAAGCTGTTACCGGCGGTCTACGACCTGGCCAACCGGGGGCTCCTGCCGCCCGGTTTCGTGGTGCTGGGCTTCGCCCGGCGCGACTGGGGCGACGGCGACTTCGAGTCGCTGGCCCACGACGCGGCCAAGAAGCACGCCCGCACGCCGTGGCGCGAGGAGGTCTGGGCCCGGCTGGTCGGCAACATCAAGTTCGTCGGCGGCTCGTTCGACGACGACGCCGCGTTCGACCACCTCGCCACCACGCTGGACGAGCTGCGCGACACGCACGGCATCCACGGCAACGCCGCGTTCTACTTCTCCATCCCGCCGGCCGCCTTCCCGGTGGTGCTCAAGCAGCTCGCCCGCACCGGCATGGCCGACAACGAGAAGTCCGGCGGCTGGCGGCGGGTGGTGGTGGAGAAGCCGTTCGGCAACGACCTGCCCTCGGCCAAGGCGCTCAACGACCTGGTCGACGACGTCTTCACCCGGCAGGACGTCTTCCGGATCGACCACTACCTGGGCAAGGAGACGGTCCAGAACATCCTGGCGCTGCGGTTCGCCAACAATCTGTTCGAGCCGCTGTGGAACTCCAAGTACGTCGACTCGGTGCAGATCACCATGGCCGAGGACGTCGGTATCGGCACCCGGGCCGCGTTCTACGACTCGGTCGGCACCGCCCGCGACGTGCTCCAGAACCACCTGCTCCAACTGCTCGCCCTGGTCGCCATGGAGGAACCGACCAGCTTCGACGCCGACGAGATCCGGGCCGAGAAGCTGAAGGTGCTCAAGGCCATCGCCGTGCCCCGGGACGTCGCCCGGGACACCGTGCGCGGGCAGTACCTGCCCGGCTGGGTGGGCGGCGAGCGCGCCAAGGGCTACCTGGAGGAGGAGGACGTCCCGGAGGACTCCACCACCGAGACGTACGTGGCGGTGAAGCTGGCCATCCAGAACCGGCGCTGGGCCGGCGTGCCGTTCTACATCCGCGCCGGCAAGCGGCTGCCCCGGCGGGTCACCGAGGTGGCCATCATGTTCAAGAAGGCGCCGCACCTGCCGTTCAACCCGGCCGACATGGAGTCCCTCGGCGCCAACCAGCTCGTCATCCGGGTGCAGCCGGACGAGGGCGTGGTGCTGAAGTTCGGCTCCAAGGTCCCGGGCACCACCATGGAGGTCCGCGACATCGCGATGGACTTCCAGTACGGCGAGGCGTTCACCGAGTCCAGCCCCGAGGCGTACGAGCGGCTGGTGCTGGACGTGCTCATCGGCGACCGGACGCTGTTCCCGGACGCCGCCGAGGTGGAGCAGAGCTGGCAGGTGGTGGACCCGCTGGAGCACGCCTGGGAGGGCACCACGCCGGAGCCGTACCGGGCCGGCGAGTGGGGTCCCCGGGCCGCCGACGAGATGCTGGCCCACGAGGGCCGGGCTTGGCGGAGAGCGTGAGCGAGCAGAGCGAGCGAACCAGGAGGCTCCGATGATCGGGCTGTGGGACACCACCGGCAACGAGGTGGTCAAGGCGCTGGCCGCCGAGCGGCGCAGCGCGGGCGGGGTGGCCAGCGGCATGGCGCTCACGCTCATCGTCGTGGTGGACGAGAAGCGGGTCCGGGAGGCCGAGGCGGCGGCCACCATCGCCGCCGCCGCGCACCCCTGCCGGCTGCTCGTGGTGGTCCGCTCGGACATCGAGCGGGACCGCAACCGGCTGGACGCGGAGATCGTGGTGGGCGGCCGGCTCGGCCCCTGCGAGGCGGTGGTGACCCGGATGTACGGCCGGCTCGCGCTGCACGCCGAGTCCGTGGTGATGCCGCTGCTGGTGCCGGACGTGCCGGTGGTGACCTGGTGGCACGGCGAGCCGCCGGACGAGATCGCCACCGACTTCCTCGGCGTGGTGGCCGACCGGCGGATCACCGACTCGGCGCAGGCCGCCGACCCGATCGCCGCGCTGCGGCAGCGGGCCTGCGACTACGCGCCGGGCGACACCGACCTGGCGTGGACCCGGATCACCCCGTGGCGCACGCTTGTCGCCGGCGCGTTCGACACCACCCAGGCCCGGGTCACCGAGGCGACGGTGGTGGCGCCGCGCACCGACCCGACCGCGGCGCTGATGCGGGGCTGGCTGACCGCGCGCCTCGGCATCGAGCCGGCCTGGGAGCACACCGACGAGTTCCCGCGCATGCGTGAGGTGCAGCTGCGCTGCGCCAACGGCGACGAGCTGACGCTCACCCGGGACGACAGCGTGGCCCGGTTCCGGCGTACCGGGCAGGAGGACCGGACGCTGCCGCTGGTCCGTCGGCCGCTCGGCGACGAGCTGGCCGAGGAGTTGCGCCGGCTCGACGCCGACCAGGTGTACGCCGAGGCGCTCGGCGCGACGGCCGGGCTGACCGGGCTGGACCAGCGGGCGGCCCAGCGGGTGCACGTGTGGAAGGATCCGGCGACCGCCAAGCGGGCCGAGGCGGGCGTGACCGCGCACGCGGGCGCGACCGCCAACGAGTGACCGCCCGGACCGGGCGACCGGACACACAGAGACACGAGGGCACGACGGATGACTGAGGCGAGTGTCGCCGTACACGCCGACCCCGACCTGCTGGCGCAGGCGGTGGCGGCCCGGCTGGTGGTGAAGCTGCTCGACGCGCAGGCCGAGCGCGGTCAGGCGTCGGTGGTGCTGACCGGCGGGCGGATCGCCGCGGCGGTGTACCGCGCGGTCGGCCAGCTCCCCGCGCGGGACGCCGTGGACTGGTCGCGGGTCGACGTCTGGTGGGGTGACGAGCGGTTCCTGCCGGCCGGCGACCCGGAACGCAACGAGACCCAGGCCCGGGCGGCGCTGCTGGACGCGGTGCCGCTGGACCCGGCCCGGGTGCACCCGATGCCGGCGTCGGACGGTCCGGCCGGCGACGACCCGGAGGCGGCCGCCGCCGGGTACGCGCGTGAGCTGGCCGCCGCCGCCCGGCCGGGGCACGCCACGCTCCCCCACTTCGACGTGCTGATGCTCGGCGTCGGTGAGGACGGGCATGTGGCGTCCGTGTTCCCGGAGCACCCGGTGCACCACGACAGCCGCCCGGTCAGCGCGGTACGCGGCAGCCCGAAGCCGCCGCCGGTGCGGACCACGCTGACGCTGCCGACGATCAACACGGCCGAGGAGGTGTGGCTGATCGCCGCAGGCACGGACAAGGCGAGGGCGGTGGGCATGGCGCTGGCCGGGGCCGGGTCGGTGCAACTGCCGGCAGCCGGTGTGCACGGCGTCTCCCGCACCCTCTGGCTGCTGGACCGCGCCGCCGCGGCCGACGTCCCACCCCGCGCCCGCAGCCTCCGCTGAGGTGCAAGGAGGGGCCCCTTCTTAACGTTTCCGGTAGAGAAGGGGCCCCTCCTCACACCTCGGTCAGGCGCGGCCCCGGCGGTGGCGCAGGGCGGCCAGCGCCTCGGCCAGCAGCGCCTCGCCCTCCTCGGGGGTACGCCGCTCCTGCACGTACGCCAGGTGGGTCTTGTACGGCTCGGCGCGGGTGCGGCCCGGCGGGTTGCCCGGCTCGGGGCCGGCGGGCTCGCCGCAGCGGGGGCAGTCCCACGACGCCGGGGTCTCCGCCTCGGCGGCGATCAGGAACTCGACCCGGTGCTCGTGGCGGCACCAGTAGACGACCGGCCGGCGCGGCGCCGGCTCGGCCCGCTGGTCGAAACGCTCGGGGGCGGACCCGATCCGGGTGCCGCGGATGACGTTGTTGCTGGGCACGTTGCGCGCTCCCTGTCGTCGAAGGGGCCGCCGCCGGAAGGGGTCGGCGGCGGGCGACGGGCGGCGGAACAGAACTGCGCGCGGTCCGTCACGGACCGCGCGCAGATTGTACGCGTAGACGCGCTCGCTCAGGTGCCGCTGGCCATCTGGAGGCGCAGCCACAGGCCGAGCCCGACGATGCACGCGAACCAGACGATCCCCACCAGAACGGTGTAGCGGTCGAGGTTCTTCTCGGCCACGGAGGAACCGGCCAGGCTGGAGCTGACGCCGCCGCCGAACATGCTCGACAAGCCGCCGCCCTTACCGCGGTGCAGGAGGATCAGCAGGGTGAGCAGCACGCTGGTGATGACCAGCAAGGTGATCATCGTGTAGGCGAACCAGATCGGCATGGCGGGGGTCAGTCCTCTCGTTGCGATCACTGCCCGGGCCTGTCGGGCACTGCGGCACCGACCGGTGGACGGGCAGCGTCAAGGATAGCGAGCGATCAGCGGGCCGTGTGCTCCGGGAACCGACAGATCCGCGCGAACTCCTCCGCGTCGAGGCTGGCGCCCCCGACCAGGGCCCCGTCCACGTCCGGCTGGGCCATGATCGCGGCGACGTTCGACGACTTGACCGACCCGCCGTAGAGGATCCGGACCTGCTGGGCGGTGGTCTCGTCGTAGGTCTCCACGAGCCGCTTGCGCACCTCGCCGCAGACCTCCTGCGCGTCCTCCGGCGTCGCCGTCTTGCCGGTGCCGATCGCCCAGACCGGCTCGTACGCGACGACGACCTGGGTGACCTGTTCGGCGGTGAGGCCCTTGAGCGCGCCGTCGAGCTGGTCGCAGCAGTGCGGCACCTGCCGGAGCTGCTCCCGCACCTCGAGGCCCTCACCGATGCAGAGGATCGGCGTGAGCCCGTTCGCCAGCGCCGCCGCCACCTTCGCGTTGACCAGCGCGTCGTCCTCGCCGTGGTACTGCCGCCGCTCGGAGTGGCCGACCACCACGTACCCGCAGCCCAGCTTCGACAGCATCGGCCCGGCGATGTCTCCGGTGTACGCCCCGGACGGGAACGGCGACAGGTCCTGCGCGCCGTAGCCGATCAGCAGCTTGTCGCCGTCCACCGCGGTCTGCACAGTGCGCAGGTCGGTGAAGGGCGGCAGCACCACGCACTCGACGTCGGTGAGCTGCTTCTCGGTCAGGCTCGCGGCCAGCTTCTGCACCAGCAGGTTCGCCTCGAGGTGGTTCAGGTTCATCTTCCAGTTGCCGGCCATCAGCGGCCGGCGGGTGGTGCTCGCCATTCAGTTCTCCAGAGCCGCGATGCCGGGGAGGGTCTTGCCCTCCAGGTATTCCAGGGAGGCGCCGCCACCGGTGGAGATGTGCCCGAACGAGGACTCGTCCAGACCCAGGGCGCGCACCGCCGCGGCGGAGTCACCGCCGCCCACCACGCTGAACGCGTCCGTCTTGGTGATCGCCTCGGCCACCCCGCGGGTGCCGTTGGCGAACGCCGCCATCTCGAACACGCCCATCGGGCCGTTCCAGAAGATCGTCTTCGCCTGGGACAGCGCGGCGGCGAAGCCGGCCACCGTCTCCGGGCCGATGTCCAGCCCCAGCCGGTGGCTGGGGATGCCGTCGGCCGGCACGGTGTCGTGCGCGGCGTCCGGGGCGAAGGCGTCCGCGGCCACCACGTCGACCGGGAGCATGATCTTGCCGGCGGAGCGCTCCAGGAGGTTCCGGCAGGTCTCGACCATCTCCTCCTCCAGCAGCGACGTGCCCACCTCGTGGCCCTGGGCCTTGAGGAACGTGAAGCACATCCCGCCGCCGATGAGCAGCCGGTCGACGGTGGGCAGCAGCGCCTCGATCACGGCCAGCTTGTCGGAGACCTTCGAGCCGCCCAGCACCACCACGTACGGCCGCTCGGGCGCGCCGGTCAGCTTGCTGAGCACCTCCACCTCGCGCAGCACGAGGCGGCCGGCCACGTGCGGCAGCCGGGCCGGCACGTCGTGCACGCTGGCGTGCTTGCGGTGCACCGCGCCGAACGCGTCGTCGACGTACGCGTCGCCGAGCGCCGCGAGCTGGTCGGCGAACGCGCCCCGCTCGGCCTCGTCCTTGCTGGTCTCGCCCTTGTTGAAGCGCAGGTTCTCCAGCAGCGCGACCTGACCGTCGGCCAGGCCGGCCACTGTCGACTGTGCCGAGTCACCGACGGTGTCCTCGGCGAAGTGCACCGGGGCGCCGAGCAGCTCACCGAGCCGCCCGGCGACCGGGCGGAGGCTGAACTGCGGGTCCGGCGCGCCCTTCGGACGGCCCAGGTGCGAACAGACGACCACCTTCGCGCCGGCCTGCACCAACGCGCTCAGCGTCGGCAGCACGGCCCGGATCCGCCCGTCGTCGGTGATGTCACCGGTCTGCTTGTCGAGCGGGACGTTCAGGTCGGCGCGCACCAGCACGCGCCGACCCGACACCCCCTCGGCGAGCAGGTCGTCGAGGTTACGAATCGTCACAGCGAGGAACCCACCAGCTTGACCAGGTCGACGAGGCGGTTGGAGTAGCCCCACTCGTTGTCGTACCAGCCGACGACCTTGACCTGGTTGCCGATCACCTTGGTCAGCGGCGCGTCGAAGATGCACGACGCCGGGTCGGTGACGATGTCGGCGGAGACGATCGGGTCCTCGTTGTAGACCAGGACGCCCTTGAGCGGGCCCTCCGCGGCGGCCTTGATCGCGGCGTTGACCTCGTCCACGGTGGTCTCCCGGCCGACCTCGACGGTCAGGTCGGTGGCCGAACCGGTCGGGATCGGCACCCGCAGCGCGTAACCGTCGAGCTTGCCCTTCAGCTCCGGCAGCACCAGGCCGATGGCCTTCGCGGCGCCGGTCGAGGTCGGCACGATGTTGAGCGCGGCGGCCCGGGCCCGGCGCAGGTCCTTGTGCGGCGCGTCCTGCAGGTTCTGGTCCTGCGTGTACGCGTGGATGGTGGTCATCAGACCCTTGGTGATGCCGAACGTGTCCTGGAGGACCTTCGCCATCGGGGCGAGGCAGTTGGTGGTGCAGGACGCGTTCGAGATGATGTTGTGCTTGGCCGGGTCGTACTGGTCCTGGTTGACGCCCATGACCACGGTGACGTCCTCGTTCTTCGCCGGCGCGGAGATGATGACCTTCTTGGCCCCGCCGTCGATGTGCGCCTTCGCCTTGGTGGCGTCGGTGAAGAACCCGGTGGACTCGATGACGACGTCGACGCCGACCTCGCTCCACGGCAGCTTGCCGGGGTCCTTCTCCTCGAACACCTTGATGGCCTTGCCGCCCACGGTGATCTCGTCGGCGCTGGCCTTCACCTCGTGCGGGAGGCGACCCAGGATGCTGTCGTACTTGACAAGGTGGGCGAGCGTCGCGTTGTCGGTCAGGTCGTTGACCGCGACGATTTCGATGTCGGCGCCGGACGCCAGCACTGCCCGGAAGAAGTTACGGCCGATCCGGCCGAAGCCGTTGATGCCAACCCGGATGGTCACAGGTTCCATCTCCTCGCGTTCTGGTCCGCCGGCGTCAGACCACAGCCGGCGGAGGTGTGTGCGCCGACCGTTGGAGCCGGCCGTTGACGATGTCATCTCGGCCACCCCGCCGCGGTCCTGGGGACCTGACCGCCCGAGGCGGTGAGTGCGGCGAGGAGTGCCTGTGCCGGCCCCCTTGCCGTACGCAGCGACCCTATCCGAGCGCGTGGCGGCGCGCTGCGGCGGGTGGTGATCCCGGTCGCGCGACGTCGCCCCCTCCGTCCTATCAGACCACGAGCATGTCCGGCGTGACTGCCGCTTCCGTATCCGGGATGCCGAGGTCACGGGCCCGCTTGTCGGCGAGCGCGAGCAGCCGGCGAATCCGGCCGGCGATGGCGTCCTTGGTCAACGGCGGCTCGGCGAGCGCGCCCAGCTCCTCCAGCGACGCCTGGCGGTGCTCCAGCCGCAGCCGGCCGGCCGAGGTCAGGTGGTTGGGCGCGTCGTCGGCGAGGATCTCCAGCGCCCGGGTCACCCGGGCGGCGGCGGCCACCGCGGCGCGCGCCGAGCGGCGCAGGTTCGCGTCGTCGAAGTTGGCCAGCCGGTTGGCGGTGGCGCGCACCTCCCGGCGGACCCGGCGCTCCTCCCAGGCCAGCACGCTGGAGTGCGCGCCGATGCGGGTGAGCAGCGCGGCGATCGCGTCGCCGTCCTTCACCACCACCCGGTCCACGCCGCGCACCTCGCGGTTCTTGGCGGTGATGCCGATCCGGCGGGCGGCGCCGACCAGCGCGAGCGCCGACTCCGGGCCGGGGCAGGTGATCTCCAACGCGCTGGAGCGGCCCGGCTCGGTCAGCGAGCCGTGCGCCATGAACGCGCCGCGCCAGGCGGAGACCGCGCAGCAGACGTTGGCGGCCACCACGTGCGGCGGCAGGCCCCGCACCGGGCGACCCCGCACGTCCAGCAGGCCGGTCTGCCGCGCGAGGGCCTCGCCGTCCTTGACCACCCGCACGATGAAGTGGCTGCCCTTGCGCAGGCCGCCCGAGGCGAGCACGTGGATCTCACTCGGGTAGCCGTAGACCTCGGCGATCTCCCGCCGCAGCCGGCGGGCCACCGCGCCGGTGTCCAGCTCCGCCTCCACCACCACGCGCCCCGACACGATGTGCAGGCCGCCGGCGAAGCGCAGCAGGGCGGCCATCTCCGCCCGCCGGCAGCAGGGCTTGGGCACGTCGACCCGACTCAGCTCGTCCTTGACCGCAGCCGTCATCGCCATTCCAGCGCCCCCTCACGGACCGTTCCGGCGTGTCGCCGGTGATTACGTACGTGTCTAACGATCGGCGCCCAGGAGCGGCACCAGTGCGGCGCCCAGGGCGGCCGGATCATGACGGGGCGTGCCGTCGACGACGGCGACGGGGGCGAGGACCAGCCGGGCACCAAGCGATTCTGCCGCACGTTCGACCGCCACGGGATCACCCACCGCCGTGGAGTCGGCGAGCACCATGTCCACCTTCAGCTCGGGCAGATAGCGCCGCAGGGTGTCCAGATGGTCGGGCAGGGAGAGCCCGGAGGTCTCCTTCTCGGCCACCAGGTTCAACGTCACCAGCCGCCGCGCCGGGCTGGACACGATCGCGTCGGCCAGGCCGGGCACCAGCAGGTGCGGCAGCACGCTGGTGTACCAGCTCCCCGGTCCGAAGATCAACCAGTCGGCGGCGCGTACCGCGGTCACCGCCTCGGCGCACGCGGCCGGCGCGGCCGGGGTCAGCCGCAGCGACTCCACCACGCCGGTCGTCACCGCGACCTGGTGCTGGCCGCGCACCGTGCGTACCTCGTCGGGGCGCGCCGGGTCGACGCCGCGGACCCGGGCCTCGATGCCCACCGGCTGGCGGGACATCGGCAGCACCCGGCCGACCGCGCCGAGCATCGCCCCGGCGTGGTCCAGCGCGGCCACCGGATCGCCGAGCAGCTCGGTCAGCCCGTGCAGCAGCAGGTTGCCGACCGCGTGGCCGGCGAGCGGGTCACCCACCGCCCGGGCCGGCGCGCCGAGCGTCGGCACGGGCGTGGCGGCGGCGAAGCGGTGCTGGAACAACGCCGCGCTGCGCCGGGTCGCGGGATGGTCACCGGAGAGCGCCACGAGCGCCTGCCGCAGGTCACCCGGGGGCAGGCCGCCGCGCTCGGCGCGCAGCCGGCCGCTGGAGCCGCCGTCGTCGCCGACCGTGACCACCGCGGTGATGTCCAGGTCCAGTCCGGGTACGCAGTGCCGCAGCGCCCGCAGCGACGCGGACAACCCGTGCCCGCCGCCGAACGCGACCACCCTGGTCGGGGTCATTCCCGCCCCAGGTCCCGGTGCTGCGCGTTGGCGGCGATGCCGGACGCGCGCAGCCGCACGGCCAGCTCCTCGGCGATCGCCACGCTGCGGTGCTTGCCGCCGGTGCAGCCGACGGCCACGGTCAGGTAGCGCTTGCCCTCCCGCTCGAAGCCGGCCGTGGTGGCGTTGACCAGGTCGGCGTAGCCGGCGACGAACGCGTCCGCGCCCTCCTGACCCAGCACGTACGCGCTGACCGCCTCCTCCCGGCCGGTGTGCTCACGCAGCTCCGGCACCCAGTACGGGTTGGGCAGGAACCGGGCGTCCATCACGAAGTCGGCGTCCGGCGGGAGGCCGTACTTGAAGCCGAACGAGAGCACGGTGATCCGCAGCCTGCGGGCGTCCTCGCCGCCGAACAGCTCCTCGACCCGACGACGGAGCTGGTTGACGTTCAGGTGGCTGGTGTCGATGATCACGTCGGCCTGGTCGCGGGCCTCCTCCAGCAGCGCCCGCTCCACCGCGATGCCGTCGGCCAGTCGCCCGTCGCCCTGCAACGGGTGCGAGCGGCGCACGCTCTCGAACCGGCGGATCAGCACCTCGTCGTCGGCGTCGACGAAGACCACCCGCGGGGAGAAGCCGCGCTCGCGCAGCTCCCGGATCGCGCCGACCAGGTCGGTGGAGAAGGCGCGCGAGCGCACGTCCAGCACCATCGCCGTACGCCGGGCCGCGCCGCCGGCCTTGAACGCCAGCTCGGCCATGTCCAGCAGCAGCGCCTGGGGCAGGTTGTCGACCACGTAGTAGCCGACGTTCTCCAGCGCCCGGGCCACCGTGCTGCGCCCGCCGCCGGAGAGGCCGGTCACCACCACGAGGGACGTCTCCGCCTCGGTCGGCGCCGGCCGCCCCACCGCTGTCTCCGTGCCGGTCGGCACCAGGCCCTCCGCCGTCCGCGCCTCGCTCACCCGATGTACCCCCAAGCCGTGGCGCCACGGCCGGTCGGCCGCGCATGGTCAGTCGACGACTCTAACGGCTGCGACCCCGACCGGGATTCCACGGGGTGACCCCCGGAACACCTGCTCGTCCGTCTCCCCCGCGCTCCGTCTCCCCGCGCTCCGTCTTCCGCTGTTTCCCGGAAACAGTGGCCATAGCTGGCGGAATAGCCACTGTTTCCGGGAAACAGCGAGGCGGGTGGACCGGGTCGGGCGGTCAGTGGCGACGGATGAGCGCCTTGACCCGTTGACGGCCGAGCGCTGCGAGGTAGTCCCACGGCTCGTCGAGACAGGAGT
Organism: Micromonospora sp. RP3T; assembly: GCF_003027925.1. GTDB lineage: Bacteria > Actinomycetota > Actinomycetes > Mycobacteriales > Micromonosporaceae > Micromonospora. The sequence continues at coordinate 28,393 of NZ_PYPS01000056.1, forward strand.
CGACCTCGGCCGCCGCGATGATCTCGGCGAGCCGGGACGCCAGGTCGTCGGGATCCGGCTGCACCTGCTCGCAGAGGCGGACGTGGGCCGCCCGTAGCGCATCGCCGATCTCGGCCGGCTCCTCCTCGTACGTCTCCCAGGCGTCGTACAGGTAGCCGGAGAGGCCGTCCCAGGCGCGGGCGGCCCGCTCGACCAGCAGCAGCGCCTCCTCCGTCGGTGGCCGCTGGGCGAGCACCTCGATCTCCTCCACGATCGCCCGGCCGGCCTTCTCCACGTCGTGCAGATCCCATTGGCCGCCGGTCGCCCCACCGGCCAGGTCGTCGATCGTGCGACGGACCTGGGCCAACTCGACGGCGGTGAGCGCCTCCAGTTGGCCGGCCTGCGCCCGCAGCCCGCTCTCCAGGACCCGGTCCGCGGCCGCCCACTCGGCAACCAGCAACGCCAGTCTCCGCACCGGGATGCTCTGCGCGAGTGCGGCCAGTTCAGCGACCCGGGGATCGACGGCCACGGCAGACGGCGGGGTGGCCGCCGAGGACCAGGACAGCCCGCCGTCCAGGGCGAGGAGGGTCAGGGCGACCGCGTGGGCGCACAGCCTAGCGCCGGGCGAACACTCGCACTCGGCGGTGAAGCCGTCCGCCGTCACGCCGACCCAGACCTCGATCGGCGGCTTCCCGACCTCCCGGATCACGCCGGACGCTCCCCCGCCGACCGGCACGAACTCTGCCGGCTGACCGACAGCTCGCCACTCGTCGGCCGTGGCACAGGCATCCGAACCGGCCACGTCCCGCAGGGCATCGATGTCGATTTTCGCCGCCATCCGGCCATCTAAGCGGACAGGGGTGATGCCGCCGGCATCGGGGCGGCGAGCCGAGCCGCGATCGATCAGCCACGCCGCAGGCCGACGACGAACGACGACCAGGCTCCCCGGTCGAAGACCAGCACCGGGCCGTCCGGGTCCTTGGAGTCCCGCACCACCGACACGTTGGAGAGGTCTGCCACCTCGACACAGTTCGAATCGTTCGCACCGCTCCGGCTGCTCCTACGCCACACAGCCTGTGCCAGATCCGAGCGGTCCATCGGTTGCGCTCCAACGGTTGGAGTCAGTCCGGCACCTCGGCGGCAACCCGGGCGAGGAGGTCCGCAGACCGGTCAGGGTCGAGCGCCTTGGCCCGAAGGTGGTCGAACATGAGTCTATAGCGCGCCACCTGTCGGCTCTCCTCCAGCAACAGCGTGCTGGTGTCGTTGCTGAGGTAGACGACCGCCGGGTCGAGCACCGGATCGTCGTAACTCAGGAGGGTGAAGGCTCCGCCCATCGCCGCGTGCGCTCCGGCGGTGAACGGCAGGACCTGGATCTCCACCGTTGGCATCTCACACGCCTCGACCAGGCGCGCGAGCTGAGCCCGCATCACCGATGGGCCGCCGACCATCCGCCGGAGCACCGCCTCGTCCAACACGACCCACAACGAGGGCGGCAGGTCCCGGAACAGCAGAGACTTGCGAGCAAGCCTCGCCGCCACCACCCGGTCGGTCTCGTCATGGTCGGCGGTGCTGCGGCCGGCCCGGACGATGGCGCGGACGTACTCCTCGGTCTGCAACAGGCCGGGCACGTACAGGCTCTCGAACGCGCTGATCGACGTGGCCTCCGCCTCGAAGCCGACGTAGTCGTCCGGCAGCACGTCGCCGTAGGCGCTCCACCAGCCCTTCTGCCGGGACTGGCGAAGCAGTGCGGTCAGCGACTCCCGCTCGGACTCGGACGCCTCGTAGAGGTCGAGCAGCGGTGGCATGTCCTTCGGCATCACCCGGGAATGCCCCTGCTCCAGGCGGATGACCTTGGTGCGGTGCCAGCCGAGGATCTTGGCCACCTCCTCGGCGGTGCGCCCGGCACGATCCCGCAGGCGCCGCAACTCGCGTCGCAGACGACGGGCTCTGATCGTCGGGCTCGGCACCTGCGCCATCCCCACCTCTTTCACTCGGAGTAGTCGATTCTTCCCCCACCGCAGTCAAGAATGCAAGAGAAGTGCGACGTTGTGTTTTTTGGTCGCATGGTTCACGCTTTTAGCAACCGCACGCCTACGGAGAGGCAGAACTCGGTGACTGACGATCGATCGCTGCGCCGGGAACGACCCGAGCCCCACTTTCACCAGGAGTTGGCCGCCGTGCTCGACGGGGCCGACGTGTCCGAGCGGGTCCGCGCCGCCATCGCCCACGCGCTGTCGACGGCCGATCCGCTCTCCCCGTACCTCAATGGGCTGCTCGCCCGGTCAGCCGGGCGCGAGCGGCGGTCGGGCCGCAACCAGGCACCCGCCGGCGCCTACCGGATGCCGCGTCGTTGGACGCTGCACCTGACCTACCTGGCGGCCGACCCGCAGGAAGCCCGCGACCAGGCCGTCGTCTACACCGAAGGGCTGACCACCCTGCGGCCGGAGGTGCCCGCGACCGGCGCGCTGCTGTCCCGGGCCGACGCCTGGAACCACATCGAGCCGGTCTTCTGCGGCCGGGTCGGCCCCGACGACGAGGTCTGCGCGGACGTCACCGGACACCCCGGTTTCCACCGTGCGGCCGGCCTCGACGGGCTCCGGTGGGGCGACGGGGACACCGAAGGCGGGCGGTGACGGCCCCGCCGCGCCCTCCGGTGGTGCCGGGCCGTGTCGGGGGGCGCTCGTAGACTGCCCGGATGGTCTCCCCCACCGAGCAACGGGTCGAGGGCGCGCTGGACGTGTTGCGCCGGGTCTTCGGTTACGACGCGTTCCGCGGTGTCCAACAGGACATCATCGAGCACGTGGTGGCCGGCGGTGACGCGCTGGTGCTCATGCCCACCGGGGGCGGCAAGTCGCTCTGCTACCAGATCCCCGCGCTGGTCCGCGACGGCGTGGCGGTGGTCGTCTCGCCGCTGATCGCGCTGATGCAGGACCAGGTCGACGCGCTCACCGCGGTCGGCGTGCGGGCCGGGTTCCTCAACTCGACCCAGGACGCGGCACAACGCCGCCGGGTCGAGGCGGCCTACCTCGCCGGCGAGCTGGACCTGCTCTACCTCGCCCCGGAAGGGCTGGCCGTGCGCGCCACGCTCGGCCTGCTGGAACGCGGCAGGATCGCGCTGTTCGCGATCGACGAGGCGCACTGCGTCTCCCAGTGGGGGCACGACTTCCGCCCCGACTACCTCAACCTGTCGATGCTGCACGAACGCTGGCCGCAGGTGCCGCGCATCGCGCTGACCGCCACCGCGACGCGGGCCACCCGCACCGAGATCGCCACCCGGCTCCAGCTCACCGACGCCCGGCACTTCGTGGCCAGCTTCGACCGGCCCAACATTCAATACCGCATCGTGCCGAAGCGGGAACCGCGCCGGCAGTTGCTCAGCCTGCTGCGCGACGAGCACCCGGGCGACGCCGGCATCGTCTACTGCCTGTCCCGCGCCTCGGTGGAGAAGACCGCCGAGTTCCTGGTCGCCAACGGCGTCCCGGCGCTGCCCTACCACGCCGGCCTGGACGCGGCGACCCGCGCCGCCAACCAGCAGCGCTTCCTGCGCGAGGACGGGCTGGTCATGGTGGCCACCATCGCGTTCGGCATGGGCATCGACAAGCCCGACGTACGCTTCGTCGCCCACCTCGACCTGCCCAAGTCGGTGGAGGGCTACTACCAGGAGACCGGTCGCGCCGGCCGCGACGGGCTGCCGTCCACGGCCTGGCTGGCGTACGGGCTCCAGGACGTGGTGCAGCAGCGCAAGATGATCGAGACGTCGGAGGGCGACCTGGCGCACCGGCGCAACCTGGCCGCCCACCTCGACGCGATGCTGGCGCTCTGCGAGACGGTCCGCTGCCGCCGGGCCCAACTGCTCGACTACTTCGGTGAGGCCGGGGCGTCGAACTGCGGCAACTGCGACACCTGCCTGGACCCGCCGGAGTCCTGGGACGGCACGGTCGCCGCGCAGAAGCTGCTCTCCACCGTCTACCGGCTCGACCGGGAGCGCAACCAGCGGTTCGGCGCCGGGCACAGCATCGACATCCTGCTCGGCAAGCACACCGACAAGATCGACCAGCACGGGCACGACGCGCTGAGCACGTTCGGCATCGGCACCGAGCTGCGCGACACCGAGTGGCGCGGCGTGGTCCGGCAACTGCTCGCCGAGGGTCTGCTCGCGGTCGAGGGCGACTACGGCACGCTGGCGTTGACCGAGGCCAGCGCCGACGTGCTCGGCCGGCGGCGTACGGTCACCCTGCGCAAGGAGCCGGAACGACAGCTGTCCGGCCGGGCCGCGAAGCCACGGGGCGCGGCGACCGTCGTCGCCGACCTCTCCCCCGCCGCCGCGCCGGTCTTCGAGCGGCTCCGCGCGTGGCGGGCCGCCACCGCGAAGGAGCAGGGCGTCCCCGCGTACGTGATCTTCCACGATGCCACGCTGCGTCAGATCGCCGCCGAGCCGCCGAGTTCACTGGCCGAACTGTCCCGGTTCAACGGGGTGGGCGAGAACAAGCTCACCAAGTACGGCGAGGCCATTCTCGCCGTACTCGCCGAGGGGTGACGAAAGGGCCCGACCCCTCCTGTGGGGTCGGGCCCTTGTCGGTGTGTCGGGTCAGCTGGTGCTGTAGCCGCGGGTGGCGATCCAGTCGGCGAGGTTGTCGACGGTGATGCGGTAGGAGGCGGTG
>NZ_PYPS01000057.1 GCF_003027925.1 Micromonospora sp. RP3T
AGCGGCCGGCCACCTCCGCCGCGCCGCCGTCGCCGGCCCGCAGCGTCCCGGCCGACACCCCATCGCGTACGGGGACCCACGCCGGTCCCATGTCGCTGAACTCCAGTGCGCCCGAACGTGGGTGTTCCCGTGCGGCCACCACCGCGCGTCGACAGCGCACCGCGCGGCGGGTCGGCTCGCGTCACCGTCCATCGTCGTGACCGGGGCGTTCCTCGCCGGTCTACTGGCCGGCTACGGCGTCGCCGTGCCGGTCGGCGCGATCGCGATCCTCATTCTCGGGCTGAGCGCCCGCCACGGGTTCCGGGTCGGCGGGGCCGCGGCGCTCGCGGTGGCCACCGCGGACGGGCTCTACGCCGCGCTGGCCACGCTGGGCGGCGCCGGGCTGGCCCGCGTGTTGGCCCCGGTGGCGGGGCCGCTGCGGGTGGTCGCCGCGCTGGTGCTGCTCGGCATCGCCGCCCACGGCCTGTGGCGGGCCTGGTCCGGCCGGCGGGCCCGGGAGGTCACCGGGACGCCGCCCGGGCGCGGCCTGCACACCCCGGCCCGGGCGTACGCGGCGCTGCTCGGGCTGACGCTGCTCAACCCGGCGACGGTGCTCTACTTCGCCGCGCTGGTGCTCGGCCGCCGGAACGCTGCCGACCCGGACCCGACCGCCGCCGCGTCGTTCGTGACCGGCGCGTTCCTGGCGTCGGCGAGCTGGCAACTGCTGGTGGCCGGTGGCGGGTCGATGGTCGGGCGCGTGCTGGCCGGCCCGCGCGGTCGGCTGGTCACCGGGCTGGTCTCCAGCGCGCTGATCGCCGCCCTGGCGGCGGTCACGGTGCTGTCCGGCTGAACCGCGTACCGTCGTGGCATGAGCAGCCGACCCGCAGCCGGTGGTGGCCGGTGGGTGGAGGTCGATCCGGGCCGCGTCCTCCGCTGGGTCGAGGGCTTCGCCGACCGGCACGGCCCACCCGTCACCACCGTCCAGGGCTACGGGCTGCTGCTCACCGCCCCGGACGGCGCCACCGCCGAGCTGCACACCCCGCCCGGCGCGCGTTCCACACCGGACCTGACCGCGTTCGCCGGTGTCGCCGCCGCGCCCCGCCGGATCGGCCTGCTGCTGGCCCGCAAGGGCGCGGTGGCGGTCGGGGTGGCCGACGGGACCGAGCTGGTGACCTCCAAGGTCGACACCCGGTACGTGCAGGGCCGCACCGCCGCCGGGGGCTGGTCCCAGCAGCGGTTCGCCAGGCGGCGCGACAACCAGGCGAAGGCGGCGCTCGGCGACGCCGCCGATCTCGCCGTACGTCTGCTGTTGCCGGTCGCCGGCACGCTCACGGCGGTGGTCTGCGGCGGTGACCGGCGTGCGGTGGACACGGTGCTGGCCGACCGGCGGCTGGCCCCGCTCGCGGCGCTGCGCGCCGGTCGCCTCCTCGACGTGCCCGAGCCCCGGCACGCGGTCCTGGTCGCGGCCGTCACCGCCGCCCGGGCGGTCCACATCCTGGTCCGGTGAACAGGAAAGATCACATCAAGACGGTCAATCCCGCGCGCTCCTAGTGCATCGAATCGACTCGATGCATAAAGTCGGTGCCACGAAGTGGTGGGTCTCCGGGCGACCCCAGGGCAGCTTCTCCGCCGTTCACGCACCGACATCGTCAGGAGAAGGCATTTCATGAACGGACATCAGGGCGGCCGGCTGCGGGCCCGGTGGCGCACCGCCACCCGGCTCCTCGCCGCGGCGGCGGCGTTGTGCACCGGAAGCGTCGTGCTCACCGCCGCACTCACCGCGGGCCCGGCATCCGCCGGCCCCGCCGAACGCGTCGCGCTGGCCGGCGCCGCGGCCACCAGCGTCACCACGGGCGGCGCGCACACGTGTGCGATCCGCGCCGACGGGGCGTTGCTGTGCTGGGGCTCCAACTACAGTGGCCAGCTCGGTGACGGGACCACCACGAACCGGGGGATCCCGGCGCGGGTCGGCACCGCCACCTGGACCGGCGTCGACGCGGGCACCGGCCACACCTGCGCGGTCCGGACGGACGGCACGCTGTGGTGCTGGGGGTCGAACTTCCGGGGCCAGCTCGGTGACGGGACCACCACCAGCCGCAGCACCCCGGTGCAGGTCGGCACCGCCACCAACTGGGCGCGGGTGGACGCCGGCCCGGCGCACACCTGCGGCGTCCGCACCGACGGCACGCTCTGGTGCTGGGGCTTCAACCGGACCTCACAGTTGGGCGTCGGCAGCTCGCCCTACACCGCGACCACCCCGTTGCAGGTCGGCACCGCGACCAACTGGGCGAGCGTCTCGACCGGCTTCGCGCACACCTGCGGCGTCCGCACCGACGGCACGCTGTGGTGCTGGGGGCTCAGCTCGGACGGTCAGCTCGGTCTCGGCACGCTGGGCTCCCAGACGACGCCCGCGCAGGTCGGCACCGCGACCACCTGGACCGGCGTCACGGCCGGGTACGCGCACACCTGCGGCGTCCGGGCCGGCACGCTGTGGTGCTGGGGTGAGAACGGATACGGGCAGCTGGGCGTGAGCGGCAACTACCAGACCGCGCCGGTGCAGGTCGGCACCGTCGCCACCTGGAGCCGGGTCGCCGCCAGCGGTGACGCGACGTGCGCGTCCCGCACCGACGGCAGCCTGTGGTGCTGGGGCAAGAACGCGACCGGGCAGGTGGGCGACGGCACCACCACCCACCGGTCCACGCCGACCCGCGTCGGTACCGCCACCACCTGGACGGGGGGCCTGGCGGCCACCGACCACAGCTGCGCGATCCGGACCGACGGCGGCCTGTGGTGCTGGGGCGACAACAGCGGGGGCCAGCTGGGCGACGGCACCACTGTCGAGCGGTCCAGCCCGGCCGAGGTGACGCTGCCGGCCTGATCCGCCGGTGACACGACGTCGGGCCGTCGGCCGGCGCCGCTGGGTGTGCCAGCGTGCCGGCCGACGGCCCGGCGGGGGGAGCGGCGGTCTACTGGCCGGCGCCGAAGGTGTCGCAGGCCTTCGGGTCGCCCGTGGAGAAGCCCTTGGTGAACCACTGCTTGCGCTGCTCGGAGCTGCCGTGGGTGAACTCGTCCGGGTTCACCGGCCGGCCGGAGCGCTGCTGGATGGCGTCGTCACCGATTTTCTCGGCGGTGTCGATCGCCTGCTGGATGTCCTGGTCGGTGATGCTCTCGAAGATTTTCTGGCCCTGCTCGTCGGCGGTGCCGGTGGCGTTCTTGGCCCAGGCGCCGGCGTAGCAGTCGGCCTGGAGTTCGAGCTTCACCGACAGCGCGTTGGCGCTCTGCGGGTCGCGCTGCTGCTGGCGGCGCATCTGCGCCTCGGTGCCGAGCAGGTCCTGCACGTGGTGGCCGTACTCGTGGGCCAGCACGTACGGCTGGGCGAACTCGCCCTCGGCGCCGAGCTGGTCGGCGAGCAGGCGGTAGAACGTGAGGTCGATGTAGACCAGGTCGTCGGCCGGGCAGTAGAACGGGCCGACGCCGGAGTCGGCCGCGCCGCAGCCGGTGCTGACGTTCTGGCTGAAGAAGACCGTCTTGGACGGCTTGTACTGCTCGCCGAACACCTCCGGCATGGCGGTGCGCCAGTACGCCTGGATCGAGTTGACGTAGAGCGCGTTGCGGCAGTCGAGCTGCTTCAACGCGTCGTCCGCCGAGCACTTCTGCTCCAGCGAGGTGTTGTCGCCCTGCGCCGAGCCGTCGCCGCCGTTGGTGGCCGCGTTGAGGCCGAAGCCGCCACCCACCAGGGCGACCAGCACGGCGATGATGATGCCCACGATCCCGCCGCGACCGCCGCCGGTCGGGATCGGGATGCCCATCCCGCCGCCGCCGCCCCCGCCGGACCCTCGCCGGTCGTCCACCTGGCTGGTGTCGACCCGCGCGTTCTCATTCAGCTCCATGTTGACCCCGATCACCGATCTGTCCGTGTGTGGTGGTTGCGGTACCGGACCGGGTCCGGACGGCGAATTCGGTACCCGATGATCTTGTGCGGTAATCCGGCGGGACGACCACGGCGCGCCCGGTACACTGGAACCGTGCTGCGCTGCGAAGGCTGAACGGCCCCGCGCCGACGGGAGAACGAGACCCGCCGGCGCTTTCGCGTGCCCTGAGTCAGCCCTTCCGGACCCCGAGAGCGAGTACTCCGACATGATCACTGCCACCGGCCTGGAACTGCGCGCCGGTTCCCGGATCCTGCTGTCCGACACCACCCTGCGGGTGCAGCCGGGCGACCGGATCGGCCTGGTCGGCCGCAACGGCGCCGGCAAGACCACCACGCTGAAGGTGCTCGCCGGGGAGGGCCAGCCGTACGCCGGGCAGCTCGACCGGCGCAGCGCCATCGGCTACCTGCCGCAGGACCCGCGTACCGGCGACCTGGAGGTCACCGGCCGGGACCGGGTCCTCTCCGCGCGCGGCCTGGACGTGCTCATGGCGCAGATGAAGGAGCTGGAGGAGAAGCTCGCCGAAGGCGCCGACGACGAGCGGCTGGTCCGCCGCTACGGCGCGCTGGAGGATCAGTTCGCCTCGCTGGGCGGCTACGCGGCCGAGGCCGAGGCGGCCCGGATCTGCGCCAACCTCGGCCTGCCCGACCGCGCCCTGGCGCAGACCATCGGCACGCTCTCCGGCGGTCAGCGCCGCCGCATCGAGCTGGCCCGGATCCTGTTCCGGGACGCCGGCGAGAACGGCGGCGGCATCCTGCTGCTCGACGAGCCCACCAACCACCTCGACGCGGACTCGATCACCTGGCTGCGCGGCTTCCTCGCCAACCACAAGGGTGGCCTGATCGTGATCTCCCACGACGGCTCGCTGCTGGAGGCCGTGGTCAACAAGGTGTGGTTCCTGGACGCCACCCGCTCCGTGGTCGACACCTACAACCTCGGCTGGAAGGCCTACCTGGAGGCGCGGGAGACCGACGAGCGGCGTCGTCGCCGGGAGCGGGCCAACGCCGAGAAGAAGGCCGGCGCGCTGATGGCCCAGGCCGACAAGATGCGGGCCAAGGCCACCAAGACCGTGGCCGCGCAGAACATGGCCCGCCGGGCCGAGAAGCTGATCTCCGGGCTGGAAGAGGTACGCCACGCCGACAAGGTGGCCAAGGTCCGGTTCCCCAACCCGGCGCCGTGCGGCAAGACGCCGCTGACCGCCGCCGGCCTGTCCAAGTCGTACGGGTCGCTGGAGATCTTCACCGACGTGAACGTCGCGGTGGACCGGGGCTCCCGGGTGGCCATCCTCGGGCTCAACGGCGCCGGCAAGACCACGCTGCTGCGGATGCTCGGCGGCCTGCTGGAGCCGGACACCGGCGAGGTCCGCCCCGGGCACGGCCTGCGGCTCGGCTACTACGCCCAGGAGCACGAGACGCTGGACGTGGACCGGACGATCCTGGAGCACATGCGCAGCGCCGCCTCCGACCAGACCGACACCGACCTGCGCAAGATCCTCGGTGCGTTCCTGTTCTCCGGCGAGGACGTCGACAAGCCGGCCGGGGTGCTCTCCGGTGGCGAGAAGACCCGGCTGGCGCTGGCCACGCTGGTCTGCTCCGGGGCCAACGTGCTGCTGCTGGACGAGCCCACGAACAACCTCGACCCGGTCAGCCGGGAGCAGGTGCTCGACGCGATCGCCCGCTACCCGGGCGCGATCGTGCTGGTCACCCACGACCCGGGGGCGGTCAGCGCGCTCAAGCCGGACCGCGCCATCCTGCTGCCCGACGGTGACGAGGACGCCTGGTCCGACGACCTGCTCGAACTGGTCGAGCTGGCCTGACCCGGGGGCGGCGGCCGGCGGCGCGGTTCAGCCGAGCAGGTCGGCGAGCCGGGGGAGGACGCCGGAGGTGAGCAGGATGGTCGCGCCGATGACGACGAAGATCGCCGGCACCAGCCAGTGGCCGGCGCGGCCGACCAGCGACACCACCCGGGGGTGGCCGCCGAGCGCGGCGGCGACGGCGCACCACACGGCGACCAGCACGGCGAAGACCAGCAACCAGATCAGGCCGGTGAGCGGGTCGAGGGCACGGAAGACCGGCACGTAGACCGCGATGTTGTCGGCGCCGTTGGCCACCGTGATCCCGGCGACGCCGAAGAGGGTGCCGACCACCACCGGCGGGTCGTCGTCCCCGGTCCGGTTCCGCAGCGCGCGGACGCCGAGCGCGATCGGCAGCAGCCCGAGCAGCCCCGGCCACGGGTCGGGCACCACCAGCAGGCCGGCGGCGGCCACCACCGCGACGGCGACCAGCGCGCCGATACCCGCGTACTGGCCGGCGACGATCTGCCAGGGTCGCGGCCGGCCGTCGGTCCGGGACGCCACGAAGAGCACGGTGAGCACGACGATGTCGTCGAGGTTGGTGGCGGCGAACACTCCGGCGGCACCGGCCGCGCCGGCGATCAGATCGGTCACCGGGGGCACGATACGACCCGGCCGGTACGGCCCGGACGGCCGAGAGGATCACTCTATCGGGAAGCTGACATTGCGTAGCGTGTCGGTTGGCGAATAGTTGATATCTGGCGCATGATCGTTCGAGGCGGTCTAATAGGTGGGACCGTATCCGAACCGCACAGTCTGGGACGTGAGGAATCAGCATGGCAGCCACCGGCACAGCCACCAGCACTGAGAAGGGTCGCCGGATCGTCGGGGCCGAGCGTCAGACGCTCGCCAAAGACCTGGTAAAGCGGTACACCGGGGGTGAGAGCATTCGTGCGCTGGCGGCCTCGACCGGCCGCTCGTACGGGTTCATCCACCGGGTGCTCACCGAGTCCGGGGTGCAGCTGCGGCAGCGCGGCGGTGCCCGGCGCCGCAAGAAGGCGTGACCCGCCCCCCAGCGTCGTCCATCAGCGTCGCGCTCCGGGTGGTCCGGTGACCACCGGGACGACCGGAGTTCGACTCGACTGCGACGGGCCGGTCGCGACGGTGACGTTGTGCCGGCCCGACGTGCTCAACGCCCAGACCCCGGCGATGTGGCGCGCCATGAGCGACTTCTCCCGGGACCTGCCCGGTGACGTCCGGGTCGTCGTCGTACGCGGCGAGGGGCGGGCCTTCTCCGCGGGCCTGGACCTCGCGGTCGCCGGTGCCTCCGGGCCGGGCTCCTTCGCCGAGCTGGCCACGCTCTCCGAGTCCGAGTGCGCCGACCGGATCGCCGCCTACCAGGCCGGCTTCACCTGGCTGCACCGGCCGGACGTCGTCTCGATCGCCGCCGTGCAGGGCCACGCGATCGGTGCCGGCTTCCAGCTCGCGCTCGCCTGCGACCTGCGGGTGCTCGCCGCCGACGCGAAACTCTCGATGGCCGAGGTGACGCTCGGGCTGGTCCCCGACCTGGCCGGCACGCGCCGCCTGGTGGAGCTGGTCGGCTACTCCCGCGCCCTGGAGATCTGTGCCACCGGCCGTCGGATGGACGCCGCCGAGGCGGACCGGATCGGCCTGGCCACGCTCGTGGTGTCCCCCGACGAGCTGGACGCCGCGGTGCGCGACCTGGCCGCCGGGCTGCTGGCCAACAGCCGGGACGCCGTCGTGGAGATCAAGGCGCTGCTCGCCGGCGTGGCCGGGCGCTCGCACGCCGAGCAGCAGCGCGCCGAGCGGGAGGCCCAGACCCGTCGGATCCGGGACCTGGCCGGGCGCGGCGAATAGCGGTAAGGACCCCGGGGGAAGATCTGGGTTACTCGCGAGGTTGTCACAGGCGTCGGGAGAATTGACCCCGGCGGTCCGCGCGGCCCGACGACCCGGAGGTGACGAGTGTCCAACCCCATGGCCGGCGGCGGCATGGGCGGCTGGAGCATGCTCCGGTCGCTGCGCAACCGCGACGAGGTCTCCGCCCACCGGCTCAAGCGCGGCACCGCCCGGCGGATCGTCGCGTTCGCCCAGCCCTACCGGCGCGACATCGTCGTCTTCCTGCTCACCGTGATCGTCGCCGCGGTGATCGGCGTGGCCACCCCGCTGCTCGCCGGTGACGTCATCGACGCGATCGCCGGCCGCGGCCCCGACGCCCGCGACACCGTGGTCCGGCTCGCCCTGATCATCGCCGCGCTGGCCGTGGCCGACGCGCTGTTCTCGCTGGCCCAGCGGTGGTATTCGGCCCGCATCGGCGAGGGCATCATCCTCGACCTGCGCACCCGGGTCTACGACCACGTCCAGCGGATGCCGCTGCAGTTCTTCACCCGCACCCAGACCGGCGCGCTGGTCAGCCGGCTCAACAACGACGTGCTCGGCGCCCAGCGCGCGTTCACCTCGACGCTGTCCGGGGTGGTCAGCAACGTCATCCAGCTCGTGCTCACCGCCGGGGCGATGCTGGTGCTGTCCTGGCAGATCACCGTGCTGGCGCTGGTGCTGCTGCCGATCTTCATCATCCCGGCCCGCCGGGTCGGCCGTCGGCTGGCCGAGATCACCCGTGAGTCCTACGACCTCGACGCCAAGATGAACGCCACCATGACCGAGCGGTTCGGCGTGTCGGGCGCGCTGCTGGTCAAGCTGTTCGGCGCACCCGAGGTGGAGGCCGACCGGTTCGCCCGTCGGGCCGAACGGGTGCGCGACATCGGCATCCAGTCCGCCATGTATTCGCGTACGTTCTTCGTGGCGATGCTGCTTGTCGCCTCGCTGGCCCAGGCGTTGACCTACGGCGTGGGCGGCTGGCTCGCGGTCACCGGCGCGGTCAGCGCGGGCACCGTCGTCAAGCTCGCGCTGCTGCTGACCCGCCTCTACGGCCCGCTCACCGCGCTGTCCAACGTCCGGGTCGACGTGATGAGCGCGCTGGTCTCCTTCGACCGCGTCTTCGAGGTGCTCGACCTGCGTCCGGCCATCGCGGAGAAGCCCGACGCGGTGCCGGTGCCGCCCCGCAACGGTCGGGTCGAGTTCCGGGACGTGCGCTTCCGCTACCCGAGCGCCGCGGAGGTGTCGCTGGCCTCGCTGGAGGAGGTCGCCACGCTGGACCGGACGGTGAACGAGCCGGTGCTCAAGGGCGTCTCGTTCGCCGTCGAGCCCGGGCAGATGGTGGCGTTGGTCGGCCCGTCCGGCGCCGGCAAGTCCACGCTGTCCATGCTGATCTCCCGGATCTACGACGTCAGCGACGGCCAGGTGCTGGTCGGCGGCGTCGACGTGCGCGACGCGACGCTCACCTCGCTGCGCGACGAGATCGGCGTGGTCACCCAGGATTCGCACCTGTTCCACGAGACGATCCGGGAGAACCTCCGCTACGCCAAGCCCGACGCCACCGACGACGAGATCTGGGCGGCGCTGGCCGGTGCGCAGGTCGCCGACCTGGTCCGGGCCACGCCAGACGGGCTCGACACCACGGTCGGCGAACGGGGCTACCGCTTCTCCGGCGGCGAGAAGCAACGCATCGCCATCGCCCGGCTGCTGCTCAAGGCCCCGTCGATCGTGATCCTCGACGAGGCCACCGCGCACCTCGACTCGGAGAGCGAGGCGGCGGTGCAGCGGGCGCTGTCGGTGGCGTTGACCGGGCGTACCGCGCTGGTCATCGCGCACCGGCTCTCCACGGTGCGCGACGCCGACCAGATCCTGGTGCTCGACGAGGGCCGCATCGTCGAGCGCGGCCGGCACGACGAGCTGGTGGCGGTCGGCGGCCTCTACGCCGAGCTGTACCGGACCCAGTTCGCGGTCACCGACTCGCCGGTCCCGTACGCGGAGCCGGAGCAGCCCGAGCCGGTGGTGACCACGGTGCCGATGGGCACGTACGTCGCGCAGGAGAGCATGCCGCCGGCGACGGCGAACTAGGGGCCTGTCGCACCGGAGCCGGCTCTCGGCGTTCCGCCCGGGCGCCGGTGACCTGCCCGGCTGCGGCGGTGCCGGACGGCGCTATCCGCCGGTGACCGCCGCGCGCAGCTCACCGAACGCGGCGCCGAGCGTCTCCGGCGTGAAGTGCGCGTTCAGCCCGCTCGGGTTGGGCAGCACCCAGAGCCGCGCCGGCCCGAGCGGCTCCGGTTGCGGCCCGAAGCCGGCCTTCGGCCGGGCGAAACCGATCCGGTACGCGGTCACCCCGACCACCGCCACCCAGCGCGGCCGGTGGCGCTCGACCTTGTCGGTGAGCACGCGTGCGCCCTCGACCAGCTCCGCGGCGGTCAGCTCGTCGGCGCGGGCGCTGGCCCGGGCCACCATGTTCGTGATGCCCAACCCCAGCGCGGGCAGCTCGTCCTGCTCGCTGGGGTGCAACAGGCGCGGGGTGAACCCGCCACGGTGCAGCGCCGGCCAGAACCGGTTGCCCGGGCGGGCGAAGTGCCAGCCGGTGGCCGCCGACCACAGGCCCGGGTTGATGCCGACGAAGAGCACGTCCAGCCCGGGCCCGAGCACGTCGGGCAGCAGCCGGTCGGCCGCCGCGGCGAGCTGCTCCCGGCTGGGTCGCGGGTGACGCCGGGCGGGCGCGGCGGGACCGGCCGCGGGTTCGGGTCGCCCGCCGGCGGGG
Source organism: Micromonospora sp. RP3T (assembly GCF_003027925.1). Taxonomy (GTDB): domain Bacteria; phylum Actinomycetota; class Actinomycetes; order Mycobacteriales; family Micromonosporaceae; genus Micromonospora. Next base: position 10,364 of record NZ_PYPS01000057.1, read on the forward strand.
CGGCGTCGGTCGTTCATCGACGTGCCGTCCCGGGTCGCGGGCGCGTCACCGCGCCGGCACCGGGCTGCGGGCGCGTCACCGCGCCGGCAGCGGGCCGCGACGTCGTCGACGTGCCGTCACAGGCCACGCAGCGCACCGCCGTCGACCGGCACGGTGACCCCGGTGACGTAGCTCGCGGCGGGGGAGAGCAGGAACGCGGCCACCCGGCCGAACTCGGCGGGCTCGGCGATGCGGCCCAGCGGGATCGCCGCCTCGGCCGCGGCGCGGGCCCGGTCGGCGTCGCCGGAGGCGGCCAGCAGGTCCCGGTTGCGGTCGGTCATGATCCGGCCGGGCAGCAGGCTCACCACCCGTACGCCGCGCGGACCGTATTCGACGGCCAGGTCCTTGGCCACCCCGGCCAGGCCCGGTCGGAGGCCGTTGGAGATGCCCAGCCCGGCCAGCGGCTCGCGCACCGAGGTGGACAGCACCAGGGCGATCGCGCCGCCGTCGGTGAGCGCGCCGGCCACCGTGCGGGCGAGCCGGACGCTGCCCAGGAAGACCGTCTCGAACGACTCGCGCCACTGCGCGTCGGTGACCTCGGCGGCGGTGCCCCCGGGCGGCCCGCCGACCGAGATCAGCGCGCCGTCGAGCCGGCCGAAGTGTTCGCGGGCCGCCGCCACGAGGCGGTCCGGAGTGCCGGGGTCGGCCAGGTCGGCGGTCAGCCCGATGGCCCGCGCCGGGCCGCCGAGCGCCTCGACGGCGGCAGCCACCCGTTCCGGGGCCCGCGCGGAGACCACCACCCGGGCCCCGTCCGCGACGAGGTGCCGGGCGGTGGCGAGACCGAGGCCACCGGAGGCGCCGGTCAGCACGTACACCCGGTCGGCCAGTCCGAGATCCATGTCCCGATCCTGCCGCATCGGGGGCGGACCTGTCAGCGCGGGGCGGGGCGCAGCAGGCGTACCCGGCCGGCGAACTGGACCACGACGGCGCCGCCGCTGCGGGCGAGCGCCGGGAGGCGGCGGCGTCGGGGCGTGCCGCGGCCGTCGTAGCGGTTCGCCGCCTCGCGCCAGGCCAGCTCGTCGGCGCCCAGTGGCGGCAGCGTGCCCCGGTCGCGCAGCTCGCGGGCCAGGTCCCAGCCGTCGCGCAGCGAGCCGTTGGTGGGGCGGCCGGCCGCCCAGTCGACGAAGACCGCAGGCCAGTCGGCGCCGAGGCCGGCGGCGAGCAGTGGCCAGTGCCGGGCCACGTCGCCGGCGCGCTTGCGTCTCAGCGCCCGACGGGCGGCCTCGACCGGCGCGGCGGCGAAGCCGGGCGGCAGCGGTCCGCCCGCGACCAGCGTCGCCACCAGCTCGGCCTGCCGGGCCGCCAGGTCGCCGCTCACGTGACCACCGGGTACCCGGAGGCGGCGGCGAGCGCGTCCAGCTCGCCGCGCAGCTCGGCGGCGGGCGGGTAGTGGCCGTCGCGTTCCAGCAGCAGCGCCGGCGGGCGGCGCCGGGCGCACAGCTCCCGGACCAGGTCGAGCACCGCGGCGGGCACCGGATCGGTGTGCGTGTCGTGGTAGAAGCCGCCGGCCTCGGCCCCGCCGGCCACGTGCACGTAGGCGATCCGCTCCAGCGGCAGCCGGTCCAGCAGCGCGGCCGGGTCGCCGCCCCGGTTGCGCGCGTTGGCGTGCACGTTGGCGACGTCGAGCAGCAGCAGCGCGTCGGTCGCGTCGAGGATCTCGGTGAGGAAGTCGGCCTCGTCCAGCTCGTCGTCGGGCCAGTCGAAGAGCGCGGCGATCGGTTCCAGCGCCAGTGGCACCGGCAGCTCCGCCCGCGCCCGCCGGACGTTGGCCACCACCGCGGCCACCGCCTCCCGGCTGCGGGGCAGCGGCAGCAGGTGGCCGGCCTCCAGGCCACCGGCCCGCACGAACGCGATGTGCTCGCTGACCAGCGGCGCGTCCAGCGCCGTCGCCACCGCGGCCAGGTGCGCCACCCGGGCCGGGTCGACCGGTTCCGCGCCGCCGAGCGAGAGCCGCACCCCGTGGGGTACGACGGTGACGTCGCGGGCGCGCAGCTCGGTCAGGCCGTCGGGCAGCGGCCCGGCCGGCGCGACCGCCTCCGCGACCACCTCGACGAAGCGCAGTCCTGGCAGGTCGGCCACGAAGCCGGCGATCTCGGGCCGCCAGCCGATGCCGACGCCGGACGGGCCGCTCATCCGCCGCACCCGCCGCCTCCGCAGCCGCCACCCCCGCCGCAGGAGCTGCCGCCGCCGCACGAGGAGGAGCCGCCGGAGCAGGAGGAGGAACCGCCGCACGAGCTGCCGGAGCTGCCCGCCGAACCCATCGCCTGGCGCTGGATCTCGGCCTGCTCCGCGAAGCCCGGGTCCATGGTCCAGAGCGTGGCGGTGCCGAACAGCGCCACCGCCATGGCGGTGGCCGACGGGCCGTACGTGGCGTACGCCGGCGCGGCGGCGGGCCGCAGCGCGGTGTGCCGGCGGCGCAGGTCGCGCAGCGCGGTGGTGGCCGCCCGGGTGCGCCACGGCACGCGGTTGAACAGCAGGAACGCGACGATGAGCGGGACCAGGACGAGGAGCAGGAAGCCGGCGGGCCGGCCGTTGGTCAGCCCGACGAAGGCACGTGCCACGCCGAGCACCAGCAGCAGGCCGAGCAGTATGGACCCGCGTCGCAGCGTGCGGCGCCGCTCCGGGTCCAGCGCCAGGCCGCGGCGGACCAGGCCGTCGCGCAGTTCGTCGAGGGCACGCCGGACCCACTCGTCGCGGGGCAGCTCCCGGGCGCGCAGGCCCTGGCTGGCCGCGTGGTGGACGGCCTGGTCCAGCGGGGTGAGCCCGGCCGGCAGCGGCCCGCCGGTGGCCAGCCGCCGGTCCGGATGCACGCCCACCGCGCCGGCCCGGCGCAGGCCGCCGAGCGCGGTCCAGACCGCGAGTTGGTCGCCCCCGTTGAGGTACGCGACCTGCTGCGGGCCGAGCGAGCCGTGGTCCGGGACCGGGGTGCCGGCCAACGCGCGGAACCGGTACACCGCCGTGCCGACGACCAGGACGACGGCCGCGACGAGATACCAGCGCAGGAAGACGGGGCCGGGGATGCCCCAGGTGTCGGCCGCGAGGACGGTCATGCTGTGCTCCTGTCGCGAGGGGGTCGCGGCTCATTGTGGAGCAGGTACGCCAGTGTCGATCTCCACGGGGCGGCCAGTTACCGGACCGAGACGTCAGTGCCGGCGGACGGCTTCCTCGACCAGGTCCAGCACGCGGGTCAGGTCGCCGGCCGGCCGGCCCATCGCGAGGTGCAGCACCAGCCCGTCGTAGGCCAGCTCCAGGAACTGGGCCAGCACGTCGATCGGCACGTCGTCGCGGAGCACGCCGGCCTCGCGCTGGCGGAGCAGCCGTTCCCGGGTCGCCTCGGCGATGGCCGCGGAGCGCTCGGACCAGCGCTTGGCGAACGCCGGGTCGGTCCGCAGCCGACGGGAGACCTCGAGCTGGCTGCCGAGCCAGCCGGTGGTGTCCGGGGAGACCGCGCGGGCGAGCAGGTCCCGCATCACCTGGACCAGGCCGTTGCGGGCCACGGTCTCCACCATGGCGGCGGCGTCGTCCTCGGCCACGGCGAGGAAGAGTGAGTCCTTGTCCCGGAAGTGGTGGAAGATCGCGCCCCGGGAGAGACCGGTGGCCTCCTCCAGCCGCCGCACGGTGGCGCCCTCGTAGCCGTGCCGGGCGAAACACGCCCGCGCCGCGGCGAGGATCTCCTGCCGGCGCGCGTCGAGCTGGTCCTGACTTACTCTGGGCACGGTGCGATCGTCGCAGGTGGCGGAGGCCGACGCAAACCGTACGTACGGCTTGCGAGGCGGGTTGGCTACCATCCGGTGATGACCCCGCTGACCGTCGCCGCCGTGCAGGCGCAACCGGTGCCCGGTGACGTCGCCGGGAACGCGCGAGCCGCCGCCCGCCTGGTCGGCCGGGCCGCCGGGGCCCGCGTCGTGGTGCTGCCCGAGCTGTTCCTGCCCGCGTACCATCCGCCGACGCTGGGCGCGGACCCGTCCGGGACGGACGTGACCGCCGACCCGGCCGGGCGGGTCGACGACGCCCGGCTGGACCCGCTGCGCGCCGCCGCGCGGGACGGCGGGACCGCCGTGGTGATCGGCGCCGCGGTCCGCCACCCGGACCGGCGGCGCACCATCTCGTCGCTGGTGGTGGACCCGACCGGCACGGTCACCGCGGCGTACGACAAGCAGCAGCTCTGGAGCGGCGAACGCGAGCTGTTCGACGCCGGCCGGCGGGGTGCCACGCTGGTGGTCGACGCGTGGCGGTTCGGCCTCGGCATCTGCTACGACGGCTGTTTCCCGGAGCACGGCCGGGCCGCGGCGGGCGACGGCGCGCACGGCTACCTCTGCCCCAGCGGCTACCTGGCCGGCTCGGCGCATCGCCGGGACCTCTACTACGCGGCCCGCGCGCTGGACAACACCATGTTCGTGGTCTTCGCCAACGCGGTCGGCGGCGTGGCGCCCTGGCGGTTCAACGGTGGCGCGGCGGTCTACGACCCGGAGGGCCGGGCGCTGGCCCGGGGCGCGGACGCCGGGGAGGACGTGCTGGTGGCGACGCTGGACCCGGCGGTCCTGGCGGACACCCGCGCGGCGCACACCATGCTGCTCGACCGGCTGCCCGACGCCGGGGCCGCCCGCGCGACGCACGTCGCCTGACCGCGGACCGGGACCTCCGGCCCTGCCGGGGCCCAGCGCGTTCCCGTAGGGTGCTCAGGTGCCGTTGCTCCTGCTCGCTCTGGACGACACCCTGCTGGACCGCGACGGGCCGTTCCGCGCCTGGGGAGCACGCTTCCTGGAGAGCATCGGCGCGCCGCCCATCGACCTCGACTGGCTGGTCTCCGTCGACGCGGACGGGCTGACCAACCGGTGGGACGTGGCCGACGCCATCCGGGACCGCTACGGGCTGCGCATTCCGTCGATCGACCTGGTCGAGGAGCTGCACGACGGCGTGGTGGCGCACATGCGGCTGGATCCGCTGGTCGCCTGCGCGTTGCGGATCGCCGCCGACGCGGGCTGGGTGCCGGTGGTGGTCACCAACGGCGCGGAACGCCAGCAGGACACCAAGATCCGCCGGACCGGCCTGGACCGGTACGTCGCCGACTGGGTGATCTCCGAGGAGGCCGGGGTCAGCAAACCCAACCCCCGGATCTTCGCGCTCGCCGCCCAGCGGGCCCGGTTGCCGCTGCGCGGCGCGTGGGTGATCGGCGACAGCCCGGAGGCGGACATCGGCGGCGCGACCGCGGTGGGCCTGCCCAGCGTCTGGCTGCACCGGGGGCGGCGCTGGTCGGATCCCCGCTTCGCGCCGACGAGGGTGGAGGACGGGCTGATCCCGGCCGTGGCCGCCGTGCTGGCGGGCTGAGCGGGAAAAATCGGTTGCCCGTCCGGACCGGCCCAACGAGCATGGTGCCGCGCGAGGGCGCAACCGGGTCGCCCGGTCGAGGAGAGGAGGTCGGTCATGGCCGTCTTTGCAGGGTCGTTCCACCTGCCTCCACCAGACTCGACCGAAGGACAGATCCACCCGTGCGCGATCACGACTTCCCGGCGCAGCCGCGCCGTGGCCGCGGCAAGAGCCGCTTCGACGACGACGAACCCGATTTCCTGAAGCGGGGCCGGCCGGCCCCGACCCTCGCCGACCCGGACGCCGAGCCCGACGCGGAGGACCGCTGGTCCTCCTGGGACCAGGCCGTCCACGGGCCGGAGCCGCACCCGGCCTGGCTGGTGACCGAGCTGGCCGCCCGGGACACCGAGCTGGGGATGCTCAAGACCGGCAAGGAGGCGGACGTCCACCTGGTCCGCCGCGCGGTGCCGGACACCGACCGGGGCTGCCTGCTGGCGGTCAAGCGTTACCGGGACGCCCAGCACCGGCTCTTCCACCGCGACGCCGGCTACCTGGAGGGCCGCCGGGTACGCCGGTCGCGGGAGATGCGGGCGATGGCCGGGCGCACCGCGTTCGGCCGGCAGATGATCGCCGGGCAGTGGGCGGCGGCCGAGTTCGCCGCGCTGTCCCGGCTCTGGGAGATCGGCGCCGCCTCCGGGCGGATCGCCGTGCCCTACCCGGTGCAGCTGCTCGGCACCGAGCTGATGCTGGAGTTCGTGGGCGACGCCGGGGCGGGCGAGGCCGCGCCCCGGCTGGCCCAGGTCCGACCGGACGACGACGAGCTGCGCGACCTGTGGGAGCAGTTGGTCGACGCCCTGGTGGTGCTGGCGCGGGCCGGGTACGCCCACGGCGACCTGTCCCCGTACAACCTCCTGGTGCACGCCGGCCGGCTGGTCCTGATCGACCTGCCGCAGGTGGTGGACGTGGTGGCCAACCCGCAGGGGGCCGAGTTCCTGGCCCGCGACGTGCGCGTGGTGGCTGCCTGGTTCACCGCCCGGGGGCTGCCCGCCGCCGACACCGATCCGGTGGCGCTGACCGAGGTGCTGCTGCGGGAGGCGGGGATCCGCTGAACCGGGAGCGTCCCGGGCGGGATCCGTCCCGCCCGGGACGTCGGCTCGGCGGTACCGCTGCGGACGGCGACGTCGCCCGCAGCGCGGGTCACTGGAGGTAGCGCTCGACCTCCGGCACCGGGCGCTCGCCCTGGGCGTCCGGGTCGCCGTGTGCCTGCCGGGCCGCCCGGCGACGGCGGAGCAGGTCCCAGCACTGGTCCAGGGACTCCTCCAGGTGCCGGAGCCGCTCGCGGGCCTCGTCGTCGGTGCCGGCCTCGTGCTGCTGGGCGCCGGCGCGCAGCCGGTGCTCCTCGTCGACGAGTTCGGAGATCCGGCTCAGGATGGTCTTGTCGTCCATTCCCGAAGCTTGGCACAGCGGACGCGCCCGCGCCCGCGTTCCCGCGCCCGCGAGCAGGTGTCGAGCGGGGCGCCGAGCCATTCCGAAGGCGTTGAACGGGGGCCCGGACTTACCGCAAACCTTTCGGCGTGACGCATATCCCACCGGCTCCATTCTCGACAAAGAGATTGTTGTTAAGTGAAATATCCTCGTTGCCGTCTTTTGATTCAACGCCCAGGATGGCATGCTCGCGAGCAACGTTCACGGGTCGAGACGGGGTAGCGACCCTCAGCAACCCGAGGGAGCGTTCAGGTGGTCGATTCGTCCGGCCTGTCCCGGCCCACCGGCCGGCCTCGTGTCGTGCCGCTGCGACAGATCCTGCCCGCCGTCCTGCGGGACCCGGCCCGCGCGCTGATCGACGTGGGCAACCGCACCGGTGGCGATCTGGTCCGGCTCAACCTCGGCTCGTTCCGCCCGTACCTGGTCACCCACCCCCGGCACGTGCAGCACGTGCTGCGCGACCGGGCGGACAACTACGAACGGGCCGGCGACGGACTGTTCTGGCGCCCGGTCAAGCGACTGTTCGGCGAGGGCATCCTCGGCGAGGGGCAGGTCTGGTCCGCCAGCCGGCGGATGTTGCAGCCGATGTTCACCGCCAAACGGGTGGAGGCGCTCATCGACGGCATGGCCGGAGCCATCTCCGACGCCGTCGACGAGCTGGACGAGCCGTACCGCGCCGGGCGGCCTGTCGACATCGGCGTCGAGCAGGCCCGCATCGTCAGCCGGGCGATCATGAAGGTGCTCTTCGCCGACCGCATCTCGGTGCCGGACGCGATGCGCGTGATCGACGCCCAGGACCGCATCGCCACCGCGGTCATCCCCCGCATCGTCGTGCCGTTCGCGCCGCTGTCGCTGCCGATGCCGGGCGACCGGGCGTTCCGTCGTGCGGTGCGGGTGGTGGACGACGTGCTGGTGCCGATCGTCCGGCAGACCCGCGACGACGCCGACTCCGGTGACGACATCATCTCCACCCTGTGGCGCGCCCGCACCGAGGACGGCCGGCAGCTCGACGAGCGGCAGGTCCGTAACGACACCGTGGCCATGTTCGCCGCCACCACCGAGACCACCATCAACGTGCTCACCTGGGCCTGGCCGCACCTGCACCAGCACCCCGAGGTCGCCGAGCGGCTCTACGCCGAGATCGACGACGTGGTCGGTGACGGCCCGGTACGCCGGGAGCACCTGGACCACCTCACGTACACCAGGATGGTGCTGGACGAGCTGCTGCGGCTCTACCCGATCGGCTGGATCATCCCGCGCCGCGCGGTCGCCGACGACGTCATCGACGGCGTGCCGATCGAGGCCGGCGCCACCATGGCGGTCAGCCCGCTGATCACCCAGCGGATGCGGCAGTTCTGGGACCGGCCGGACGAGTTCGACCCGGAGCGGTTCCGGCCGGAGCGGGTCCGCGACCGCCACCGTTACGCCCACTTCCCGTTCGGCGGCGGCCCGCACCAGTGCCTCGGCATGTACCTGTTCTATCTGGAGGCCCAGCTCATCCTCGCCACGATGCTCAGCCGCTACCGCTTCCGGCTGCGTCGCACCGACGTGCCCTGGTTGCGCCTCGCGGCGGCGCTGCGACCCCGCGAACGGGTCGAGCTGACGTTGCTCGCGGCCGGCCGGGCGGAGCCGGCGTGACCGGCGGACCGACGCCGGATCCGATCACCGCCGCGGCGGAACAGGGCCGGATCTGCGCGCTCGTCGCGCACGGCCAGCGTGGCCTGCGGCGGGTGGCCGCCGCGCACCCCGACCTGTTTCCCGCCGACCCGTTCGACGCGACGCTGTTCGGCAGCATCGCCTCGGCGATGGCGTTCAGCGCGCCCTGGCACACCGCCGCCGAGCTGGCGGTCACCAACCGCGCGGTGCTGTGGGGCTTCGCCGTCGACTGGCTGGTCGACCAGCGGGCGACCAGCCGCGCCGAGGTGGACCGGATCGCCCGTACCTGCCTGGACGTGCTGGACGGCGCGTCGACGACCGACCCGCTCGGCCGGTTCCTCGCCGAACTGCGCGACGACGTCGCCACCGCGCCCGGCTATGCCGCGTTGCGTGGACGCTGGCGCACCACCATGGAACACACGCTGGACGCGATGGCCCGCGAGTGGACGTGGCGGCGCACCGGCCGGCCCACGCTCGCCGAGTACCTGGCCAACGCGGACAATCTCGCCGCCACGGTGGTCAACGTGGCGCACTGGATCCACACCGGATCGGTCGCCGACACCGCCGCGCTGGACCGGCTCATCGAGGTCGGCGACGAGGTGCAGCGGGCGCTGCGCCTGGTCAACGACCTCGGCACGTACCGCCGGGACGCGGAGTCGGGCGACCTCAACGCGTTGCTGCTGGTCGACGACCCGGCGGAGGTCGAGCGGCGGTTCGCCGAGCAGGTCGACCACTGCCGGGTGCTGCTGGCGAAACTGGCCGACGAGGCGCCCCGGGAGGCCGACTTCCTGTCCCGCCAGCTCGGGTTCACCACCGGGTTCTACCGGCACACCGACTTCTGGGGCGTGCGGTGAGCCTCACCGCCCAGCCCGCCACCCGGAGCGGGCCCGCGCGGCAACTCGTCGACGCGCTCGCGGACGACCCGGCGGGGCAGACCTCGCCGTCGGTCTACGAGACCGGCCGGCTGGCCGCGCTGGCCCCCTGGCTGCCCGGCCACGACACCCGGCTGGCCTGGCTGCTCGACCGGCAGCGCCCGGACGGCGGTTGGGGCGGGCCCGGCGGCTACGCGCTGGTGCCGACGCTGAGCGCCGTCGAGGCGCTGCTGACCGAGCTGCACCGGACCGGTCCGGCCACGGCGCCGGCCACCGCCGCGCACCGCGGCCTGGCGTTCCTGGCCGCCGCGCTGCCCGGCGACACCCCGCCCGACCTGCCGGCCACCGACCTGATCGTGCCGGCGCTGCTGACCGCCGTGGACCGGCGTCTCACCGGCCCGGCGGGCCCACCGCCCGGGCTGGCCGGGTGGGCGCACCGGCCCCGCCTGCCCCTGCCGGCCGGTCTCGACCCGGCCCGGCTGACCCGGGTACGCGGACTGCTGGCCACCGGCCGGCCGGTCCCGGCGAAGCTGGCGCACGCGCTGGAGGTGACCGGCGAGCTGGCCCCCGGGGCGGCCGGTGTCCGCCCCTCGGTAAGCGGCTCGGTGGGCGCCTCCCCGGCCGCCACGGCCGCCTGGCTCGGCCGGCCCGAGCCCGGCCCCGCCCTGAACTACCTGCGCGGGGTCGGCCGGCCCGGGCCGGTGCCCTGCGCCAGCCCGATCACCGTCTTCGAACGGGCCTGGGCGCTGGCCGCCCTGATCCGGGCCGGTGTCCCGCTGCGGGTGCCGGAGTCGGTGCTGGCCGAGTTGGGCGCCGCCGTCGGCGCGTCCGGCGCGGCCACCGCGCCCGGGTTGCCGGCCGACGCCGACACCACCTCCGTGGTGCTCTACGTGCTGGCCCGACTGGGCCGGCCGCTCGGTGTCGCCCCGCTCGCCGGGTACGACACCGGACGCCACTTCTGCACCTGGCCGGGGGAGGACGGCGCCTCGCTGACCACCAACGCGCACGTGCTCGACGCGCTCGGCGAGCACCCGACCCGGCCCGGCGTGACGGCGGCCCGCCGCCGGGTCGCCGACTGGCTCGTCGAGCGGCAGGAGCCGGACGGGCGGTGGGAGGACCGCTGGCACGCCTCGGCGTACTACGCGACGTACGCGGTGCTGCTCGCGCTGGCCGACCACGCGCCCGACGGGGCGGCCCGGACCGCCGTCGAGCGGGGCGTCGGCTGGCTGCTGGCCACCCAGCGGGCGGACGGTTCGTGGGGGCGCTGGCAGGGCACCGCCGAGGAGACCGCGTACGCGGTGCTCGCGCTGACCGGCGCGGGCCGCGCCGGGGACCCCCGGATCGCCGCGGCGCTGGCCCGGGGCCGGGCCCGACTGTCCGAGCTGGACGGATGCGACGGTGGTCCGGCACTCTGGCACGACAAGGACCTCTACCGCCCGACGCGGATCGTGCGCGCGGCGGTACTGGCCGCGTCGGGGCGGGCCGGCTGGGCGTCGCCGCATCCGGCACCCACCATGATCAGGATCGCTTGAATGGAGTTCACGACGGCTGCTAGCGTGCGCCGGAGTCGATCGGATTCCGGACCGACCGAAGACCGGGCCAGGACGGTGTGATGGGTTCCCGCAGTACGAATCTCCGTACGAAGATCATCGCCCTGCTGGCGTCGCTGACCGCGCTCTGGGCGTTCGCGGCCTGGGTGACCGTACGGGACGGGTTCAACCTGCTCGGCGTGCAGGCGCTCAACGCGCGGGTCTTCGAGCCGAGCGACCCGCTGCTGCTGGAGCTGCAAAACGAACGCCGACTCTCGCTGCGCTACCTGGGTGAGTCCGACCCCGGGCAGTTGCAGGAGCTCCAGGCCCAGCGCGGACGCACCGACAGCGCTGCCGGCGCACTGTGGACCTCGGTGCAGGACTGGCGTACCGAGGTCCCGGCCAGCGACGAGCTGGAGCAGCGGCTGGCCGAGCTGAAGGCCGAACTCGGCCAACTCGTCCAGGTCCGCGACGAGGTGGGCCGCAAGACCATCGACCGGACCGCGACGTTGGCCGCGTACGACGAGGCGGTGGACGGCATCTTCGCCGTCTTCGACGCGCTCGGTGGTCTCGACGACGACCAGATCGCCCGGGACACCGCGGCGCTGATCGACCTGAACCGCTCCCGTGAGCTGCTGTCCCAACAGGACGCGCTGCTCACCGGCGCGGTCTCCGCCAACCGGCTGACCGTCGCCGAGCAGACCGCGTTCGCCCGGCTGGTCGGCGCCCAGTGGTTCCTCGCCGACCGGACCGCCCGGGAACTCGCCCCGACCGACCGGTCCCGCTACCAGCAGATGGTCGAGGGGGAGGCGTTCGGGCAGCTGCGCACGCTCCAGGACCGGGTGCTCGCGGCCAAGGGCGAGGACGTGCGCCCGCCGGTCACCGCCGCGGCCTGGCGGGCCGCCGCCGACCGGGCGATGGCCGACCTGCGCGGGGTGATCCTCGCCGGCGGTGAGGACATCGTGTCCCGGGCCACCCCGGTCGCCGTCGGTGTCATCATCCGGCTGGTGCTCGCCGCCGGTCTCGGCCTGATCGCCGTCGTCGCGTCCGTCATCGTCTCGATCACCACGGCCCGCGCGCTGGTCCGGCAGCTCGAACGGCTGCGCGAGGCCGCCTTCCAGCTGGCCAACGAGCGGCTGCCCAGCGTGGTGGAGCGGCTGGGGCACGGCGAGGAGGTGGACGTCGCCCGGGAGGCGCCGCCGTTGCAGTTCGGCGACGACGAGATCGGCCAGGTCGGCAAGGCGTTCAACGCGGTGCAGGAGACCGCCGTCCGCACCGCCGTCGAGCAGGCCGAGCTGCGCCGCAGCGTCCGCGACGTGTTCCTCAGCCTGGCCCGGCGCACCCAGGCGCTGGTGCACCGCCAGCTCACGCTGCTCGACGCCATGGAACGCCGGGAGCACGACGCCGAGGAACTGGAGGACCTGTTCCGGGTCGACCACCTGGCCACCCGGATGCGGCGCAACGCGGAGAACCTGATCGTGCTCTCCGGGTCGACGCCGGGTCGCGCCTGGCGGCGCAGCGTGCCGATGGTCGACGTGGTGCGCGGCGCCGTCGCCGAGGTCGAGGACTACACCCGGGTGACCGTCCGGCCGCTCGGCGCGGTGTCGCTGACCGGCCGCGCCGTCGGTGACGTGATCCACCTGCTGGCCGAGCTGATCGAGAACGGCCTCTCCTTCTCGCCGCCGCAGACCACTGTGGAGGTCCGGGGCCAACTGGTCGCCAACGGCTTCGCCCTCGAGATCGAGGACCGTGGCCTCGGCATGAGCGGCGACGAGCTGGCCGCCGCCAACACGCGCATCGTGGACCGCTCCGAACTGAACCTCGCCGACGCCGCCCGGCTCGGCTTGTTCGTGGTCAGCCGGCTCACCGAGCGGCACGGCGTGAAGGTGCAGCTCCGGGAGTCGGCGTACGGCGGCACGACCGCGGTGGTGCTGATACCGCGCGAGCTGATCAGCACGAACGCTGGCAACCCGGAGGGCTCCGACGACGCCCGCGACGACGCCGCCGCGCCGTCGCCGGCCGCCGTGGCGCCTGACCGATCGGGTCGGCCCGCCGAGGAGACCGTCGTGGTCCGGGTGGGCGAGGACGGCACCACCGGCGGGTTCGGCCCGGTCGACGCCGGTACGCCGGAGGCCGAGCCGGCACCGCCCGCGCCCCGGATGACGCCGTCCGGGCTGCCGGCGCGTACCCGCAAACGGCAGCCCGCGGTGGCCGGGCCGACCGCGGAGCTGGCCGTGGTCGAGAACCGCGCCGCCCCGCCCGCGGCCGAGGCGGCGCCGCCGCAGACCGACGCCGGGCTGCCCGTGCGGGTACGCCAGGCCAACCTCGTCCCGGAGCTGCGGCACGAACGGTCCGAGGCGGACGACGACGAGGCGGACGACACGGCGCGCGCGCCGGAGCAGGTACGCCGGATGATGAGCTCCTACCAGAGTGGAACCCGACGTGGCCGCACCGACGCGGCGCGGCTGCTCGGCGGGGCGCACGGGGCCGGTGACGGGCCGGCCGACGGAAACGAGCAGGTCACCTGACCGGGCGTCGAGGTCGACGCATCCGGGACGAGAACGGCACACCAGCCGGGGAGAAGAGGACGACGAGTGGCGCAGAAGACGGCTTCGAGCGCGGATCTTGCGTGGCTGCTGGATGACCTGGTCGGCCGGGTCAAGCAGGCGGAACACGCCGTGGCGCTCTCCACCGACGGACTGCTGATGGCCTCGTCCCGCGGATTGAGCAGGGACGACGGCGAGCACCTGGCGGCGATGGCGGCGGGCATCCAGAGCCTGGCCCGAGGCGCGGGCAAGCGGTTCGGCGGTGGTCAGGTGCAGCAGACCATCATCGAGATGCAGTCCTCCTTCCTGTTCGTCACCGCGGCCGGCCGCAACGCCTGCCTGGCGGTGCTGGCGGCGGAGGACGCGGACGTCGGTCTGATCGCGTACGAGATGGCCATGCTGGTCACCCGGGTCGGCCGGTTCGTCGCATCACCCACCCGGGAACAGCCCCTCGGCGAGAACACGGCGCGATGACAGGCCGGGGGGAGTCCACCGAGCAGGAGTGGGTCGACGACCACGCGGGCCCGGTGGTCCGCCCGTACGCGGTCACCGGCGGCCGGGCCCGCCCGGTGACCGGCACGTTCGACCTGATCTCCCTGGTGACCGCGACCCGCGCCGAGGTCGGGTCGGAGTCCGGGCTGGGCCCGGAGCACGTGGCGATAGTCGGCCTCTGTCAGCGGATCCTTTCCGTGGCCGAGATCGCCGCCCACCTCGACCTGCCGGTGGGCACCGTCCGGGTCCTCCTCGGAGACCTGGCGGCCCGCAGTCTGGTGCAGGTACGCGAGCCGCGCGCCACCCCCGCCGGCCTTCCCGACGAGCATGTTTTCGAGGCGGTAATCAATGGACTACGGGCGCTCTGAGCGGCCGGCGGGAGCAGCGCCGCTGCCCACCGCGATCAAGATCCTGATCGCCGGTGGTTTCGGCGTCGGCAAGACCACCATGGTCGGCGCGGTCAGCGAGACCCGGCCGCTGCGTACCGAAGAGGTGCTGACCGAGACCGGGATCGGCATCGACGACCTGTCCGGGGTGGAGGCGAAGTCGACCACCACAGTGGCGATGGACTTCGGCCGGATCACGCTCAGCGACGATCTGGTGCTCTACCTGTTCGGCACGCCCGGACAGGACCGGTTCTGGTTCGTCTGGGACGAGCTGGCGCTGGGCGCGCTCGGCGCGGTGGTGCTCGCCGACACCCGTCGGCTGGCCGACTGCTTCCCGTCGATCGACTACTTCGAGGGGCGGGGCACGCCGTTCGTGGTGGCGGTGAACTGCTTCGAGGGGGCCCGGCAGTTCCGGCTCGACGAGGTCCAGGCGGCGCTCGACCTGGACCCGGGCGTGCCGGTGGTGCTCTGCGACGCACGTCAGCGTGAGTCGGCCAAGGAGGTGCTGATCACGCTGTTGGAGCACGCCATGAAGCTGCGTGAGGCGCGTCGGCGGGCCGCCGGTGACTGAGCCGGCCGTGTCCCTGCGCGCGATGGTCCCGGAGGAGTTCGACCGCTGGCAGACCGAACTCGCCGCCGCCTACGCGCGGGAGCACGTGTCGGCCGGCAACTGGACGGAGGCGGAGGCTCTCGACCGGGCGCGGGAGGCCAATGCCGCCCTGCTGCCGGACGGCCTGGCCACGCCCGGCATGCTCTTCCTGATCGGCGTGCTGCCCGACGGTTCGTCGATCGGCCGGCTGTGGATCGGTCTGACCCATCCGCGCGGCGTCGCCCACTGCGCCTTCATCTACGACATCGAGGTGGTCGCCGACCGCCGCGGTCAGGGCCTGGGCCGGGCATTGCTCGCGGCGGGGGAGCGGATGGCCCGGGAGCGGGGCGCCCGGGCCCTGGAGCTCAACGTCTTCGGCGCCAACGAGACGGCGGCGACGCTCTACCGGACCTCGGGCTACCGGGTGGTCACCCAGCAGATGCGCAAGGACCTGCTCGCCTAGGTCGCGCGGACGCTGGCTCGTGCGGCCCTTGGCTCGTGCGGCCCTTGGTTCGTGCAGGGTCGCTGGTCACTGAGCGTCGCCGTGGCAGAAAACAACTCGCTTTGAAGCGGTATACCTCCCGGTCATAATTATGACCAGGAGGTATACCGCTTCGCGGCCAACTATGCCGCCGGCCGCGACACGCCCGGAGGCGAGTCGCGGCGGGGCCGGCCGAGCGCTGCCCCCGGACACACCCGGCGACCGCTGAGCGGCCGGGTGGCGCGGCGCGCCCTCCGGAGAGCAGCGTACGGGTGGCCGCAGCGGTGGCTGGGCGACCCGCGTGGGCGTGGCTAGAGGCGGGTGGCGGTGCTGACCAGGGCGGCCAGGGACCGCGACCGGCTGTGCGGCGGCCACGCGATCACAGTGGTCACCGCCGGTGCGTCCGGCACCGGCACGGCGGCGAGATCCGGCCGCAGGAGCGTCCGGCACGACTCGGGGAGCACTGCCACCGTCCGACCGAGCGCGATCAACTGGAACAACTGGGCGTGATCCCGGACCTCGGGCCCCGGTCCGTCCGGATAGCTGCCGTCCCGGCGCGGCCAGCGTGGCAACGGCAGGTCGGGCAGCGCGGAGACGTCGGCCGTCCGCACCTGCGCCCGGCCGGCCAGCGGATGCCCGGCCGGCAGGACCACCACCTGCTGTTCGGTCACCAACTCCTCGGTGTCGAGCCCGGCCGTCGAGTCGAACGGCAGGTGCAGCAGCGCCACGTCGGCCCGCCCGTCACGCAGCAGCCGCTCCTGTTCGCCGATGCCGCACAGCAGCACCTCCACGGCGACCGCGTCGGGCTCGGCGGCGTACGCGTCGAGCAGTTTCGGCAGCAGCTCGCTCGACGCGCCGGCCTTGGTGGCCAGCACCAGGCCGGGCTCGCCGGCCGCGGTGGACGCGGCGCGGCGGGTGCGGCGGTCGGCGGCGGCCACCGCGTCCAGCGCGGCCCGGCCCTCGCGCAGCAGCACCGCGCCGGCCGGCGTCAACGTGACGGCCCGGCTGTCGCGGGCCAGCAGCGTCGCCCCGAGCCGCCGTTCGAGCTGCGCGATCGCCCGCGACAGCGGTGGTTGGGCGATGCCGAGGCGGCGCGCGGCACGGCCGAAGTGCAGCTCCTCGGCGACCGCGACGAAGTAGCGCAACTCCCGGGTCTCCACCCCGCCACCGTACCTCCGGGCGATACCCGTCGGGTATCGCCCGCTACCGAGACGGTGTTGGCCGCCCGGTGCCGGCGCGGCCAGGATCGATCGCATGAGTGAAGGCACGATCGCGCTGGTGACCGGCGCGAACAAGGGAATCGGGTACGAGATCGCGGCCGGGCTGGGCGCGCTCGGCTGGCGGGTGGGCGTCGGCGCCCGCGACGGGCAGCGCCGGGAGGCCGCCGTGGCGAAGCTGCGCGCGGCCGGCGTGGACGCGTTCGGCGTACCGCTGGACGTGACCGACGACGCGAGCGTGACCGCCGCCGTCCGCCTGCTGGCCGAGCAGGCCGGCGGTCTCGACGTGCTGGTCAACAACGCCGGCGTCACCGGCGGCATGCCGCAGCAGCCCGGCGGTGCGGACGTCGCGACCGTGCGGGCCGCGGTCGAGGTCAACGTGATCGGCGTCATCCGGGTCACCGAGGCGATGCTGCCGTTGCTGCGCCGCTCGGCCGCGCCCCGGATCGTCAACATGTCCAGCGGCGTCGGCTCGCTCGCCCGGCAGAGCGCCTCCGTCGGGGAGGAGCAGACGGGACCGCTCTCCGTGGCCTACGCGCCGTCGAAGTCGATGCTCAACGCGGTGACGATCCAGTACGCCCGCGCGCTCGCCGGCACGAACATCCTGATCAACGCCGGCTGCCCCGGCTTCACCGCGACCGACCTGAACGGCTTCCGCGGGGTGCGTACGCCGCAGCAGGGCGCGGCGATCGGGATCAGGCTGGCGACGCTGCCCGACGACGGGCCGACCGGAGGGTTCTTCGAGGACGCCGGCGTCGTGCCCTGGTGACCACGCGAGGAGGGGCCCCTTGTTAACAGACGTCTGTTAACAAGGGGCCCCTCCTCGCACCAGGTGTCAGCTGGCGATCATGCGGCGCAGCACGTACTGGAGGATGCCGCCGTGCCGGTAGTAGTCCGCCTCACCGGGGGTGTCGATGCGGACCACGGCGTCGAACTCCACACCGGTGTCGGTGGTGACCTTCACCGTGCGCGGGGTGTCGCCGTCGTTGAGCGCGGTGACCCCGCTGACCGAGAACGTCTCGGTGCCGGTCAGGCCCAGCGACTCCGCGGTGGTGTCGACCGGGAACTGCAGCGGCAGGACGCCCATGCCGATCAGGTTCGAGCGGTGGATCCGCTCGTACGACTCGGCGATGACCGCCTTCACGCCCAGCAGCATGGTGCCCTTGGCCGCCCAGTCCCGCGACGAGCCCGAGCCGTACTCCTTGCCGGCCAGGATGACCAGCGGGACGCCCGCCTCCTGGTACGCCATCGAGGCGTCGTAGATCGAGGACTGCTCGCCGGTCAGGTGGTTGACCGTGAAGCCGCCCTCGACACCCGGGACGAGCTGGTTGCGCAGCCGGATGTTGGCGAACGTGCCCCGGATCATCACCTCGTGGTTGCCGCGGCGGGAGCCGTACGAGTTGAACTCGTGCCGGGCCACGCCGTGCTCGGCCAGGTACTTCCCGGCGGGGGAGTCCGCCTTGATGGAACCGGCCGGGGAGATGTGGTCGGTGGTCACCGAGTCGCCCAGCTTCGCCAGCACCCGAGCTGGACCGATATCGGAGACAGGCGCCGGCAGGCGCCGCATGCCCTCGAAGTACGGGGGCTTGCGCACGTAGGTCGACTCGCCGTCCCAGGAGAACGTGTCGCCGGTCGGGGTCGGCAGCGACTGCCAGCGCTCGTCACCGGCGAACACGTCGGCGTACGCGGCGCTGAAACCGGTGGCGCCGATCGCCGAGGCGATGACGTCCTGGATCTCGGCGGTGTTCGGCCAGATCTCCCGCAGGAACACCGGGTTGCCCTGGGCGTCGGAGCCGATCGGCTCGTTGGCCAGGTCGATGTCCATGGTGCCGGCGAGCGCGTACGCGACCACCAGCGGCGGGGACGCCAGGTAGTTCATCTTGACGTCCGGGTTGATCCGGCCCTCGAAGTTGCGGTTGCCGGAGAGCACCGAGACGACGGCCAGGTCGCCCTCGTTGACGGCGGCGGAGACCTCCTCCGGCAGCGGGCCGGAGTTGCCGATGCAGGTGGTGCAGCCGTAGCCGACCAGGTTGAAGCCGAGCTTCTCCAGGTACGGCGTGAGGCCGGCGCGGTCGTAGTAGTCCATGACGACCTTGGAGCCCGGCGCGAGGGTGGTCTTCACCCACGGCTTGCGGGCCAGGCCCTTCTCCACCGCGTTCCGGGCCAGCAGCGCGGCGCCGATCATCACCTGCGGGTTCGAGGTGTTGGTGCAGGACGTGATCGCGGCGATCACCACCGCGCCATGGTCCAGCTCGTACTCGACGCCGTCGGCGCCGGTCACCCGGACCGGGTTGGTGGCCCGGCCACCCGCGCCCACGGCGGCGGTCTCCAGGTCACGCGGCGCGTCCGCCGGGTCGTTGACGCCGTTGGCCGGCGCGTCGCTGGCCGGGAACGACTCGGCGCTGGCCTCGTCGGCCGGGCCGTCGGTGCCGAACGGCTTCTGCTGCTGCGGCACGCCCGCCTTGCGGCCCGGGTCACCGCCGGTCTCGTCGGCCGCCACGTAGTCGGTGAGCGCCGAGCGGAACAGCGTCTTCGCGCTGCCCAACGGCACCCGGTCCTGCGGGCGCTTCGGGCCGGCCAGGGACGGCTCGATGGTGCCGAGGTCCAGCTCCAGGCGCTCCGAGTACTCCGGCTCGTGGTCCGGGTCGTGCCAGAGGCCCTGCTCCTTGGCGTACGCCTCGACGAGCGCGACCTGGGCGGCGTCGCGGCCGGTCAGCTCCAGGTAGCGGACCGTCTCGGCGTCGATCGGGAAGATCGCCACGGTGGAGCCGTACTCCGGCGACATGTTGCCGATGGTGGCGCGGTTGGCCAGCGGCACCGCGCTCACGCCGGGGCCGTAGAACTCGACGAACTTGCCGACCACGCCGTGCTTGCGCAGCATCTCGGTGATGGTCAGCACCAGGTCGGTGGCGGTGGTGCCGGCCGGCATCTCGCCGGAGAGCTTGAAGCCGACCACGCGGGGGATCAGCATGCTGACCGGCTGGCCGAGCATCGCGGCCTCGGCCTCGATGCCGCCGACGCCCCAGCCCAGCACGCCCAGGCCGTTGACCATGGTGGTGTGCGAGTCGGTGCCGACCACGGTGTCCGGGTACGCCTGGCCGTTGCGCTCCATGATCGTGCGGGCCAGGTACTCGATGTTGACCTGGTGCACGATGCCGGTGCCCGGCGGGACGACCTTGAACTCGTTGAACGCGCTCTGACCCCAGCGCAGGAACTGGTAGCGCTCCTTGTTGCGCTCGTACTCCAGCTCGACGTTGCGCTCGAACGCGTCCTCGCGGCCGAACAGGTCGGCGATGACCGAGTGGTCGATGACCAGCTCGGCCGGGGCCAGCGGGTTGACCTTGGTGGCGTCGCCGCCGAGGTCGCGGACGGCCTCGCGCATGGTGGCCAGGTCGACCACGCAGGGCACGCCGGTGAAGTCCTGCATCAGCACCCGGGCCGGGGTGAACTGGATCTCCACGCTCGGGTCGGCGGTGGGTTCCCACGCGCCGAGCTGCCGGATGTGGTCGGCGGTGATGTTCGCGCCGTCCTCGGTCCGCAGCAGGTTCTCCAGCAGGATCTTCAGGCTGTAGGGCAGTCTGTCGTGCCCCGGAACCTGGCCGATCCTGAAAATCTCGTAGCTCGCGTCTCCGACGCGTAGCTGGGTCTTCGCACCGAAGGTGTCGAGGCTCGCCACGTCGTACTCCTTCACACCAGCGACCGTGAGTAGTCCTGAGCAGTTTGTCGCACCGACCGGGGCGCCGCCGTGCTTAGGCGACACTTACCCGCGTCGGGCTCTACAAAACCGTACGTCCGTCTTGCTATTCACGCAACCTCGTGCCACGCTGCGGGACGAGGAGGTGCCACCATGATCCACCACGTGCTGCTTGCCTGCCCGCGCGGCTCCGAGGACCGCTCCCGCGCGTTCTACGTCGGTCTGCTCGGCCTCACCGAGAAACCCAAACCTCCGGCCCTCGCCGCCCGCGGCGGCTGCTGGTTCACCGGGTACGACGCCGAACTGCACCTCGGCGTGGAGGACGATTTCGTGCCCGCCCGCAAGGCCCACCCGGCGCTGGTCCGCGCCGACCTGGACCGGCTGGCCGCCCGGTTGGCCGCTGCCGGTCACGACGTGACCTGGGGCGACGACGAGATCCCCGGCATGCGGCGGTTCCACACGTACGACCCGCACGGCAACCGGCTGGAGTTCCTGGCCCCCACGGGCTGAGTTCCACCCGGGTAGTGTCGGAGCGTGGTCGACGTGCAGCACTGGCTCTCCGCGCTACCGCCCGGCGTGATCTACCTGATCGTCGCCGGGGTGATCGGCGTCGAGAGCATGGGCGTCCCACTGCCCGGCGAGATCGTGCTGGTCAGCTCCGCCCTGCTCGCCGCCACCGGGGTGGTCCAGCCCGAGTGGGTGGCCGTCGCGGCGGCGACCGGCGCGATCGTCGGCGACTCCATCGGGTACGCCGTGGGCCGCCGTGGCGGCCGGCCACTGCTGGAACGGCTGGGTCGGCGCTTCCCGAAGCACCTCGGCCCGCCACATCTGGCCCGTGCCGAGCAGAGCTTCGCCCGGCACGGTGTGTGGGCGGTCTTCTTCGGCCGGTTCGTCGCGCTGCTGCGCATCCTCGCCGGCCCGCTGGCCGGCGCGCTGCACGTGCCGTACCGCCGGTTCCTGGTGGCGAACGCGGCCGGCGGCCTGGTCTGGGCGTTCGGCACGACGTACCTGCTGTTCTACGTCGGCCGGGCCGCCGAGCACTGGCTCAAGGACATCTCCTGGGCCGGGCTGGTGCTCGCCGTGCTGGCCGGCCTGGTCAGCACGTGGTGGCTGCGCCGGCGCGGGAAACGGTTGGCCGCGGCCGAGACGCCCGAGCGGAACGAGCCGGTCGGCGCGACCGAGCGCTGACGAAAGGGCCCGACCCCTCCTGTGGGGTCGGGCCCTTGTCGGTGTGTCGGGTCAGCTGGTGCTGTAGCCGCGGGTGGCGATCCAGTCGGCGAGGTTGTCGACGGTGATGCGGTAGGAGGCGGTG
>NZ_PYPS01000058.1 GCF_003027925.1 Micromonospora sp. RP3T
CACCGGCTCTCCTCGGTGCGCCGCTGCGACGAGGTGGTGGTGATGGCCGACGGCGCGGTGCTGGAGGCCGGCCCGATGCGCGAGTCCGCCCGCTTCGCCGAGCTGCTCGCCACCAGCCACGCCGGGGCGAGTCGGCCGACAGGTCCGGATGCTCGATGTGCAGCGCCAGCGCTGCCGCCTCGTCCAACCGCAGGCCCGCCCCCGCGCCGTACGCCGCGTCGAACGCCTCGTCGCCCAGAGTCCGGCGCAGCTCCGCCTGCCGGGCCAGCCAGTACGGTTCGTAGATGCCCGGGGTGGCGCGCAGGCTCGCCCGGGTGGCCTGGGCCGCGCCGAAGAGCCGGGCCGCGGCCACCGCGTCCCCGGCCAACGCGCAGCGCACCGCGATCGCGTTCACCGTGTCGCAGGCCCGACCCAGGTAGCCGTGACTCATCCGGGACCGCAACGCCACCAGCAGGTGCTCGTGCGCCGCGACCAGATCACCCCGGGCCAGCGCCACCATGCCGAGCAGCATGTCCACCGAGCGGCGGCCCCGCTCCACCGGGCGGGTCGCCTCCACCGGGCGCGCCGCGCCGAGCACCTCGGCCGCCTCGTCCAGCGCGCCCCGGCGCCACAGCAGCTCGGCGAGGTTGTAGACGGCGAGCAACGCGTCGCCGACCACGTCCTGCGCGTACGCCCAGTCGATCACCTCGCGGCAGATCCGCTCCGCCTCGGCGAACTGGCCCATGTCCACCAGCGGCGCGGCGCGGCCGGCCAGCACCCGCGCCAGCAGACCCAGGTCACCGGCCTGCCGGGCGGCCGCCTCGGCCCGCTGCGAGTAGCGCAGCTCCTCGGCGAACTCCCCGTCCGCGCCGGCGTGCAGCGAGTGCATGTGGTACGCGGCGGCCAGCTCGGCCTCCGGGATGTCCTCCCCGGTCTCGGCGATCCGGCCGTAGAGCCGGAACAACCAGAGTCGCCCCTCCCGGGCCAGGCCACGCTCCCGCCACCACTGGTCCAGCCCACCGGCCAGGCGCAGCCCCGACCGGGCACTGCCACCGGTGGCGCACCAGCGCAACGCGGCCCGCAGCTCCCCGGCCAGCGGGTCCAGCGCGTACAGGGAGAGCGTCACCGGCCGGCCGTCCGGACCCAGGTGCGCCCGGTCCAGCGCGTGCCGGCACCAGGCGACGTGCCGGTCCCGGGCGCTCTGCTCCTCACCGGTCTCGATCAGCCGGCGGGCCGCGTACGCCCGGATCGGGTCCAGCATCCGGTAGGTGCTGCCCGAGGCGCGCGGCTCGGCCAGCACCATCGACTTGTCGACAAGTACCGACAGCGGGTCCAGCGGATCCTCGTCCAGCAGCCACTGCACGGTCGGCAGGTCCACCGGGCCGGCGAAGACCGCCATCCAGCGCAGCAGCCGGGACGAGCGCGCGCCCAGCGTCCGGTACGACCAGGTCACCGTGGCCTGGATGGTCAGGTGCCGCTCGCTGGCCGACCGTTGCACCGCCCGGCTCGCCGGCGTCGGCGGGGCCGCCCCGGTCGCGGCGGCCACCAGGTCCACGGTGTCCTGCTGGTTGCCGCTCCAACCGGCCTCGACCGGGGGCGGCTCCGCCGACTCGCGGCCGGCGTCCAACGTGCCCAGCATGTCGTCGAGCCGCTCGGCCAACTGCCCGGCCGAGAGCACCCGCAGCCGCGCCGCGGCCAACTCGATGGCGAGCGGCAACCCGTCCAACCGGCGCACCACCCGGCGCAGGTCGGCCTGCTCGGTCTCCGCCGGCGGCCGGCCGCCCCGGGCCGCCGCGGTCCGGTCCAGCAGCAGGGCCACCGCGTCGCTCGCGCCGCCGTCGGGCACCTCGTCGACCGACAGCGGTGGGATCCGCCACACCACCTCACCGGGTACGCCGAACGACTCCCGGCTGGTCGCCAGCACCCGCACCCCCCGGCCACCGGCCAGCAGGCGGGAGATCACCTCGGCCGACGCGGCCGGCTGGGCGTCACAGGTGTCCAGCACCACCAGCATCCGGCGGGGGGCGGCGTACTCGACCAGGGTGTCGACCATCGGCCGGCCCGGCTCCGGGCGGAGACCGAGCACGGCGGCGATCTCGAACGCGACCAGCCCCGGGTCGGTCACCGCGGCGATGTCGACGAACCAGACGCCGTCCGGGTAGTCCTCGACGATCCCGGAGGCCAGCTCCACGGCCAGCCGGGTCTTGCCCGCGCCGCCCGCGCCGAGCACGGTCACCAGCCGGTACGCCTCGACCAGCCGCCCCAGCTCGGCCCGCTCGAAGTGCCGGCCGACGAACGAGGTGACCTGGGTGGGCAGGTTGTGCGCCGCCGCGTCGGCGGTACGCGGACGCGGGAACCGCCGCTCCAGACCGGGCGCGACGAGCTGGAACAGCCGTTCCCGGTCGTCGAACCCGCGCAGCCGGTGCAGGCCGAGATCCAGCAGCGACGCGCCGTCCGGAAGCGGATCCGCGTGCCGGGCGGTGGCCGCCGAGCAGAGCACCTGACCGCCGTGCGCGGCGGCGGCCACCCGGGCCGCCCGGTGCACCTCCGGACTGGCGTACTCACCGTCGCGGGGTTCGGCGTAGCCGGTGTGCAGGCCCATCCGGACCCGGGGGACGGCGTCGGCGTTGGGCCAGTCGTGGCTGGCGAGCGCGCGTTGCGCGGTCAGGCAGGCGCGCACGGCGGCGGCCGCGTCCGGGAAGGCGAGGAAGAACGAGTCGCCCTCGGTCAGCAGCTCCGACCCGTCCGTGCCGGCGAGCGTGTCGCGCAGCAGCCGGCGATGCTCCCGCAGCACCGGACGGTAGACCGGGCCGAGCATCCGGGCCATCCGGGTCGAGCCCTCGATGTCGGTGAACACGAAGGTCACCCACCCGCTGGGGAGGTGGATCGGTGGCGACATGCGTCGAACCTCCCCCCGCTGACGTCGGGTTCATGCTGCCCTATGACCGCGTCGTCACGCATCGTGAGAACGGGTAGGCGGATTCCGACCAAAAGTTCCCACCGGCGAAGAACGCCCGACGGGGATCAGCAGCCGCAGGCGCCGCCGCAGCAGCCCCCGCCGGCCGGTGCGGGCGTCCCGCCGGCCGGGCCGGAGCCACCCCGGCCGGTGAACGCCACGGTGGAGAGCAGCTTCACCGTGTCGGCGTGGCCCTGCGGGCAGGTGGCGGGCCGGGCGGCCTCGGCCATCGGGCGGTTGACCTCGAAGGTGTCGCCGCAGGCGCGGCAACGGAATTCGTACCGGGGCATGCGTACAGCGTACGGCCGGGCCTGACGTCGTCGCACTGATGGGTGATACTCAACGGGTGGTGGACGGCGAACGGCGAGCGACGGCCCGGCCCCTGCGACCCGCCGCGCCGCCCGACGGCGGCGCCGGGCCGGTTCCCGGCCCACGGCGCGGCGAGCCAGCCCCACCTGCGAAGCCGGCTCCGCCCGCGGATTCCACCGCGACGCCCGCCGGGCCGCCGGAGGCGGAGCCCACCAGGGCGGCGGAGGCGGAGCCCACGCCCGATGTGACGCCCGCTCCCAAGGTGGCGCCCGCGTCCGGGACGACGTCCGCGTCGGGGGCGACGTCCGCGTCGGGGGCGACGCCCGCGCCCGGGACGACGTCTGATCCGGTTGCCACGCCGGCAACCGGGGCAGCGTCCACAGCGGAGACCGGCGTGCCGGCGGCGGGCGGCCGGCGGCGGCGGATGCCCTTCGCGCACGCCGGCCCGATCCGGCCGGGGCAGCTCGCCGCGGGCGCGGCCCGCGCCACCCGGGACTGGTCACGTCGGCCCAGCGGGCGCGCCACGTTGCCCGCGCTGTTCCTGCTCGTCCTGGTCGGGGCCGCCGTCGCGGCCGGCGCGGTGCTCGTGCCGGCGGCCGTCCGGAAGCCGGAGCCGGTCGCGGTCGAGGCCACCAGCGCTCCCCCGGTCTACGGCGTGCCGCAGACCGGTGCCGTGCCGGGGCTGACCGGGGCACCGCCGCCTCCCGGCCCGACCGGCCCGACCGGCCTGCCCGGCACCGTCGGGCCGACCGGCACGCCGCTGCCGGGCGGGTCGACCGCCAACCCGGTCCTGCCCGGGGGTCGCCCGGCCGACGCGCTGGCCGGTTGGGCGCAGCGGGTCGGCCGCGCCACCGACATCCCGCCCGTGGCGCTCCAGGCGTACGGCTACGCCGAGCTGGTGCTGGCGCAGACCCACCGCAGTTGCCAACTGAGCTGGACCACGCTCGCCGCGATCGGCTTCGTGGAGTCCGGGCACGGCTCGGCCAACAAGGCCAAGCTGGGCGCGAACGGGGTGGCCGTGCCGGAGATCCTCGGCGCGCGGCTCGACGGGCAGGGCGGCCGGTCCCGGATCCTCGACACCGACCAGGGCCTGCTCGACGGCGACAAGGAGTTCGACCGGGCGCTCGGCCCGATGCAGTTCATCCCCAGCACCTGGCAGGAGATCGGCGCGGACGCCGACAACGACGGGGTGAAGAACCCGCACGACATCGACGACGCGGCGCTCGCCGCCGGCGAATACCTGTGCAAGGGCGGCCGGAACATGACCATTCCCGGCGACTGGTGGGGCGCCATCCTCTCCTACAACGACGTTCGCCGGTACGCCCAGGACGTCTTCACCAAGGCCGACGACTACGGGCGACGCAGCGGCACGTGACGTGACGGCGCGCGTACATTCGCGGACTCAACCCTTCCGTCTAGCTGCGGTTGACGGCAAGCTGTACGGGTGATGGTGCGCGAGTGGGACCCTCGGACCGCGTCGTCCGCCGAGATCGCGTCGCTGCTGGACACGCTGAACGCGGTCCTGGCGACGGATCTGCCCCAGGATCCGCCCTGGCAGGCGAACTCCCTGCGGGAGTACCTCTCCGAGGTGATGCCCGGCGAGCGGCGGATCTCCTGGGTCGCCCAGGACGACCCGGCGCCGGACGGCACGCCCGGTGCGATCGTCGGGCACGTGCACGTGCTGCTGCTCGGCGGCATCGGCGTGCTGGAGGTGCTGGTGCATCCGACGCTGCGCCGCACCGGGATCGGCCGTGAGCTGGTGCGGGTGGCCGCCCGCCGGGTCTGGGACGAGGGCTTCCAGTCGATCGGCGTGGAGGTGGTCGGCGGCACCCCGGCCGTCGCGTTCTACGAGGCGCTCGGTTTCACCAGGGAGTACGTCGAGACCCGCAGCGTGCTCGACCTGGCCGCGGTGGACTGGCCGGCGCTGACCGAGATGGCCGCCGAGGTGGGCGCGGGCTACCACGTCGAGTTCTGCCCCGGCGGGCCGCCGGACGAGCTGATCGAGCCGTACGCGCGGGCCAAGGCCGAGGTGCGCGACGCCGACGACGGCGAGCTGCGCCCCAGCTCCTACGACCCGGAGCGGCTCCGCGACAGCCTCGCCACGCTGCACCGGCGGGGCATGAAGCCGTACATCGTGCTGGCGCTGCACGAGCAGACCGGCGAGGTGGCCGGGCTGACCGAGGTGGTGGTGCCGGCGCAACACCCGACCCGGGCCGACCAGTACGACACCATCGTGGTCCGGGACCACCGCGGCTACGGCATCGACCGGGCCATCAAGGCGCGGATGCTGCTGGAGCTGCGGTCGGCCGAGCCCGAGCTGGCCGAGGTGCAGACCTGGAACGCCCAGGCCAACGAGTCGATGCTGAAGGTCAACGCGGAGCTGGGCTACCAACCCGACCGCGACTGGTGTGAGTACGGCGTGGACGTCGCCGAGCTGGTGCACCGGCTGGACCCCCACCGCTGACGCCTGTTCACCAAACGGCTGCCCGGGGGATGGACGCCGGCCCGCCACGACCCTTAACGTGCGTTAGTTCCCGCCCACCCATCGTGGAGGCTCCATGCGCCCGCGCCGCACCTTAGCCGCGCTCGCGACCACCGCGGCCGTGTCCGTCACGGCCATCGGGATCGCACCCCCCGCGGCCAGCGCCGCGCCCACCGACCTGTTCATCTCCGAATACGTCGAGGGGTCGTCCAACAACAAGGCCGTCGAGCTGTTCAACGGCACCGGCGCGCCGGTCGACCTGGCCGCCGGCGGCTACCAGCTCCAGCTCTTCTTCAACGGCGCCAGCACCTCGACGAACGTGGCGCTGACCGGCACCGTCGCCGCCGGGGACGTGTTCGTTTTCGCCGCCGCGTCGGCCGCGCCGGCGATCCTCGCCCAGGCCGACCAGACGTACGGCGGCGCGCTGTTCAACGGCGACGACGCGATCGTGCTGCGCAAGGGCGAGACGGTGGTCGACTCCATCGGCCAGGTGGGCGTGGACCCGGGCACCGAGTGGGGCAGCGGGCTCACCAGCACCGCCGACAACACGCTGCGCCGGCTGCCCTCGGTGAGCGCCGGCGACACCGACCCGGCCGACCCGTTCGACCCGGCCGCCCAGTGGGCCGGCTACGCCACCGACACGTTCGACGGGCTGGGCAGCCACACCGTCGACGGCGGCGGCCCGGTCGACCGGCCGGCGACGCTGACCTGCGGCGGCGCGCTGACCCTGGAGGCGGGCGCCACCGCCACCCGCGAGGTGACCGCGACCGACGTCGACGACACGATCACCGACCTGGCGGTCACCTCGGTCGTGCCGTCGCCGGCGAGCGGCTCGATCAGCCGTACCGCGTTCACGCCGGCGACCGCGACCGGCGCCACCGCCACGCTGACCGCGACCGGCCTGCCGGCCGGCGCCTACACGGTCACCGTGACCTCGACGGACGCCGAGGGCGGCACCGCCACCTGCACGCTCACCGTGCAGGCGACAAGCGTGCTGTCGGTGGGCGAGGTGCAGGGTCGCACCGCCGACGACGAGAGCGGTCGCACCGACCGGTCGCCGTTCGCGCCGGCCACCGGCAACGGCACCAGCACCACGCTGTACGACGTGCGCGGCGTGATCACCGGCAAGTCGCTGACCCGCACCTCGGCCGGGGCCGACCAGTGGGGCTTCTACCTCCAGAGCCGGCTCGGCAGCGAGGACGGCGACCCGCTCACCTCGGACGGCATCTTCGTCTTCATGGGCTCGTTCACCACGCTGATCGGCGGCTACGCCCCGACGGTCGGTGACGAGGTGGTGCTGCGCGGCCGGGTCTCGGAGTACTTCAACCAGACCCAGCTCTCCGGCGCCTCGCTGGTCCGCAAGCTCGACTCCGGGCTCGACGTGGACGCCGCGGTCCGGGTGGTCGACGCGGTCCCGCCGGCCGAGGCGGACGCCGCCGACCTGTTCTGGGAGCGGCACGAGGGCGAGCGGGTGCGGGTCCGCGCCGGCAGTGGCGTCTCCGCGCCCCGGCACATCTACTCCTCCACCGCGGACTCCGAGATCTACGTGCTGGACCGCGAGGACCCGATCATGAAGCGGTCCGACCCGTACGCCCGTCGGGTGTTCCGGGACGCGCACCCGCTTGACGACATCCCGGGCACGCTCTTCGACAACGGCAACAACCAGCGCATCCTGCTGGGCGCCGGCGGGGTGAAGGCGACCGCCGGTGACTCGGGCGCGCTGCTGCCCGAGGCGCGCACGTTCGACACGCTGACCGAGGACGCCTTCGGCTCCGTCTCGTACGCGTTCAGCAAGTACAGCGTGCAGCCCGAGCAGCTCACGCTGACCGGTGGCGCGGACCCGGCGGAGAACAACCCGCCGCGGCCGGCGGACCGCACCAGCGAGGTCGCGGTCGCCACCTACAACGTGGAGAACCTGTACGACTACCGGGACGACCCGTTCGATGGGTGCGACTTCGCCGGCAACAGCGGATGCCCCGGCGTCAGCCCGCCGTTCGACTACGTGCCGGCCAGCCCCGAGGCGTACGCCGCCAAGCTGGCCACTCAGGCCCGGCAGATCGTCGACTCGCTGCACAGCCCGGACCTGATCCTGGTGCAGGAGGCCGAGGACCAGGACATCTGCTCGGTGGTCGACGGCAGCCTGGCCTGCGGTGACACCAACAACGCCGACGGCGCGCCGGACACGGTGCAGGAGCTGGCGCTGGCCGTGGCGGCAGCGGGCGGCCCCGCCTACACCGCCGCGTACGACCGGACCGGCGCGGACGCCCGGGGCATCGCCTCGGCGTTCCTCTACCGCACGGACCGGCTGACGCTGGCCCCGGCGACCGCCACCGACCCGCTGCTGGGTTCCGCGCCGACCGTGCAGTACCGCTCGGCGGCGCTGCCGTCCAACGCGGACGTGCAGAACCCGAAGGCGTTCAACGCGGTGCTGCCGGACGACGTGGACCGGTCGACCGGGGTGGACGGCAGCAATGTCTACACCCGCGCGGCGCAGCTCGCCCGGTTCACCGTGCGGGCCGCGCCCGGCTCGGGCGAGCGCTTCACGCTCTGGGCGGTCGCCAACCACTTCTCCTCCGGGCCGGACAGCCGCGTCGGGCAGCGCCGTGAGCAGGCCGCGTACGGGGCCGCGCTGGTGCGGGCCGTCGAGGCGACCGATCCGGACGCCCGGGTGGTCTACGGCGGCGACCTGAACGTCTTCCCGCGCCCGGACGACCCGATCGCGACCGGGCAGAACCCGACCCCGTCGGACCAGCTCGCCCCGCTCTACCAGGCCGGCCTGCACAACCTCTGGGACGACCTGGTCGCGGACGCCCCGGCGGCGGCGTACTCGTACACGTTCAGCGGGCAGGCGCAGACGCTCGACAACATGTTCGTCAACGACCCGATGCACGACGACCTGGTGCAGGTGCGGACGGCGCACATCAACGCCGACTACCCCACCGAGGCCGCGGACCTGGGCGACCGGGGCGCCAGCGACCACGACCCGACGGTGGCCCGGTTCCGCTCCCGCGCCGCGCTGCGGGTGGCCGACACGTCGGTGACCGAGGGCGACAAGGGCACCACGACGATGACGTTCACCGTCACCGTGTCCCGTCCG
Source organism: Micromonospora sp. RP3T (assembly GCF_003027925.1). Taxonomy (GTDB): domain Bacteria; phylum Actinomycetota; class Actinomycetes; order Mycobacteriales; family Micromonosporaceae; genus Micromonospora. The sequence continues at coordinate 8,824 of NZ_PYPS01000058.1, forward strand.
CTCTCCGAGCCGGCGCTGCTCTGCGCGGCCACCTACGGCACCACGGCCCAGGCCGGCGCGGACTACGACCCGTACGTCGGCTGCCGGGTGCTGGCCGCCGGCCGCACCTCGCTCGCCTTCCCGGTCACCGTGCGCGGCGACCGCAAGCGCGAGGCGGACGAGCAGCTCACGCTGTACGTGGCCGGCGTGCCGGGGCTCCGGCTCGCCGACCCGTCCGGCGTCGGGACGATCCTGAACGACGACTGAGCGGTGATCCGCGCGGCGGCCCGTCATCCGGCTCTCCAGCCGGGTGGCGGGCCGCTGCGGTGTCCGCGCCGCTGCGGGTCGGGTGGGGGCGGCACGTTCCGGTACTTGGCCACCCGCACCTCCCACTGGCTGCGCCGCCGCAGCGCGTCCCGGACGGCGCGGTCCCGGTAGAACGTCTCCGGCGGGCGGGCCAGCCCGTAGATGTCGGCCCACCACTCCCCCGGCTCCGGGTCGGTGACCACGTCGAGGTGGGACGGGTAGCGCCGCTCGGCGCCGTCGCGCAGGTCGGCCCGGTCCCGCATCGGCTTGAGCACCGTGCCGGCCTCGTCGACGACGACCAGCCGGAAGCCGGCGACGCTGAGGATGCGCGACAACATGGCGACGCTGGGCACGAGCGTGCCGGCCTCGATCCGCCCGACGGTGGTCGGGTGCACCCGGGCGAACCGGGCCAGCTCACGTTGGCTGGCGTCGGCGCGGCGGCGAACCGCGCGAACGATCCCGGCCGCCGGGAAAGGGATGTCGAACGGCTCGGTGAGCAGCGCCGCCGAGCCGTCCCCGGGCGCGTGGTCGTCTTCTCGCGCGCGGTTGTCCTCTCGCGCGCGGCCTTCCCCGGGTGCCGTGGCTGTTTCCTTCGCGCCGGGTGTCGCGGCCGCCTCGGGAGGGCTGTCACCGGGTTCTGTCACCCCGCCACATTCGCGCCTCCTCGGGAGCCCGGCAACCCCGCCACTTCCCGCTGTGGAAAACCCGCCGGCCGGCGCTGACAGCCGCTATGCAGCCTGACGAATTGCACACGCCGCAGGTACGGAAAGTAATTGGCACGTTGAGTGGCGGCAAAACGTTGGAGGTAGCACGATCTTCGCTCAACAAGCCCATCAAAACGGACATAGCCGGCCGCTGGCGCTCCTGGATGGTGCTTCTGTCCTCGCCTTTGCTCTGCAGCCACGGAATCAGCAGTAACAAAACGTGACCGATGCGCCGTTGGCTGCAGAGCAAAGGGCACGCGAGGGCACGACACAAGGGGGACGGAAATTTACGCTCCGTGATCACGGGGCTTCGTGGCATCCCTGGAACGGGCGAGCAGAGCGGGAGCCACAACGAGCATGCCCCGCACGTAGACGGCCAAGCGCCCGAGCCGGCTCGGCGCAGGGCACAGGAGCGGGCGCAGGGCGCAGGGCGCGGGCACAGGGGGCGGGCGCGGATCAGGGGGATGCGCCGGCTATGAAGGTCACAGGTCGCAGAGCCGGCGGCCGGAGCGGATGTCGTCGAGCGCGGCGTGCAACTCGGCGATGCGCCGCTCGGCCTCGGCGGTGAGCCTGTCGTGCAGCCGCTGCCAGTCGGCGAGGTCCGGCTCGGGCGGCAGCGCCGCGAGCAGGTCCCGGATCTCACCGACGCTGAGGCCGATCCGCTGCGCCACCCGGGCCACCCGCACCCGGCACGCCGCATCGGGACCGAACCGGCGCTGGTTGCCGCTGGTCCGGCTGGCCGCGATCAGGCCCTGCCGCTCGTAGAAACGGATCGCGGAACCGCTCGCGCCGGCCTCCCGCGCCACCTCGCCCACCGTCAGCATGCCCACGACACTCCCCCGGAACGACTTGACTTCAACATTTGTTCAAGTCTTAGCGTCCCTCGCATGACGACGCAAGAACTGCCACTCACCCTTGCCGTGCTCGTCGCCAGCGTCCGCCGGCCCCGGATGGGTCGGTTGATCGCCGACTGGTTCGTCGACCACGCCGACCGGCGCGGCGGCTTCCGAACTGACCTGATCGATCTCGCCGAGGTGCCGCTCCCGCTGGCCGACACGCCGCCCGGCGGCAACCCGGCCAGCCCGATCGCCGGCCGCCTCGACGCCGCCGACGCCTTCGTCGTGGTCACGCCGGAGTACAACCACAGTTTCCCCGCGGCCCTGAAGAACGCCATCGACTGGCATCACCGGGAGTGGGTGGCCAAGCCGGTCGGGTTCGTGTCGTACGGCGCCGGCTCGGGCGGGATCCGCGCGGTCGAGCAGCTCCGGCTGGTCTTCGCCGAACTGCACGCCACCACCACCCGCACCGGCGTGGTGCTCACCGCACCGTGGGACCGTCTCGACCAGCAGGGCCGGCTGGTCGACGACGGTCCACTGGGGCGGGCCGCCGACGGGACGCTCGACGAGGTGAGCTGGTGGGGCGAGGCGCTGCGCACCGCCCGCAAGCGCCGGCCGTACGGTCAGTAGCGCTCGCGGAGCAGCTGGGCCGCCTCGACCGCCCAGTAGGTGAGGATGATCTGCGCGCCGGCCCGGCGGATCGACGTGAGCGTCTCCAGCATCGTCCGCTCCCGGTCGATCCAGCCGTTGGCGGCGGCGGCCTCGACCATGGCGTACTCCCCGGAGACCTGGTAGGCGGCGACCGGGACGTCCACCGCGGCGCGGACCGCCGACACCACGTCGAGGTAGGGCAACGCCGGCTTGACCATCACCATGTCGGCGCCCTCGGCGACGTCCAGCTCGACCTCGCGCAGCGACTCCCGCAGGTTCGCCGGGTCCTGCTGGTAGGTGCACCGGTCGCCGTCCAGCGCCGACTCCACCGCGTCCCGGAACGGGCCGAAGAAGGCGGAGGCGTACTTCGCGGCGTACGCGAGCACCGAGACGTCCTGGTGCCCGGCGGCGTCCAGGGCCCGGCGGACCGCGCCGACCTGCCCGTCCATCATCCCGGACGGCCCGACCACGTGGACCCCGGCGTCGGCCTGGGCGACCGCCATCTCGGCGTACGCGGCCAGTGTGGCGTCGTTGTCCACGCCGCCTTCCGGGGTGAGCAGGCCGCAGTGCCCGTGCGAGGTGAACTCGTCCAGGCAGAGGTCGCCCATCACCACCGTCGAGTCACCGACCTCGGCGATCACGTCCCGGATGGCCACGTTGAGGATGCCGTCCGGGTCGAGGCCGCCAGAGCCGGTCTCGTCCCGCGTCGCCGGCACCCCGAACAGCATGATGCCGCCGACCCCGGCCTGGACCGCCTCGACCGCCGCCTTGCGCAGCGAGTCCCGGGAGTGCTGGAGCACCCCCGGGAGCGACGCGACGGCCCGCGGCTCGGTCAGCCCCTCCTTGACGAACATCGGCACGACCAGTTCGGCCGGGGCGACGCGGGTCTCGGCGACCAGCCGCCGCACGGCCGCGTTGCGGCGCAGCCGGCGGGGCCGGATCTCGGGGTACGGCATGGGGGTGCCTCCTGTCAGCGGAACCTCAGGGCGGTCGGGCCCTGCACCTTCGAGCCGCGGCGCTGCTTCGCCGGCATGGCGGCGAGCTTCTCGCGCAGCTCGACGGCGTAGGCGGCGAGCGCCTCCACCAGGTCGGGCACCGAGGCGTGCGGCGGCTGCACGTCGACTCGCAGGCCGAACTCCGTCGCGGTCTCCGCCGTCTTGGGCCCGATGACAGCAACAACGGTACGGGCGTGCGGCTTCCCGGCGATGCCGACCAGGTTCCGGACGGTGGAGGACGAGGTGAAGAGCACCGCGTCGAACCCGCCCGACTTGATCGCGTCGCGGATCTCGGCCGGCGGCGGCGCGGCCCGCACGGTCCGGTACGCGGTCACGTCGTCGACCTCCCAGCCGCGCTCGGTGAGCCCGGCCGCGAGGGTCTCGGTGGCGATGTCGGCGCGCGGCAGCAGCACCCGGCCGACCGGGTCGAGGATCTCGTCGTGCGGCGAGAACTCGGCCAGCAGGCCCTCGGAGGACTGCTCCCCGGCGGGGACCAGCTCCGGCTGGATGCCGAACGCGCGGACCGCGTCGGCGGTCGCCTCACCGATGCAGGCGATCTTGACGCCGCCGAAGTGCCGGGCGTCCAGCCCGTGCTCGCCGAACTTCTCCCAGACCGCCCGGACCGCGTTCACCGAGGTGAAGATCACCCAGGCGTACCGGCCGTCGACCAGGCCCTTGACCGCGCGCTCCATCTGGGCCGGGGTACGCGGCGGCTCGACCGCGATGGTCGGCACCTCGCACGGGATCGCCCCGTACGCGCGCAGCCGCGCGCTCATCGCGCCGGCCTGCTCCTTGGTGCGGGGCACCAGCACCTTCCAGCCGTACAGCGGACGGTTCTCCCACCAGCTCAGCTTGTCGCGGTCGGCGACGCCCGCGCCGACGGTGAGCACGACGCGGCCGGTGAAGCCGAGCGCCGCCGCGACGAACGAGTCAACTGTCGACGTGGTGGTGTACTGCGTCTCGCCGGTGCCGTCGCCGGTCACCCCGACCCCGGTGGCGCCGTCGACGCCGGCGGCCAGCAGCCCGTCCCGGACGGCGGCCAGGTCACCGGCGTCCACGGCCAGCGCCAGCGAACCTCGGCCCACCGCGGTGGCGAGCGCGTCGAAGTCCAGCGTGTTGACGTCCTCGACGTCGGCGGCGGTGCGCACGCCGGGCAGCGGGACGCCGGCGTAGGTGGCGACGCCCTCGGCCTGGCCGACGCCCGGCACCACCTCGAAGTGCGCGGCGGTACGCGCCACCGCCTGCACCTCCTTGACCACCGAGTCGTGGCCGAACGGGTCACCGGCGACCAGGTGCACGGCGTTCTGCCCGGAGCGGGCCGCGGAGATCAGCACCTTCGCCACGTCACCGGGCACGCCCTCGGCGGGACTGAACTCGGCGTCGGGCCGGGCCTGGGCGCGGACGTGGGTCAGCAGCGACTCGGGGACTCCCCGGTCGTACACCACGTGGTCGGCCTCGACCAGGGCGTCGAGCGCCCGGCGGGTCAGCAGGCCCGGGTCGCCGGGGCCGGCCCCGACGAAAGCGATCCGGCCTACGGGCTTACGGGTGCGGGTCATTCTGTGCTCCCAAGTTGCTGGGTCCCCGGGCCGGCGTGTCCTTCTTGGCCGAGGATCGAGTCGGCGCCGAGTTCGAGGAGTTCGGCGGCGAGTGCCTTGCCGATCTCCGCCGCGTCGGCGGGCGTTCCGGTGCGGGACAGTCGGAGGTCACGGGAACCGTCCGGGCTGATCACCGCACCGCGCAGGTAGATCTCCTCACCGGCCTCACCCTCGGCGAGTTCGCCGTAGGCGGCCACCGGTGCGCTGCACCCGGCCTCCAGGGTGGCCAGCAGCGCCCGTTCCGCGGTGACCGCGGCGCGGGACGGTGCGTGGTCGAGCCGCGCGAGCAGCTCGACCAGGTCGTGGTCGTCGGCCCGGCACTCGACGGCCAACGCGCCCTGGGCGGGCGCGGGCAGCATGAGCATCGGGTCGAGCGTCTCGGTGATGACGTCGGCGCGGCCGATCCGGGTGAGCCCGGCCCGGGCCAGCACGACGGCGTCGAGGTCGGCGTCCGGGCCGAGCACCCGGCCGAGCCGGGTGTCGATGTTGCCCCGGATCGGAGTGACCTCGAACTGCATGCCCAGCGCGTGCAACTGGGCGATCCGGCGCAGCGCTCCGGTGCCGATCAGCGCGCCGGGCGGCAGCTCGGCGAGCGTCCGGCCGCCGGTGGCGACCAACGCGTCCCGCGGGTCCTCCCGGGGCGGCACGGCCGCGATGTGCAGGCCGGATGCCACCGCGGTGGGCAGGTCCTTGTACGAGTGGACGGCGAAGTCGATCTCGCCGGCGGTCAGCGCGTCCCGCAGCGCGGAGACGAAGACGCCGACGCCGAGCCGCTGCACCGGGGCGGTGGAGCGGTCCCCGGCGGTCACCACCTCGACCAGCTCGACCTGGCGGCCGGTGGCCGCGGTGAGGGCCTCGGCGACGTGGCCGGACTGGGCCAGCGCCAGGACGCTGCCCCGGGTGCCGAGGCGCAGGGGGGCGGTCATCGCGCACCTCCGGTGGGCGGGACGTCGGCCGCGTCGAAGGACGGCCGGCCGTCGGTGTCGGTGGCGACCACGTCGGGAACGGTGTCGACCGGGGACGTCTGGGGCACCTCCAGGTCGAACAGCTCGCGCAGCAGGGCCGCGTACTGGTCGCCGCCGGGCTCGGCGGCGAGCTGGCGGACCCGTACGGTCGGCTGGTGCAGCAGTCGCTGCACGACCCGGTGCACGGTGCGGGCCACCTCGGCGCGCTGGTCGTCGCTGAGGTCGGGGCGGCGCTGGCCGAGCCGGCGCAGCTCGGCGGTGACCACGTCGTCGGCGCGCCCGCGCAGCGCGGCCACGGTGGGCGCCACGTCGGCGCCGCGCAGCCAGGTCAGGAACGCCTCGACCTCACCGGCGACGATGCGGGCCACCTCGGCGGCGTCGGCGGCGGCCGGCCCGTCGGCGAGGACGGCGGCCATCCGGTCGATGTCGATCACCTCGACGCCGGGCAGCTCGGCGACGCCGGCCTCGACGTCGCGCGGGACGGCCAGGTCGAGCAGGACCAGCGGGCCCCGGTCGGCGTCGCGGCGGGCCAGCGCCCGGGTCACCACGTCGCGGGTGAGCACCGGCTCGGCGGCGGCGGTGGCGGCGACCACGGTGTCCACCGTGGAGAGCGCGTCGACCAGTTCGGCCATCGGCACGGCGGTGGCGCCGTACGACTCGGCGAGCCGGATCGCGCGGGCGGCCCCCCGGTTGGTGACGGTGAGCGGGCCGGCGCCCAGCCGGGACAGCGTGGCCACGCTCAGCGAGCCCATCGCCCCGGCACCGACCACCATGGCGGGTCGGCCGGTCAGGTCGCTGTCGAGCAGGCCGGCGGCGAGGTCGAGCGCGGCGGTGACCACGCTCTGCCCGGCCCGGTCGATGTTGGTCTCGGCGTGTGCCCGCTTGCCGACCCGTAGCGCCTGCTGCATCAGCTCGTGCAGCAGCCGGCCGGCGGAGTCGGCGCCGCCGGCGAAGTGGTAGGCGTCGCGGAGCTGACCGAGGATCTGCGCCTCGCCGACCACCATGGAGTCCAGCCCGGCGGCGACCCGGAAGACGTGGTCCACGGCGGCGGCGTCGTAGTGCACGTACAGGTGCGGCGCGAGCGCCGCCGGCGGGCAGTCGGCCTGCTCGGCCAGGACCGCGCAGATGTCGCCGAGGCCACCGTGGAAGCCGGAGACGGCGGCGTAGACCTCCACCCGGTTGCAGGTGGAGACCAGCACGGCCTCGGCGACGTACGGCTGGGCGACCAGCCGGTCCAGCGTGCGGGTGAGATCCGCGGGTGGGACGGCCAGTTGCTCCAGGACGGCGACCGGGGCGGTGCGGTAGGACGCGCCGACGACGAGCAGTTTCACGTGCCGATCGCCTCCTGGGTGTCGGTGGTCGCGAGCCCGCCGGGCAGGGCGGTGAGCGCGGACCCGCCGGTGGCGGGCAGCGCGGTCAGCGACGCCTTGCGGTGCTCGTGGAAGGACAGGATCTGCAGCTCGATCGCGAGGTCGACCTTGCGCACGTCGACCCCTTCCGGGACCGAGAGTACGCACGGTGCGAAGTTGAGGATGCTCGTCACGCCGACGGCGACCAGCTCGTCGGCGACCGCCTGGGCGGCCGGCGCCGGGGTGGCGATCACGCCGATCGAGATGGTCTCCTCGGCGACCACCCGGGACAGCTCGTCGACGTGCCTGACGACCAGCCCGTTTATCCGCTCGCCGACGCGGGACGGGTCGGCGTCGAGCAGCGCGGCGATCCGGAAGCCGCGGCTGGCGAAGCCGTCGTAGCCGGCCAGGGCGTGACCGAGATTACCCACGCCGACCAGCGCGACGGCCCGGCACTGGGTGAGCCCGAGCACCGACTCGATCTGGTCGATCAGCAGCGCGACGTCGTAGCCGACGCCACGGGTGCCGTACGAGCCGAGGTGGGACAGGTCCTTGCGGAGCTTGGCGGAGTTGACGCCGACGGCGCTGGCCAGCCCCTCGCTGGACACGGTCTCGTGGCCGGTTTCGGCGAGCGCGTGCAGCGCACGCAGGTATTCCGGGAGCCGGGACACGGTCGCCTCGGGCAGGTCCGGAAGCGCCGGTACGGCACCGGTGCGGCCGGGCGCGCCAGGGGGACGGTGCTGACTCATGAGACTCCGTGCGGTGCGATCCTCGACCGGCGACGGGGGCCGGCCGTTTCGGGACTCCCGCTGGCGACCGATGTTGCCGGCTGTGCTAGCAGGGCGCGTCGGAACTACAGAGTAGGCGCTTGTGAAGAGGTGCACAAATCGCGATCTTGATGACTCGCGATGCGGCTCCACCTGCCCCTCCATTCCTACAAGATCGATCAACCGCGCTCCTCGATGGCGCGAGGCGATTATTGCTCAATCCCGACTTCTCTGACCAATCGCGTGCGTGCGGTAACGCTCCGCAGCCAACGCGGCGAGGCGCTTCTCACGTGCCGGGTGGGGACAACCCCACCCCCGACCGGCCGGCGTACGGGATGGGCCGGCCGGGATCACGCCCATAGCCTCGAAACATGACCGCCGCACCGTTGGCCACCGCACCCGCTCCCACCTCGCCCGTCCGGAGCCTGCTCCGGCGACTCGCCCACGACACCGGCTACGTGCTCTTCGGCCTGCCGCTGGCGATCGTCGGGTTCGTGCTCGCCGTGGCGGGGATCTCACTCAGCCTCGGGCTGCTGGTCACCACGCTCGGCCTGCCGGTCCTGGCCGGCGTGCTCTACGCGGCGCGCGGGCTGGCCGACCTGGAACGGCTCCGGCTCCCCGGCGTGCTCGGCCGGCCCCGGGTCCGCCCGGTCTACCGGACGCCGGAGCGCGGGGCCGGGTGGTGGCGTCGGATCTTCACCCCGATCCGCGATCCGCAGTCCTGGCTCGACCTGCTGCACGCGTTCCTACGGCTCCTGGTGAGCCTGCCCACGTTCGTGGTGGTGCTGGTGTGGTGGGCGCTGGCGCTGGCCGGCTCGCTCTACGGCGTGTACGACGGCGCCATCCCGCGCGGGCCGGACGACCAGGACCTCAGCCAGCTCCTCGGCATGGGCGACGGCGCCCGCGAACGCATCGCGCTGAACACCGCGATCGGGCTGTTCGCCCTTCTCACCCTCCCGCTGGTGGCCCGGGGCTGTGCCCGGGTCCAGGCCGCGCTGGCGTACTCGCTGCTCACCGGCGTGGCCGAGATGCGGCAGCGGATCGTCACGCTGGAGGAGCAGAAGCGGGCCGCCGCCTCGGCCGAGGCGTCCGCGTTGCGCCGGTTGGAGCGGGACATCCACGACGGGCCGCAGCAACGCCTGGTCCGCCTCGCCATGGACCTCGGCCGGGCCCGCCACCAGCTCGCCGCCGACCCGGACGCGGCCCGGCGCACGCTGGACGAGGCGGTCGCCCAGACCCGGGAGACGCTCGACGAGCTGCGCGCGCTCTCCCGGGGCATCGCGCCGCCGATCCTGGTCGACCGGGGACTGCCCAGCGCGCTCGCCGCGCTCGCCGCCCGGGCGCTGGCGCCGACCGAGCTGATCGTCGACGACGACCTGGGCACCACCGGCGGCCGGCTCGACCCGGGCCTGGAGAGCACCGCCTACTTCGTGGTGGCCGAGGCGCTGACCAACGTCGCGAAGCACAGCCGGGCCGACGCCTGCCGGGTGGAGGTGACCCGGAAGGTGGGCCGACTGGAGATCACCGTCGCCGACGACGGGGTCGGCGGCGCGCACCTGGCCAAGGGGCACGGGCTCAGCGGCATCGCCGACCGGGTCCGGGCGGCCGGCGGCACGCTGGAGGTGGACAGCCCGGCCGGCGGGCCGACCCGGATCCACGCCGAGCTGCCCCGGTGACCGCCCGCCGCCCGGCCCGGCGACCCGCCGAACCGCCCCGGTGACGGCCGCCGACGACGCGCCGCGCCGGGGCGAGGCCGCGCGGTGGGACCCGGACGTGGTAGACACCGGACCCATGCGGGTGGTGATCGCGGACGACGCCGTGCTGCTCCGGGAGGGGCTGATCCGGTTGCTGACCGACTTCGGGCACCAGGTGGTGGCCGCCGTCGGCGACGGGGACGCGCTTGTCGACGCCGTGGTGGCGCACCGGCCGGACGTCTCGGTGGTGGACGTGCGGATGCCGCCGTCGCACACCGACGAGGGGCTGCGCGCCGCGGTGGAGGCCCGTCGCCGGGTGCCTGGTACCCCGGTCCTGGTGCTGTCCCAGTACGTCGAGGTGTCGTACGCCGACGACCTGCTGGACACCGCGGGCGGCGCCGGCGGCGGCATCGGCTACCTGCTCAAGGACCGGGTGGCCGCGATCGACGAGTTCCTGGACGGGCTGGCCCGGGTGGCCGCCGGCGGCACCGTGCTGGACCCGGAGGTGATCAGCCAACTGCTGGTGCGGCGGCGGCGCGACGACCCGTTGGCAGCGCTGACCCCGCGCGAACGCGAGGTGCTGGCGCTGATGGCCGAGGGCCGCTCCAACACCGCCATCGCCCGCGCCCTGGTGGTGAGCGACGGCGCGGTGGAGAAGCACGTCCGCAACATCTTCACCAAGCTCGACCTGCCGCCGGACGCCACCACCCACCACCGCCGCGTGCTGGCCGTCCTGGCCCACCTCCGCGCCTGACCGCCCCGGCTCAGCGCAGCGCGCGGGCCAGCGTGACCGCCCCGGCTCAGCGCAGCGCGCGGGCCAGCGTGACCGCCTCGGTGAGGGTGTCGGCGGTCGGGTGACCGCTGGCCCGCAGCCGGGCCGGGTCGGAGAGGCCGCCGGTGTAGAGGACGGCCGCGCCGCCGACCGAGGTGGCCGCGTCGGCGTCGTCGAGCGAGTCACCGATCAGCACCACGTCGGCGCCGGCCAGCCCGAGCTCGGCGAGGTGCTTCTCCAGCCACTCGGCCTTGGGCCCGCCGCCGACCGCGGCGCGCAGCCCGTCCACCCGGCTGAAGTGCGGGGTCAGCCCGTACGTGTGCACGGTGGGCACCAGCTCGTCGTGGAACCACATGGACAGCAGTGACTGGCTGCCCGGCCAGGCGGCGATCGCGGCGGTGGCGTCGGCGGCCAGCGCGCAACTGGTCAGCCCGGCCCGGTACGCGTCGTGGAAGATCCGGTCGAGCGCGCCGAACGCCTCGGCGTCGACCGCCCGGCCGAGCATCTCCGCGTAGTAGTCGACGATCGGCCGGCGGAACCGCACCCGGTGCTCGTCCGCGCTGATCGCCGGACCGCCGGCGCTGGCGAACGCCACGTTGGTCGCGCGCACCACCAGGTCGAGGTCGTCGAGCAGGGTGCCGTTCCAGTCCCACACCAGGTGGCGCCGCGTAGCCGTCACCCGAGCACCATAGTTCACAGTTGCGGGGTGGTCAGGTCCCGCAGCAGCCGGTCCTCCTCGACCCGCCAGTAGCCGTGCTCCTTGCCGTCGAGCAGCACCACCGGCAGCCGGTCGCCGTAGTCGCGTTCCAGCTCGACGTCGCCGGTCACGTCCTTCTCCACCCAGCGGTCGCCGGTGACCGCCACCACCCGGTCGAGCGCCGCCTTCGCGTCCTCGCAGAGGTGGCAGCCGGGCCGGGTGATCAGGATGAGCCGCGGGTCACTGGACATCGGGTACCTCCGTGCGGGTCTCGGTCGGCGGTGCCGGCGACGGCACCACGGGCGCCGGGCGCAGCTCGGTCTTGCGGACCTTCCCGATCGCCGAGTACGGCAGCGCGTCGACGAACTCGACGGCGGTCGGGCACTTGAACCGGGCCAGGTCACGCGCGCAGTGGGCGAGCAGCTCCGCCGCCGTCACCGACGAGCCGGCCGCGCGCACCACGTACGCCCGCACAGTCTCGCCGGTTCGCGGGTGCGGCACGCCCAGGACCGCCGACTCGGCCACCCCGGGGTGCGCCTGGAGCACCGACTCGACCTCGTGCGGGTAGACGTTGAAGCCGTTGACCAGGATCAGCTCGCCGAGCCGGTCGACCAGGAACAGGTCGCCGTCGCCGTCGGCGTACGCCACGTCGCCGGTGGCCCACCAGCCGTCCGGGCCGGGCCCGCCCCGCCCATCCGGCCAGTAGCCGGCGAACAGGTTCGCGCCGCGCACCACGATCTGCCCGGGGTCGGTGCCGACCGGGTCGTCGGTGAGGTCCATCCCGTCGTCGTCGGTCTCGGCGGCGGGCACCCCGTCGCGCCACAGCTCGTCGCCGTCGGAGCCGACCAGGCGCAGCTCGACGCCGGGCAGCGGGCGGCCGATCGAGCCGGGCTTCGGCTCACCGCCGACCAGCGTGGAGGTGAGCACCGGGGCGGTCTCGGTGAGCCCGTAGCCGACGTGCACGGGATGCCCGGTCAGCTCGGTGAAGCGCGCCCCGACGGGCAGCGGCAGCGGCGCCGCGCCGCACACCGCGACCCGCACCCCGGCCAGCGCCGCGCTCGGGTCGCCGGCCGCGTCGGCCCAGGTCAGGAACATCGACGGTACGCCGAGCAGCACGCTGACCCGGTGCCGGGCGATCTCGTCGAGCGCTCCGGTCGGGCCGGGCTCGTCGACGAGCACGCCGGTGGCCCCGTGGTGCACCACCGCCCCGAGCCCGGCGTTCAGCCCGTACGCGTGGAACAGCGGCAGCGCCAGCAGCACGGTGTCGTCGGGGCCGACCACCGGCGGGTCGATCCGGTCGGCCTGGGCGTGGTTGGCGGCCAGCGCCCGGTGCGACAGCATCGCGCCCTTGGGCCGACCCTCGGTGCCCGACGTGTAGAGCAGTACGGCCAGGTCGTCCCCGTCCCGGGTCGGGAACCGGGCCGGGGCGTCGTCGTCGACGACCGGCGGGGCGGTGTGCACCGCGCGCAGCGCGGGCAGGTCGGCGGTGTCCACCCGGGTCGTCACGTCGGCGGCGCCGACCAGGACGGCTGCGCCGGAGTCGGCGAGCACGTGCCGCAGTTCCCGGCCGGTCAGCGCGGGGTTGACCGGCACGGCGACCAGGCCGGCGCGGAGTGTGGCCAGGTAGGTGACCACGAAGTCGGGGGTGTTGCCGAAGCCGATCGCCACCCGGGGCGGGTGTGGCGTCCGGTCCGCCGGCGGCGCGGCGGCACGCAGCGCGTGGGCGGTGGCGGTGACCGCGGCGTCCAGCGCGGACCAGGTGAGCGTGGTGTCGCGCCAGTGCAACGCGACCCGGCCGCCGCGGTCGGCGGCGGCCCGGCGGAGGCGGTCGGCGAGGTTCGGCGCGGTGCTGTCGGCGGCGTCCTGCACGGTGGCTGAGTCTGGCACAGCGGGGTGCGCCGGGCCATGCCCCCGAGCGCCGCCCGGGTCCGCCGGGTGAGACCGCAATTGACAGTGGACGCAATTCCCACACGTGGGAGCGTGATCTTCGCGGGCCGCTGAGGCGTGACGGGAGACGGGTTCACGAACCGTGCTCACGACACGCCGAGCGGACCAAAAATCGGCCTCGACCTGGACTTCCACTGCGGACCAGGTTGCCGCACGAAAGTCAACCACGAGCGACGGACAACCGGTCCGGCAGGAGTACGACCACGCGGGAAATACTTCCGCTCTGTGTAACGGACTTGCCACGCGCGGGTGACGTTGGGCCTATCATCACTCGGGTCGGCTCACCCATTTGCCGTGAGTCGACACCCCTCAGCCCGAGGAGGCCCCCGTGCCCGTGAGCGCATTGGACCAGCACCTCAACGGTACGTGCCGCCCGCCGACACGTCCCGCACCGGCCGCGCCCCACCGGGTCGCGCCCGGCCCCGCGGCGCCGCACCGGCGCCCGGCGAGGTCGCTGCCCATCTGGACCCGGGAGGCACGGTGACCACGTTCGGTTACGCGGAACGGCCGGCCGGGGTGACCGGCCCGACCCAGCGGAACCCGCTCAACGAGCGCGCCGAGCCCGCGCCCCGCGCGGACGGCCTGCTCGCGCTGAGCGGTGAGACCCGACGGACCCGCAGCCGCGCGCACCACGGCAACGAGGCACCGCTGCGCCCGGCGTCCCCCGCCGGCAACGCGAAACCCGCCACCGGGCGCGTCGGCGCCCCGCCCCGCCCGGCCATCCCGCCGGCCCAGGCCCGCCGCGGTGACGCGGCGACCAGCGCCGAGCCCCCCGCCGCCGAGACCGCGGTGCTGCCGGTGGTGACCGTCGGCGACACCGCGGTGCTGCCGGCCGTCCCGGCCGCCACGCCGGCCACCGGCTTTCCGAGCCGCCCCGACCCGTCCGACCCGGCCACCGAGGTCTGGACGCTCGTCGAGCGGGCGCAGGCCGGCGAGTCCGAGGCGTTCGGCCTGATCTACGACCGGTACGTCGACACCGTCTTCCGGTTCGTCTACTTCCGGGTCGGCAACCGCCAACTCGCCGAGGACCTCACCTCCGACACGTTCCTGCGGGCCCTCAAACGCATCGGCAGCTTCACCTGGCAGGGGCGCGACCTGGGCGCGTGGCTGGTCACCATCGCCCGCAACCTGGTCGCCGACCACTTCAAGTCCGGGCGCTACCGGCTGGAGGTGACCACCGGCGACGTCCTCGACGCCGACCGGGAGGACCGCGGCCCGGAGGGCAGCCCGGAAGCGGCGGTGGTCGAGCACATCACCAACGTCGCCCTGCTCACCGCCGTCAAGCAGCTCAACCCGGAGCAGCAGGAGTGCATCGTGCTCCGGTTCCTGCAAGGCTTCTCGGTCGCCGAGACGGCCCGTGCCATGGGCAAGAACGAGGGCGCCATCAAGGCGCTGCAGTACCGGGCGGTACGGGCGCTGGCCCGGCTGCTGCCCGACGGCTTCCAGGCCTGACCCGCCGCATCCCCGTCCCGCCCACCGGCCGACGCCGGTGGCTGACGCGTGCCCGGCGCGCTCGCGACCGCCGTCACACCCGGTTATTTCGCCCCCGAACGGCCCGTAACCGGCGACCGGCGCGAACCGTTTCTCCGGGTGCGACCAGTGGTTGTCCCGGCGTCCCCCGGGCCCACCCGGTCCGGCGGGTCAGGTCGGCCGTCCCGGTCGGCACTCGGCCACACGCTGCCACGGGTCGCTGGTGACGACGACGGCCGCCCGGCCGTGACCAGCGAGAGGGGGTGCCCGCGGTGGACAGCGACCTCTTCTCCGGTCGGCGAGCCGAGCGCTTCGCGCAACTCCTCGACGAGGCCAACGGCGGACGCCGACACCACGTCCGGTCCCGCGCCGACGGCGAACTCACCGCGCTCGTGGGGGTGACCCGCCGGCTCACCGTCGAGCGGCCCACCGTCGAGGTCGACGCCGACTTCCGCACCGGCCTGCGCGCGATGCTGGTGGCCACCGCCGAACGTGAGGGCGTCGCCGCCACCACCGACGCCGGTGCCAGCGCCAGCGGGCTCGGCGCGCTGCTGCCCGCCATCACCGGCCGCCGGGCGCGGGCCCGGGGCGCGATCCTGGTCGGCGTGGCCGCCGGCGCGATCGCGCTCTCCGGCATCTCCGCCGCCAGCGAGAACGCGCTGCCCGGCGACGCGCTGTACGGCATGAAGCGCTCCACCGAACGCGCCCAGCTCGCCCTGGCCAGCTCGGACATCAGCCGCGGTCAGCTCTTCCTCGACTTCGCCCGGACCCGGCTCGACGAGGCCGCCACGGTCCGCGACGACCGGCTCGGCTTCAGCGCCGTCCTGGACGACATGGACGCGGACACCCGCCAGGGCGTACGCCTGCTGACCACGGTGGCCGCACAACGCGCCGACCCGACCGCGCTGGACGCCGTGGACACGTTCCTAGCCGGTCAGCGCCGGGTGGTCAGCGGCCTGCTCGCCCGGCCCGACCACGCCGACCGGGACCGCACCCGCCGCTCGCTGGCCCTGCTCGACGCCGCCGGCCGACGCGCCGACGCGCTGCGCGAGACGATCGCCTGCGGGCTGCCCGCGCCGACCGCCAGCGACACGCTCGGGCCGGCGCCGGCCACCTGTCCCGGCGAACGCTGAGCGCACGGCCACACTTCCCCCGACGGACACCCGACCGTCACGAGACGCCGGATACGGTGGACGCGGCACACGTACCAGGGTCGTCGAGGGAGGGAGGTCGCGGTGACCGGGTCCCGCAAGGTGACGGTCAGCACCGACGTTCACGGGCACACCGCCGGTTGGGCGGAGACCCCGGCGGCACCCGCGACCACTATCGCGCCGGACCCGACGGCCGCCGCGTTCTTCGACGTGGACAACACGATGATGCAGGGCGCGTCGATCTACTGGTTCGCCCGCGGGCTGGCCGCCCGGAACTACTTCACCGCCGGTGACCTGGCCCGGTTCGCCTGGCAGCAGGCCCGGTTCCGGCTGCTCGCCACCGAGCACGCCGGGACCATGTCCCAGGCCAAGGAGGCCGCGCTCGCCTTCGTGCAGGGCTGGCGGGTCGACGACGTGGAGCGGCTCACCGAGGAGATCTTCGACGAGCTGATGGCGCCGCGCATCTGGGCCGGCACCCGCCGGCTGGCCCAGCGTCACCTCGACGCCGGCGAGCGGGTCTGGCTGGTCAGCGCCGCCCCGGTGGAGATCGGCCGGGTGATCGCGGCCCGACTCGGCCTGACCGGTGCGATCGGCACGGTGGCCGAGGTGGTCGACGGGGCGTACACCGGCCGGCTGGTCGGCGATCTGATGCACGGGCCGGCGAAGGCGGAGGCGGTCACCCAGCTCGCCGCCGTGGAAGGGCTGGACCTGACCCGCTGCGCGGCTTACAGCGACTCCGCCAACGACCTGCCGATGCTGTCCGCGGTGGGCCGCGCGGTCGCGGTCAACCCCGACCCGGCGCTGTCGCGGCGGGCCCGGGAGCAGGGCTGGGAGGTCCGTGACTTCCGCACCGGCCGTCGGGCCGTCCGCATCGCCGTGCCCTCGACCGCCGCCGCCGGGCTGCTCGCCGGCGCGGTGACCGCCGGGCTGGCCCTGCACCGCCGCCGCCAGCGCGCCTGACCGGGCGCTCAGGGACCGAACGGGTCCGGACGGCGTTCGAGCAGCTTGTGCAGCGTCTGCTGGATGGTCTCCCGCACCTGGTCGGCGAGGTTGAACACGACAAGCGGGTCGTCCGCGGAGTCCCGCAGGTGCGCGGTCGGGATCGGTGGGCAGAACTCGATCAGCCACTTGCTCGGCAGCGGCACCATGCCCAGCGGCCCCAGCCAGGGGAACGTCGGCGTCACCGGGAAATACGGAAGCTTGAGCAGCCGGGCGAGCGGCTTGATGTCGGCGAGCATCGGATAGATCTCCTCGCCGCCGACGATGGCCACCGGCACGATCGGCGTGCCGGTGCGCAGCGCGGCGGAGACGAAGCCGCCCCGGCCGAAGCGCTGGAGCTTGTAGCGGTCGGAGTAGAGCTTGCCGATGCCCTTGAAGCCCTCCGGGAACACGCCGACCAGCTCGCCGTTGCCGAGCAGCCGTTCGGCGTCCGGGTTGCAGGCGACCGTGCCGCCGGTCTTGCGGGCCAGCTCGGACACCACGGGCATCCGGAAGACCAGGTCGGCGCCGAGCAGGCGAAGGTAGCGGTGACTCGGATGCCGGTCGCGCAGCGCCGCGGAGAGGATCAGCGCGTCCAGCGCCACGGTGCCGGAGTGGTTGCCCACCACCAGGCCGGCGCCCTCGGCCGGCACGTGCTCCAGGCCGCCCACCTCGGTGCGGAACCAGTCCCGGTAGAGCACCCGGACCAGCGGGTGGAAGACCGCGTCGGTGAGGTCCGGGTCGAAGCCGAACTCGTCGACCTCGTAGTCACCGGCGAGCCGGCGGCGCAGGAACGCGAGCCCTCGCGCGACCCGGCGGTCCCACTGGTCCCCGGGCCGGTCGCCCACCGCCGACCCGGACGGGCCGTTCCCGGGGGTGGCGCTCCCCGCCACCGCCTGCCGCACCACGGCCTTCTTCGCGACCGCCTTCTTCGCGACGGTCTTCTTCGCCACGGTCTTCTTCGCGACCGGGCGGGTGGTCGGCTCGTCGGCGGAGGTGTCCGGCTCGTCGGCCGGCTCCGGGGGCGCGGGCGGTCGGGCGGCCGGCGCGGTGACCGGCCGGTGCCCGTTGCGCCGCGCCGACTCCGCGTCCGGCCCGGACCCGGTCGGGGGTACGTCGAAGCGGGCGTCCCACCGCTCCGGTGTGCTGCTCACGAGCGCTCCCGAACGGTCGAGCGGACCTGACGGATGCTCTCCAGCACCAGTTGCTCGGCCGCGGCGAGCTGGTCGCGGGTCACCACCACCCCGCCGTGGTGGGCGCGGACGAAGTCGTCGAAGGCGGCGGCGGTCGAGCGGGGGGTGAAGCCGAACTCGCGCTCCAGCCGGGTGGTGTCCACCACCCGACCGTGCACGAAGAGGTCGACCTGATCCAGGCCGTACCGGCCGAAGCCCAGGGTGCGGGCGACCGCGGCCACCCCGGCCAGGCCCGGTTCCAGCACCGGCACGGCCACCCGGCCGGCCCGGCGGATGGCCTGTGACAGCGACAGCACACCCGGACCGGCCACGTTGAACGTCCCCGGGTGCTCCTCGGCGACCGACCGGTGCAGCACCGTCAACGCGTCGTCGATGTGCAGGAACTGCAGGCGCGGGTCGCGGCCGAAGATGGTGGGCACCACCGGCTGCGCGAAGTAGCGGGTGAGCGTGGTGTCGGCCGTGTAGCCGATGAACGGCGCGAAACGCAGCACGGTGGCGGTGACCTCGGGCCGGCGGCGGCGGAAGCCGCGAACGTACCCCTCGATGTCGAGGATGTCGCGGCCGAACCCGCCGCGCGGCACCTCGCGCGGCTCGGTCTCCTCGGTGAAGACGGCCGGGTCGCGGAACGACACCCCGTACGCGGCGGTCGACGAGCGGACCACCAGCCGGCGCAGGCGCGGCGCGCGCTGGGCAGCGGCGAGCAGCTGCATGGTGCCGATGACGTTCTGTTCCTTCATCGCCGCCCGACCGCCGTGCTGCTGGTCGGGCGCGGTGACCAGCGCCAGGTGCGCCACGGCGTCGACATCGAGGTCGATCAGGAGACCGCCGAGCGAGTCGAGGTCGAGCCGGACCAGCTCGACGTCGGAGAGCAGGTCGGCCAGCTCGGGGTTCGGCGGGGCCGGGTCGACGCCGATGACCCGCTCGATGCGTGGGTCCGCGGCGAGCCGGGCGGCGAGGTTGGCGCCGAGGAACCGGCCGACCCCGGTGACGACGACGACCCCCGGGGCACCGGAGGTGCCACCGGGGGTCATGTCGTGCGCCTTGCGCGGCAGGCAGGATCGAGCCGATACGTCCGCGGCCTGATCACCTGAGCCTCCGAGGGTCGACAGTTGGCAAGTGGTGCCGGTGCCGGGTCAGCGCCCGGCCCCGGTCACTTGCCGAGACGGCGACGCTGGACGCGGGTCTTGCGCAGCAGCTTGCGGTGCTTCTTCTTAGCCATGCGCTTGCGGCGCTTCTTGACCACCGAGCCCATACGACAGCCTTTCGATGCAACGTGCGGGGCGGACCGGGAGGCACCACCAACGCGGTGGCGCCGTGCCCGCTTGCGGACAACGGACCGGACCAGCGAGGTGGGCCGGGCACACCAGGAGCGATCACGGTCGGGCTCCAGGGTAGCCGGAGTGCGTCAGCAGGACCAACGCGCCCCCGTCGATGCCCCTTTTCGTCGCACTCGGCGGGTGTCGCCGAGGGGTCAGGCGGACTCCTGGAACGCGCCCCGGAGATATTCGTGCACGGCGTGCTCGGGCACCCGGAACGAGCGGCCGACCCGCACCGCGGTCAGCTCACCGCTGTGCACGAGACGGTAGACCGTCATCTTGGAGACCCGCATGACCGTTGCCACCTCGGCGACGGTCAGGAACCTGACATCCGACAGCCGTGCGTCGGACTGCGACCCGGCCATGGCTCACCGACCCATTCCCGTGCCCGGCGCGTGCCACCGGGCAGGTGCTCCCGCCTCGACGAGCGACGCGCGTGTAATGAGTACGGTAGCGGGACGGCTGTGACCTGCGCGATCCCTTCCGTCCTTTGATCATGGCCGGACGGGCGTCCGCCGGGGCTTTTCGCCCGGACGGGTGGCGCGTCCGGATCGCCTACTCGGCGCGCAACGCCACCACCGGATCGAGCCGGCCGGCCCGCTGCGCCGGCACCACGCCGAACACGATGCCCACCGCCGCCGAGACGCCGAACGCCAACGCCAGCGACCACCAGGTGATCGCGGCCGGGATCGGGGAGAACGCGTCGACGAGCAGCGCGGTGCCGACCCCGAGCGCCATCCCGGTCAGGCCGCCGATCGAGGTGAGCAGCACCGCCTCCAGCAGGAACTGCACGCCGATGTCCCGGGGCCGGGCGCCGACCGCCTTGCGCAGGCCGATCTCGCGGGTGCGCTCGCGTACCGAGACCAGCATGATGTTGGAGACGCCGACGCCGCCGACCAGCAGCGAGATGCCGGCGATCGCGGCCAGCACGCCGGTGAGCACGCCCAGGATGTCGCCGAGCACACCGAGGATCTGCTGCTGGGTGACGGCGCTGAACTCGGTGTCCGGGTGCCGGCGGGACAGCTCCGCGACGATCCGCTCGCCGAGCTGGTCGATCCGCTCCCGGTCCGGCGCCTTGACCGCGATGCCGTCGATCCGCTGGGTGCCCCACAGCCGCTGCGCGGCGGTCACCGGGACGTGCACCTCGTCGTCCCGGTCCACGCCGAGGCTCTGCCCGAGCGGGGCGAAGACGCCGATCACCCGGAACCGTACGCCGGCCAGCGTGACCTGCTGGCCGAGCGGATCACGGTCGGGGAAGAGCGTCCGGGCCACCGACGCGCCGAGCACCGCCACCCGGCGGCTGGTGTCCACGTCGGCCCCGGACAGGTAGCGGCCCCGGGCCAGCGACCGGGTGAACACCGACGGGGTGGTCTCCAGCACGCCCTGCACGGTGGTGAAGTCGGACCGGTTGCCGGCCCGCGCGGTCGCGCCGGAGGCCACCGTCACGGCCACCCGGCCGGGATCGCCGACCACCCGGGAGACGGCGTCGACGTCCTTGAGGTCCAGCGGCGACACCACCGGGGCGGTGCCCACCTCGATCTTCCCGGGCACCACCAGCAGCAGGTTCGAGCCGAGCCCTTCGACCTGCTGCTCGACCTGCCGCTTCGTGCCGGTGCCGATGGCCACCAGGATCACCACCGAGGCGACCCCGATGATCACGCCGAGCATGGTCAGCAGGCTGCGCATCCGGTTGGCGCGCAGCGCGTCAAGCGCCACCCGCCACGCCTCGGCCACCCTCACCGGCCCGACCCGTCGCCGGGACGCGGAAGGCGTCCGGTGGCTCCGGTGGCGCCACCGGAGCCACCGGACGGGTGCCCCGGGCCGCTTCCGGACGCGGACCGGGGCTCCGCGCTGGGAGCGGGATCCAGTGTCGCAGGTCCGTCCGGGTCGGCCGACCCCGGTCGATCATGAGCGGTGTCGGACCGGATCAACCCGTCCCGGACCGCGATCCGCCGACGTGCGCGCGCCGCCACCTCCTGGTCGTGCGTCACCATCACCAGCGCCACCCCGGACTCCGCGTTCAACCGCTCCAGCAGCTCCAGCACCGCCTCGCCGGTGACGCTGTCCAGGTTGCCGGTGGGCTCGTCGGCGAGCAGCACCGCCGGCTCGGTGACCAGCGCCCGGGCGATCGCCACCCGCTGCTGCTCGCCCCCGGAGAGCTGGTTCGGCCGGTGGTGCAGGCGGTGCCCCAGCCCGACCCGGCCCAACATCGCCGCCGCCCGTTCCCGCCGCTGCCGCGCCCCGACACCCCGGTAGACGAGCGGCAGCGCCACGTTGTCCACCGCGGACGTCCGGGCCAGCAGGTGGAACGCCTGGAAGACGAAGCCGATCGTCTCGTTGCGCAGCGTCGCCAGCTCCGGCGCGGTCAGCGTGGCCACGTCCCGGCCACCGATCACCAACCGACCGCCGGTGGGCCGGTCCAGCCCACCCAGCAGGTGCATCAGCGTGGACTTGCCGGAGCCGGAGGGCCCGATCACCGCCACGTACTCGCCCTGGTCGATGGTGAGCGAAACCCCGCGCAGCGCGGACACCGACACCCCGTCCAGCTCGTACGCGCGCGAGACGTCGACCGCCTCGACCGCGGCGACGGTCACGGCAGCTCCTGGCCGTCGCGCACCTGGTCGGCGCCGCGCACCACGACCCGGTCACCGGCCCGCACCCCGTCGACGATCTGCACCAGATCCTGCCCCTGCACGCCGACGGTCACCGGCACCCGGTCCGCCCGGCCGCCCCGCAGCACCCACACCGCGTCCCGCCCGTCGGCGGAGAAGACCGCCGAGGCCGGCACCGCCACCGCGTCCGTCGCCTCCCGGACCCGGAGCCGGACCACCGCGTTCATGCCCGGCCGGGGCGCCGGGGCGGCCTCCTCGCCGAGTTGGCCGGCGCCCAGGTCGAGCCGCACCCGGTAGGTGACACCGCCCCGCGCCGAGCTGGTGGGCAGCACGTCCACCGAACGGACCGTCGCCTCGTACGTCGCGCCGGTCACCGCGTCCAGCTCGACCGAGGCGGGCACCCCGGCGCGGACCAGCAGCACGTCCGTCTCGTCCACCTCGGCGAGCAGGCCCAACCGGCCGATGTCCACCACGGTGAGCACCGGCGTGCCGGCGGTGACCCGGCCACCGGCCGGCACCGCGTCGTCGACCCCGGCCGGCGGGCCACCACCCGACCCGGCCGCGCCCAACGCCGACGGGTCGAGGCCGGGCACCCCCGCGCCGCCGGCCGCGCCGAGCAACCCGGCCAGGTCGGTCGGCGTCGCCGCCCGGGTGCCGCCCGGCTGCACCACGCCGGCGATCGGGGCGCGCAGCGTCAACGCGTCGACTGTCGCCTTCGCCAGGTCGTACGCCTGCTGGGCCTGGAGGCGCTGCGCGGCCGACAACGCGCCGACGGCGCTGTTCAGGCCCGCCACGCCGCGCTGCACGGCGGCGACCGCGCGGTCGGCGGCGCGGGCAGCCGACGCGTACTGCCGCTGCGCGGACTCGACCTGGAGCAGCAGCGCGGCCCGCGCCTGCGGGTCGCCGACCTTGCCGGCGGC
>NZ_PYPS01000059.1 GCF_003027925.1 Micromonospora sp. RP3T
GCAGGGCGTCGGCCGGGCCGGCGTCGGGTCGGGTCAGCGCGGCGCCGACGCCGGCCAGCCCGAGCACCGCCGGCCCGAGCGGGCCGAGCGCCGGGCGGCGGCGGGCGGCGATCCCGGTCAGCGCGGCCAGCAGGGCCAGCGCCAGCCCGATGCCGCCCAGCAGCAACGGCTTGTCGTACGTGCCGAACGTGCGCACCGCCCACTCCTTGACCGGGGTCGGCGCACCGTCCACGACGGCGCCGCCGACCGCGACCAGTGGCGCCGCCTGGGGGCGGACGGCGGTGGCGAGCAGTTCCGCGACCGCCACCCCGGCGGCGGCCACGAGCAGGCCCGTCCCGGCGGCCGCCAGGGTACGGCGGATCATCGGTCTCTCCTCTCGCCGATCGCCGGCCGCGTCAGGACTTCGGCATCAGGACCGAGTCGACGATGTAGACGGTCGCGTTGGCGGTCTGCACGTTGCCGCAGATCACCATGGAGTTGCCGTTCACGGTGAACTCGGTGCCACTGCCGGCGACCGTCACCTCGCCGCCCTGGAGCGTCTTGTGCGCGCCGGCGAGCTGGTCCGGGCCGAGCCGGCCCTCGACCACGTGATAGGTCAGCACGTCCGTCAGCATCTTCTTGTCGGCGAGCACCTTGTCCAGGTCGGCCTTGGGCAGCTTGCCGAACGCGTCGTTGCTGGGCGCGAAGACGGTGAGGCCCTGCGCGCTGTTCAGCGAGTCGACCAGGCCGGCCTGCTTGACGGCGGTGACCAGCGTGCTCAGCACCGGGTTGCCGGACGCGGCGGTGGCCACCGGCACCTTGGCCATGGCGGCGAAGCTGCCCGGGTTCGTCGCGTCGGTCGGCACCGCGGCGCAGCCGGGTCCGAACTGGCCGTCGGCCATCGCCGGAGCGCTGCTGGCCGGCGCGGAACTCATCGGGGCGCTGCTGGCCGGCGCGGCGGCGCCGCTGTCGTCGCCGTCTCCGCCGCAGGCGGCGAGTCCGAGGCTGAGCGTGGCGGCAAGGGCGACGGCGGTGAGCTTCATGGGACGCATCAGGTAAATCCCTTCAGATGGTGAACTGTCGGTCTGGAAGGGATTCGGTGCCCACCGGCCCGCGGATGGGTCGATCCGCGAAAAAGATCAGGCGAGCGCGACCGCCACCAACGGGGTCATGGTCGGCCGCGCCGACCCGCCCGCCGGCTCCTCGGTCACCCCGAGGAGACCCTTGCCCCGCACCCCGGACAGCAGCGTCGAACCGCCACCCCGGCCGGCCGGCAGCACGCCGGCCGAGGTGGCCGTCGCGCCGTCGATCAGCCAGAGCTGGTAGGCCCGGCCGGCGGCGGGGACGGTCAACCCGTCGAGGAGCGCCACTCCCTCGTTCCGGCTCGGCGACGCCACCACGGTGAGCCGGCCGCCCGCCGGAACCGCTCCGGTCCGGACCACCGCGTCCGGCGCGGCCAGCACGGCACGGATCCGGCCCGCCTCGTCCCGCGCCGCGCCGGCCTCGGTGCGCGCGTCGCGTACCCGCTGCTCCTGGACGGTCCAGGTGGCCGTGCCCGCGCCGCCGACCAGCAGCACGGCGGCGGCCGCGACGGCCGCCCGGCGGCGCCACCCCCCGGCCCGGCCGCGGGCCGCCCGACCGACCGGGCCCTGTCGCTCCTGCGGGGTACGCCGCATCTCCGCCAGCACCGACGTGCGCAACGCGGGCGGCGGCACGGACCAGGTCGGGTCGGCCAGTCGGGCCGCCGTCTCGTGGAACTCGGCCAACTCCAGGGCGCAGCTCTCACAGCCGGCCAGGTGCCTGACGAACGCGGCCCGCTCGACGTCGTCCACCGCGTCGAGCACGTACGCCCCGGCGAGCGCGTGGATGTCGGTCATCGGCTGAACTCCACTCCCAGGCAGTCGCGGAGACGGATCAGCCCGTCCCGCATGCGGGTCTTGACGGTGGGCAACGCGGTGCCCAGCAGGCCGGCCACCTCGCGGTAGCTGTGCCCGCCGTAGTAGGCCAGCGTGATCGCCTCGCGCTGCATCTCGGTGAGCACGTCCAGGCAGTGCCGCACCTGCTGCCGTTCCAGGCGGGCCGCCGCCTCCTCGGCCACCTCGTCGTACGGCGTCTCGACGGAGCCGGCGGCGACACGGCGGGTGCGTTCGGCGCCGGCCTGCTCGGACCGGACCCGGTCCACGGCCCGGCGGTGGGCGATGGTGAAGACCCAGGCGGTGGCCGAGCCCTTGGCCGGGTCGAAGCGGGCGGCGGTGCGCCACACCTCGACCAGCACCTCCTGCGCGACCTCCTCGGCCTGCGCTGGGTCGCGGAGCACGCGTCGGGCCAGCCCGTAGACCCGGGGCGACACGATGTCGTAGAGGCGTTCGAACGCCGCCTCGTCGCCGCGCGCCACCGCCCGCAGCAGGCCGTCGGTCTCCGCCCGTGGGTCCGGGGCGGCCGGGGGCACGGCGTGCAGCCTCGACCGCCCCGGCACGTCACCGGCGCTGTCGCCCTCGGTCATCCGGTCCCGCCTTCCGTCCGCTCCGTCTGCCAGCACGGTAGGCATTCGGAGCGGACGCCGGCGCGGATGGCCCCGAATTCCCGGCCCGACCCGGGTCGGCGGCGTGCAGGAGGCGGAACAGCACCAGCCACTGCTCGGGCCAGACCAGCCCGACCGGGGTGTCCGGCGCGATCCGGGCGGCCCGTAGCGCGCCGTCGACCCGGCGGCGCGGGTGTGCGGTGCGCAGCGAGGCCGCGAGCGAGCCGCCGACCCCGCCGAAGCCCAGCTCCACCATCCTCCGGTACGCGGGCAGCACGCCCGGCGCCAGCAGCGGCACGGTCCGGCGCTCCAGGCGCAGGATGCCGCCGTCCACGGCGGGCACCGGCCGGAACGCGTCCCGGGGCACCCGCCCGGCCAGCCGCCAGTGGTGGTCCGGCCAGGTGAGCACCGTGAGCCGGCTCCACCGGCCGTGGTCGCCGGCGCGTTTGCGGGCGTAGTCGAGCTGGGTGAGCAGCGTGGCCGCGCGCAGTCCGGGCGCGGCGAGGCACCAGCGGACCACGGCGGCGGTCAGCGACCAGGGGATGTTGCCGGCCACCGAGAACGGCTCCCCGGGCGGCGACGCGGAGAGGAAGTCGGCCGCCCGGACCTCGACGTGCGGCAGCGGCGCGCAGCTCGCGGTCAGCTCCGGCAACACGGCCGGGTCCACCTCGTACGCGATCAGCCGCCCGCACCGCGCGGCGAGCGGGCGGGTGAGCTGGCCGCGGCCGGCGCCCACCTCCAGCAGCAGGTCGGCCGGGCCGGGGCGGGCCGCCCGGACGATCCGGGCGACGGCGGCCGGATCGGCGAGGAAGTTCTGGGACAGTACGCGACGGGACCGGTCGCGTGCGGTGGTGCGGAGTCGGCGGGGCGCCACGGGTTCGTCCTGTCTGTCGCCGGACGGCGACGGATACGGACCGCTGCGTAGAGGCCGACGCCACGCCGGGGCGGCGGCGGGATCCGACGGAGCCGGACGCCGCCGGGCTCGACGAGCCGGCGTGGATCGGGCGGGCGGTCCGAGCGGATCGGGACTCGGACGGCCCTGGAAGGTGGTCGGGACGCGAAGCGTCAGGCGCGGTGGGCGTCCCGGCCGGCCAGGGCCGGGCGCCGGACCCGCGGGCGGGCGACCAGAAGGAGCCCGGACGCGGCCGGCGGGACGGCCACGTCGATCAGGGCATGCGTGCACATGCGCGCGACGCTAGCGGCCGGCCCGCCACCCCGCGACGGGTTTTCTCACACGTCGACAGTGCGTCCCTGCGCCCGGGCGGTCTCGGCGGCGTCGAGCACCGCCACCACGTCCCGGCCGAACCGCACGTCGCAGCGGTGGTCGCGGGTGCCGGCGTCCACCTCCGCCAGCAACTGGTCGAGCGCGGCGCCGAACGCCTGGAGCGCGCTGCCGTCGCCGGGCGGGATGCTCTCGGTGCCGTTCGCGCCGAACAGGACGAAGTCACGGGTGACCGCCTCGGCCGGCGCGTCGAGGGTGAGGGAGAGCGTGCTCGTCGCGCCACCGTCGTGGGTGAGCAGCAGGTGCACCAGGCCGCTCGGGCCGTCCATCGCGGCGACCCGGGTGACCCGGCCGAGCACCGGCAGGATCAGTGACAACGCGTGCGGGCCGATGTCCCACAGCGCGCCCCGGTCGCGCCGCCACCGCGAGTCGCCGTACGGGTTCCCGGGCTGGTAGATCGAGGCGAACATGGTCCCCCGGGCGTGCTGCCAACCGCCGGCCGCGGCGGCCGAGGCGAGGACGCCGGTGACGTTGGGGTGGAAGCGCTGGGTGAAGAAGACCACCGAGGCCACCCCGGACGCCTCGGCGGCGGCGACCACCCGGTCGGCGTCGGTGAGGCTCAGCGCCAGCGGCTTGTCCAGCAGCAGGTGCCGCCCGGCGGTGGCGGCCCGGACCGCGATGTCGGCCTGCACGTCGGGCGGGAGCGCCACGGCTACCGCGTCGACGGCGTCGAGCAGCGCGTCGACGTCGGTGAAGGCCGGCACCCCGTGCCGGGTGGCCAGCGCCTCCGCCTTCGCCGGGTTGCGCCCCCACACGCCGGCCAGTCGGGCCCGGGGGTGGGCGTCGATGGCGGCGGCGTGCGTCTCCGCCGCCCAGTGACCGGTGCCGAACAACCCGAAGCGCACCCCTGCCCCCTGCCGTCGTCGTGGGCCACCGGCGTACGCCGGGACCGTGAGCCACGCTAGTCGTCCTCCCCGGCCGGCGCGCCCCGACCCGCGCGAGGGCCGGCTACTACACGACTTAGTAGGCTGGGCCGGTGAACGACACTGCGTCGATGACCAGCGCCGCGGCGGCGGGCTCGCCGGTGGACGGGTTCCTCCCCACGATCGCGATCGTGCTGTCGCTGGCGGTCGCGGTCTGGGCCCTGGTGGCCGCCGTACGCCAGCAGCCGCCGGACCGGATCCAGTTCGCCGGCCTGGCCGTGGTGGAGGTGGCGCTGCTGGCGCTGACCGTGGTGGCGCTCGTCGCCCTCGGTGGTGGGGACCGGCCGGGCGAGCCGGGGGCGTTCTTCGGCTACCTGGTGACGCTGGTCTGCCTGCCGCCGCTGGCCTGGGTGCTGGCCCGGATGGAGCCGACCCGCTGGGGCTCGGCGATCGTCTGCGCGATCTGCCTGGTCACGCCGGTCGTGGTGGTGCGGTTGCAGCAGACCTGGGAGGTCGTCGGTGGTTGAGACCCGGGCGCCCGAACGCGCCACCAACCGCGGGCCGGGGCGGCTGCTGATCGCGGTCTACATCCTCTTCGCCATCGCCGCGACGTCGCGGGCCGGGCTCCAGATCGCCACGAAGTTCGACGAGGCGCCGGTGGCGTACCTGCTCTCCGCGCTGGCCGCGCTGATCTACATCGTGGCGGCGGTCGGGCTGGCCCGGGCCGGGCACGCCGGCCGCCGGGTGGCGCTGGCCTGTTGTTCGGTGGAGCTGGTCGGGGTGCTCGCGGTGGGCGTGCTGAGCATCGCCGACCCGGAGCTGTTCCCGGACGAGACGGTCTGGTCCGACTTCGGCAGCGGCTACGGCTACATCCCGCTGGTGCTGCCCGCACTAGGCCTCCTCTGGCTCTACCGCACCCGCCGCGCCCCCGCCTGAATCGCGCGCTTTCTCGGAAAGCGTGGCCATGGAACGCGGAATGGCCCCTCTTTCCGGGAAAGAGGGGCCATCGCCGGGGAGCGGGGCGGGGTGGTCAGTCCTTGGGGCCGCCGGCTACGTAGATGACCTGGCCGGAGACGAAGGACGCGCCCTCGCTGGCCAGGAACGAGATGGTGTGCGCGACGTCCTCCGGGCGGCCGGTGCGGCGGACCGGGATCTCGGCGGCGGCGTGCTCCTGGAGCGCGGCGAACTCGACCTTCATCCGGGCCGCGGTGGCCGCGGTCATGTCGGTGACGATGAAGCCCGGCGCGACCGCGTTGACGGTCACCCCGAACGGGCCCAGCTCGATGGCGAGCGTCTTGGTGAAGCCCTGCATGCCGGCCTTGGCGGCGGCGTAGTTCGCCTGGCCCCGGTTGCCCAGCGCGGAGGTGCTGGACAGGTTGACGATCCGGCCCCACTTCCGCTCGACCATGTGCTTCTGGGTGGCCTGGCTGAACAGGAACGCGCCGCGCAGGTGCACGCCCAGGACCGTGTCCCAGTCGGCGTCGGTCATCTTGAACAGCAGGTTGTCGCGGAGCACGCCGGCGTTGTTGACCAGCACGGTCGGCGCACCCAGCTCGGCGGCGACCCGCTCGACGGCGGCCTCGACCTGAGCCCGGTCGGCCACGTCCGCGCCGACGCCGAGCGCCCGACCGCCGGCGGCGACGATGCCGTCGACGGTCTCCGCGGTGGCCGACTCCTCGATGTCGACCACGGCGACGGCCATGCCGTCGGCGGCCAGCCGGCGGGCGGTGGCCGCGCCGATGCCGCGTGCGGCTCCGGTCACGATGGCGACGCGGGGCTCCTCCGACATGATTACCTCCCGGTAACTTGGCTCGATCGGAGGAGCCTAACCCGCCGTCGCGTCGATCAGAGGGCCCCACCCCGGCAGAGCCGGATCCAGCGGTAGCCGTGGCCGTTCAGCTTCAGCCGGTCGAGCTTGCCCACCTCGTCGTAGTTGCGGTCGCTCAGCACGTCGATCGGCAGGTCCGCCTCCGGCGCCAGGGTGCTCAGGTCGACCTCCACGTCCTCGGTGCCGAGGTTGTGCAGGAAGACCATGGTCCCGGTCCGCCCGTCGGCGCGGTGCGCGAGCACGCCCGGCGGCATCGGCACGTCGATGTGGGTGGTGCTGCCGGAGCCGACCTCCGGGGCCTCCCGCAGCGTCCGGATCATCCGCTCGAACCAGCCGAGCAGCGAACGCGGGTCCTTGCGCTGGGCGGTGACGTTTACCTGCTGGTAGCCGTACTCACCCTTGTCGATCACCGGGCGGACCAGCTTCTCCGGCTCCGCGGTGGAGAAGCCGGCGTTCTCCTTGTAGGACCACTGCATCGGGGTACGGATCGCGTCGCGCCCCTTCAGCGTCAGGTCCTCCCCCATGCCGATCTCCTCGCCGTAACGCAGCACCGGCGTGCCGCGCAGCGAGAACTGGAGCGCGTACGCCAGCTCGATGTGCCGGCGGTCGTTGCCGAGCATCGGCGCGAGCCGGCGGCGGATGCCCCGGCCGTAGAGCTGCATGTTCTCGTCCGGGCCGAACTTCGCCAACACGTCGTTGCGCTGGTCGGCGGTGAGCCGGGACAGGTCGATCTCGTCGTGGTTGCGCAGGAACGTCGCCCACTGGCCGCCGGTCGGCAGCTTCGGGGTGTCGCGCAACGCGTCGATGATCGCCTCCGGGTCCTCCCGGGCGAACGCGAGCATCAGCCTGCCGTTCATCATGAAGTCGAAGAGCATGTGGATCCGGTTGCCCGAGCCGCTGCCGTCGCCGAAGTAGACCGGCAACTGGTCCGGCTCGACGTTCGCCTCGGCCAGCAGCACCGCATCACCGCGTCGCCACTGCACGTGCTGGCGCAGGTCGGTGAGGAACTCGAAGTCCTTGGTCGCGTTCGGGTTGCCCGGCTCGGTCTTCTCGATGATGAACGGCACGGCGTCCATCCGGAACCCGGAGACGCCGAGCTGGAGCCAGAACGAGGTGATCTTCTTGATCTCCGCGCGGACCTTCGGGTTCTCGATGTTCAGGTCCGGCTGGAACTTGTAGAACCGGTGGTAGAACCACGCCTTGGCGGTCCGGTCGTAGGTCCAGGTCTCGTGCTGCTCGCCCGGGAACACCATGCCCTGGTGCCGGTCGTCCGGCTCGTGGTCGGCCCAGACGTACCAGTCGCGGTACGGCGAGTCGGGCGAGGACCGGGCGGACTGGAACCACGGGTGCTGGTCCGAGGTGTGGTTGACCACCAGATCGATGATCACCCGAATGCCCCGGTTCTGCGCCTGGTGCAGCAGTTCGGCGAAGTCGCCGAGCGTCCCGAGCCGCGGGTCGACGTTGTAGAAGTCGGTCGCGTCGTACCCGTCGTCCTTGTTGGGGGACGGATGGATCGGGTTGAGCCAGAGGCAGGTCACCCCCAGCCGCGCCAGGTAGTCCAGCCGGCCGATCAGCCCCTGGAAGTCACCCACCCCGTCGCCGTCGGAGTCCGCGTACGTGTCGACGTCGAGGCAGTAGACGACCGCCTCCTGATACCACCTGTCACCCATGCGGGCTCTACTTCTCCGAACGCCCGCGCCGGCAAACCCCGGTACCGTGCCCCCATGAGCGAGGACGCATCGGGCACCGACTGGTCCGGCGGCACGTGGCTCAACCCGCCGGAGCGGGCCGAGGCGGTCGACGGCGGGCTGCTTGTCGAGCCGCGCGGGGGCAGCGACTTCTGGCGGCGCACCAGCTACGGCTTCGTGCACGACGACGGTTCGGCGCTGCTCGCGCCGTTCGCCGGGGACACCGCTGTGGAGGTGTCGTTCCGGCTCGACTACGCCGCGCAGTTCGACCAGGCCGGCGTGCTGGTGCGGGTGGACGAGCGGCGGTGGACGAAGGCCGGGGTCGAGGTGAGCGACGGCGTACCGCAGGTCGGCGCCGTGGTGACCGACGAGTTCTCCGACTGGTCGGTGGCGCCGGTGCCGGAGTGGTCGGGGCGGGAGGTGACGGTCCGGGTGAGCCGGGCCGGCGACGCGTTGACGGTCCGCGCCCGGGTGGACGGCGAGCCGTGGCGGCTGGTGCGGGTCGCGCCGCTCGACCCGGCGGCGACGGCGACGGCCGGGCCGTACTGCTGCTCGCCCAGCCACGGCGGCCTGCTGGTCCGCTTCACCGGCTGGCGGTGGGGGCCGGCGGACGAGGCGCTGCACCCGGAGGGTTAGCCCGGTCACCGGCGGGTGTGAGCAAAGCTCACCCGGGTACTACCCCCGGATCTCCGGCACCCCGTGTGGAAGGACCGCCATGGCCCTCGCCCAGAACGTCGATCCGAACCAGTTCACCGGGCTGACCGGGTGGGTGGCGAGCGTGATCGACGCGTGGGGCGCGGTCGGCGTGGCGCTGCTCGTGGCGCTGGAGAGCATCATCCCGCCGATCCCGAGCGAGATCGTGCTGGCGATGGCGGGCTACCTGTCCGCCGAGGGCCGGTTCAACGTGGTGGTGATCGTGCTGGCCGCGACCGCCGGCTCGCTGCTCGGCGCGCTGGTGCTCTACTGGCTCGGCGCGGCGCTCGGCGAGGACCGGCTCAAGCGGTGGCTCGACCACATCCCGCTGGTCGACCTGGAGGACCTGGAGAAGGCGGACCGCTGGTTCGAGCGGCACGGCCGCTGGGCGGTGCTGATCGGCCGGGTGGTGCCGGTGGTGCGCAGCCTGGTGTCGATCCCGGCCGGCGCGAACCGCATGCCGCTGGGCGAGTTCATCCTGCTCACCACGCTCGGCAGTGGGGTGTGGAACACGCTGATCGTGGGCGCCGGCTTCCTGCTCGGCTCGCGCTGGGAGGACGTCGACCGCTACAGCCAGTGGTTCAACTACGCGATCTTCGCGGTCTTCGGCGTGATGATCGTGAGCTGGGCGGCGAAGAAGGTGCGCCGGCGGCGTGCCCGGCAGTCGGTGACCACCGGGCGCTGACCGTCGGCGAGGTGTTAAGCGGGGCCCCCGCCACATCCGAATGCGTTAAGCGGGGGCCCCGCCTTACACATCAGCGGCGGAACGTGAACCAGTTGACGTTGACGAAGTCCGACGGCTGGCCGCTGCTGAACGTGAGATAGACGGTGTGCCGGCCGGTCACCGCGCCCACGTTGCCGGGCACCGAGGTCCAGGTCTGCCAGCCGCCGGTGTTGCCGACCGCGAAGCTGCCGATCGGTGTCGCGGTCGGGCTGTCCACCCGCACCTCCACCAGGCCGCTCACCCCGGCCGCCGCGCCGGACGCGACCCGGGCCACGAAGTCCCGTGGCGGCGTGGAGCCGAAGTCCACGTTGTCGTAGCGGGCCCAGTCACCGTTGGCCAGGAAGCCGATGTCCTGCCCGCCCTCGGCGCACGTCTCCACCTGCACGCCGTTCTGCGCGTTGAACGACTCGGCCTGGATGGTCGCGTACGCGTCCCGCACCCCGCCCGGCGGCGGCGTGGTCGGCGTCGGCGACGGGTTGCTCCCGCCGCCCCGGGAGTAGACCGCCACGTAGTCGACGAGCATCGGTCGGCCGGACACGGTCGACGCGGTCGGCGTGGCGGAGCCGGCGACGCCGTTCGGGAAGCCGCCGCCCATCGCCACGTTGAGCAGCAGGAAGTAGCCGGCGTGACTGGTCATCTGGGTCCAGTACGGCTCACCGACCTGGGTCTGGGTGACGGTGTGGAACTGCTGGCCGTCGACGTACCAGCGCAGTTGCTGGGGGCTCACCGAGGTGTCCCACTCGAACCGGTAGGTGTGGAACGCCGACTGGCAGGTGCTCCCGGGGCAGGCCCGGGACGCGCCCCGGCCGTTGAACTCGTCGCACGGGCCGCCCGGCGCGACGCCGCAGTGCAGCACGCCCCAGACCGAGTTGATCCCGTTGACGTTCTCCATCACGTCGAACTCGCCGATGCCGGGCCAGTTCTGGTAGTTGCCCCGGTAGGGCGAGCCGAGCGCCCAGAACGCCGGCCAGTAGCCGGCCGCCGCCGCGCCGGTGACGTTGGGCATCTGGATGCGGCCCTCGATCGCCAGCACACCGCCGCTCGCCGGCTTGAAGTTGCTGCGTACCGTCTCGATCCGGGCCGACGTCCAGCGGCCGGCGCTGTCCTTCAGCGGGGTGATGCGCAGGTTGCCGGCCCCGTCCTGGGACAGGTTGGCGGTGCTGGAGGTGTAGGTCTGGATCTCGCCGGTGCCCCAGTTGGCCGGGCCGCCCGGGTAGCTGGTGCCGGTGTCGACGATCCAGTTGGCGGACGACGGCAGCGTGCCGGCCGCGCCGGTGAAGTCGTCGCTCCACACCAGGTTCCACCCGGCGGGTGGGGACGGCACGGCGGCCTGCGCGGTCATCTGGACGCCGGCGAGCGCGGTGGTGGCGGCGAGCACGGTCGCGGCCAGGGCGAGCCGGCGGTGGGACCGGGGCACGGTGGTGGGGGCGGCCGGGGCCGCCGGAATCGGGTTCATCGGGGTGCCTCTCTGCGGGGACGGGGCGGAGAGCGCTCTCTGAGAGCGATTTGTACGCGCCCGCCCCCGCATTTGTCAACAATCTTCAATGAATGCCGGTGGCGGCGACGATCAGGAGGACTCGCGGACCAGCGGGAACGGCAACGTCTCCCGGATCGAACGGCCGGTCAGCAGCATCACCAGGCGGTCCACGCCGAGCCCCAGCCCACCGGTCGGCGGCATCGCGTACTCCAGCGCGGTGAGGAAGTCCTCGTCCAGCTCCATCGCCTCCGGGTCGCCGCCGGCCGCCTGCAACGACTGCGCGGTGAGCCGCCGCCGTTGCTCGGTCGGATCGACCAGCTCGGAGTACGCCGTGCCCAGCTCCATCCCGTACGCCACCAGGTCCCAGCGCTCGGCCAACCGGGGATCACGCCGGTGCTGGCGGGTCAACGGCGACACCTCGGTCGGGAAGTCGAGATAGAACGTGGGCGCCTCGGTACGCGCCTCGACCAGCCGCTCGTACAGCTCCAGCAGCACCGCGCCGGCCGACCAGCGCGGATCGAACGGCACCCCGGCCGCGTCGGCCAGCTTGCGCAACGCGGCCAGCTCGGTGTCGGCGGTGACCTCCTCGCCCAGCGCCGCCGAGACCGCCTCGTGCACCGTGACCGCCCGCCACTCGCCGCCCAGGTCGACCAGCTCGCCGTCGGGCCGGCGGGCCACCGGCGCACCGTGCACCGCGGTCGCCGCCGCCACGATCAGCTCCCGGGCCAGCACCCGCATGTCCTGGTAGTCGGCGTACGCCTGGTACGCCTCCAGCACGGTGAACTCCGGGTTGTGGGTGGCGTCCACGCCCTCGTTGCGGAACGCCCGGCCCAGCTCGTAGACCCGCTCGATGCCGCCCACGGCGAGCCGCTTCAGATACAGCTCCGGCGCGATCCGCAGGCTCAACCGCAGGTCGTACGCGTTGATGTGGGTGACGAACGGGCGGGCGTTCGCGCCGCCGTGCACCCGTTGCAGGATCGGCGTCTCCACCTCCAGGAAGTCCCGCCCGGCCAGGCCGGCGCGCAGGCTGTGCAGCGTCGCGCTCCGGGCCCGCACCATTTCCCGGGCCGCCGGGTCCAGCGCCAGGTCCAGGTACCGCTGCCGGACCCGGGCCTCCGGATCGGCCAGCCCGTGGTGCTTGTCCGGCAGCGGGCGCAGGCACTTGGCGGTCAGCTCCCAGCCGGTCACCCGCACCGACACCTCGCCGCGCCGGGTCGCGTACACCTCGCCGGTGACGCCCACGTGGTCGCCGATGTCGACGGTCGACCGCCACCGGTCCAGGTCGTGCTCCAGCATCACCTGAAGATCGCCGCTGCCGTCCCGCACGGTGGCGAACAGGACCCGCCCGTGGTCGCGGACCAGCAGCACCCGCCCGGCCACCGCCACCGTCTCGCCGGCGCCGGTGTCCGGGGCCAGCGCGGCGTGCCGGTCCCGCACCGCCGCGCAGCTCGCGGTGCGCGGATAGCCCACCGGGTACGGGTCGACGCCGGCCGCGCGCAGCCGGTCGAGCTTCGCCAGGCGTACCCGGATCTGCTCCGGCCGGCGCGCGGCGGGCGGCTCCGGCGGGACGGCCCGGACCGCCGCGGCGGCCGGCGGCACGTAGCCGATCCCGCCGCCGGCCGGCGGGACCCCGTGCAGCGGCGTGGGCCGCCCACCCGGCAGGGCCAGGAAGCCCTCCGCGGCGACCGCCGCGAGACCCACCCGGGCCAGTTCCCGGCGCTCGGCGAAGCAGAGGTAACGCGGCGTCCAGTGCGGCTGGTACTTCGCGTTGGAGAGGTAGAGCGACTCCAACTGCCACCAGCGGGAGAAGAAGAGCAGCGTGTGCCGCCAGGCCCGGATGATCGGACCGGCGCCGATCCGCGCGCCCTGCTCGAACACCGACCGGAACGCGGCGAAGTTGAGCGACACCCGGTCGACGCCGAGGCGCGGGCCGGCGGCCAGCAGCGCGGCCACCATGAACTCGGTGACGCCGTTCTCGGCGGCGCGGTCCCGGCGCATCAGGTCCAGCGAGACGCCGTGCGTGCCCCACGGGCTGAACGAGAGCAGCCCGCGCACCCGGCCCGCGCCGTCGCACGCCTCGACCAGCACGCAGTCACCGTCGGCCGGGTCCCCGAGCCGGCCCAACGCCATCGAGAAGCCGCGCTCGTGCCCGGTGTCCCGCCACGCGGTGGCCAGCCCGGCCACCTCGGCCAGCTCCTCCGGCGGAATCTCGGCGTGCCGGCGGACCCGGGCGGTGTAGCCGGCCCGCTCGACCCGGTGCACCGCCTGCCGGACCGGCCGCATGTCCCGGCCGTCCAGGTCGAACTCCCGGGTGTGCAGGATCGCCTCGTCGCCGAGCTGGAGCACCTTCAGGCCGTGCCGGCGGTACGCCCGCGCGCCGGCCTCGCTGGCGCCGAGCACCGCCGGCGTCCACGCGTACGCCCGGGAATGCTCCAGCCACGCCTCGATGGCCGGCCCCCACGCCTCCGGGTCGCCGACCGGGTCACCGCTGGCCAGGCTGACGCCGTTGACCACCCGGTAGGTGAGCGCGGCCTTGCCGCTGGCCGAGAAGACGGCCGCCTTGTCCCGCCGGGTGGCGAAGTAGCCGAGCGAGTCCCGCTCGCCGTGCCGGGCCAGCAGCTCCCGGATCCGCTCCTCCTCACCGGCGTGCAGCACCGCGTTGGCCCGCTGCGAGCGGACCAGCGTGAACAGCGCGGCCAGGAACGCCGCCGCGCCGAACGCGCCGAGCAGCAGGTTGACCCAGCCGGGCGCCTGGCCGCGACGGGTCAGGTCCAGCGTGATCGCGCCACCGAAGACCTTCTCCACCGCGTAGCCCAGCCGGTCCGACCAGGTGTGCAGGCTGCCCGGCTCGACCAGGAGCAGCAGATAGCCCAGGCCGACGAAGGCGGCGGCCAGGCCGGCGAGCACGCCCAGCGCCCGCCAGGTGCTGCCGGGCCGGACCCGGGCGTAGAACTCCCGCCGCGCGGCCACCAGCAGCGCCACCGCGGCGGCGGCGAACGCGATGCCGACCCAGACGCCGATCGTCTCCAGCGTGCCGAAGAGGCGCTGGCCGGCGGCGTGGTTCAGCTCGTTGGCGCCCACCATCAGCAGCAGCCCACCGGCCGTCAGGCCGACCACCAGCGTGAGGCTGAAGTAGACAAGCAGCACCCACCAGGCCAGCCGCTTGCGCCGCCGCGCGGCGGCGGCCAGGACGCCGAGGAAGACCGCGTACGCGAGGTTCGCCGGCGCGGGCACCAGCAGCGCGTCGATCGCGGTGCGGACCGGTTGGACGTCGGCGGCCACCGCGCTGCTCAGCGCCGCCAACGCGCACACCGCCGCGATCACCGCGAGCAGGATCGCGAAGCCGCGCGGAACCTGGGCGCGAACACCGGTCACCGTGCGCGACGTGCCGTTCGGAGTCACCACGACCTCCTCCGGCCCGGCGACCGCCCGCCGGGCCGGCTCATCGTAGTCCCGCGTCCCGTCACCCGACGGCCCTCCGGGGCACGGCGGCGCACAACCGACCGGGCGGATCGGGCCGACACGCCGTCCGACGCGTTTCCGGGCATCGACACGGTGGGTAACAGGGCGTCGACCACGCGGCACGGTGTCGCGGCCGGTCGGAAAGAGACGGTGGTGGCGATGAGCGGCTCAGTGGCGGAGCGGGAACGGCACGCCGCCGAGGGCGGGACGGACCTGCTGACGGTCGGCGTGGAGGAGGAGTTCCTGCTCGCCGATCCACACACCGGGACCGCCGTGCCCGCCGTCGAGCTGGTGATGGAACAGGTGCCGGCCGAGCTGCGCGGCCAGGTGGAACGCGAGTTCCAGACCAGCCAGATCGAGATCGGCAGCCCGCCGGGGCTGGAGCTGTCCTCGATCCGGCACTCGCTGGGGGTGCTCCGCGCCGAGCTGGCCGACGCGGCCGAGCGGGCCGGCGTACGCCTGCTGGCGATCGGCACCGGGCCGGTCGACGGACCGGTGCCGGCGGTGGTGGACAAGCCGCGCTTCGACCGGATGATCGAACGGTTCCGGCTGCTGGTGCCCGGTCCGGGCAACAACGGCATGCACGTGCACGTCGGCGTGCCGGACCCGGACACCGGCGTGCTGGTACTCAACCACGTCCGCCCCTGGCTGCCGATCCTCCAGGCGGTCACCACCAACTCCCCGTTCTCCCGGGGCGAGGACACCGGCTACGCGAGCTGGCGCTCGATCGAGTGGGAACGCTGGCCGTCCGTGGCGCCCACGCCCTACCTGGAGTCGCACGAGCACTACCAGCGGCTGATCCGGCAGCTCATCGCCAGCGGCGTGATGCTGGACGAGGGAATGCTCTACTGGTACGCCCGGCTCTCCGCCAAGTACCCGACCGTGGAGATCAGGATCGGCGACGTCTGCCCGTCGGTGGACGACGCGGTGCTGGTGGCCGCGCTGGTCCGGGGCCTGGTCGCGACCGCGCTCACCGACATCGCGGCCGGCCGGCGGGCCGTCAACACCGATCATCACCTGCTGGTCGCCGCGCACTGGCGGGCCGCCCACGACGGGCTGGAGGGTCAGGGCGTCGACCTGACCGACGGCGAGCTGCGCCCGGCCTGGGAGCTGCTGGAGCGACTCGTCGACCGGATCCGCCCGGAGCTGGAACGGCACGGCGACCTCGACCGGGTGACCGAGCTGCTGGACGGCCTGCGCCGGCACGGCAGCGGCGCGGCCCGGCAGCGGGCGGTGTTCGCGAAGACCGGCAAGCTGGTCGACGTGGTCGCGGACGTGGCCCGGCAGACCCGTGGTTGAGCCACCCCGCGGCCCGGTCGGGGCGTGACAGGATGAGCGGCGTGGCGGAGCGGATGATCGTCGTCGGCGGGGACGCCGCCGGCATGTCGGCGGCCTCCCAGGCGCGGCGCCGCCGCGACCGGGCGGACCTGGAGATCGTCGCGTTCGAGCGGGGGCACTTCACGTCCTACTCGGCCTGCGGCATCCCGTACTGGGTGAGCGGCCTGGTGCCGGAACGCGACCAGCTCGTCGCCCGCACCCCGGCCGCGTTCCGCGACGACTTCGACATCGACGTCCGGACCCGGCACGAGGTCACCGCCATCGACCTGGACCGCCGCGAGGTGGTCGCCCGGGACCTCGACGGCGGCGGCGAGGTCCGCGCCGGCTTCGACACCCTGGTGTACGCCACCGGCGCGACCCCGGTGCAGCCGGAGTGGGCCCGCGACGAGGTGGCCGGCGTGTTCGGCGTGCAGACGCTCGACGACGGCGCCGCGCTGCTCGACTGGCTCGAACGCGAGCCCCGGCCGCGGCACGCGGTGGTGGTCGGCGGCGGCTACGTCGGCGTCGAGATGGCCGAGGCGCTGGTGCAGCGCGGGCTCACCGTCCAGTTGGTCGAGCAGGCCGCGCAGCCGATGGCGACCGTGGACCCGGACATGGGCGAACTGGTCGGCGAGGCGATGCGTCGGGTCGGCATCGGCATCCGCACCGGGCTGACCGTCACCGGCCTGGAGGAACGGGACGGCCGGATCGCCGCGGTGGTCACCGACGAGGGGCCGATCCCGGCCGACGTCGTGGTGCTGGGTCTCGGCGTACGCCCCAACACCCGGCTCGCCGAGGCCGCCGGCCTGCCGCTCGGGCCGTCCGGCGCGATCCGGGTGGACCGCCGGATGCGGGTGCCCGGCGTGCCCGGCGTGTGGGCGGCCGGCGACTGCGTGGAGAGCCTGCACCGGGTCAGCGGCATGCCGGTGCACGTCCCGCTCGGCACGCACGCCAACAAGCAGGGCCGGGTCGCCGGGATCAACATCGGCGGCGGGTACGCCACGTTCCCCGGCGTGATCGGCACCGCCGTCACCAAGGTCTGCGAGCTGGAGGTCGGGCGCACCGGGCTGCGCGAGCGGGACGCCGCCGAGTCCGGGTTCGAGTTCGTCACCGTGATCGCCGAGTCGACGAACCGGGCCGGCTACTACCCGGGCGCGCAGAAGATGACCGTGAAGCTGATCGCCGAGCGGCCCAGCGGTCGGCTGCTCGGGGCGCAGATCGTCGGCTGGTCCGAGGCGGCCAAGCGGATCGACGCGTTGGCCGTGGCGCTGTGGAACGGCATGACGGTGGACGAGATGACCGCGCTCGACCTCGGTTACGCACCCCCGTACGCCCCGGTCTGGGACCCGGTGCTGATCGCCGCCCGCAAGGCCGTCGACGCCCTCGCCGAGACGTAAGGCCGGGCCCCTTCTTAACGCCTTCCGCATAGGCGGGGCCCCTTCTTAACGCCTTCCGCCGTGACGGGGCGGACGCGCGCCGCCCGGGCGCGGTGGAATCGGCGGGTGCGGGCATCCGGGGACGACGCGTCACGGCTGGAGTGGTTGCTGCTCGGGCAGTCCGGGGTGCTCACCTGGGCCCAGGCGACGGAGGTGCTGACGCCGGGCCGGGTGCGACACCTGGTGGCGAGCGGTCGCTGGCACCGGGTGTGCCGGGGGATCGTGTGCGCCGCGCCGGGTGGGCCGTACACCCGGGAGCAGCAGTGGTGGATCGCGGTGCTGGCGGCGGGCGACGGCGCGGTGCTCGCCGGGCTGGCCGCCGCGCGGGCCGGCGGCCTGCGCGGCACCTGGCGGTACGCCGCGCTCGACGTCCTGGTGCCACACGACCGCCGGGCGGCCGACCTGCTGCGCCGGCTGTCGCTGGGCCTGCCGGCGGTGCGGGTCCACCGGGTACGTCACCTGTGCCACGCCGACCGCCGGCCGGGCCGACCGCACCGCACCGGCATGGCCCGCTCGCTGGTGGACGCGGCGGGCTGGGCCGGCACCGACGACGAGGCGCAGGAGATCGTGGCGGCCGGCTGCCAACAGCGGCGGGCCACCCCGGCGGAGCTGGGCGCGGTGCTGGACCGGCTGCCCCAGGCGCGACGGCGCCGCCTGATCCGGCAGACGCTGCACGACGTGGCCGGCGGCGCGGAGGCGCTGTCCGAGATCGACCTGGTGCGACTCTGCCGCCGCCACGGCCTGCCCGTCCCCGAGGGACAGGAGCGCCGCCGGGACGCGGACGGCCGGCAGCGCTACCTGGACGCGTACTGGCGGCGCTGGCGGCTGCACGTGGAGGTGGACGGCGCGCACCACATGGACGTCCGGCACTGGGCGGCGGACCTGCGCCGGCAGAACCGCGTCTGGATCGAGGGCGACCGCATCCTGCGCTTCACCGCGTTCGACGTGCGCCACCGTCCGGTCGAGGTGGCCGCCCAGCTCCGCGCCGCCCTGACCGCCGCCGGGTGGCACCCCTGAACCGGTGGGTGCAGTTGTTGTCGCTCTGGCGACCACAGGTGCACCCACACCGACGGCCGGGCTCGGGCAGGATGGCCGGATGCGGTGGGAGATCCCGGAAGGGTTGCGGTGGACCGAACGGACGCCGCTCGGGCGGGCCTGGCTGGCGGAGCTGCCGGACCGGTTGGCGGAGTGCGTGGCGCAATGGGAGCTGACGGCCGTCGGGCCGCCGTTCGCCTACGCGTTCGCCTCGCTGGCCCTGCCGGCCGAGCTGCCGGACGGCACGCGGGCGGTGCTGAAACTGCAGTACCCGGACGACGACAGCGTCCACGAGGGCACCGCGCTGGCACACTGGGCGGGCCGGGGCGCGATCCGGCTGCTCGCCCACGACGCCGACCGTCGCGCGCTGCTGGTCGAGCGCTGCGACCCGGGCGTACCGCTGCACACGCTGGCGCTCGACGAAGCGCTCGACGCCGCGGTCGACCTGCTGCCCCGGCTCGCGGTGCCGGCCGGCCCGCCGTTCACGCCGCTCGCCGAGGAGGCGGCCGGCTGGGCCGAGCGGATGCCGGCCAACTGGCGGCGGACCAACCGGCCGTACGAGCGGCGACTGCTCGACGCCGCGCTCGGCCTGCTCGCCGAACTGGCCCCGGACCAGGGCGAACAGGTGCTGGTCAACCAGGATCTGCACGCCGGCAACGTGCTGGCGGCCGACCGCGAGCCGTGGCTGGTCATCGACCCGAAGCCGCTCGTCGGCGAGCGGGAGTTCGCGGTGGTGCCGCTGGTCCGGGGCGCCGAGCTGGGGCACTCCCCCACGGCGGTGCGGCGCCGGCTCGACCGGCTCAGCACCGAGCTGGGCCTGGACCGGGCCCGGGTCCGCGGCTGGGCGATCGGCCAGACGCTGGCCTGGAGCGTCGGCGGCGACGAGGTCTTCCCCGGCAACATCGAGGCGGCCCGCTGGCTGCTCGACGAGACGTGACCGAGCCTGGAACGAGACGTGGCTCAGCCGGCCTGGCAGGTGGGGCACCAGTAGAGGTTGCGGCCGGCCAGCGTGCCCCGGCTCACCGGGGTGCCGCAGACGTGGCAGGGCGCGCCCGGGCGGCGGTAGACGTACACCTCGCCGCCGTGCCGGTCGACGCGCGGCGCCCGACCGGTCGCCTCCGGCAGGTCCGCGTCGCGCACGGTGTCGATCCGGCCGCGCCCGACCGCGCGGGTCATCAGCACCACCAGGTCCGCCCAGAGTTCCGCCCAGCCGGCCGGGGTCAGCTCCCGCCCGGGCAGCAGCGGTGGCAGCCCGGCACGGAACAGCGCCTCGGTCACGAAGATCAGCCCGGTGCCGGCCACCACCGACTGGTCCAGCAGCAGCGCGGCGAGCGGGGTGGGGCTGCGCCGGATCCGCGCGTACGCCCGGTCCGGGTCGGCGTCGGCGCGCAGCGGGTCGGGGCCGAGCCGGCCGCGCAGCGCCGCCACCTCGGGCGGGGTGAGCAGCTCGCAGGCGGCGGGGCCGCGCAGCTCCAACCAGTTGCGGTCGCTGTGCAGGCGCAGCCGAAGCTGACCGACCGGGGCCGGCGGCTCCCCCGGCCCGTCGGCGAACCTGCCGTACAGCCCGAGGTGCACGTGCAGCGTCAACTCGCCGGCGTAGTGGTGCAGCAGGTGCTTGCCGTACGCCTCGGTGCTGTCCAGGACGGTGCCGGTGAGCCGGGCCGCGCCCTCGGCGAAGCGCCCCTGCGGGCTGTCGGCGTGCACCTTGTCGCCGGCGAACAACTCGGCGTGGCGGGCGGCGAGGCGGTGGATGGAGTGTCCCTCTGGCACAGGTGCCAAGCGTAGTCAGCGGTGCTCACCGCTGCCGGCCGACCGCCGCCAGGTCGAGCAGGTGGGCCAGGCGGTACCGCAGCACCCGCGCCTGCCCGACCGACAACACCACGGCGGAGGCCGCGCCGCTCAGGCTCACCATCGTCTCGGCGGCGGGATGCAGCGCCCGCACCAGC
Source organism: Micromonospora sp. RP3T (assembly GCF_003027925.1). Classification (GTDB taxonomy): domain Bacteria; phylum Actinomycetota; class Actinomycetes; order Mycobacteriales; family Micromonosporaceae; genus Micromonospora. Next base: position 20,252 of record NZ_PYPS01000059.1, read on the forward strand.
CCGACCTCGACGACCGACGACTCCGCGCGGTTGGTGTCCACCCGGCGGGCCCGGGAACAGTGCCGGCCGCGGAGCCGGCAACGGTCCCGGTCGCACCAGCGCGGATGGGCCAGGTCGTCCGGGGCGGCGAGGGCACCGGTCGGATAGACGAACACGTGCCCGCAGGGCCGCGACACCCCGGGCCCCAGACCGATCGGGTACGCGTCCAGCCCGGCCCGGCCGAGCGCGCCAACCGCGTGCGGGGTGTGCGCCGCGCAGGTGTACGCGCAGGCGTCCAGGGAGTCCGTCGTGTACAGCTCGATCCGCAGCGTCGCCGGTGCGCCGCACTCGGGCAGGGTGGGTAGGTTGCTCACTGGTCGCCTCCTCGTGGGTGGCTGAGGTCGCCTGACTCAGTGCCAAACTATCAGTGTTCAGTTGGCCTCATCAAGTAACTTTCTCCGTTCGCTGTTGGCCAATGGCAATCGCGAAATTTACGCAGCATTTGGCCGATGGGATCATCTGTGGCATGGCCAACCGACTGGCGGATGCGGTGCGCGCGTTTCACCTGGCGCAGGCGACCGCCGCTGCCTCCGCCCAGCGCGCGGCCGAGGATCGCGAGAAGGTCACCGAGGCACGCGACCAGCTCGCCACCGCGATCGTCGAGGCGTCCCGGGGCGGCATGCGCCAAGTCGACATCGTGCGGGTCACCGGTTACACGCGTGAGCGCGTGCGTCAGATTCTCCGCTCCCACGGCATCGCGCCCGACTAGGCCGCGTCGCCAGCCCGCGACCACGGCACGGGACGTCATTGAATCGACGTCTGTCGAATGCCAGACTGACTCCGGTCGCGCTCGGGAGCCGGTGCGAGCCGCTCGATCCAGCAGGAGAGTGACGCGCGGGGTGGTGCGCCACCCGGCGCCGGGCAGTCCTCTCCGGCAGTCCGCCGTGCCGCCGTTGCGCCACCGGGGCGGTTGAACGCCACCACCGCCGATCGCGCCGCGGGGCCCGCAGCTCAGCTCAGGAGCGCAGATGATTCGTACCCTCGGCGCGGCTCTGGCCGCCGCCCTCACCCTGACCGGCCTGGCCGCCTCGACCGGTGCCGCCCAGTCGCCCGCCACCGTCCTGACGACACCCGCGCCCACACCGACGCTGGCGTGCCCGCCGGCGCTGCCGGTCAGCGGCCAGGTGACCGGCGCCACCGCCACCAGCCTCACCGTCAGGTACTCGATCCTGCTCCGCCCGCCCTGCGGTTACGACCCGCCGATGGTCGTCACCCTCTTCACCAGCCGCGAGGACGCCACCGGGTGGCGTAACCCGGTGGCCGAGGCGGTCTCCGGGCCGGAACTCTTCGGGACGGTGACGGTCGACGGGCTGACGCCCGACACCGACTACTGGTTCCGGTTCAGCGACGCGCACGGCACGCGCGATCCGTACCTCGTCGGCGGGCCGGCGCGGACGCTGCCGACATCGACGTGCGCCGCGACGGCCACCATCGACAGCAGGTGGTACGGCGGCTTCATCGTCACGGTCACCGTGCGCAACACCGGGACCGAGCCGATGCGCGGCTGGTTGGTCTCGTGGCGGTGGTCCGGTGACGAGCGCATCCAGTCGATCTGGGGCGGGGTGGCCGAGAGCGCCGACCAGAACGTGACGGTCCGCAACGCCTCCTGGAACGAAACGCTGACGCCGGGCACCTCGACGACGTTCGGGCTGATGGTGGCCGTCAGCGGCTGGTCCAGCGGCTTCACGCCGGTCTGCGGTCGGTGACCGGCATGCGGTCTCCCACGGACGGATCGATCGGACGCCTCCTGGCGGCCGGGACGGCGCTGGTCGTGGCCCTCGCGATGATGGTCGGGCCGGGCACGGGCGCGCTGGCGGCGGCGGTGACGGTCACCAACGGCACGCAGTTCACCGACACGAGCGGCGCGGTGGTGCACGCCCACGGCGGCGGCGTCCTCAAGGTCGACAACTACTACTACTGGTTCGGCGAGAACCGGAACCCGGACAACACGTTCCGGGCGGTCTCCGTCTACCGCTCCACGGACCTGCGCACCTGGGAGTTCCGCAACAACGTGCTGACCCAGGCGTCGGCGACCGAACTCCAGCGGGCCAACATCGAACGGCCGAAGGTCATCTACAACGCCGGCACCGGCCGGTTCGTGATGTGGATGCACAAGGAGAACGGGTCCGACTACAACGAGGCGCGGGCCGCCGTCGCGTCGTCCGCCACGGTGGACGGCACCTACACCTACCACGGCAGCTTCCGGCCGCTCGGGCAGCACATGTCCCGGGACATCACGCTCTACAACGACAACGGCACCGCGTACATGATCTCGGCGGCCAACGAGAACCGCGACCTGAACATCTACCGGCTCACCTCGGACTACCTCAACGTCGCCGGCCTGGTGGGCAACTTCTGGGCCGGCGCGACGCGCGAGGCGCCCGCGATGTTCAAGCGGGGCGGCACGTACTTCCTGCTGACCTCGGCGGCGACGGGCTGGAGCCCGAACCAGGCCCGGTACGCCACCGCGCCGAGCATCTCGGGACCGTGGAGCGGCTGGACCGACGTGGGCAACGGCACCACGTTCAACTCCCAGCCCGCCTTCGTGCTGCCGATCCAGGGCACCGCCACCACGAGCTACCTCTACCTGGGTGACCGGTGGGCAGGGGCGTGGGGCGGGCCGGTGAACGACTCGCAGTACGTGTGGCTGCCGATCTCGTTCCCCACCAGCACCAGCATGAGCCTGACCTGGTACCCGTCGGTCACCATCGACACGGCCACGGGGACGGTCACCGGTGACACGCCGGTCTCGTACCGGGTCACCGCCCGGCACAGCGGCCGGGTGCTGGACGTGATCGGCAACTCCACCGCGAACAACGCCGAGGTCAAGCAGTGGGCGTGGAACGGCGGCGGGAACCAACGGTGGGAGTTCCAGGACGCCGGCGGCGGCTGGTTCCGCCTGGTGAACGCCAACAGCGGCAAGTGTCTCGACGTCGCCGACGCGTCCACCGCCGACGGCGCGAACATCATCCAGTACACCTGCGGCGGGGGCGCGAACCAGCAGTGGCAGTGGGCCGCGGTCGGCAGCTGGTTCCAGCTCCGGGCCCGGCACAGCGGCAAGTGCCTGGACGTGGTCAACGCCGGCACCGGCGACGGCGCGGACGTCCAGCAGCTCACCTGCGGCGGGGGCACCAACCAGCAGTGGTCACGCACCCAGTCCTGACGACGACGCCCGCGTGACGGTGACCGGACCCGCCCCGGCCGACCGGACGTCGGCCGGCCGGGGCGGGCCCGGTTCCGTCGTCGGGTGTCGATTTCCGCACGCCTGGGTACCTCCTTCCTGTCATGCGCGGCCTCCGCGCCTGCATCAGGAGGTACCAAGGTGAACATCCTGTCCCGCCGGAACTCTCCGGCGCGCAGTACCGATGTGAACGGCGACGGTGTCGTGGACGCCCGCGACGAGACCCCGGCCGCCGACGGAACCCCGGCCGCGGACGGAACGGCCGACCGGCCGGTGGTGACCGACCGCGACGCGGCACGGACCACGTACCGCAGCGGCGCCACCGCCACCGAGGCGGAGCGGGCCGCCGACGCCGGGCCGGTCGCCGACGCGAGGCCGGCCGGTGACGCCGGACCGGTCACCGGCACCGGGCCGGTCACCGACGCGGCGGGCGTCGAGACCGCGCCCCGCACCGGTGAGGCGGAGCGGCGGGCGGCGCAGCGGGCCGCCTCGGCCCGGGCGGCGACCAGCCGGCCGTCGGGTCGGAGTACGCGGACCGTCGACCCGGAACCCACCCGGGAGCAGACCGTCGACCTGAACGGGGACGGCCGCCCGGACCGTGCCGTCGACCTGAACGGGGACGGCCGCCCGGACCGTGCCGTCGACCTGGACCGGGACGGCCGCGCGGACCGTCCCGTCGACGTGGACGGCGACGGTCGCCCGGACCGGACACTCGACCCGGAGCTGACGAAGAAGCCGCGGGCCAGCCTGCTCGCCACGCTCGGTCTGATCGTGTCCGTGGTCGGCGCGCTCTTCGTGCTCTCCGGCACGCTGGCCGGCTACGGCATCGGGCTCGGCGCGGTCGGCGCGGTGCTCGCGGTGCTGGGTCTGATCGCCACCCGACGCCGGCACGTGGCCGGGAAGACCGACGCGCTGATCGGCATCCTGGTCGGCCTGGCCGCCGTGGTGCTCGGCATCGTGGCGATGACCGGCCAGTTCGACTGGCCGACCGCGGACGGCGAGTGGGTGGGCCGCTTCCGCGAGTGGCTTGATTCACAGTTTGTCGATCGATTCTGAGGGCACTATTTCGATCGCCGGCAGCGACCGGCAGCCCGACAAAGCTCCGGTGGTTCACCGGGCAGCTCCGGTGGTTCACCGGCAGGGCAACACCCTTTCGGGGGGCGGCGATTCGCCGCCCCCCGAAGTGTTTTTCCGCCCCGAGCGGCCCGAGCGGCCCGAGATCTTGGTACGGAATGGCCCCCAGAGGGGCCGAAACCTACCAAGATCTCCGGGGATCTCGACGGGTGGAACGGTCTTTCCTGATGGTGGGGGCGGTAACCGGAGGCGTCCGACACTGAGCGGCGGCGAGGGAACCGGACGGTCACGGAGTGCGTAGGCGCAACAATCAGCCGGCGAAGAGCCGCTAGACGCAACGATTCGCTGCTCGACGCACGGTATCGCGGTGGAAGTCGACGCACCGGGCCGCATACGGTTGAGCCACGGCGCCAGCCCGTGGGCCGACCGTGGCCGGGCGCGCCCGACCCTGGGAGCACCACATGACGATGGACGTTACCCGCCAGCGCTTCCTGATGTGCCGGCCGACGTACTTCGCCGTCGACTACGCGATCAACCCGTGGATGGACCCCACCGCCCCGGTCGACGCCGACCTGGCGATCCGGCAGTGGGAGCAGCTCCACCAGACGTACCTCGACCTGGGCCACGAGGTCGAGCTGATCGATCCGGTCGCCGGCCTGCCGGACATGGTGTTCGCGGCCAACGGCGGCACCGTGATCGACGACAAGGCCATGGCGGTGCAGTTCCGCGACCCGCAGCGCGCCGACGAGGCGCCCGCGTACCGGGCCTGGTTCGAGGCCGCCGGCTTCGAGATGCACGACCCGAAGCACCTCAACGAGGGCGAGGGCGACGTCCTGCTGGTCGGCGACCACCTGCTCGCCGGCACCGGGTTCCGCACCGCGCACGCGTCGCACGCGCAGCTCCAGGAGGTCTTCGGCTACCCGGTGGTCACCATGCAGCTGGTGGACGCCCGCTTCTACCACCTGGACACCGCGCTGACCGTGCTCGACGAGCGGACCGTGGCGTACCTGCCGGAGGCGTTCTCGCCGGGCAGCCAGGCGGTGCTGCGCCGGCTCTTCCCGGACGCGATCCACGCGACCATGGCCGACGCCGAGGTGCTGGGCCTGAACGCGGTCAGCGACGGCCGGCACGTGGTGCTGCCGGCGCAGGCCACCGACCTGGCCGCGAAGCTGCGCGACCGGGGTTACGAGACCATCGGGATCGACCTGTCCGAGCTGCGCAAGGCCGGCGGCGGACCGAAGTGCTGCACGTTGCGACTCCGTCAGGGAAAGGCGACCAAGTGATCATCGACGACATGCTGCGGACCCCCTCCGCGGTCCGGGACGCGGAGCGCCACACGGCGCACAACTACCACCCGCTGCCCGTGGTGATCTCCTCGGCGGAGGGCGCCTGGCTGACCGACGTGGACGGCCGCCGCTACCTGGACTGCCTGGCCGGCTACTCGGCGCTGAACTTCGGCCACCGGCACCCGAAGCTGATCGAGGCGGCGCACGCCCAGCTCGACCGGCTCACGCTGACCAGCCGCGCGTTCATCCACGACCAGTTCGCCGACTTCTGCCGGGAGCTGGCCGCGCTCTGCGGCAAGGAGCTGGTGCTGCCGATGAACACCGGCGCCGAGGCGGTGGAGACCGGCATCAAGGTCGCCCGCAAGTGGGGCTACCAGGTCAAGGGCGTCACGCCGGGCCAGGCCAACATCGTGGTGGCGGAGGGCAACTTCCACGGGCGGACGACCACCATCGTCAGCTTCTCCACGGACGAGGACGCGCGGGCCGACTTCGGGCCGTACACGCCGGGCTTCACCGTGGTCCCCTACGGCGACCTGGCCGCGCTGACCGCGGCGATCGACGAGAACACGGTGGCCGTGCTGCTGGAGCCGATCCAGGGTGAGCAGGGCGTCGTGGTGCCGCCGGAGGGCTACCTGCCCGGCGTACGCGAGGTCTGCACCGAGCGGAACGTGCTGTTCATCGCCGACGAGATCCAGTCCGGGCTGGGGCGCACCGGCGCCACGTTCGCCTGCGACCTGGAGGGCGTCGTCCCGGACATGTACCTGCTGGGCAAGGCGCTCGGCGGCGGCATCGTGCCGGTCTCGGCGGTGGCCGCGAACGCCGACGTGCTGGGTGTGCTCCAGCCGGGCCAGCACGGCTCCACGTTCGGCGGCAACCCGCTGGCCTGCGCGGTCGCCACCGAGGTGGTCCGGCTGCTCGCCACCGGCGAGTTCCAGCGCCGCTCGGCCGAGCTGGGCGAGCGGCTGAAGGCCGGCCTGGAGGCGCTGCTCGGCAAGGGTCTGGTCGCCGTCCGGGTGCGCGGTCTCTGGGCCGGTGTCGACATCGACCCGGCGCTGATGAGTGGCCGGCAGGCGTGCGAGCGGCTGATGGAGCGCGGGGTGCTGGCCAAGGACACCCACGGCTCGACCATCCGGCTCGCCCCGCCGCTGGTGATCACCGCCGACGAGATCGACCACGCGGTGGCGCAGCTCGCCGCCGTGCTGGCCGGCTGACGGCGTACGCGAAGAAGGGCGCCGGGACCACGACGGTCCCGGCGCCCTTCGCGCTCGTGGGTCAGGGACGCGGCAGCCGCATCGCCATGGTCGGCGCCTCGGCCATCACCGAGTTCGGCGTGTACGTCGCGTCGCTGGCCGTCTCGGCGGCCCGCCCGATCTGCACGCCCGGGTAGAGCTCGATCAGGTCGCCCTCGCCCAACGCCCGGGACTGCTGGGGCGGCAGCGGGATCCGCTCCGTCTCGACCATCGACCCGCCCGGCCGGACTCCGGAGCCGTTGGTGCTGGTGTCGGTGACCACCACCTCACCGCCGCGCCCCAGGTCGAACCGGACGTGGCTGCGGCTGATCCAGCGGCGGGCCTCGTCGTTGAGCCACTGGCCCAGCGTCACGTTGCCGGGGCCGTCCGGGGCCCGGCCGACCGCCACCGGATCGGCCTCGGTGAGCACGAACCGCTTCCGCACCAGCCCGCCGATCCGCACCGCCAGCACCTCGCTGCGCGGGCGCTGCCCGGCGTCGGAGAGGCGGCTGCCGTGCCGGGGGCAGGTCGGCGCGCCGGTGCGCAACGTGGGCGGCGGCTGCTCGGACGGGGCCCGGTCGATCGCGGCCAGGTCGGCGAAGGCGCCGCCGCCCCCGCCGCCGCCGAACAGCGCGCAGCCCGGCTCGGGGCAGCGCCACTGCCGGGAGAGCAGCTTGACGCCGGCCGGCGAGCGGGTGCCGCCGACCGGATCCTGACCGCCGCCGACGTGCGCGATGAACACCGGCCCACCGGCGCCGGGCACCGGCGCGAGCACCCGGCCGGCCTGGCCGACCCACGGGTAACGGCCGACGAGCCCGTCCAGCCGGGCGCGGGTGAGCACCGGCAGACCGAGCAGGTCGGCCACCTCCAGCATCCGGTCGCCGGGCTGGTCGAGCACCTCCACCAGGCCGTCGTCGGCCCAGCGGCGGACCACCATCCGCTCGTTGGAGGTCAGGTCGGCGTCGGACAGCAGCGCCCGGTGCACGATCGCGTAGACCTGGACGCTGTCCTCGCCGATCTGCCGGGACAACGCGTCGATCACCATCCCGAGCCGCAGCAGGCTGGCCGGCCGCCCGCCGTCCAGGTTCTGCCAGCGGATCACCTCGGCCAGGTCGACCACGGCCCGCGCCAGCAACGGGTCGGTGCAGACCCGTCCCTCGATGGCGTCCAGCACCTTGCTGATCTCGAATCTCATGCCGCGCTCCGCACCGTGTCGTCGCTTGACCCGCTCGGGGCCGGTCACCCCACCGGGCCGCGCGTCACCCCGGCGACGCGCCGTCCCACCACTGCGACGACCCTACCGGCCGCGTCCGACCGCGGCGTTCCCCCGCACGCCGGAAGCGGCGCACGCCACCGGTGGGCCGGGCGGGGACACCCCCTCGACGCCCCCGACCGGCCCGCCCGGCTCAGCCCGCGCGCAGCGGTCGCCCCACGTCGTGCAGGTGCGCCAACCCCTGCCGGTACGACTCGACCAGCCCGGCCTCCGCGTACGGGATGCCCTGCTCGGCGCAGTACGCCCGAACCAGCGGGCGGGCCCGGCGCAGGTTGGCGCGCGGCAGGTTCGGGAACAGGTGATGCTCGATCTGGTGGTTGAGGCCGCCCAGCGCCAGGTCGACGAACCGGCCGCCGCGCACGTTGCGGGCGGTGAGCACCTGCTTGCGCAGGTAGTCGAGGTCGTCGTCGGCGGTGGGCATCGGCATGCCCTTGTGGTTCGGGGCGAACGCGCACCCCATGTAGAGCCCCCAGAGTCCCTGGTGCACGGCGGCGAAGAGCAGCGCCCTGCCCGGTGACATCACCGCCAGCAGCAGGCCGACGTAACCGGCGGTGTGCGCCGCGAGCAGCGTCGCCTCCACGGCCCGGTGCCGCACCGGGACGCGCCACCGGCCGTCCGGCTGCCGACCGGCCAGCGCCCGGACGCTCGCCACGTGCAGCGCCAGCCCCTCCAGCAGCAGCATCGGGAAGAACAGCCACGCCTGCCGCCGGGCCAGCCACCGGCTCAGTCCCCGGGTCGCCCGCGCCTGCTCGTACGTCCAGACCAACGCGCCCGCGCCCACGTCCGGGTCCTCGTCGGCGTGGTTCGGGTTGGCGTGGTGCCGGTTGTGCTTGTCCACCCACCAGCCGTAGCTGAGCCCCACGGCGAGGTTGCCGGCGACCAGGCCGGCCACCTCGCTGGGCCCGCGCCGACGGAACATCTGCCGGTGCCCGGCGTCGTGCCCGAGGAACGCCACCTGGGTGGTGGCCACCGCCATGACGGCCGCCAGCGGCAGCTGCCACCAGGAGTCGCCGACGGCCGCCACCACCGCCCAGCCGGCCAGGAACGCGCCCAGGGTGAGCGCGATGCGGACCGCGTACCGGCCCGGCCGCCGCTCGAACAACCCGGCCTCGGCGACCCGGCGGGACAGCCGCGCGTAGTCGCTGCCCCGCCGGCCCTCCGGTGCCGCCACCGTCGAAGTCGTCATCCGCCATCGCCCCCCGCCTGCCGTGGGCCACACCCAATCGTGACCCTCGGTGACCAGCCTGGCGAAATTCGTGGCCCTGGGTAATCCCGCCTTCCCCCGAACCTCGGGTGGTGCTGCCCCCACCCCGGCGACCGGACCGGTCAAGTCAGGCGGGTGACGGCGGCACGCAGGCGGGCCAGGTCGCGGCGGCGTCGCTCGTACGTGGCGGCCAGACCGATCAGCGCCAAGCCACCCAGCGCGAGGAAGACCCAGCGGGGCAGCAGGTCCCAACTCCGGGCCAGCTCGTGCAGCGCCAGCGGCACCAGCGTGGCCGCGCCCAGCAGGACCGGCGCCTGCCAGCGCCGGACCGCGCCGCCGAGCACCGCGCCGAGCGCCACCGCGCCCAGCACCAGCCGGCGCAGCGGCTGCGGGTCCGGCGCCGCCAGCACCGAGACCAGGCTGGGCAGCAGCGCCGCGCCGAGCCCCGGGCCGAGCGCCAGCCAGCTCGTCAGCCCGGGCCGACGCCGCAGCGCGACCAGGCCCGCGCCGAGGGCGAGCGCCGCCGCCGGCACCGTGTACGCCTCCAGCACCGCCACCCCGCCGGCCGCCAGCAGCAGCCAGCCGCCGAGCAGCTCGCTGCCGCCCGCGACCGCCGCGAGACCGGCGCGCCGGGCCGGCGTCTCACCCCGACGCAGCACCCGGACCCCCACCACGACGCCCCAGAGCGCGCAGACCGCCGCCGCGTGCCGCAGCGCGCCGCCGGTGAGCAGCAACGCGAGCAGCGCCACCGCCTGCGCCACCCCCTCCAGCACCACCCCCGCCATCCGAGAGGCCCGCAGCGCCGGCGCGGCGAGCAGGGTCACCGCCGCGACGGCCAGCACCGCGAACCCGGCGGTACGCAACGGCAGGCCGCCGGCCAGCGGAGCGGTGACCGCGAAGCCGGTGGCCGCGGCCACCGCGCCCAGCCAACCGGCGAGCCGGACCGCGCCCGACCACCCCGCCACGCCCGCCACCACGCCGGCCACCACCAGCGCCCCCAGCCCGGCCAACGTCCCCGCCCGGGTGGCGACCAGCCCGCCGAACCCGAACCCGCCAAGCACCGCGCCCGCCAGCACCAGCACCGGCAACCACCAGCCCGGGGCCGACGCCGGACCCGCCCCCACCGGGCCCGCCACCGACGCCGGACGCGCCCCCGCCGGGGCGACGCCGCCGGTACCCACCGTCGACACCGGACGGTCGCCCACCGGGACGGCCGGGACCGGACCCACCGTCAACGTCGGAGCCTCACCCACCGGGACGGCCGGGACCGGACCCACCGTCGACGTCGGAGCCTCACCCACCGGGACGGCCGGCCCCGGACCCGCCGTGGCGGCGGTCAGCAGCGCGGCCAGGCCGGTGCCGAACGCCACCGCCGGCACCACCGGCCAGGGCGCGCCGGCCGCCGCGAGCAGCACCGGCAGGGCCACCGCGCCGAACGGCAGCGCCGCCCGCACGCGCCGGCCGACCGGCGTCCCGATCCGGGCGTACGCCGCCGCGGCGACGCCCAGCAGCAGCAGGGTCAACCCGGCCCGGGCCGCCTCCGCCGGGGCCGCCGTGCCG
>NZ_PYPS01000005.1 GCF_003027925.1 Micromonospora sp. RP3T
TGGTTCCGCCGCCTACGCATCCGCTGGGAAATCCGCGACGACATCCACGAAGCCTTCCTCAGCCTCGCCTGCTCCCTCATCTGCTGGCGCCAACTCCAACGCCCCCAGAGTTAGGAGTTCTTAACGCATTCGGTATAGGAAGGGCCCCCGCTTAACCAACGCCCCGGCGGGTGGACTGCCCGCCACCCGCTCGGCCGGGGGTGGCGGCGTCGGCTACCGTGACAGCGCCTGTTCCGCGTACGACCGCCGGAGGACCCGTGCCCCTGCTCTACACCATCGGCAAGCTCACCGTGGCGCCCACGCTCCGGTTGGCCTTCCGTCCGCACGTGGAGGGGTTGGAGCACATCCCGGCGACCGGCGGTGCGATCTTCGCGGGCAACCACCTCTCCGTCGCCGACGAGCTGCTGCTCGGCACCGTGGTGCCCCGTCACCTGGCCTTCTGGGCCAAGTCGGAGTACTTCAACGGCACCGGGGTGAAGGGCGGCTTCTCCAAGTTCGTGCTCACCGGGCTGGGCGCGATCCCGGTCGAGCGGGCCGGCGGTCGGGCGGCGCTGTCCGCGTTCGACGCGGCCATCCCGGTGCTCCAGGCCGGTGACCTGGTCGCGGTGTATCCGGAGGGCACCCGCTCGCCGGACGGGCGCCTCTACCGCGGGCGCACCGGTGCGGCCCGGCTGGCGGTGGCCGCCGGCGTGCCGATCATCCCGGTCGGCGTCACCGGCACCGACAAGGCCCAGCCGATCGGGACGCGGGTGCCCCGCCCCGGTCGCGCCAAGATCACCATCAAGTTCGGCAAGCCGCTGGACTTCACCGGCCGGCCCGACGACCGGACGTCGCTGCGGACCATGACCGACGAGCTGATGACCGAGATCCAGAAGCTCACCGGCCAGGAGTACGTCCCGCGCTACGCGCCGAAGCGCGCCGAGCAGACGCCGGGCGAGTCGCCCGCCTGACCCGGCCTCCGGGTCAGGACTTCTTCGGGAGCACCACCTGCTCCCGAAGCTCGTTGAGCAGCCGGCCGCTGTCGTCCACCGACAGCCTGGTGAACACGCCAGTGGTCAGGCTGCCGTAGTCGACCGACGTGCACACCACCACCGCGTCGCCGTCCGTCCGACCGACCGCGCAGCGCTCGTACCGGCCCCGCACACCGGTGTCCACGCTGACCGAGGCCTGCAGGGCGTAGTCGCCGGCCAGGCGCTTCAGCTCGGCCTCGGCGTCGGACTCCGGGGTCAACCGGAAGCCGGTGCTGCCGAAGAGGGTCACCCGCTTGCCGTCGTCGGTGGCGTAGATGCCGGCGAACGTGTCCTCGGCGAGCAGGTCCGCCTGGCGTACCTGGCTCTTCAACTCCTCGGCGGCGGCCCGGCTGCGCTCGTCCTGACGCAACTGCATCGAGTCGAGCTGGTCCGGGAGGCTGGCGCTGGCCGGATACTGGCTGGACAGCGGCTGGACCCACCACAGCGGGACGCCGCAGCAGCAGGCCACGGAGAGCAGCAGCACCCAGGGCCAGCGGCGCCGCCTGCGTCGCGGCGCGTACCCCTTGGGCGCCTGCCACCCGGGCGGCGGCGCGACCGGCGGCGGAGTCCCGCCCCGGCGCTGCTTCGGCGGCCGGGCCTGCTTCGGCGCCCGGGGGGCGACCACCGGGGCCGGCGGCGGGGTGTACGCCGGCGGTGACACCGGGCGGGCGGCGGGTGACGCCGGGTACGGCGGCGTGTGCGCGGGTGGCGAGACCGGCCGGGCTGCCGGCGGCCCCGGGTACGGCGGGGCGGGCGCCGGCGGTGACACCGGCGGCGGCGCGGGGTGCGGCGCCGGGTGCGCCGGCCAGGGCGCGGTGTACGGCATGGTCGCCGGTGGCGCCGGCAGGGCCGGCAGATCGGCCGAGTGGAGGTCCCAGCCGGTGGTGTCCACGCCCGCCCACGGATCGACAGGGGTGGCGTGCTCGGGGGAGGCGACCGGCGGTACCGGGGTGGGCTCCGCCGACTCGCCCCAGCCGCGCCGGCGCGGCGGCGGGGGCGGAACCGCGGCGGAGCCGCTCCAGCGCGGCGCGGGCGGCTCGACGCGGGTCGGCGGTGGCCCGTTCTCGACCCGGGTGGCGTTCGGGCCGGTCTCCATGCGGGCGGCGTCCAGCCCGTTCTCGACCCGGGTCGCGTTCGGCCCGGTCTCGATGCGGGTGGCGTTCGGCCCGGTCTCGATGCGGGTGGCGTTCGGCCCGGTCTCCATGCGGACGGCGTCCGGCGCACTCTCGACCCGGGTGGGATGCCGCCCGTTCTCGACCCGGGTGGGGGGCGGTGGGGTGGCGCGGCCGGGCACGGCCGCGGAGCCGCGGGCACGGCCGGCCGGTACGGCCGGCACGGCCGGGGTGGCGTCGGCGCTGGTGTCGGTGGTCGGCTGCGCGTCGCGTTCCGCCTCGGTCCCGACGGCGCTGGTTCCGACGGCGTCGTTGTCGGCCGAGGCGTCCGAGGTTGCCGAGGCGCTCGATGCCTCCGACGGCGTCGAGGCGTCCGACGGGTCGAGGACCTGCGGGGTGGCTCCCGCGGTGACCGGCTCCCCGGCCTCGTCGGTGAGGGCCTCGTCGGATGCCGCCACCCGCGGCACCCCGGTCTCCGGCACCCGGGTCTCCGACGCGTCGGTCTCCGGCACCCGGGTCTCCGACGCGTCGGTCTCCGGCGCGTCGGGTGGGGACGGCGGGTTGGTGGCCTCGGCGCCGGCCGGCGTCGGTACGGCGGTCGGCGGCTCGGTGACGGCTGGCCCGTCGGCCCCGTCGGCCGGCCGGCCCGCCTCCGGCTGCGGCTGCGACATCGCGGCAATCTCCTCTCGCGCCCGTTGCGAGGTTAGTACCGCCCCGCCACCCCCGACGAATCCCCGCCTCCGCCCACCAGCCCGATGATCAAGGAGTTCACGTCGGCCGGGTCCGGATTCGCGCGCCAACTCCTTGATCACGGGGAGGGGCCGGGGGAACGGTGCCGGTGGGGGAGGGCGGGGTGGGGGACCGCGTATCCTTGGGCATCATGAGTGCCCCGTCGACGACGCCGCGCCCGGTCGCGGCCAATTCCGTGTGGCCCCGGCTGGAGCCGCTGCTGCCCCAGGTGACCAAGCCCATCCAGTACGTCGGGGGCGAGTTGGGCGCGGTGGTGAAGGACTGGGACGCGGCGACCGTCCGCTGGGCGCTGATGTACCCGGACGCCTACGAGGTGGGGCTGCCCAACCAGGGCGTGCAGATCCTCTACGAGGTGCTCAACGAGCTGCCCGACGTGCTCGCCGAGCGCACGTACGCGGTCTGGCCGGACCTGGAGGCGCTGATGCGCGCCCACGGCGTCCCGCAGTTCACCGTCGACGCGCACCGCGCGGTCCGTGACTTCGACGTGTTCGGCGTCTCGTTCTCCACCGAGCTGGGCTACACCAACCTGCTCACCGCGATCGACCTCGCCGGCATTCCGCTGCTCGCCGCCGACCGCACCGACGCCGACCCGGTGATCGTGGCCGGTGGGCACGCCGCGTTCAACCCGGAGCCGATCGCCGACTTCGTCGACGCCGCGGTGCTCGGCGACGGTGAGGAGGCGGTGCTGGAGATCACCGCCATCGTCCGGGAGTGGAAGGCCGAGGGCTCACCGGGTGGCCGGGACGAGCTGTTGCTGCGGCTGGCCCGCACCGAGAGCGTCTACGTGCCGCGCTTCTACGACGTCGACTACCTGCCCGACGGCCGGATCCAGCGGGTCGTGCCGAACCGTCCGGACGTGCCGTTCCGGGTGCACAAGCGCACCACCATGGATCTGGACGCGTGGCCGTACCCGAAGAAGCCGCTGGTCCCGCTCGCCGAGACGGTCCACGAGCGGTACGCGGTGGAGATCTTCCGGGGCTGCACCCGGGGCTGCCGGTTCTGCCAGGCCGGGATGATCACCCGCCCGGTGCGGGAGCGTTCGATCACCACTGTCGGCCAGATGGTGCAGCAGGGGCTGGAGTTCTCCGGCTTCCACGAGGTGGGCCTGCTGTCGCTGTCGTCGGCCGACCACTCCGAGATCGGTGACATGTGCTCCGGTCTGGCCGAGCAGTACGCCGGCACCAACGTCTCGCTGTCGCTGCCGTCGACCCGGGTGGACGCGTTCAACATCGACCTCGCCCAGGAGCTGTCCCGCAACGGGCGGCGGACCGGCCTGACCTTCGCCCCCGAGGGCGGGTCGGAGCGGATCCGCAAGGTGATCAACAAGATGGTGTCGAAGGAAGACCTCATCCGCACCGTGGTCACCGCGTACACCAACGGCTGGCGGCAGGTGAAGCTCTACTTCATGTGCGGCCTGCCCACCGAGACGGACGAGGACGTCCTGGAGATCGCCGACATGGCGCACGAGGTGATCCGGGCCGGCCGGGCGGCCACCGGGTCCAAGGACATCCGCTGCACGGTCTCCATCGGCGGGTTCGTACCGAAGCCGCACACCCCGTTCCAGTGGGCCTCGATGTCCACGCCCGAGGTCATCGACGGCCGGCTCAAGCTGCTCAAGCAGGCGATCAACAGTGACCGTTCGCTGGGCCGGGCGATCGGTTTCCGCTACCACGACGGCGAGCCGTCGCTGATCGAGGGCCTGCTGTCCCGGGGCGACCGCCGGGTCGGCGCGGTGATCCGCAGGGTCTGGGAGAACGGCGGCCGGTTCGACGGCTGGAGCGAGCACTTCTCGTACCAGCGCTGGGTGGACGCGGCGGCCGAGACGCTGCCGGCGTTCGGGGTGGACCTCGACTGGTACACCACCCGGGAGCGCGAGGAGTTGGAGGTCCTGCCCTGGGACCACCTCGACTCCGGCCTGGACAAGGACTGGCTCTGGCAGGACTGGCAGGACTCGCTGTCCGAGTACGAGCAGGACGACTGCCGCTGGACGCCCTGCTTCGACTGCGGCGTGTGCCCGTCCATGGACACCGAGATCCAGATCGGCCCGACCGGGCGCAAGCTGCTGCCGCTGACGCCGGTCGGCGGGATGCGGTTGCCCACGGCGGCCCAGGGCTGAGCCGCACCGACGTGTGACGGAGCGCGGGAACCCCTCGGGGCCCGCGCTCCGTCGTGTCACGTGTCGACCGTCGGGTGGTCGGGGCGGGGCTGCCCCGGCTGGTCCTCCTCGATACGCTGCGTCCGTAGTGGACCGGCCCGGGCCGGTAGCGGGGGAGGACAGCAGCATGGGCATCACGCCGCCGGACACCGGCGACCTGCACGTCAGCGTCGAGGACCTGGACGCCGCCGCCGACTACGTCGAGCGCCTCAAGCAGTACGTCGACGACACCATCGGCTACGAGATGGAACGCATCAAGGAGCGGATGAAGGGCGACAGCAACAACGCCCAGGCGGTGCCCAACGGCACGCCGTTCGGCGCGTACGAGGACGCGCGGATGCAGTGGGCGGCGCTGACCCGGTCGACGGCCAACATGGAGGCCCATCTCAAGGCCATCTCCAGCAAGCTGGCCGGGCTGAAGAAGGGCACCGAGGACATCGCGAAGGCGTTCCGCGACGCCGAGGCCCGCAACGCCGCCAACGGCAAGCAGATCGAGCGGCTGCTGGAGTCCGCGGCGCCGCCGCCCGAGGCGGGGCAGCAGCCCACGTACCCGTACCCGGCCTGAGGGAGAGGCGAGCATGGCTGGAGGCACCTGGGAGCGCTGCGTCCGGGAGGTGACGCTCGCCGCGGATCCGGAGACGGTCGGGTCGGTCGGCGTCGGCTGGAACAACCTCTCCGCCGGGCTCGGCCACCTGCGCGACGCGCTTGTCGGGCGCTCGTTCGTCGGCCCGATCGCGTCCGGTCAGGAACGCCCGCACAGCGGCGGTCTCCCCGGGCTGCTGGCCGGCTGGACGGGCAGCGGCGGTGACGCGTACCGCGAGCACCTGGGCGGCATCGGCAAGGACATCGAGGAGCTGATCACCCACGCCAGCGACGTCAGCGGCGCGCTGTCGCGGATCGAGGGCGACATCCGCACGGCGGTGGCCAGCATCCCGATCCCGCTGATGGACGACTTCGGCTGGAACGAGTGGAGCCTGCCCGGCGGCACCGAGCTCGACGACGCCCGCGACGGCGAGAGCCAGTCCGGCTTCCTGGCCTCGCTGCGCAGTGACTACCAGCAGAACCAGTCGCTCTACGCCGACGGCGCGTTCCGCGACAAGGCCGACGACCTCGAGGCGACGATGAGGGTCGACGGCAACGCCGACGACCAGAAGCGTGGCGGCTGGTGGGACACCAAGTCGCACCTGGACAACTGGTACCGGGACAACCAGGAGGCGGCCAACCGGGCGATGTCGCCGCTGCCGGCCGCGGTGGAGACCGAACGCCCGAAGCTGGTCGTGCCCCAGCCCTCGGCCAACGACGCGCGTGACGGCTACACGCCCGACAACCGCGTCCCGCCGTCCGGTGTGCCCGACACCGGGTTGCCCGGCGGTGGCGGTGGCGGGGGCGGCAAGGCGCCCTCGCTGGGCAGCGCCGGCATCGGCGGTGGCGGCGGTGGCTCGTACGGTGGCGGTTCGTTCTCACCGCCGCCCACCACGGGCGGCGTCGATCTCGGCGGCGGCCAGAGCGGCGGCGGGTCGTACGTCCCGTCGGTCACCGGTGGCGGCTACCCGGGCTCGGGTGACCACGACTACGGCACCGGCCTGGCCGGCGCGGGCGGGCCGGGGACGATCACGACCGGCGGTCCGGGCAGTGCGTTCGGCGGTGGCGGCGGTGGCCTGGGCACCGCCGGCGGTGGTGGTGGGTTCGGCGGCGGCGGCGCCGGGCTGGGCGCCGGTGGTGGTCTCGGCGGCGGTGGTCTCGGCGCGGCCGGCGGACCAGGCGTGGGTGCGCTGCCCGGCCTGGTCGGTGGCGGCAACGGCAGGATCCCGCCGCTGACCAGCGCCGCCAGCGCGCTCCGCAACGCGACCGGCGCGGGTGGCGGTGGGGGCATGATGGGCGGCGGGATGATGGGCGGGCCCGGCGGCGCCGGGCACGGCGGGGGCGGTGCCGAGCACTCGTCGTGGTTGACTGAGGACGACGATCCGTGGGGTGCCGGTGACAGTGCGTCCCCGGGCGTTCTGCGATGAGGGCGGACGGATGAGGGTGCACGTCGCCGCGCTCCGGCCGGTGGCGGCGGGACTGCTGGCCGGCCTGATGGTGCTGGGCGCGGCCCAGCCGGTGCCGGCCGCGCCGCGCCGGGCCGAGCAGTGGTATCTGGACGAACTGCGCATCGACCAGGCACGTCGGATCTCCACCGGACGCGGGGTGGTGGTCGGCGTGGTGGACACCGGCGTCGACGCCACCCATCCTGCGCT
The DNA here is from genome assembly GCF_003027925.1 of Micromonospora sp. RP3T. Classification (GTDB taxonomy): domain Bacteria; phylum Actinomycetota; class Actinomycetes; order Mycobacteriales; family Micromonosporaceae; genus Micromonospora. The sequence goes on from NZ_PYPS01000005.1 coordinate 7,265, forward strand.
GCGCGGGCGCGTGCTGCCCGGCGACCGCAGCTACGGCGCCCGGGGCGACGGCCGGGAGGACCCGGACGGTCACGGCACGCACATGGCCGGCATCATCTCGGCGGCGAACGTCGGCGACGGCGTGGACGGCATCGCGCCGGACGCCCGGATCCTGCCCATCAAGCAGGAGCCCGGCCCCGGAACCGTGCCCGACGGCGCGTCCGCCCTGGGCATCCGGATGGCGGTCGACGGTGGCGCGACGGTGCTCAACCTCTCCTTCGGCCGGGCCGGCGCGCCCGACCCGGACGAGGAGGAGGCGATCCGGTACGCGCTGGCGCGCGACGTCGTCGTGGTCGCCGCCGGCGGCAACCGCAAGGCGGGCGACGTGGACATCGCCTCGCCGGCCCGGATCCCCGGCGTGATCGCGGTGACCGGCACCACCCGGGGCGGCGGCTTCTGGTCCGGCTCCGCCCAGGGCCCGGAGGCGGTCGTCGCCGCGCCGGCGGACGGGATCTACAACGCCGGCCGCGACCACGGCTACGGCTGGGGTGACGGCACCTCCGACTCCAGCGCCATCGTCTCCGGCGTCGCGGCGTTGATCCGTTCGAAGTACCCGCAGCTCTCCGCGCCCGACGTGATCAACCGGATCATCCGCACCGCCCGGGACGCCGGCCCGTCGGGCCGGGACCCGCAGTTCGGCTTCGGCCGGATCGACCCGGTGGCGGCGCTCACCGCGGACGTGCCGTCGGTCTCGGCGAACCCGCTGCTCGACCCGGCCGCGCCGAGCGCTGCCGCGCCGCGGGCGGCCGAGGACGACGACTTCGACGTGACGAGGTACGGCGACCGCGGTGGCCCCACCGACCAGCAGGTGCTGGTGATCGGCATCGGCATCGCGGTGGCCCTGGTGGTGCTGCTGGCGCTCGTGGTGTTCCTGATCTGGAACCGGCGCCGGCACCGACGTGAGCTGGCCCGGGTGGCGCACCTCCCGGACGACGCGCTCGACCGGCTGGGCGGCCCCACCGCGGCCGGCGACCGCCGCCCCTGACCCACCCCACCGCGGAGAGAGTGGTGGGGGCGGGTGTGGGAGGCGGTGCGGGCTGCGCCAGGATGGGACGGACACGCGCAGGCACAGCCGAGGAGTTCACGATCGCCAGAAAGCCTCAACCCGAGGGCGGCCAGGCGCCCGTCGTCCAGCGGGTCCGCATCCGGTACGCCAAGCGTGGACCGCTGCGGTTCACCTCGCACCGGGACTTCGCCCGGGCCTTCGAGCGCGCGTTGCGCCGCGCCGGCGTGCCGATCGCGTTCTCCCAGGGCTTTACCCCGCACCCCAAGATCTCGTACGCCTCCGCGGCGCCGACCGGCGTGGCCAGCGAGGCCGAGTACCTGGAGATCGGCCTGCGTGAGCCGGTCGACCCGGAGCGCCTCCGGGCCGCTCTGGACGCCGCGCTCTCGCCCGGGCTCGACGTGCTCGACGCGGTCGAGGCGTCCGGCGGCAGCCTGGCCGACCGGATCGAGGCGTCGTACTGGCGGATCGAGCTGCCCGAGGTCGATCCGGACGTGCTCCGGGCCGCCGTGGCGGCCTTCACCGCCGCCGAGGAGATCCAGGTCGAGCGGATGACCAAGCAGGGCCGGCGGACGTTCGACGCCCGCGCCGCCGTGATCGCCATCGATGCGCCGGTGCCGGCTGAGACGCCTTCCGGAGCGGCGACCGTACCGTGTGCGATACTCGAACTGGTCGTGCGGCAGGTCACCCCGTCCGTGCGACCCGATGACGTCCTTTCCGGCCTCCGCGTGGTGGCGGACCTGGAGCCGCCGGTCACCCCGAAGGTGATCCGGCTGGCGCAGGGCACGCTGACCGCGCAGGGCGAGATCGTCGATCCGTTGGACGCGGATCGCGACGGGGCAGCCATCGGAGGGCACTGACCGACGGTCAGCGCTCTGGCAGGCAGACTTCGGCGGTCGCGCACCTGCGCGCCCGGCGGAAACACCTTTGCGGCAACCCTGCGTGGCAGCGCTCAACCGCGCCCGGGGCAGCCAGAACTGGAGAACGTCCATGCTCGAGAACGAGCCCGAGGGCGGCGAACGGACCGGCGCCGAGCCGGCCGACGCGACCGCCACCAGCACCGACGGCGTCGCCGAGGTGAAGCCGCCGCCCCGCAAGCGGGCCAGCCGCCGCAAGGTCGCGCCGCTCAACCAGCCGGAGCAGACCGACGCGCCGGTCGAGGCGTCCGCCGCGGCCACCGGCAGCGGCGAGTCGCCGCAGGCCGAGGTGTTCGCGCCGGTGGCCGGTGAGTTGGAGGCCGCGCCGAAGACCACCCGCCGGCGCCGGAAGGCGACCCCGGCGAAGGCGGTCGAGGAGCCGGTGGCCGCCGCCGAGGTGCAGGCCACCTCGGACGAGGTGGTGCCGCCGGTCAAGGTCACCCGGACCCGCCGCCGCAAGGCCACCCCGCCCGCCGCCGAGCCGATGCCGGCCGCCGAGTCGCCGACCGAGGCGCCCGCCGAGGCCGCCGACCGGACGGTCGCGTCGACCGAGGCGCCCGGCGGCCCGTCTGCCGAGGTCGCCGGTCTGTCGGGTGGTGCCGTGGTCGACGGACCGGTCTCGGTTCCGGGCGGTACGGGCGAGATCGCCGAGGGTCGGGCCCCGCTCGACCCCGACGAGGACGCGGTCGACGAGGAGCCCGTGGACGAGCCCACCTCGGGCGAGGGCGACGCGCGGTCCGGTAGCGGAAGCGAGGCCGCGGCCGAGGGTGGCGCACGGTCGCGTACCGGTGAGGCCGCTGCCGAGGGCGGTGCGCGGTCGCGTGCCGGCGGGCGGCGCGCGTCCCGGCGTACCGACGAGGTCGACCTGGCCCGGGCCGGCGGGCCGGCGGACGCCACCGGCGTGGTGTCGACCGGTGCCGCGGTGCCGGGTGTGGCGGACGAGCCGGCGGCCGAGGAGCGGCCGGTCACCGGCCGCCGGCGTCGCGCGGCGCTCTCCGCGCCCACCGTCCTGTTCATGCCCCCGCAGCCCGAGGAGGCCCCGGAGGTCCGGGTCACCTACCCGGCCGTCGAGGAGGCGGCGGAGGAGCCGGTCGAGACCGGCCGCCGTCGCCGTCGCGGCCGGCGGGAGGCCGAGCCGGTGGCGGCCGAGGTCGAGGCCGAGGTTTTCGAGGAGGAGGAGCCGGCCGCCGAGGCGGACGAGTCCGCCGACGCCGAGGACGACGACGACACCGCCGAGGGTCGTCGTCGCCGCCGCCGTGGTCGCCGGGGCCGTGGCCGGGGCAAGGGTGGCGCCGACGAGGCCGACGAGGACGAGACCGGTACGGCGGAGCCGGCCGAGGCGGAGGCCGAGGAGAGCGACGAGGAGGCCGAGGGCGACGGGATGACCCGTCGTCGCCGTCGGCGTCGTCGCCGGGGCGCGGGTGAGGCGGAGACCACCACCGAGGACGGCGTGCCCACCGTCGTCAAGATCCGTGAGCCGCGCAAGGCGGTCGACGAGGTGCAGGGCGTCTCCGGGTCGACCCGGCTGGAGGCCAAGCGGCAGCGCCGCCGGGACGGCCGCGAGCAGCGGCGTACCCGGCCGCCGATCCTGAGCGAGTCGGAGTTCCTGGCCCGCCGCGAGGCGGTCGACCGGACGATGGTGGTGCGCCAGCGTGGCGACCGTACCCAGATCGCGGTGCTCGAGGACGGCGTGCTGGTCGAGCACTACGTGACCCGCAACTCGTCCGGCACCATGGCCGGCAACGTCTACCTCGGCAAGGTGCAGAACGTCCTGCCGAGCATGGAGGCGGCCTTCGTCGACATCGGGCGCGGGCGCAACGCCGTCCTGTACGCCGGCGAGGTCAACTGGGACGCCACCGGCCTGGAGGGCCGGGCCCGCTCGATCGAGCAGGCGCTGCGCTCCGGCGACCCGGTGCTGGTGCAGGTCACCAAGGACCCGATCGGGCACAAGGGCGCGCGGCTCACCAGCCACGTCGCGCTCTCCGGCCGGCACCTGGTCTACGTGCCCAACGGCAACGCCTCCGGAATCAGCCGCAAGCTGCCGGACACCGAGCGCAAGCGGCTGCGGGACATCCTCAAGAAGTTGGTGCCGGACGGCGCCGGGGTGATCGTCCGGACCGCGGCGGAGGGCGCCAGCGAGGACGAGCTGGCCCGGGACGTCAAGCGGCTCCAGGCGCAGTGGGACGACATCCAGGCCAAGGCCACCTCCGGCGGTGCCCCGGTGCTGCTCTACGAGGAGCCGGACCTGGTCATCCGGGTGGTCCGGGACCTCTTCAACGAGGACTTCCGCGAGCTGGTCATCGAGGGTGAGTCGGCGTACGACGTGGTCGAGTCGTACCTGTCGCACGTCTCGCCGGACCTGGTGGCGCGGCTGCGCCGGCACGCCGGCGTCACCGACGTGTTCGCCGAGTACCGGATCGACGAGCAGATCCTCAAGGGGCTGGACCGGAAGGTCTTCCTGCCCTCCGGCGGGTCGCTGGTGATCGACCGGACCGAGGCGATGACCGTCGTCGACGTCAACACCGGCAAGTACACCGGCTCCGGCGGAAACCTGGAGGAGACGGTCACCCGTAACAACCTGGAGGCGGCCGAGGAGATCGTGCGCCAGTTGCGGCTGCGCGACCTCGGCGGCATCGTGGTGATCGACTTCATCGACATGGTGCTGGAGTCGAACCGGGAGCTGGTGCTGCGCCGGCTCACCGAGTGTCTGGGCCGGGACCGCACCAAGCACCAGGTCACCGAGATCACCTCGCTGGGCCTGGTGCAGATGACCCGCAAGCGGATCGGCGCGGGCCTGCTGGAGGCGTTCAGCGAGACCTGCGAGTGCTGCAAGGGCCGGGGCGTGGTGATCCACACCGAGCCGGTGCCGGAAAAGCCGCGTGCCGGTGGCGCGGGGGAGAAGGTCAAGGCGGTCGCCTCGGCGGTCGCGCCGGTCGAGGAGAAGAGCCGTCGCCGGGGTCGCAAGGCCGCTGCGGAGAAGCCCGCCGGGGAGGCCGCGGCGGAGCCGCCGGCCGCCGTCGCGCCGGAGCGCACCGTCGTCGAGGTGGCCGAGTCCGCCGACGACTACTACGACACCCAGGGCTACGACCTGTCCCGGTTCGAGACCGAGACGCCGGCCGCCCCGGCGGTCGCGGACAGCCAGGAGGGCGACTCGGCCCGACTCGCCGCCGCTGACGACCCGGACGCGATCGGCGACGGCGACAGCGACGACGAGGGCGCCGACGGCGGCTCGTCGCGGCGGCGGTCCCGCCGTGGCGGCGCCCGGCGGCGTACCCGGCCGTGAGCCGCTGACCTGCGTGGCGTTTGACAGGGCCCCTGGTCCGGCAACAGAGTGCCGGGAGCAGGGGCCCTGCCGTTGCCCGTCGACCCCCGGTCGGGCCGGCCGTGCTCCGGAGGGAGGAGACATGCGCCGGGTGTTCGCGGTCACCGCGTTGACCGGACTGCTGCTGGCCGGGTCGGGCTGCGCCGAACGGACCGACCCGTTCTCGGTGGGCTTCGCCTCACCGGCCCCGGCGGCCACGTCGCCCACTCCGGCCCCGACCGTCACCGGCGACGCGGGCGTCTGCGCCCGCGCGAAGCAGGCCGGGTCCGTGGCCGTCCAGACGTACGTGCAGAAGCTGGCGGAGATGCTGCGGGCGGGCGGCACCGGGGACCGAAGCACGGAGCAGGCCGCCCGGCGGGACGCGGAGGCCGCGCTCGCGGGCTGGCGGGACGTGCTGCGGGAGCAGTCCGGGCTGGCCACCGACCCGGGCCTGCGGACGCTGCTGGCGGACCTGGCCACCGAGGTGGGCGGGCTCGGCACCGACGTGCGGAAGATCGACGAGACGGCGTTCGACCGGCTCCAGCAGCGGCTCGACCAGCTCTGCCCGGCGTGACCGGCAGCCCGGTTTGGGCGGCGGACCGGGTATGGCGTACTCTTGCCTGCGGCGCACTTTGGTGTGCCTAGTTCCCGCGCGCCCGCGCCGCCGGTGTCACGGCTCCCGGCGAGACGCCGTGGGAACGACCCGCCGGCAACGGTGGGAAAAGACGCCAGCAGCCTCAACGACAGGGAGTGCGCCTCCGATGTACGCGATCGTCAAGACCGGCGGCAAGCAGTACAAGGTCGCCGAGGGCGACGTGATCGAGGTCGAGAAGCTCACCGGTGCCCCCGGTGACGCGGTGAAGCTCACCGCGGTGCTCCTCGTCGACGGTGACGACCTGGTGACCGACGCGGCGAAGCTCGCCAAGGTCGCGGTGTCCGGCGAGATCGCCGCGCACACCAAGGGCCCGAAGATCCGGATCCACAAGTTCAAGAACAAGACCGGCTACCACAAGCGTCAGGGTCACCGGCAGCCGCTGACCCAGATCAAGGTGACCGGCATCTCCAACAGCGGGAAGTAGGTCGTCGGAAATGGCTCACAAAAAGGGTGCGTCCAGCTCGCGTAACGGTCGCGACTCCGCGGCCCAGCGGCTCGGCGTGAAGCGCTTCGGTGGTCAGGTCGTCAGCGCGGGTGAGATCCTCATCCGTCAGCGTGGCACCAAGTTCCACCCCGGTGACCTGGTCGGCCGTGGCGGCGACGACACGCTGTTCGCGCTGTCCGCCGGTTCGGTGCAGTTCGGCACCAAGCGCGGTCGCAAGACCGTCAGCATCGTGCCTCAGCAGTAGTTCGAAGCCGAAGCGGGCCGCGGACCTCGGGTCCCGGCCCGCTTCGGCTTTCCACGTGCGGGGCGGACCCCGCTGGAAGGATTGGCGTCGTGACGACGTTCGTTGACCGGGTCGTCCTGCACATGCAGGCCGGCGACGGCGGGCACGGCTGTGTCTCGATCCACCGGGAGAAGTTCAAGCCCTTCGGTGGCCCGGACGGCGGTAACGGCGGCCATGGCGGCAGCGTGTCGCTGGTGGTCGACCCGCAGGTCACCACGCTGCTCGACTTCCACTTCCGGCCGCACCTGAAAGCCGACAACGGCAAGGGTGGGGCCGGCTCGAACCGGGACGGCGCCAACGGCCGCGATCTGGTGATCAAGGTGCCGAACGGCACCGTGGTGCAGACCCTGGACGGTGAGGTGCTGGCCGACCTGGTCGGGGTGGGCACCACCTTCGAGGCGGCCCGCGGTGGCCGGGGCGGCCGGGGCAACGCCTCGCTGGCCAACGCCCGCCGTAAGGCACCCGGTTTCGCCGAGCTGGGTGAGCCCGGCGACAAGCTCGACGTGGTGCTGGAGCTGAAGAGCGTCGCCGACGTCGGCCTGGTCGGGTTCCCGTCCGCTGGGAAGTCCTCGCTGATCTCGGTGATCTCGGCCGCCAAGCCGAAGATCGCGGACTACCCGTTCACCACGCTGGTGCCCAACCTGGGCGTGGTGCGGGTGGACAACCACACCTTCACCGTCGCGGACGTGCCCGGCCTGATCCCGGGCGCCGCCACCGGCAAGGGGCTGGGCCTGGAGTTCCTCCGCCACGTCGAGCGGTGTGCCGTGCTGGTGCACGTGGTCGACACCGCGACGCTGGAGCCGGGCCGCGACCCGCTCGCCGACATCGACGCCATCGAGTCGGAGTTGGCCCAGTACGGCGGGCTGGCCGACCGGCCCCGGCTGGTCGCGCTGAACAAGGTCGACGTGCCGGACGGGAAGGACCTCGCCGACATCGTCCGCCCCGACCTGGAGGCCCGTGGCTTCCGCGTCTTCGACGTCTCCAGCGCCACCCGCGAGGGCCTGCGCGAGCTGACGTACGCGATGGCCCAGGTGGTCGACGAGGGCCGCCGCGCCGTGCCGGAGGCGGAGCCGACCCGGATCGTGCTCCGCCCGAAGGCGGTCGACGACGCCGGGTTCACCATCGAGGCCGAGCCGGACGGCTCCTACACCGTCCGGGGCAGCCGGCCGGAACGCTGGGTGAAGCAGACGAACTTCGACAACGACGAGGCGGTGGGCTTCCTGGCCGACCGGCTGGCCCGCCTCGGCGTCGAGGAGAAGCTGGCCAAGGCCGGCGCGCAGGCCGGCGACCTGGTGCGGATCGGCGAACGCGAGTTCGACTGGCAGCCGACGCTCTACGCGGGCGTCGACTTCACGCCCGGCAACCGGGGCACCGACGTGCGGCTGGAGGACAAGTCGACACGTCCCTCCGCCGCGGACCGGCTGGAGGCCCGCAAGGCCCGCCGGCAGCGCCCGGAGGACGAGATCGAGGCCGGTCCGACGGCGGAGGACACGGACGACGACTAGTTCGGTCGTGTCCGTGTCGGGGACCTCGGCCGGAAACCTTCGCGAAATCCGGTCGACCTACCGTGACGGAATGCTGATCGAATGCCGGCCCGCCACCGATCCGGAGGTCGCCGCGCTCGTCGTGGCCCAGCAGCGTGAGCTGCGGGACGCCGACGGCGGGCTGGACGGGCAGGTCACCGTCACCCACTCCGACATTCGTTACCTGGCGGCCGTGGTCGGCGGCCGGGCGGTCGGCTGCGGCGGTCTCCAGGCGCTCGCCGCCGATACCGGCGAGCTGAAGCGGATGTACGTCCGGCCGGCGTACCGGGGGCGCGGCATCGCCCGGCAGTTGCTGCTCGCGCTGGAGGAACTGGCCTTCCGGCAGGGGCACCGGACGGTGTGTCTGGAGACCGGCACCTACCTGCCGGCCGCCATCGGGCTCTACCGCTCCAGCGGCTACCAGCCGATCCCGGTCTACGGCGAGTACGTCGACAACCCGTACAGCGTCTGCTTCGCCAAACACCTCCCCGTGGCGGCGTAAGGAGGGGCCCCGCTTAACGCCTGGCGTCGAGAAGGGGCCCCTTCTCACACACCGCTCAGGCGCTCGTCTGCGCGTGCGGGGCGGTCACCGGCTTGGACTCGGGACTGGCGTGCTGCCGCAGCACGATGCTGAGCAGGATCAGCACGCCCACCGCGAGGAACTCGCTCTGCCAGTTCTGCATGGACTGGAACCAGAAGTCGCTGGTGCCGAGGAACTGCCCGGCGCTGATCGGGGCGGCGCCGCTCTCCAGCGCCTGCTCCTGGTTGTAGGCGGCGACGCCGCCGAAGAGGTGCCCCAGGAACGAACCGGCGAAGATCATCAGCAGCGCGATGGCGAGGCTGTTGCGGTAGACCACGAGCGGCAGCCCGCCGGCCCGTACCGGCCAGGGCGCGTCCGGGCCGGCGTGGTCGCGGTTGTCGTCGGGACGGTCCGTCTCGCCCTCCGGCTTCGACTCGGCCGAACCCTGGTACGCGGTGAGCAGCACATAGCCGCCCATCTGGAGGAACTCGGACTTCCAGTTCTCGAACACCGCCTCGGCGAAGTGCCCGGTCCCCAGGTAGGCCCACCAGCTCAGCGGCGCGGCGCCGTACTGGCTCAGCTCCTCGTTGTGCACCTGCCAGCCGAACACGCTCTGCAGCAGCAGGAAGACCAGGAACGCGCCGAGCATGGCGACCGGGACGCGTTGCCCCGCGGAAACCGTGACATAGCCGGACCTCCTCGTCCCGCCCCGTGTCCGTACCGGGGCTCCTGCCCCCGGCAACCCCGGGGCAAACGCCGGCCCGGCGTGTCGTGGCTGGTCAGGGCCGGTCGATCGGGATGTCCGGCCGGCCGCCGGCACCCACCTCGTTGTTCAGCAGCAGGCCCGCGGCGAGCATGCCGAAGCCGAGGAACAGGTGCAGCCAGTTGTCGGCGTCGTTGACCGGCACGAAGTTCGCCGTGCTCTCCCGGTCGATGGCGAAGCCGTACAGCCAGAGGACCAGGTAGAGCGCGCCGCCGCCGGCCAGGAACGCCCGCGCGCCGGCCAGCCGCCGCGCGGCCAGCAGCCCGACCAGCCCGAAGAGCAGGTGTACCAGGTTGTGCAGCACCGACACCTGGAACACCCCGAGCAGCTTCGCCCCCGAGTGGTGCCCGGCGAACGTCAGCTCGCCGTAGTGGGTGGTGACGCCGGGGACGAAGCCGAGCACGCCGATCAGCACGAAGACGGCCGCGACCGCGAGCGCGACCTTCTGCACAGTCGGTCGGGCGGACGGGTGCCCGCGCACCTCACGTCCCATCGCAGTCACCCCCCGTGACGCCCACCCGGGGCGGGCCGGCCTACCCATTCTGTGATCGGGACGGGCCGCTTCCGCAGAGAAATGACGAATCAGGCATGGACCCGACGGCCGAGGGTAGGGCAGTTGTCACGCGGAAAGCATTCGCGTGACCCCCCCCTCGAAGACAACCGCTGGAATGCACGAGCGGAAGGGACACCATGACTCAGGACTTTTCCTCCACGTCCGCCACGTACGAGTCGACGAACGGCGGCGGCGTACGCGATCAGGCCCGCCAGGTCGGCTCCGACGCCGCAAGCGCGGGCGGCGCGGTCGCGCAGACCGCCAAGGAGCAGGGTCGGGAGGTGGTGGGCGAGGCCAAGCGGCAGGCCCGCGACCTCTACGGCGAGACCCGCAACCAGGTCACCGCGCAGGCCGGCCAGCAGCAGCAGCGGGCCGCCAGCGGCCTGCGGTCGCTGGCCGACGAGATGCGGTCGATGGCGCAGCAGGGTGGCGGCTCCGGGCCGGTCACCGAGCTGGCCCACCAGGCGGCCGAGCGGGTGCACGGCGTGGCCGGCTGGCTGGAGCAGCGCGAGCCCGGCGACCTGCTCAACGAGGTGAAGAGCTACGCCCGCCGCAACCCGGGCACGTTCCTGGTCGGCGCCGCCCTGCTGGGCGTGGTCGCCGGCCGGCTGACCCGGAACATCGCCGCGGTCGGCAACGACGACAACGGCGTCCGGCCGGCCTACGACCCGGAGCGGACCGCGGTCCTCCCGACCACGCCGGCCGTGCCGACCCAGCCGGCCGGTGGCTACCTCGACCCGACGCCGGGCACCTACGCCGAGCCGGACCCGGGCTACTCCGCGCCGGGCGCGACCTACCCGGGCGGCGGCGCCCCGAACACCTGGGCCGACCCGGCCGGCGGCACCGGCCAGCCGCTGCCGCCGCCGAGCCGGACCGACCCGCTGCCGGGCGTGCCGTCGACCGGCGCTCCGCGCCCGTGAGCGGCCGGACCGGCAGAAGGGAGACCACGGTATGACCGTGCCGACGCAGGACCCCGGCTACCAGGCCGCGGGCGCGCCGCACCACGCCGACGAGGTGCGCGGCAGCTCGATCGGGCAGTTGATGAGCCAGGTCACCGGCGACCTCTCCACGCTGATGCGCCAGGAGGTCGAGCTGGCCAAGGCCGAGATCCGCCAGGAGGGCAAGAAGGCGGGCAAGGCCGCCGGCCTCTACGGCGGTGCCGGCTTCGGCGGCTACATGGTGGCGCTCTTCGTCTCCGTCGCGGTGTGGCAGTTCCTCGACAACGTCATGGACTCCGGCCTGGCCGCGCTCATCGTGGCGGTGGTGTGGGCCGCGATCGCGGCGGTCCTCTACTCCAAGGCGAAGAAGAACGCCGAGCAGATCCGTGGCCTGAAGCAGACCAACGACAGCGTCCAGCGCATCCCGGACGCACTCAAGCCGCACCCGGAGGGAGTCACCCGATGAGCACCGACCCCGACCAGATCCGCCGGGAGATCGAAGCCACCCGCAACAACCTCAGCTCGGACGTGGACGCCCTGGCGTACAAGGTCAGCCCGAGCCGCATCGTCGACGACCGCAAGCAGCGCGTCCGCAGCGCGCTGACGAACGTGAAGGACAAGGTGATGGGAACCGCTTCCGACCTCGGCCACAGCACCGGCCACACCGCCCACTCGGTGGGCGACCACGCCTCCTCGGCCGCTTCCACGGTGAGTGACAAGGCGCATTCCGCCGCCGCCACGGTGGGCGACGCCGCGCACCGGGCGCCGCAGGTCGTGCGGCAGAAGTCCCAGGGCAACCCGATCGCCGCCGGCGTGATCGCCTTCGGCGTCGGCATGCTGGTCTCCTCGCTGATCCCGGCCACCCGCCGCGAGCAGGAGCTCGCCGCGCAGGTCAAGGAGAAGGCGACCGAGCACAGCGGCGTGGTCAAGGAGAAGCTGGGCGAGGTCGCGAACGAGCTGAAGGACGAGCTGCGCGAGCCGGCCCAGCACGCCGCCGAGTCGGTGCGCTCCACCGCCCAGGACGCCGTGCACGCGGTCAAGGACGACGGCCGCAGCGCCGCCCAGGACGTGCGGGAGAGCGCCCACCAGGCGCGCTCCTGAGACCGCGATCTGTTGGGCGGGGGCCCCTGCTATCGCTCAGGCGTTAACAAGGGCCCCCGCCTTCGCATGTCTCGACCCAGCCGGCCAACTCGTCGGTGTGGCGGTGTGCTTGCCGACGCCGCAACGCCCTGGTCGGGTGGGCCGCCACGCGTAGGCGGCTGCCCGCGTACGGCACCCCGCCGCGCAGCCGCCGGCCCGCTGCCAGCCAGGCGCACACGCCGCGCTCCAGCACCCAGACGGGCGCCGCGAGCGTGGTGTGCGCCGGGAAGACGCGGGCCCCGCCGGCCCGTCGCCGGCCCAGCTCCGCCACCGCGACCGTGATCAGCCCGGCCCGCACCAGCAGCCCCGGACGGCGGGCGGCGAGCGCGACCGCCGTGGCCGGCAGCACCGCCAGCGCGGCCAGCAGCCACGCCGGCCGGGCCGTCTCGTCGTACGCCTGGCGCACCCGCTGCCCGAGGAAGTGCCCGGCGGTGGGCGGCAGTCGCCGGACGTACAGCCAGGCCGGGGTGGCCGTGCTGCCGCCGTACGCGCGGACGGTCCGGACCAGCTCCAGGTTCTCGAAGAGCACGTCCGGGTCGTAGCCGCCCATCGCCAGGAAGGTGCTCCGGCGCAGCGCCAGCGTGCCCGGCCAGTCCCCGCCGAACACCCGGGCGAGCAGCGTCCGTCCGGTGTCCCACCAGGCGTGCCAGGGCAGCGGAGCGAAGTGGTTCTGCGGCCGGACCAGGTCCACCCGGTCGAGCAGGTCGTGCACCGCGCGCAACGCCGTCAGGTCGTACCGGACGTCGTCGTCGGCGATCACCACGTGCTCGTGCCGCGCCAGCGCGACGCCGGTGAGCACCCCGAGCGCCTTGCCGTTGCGCCCGCGCAGCGCGGGATCCGGCGGGACGTGCCGGATCAGCCCCCGCCAGGCGGCCGCGTGCCGGGCGAACACCTCCGGCGGTGAGCCGTCGACCACCACCACGTCCACCCAGCGGCGCAGCTCGCGCAGGTAGCCGGTCAGCTCGTCGAGACCGGTGTCGTCGGCGGCGCGCAGCGGCAGGACGTACGCCATCGGGAGCCGGTCCGGCGCGGACGCCGCGACGGACCGGCCGGGGTGCGGCAGCGGTGGAACGGTCGCTCGGGTCACGTCGTCTCCGGTCGGGTCGGGTCCCGCGAGTGCCCGCAGCGCGGCCCCTGAAACCGCTTCGGTGCTCCGGCGCCTGACCGCGTCGGGGCGCGGCGACCCGCTCAGCCGGCCGGCCGTACGCCGTCGACGACCAGCCCGCTGGGCGGCAGCGTCGGCATCCGGGTGAGGTCGAGCGCCAGGTCCTGCGGCGGGACGCGGTAGCTCATCGCGCCGGTCAGGTTGGCCACCGCCCGCTTCATCAACTCGATCGTGATCCACTCGCCGGCGCAGCGGTGACCCGTGTCGTGGTCGCCGCCGCCCTGCGGGACCAGACCGAACGGGTCGTCCCGCCAACCGGCGAAGCGCTCCGGGCGGAACCGCTCCGGCTCCGGCCACAGCTCCGGGTGGTGGTTGGTGCCGTACAGGTCGAGCAGCACCCGGCGGCCCTGCGGGAACGCGTACCCCCGCCACTCGAACGAGCGGCGCACCCGCGCGGCGGCCAGCGGGAAGAACGGGTAGTAGCGGCGGACCTCCTGCACGAACCGCTCGGTCGCGTCGTCGTCGCCGCGTACCCGGTCGCGCCAGTGCGGGTGGTCGTGCAGCGCCAGCGCGGCGAAGACCACGTACCGGTCCACCGCGACCGTGGGACGCAGCACGTTGAGCAGCTCCACCGCGGCGATCCGGCGGGGCAGCGGCTGGCCGCGTTCGTCCCGGTGCTCGGCGACGATCCGCAGCGCGCTGCCCTCGGGCGCCGGTAGCGCGCCCGCGCGGACCCGCTCGACCAGCGCGCCGGCCCAGCGTTCGGCCCGGCGGCGGCCGAGCAGGCCGCGCCAGTGCTTCGGGCCCAGCACCGCCGGTCCCTCGATCATGGCGTGCATCTCGGCGGTGCGGCGGCGCACGTCCGCCTCGGCCAGCGGCACCCCGGCCCAGGCCCAGACCGCGCGGGTCAGCAGCCGGCCCATCTCGTCGTAGAGCACCACCGGCCCGTGTTCCGCCCAGGCCGGGATCCGGGCCCGCCACTCGTCGTCGAAGAGCTGCCCGAGCCGCCGGACCGCGGCCGGCGTCATCATCGACATGAACATCGCCTTGCGGGCGCGGTGCGCCGCCCCGTCGAGGCCCTGGACGCCACCCACCCCGGTCAGCGTGCGCTGGCCGCGCATCGGCGTGGCGCCACGCCGGACGAACCGCTCTTCGTCGTAGAACAGCTCGGCGGCCTCCCGGCCGCGCAGGCAGATGGTCGGCTCCAGCAGCAGCCGGGTCTGCACGACGTCGGAGCCCAGCCGGTCGCAGCGGGCGCCGACGAAGCGGTAGCCCTCCCGGAAGTAGGCAAGCGTGCTGTCCGGGCTCCGGTCGCTCGGCATGGTGCTCATCTCGGTTGCTCCTGACCCGGCTCGGCGACCTGCGCGATCTGCGCTGCCTGGACCCTGCGCGGTCCGCGCTACCTACCCGCGCCGACGCGGCCGAATCCTCCGTTTCCGCAGGTCCGCCCGCCCAGGGGAGGGCGGACCACACACCCGGGCGCTGGCCCCTCCCCGGGCGCGGAAAAGCTGGTTGGCTCGTACCCGGACCGGCGGCGGCCGGTCCGGCCCCGCCGGTCCGGCGTCCGGCGGGCGGTCACCGGCGACGGGGGAGGCACGGATGCGCGACAACCGGGCGGCGCGGCGGTATCACCGCGACGGGACGGCCGGGCTGCGGGGCGGCGGCCGGGCGGAGCCACTGACCAGCGGGCCCCGGCTCGCCGGGGCCCGCCCGCCGGGGTTCTTCACCGTGCACCTCGGCTTCGTGGCCGCCGATCCCGCCGTCGCGCGGGAGCTGGCCGTCGCGTACGCGGAAGCGCTCGACCTGCTCCGCCCGGAGCTGGCGCTCGGCGCGGCGGCGCTGTCCCCGGCCGACGCCTGGCACCGGGCCGAGCGGCTGTTCTGCGGGGCGGCCGGGCCCGACGGCGAGCGGTGCGCCGACGTGGCCGGCCATCCCGGCTTCCACCATGCGCCCGGGCCGGGCGGCCTCGGCTGGGGCGACGGTGACTGATCCGGCCGGCTCAGTCGAGGTCGAACTCGCCGTCCTGAGCGCCCGCCACGAACGCGTCCCACTCGGCCTGGGTGAAGACCAGGACCGGGCCGTCCGGTTCGGCCGAGTTGCGCATCCCGATCAGGTCGTCGACGAAGGCCACCTCGACCGCGCCCTCGGACGTGTCGCCCTCCGCTCGCTGCCAAACCGCCCGAGAAATGTCGAAATCACCCTTGGGGTGCTGACCCATCGTTGTTCCTCCATCGCCACGCGTCACAGGACGGCCCGTGCGGACCTCATCGGGCAGGATAAGCGGATGCCGAGCCTGACCCGTGCAGAGGCGACCGCGCGTGGCGCGTCGATCACCGTCGAGTCCTATCAGGTGGACCTCGACGTGACCGGCGACGTCGAGCGGTTCCGCTCCACCACCACCATCCGGTTCCGGGCCACCCCCGGCGCCGAGACGTTCGTCGACGTCAAGCCCCGCCGACTCCTCCGGGTCCGCCTCAACGACCGCGACCTCGATCCGGCCCTGCTGGCCGACGGGCGACTACCGCTCACCGGGCTGGCCGGGGCCAACGAGATCACCGTCGAGGCCGAGATGGCCTACTCCAACACCGGCGAGGGGCTGCACCGCTTCGTCGACCCGGCCGACGGCGAGACGTACCTCTACGCGATGTCCTTCCTGGACGACGGGCCGCGCATCTTCGCCGCCTTCGACCAACCCGACCTGAAGGCCCCGGTGACGCTGGCGGTCACCGCGCCGCCGGAGTGGACGGTGGCCGCGAACGGGCAGCTCGCCGACCGGCCGGCGCCGGGGCGGTGGGAGTTCGCCCCGACCGCGCCGCTGGCCACCTATCTCGTCTCGCTGGTCGCCGGGCCCTGGCACGTGCTGCGCGCCGAGCACGACGGCATCCCGCTCGGCTTCTACTGCCGGCGTTCGCTCGCGGCGCACCTCGACGCCGACGCGGACGAGATCCTCACCGTCACCCGGCAGTGCCTCGACCGCTTCCACCAGCTCTTCGCCGAGCGCTACCCGTTCGGCAAGTACGACCAGGCGTTCGTGCCCGAGTTCAACGCCGGCGCGATGGAGAACCCGGGCCTGGTGACGCTGCGCGACGACTACGTCTTCCGCTCCGCGGTCACCGACAGCCAGCGTGAGTACCGGGCCACCGTGATCGCCCACGAGATGGCGCACATGTGGTTCGGCGACCTGGTCACCATGCGCTGGTGGGACGACCTGTGGCTGAACGAGTCGTTCGCGGAGTACCTCGGCACCCGGGTCACCGCCGAGGCCACCCGCTTCGACCAGGCGTGGACCACCTTCGCGCTGCGTCGCAAGGCGTGGGGATACGCCGCCGACCAGCGCCCCTCCACCCACCCGGTGGCGCCCGAGGAGGTCGCCGACGCGGCGGCGGGCCTGCTGAACTTCGACGGCATCTCGTACGCCAAGGGCGCCGGGGTGCTGCGTCAGCTCGTCGCCTGGCTCGGTGACGACGTGTTCCTCGCCGGTCTGAACGCGCACTTCGCCGCGCACCGGTTCGGCAACGCCACCCTCGCCGACCTGCTCGACAGCCTCGGCTCGGCCGCCGGCCGGGACCTCAGCGGCTGGGCCGAGCGGTGGCTGCGCCGGGCGCAGGTCAACACGCTGCGGATGGAGACCGCGGTGGACGCCGACGGCCGGTGGACCGAGGTGGCGGTGACGCAGACCGCGCCGACGACCCATCCGGTGCGGCGACCGCACCGCATCGGTGTGGCCCACCACACCGCCGAGGGCCTGACGCGCCGGGTCGAGGTCGACCTCGACCCGGACGCCGACGGCGGCCGGACGCCGCTGCCCGAGCTGACCGGTCAGCCCGCCACCGGCCTGCTGCTGCCCAATGCGGGCGACCTCACGTTCGCCAAGATCCGGCTCGACGCGGCCTCCGCCGACGCGGTGCCGATGCTGCTCCCCGGGCTCGACGACCCGCTGGCCCGGGCGCTGCTCTGGGGTGAGGCGCTGGACGCCGCCACCGACGGCGAGCGGCCGGTCGCCGAGCTGGTCACCCTGATCACCGCCGCGCTGCCGGCCGAGACCGAGGTGATCATCGCGGAGGACGTGCTCGCGCTCAGCCGCAACCTCGTCGACCGCTACCTGGAGCCGCTGGCCCGGGACGCGGCGCTGCTGCGGATCGCCGAGGCGTGCCGGGCGCTGCTGGTCGGCGCTCCCGCCGGCGGTTCGCTCCAGCTCGCCGCCGTGCGGGGCCTGATCGGCGCCACCACCGATGCCGACCTGCTCCACGGTTGGCTGGCCGGCGCGGGCGTGCCGGAGGGGCTGGCGGTCGACGCCGACCTGCGCTGGGCGCTCCTGCACCGGCTGGTGGTGCTGGGTGGGGCCGGCGAGGCGGAGATCGCCGCCGAGTCGGCCGCCGACCGCAGCGCCACCGGCGCCGAGCGGGCGGCCGGCTGCCGGGCGGCCCTGCCGGACGCCGACGCCAAGCGGGCGGCCTGGGAGATCATCGTCAGCAACACTGAGCTGTCGAACCGGTTGGTGGAGGCCACCGCCGAGGGGTTCTGGCAGCCGGAGCAGGCGGAGCTGACCGCCGGCTACGTCGAGCGTTACTTCGCCGAGATGCCGGCGGCCGCGCGTCTGCGTACCGCGTGGGTGGCCGACCGGGTGGCGACCGTGGCGTTCCCGCGCTACGCCGTGGCGCAGTCCACCCGGGAACTGGCCGCGGCGTTGCTGGCCCGCGACGACCTGACGCCGGGGTTGCGCCGGCGGGTCGTCGACCTGGACGACGACCTGCGCCGCGCGCTGGTGGCCCGGACGGCGGTGGCCGCGGTGGGCGCCTGACCGCCGGCTCGCGCCGGGCGGCCGACCGCCCGCCCGGCGCGAGCCGGCGCACCCCGGCCGACCGACACCGGGGCACGGCCTAGGATCGCGGGGTGGAGGAAGACATCCGGCGGATCGGCATCATGGGTGGCACGTTCGACCCGATCCACCACGGTCACCTGGTGGCGGCGAGCGAGGTGGCCGACCGGTTCGGGCTGGACGAGGTGGTCTTCGTGCCGACCGGGCAACCGTGGCAGAAGGCGGACGAACCGGTCAGCCCGGCCGAGGACCGCTACCTGATGACCGTGATCGCGACCGCCTCCAACCCCCGCTTCCAGGTGAGCCGGGTCGACATCGACCGCGGCGGGCCCACCTACACCGTCGACACGCTGCGCGACCTGCACGCCGAGTACGGCCCGAAGGCGCAGCTCTTCTTCATCACCGGCGCGGACGCGCTGGAGCGCATCCTCTCCTGGAAGGACCTGGACGACGTCCTGGAGTTGGCCCACTTCATCGGGGTGACCCGCCCCGGCTTCGAGTTGACCGACAAGCACCTACCGGCCGACTCGGTCAGCCTGGTGCAGGTGCCCGCGATGGCCATCTCCTCGACCGACTGTCGGGCCCGGGTCGGCCGGGGCGAGCCGGTCTGGTACCTGGTACCGGACGGTGTGGTGCAGTACATCGCCAAACGGCGCCTCTACCAGCGATGATCTCGCCCGGTACCGCCCCGTTCATGCCGATAACCGGCCAGAACTGACAGGTCGTCACGCCGCCCGGTGTGAGAGGCTTGGAGGGTCGCACGGTTGATCGAAGGAGAACGGTGACCACCATTCCGGAACGCGCCCACGAGCTGGCGATGGCCGCTGCCCAGGCCGCGGCCGACAAGAAGGCACAGGACATCGTCATCATCGACGTGGGCGACCAGCTCGCGATCACCGACGCGTTCCTGGTGGCCTCCGCTCCGAACGAGCGTCAGGTCCTCGCCATCGTCGACGCCATCGAGGAGCGCCTGCTGGAGCTGCCGGAGAAGGCCAAGCCGGTTCGCCGCGAGGGTGAGCGGGGCGGTCGCTGGGTGCTGCTCGACTACGTCGACATCGTGGTGCACGTCCAGCACACCGAGGAGCGCGAGTTCTACGCGCTCGACCGGCTCTGGAAGGACTGCCCGCAGATCCCGTTCGTGGACCGCGACCTCGCCGACTCGGCCGCCGGCACCGCCACCGCCGAATGACCCGCCTGATCATCTGGCGGCACGGCAACACCGACTGGAACGCGCAGAGCCGCGTCCAGGGCCAGACCGACGTGCCGCTCAACGACCTCGGCCGGGAACAGGCCCGCGCCGCCGCGTCGGTGCTGGCCGCGCTGCGCCCGGACGCCATCGTCGCCAGCGACCTGCGCCGCGCCGCCGACACCGCCGCCGCGCTGGCCGCGGTGACCGGGCTGCCGGTCCGTTCCGACCCGCGGCTGCGGGAGCGGCACTTCGGCGAGTGGCAGGGCCTGGCCCTGACCGAGGCCGCCGAGCGGTTCCCCGACGAGTTCGCCCGCTGGCGGGCCGGCGACCCCGACCCCGGTGCCGGCATCGAGAGCCTGCACGATCTGGGCACGCGGCTCGGCGCCGCGTTCCGCGACGCGGCCGACCTGGCCGCCGGCGGAACCGTGGTGGTCACCACCCACGGCGGCGGGGCCCGACAGGGCGTGGGCCACCTGCTCGGCTGGGACCATGCGGTGCTGCGCAGCGTCGGCTCGTTGGGCAACTGTCACTGGACCGAGCTGCGCCACGACGACGTCCGCGGCTGGCACCTGCGTGCGCACAATGTCGGGCTGATCACCCAGCCGGCGCTCACCGACGCGGTCTGAGCCGGTCGGCCCCGGCGCGGCACCGCGACATCGGCTAGCGTGCCGGTCATGCCCGTAGCGGTCGTCACCGACTCCACCGCCTACCTGCCCCCCGAGCTGGTCCGCGCGCACCGGCTCACCGTCGTCCCGCTGACCGTCGTGCTCAACGGCGCCGAAGGGCTGGAGGGCATCGAGACCTTCCCGGCGGACGCCACCCGCGCGCTGGGTGCCCGGCGCGTCTCGGTGAGCACATCCCGGCCCGCGCCGGAACAGTTCGCGCAGTTCTACCGCGCGTTGCTCGCCGACGGCGCGGACGGCGTGGTCTCCGTGCACCTCTCCGCCGAGCTGTCCGGCACCGTCGACGCCGCCCGGCTCGCCGCCGCCGAGGTCGGCGACGACCGGGTCGCGGTGGTGGACAGCCGCTCCACCGGCATGGGCCTCGGCTTCCCGGCGCTCGCCGCCGCCTCGGCCGCCGCCGGGGGCGCCGACCTGACCGGGGTACGCGCGGCGGCGCTGGACGCGATCGACCGGACCACCATCTTCTTCTACGTCGACACGCTGGAGTTCATGCGTCGGGGCGGCCGGATCAACGCGGCCGAGGCGCTGCTCGGCACCGCGCTCTCGGTCAAGCCGATCATGCACATGCCGGACGGCGCGATCGTGGTGCGGGACAAGGTCCGCACCGCCAGCCGGGGCGTGGCGCGCCTGGTCGACCTGGCCGTCGAGGCGGCCGGCGACAACGACGTCGACCTCGGGGTGCACCACCTCGCCGCCCCGCAGCGCGCCGAGGCGTTGCTGGCGGCGCTGACCGAGCGGCTGGGGGACCGGCTGCACGACAGGTACGTGACCGAGGCCGGCGCGGTGGTCGCCGCGCACGCCGGCCCGGGGCTGGCCTGCGTGGTCGTCCATCGCCGCCGGTGACGGTCCCCGGTGGCGGGCGGTCACCGGGCACGCCACGGTCGCCCGCGCTAGGTTGATCGGATGAACGCGCGATCGTACGTCGTCACCGGAGGCGGGCGGGGGGTCGGCCGGGCCGTCGTCGAACGGTTGGCCGCCGACGGCGGGGCGGTGGTCGTGGTCGAACGCGACGACAGCGCGCTCGACTGGCTGACCGGGCATCCGGCCGCCGACCGGCTGCACGCGGTCACCGGTGACGCCGCCGACGAGGCGGTCACCGGCCGGGCCGCGGACCGCGCCGAGGCGTCCGCGCCGCTGGCCGGCTGGGTGAACAACGCCGCGGTCTTCCGCGACGGCGACCTGCACCGGGTGCCCGCGACCGAGGTGTTCGACCTGATCGCGGCCAATCTGCGCCCCGCGGTGGTGGGCGCCGGCACGGCCGTGCGCCGGTTCCTGGCCGCCGGGAGCGGCGGCGCGATCGTCAACGTCTCCTCCCACCAGGCCCGCCGGGCGGTGCCGGGCGCCCTGCCGTACGCCACCGCGAAGGCCGCCGTGGAGGGGCTGACCCGGGCGCTCGCGGTCGACTACGGTCCGCACGGCATCCGCACCAACGCGGTCGCGCTCGGCTCGATCCACACCGAACGGCACACCGCCTACCTGGCCGGGCTGGACCGGGCCGGGGTGGAGCACGTCGAGTCGGAACTGGCCCGGCTGCACCCGGTGGGCCGGATGGGGCGTACCGGGGAGGTGGCCGACGTGGTCGCGTTCCTGCTCTCGGAGGCGGCCTCGTTCGTCAACGGTGTGACGCTGCCGGTCGACGGCGGGCGGGCCGCGCTCGGGCTGGACCCGGAGGCACGCTGACCGGCGCGCGCGACAACCAGCGCACCCCGGCCGGCATCACGAACAGCCCGCGTTTCGCCACGGCCGTTCCGCGCGGGCTCAACTCGTAGCCCTCGATCCACGCCCAGCCGTGGTAGACGTGCCGGTCGGTCAGCTCCCGGATGACGCGGACAACGATCGCCCGGACAAACTGGACGCTCGCGGCCCGGGTCAGGTGCACCACGTCTCCGGCGCGGAAGGTCGGCTCGGTGGGACGTTCGACGCAGTTCATCGCAGGCGGTGGTCTCGGCGGGTCCAGCCGACGAAGCGGGTGAACAGCGCCTCGGGTCGGGGCATGCCGCAGGGGTCGAGCCGGTACAGGTCGCCGGTCGCGTCGAACAGACAGCCGGCCATGTGTATGGACAGGCCCACCGGATCGCTCTCGTAGGTCTCCCGTAGGGCGAGCATCGCCATCGGGCACGGCCAGGTGCCGCAGCCTCGCCGACAGTGCCAGAGCGGGCGGACTGCTCGATGGTCAAGCAGGGGCGATGCGTTAGGGCCGGGCATGTGCCTATGGTGTCGTCTGTTGGTTACCTCCGTCAATAGCGAGCAGCAGCAACGTGCATCGTTGCCGTGCGATTACCACACGTTGTTGTCTACTGTCAAGGCGTGGACTTGGTTGGTGTGTCGGAGATCCGGGACATGCTCGGCGGCATCTCCCGCCAGCGCGTCAGCATCATCGCCAACACCAAGGGCTTCCCCGATCCGATCGCCGTACTGGCGATGGGCAAGGTCTGGCGACGGCGGGATGTGGAGCGCTGGATCCGGGCTAACCGGCCGGACCTCGCTGACTGATCGATGGTGTCGGGGGTCCATTAGCCCTCGGAGATCGGCCAGCGCTTGTGGTGTAGCGCCTGCGACGGTGCATGCTTTCCTGCCGCTTCTCAGCCCAGGGCGGTTACGTCCCCGGGGAGTTGGACGACCTGCCGGCGGGTGGACGTTTTGTCTAGGTGTCGACGAACTGTGTCTCCCCGAATGGGCATGCGCAGGGTTGATGTTGGCGTCGCCCGCGCACCATGGACCCGGCGCGAGCGGCAACTTCGCCAAGCGGTTGCTAGGCCGAGTTGTGTAATGGGCGGTGCCGTCCACGCGCGGCGGGTCCTCATCCCTGCCGCTAACATGACCCTCGTCGATCATGCTGCGCTTAACGAGGTGTGTCCGGTGAAACAGGGGAGGATGTGTATCGTGGCACTGGATCTGCTTGAGGGTAGAGGCTTCAATGGTGTGGCTCTTGCGGTGGCGTTGGTGGGTCTCATCATCTCAGGTGTAGCGGCCTACTTCGCCCGCGAGGCCCTTTTTCCACCGAAGAGACGCCTGGCCATCCGCATTCTTGCCCCTGCCCAGTTGCTCAGAAAGGGGTCGGATGAGGTCTATGGGCTCGAAATCGAGCGCCATGGTCGAGTGTTAGAAAACCCTCACATCGTAACGGTTGTCATCAGAAATACCGGTCGGCATGCGGTTGCCAGCAATGATTTCGACCAAGGGCGTCCAATAAGGATAGATCTAGGCGCAAGGGTGGAGACGCTGCTCGGGCCGCCGCCGAAGCAAATTTTCTCTGTGGATGGAAGTAGCCTCTTGATTGGTCCAGATGTTTTCAAGAGGAAGGTTGAGCTTGTGATCCAGGTCTTGACCTCTAGTCGACCAAATTTCGATAGGAGTAGTGTAAGCGAGCACTTGGTGGATGCGACTGTAAAGGTCGAAGTGAACCGTTTCTCCGAGTCGGTTGATATTGGCTCCCGACAGCTGAGAGTGAGCGCGATCACGGCATCAGCGGGCATGATCATCGCGATCCTAGCGATTCTCAGGGATTATTTTCAATGGAAGGCGGGGTGAGGTCTTGGCACCACGCATATGAATGTTGATTTCAAGCTTCAGTAATCTTGGCCGTCTTGCGGCGGAGTCGGAGGCGATGCTGTCCTTTCACGTGTTTGACCTTGCTCAGGTGAGCTAGCTGTACTGCCCAGGGAGGTTGGTCAACCTGGTGACGGGCGGTTTGCCGCCGGTTGCGGTGTGGGGGCGGTGGTGATTGTAGTGATGGAGCCAGGCGGGTAGGGCCTTGCGGCGGGCGGCTTCGGATGTGTAGCACCGGCCGAAGGCCCAGCCGTCGGTCAGGGTTCGGTGGAAGCGCTCGACCTTGCCGTTGGTCTGGGGTCGGTAAGGACGGGTCTTCTTCGGGGTGATGCCGAGTTCCGCGCAGGCGTTGCGCCAGGCGTGGGACCTGTAGGCGGAGCCGTTGTCGGTCAACACTCGCTCGACGGTGACGCCCCTGGTGGTGAACCAGGCGACCGCGCGGTGGAGCACGGCGGTGGCGGTGGCGGCTTTCTCGTCCTGGTGGATCTCGGCGTAGGCGACCCGTGAGTGGTCATCGACGACGGTGTGCACGAACGCGGTCCCGATCCGCGGATCCCGATGGTGGTTGCGGGCGCCGGTGCGGCGGGCGGTGGCCTGCCTGTTGTGTTTGCCCTGGGCGCGGCCGACATAGCGCCACCCGCCGCCGTCGGGGACCTGGCCGAGCTTCTTGACGTCGATGTGCAGCATGGCGCCGGGGTGGTCGTGTTCGTAGCGGCGCACGGGCTCCCCGGTGCGCCGGTCGAGGTGCGACAGCCGGTTGATCCGGCAACGGGTCAGGACGGCGTGCACGGTCGAGGCGGGCATGCCGAGACGGCCGGCAATCTGCACCGGCCCCAGCCGCTGCTTACACCGCAGGTGCACCACTTTGCGCACCAGCGGCTGGCAGGTGCGGTTCGGGCTGTGACGCGGCCGGGATGACCGGTCGGCCATGCCGTCGGCGCCGAGTTCGGCGTAGCGTGCCGCCCACCGTTTCGCCGTCGGCCAGGAGACGTCATAGCGTTGCGCAGCCCGGGCGACCGGCCACCCCTGGTCCACGATCAGACGCGCCAGACGAAGACGTGCACGCGGGGTCAAAGCGGCGTTAGCGTGGGACACGAAGGCCTCCTGGTTGGCGGAGCGGTTCCTAGACAGCTCCACTCCACAACCGGAGGCCTTCGTCATCACGTCTATCTACGTCGTGTCGTCACACAACCTCAACCAACGTCCCTGGGCAGTACAGCTAGCACATCGGCGGCATGATCGGGGAGTTGTCCACAAGCGCCCCGCTGTCCACAGGCCACGGTCTTCGGACCAGCTCCACGCCGGCCGTCGTCGTAGCGTCCTGAGTCGTGTCAGACGACGAGGAGACGGCCGTACGGCGACGGCTCGCCCGGTTGTTCACGCCAGCGGGTAGGACGGCCGCCGTCCCGCCTCCTGCCGACAGCGCGCCGGACCTCGTCGGCGCAGGGCCCCCCGAGCCGTCAGTCGCTTATCCCTCTGCCCAGGAGCCGTGGAGTTTCCCGGGCCTCGAACCCCGGCAGAGCGAGCCGGACCGTTCCGGACTACGAGGCGGCCGTTCAGAGCCTGCCGCCGGGCCGACCCATCCGTTCGACCCTCACCCGACGTCCACGGTGGGCGATGCCGCCGGGCGCGAGGAGCCCCAGGAACCCGCGCGAGGTCTGGCCGCCCGGCTGCCCGGTCCGGGGGTGTTCGATCCGGGCCGGCGGGGTGTCCGTGCCCTCGCCGTCGTGGCCGCGGTCGTCGTCCTGGTGGCCGCCGTCTGGGCGTGGCGATCCCGCCCGAGCGCCGAACCCGTCCGGTCGGTCGCACCGGTCACCGAGGCGTCGGCGGGCGCAGTGACCGAGAGGGCCGCGCCGGCCGGGTCGTCCGGCCAGGTGGTCGTCACCGTCGCCGGCAAGGTCCGCCGTCCCGGGCTGGTCCGGCTCCCGGCCGGCGCCCGGCTGGCCGACGCCCTGACGGCGGCCGGGGGAGCATTGCCCGGGATCGACGTGGCGCTGCTCAACCCCGCGCGGAAGGTCACCGACGGTGAGCTGATCCTGGTCGGCGTCACCGCCCCACCCGGACAGCCCGCACCCGGTCCGGCGGCCGGCGGCGGTGCGCCCGGTGGTCCGGCGGCCGGGCCGGTCAACCTGAACACCGCCACGCTGGCCCAGCTCGACGCGCTGCCCGGCGTCGGTCCGGTGCTCGCCCAGCGGATCCTCGATCACCGGGACCAGCACGGCGGGTTCCGGTCCGTGGCCGACCTGCGTCAGGTCGACGGCATCGGGGACGCCCGCTACGAGCAGCTCAAGGAATTGGTGACGGTGTGAGCGCCGACGGTGGGGAGGCCGGCCCGGACCTGCGACTGGCCGGCTTCGCGGTGGCGGCCTGGCTCGCCGCGCTGGCCGGGCTGCACCTCTCCGTCCGGTGGACCGCCAGCCTGGCCGCCGTCGCCGCCACGCTCGCGCTCGGCACGGGCCTGCACCTCGGTGGCGTGCGGGGTCACCCCGTCCGCTCGGCCCGCCGGTACGGCTGGATCGCCGTCACCGTCCTGCTCGGCGCGCTCTGCGGGGCGGCGGCCACCGGGGCGCGGGTCGCGGTCCGCGACGCCGCCCCGGTCCGCGCACTCGTCGCCGAACGCGCCCTGGTCACCGCCGACCTGGTGGTCCGGGACGACCCCCGCCCGGTGCGCGGTGCGCCCGGCCGCGCGGCCACCCTGCTGGTCCGGGTCGATCTGGTACGCCTCACCGGCGCCGACGGCGGTCAGGTCACCGGCCCGGTGCGCGGTCTGGTGCTCGCCACCGACAGCGGCTGGCGAGGGCTCCTGCCGGGGCAGCGGGTCACCACCCGGGGACGGCTCGCCGCGCCGCGCGGCGGCGACCTGACCGCGGCGGTGCTCTCGGCCACCGGGCCGCCCAGCCGGCACGGCGCCGCGTCGTGGCCGCAGCGGGCGGCCGGCGCGCTGCGGGCCGGTTTGCAGCGGGCCTGCGAGCCGTTGCCGGACGCCCCGGGTGGGCTGCTGCCCGGCCTGGTGGTGGGCGACACCAGCCGGCTGCTGCCCGAGGTGGAGGAGGACTTCCGGGCCACCGGGATGACGCACCTCAACGCGGTGTCCGGGTCCAACGTGGCCATCGTGGTGGGAGCGGTGCTGCTGCTGGCCCGCTGGGCGCGCGCGGGTCCGCGTACCGCCGTGGCGCTCTGCGGGCTGGCGCTTGTCGGCTTCGTCATCCTGGTGCGACCCTCGCCGAGCGTGGTGCGGGCCGCGGCGATGGGTGCGATCGGGCTCGCCGCGCTGGCCGCCGGTCGGCCCCGGGCCGCGCTGCCCGCCCTGGCCGCGGCGGTCGCCGGGCTGGTGCTGCTGGACCCGGATCTGGCCGGCGACCCGGGGTTCGCGCTGTCGGTCTGCGCCACCGGCGGGCTGCTGCTGCTCGCGCCGGGCTGGCGGGACGCGCTGCGTCGTCGGGGCGTACCGCCGGGGCTGGCGGAGGCGCTGGCGGTGCCGGCCGCCGCGCAGCTCGCCTGCGGCCCGGTGATCGCCGCGCTGTCCGCGACCGTCAGCCTGGTGGCGGTGCCGGCGAACCTGCTGGTGGTGCCCGCCGTCGCGCCGGCCACGGTGCTGGGCGTGCTCGCCGCGGTGCTGTCGCCGGTGTGGCCGGCCGGCGCGGAGTTCCTCGCCTGGCTGGCGAGTTGGCCGGCGCGTTGGCTGGTGGCGGTGGCGACCCACGGGGCCGGGCTGCCGGCCGGGAACCTGCCCTGGCCGGGCGGGGTGACCGGCGGCCTGCTGCTGACCGGGGTGAGCGTGGCGCTGCTGCTCGCCGTTCGGCGACGTCGGGCCCGACGGCTGGTCGCGGTCGTGGCGCTCGCCGTGGTGCTGGGCGCGCTGCCGATCCGGTTGCTCGCCTCCGGGTGGCCGCCGCGCGACTGGGTGGTGGTGGCGTGCGCGGTGGGTCAGGGCGACGCCGTGGTGCTGCCGGTCACCCCGGGCCGGGTCGTGGTGGTCGACGCCGGCCCGGAGCCGTCCGGCGTGGACGCCTGCCTGCGCCGCCTCCGCGTACGCGAGGTGTCGTTGCTGGTGGTCAGCCACTTCCACGCCGACCACGTGGGCGGGGTGGCCGGGGTGTTCCGGGGCCGCCGGGTCGGTGCGGTGGTGGGCCCGCCCTGGTCCGAGCCGCCCTACGGGGTGGCCCAGGTGCGCGAGGCGGCCCGTCGGGGTGGTGCGTCGCTCGCCCCGGCGGCGGCGGGTTGGCGCTGGCGGGCCGGCGCGGTGGAGCTGGTCGCGGTCGGGCCGCCGTACCCGCTGCGCGGCAGCCGCTCCGACCCGAACAACAATTCCCTGGTGCTGACCGCCACGGTGGCCGGTGTGCGGATCCTGCTGGCCGGGGACGCCGAGACCGAGGAGCAGCGGGCACTGCTGGAGACGGTGCCGGCCGGCGCGTTCCGGGCGGAGGTGCTGAAGGTGGCGCATCACGGGTCCGCCTACCAGGATCCGGGCTTCCTCGCCGCGGTGCGCCCGGCTGTCGCGCTGGTCTGCGTCGGTGTCGACAACGACTACGGGCATCCCAACGCCGGTCTCCTGGGGCGGTTGAGCAGGGGCGGGGCGCGGGTGATGCGTACCGACACCGACGGGGACGTGGCCGTCGTGCGGGCCGGAGCCGGTCTGGCGGTGGTGGCGCGTGGCACCGGGCCGGGGCGGTCGCGGTGAGCGCGCTGGGGTTCTGTTGGTATAGGTGCGGGATCAAGGTAAATGTCTGGATTTGCGTTGAGTGCGGGCTGAGCCGTCACAGTCCGCGATGAGCAGGCACGATCCGCCCGAGGGCGTGCGAGTATGTGCGACGTGACCCCCGCCAGCCTGCCTCCCATTCTGCTCGTCCTCGGGGACGAGGAGCTGCTCGCCACGCGCGCGGTCTCCGACGCGGTCGCCCGGGCCCGCGCGGTGGACCCCGACGTGGACGTGCGGGAATACCAGGCCGGCTCGCTGGCGGTCGGTGAGATCGACGAGATGCTGAGCCCGTCCCTGTTCGGCGGTCGCCGGGTGCTGGTGCTCCGCTCCGGCCAGGACACCCGCAAGGACCTGTCCGCCGCGCTGCTGGCGTACGCGAAGAATCCCGACCCGGACGTGCAGCTCGTGGTGATGCACGTGGGCGGCGCCAAGGGTAAGGCGTTCGCCGACGGCCTGCGGTCGGCGGGCGCCACGGTGGTGCCGGCGGGCAAGCTCAAGGGGCACCGTGAGCGGGTCGCCTTCGTCCGGGACGAGATCCGCCGCCATGGCGGGAAGTGTGCCGAGGACGCGGCCGAGGCGCTGATCGCGGCCGTCGGCAACGACCTGCGTGAGCTGGCCGCCGCCTGCTCACAGCTCGTCGCCGACACCGACGGTCGGATCGACGCCGAGACGGTCGCCCGCTACTACCGGGGCCGGGTCGAGGTGACCGGCTTCACAGTGGCCGACGCGACGATGGTCGGTGACGTTCCCGGCGCCCTGGAGGCGCTGCGCTGGGCGCTGCACGTCGGGGTCGATCCGGTGCCCATCGCGGACGCGCTCGCTGACGGCGTGCGGACCGTGGCCCGGGTCGCCTCGGCCGGGCGGGGCAGCGCCTATCAGCTCGCCAGCAGCCTGGGCATGCCGGCGTGGAAGATCGAGCGGGCCCAACGCCAGGGCCGGGGCTGGACGCCGGAGGGCCTGGTCACGGCGATGCGGGCCGCCGCCGAGTGCAACGCGGCCGTCAAGGGCGGCGCCGACGACCGGGCGTACGCGTTGGAGCGGGCCGTCTTCTCGGTTGCCGCGGCCCGGCAGGGCGGCGCCCGGTGACCCGAGCGTGGTCGACCGTGCCGACGGACGAGGACCGTTACCGGCCCCTCTACGCCCGGGTGCTCGGCCTGCGCTTCGTCAACCCGGGCGGGGTGCTCTGCTTCCTCTTCTTCGAGGGCGCGGTGGCGCTGGCCGTGCTGCTCTCGCTCGCCGAGTTGGTGAGCTGGTGGGCGGTGCTGGTGCTGCCGACCGCCGTGGCGGTCATGGTCAAGCTCAACGACGTGGTGGCCGAGATCGTGATCCGCACCGCGGCCCAGGTGCCCGACCAGGAGCGGGACCGCTTCCGCCGGCAGATGGAGCCGGTCGTCGGGCGGGCCCGGGTGCCGGCCACGGTCCGGGCGGTGCCCGGTGGCCTGAGCCTGACCGGCGACCGGAGTGCGACCCGCTCGGCGGCGCCCTACCACCGGGCGGGGCGTTCGGCGCCGCCGCTCGACCGGCCCGAGGAGCGGGGCCGGCGGACCGTCTCCGAGATCACCTGGCCTGATCCGTTCCGCTGACCGCCGCCGCCCAGCCGGACCTCGTGCGTGCGCCTGACCTCGCTCCCGGCGGAGAGACGCGGACAGCCGGAAACCCCGGGGCGGTGGCCCCGGGGTTTCCGGTCAGGGTCTACGGTCTCGTCAGGCCGAGAACGAGGCGACGCGCTTGGCGATCGCCGACTTCCGGTTCGCCGCCTGGTTGGCGTGAATGACACCCTTGCTGGCGGCCTTGTCCAGCTTCCGGGTGGCCTCCTGCATGAGCACGGCGGCCTTCTCGGTGTCGCCCGCCTCGGCAGCCTCGTGGAACTTGCGGATGGCGGTCTTCAGCGACGACTTGACCGACTTGTTGCGCAGCCGGCGCTTCTCGTTCTGCCGGTTGCGCTTGATCTGGGACTTGATGTTCGCCACGCGACAGCCTCGTCTTGATAGCTCGGGTTGGTCAGCTTGCGTACGCGACGAGCATGCGTCATCGCCGCGCGAATGGTCAGGCTACCAGGTCATTCCCGGACGAGCCAAAACGCCTCCCGAACGCACCGGTCAGCAGCGGTGAGAAGGGGCCCCTTCTCTACCGGAAGCGTTAAGCGGGGGCCCCTCCTTACCCCCGGGCCCAGCCGCGGCGGGCGGTGAGCCAGGCGAGGGCCTGCTCACCGCTCCACCGCTGGTGGGAGCGTAGGTGCGGGGAGGCGGTGGACGGGCCGGCGGCGGCGCCGGTGAGGAAGTAGCCGGCGAGTGCGGCGAGGCTCACGTCCAGCGCGTCCGCGGGCGCCCCGGCGGTCGCCGGGTGGCGGGCGAAGGCGGTGTCCGCGTCGAGGCCGCTGGCGTACCCGGTGAGCAGCAGGCCGGCCAGGTCGAACCAGGCGGGTCCGTGACAGAGCCAGGTCCAGTCGCAGAGCCAGGCGCGACCGTCGGCGTCGATCAGGAGGTTGTCCACCCGCAGGTCACCGTGGGCCAGCCCGGGGGCGGCGTCGGCATACCCGGGGAGGCGGGACTCCAGCGCGACCAGCTCCGCCAGCGCGACGCCCGCCGCCGCCGCGGGCAGCGGTTCACGGCCGGCGGCCACCTCGCCCCACCACAGGATGTCGTCCCGGGCCAGGTCGGCCAGGCGTGGCAGCCCGAGCGCGACGAGGTCCCCGGGCGGTTCGGCGAGCGCGGCGGCCACCTCGGCGTACGTGGTGAGGGCCGCCGCCAGCTCGGTCGGGTCCCAGGGCAGCCGGGGGGTGTGCCCGTCGATCGCGTCGAGCGCGAGCGCGTACCAGCCGGACCCGGTCAACGCCCAGCGCGGCCGGGGCACCGGCAGGCCGGCGGGGAGCCGGGCCAGGATCGCGGCCTCGTGGGCGTACCAGTCGACCAGGTGTCGCTGCCCGGCCAGCGCCGCCGCCTTGACGAACACCCGATCGCCGGTCGGGCCGGTCAGTACGGCGGCGAAGCCGCGCGTGAAGCCGCCGCCGGCCACCCGGACCTCGGCCGGTGGGCCGCCGAGTCGGGCCGTCAGCGCGTCGCGCAGCCCGTCCGGCAGGTCGGCCCAGCCGGGTCGGTCGGCCGTCTCCCCGTACGGAACGGGCGGTAGCGAGATCGCACGCACCGCTCCATGCTGCCGCACCGCCACCACCGCCGGGTGTGGGCGGCGCGTCGGTGGGCTCTGCCAGACTGCCGACCATGAGGACCGAGGACTTCTGGCAGTTGATCGACCAGGCCCGGGCCGGGGCCGGGGGAGAGGCCGACGCGGTCGCCGTGCGGGCGGTCGCGCTGCTCGCCGAGCGCGATCCGGAGGAGATCGTCGGGTACGCCCACCACCAGCGGCGGGTGCTCGCCGCCTCCTACCGGGTCGACCTGTGGGGCGCGGCGTACCTGATCAACGGCGGCGCCTCGGACGACGGCTTCGAATACTTCCGGGGCTGGCTGATGACGCAGGGCCGGATCGTCTTCGCGCGGGCGGTGACCGAGCCGGATTCGCTTGCCGAACTGCCCCGGGTCCGCTCCGCCGCGCTCAGCGGCGAGGAGTTCGAGTGCGAGCGGATGCTGTCGGTGCCCTGGGAGGCGTACCGGCAGGCCACCGCGTCGGAGTTGCCGGCCGACCGGGATCCGGTGAAGGTGCCGGACCTGAACGACTTCTGGGACTTCGACGACGAGGAGGAGGCCCGCCGCCGGCTGCCCCGGCTCGCCGCGCTCTTCGTCGAGCCGCCGGCGGAGTGACGCCCCGCGCGGCGGCGGGTGGCCGGGCAGTGCCGGGGGAGCCCGGGCGCGCGCCGGACGACGTGGGAGCATAGAGGGGGCCGGCGGCGCGCCGGCCCGCTCACGTCAGCCGACCAGAACGGACCGCTGTGCCACCGAAGCTCGATCCCGGCGCGAACGCTCCTGGTGCCACCGACCCGGCGCGCATCCGGAACTTCTGCATCATCGCCCACATCGACCACGGGAAGTCGACCCTGGCCGACCGGATGCTGCAGCTCACCGGCGTGGTCGACCCCCGGCAGATGCGCGCGCAGTACCTGGACCGGATGGACATCGAGCGCGAGCGCGGCATCACCATCAAGAGCCAGGCCGTCCGGATGCCGTGGACGATCCGGGAGGGGGACCGGACCGGCGAGACCGCCGTGCTCAACATGATCGACACCCCGGGCCACGTCGACTTCACCTACGAGGTGTCCCGCTCGCTGGCCGCCTGCGAGGGCGCGGTCCTGCTTGTCGACGCCGCGCAGGGTATCGAGGCGCAGACCCTCGCGAATCTCTACCTGGCGCTCGAGAACGACCTGCGCATCATCCCGGTGCTCAACAAGATCGACCTGCCGGCCGCCCAGCCGGAGAAGTACGCCGAGGAGTTGGCGCACCTGATCGGCGGTGACCCGGCGGACTGCATCCGGGTCTCCGGCAAGACCGGTGAGGGCGTGCCGTACCTGCTCGACGAGATCGTCAGGCAGTTCGTGCCGCCGGTCGGCGAGGCCGACGACCCGGCCCGCGCGATGATCTTCGACTCGGTGTACGACGTCTACCGCGGCGTGGTCACGTACGTCCGGGTGATCGACGGCCGCATCTCGGCCCGGGACCGGATCAAGATGATGTCCACCGGCGCGGTGCACGAGCTGCTGGAGATCGGCGTCATCTCGCCGGAGATGGTGAAGGCCGACGCGCTCGGCGTCGGCGAGGTGGGATACCTCATCACCGGCGTGAAGGACGTCCGCCAGTCGCGGGTGGGTGACACGGTCACCATCAACGGCAACCCGGCCAAGGAGGCGCTCGGCGGCTACAAGGACCCGAAGCCGATGGTCTACTCGGGCCTCTACCCGATCGACGGCTCGGACTACCCGAACCTGCGTGAGGCGCTGGACAAGCTCAAGCTCAACGACGCGGCGCTGGTCTACGAGCCGGAGACGTCCGGCGCGCTGGGGTTCGGCTTCCGCTGCGGCTTCCTCGGCCTGCTGCACCTGGAGATCATCCGGGAGCGGCTGGAGCGGGAGTTCAACCTCGACCTGATCTCCACCGCGCCGAACGTGGTCTACCGGGCCATCACGGAGGACGCCCAGGAGATCGTGGTGACCAACCCGAGCGAGTACCCGACCGGCAAGATCGCCGAGGTGTACGAGCCGACCGTGCGGGCCACCGTGCTGACGCCGAACGACTACGTCGGCGCGGTGATGGAGCTGTGCCAGGGTCGCCGGGGCAACCTGCTCGGCATGGACTACCTCTCCGCCGACCGGGTGGAGCTGCGCTACACGCTGCCGCTGGCCGAGATCATCTACGACTTCTTCGACCAGCTCAAGAGCCGCACCAAGGGGTACGCCTCGCTCGACTACGAGACCTCCGGCGAGCAGGCGTCCGACCTGGTGAAGGTGGACATCCTGCTGCACGGTGAGCCGGTGGACGCGTTCAGCGCCATCGTGCACAAGGACAAGGCGTACAACTACGGCACCACGATCGCGGCGAAGCTGCGGTCGCTGATCCCCCGTCAGCAGTTCGAGGTGCCGATCCAGGCGGCCATCGGCAGCCGGGTGATCGCCCGGGAGACGATCCGCGCGATCCGCAAGGACGTGCTCGCCAAGTGCTACGGCGGTGACATCAGCCGGAAGCGCAAGCTGCTGGAGAAGCAGAAGGAGGGCAAGAAGCGGATGAAGATGGTGGGCCGGGTCGAGGTTCCCCAGGAGGCCTTCATCGCGGCGCTCTCGTCCGACTCCGGCGACGGCAAGCCCGCCGGCAAGAAGTAGCCTCAGGCGCTCCCGAACCGGCCGGCACCCTCCGTCGAGGGTGCCGGCCGGCTCGCGTACTCAGGAAATTTTCAGCTTCCGGAACCGCTCCCACCTGCGGTTTTGGCTAGGCGGTCGGGCGACCTCCGGCGTGTCGCGGATTCGGTCGGTTTCGGTTTTTGGTCGGTCGGGAACTTACCGGTCACGACAGTAACCGCACAGAACGTGCGAAACCGCTTATAGGAGGACCGACCGTGGAGTTCACCGTCTGGGGCATCATCACCGCGCTGGTCGTCGGCCTGATCGTCGGCGCGCTGGGCCGGCTGGTCGTGCCGGGCCGGCAGAACATGCCGATGTGGCTGCACATGCTGATCGGTGTGGGCGCCGCGCTGCTGGGCACGATCGTCGCCCGGGCGTCCGGCTTCGCCGAGACCGCTGGCATCGACTGGCGCGAGCTGCTGCTGCAGGTGCTCTTCGCCGCCATCGCCGTGGCCCTGGTGGCCGGGGTCGGTCGTCGGCGGGGCGTCACCCACCACTGACCGCGTACCAACGCGCCGCGACGGGCGCCCGGCCTACCGGCCGGGCGCCCGTCGCCGTTTCGCATTGAAGCCGGTCGGTTCATCGACGGTAGGTACGAGGGCGGCCCGGGCTGAACTTTGGGCGGGAAACCACAGCTCAGAGCAGGGATGAACAATTCATCACCGGAGTCGGTTTGGATTTTTCGTCGGTCGGGAACTTAGCGGTCACGACAGAAACCACACGACATCGTGTGACTCGATCTGAAGGAGGAGGGCGACCATGGAGCTCACCGTTTGGGGCATCATCACGGCGCTGGTCGTTGGTCTGATCGTCGGCGCGCTGGGCCGCCTGGTCGTGCCGGGCCGGCAGAACATGCCGATGTGGCTGCACATGCTGATCGGCGTCGGCGCCGCGCTGCTGGGCACGATCGTCGCCCGGGCCTCCGGCTTCGCCGAGACCGCCGGCATCGACTGGCGCGAGCTGCTGCTGCAGGTGCTCTTCGCCGCCATCGGCGTCGCCCTGGTGGCCGGTGTCGGCCGTCGGCGTGGCGTCTCGCGCTACTGACCCCCACCACGACGCTCGACGGGCGCCCGGCCGCTGGCCGGGCGCCCGTCCGCGTACTCCCGCTCTGACCTGCCCGGACGGCACCCCTGCCGGCCGGGCGTTCGGCTGCGATACGGTCGCCTCGGCCGCCCGCCGGGCCCACCCCCTGTTGTAAAGGAAATTTTCCTACTAAGGTGCGGCGGAGAAGGTTAGTGCCAAACGGCCCTGAGGGAGATATGGCGTGAACAGGTGGAAGCGGCTGGCTCCGGTCACCGCCATCGTGGCGTCGGCCGCGCTGGTGCTGACCGGTTGCGGTGGCTCCGGCGACGATGACAAGGCCGCCGACAACAGCAAGCTGACGGTCTGGATGATGGGCGAGGGCGGCGACGCCCAGACCGCGTTCCTCGACACGGTCGAGGCGGAGTTCAAGAAGAAGCACCCCGAGACCGACGTCGTGGTGCAGTACATTCCCTGGCTCGAGGCGCCGAAGAAGTTCCAGGCCGCGCTCGCCGGCGGCGAGGGCCCGGACGTCACCGAGCTGGGCAACACCGAGACCCAGGGCTGGGCCGCGCAGGAGGCCCTGGCCGACGTCACGGACAAGTTCAACAACTGGTCCGAGGGCAAGGACATCCTGCCCGACCTGGTGAAGAACGCCCAGCTCGACGGCAAGCAGTACGGCGTGCCGTGGTACGCCGGCGTGCGTGCCGTCTACTACCGCACCGACTGGTTCGCCGAGGCGGGTGTGAAGCCGCCGACGAACTGGGACGAGATGGTCGCCGCCGCCAAGGCCGTCCAGGCCAAGAAGCCCGGCACCTACGGCATCGCCCTGCCCGGCAACTCCGAACTGCCGTTCTACTCCTTCCTCTGGGGTGCCGGCGGCGAGATCGCCACCAAGGACGGCGACAGCTGGAAGTCCGGCTACAACACGCCCGAGGCGCAGAAGGCGGTCAAGTTCTGGACCGACCTGGTGACCGTGCACAAGGTCGCCCCGCCGGCCGCCGCCGGCTGGAACGAGGTCGACGCGCGGACCCAGTTCGCCACCGGCAAGGCCGCCATGGCGTTCGCCGGTAGCTGGCAGGGCGGCGCGATGAAGAAGGACAACCCCGACATCGAGAAGGTCTGGGGCACGTTCCCGATCCCCGGCCCGGACGGCAAGGCCGCCCCGGCGTTCGCCGGTGGTTCCGACATCGCGGTCTGGAAGGACAGCGAGCGTCAGGCGCTGGCCTGGGACTACATGACCGTGCTGCTGAGCAAGCAGAAGGACCAGGAGTTCGCCAGCAGCCTCGGCTTCTTCCCGGTCTACCAGGACCTGGTCAGCGGCGGGAACTACGCCAACGACAAGGTGATGGCCGCGTTCGCCACCGCCATCCAGAACACCAAGCTGACCCCGCTCACCCCGAAGTGGGTCGAGGTCAGCCGCACCAAGACGGTGACCCAGGCGATGAACAGCTCGGTCATCAAGGGTCAGAAGACGGTCGAGAAGGCAACCGCCGACGCGGCCACCGAGATGGAAAGCATTCTCAACGCCAAGTGACAACGCTGACCAAGGTCACCGGCGAGGCCGCCGCGCGGGAGCACCCCGCGCGGCGGCGCCGCCGAAAGGTGGACCGCCTCCCGTACCTGTTGCTCCTGCCCTGCCTGGCGATCATCGCCGTGCTGTTGCTCTGGCCGCTCGGCCAGGTCGTGATGATGTCCTTCTACAAGCTGGACAGCGTCCGGCAGCTCCGGGGGGACCGCGAGTGGCCCTGGGTCGGCCTGGCCAACTACGCGCAGATCCTCGGCGACCCGTTCTTCCGGACCGTGCTGCGCAACACCGTGCTCTTCGCGTTCGCCAACGTGGCGCTCACCATGGTGCTCGGCACGCTGGTCGGGCTGCTGCTCAACCGGCTCGGCAAGAAGATGGCCACGTTCGTGGCGAGCTGCGTGATGCTCGCCTGGGCCACCCCGGCGCTGACCGGCACCATCGTCTGGAAGTGGATCTTCGACGACACGAGCGGCCTGGTCACCTGGCTGTTCAACAAGCTGCCCGACGGCCTCTCCACGACGCTGTTCGGGCGTAGCGACTGGACCGGTTACGGCTGGTTCAACGACCCGCTGCTGTTCTTCGCCATCCTGACGCTGGTGGTGGTCTGGCACTCGTTCCCGTTCATCGCGGTGAGCGTGCTGGCCGGGCTCAAGAGCGTGCCCACCGAGTTGCAGGAGGCGGCCCGCGTCGACGGCGCCGGGCCGTGGCGCGTCTTCTGGGCGGTCACGTTCCCGATGCTCCGGCCGGTCTTCGGCATCCTGGTGGTGCTCTCCACGATCTGGGACTTCAAGGTCTTCACCCAGCAGTTCGTGCTGGCCGGCGGTACCCAGGACCGGTCGACGTTCATGCTGTCGATCTACTCGTACGCGGAGGCGTTCTCGCCGCCACCCAAGTACGGGCTCGGCTCGGCGATCGCCGTCATCCTCACCGTGATCCTGCTCGCGGTGACCGCCCTGTACGTCCGCATGGTGCTCAAGCAGGAGGACGAGTCGTGAAGAAGATCGCGCTCAACGGCGCCGGCCTGCTGGTCGCGCTCTTCGCCGCGTTCCCCGTCTACTGGATGATCGCGACGTCGCTGAAGCCCAACCGGGAGATCTTCTCGGCCACGCCGCGCCCGGTGCCGGCGGAGCCCACCCTGGAGCACTACCGGGAGATCCTCACCGGCAACCTGATCCCCGGCGTGACGTTCCTCGACTTCTTCCTCAACAGCGTGCTGGTCGCGGTGGCCACCGTGCTGCTGAGCGGGCTGGTCGCGCTGCTCGCCGCGACCGCGGTGGCCCGGTTCCGGTTCACACTGCGCACCAGCTTCCTGATCCTGCTCCTGGTGGTGCAGATGATCCCGCTGGAGGCGCTGGTCATCCCGCTGTTCCTGATGATCCAGCGGCTCGGCCTCTACAACACGCTGCCCAGCCTGATCCTCACCTACCTCGGCTTCTCGCTGCCGTTCGCGGTCTGGATGCTGCGCGGCTTCGTCGCGGCGGTGCCGAAGGAGTTGGAGGAGGCCGCCGCGATCGACGGGGCCAGCCGGGCGCAGACGTTCCGCAAGGTGCTGTTCCCGCTGGTCGCGCCCGGCCTGGTGGCGACCAGCATCTTCTCCTTCATCACCGCCTGGAACGAGCTGATATTCGCGTTGACGTTCATCAACGACCAGCAGCGGTACACGCTGCCGGTGGCGATGACGTTCTTCTTCGGCCGGGACGACACCGCGTGGGGCTCGGTGATGGCCGCGTCCACGCTGTTCACGCTGCCGGTGATCATCTTCTTCCTGCTGGTCCAGCGCCGGATGGTCTCCGGGCTGGTCGCCGGCGCGGTGAAGGGCTGATCCCCGGCCGACCTCGATGACGGGCCGTCGGCGGGACGCCGGCGGCCCGTCGCCGGTTCAGGTGTCGGTTCAGGCACCGGTTCAGGGACCGGCTCAGGCACCGGCTCAGGTGTCGGCGAAGACCTCGGCCAGCACCTGCGTCGCCGGGTCGCCCTTCACCCGGCCCCAGGTGCCCTGCTCGGCGGTCCACTCCAGGCTGCCGAAGCGGACCCGCTTCACGCCGTTGTCGTCGGCGTGCGAGACCAGCCAGTGCGCGTAACGCCAGCCGTCCCGGTCGTCACCGGCCGGCACGGTCAGCCCGGTCAGCGTCGTCGCCGCGGTCAGGCGGGGCAGGCCCCAGTCCAGCGTCAGACCCTCCAGCACCGCGCTGGCGGCGGCCGGGCCCCGCAGCGTCGGAGTCGAACCGACCGTGCAGGCCACCGCGCCGGTCGCCTGGCCGAGCAGCGCGCGGGTGAGGACCTCCGACTCGTCCGCCCACTTCTGGTACGCCTCGGGGTAGGCCGACCGCTGCACCCGCTGGGCGGCCTCGGTGACCCGCATCCGTTCCCAGCCCTTGACCTTCTTCAGCGCGGCGTAGAACTTCCGGGCCGCGTAGCGCGGGTCCTGGATCTCCTCCGGCGTACCCCAACCCTGGCTCGGGCGCTGCTGGAACAGGCCGAGCGAATCCCGGTCGCCGTGCGCGATGTTGCGCAGGTGCGACTCCTGGTAGGCGGTCGCCAGCGCCACCACCACCGCGCGCTCGGGCATCCGGCGCTGGACGCCGATGGCGGCGATGGTGGCCGCGTTGGCCATCTGGTCGGCGCCCAGCACCACCTCGCCGTCGGCCTGTACGGTGCAGGTCCGGCTGGCCAGCGGCAGCCGCAGGTGGTGACCGAACTGCTTGGTCACGAACCAGATCGCGAGCAGGGCCAGCACGCACACCACCACACCAGATGCCACGATCGCCGGTCGCGTCCGCACCCGCACCCCCTGTCCTGACAGTCCGCCCAGCGTACGTCGCCCGTCCCACTTCCCGGCTCGGCCGACCGGCCTGCTCGCCGCCGCGTCACCGCCCCGTGACGGGTTGCCGTTAAGCGGGGGCCCCGCCTATACCGGAGGCGTTAACCGGGGGCCCCGCCTTCTAGTCTCCGGCGGGCACCCACGCCGCCGGACGCTTCTCGCGGAACGCGAGCACCCCCTCCCGTCCCTCGTCGGAGAGGAAGTACCCGGTGGAGAGCGTCGCCAACGCGGCGATCTCCGCCCGCAGGTCGGCGGCGGCCGGCCGGCGCAGCAGCTCCTTCGCCCCGGCGAGGGCCTTCGGCGCGCCCTTCACCAGCGCCGCGCGGTAGCGCTCCACGGCGGCGTCCAGCCCGTCCGCCGGCACCGCGGCGGTGACCAGGCCGATCTCGGCGGCCCGCCGGCCGTCGAACGTCTCTCCGGTCAGGTACATCTCGGCGGCGGCCCGCGGGCTCAGCCGGGGCAGCACGGTCGCCGAGATCACCGCCGGGATCACGCCGATCCGCACCTCGGTGAACGCGAACGTCGCCTCCTCGGCGCAGACCACCAGGTCAGCGGCGGCGATCAGGCCCAGCCCGCCGGCCCGCGCCGGCCCGGCCACCTTCGCCAGCACCGGCTTCGGGCACTCCCGCACGGCGACCAGCACGTCGCCGAGCATGCCGGCCGGCACGGTCCCGCTGGCGTACGCGGCGGCGGTCTCCTTCAGGTCGGCGCCGGAGCAGAAGACCGGGCCGGTGTGGTCCAGCACGATCGCCCGGACCGTGTCGTCGGCGACCGCCGCGGCCAGCCCGGCCAGCAGCTCGGTCATCAGCGGCGTGGAGAGCGCGTTGCGGTTGTGCGGGCTGTCCAGGGTGAGGGTGGTCACCCCACGGGCCGTGGCGACCCGCACGAGAGCGTCCGGAGAGGTCATGCCGGGCACACTAGTGGCCATGCCCGGCGTCCTTCCAGAAGGCGAACCCGTCCCGCGCGACGGGTCGCTGCCCGCCACCGCCCGCCGCGCCGTCGGCGCCCGGGGCTTCGGCGTGTACGTACACGTTCCGTTCTGCGCCAGCCGGTGCGGTTACTGCGACTTCAACACGTACACCGCCGCGGAGCTGGGCGGCGGGGTGAGCCGGGAGACGTACGCCGACAGCGTGCTGGCCGAGCTGGCGCTCGCCGGCCGGGTGCTCGGCGACACCCCGCCGCCCCGGGTGGACACCGTCTTCGTCGGCGGCGGCACACCCACCCTGCTGCCCGCCGACGACCTGGCCCGGATCCTGGACGCCATCGACCGCACCTGGGGGCTGGCCGCCGACGCCGAGGTGACCACCGAGGCCAACCCCGAGTCGGTCACCCCGGAGTCGCTGAAGACGCTGCGGGCGGCCGGCTACACCCGGATCTCGCTGGGCATGCAGTCCGCCGCGCCGGGCGTGCTCGCCGTGCTCGACCGGCGGCACAGCGCGGGCCGGGCCACCGCCGCCGCCGCCGAGGCCCGCGACGCCGGGTTCGACCACGTCAACCTGGACCTGATCTACGGCACGCCGGGGGAGACCGCGGACGACTTCGCCGCCTCGCTGGCCCAGGTGGTCGACGCCGGCGTCGACCACGTCAGCGCGTACGCCCTGATCGTGGAGGACGGCACCCGGCTGGCCGCGCGGATGCGCCGGGGTGAGCTGCCGTACCCCTCCGACGACGTGGCGGCGGACCGCTACCTGGCCGCGGAGGCGGCCCTGCACGCGGCCGGTTTCTCCTGGTACGAGGTGTCCAACTGGGCCCGCTCCGAGGCGGCCCGGTGCCGGCACAACCTGCTCTACTGGACCGGCGCAGACTGGTGGGGCCTGGGCCCGGGGGCGCACAGCCACGTCGGTGGCGTGCGCTGGTGGAACGTCAAGCACCCGGCCGGGTACGCGGAGCGGTTGGCCGACGGCGCCTCGCCGGCGCTGGCCCGGGAACGGCTCACCGCCGACGAGCAGCACATGGAGGACGTGATGCTGCGGCTGCGGCTGGCGTCCGGGCTGCCGCTGGACGTGCTGGACGAAGCCGGCCGGGCCGGCGCCGAGCGGGCCCGGGCCGGCGGGCTGCTGGACGCCGACGCGTACGCGGACGGTCGTGCCGTGCTCACGCTGCGCGGTCGCCTGCTGGCCGACGGCGTGGTCCGCGACCTGCTGCCCTGACCGGTCCGGCCGGCCCCGCCGCGCGGGACCGGCCGGCGGCCGTCACTTGATCAGGCTGGCCGACATCGGGTAGCGGTAGAGCTGCCCCTCGTTGGCCTTCACGCCGCCCAGGATGCCGAAGATGATGCCGACGATCATGGCGCCGAAGCCGACCACCAGGCCGATCAGGATGCAGGTGAGGATCCAGCCGACCAGCGCGATGATCGACCAGATGAGCTGGAAGTTCAGCGCGGCGACCGCGTGCGCCCGTACGGTCGGGGACTGGTTGCCCCGGGCCAGCAGCGCCACCAGCGGCGCGACCCAGCCCAGCACGCCGCCGCCGATCAGCATTCCGGCCGCGCCGCCGAAGTGCGCCACCAGGGCCCAGGTCTTGTCGTCGTTGTTGGCGTAGCCGGCCGGCGGGCCGTAGGAGCCGCCGGCCGGGTAGCCGCCGCCGGGCGCGCCGTAGCCGGGGGCGCCACCGCCGGGCGCGCCGTAGCCCGGCGTGTCACCGCCGGGCGGGGGATAGCCGCCCGGCGGAGGCTGACCGCCCGGGGGCGGATAACCGCCG
Organism: Micromonospora sp. RP3T; assembly: GCF_003027925.1. GTDB lineage: Bacteria > Actinomycetota > Actinomycetes > Mycobacteriales > Micromonosporaceae > Micromonospora. Next base: position 49,237 of record NZ_PYPS01000005.1, read on the forward strand.
GGCGGGGGATAGCCGCCCCCGCCCGGCGCCCCGGACAGTGGTGCGGTGGGGGGCTCGTCGGCCGGCGAGGAGCCGTACGGCGCCGACGGCGGGAACGGGTCGGGCTGGGGGCCCGGGTCCCCAGCTCCGGGAGGGCGAGGAGGTTCAGTCATGGACGTCACGGTAGGTCCCCGGGGCAAGCGGCACCAGGGCTGTTCGGCCTCGACGCGCCGTACTGTGCGCCGGACCGCACCCGGGGTGCGGCGCTGATCATCGCGCCGACGGGGGTGCCGACGTAGACTGGCACTCGCTACAGTCGAGTGCCAGTCGCCCGGCGGATGCCGCGCGTCGCCCGGCCGAGGTGCGTCAGGAGGTGGGGAGATGGGTCTCGACGACCGCAAGCTCGCCGTGCTGCGCGCCATCGTCGAGGACTACGTGGCCACGCAGGAGCCGGTGGGCAGCAAGGCCCTGGTCGAGCGGCACCAGCTCGGCGTCTCACCGGCGACCGTGCGCAACGACATGGCGGTGCTGGAGGAGGAGGGCTACATCCGGCAGCCGCACACCAGCGCCGGCCGGGTGCCCACCGACCGCGGGTACCGCCTCTTCGTCGACCGGCTCTCCCGGGTCAAGCCGCTCAGCCCGGCCGAGCGCCGGGCGATCGAGCGCTTCCTGGTCGGCGCCGTCGACCTCGACGACGTGGTGCACCGCACGGTCCGGCTGCTGGCCCAGCTCACCCGGCAGGTGGCCGTGGTGCAGTACCCGAGCCTGGCCCGTTCCAAGGTGCGCCACCTGGAGCTGGTGCCGATCTCCACCACCCGGCTGATGGTCGTCATGATCGCCGACACCGGGCGGGTCGAGCAGCGGCTGGTCGAGCTGCCCGCCCCGGTCCCCGCCGAGCACGTGACCGACCTGCGCCGGCTGGTCAACGAGAAGTTGGTCGGCAGCCAGCTCGCCGAGACGCCCCCGCTGGTGCAGGCGCTGGTCGAGGAGTCCGCGCCGCACCTGCGCCCGGCCATGACCACGCTCTCCACCGTGCTGCTGGAGACGCTCGTCGAGCGGCACGAGGAACGGATCGCGCTGGCCGGCACCGCCAACCTCACCCGGGGTGGCCTGCTCGACTTCCAGGGCTCGCTGCGCCCCATCCTCGAGGCGCTCGAAGAGGAGGTCGTGCTGCTCAAGCTGATCGGCGAGACCGAGCCGAGCAACACCACCCGGGTGCTCATCGGCGACGAGAACGAGATCGACAATCTGCGGGCCGCCTCGGTGGTCAGCACCGGTTACGGCCCGGGTGCCACGATCGTCGGTGGGCTCGGCGTGCTCGGGCCCACCCGGATGGACTACCCCGGCAATATCGCCATGGTGAGGGCCGTGGCACGCTACGTGGGCGAACTGCTGGCCCAGAACTGACCAGTCAGGGCCGACGGCCGGGAACGGCCGGCGACCGGCGACGCGAGACGAACATGAGGACACCAGACGCAGTGGCCAGGGACTACTACGGAATTCTCGGCGTGAGCCGGGACGCCTCCGACGACGACATCAAGCGTGCCTACCGGAAGTTGGCGCGGCAGTACCACCCGGACGTCAATCCGGACCCGGAGGCACAGGAGAAGTTCAAGGACATCAACGCCGCGTACGAGGTCCTCTCGGACGATCGGAAACGGCAGATCGTCGACCTGGGTGGCGACCCGCTCGCCCCGGGCGGCGGGGGCGCGGGCGCGGGTGGCCCGGGCGGCGCCGGCCCGTTCGTCGGCTTCCAGGACATCATGGACGCGTTCTTCGGCGGCGCGGCGGGCGGCAGCCGGGGTCCCCGGCCGCGTACCCGGCCGGGCGCGGACGCGATCCTGCGGCTGGAGCTGGACCTCAACGAGACCGCGTTCGGCGTCGAGGCGCCGATCACTGTCGACACCGCGGTGCTCTGCACCACCTGCTCCGGCGCCGGCACCGCCGCCGGCACCCACCTGGCCACCTGCGAGGCGTGCGGTGGCCGCGGCGAGGTGCAGTCGGTGCAGCGGACGTTCCTCGGCCAGGTGGTCTCCGCCCGGCCGTGCACCGTCTGCCAGGGCTACGGCACCACGATCCCGCACCCCTGCCCGACCTGCGCCGGGGACGGGCGGGTGCGGACCCGCCGCTCGCTGACCGTCAAGATCCCGGCCGGCGTCGAGGACGGCATGCGGATCCGGCTGGCCCAGCAGGGCGAGGTCGGCCCGGGTGGCGGCACCGCCGGCGACCTCTACGTCGAGATCCACGAGCGGACCCACGACGTCTACTCCCGCAAGGGCGACGACCTGCACTGCCGGGTCACGGTGCCGATGACCGCCGCCGCGCTCGGCACCCGGCTGACCATCAAGACGCTGGACAGCGAGGAGATCGTCGACGTCAAGGCCGGCACCCAGCCCGGCAGCACGATGCGGTTGCGCGCCCGCGGGGTGCCGCACCTGCGCGGCACCGGCCGGGGTGACCTCTACGTCCACCTGGACGTGCGGACCCCGACCAAGCTCGACGCCGACCAGGAGCGGATGCTGCGCGACTTCGCCAAGACCCGCGGCGAGGAGGTCGCCGAGCTGACCAAGCAGGGCGGCTTCTTCTCCCGGATGCGCGACGCCTTCAACGGGCACGCCTGAGGTGTCGGCGCCGCTGTTCCTGGTCGAGGCGCTGCCCACCGGTGACACGGTGACGCTGGACGGCCCGGAGGGCCACCACGCGGCCACCGTGCAGCGGCTGCGCGTCGGCGAGGAACTGCTGCTCGCCGACGGTCGGGGCGGCACCGCCGCCGCCGTCGTCACCGCCGTCGGCCGGGGCACGCTCGACCTGCGCGTCACCTCCCGGGCGTACGCCGACGCGTGCGTCCCCCGGCTGGTGGTGGTGCAGGGGATCGCCAAGGGCGAGCGGGGTGAGCTGGCCGTGCAGGCGATGACCGAGGTCGGGGTGGACGAGATCGTGCCCTGGGCGGCGTCCCGCTCGGTCGCCCAGTGGCGCGGCGACCGGGGCGTCCGGGCCCGGGAGAAGTGGGTGGCCACCGCCCGGGAGGCCGCCAAGCAGGCCCGCCGCCCGTGGCTGCCGGTGGTGGCCGGCGCCCCGGACGAGTCCACCGCCACGGTGGCCCGCCGGATCGCCGGCGCCGGCGCCGCCTTCGTGCTGCACGAGGAGGCCGACGAGCGGCTGACCACCGTCGCGCTGCCGTCGACCGGCGAGATCGTCCTGGTGGTCGGCCCCGAGGGCGGCATCGCCGAGCCGGAGCTGACCGCGTTCCGCGAGGCCGGTGCCCGCCCCGTCCGCCTGGGCCCCTCCGTCCTGCGGACCTCCACCGCCGGCGTGGCCGCCCTGGCCGTCCTCTCCACCCGCCTCCCCCGCTGGTAACCCCCACCCCCACCCCACCTCGCTTGCCGCAGTTTCACGGAAAGAGGGGCTGTTCGCGGCTGGACAGGCACTCTTTCCGTGAAACTGCGCCCCGGTGAGGGGTGGGGGGCGTCAGGTGCGGAGGTAGGAGGCGCCGTTCAGGTCGACGATGGTGCCGGACGCCCATTCCGCGTCGGGGCTGGCCAGCCAGTGGACGGCGGCGGCGATCTCCTCGGGGCGGGCCACCCGGTGGAACGGCGACTGCGCCCGGACCGCCTCGCCGCGCTCGCTCTTGAGGTGCTCGTTGGTCATGTCGGTCTCGACGAAGCCCGGGGCCACGCAGGCCACCCCGATGCCGTACGGCGCCAGCGCCACCGCGAGCGACTGGGCCATCGCGTTCATCCCCGCCTTGCTGGCCCCGTACGCCGGATTGGCAGGTTCGCCCCGGAACGCGCCCCGGGAGGAGACGTTCACGATCCGACCGCCCCGCTCCCGCATGTGCTGGGCAGCGCACCAGGCGGCGTTGGCGGCACCGAGCAGGTTGGTGTCCAGCACCTCGCGCCAGCGCGCGCGCCACTGTTCGTAGCTGCTCTCGAAGACCGGGTGCGGCGGGTCGGCCGGCCCGAACACGCCGGCGTTGTTGACCAGCACGTCGAGACCGCCGAGCAGCCGGGCCGCCTCGTCGACCATGGCCCGTACGGCATCCGGGTCCGCCAGGTCGGCGCGGACCACCACGTGGCCGTCGCCGGGCAGTTCGGCGCGCAACGCCTCGGCGAGCCCGGCCGAGTCCCGGTGGTGGACCGCCACCCGGTCGCCGCCGGCCGCGAACGCCCGCGCCACCGCCCGCCCGATGCCCCGCGAGGCCCCCGTCACCAGTACCGCCCGTCCCGCCATGTCGGCCATCCTGCCGCACCGTTCCGAGGTGTTAAGCGGGGCCCCTTCCTATGCCGGAGGCGTTAAGCAGGGGCCCTTCCTTACACTGCTGCGATGGACTGTCTGTTCTGCCGGATCGTCGCCGGGGAGATCCCCGCCACCATCGTCCGCGAGACCGCCACCACCCTCGCCTTCCGGGACATCGACCCGAAGGCCCCCACCCACGTGCTGGTGATCCCCAAGGAGCACTACGCGGACGTGGCCACGCTCGCCCAGGGCGACCCCACGTTGGCCGGTGAGGTGCTCCACACCGCCGCCCTGGTGGCCGAGGAGGAGGGCCTGACCGTGGACGGGTTCCGCCTCATGTTCAACACCGGCCCGTACGGCGGCCAGGAGGTCTTCCACGTGCACGCCCACCTGCTGGGTGGCGCGCCGCTCGGCCCGATGCTCTGCCGCTGAGGCATGACCTCGATCTCCGACCGGCTCGACCGGATGGCCCGGCGGGCCCAGGCGGACGGGCGGGTCCCGGCGCTGTCGGCGGCGCTGCACCGGGCCGACCGGCCGCTCTGGGCCCGCGCGGTGGGCGGCACCGGCAACGACACCGCGCTTGATCCGGAAAGCGTCTTCCGGATCGGCTCGGTCACCAAGACGTTCACCGCGGTGCTGGTCATGCAGTGCCGCGACGACGGGCTGCTCGACCTGGACGACCCGATCGGGCGGCACCTGGATCTGCCCGCGTACGGCGAGCTGACCGTCCGTCGGCTGCTGTCGCACACCGCCGGCCTGCAACGCGAGCCGTACGGCGACGTGTGGGACACGCTGCGCGCCCCGGCCGTCGACGAGCTGCTGGCCGACCTGGCCCGGGTGGAGCGGGTGCTGCCCACCGGCCGTCGCTTCCACTACTCCAACCTCGGCCTGGCGCTGCTCGGCGAGGCGGTCGCCCGGCGGCGCGGCGGCACCTGGGCCGAGGTGCTCGCCGAGCGGGTGCTCGCCCCGCTGGGGCTGACCGCCACCGGCGTCACGCCGGGGGAGCGGGCCGTCACCGGTTTCCTGGTGGACGCGTACTCCGACGAGGCACACCCGGAACCGCCCGTCGACTTCGGCGCGGTGGCGCCGGCCGCCCAGCTCTGGAGCACCGCGCCGGACATGGCCCGCTGGGCGGCGTTCCTGGCCGACCCGGCCGCGCTGGATCCGGCCGGCGCGGTGCTCGCCCCGACCACCGTCGAGGAGATGCGCTGGCCGCTCACCACCACCGACGAGTCGCTCTGGACGGCCGGCTTCGGGCTCGGGCTGATCCTGGTGCCCCGACCGGGCCGGGTGACCCACGTCGGGCACGACGGGGCGATGCCGGGCTTCCTGGCCGCCGTCTACGGTCGCCGTGGTGGTGAGGGCACGGCCGGGGCGATGGGCTGCGCGGTGCTCGGCTCGTCCGGCACCGGCGTCGAGGTGCTCGACCTGACGCACGAGCTGCTCGCCGCCGCCGCCGAGCACGACCCGGCGGAGATCGAGCCGTGGCGTCCCGGCCCACCCGCCCCGGAACACCTGCGCGGCATGCTGGGCCGCTGGTGGGGCGAGGGGTTCGAGTCCGTCTTCTCCTGGCACGACGGCGCGCTGCGGGCCCGGGGCGCGGACGACCCGGCCGGCAAGCCGCCGTCGGTGTTCGCGCCGCTGCCGGACCGGCCGGACGTGTTCCGCACGGTCTCCGGCCGGGAGGCGGGTGAGCTGCTCCGGCTCACCCGGGACGAGCGGGGCGCGGTGGTCCGGATGCACTGGGCGACCTACCGCTTCACCCGGCGGCAGGAGGCGTTCGGCGGGTACGACTTCCGCGCCGGCGGCTGACCGCAGGGCACCGGAAATGGGCGCGGTGCGTACGGTGCCGACCCGATACGATGGAAGCCACCGTACGCCGCGCCAGCAGGGCCCGGCGCCGAGATCGGAGAGCAGGTGGCGCAGGGCCCGACGGGCCCGACCTATGACCGGCACCCCACCTCCCGACCCGCCCCGGGTGCAGACCAGGATCACGGTCGGAGACCAGAAGATCATGGTGAACCTGCTCGGCGCGGGCGACGAGATCCTGCGTCTCGTCGAACGCTCGGTCAACAGCGACGTCCATGTGCGCGGCAACGAGATCACCATCACCGGTGCGCCCGCCGACAACGCCCTCGCCGAGCGTCTCTTCAGTGAGCTCCTCGAACTGATCGAGAAAGGCGAGACCCTGACCACAGACGCCGTTCGGCGTACCGTCGGCATGCTCGAGCAGGGCGGCGCCGAGCGGCCCGCCGAGGTCCTGACGCTCAACATCCTCTCCCGGCGCGGTCGCACCATCCGTCCCAAGACGCTCGGGCAGAAGCGCTACGTCGACGCGATCGACTCGCACACCATCGTGTTCGGCATCGGCCCGGCCGGCACCGGCAAGACCTACCTGGCGATGGCGAAGGCGGTTCAGGCGCTCCAGGCCAAGCAGGTCAACCGGATCATCCTGACCCGGCCGGCGGTCGAGGCGGGCGAGCGGCTGGGTTTCCTGCCCGGCACGCTGAACGAGAAGATCGACCCCTACCTGCGCCCGCTCTACGACGCGCTGCACGACATGCTCGACCCGGAGTCCATCCCGAAGCTGATGGCCGCCGGCACGATCGAGGTCGCACCGCTGGCATACATGAGGGGCCGGGCACAGCCGTACGACGCGCGGGTGCTGACCCCGGAGGGCTTCCGGCCGTTCGGCTCGCTCCAGGTCGGTGACCTGGTCATCGGCTCGAACGGGACGCCCACGCCGGTGATCGGCATCTATCCCCAGGGCCCGAAGCAGGTCTTCCGGGTCACCACCCAGGACGGCGCGTCCACGCTCTGCTGCGGCGAGCACCTGTGGACCGTCGCCACGCCGGATGACAAGCGGCGCGGCCGGCGGCGGACGATCGAGACGCAGGAGATGATCGGCAAGGAGTGGCGGGGCCACACCCGCCGCTACGAGCTGCCGCTCGTCGCGCCGGTGCAGATGGAGCCGCGGGCGGTTCCGCTCGACCCGTACGCGCTCGGGCTGCTGCTGGGTGACGGGTCGATCTCGTGCCGCACCACGCCGGCCTTCTGCACCGCCGACGCGGAGTTGGCGGTCGCGCTGGAGGAGGCGCTGGCCGACATCGAGCTGGTCCGCAAGAACGACTACGACTACGTCCTCCGGCACGTCAACGGGCATCGCGGCGGCGTCATCGTGGTCAACCCGGTGACGGCGGCTGTCCGGGAGCTGGGGCTGGCCGGGGCCACCTCGGGCACGAAGTTCGTCCCCGAGGTCTACCTGAACAACAGCGTCGGCGTCCGGCTGGCGGTCCTGCAGGGGCTGCTGGACACCGACGGTGGGCCGGTCGTCCAGGCCGGGCGCACCTGCCGGGTGCAGTACACGACCACGTCCGCCCAGTTGGCGGACGACGTGGTCCACCTGGTCGAGTCGCTCGGCGGGGTGGCCACGGCGCGGGTCCGTCCGGCCGAGGGCCGCAAGCCCGGTCTGGCGAAGGGGCACCCGGTTCCGTACCGTTCCGACGCCTACGTCGTGGAAATCCGTCTTCCGGCCGACGTCGCGCCGTTCCGCCTGTCGCGCAAGCGCCGGGTCTACGACGAGCACGGCGGCGGTCGGCCGATGCGGTTCATCGACTCCATCATCCCGGCCGGGGTGCAGGAGACGATGTGCATCCAGGTCGCTGCGGAGGACTCGCTCTACGTGACCGACAACTTCCTGGTCACCCACAACACGCTCAACGACGCTTTCATCATCCTGGACGAGGCGCAGAACACCACGCCCGAGCAGATGAAGATGTTCCTCACCCGGCTCGGCTTCAACTCCAAGATCGTGGTCACCGGCGACATCACCCAGGTGGACCTTCCCGGCGGGACGAGCAGCGGCCTGCGGGTGGTCCGGGAGATCCTGAACAACGTCGAGGACGTGCACTTCGCGCAGCTCTCCAGCTCCGACGTGGTCCGCCACAAGCTGGTCGGTGAGATCGTCGACGCGTACGCCCGCTGGGACGCCGAGCGGGAGAACCAGCAGGCGCAGAGCGTGCACGCCGTGCCGGGGCGGACCGCCCAGGGCGGCCGGGCCGGTCGGCGCCGCTAACCACCAGAGGAAGACAGTTGTCCATCGAGATCGCCAACGAGTCCGGTGTCGCCGTCGACACCGACGCCGTGCTCGCCGTCGCCCGGCACGCCCTCGACGAGATGGGGGTCAACCCGCTCGCCGAGCTCTCCGTGCTGCTGGTCGACATCGAATACATGTCGGAGCTGAACCACCGCTGGATGGGCGGTGACGGCCCGACCGACGTGCTCGCGTTCCCGATGGACGAGGGGAGCGTCGACCACGGCCCGGGCGAGAGCAGCCCGGCCGGCGGCGAGCCGGCCCTGCTCGGCGACATCGTGCTCTGCCCGGAGGTGGCCGCCAAGCAGGCGGCCACCGCCGGGCACTCCGCCGCCGACGAGCTGCACCTGCTCACCGTGCACGGCGTGCTGCACCTGCTCGGCTACGACCACGCCGAGCCCGAGGAGGAGCGGGAGATGTTCGGTCTCCAGGCCCGGCTGCTGGCCAGCTGGCGGTCGACCCGGTCCCGGTGATGGTCACTCTCGCGGCGGCGGCCCCGGCCGGCCTGCCCGATCTTCAGCTCCTGTTCTTCGGGGCCGGGCTGGTGGTGCTCGCCGGCCTGATCGCGATGACCGAGGCGGCGCTGGCGGCGGTCTCCCCGGCGCGCGCGGCCGAGCTGGCCCGCGACGGGGCACGCGGCGCGCGTGCCCTCCAGGCGGTCGCCGGCGACGTGGTCCGCCACCTCAACCTGCTGCTCCTGCTCCGACTGCTGGCCGAGTTGACCGCCACCACGCTCGTCGCGCTGGTGGCGGTGGACACGTTCGGCGCCGGCTGGCGGGCGGCCCTGGTCACCGCCGGGGCGATGACTGTGGTCAGCTTCGTGGTGGTCGGTGTCGCGCCGCGCACGCTGGGCCGGCAGCACGCCTACGCGGTCGGCCGGGCGGTCGCGCCGCTGGTGCGCTGGTTGGGGCGCGCGCTCAACCCGCTGGCGTCGCTGCTGATCCTGATCGGCAACGCGGTGACCCCGGGCAAGGGCTTCCGCGAGGGGCCGTTCGCCACCCAGGTGGAACTGCGTGAGCTGGTCGACCTGGCCGAGCAGCGCGGCGTGGTGGAGCACGGCGAGCGTCAGATGATCCACTCGGTCTTCGCGCTCGGCGACACGATCGCCCGTGAGGTGATGGTGCCGCGTACCGAGATGGTGTGGATAGAGGAGCGTAAGACGCTCGCGCAGGCGTTGGCGCTCTTCCTGCGGTCCGGCTTCTCCCGTATCCCGGTGATCGGCGAGAACGTCGACGACGTGCTCGGCGTGCTCTACCTCAAGGATCTGATCCGGCGGACCCAGGGTGACCGGGGGGCGCGGCAGATGCCGGTGGCCGAGCTGATGCGCCCGGCGACGTTCGTACCGGAGTCCAAGCCGGTGGACGACCTGCTCTCCGAGATGCAGGCGGCCCGGAACCACCTGGTCATCGTGGTCGACGAGTACGGCGGCACCGGCGGGCTGGTCACCATCGAGGACATCCTGGAGGAGATCGTCGGTGAGATCACCGACGAGTACGATGTCGAGCGCCCACCGGTGGAGCATCTGCCGGACGGGGCTGTGCGGGTGACCGCCCGGCTGCCGGTGGAGAATCTGGGCGAGCTGTTCGACACCGACCTGCCCACCGACGAGGTGGAGACGGTCGGTGGCCTGCTCGCCCAGGCGCTCGGCCGGGTGCCCATCCCGGGCGCCGAGGCCGAGGTGGCCGGTCTGCGGCTGATCGCCGAGGGCACCACCGGCCGACGCAACCGGATCGACACCGTGCTGGTGAGCCGGTCCGAGCCGGGTTCCGCGCCGGACGGCGCGGGGCGGCCCGATCCGACCGAGTCCCGTGGCAACCACAACCGTTCCGAGGAGAGGCAACCCGCCGATGCCTGATTCACCCGCCGTGCCGGCCGCCCGGCCCACCCCCGCCGATCCGGCCGAGCTGAGCGCCGAGGACGGCAAGCTGGTCGTGCTGGCCCGGGGCGCCCGGGGTCGGGTGGGGGCCGTGGAGGGCGCGGCGGTCCGCGACCAGGACGGCCGGACGTACGCGGCGGCCAGCGTGGCGCTGCCGTCGCTGACCCTGACCGCGCTCCAGTTGGCGGTCGCCTCGGCGGTGGCCGCGGGCGCGAGCCGGCTGGAGGCCGCGGTGGTGGTGACCGAGGCGTCGACGCTGGACGGCGCCGGGCACGCCGCGGTGCGTGACCTCTCCGCCGACGCGCCGATCCACGTGGCCGCGCCGGACGGTTCGGTGCTCGGCACGGTGGTCGAGTGACCGCCCCCGTGGATCGCCCGTACCGGGCCGGTTTCGCCTGTTTCGTCGGCCGGCCGAACGCCGGTAAGTCGACGCTGACCAACGCAATCGTCGGCACCAAGATCGCCATCACGTCGAGCAAGCCGCAGACCACGCGGCACGTCATCCGGGCGGTGCTGCACCGGCCGGAGTCGCAGCTCGTGCTGGTCGACACGCCCGGCCTGCACCGTCCTCGCACGCTGCTCGGCGAGCGCCTCAACGACCTGGTCCGGGAGACCTGGAGCGAGGTCGACGTGATCGGCCTCTGCGTGCCCGCGAACGAGCCGGTGGGCCGGGGCGACCGGTTCATCACCGGCGAGCTGGCCAGCCTCAAGGCGACAGTGCTGGCCGTGGTCACCAAGACCGACCTGGTGGACAAGAAGCGCCTGGCCGAGCAACTGCTCGCGGTGAGCGAGCTGGGCGAGTTCGCGGCCGTGGTACCGGTGAGCGCGGTCTCCGGCCACCAGGTCGACACGCTCGTCGACGTGATGACCGGCTACCTGCCGGAGTCGCCCCAGCTCTACCCGGACGACATGCTCACCGAGGACCCGGAGCAGGTGCTCGTCGCCGAGCTGGTCCGGGAGGCGGCGCTGGAGGGGGTCCGGGACGAGCTGCCGCACTCCATCGCCGTGGTGGTGGAGGAGATGATCCCGGAGGGCAACCTCACGAAGATCTACGCGGATCTCTACGTGGAGCGGTCCAGCCAGAAGGCGATCGTCATCGGTCACCGGGGCAGCCGGCTCAAGCACGTCGGCACCACCGCGCGCCGGCAGATCGAGGAGCTGTTGGGCACCCGGGTCTACCTGGACCTGCACGTGCGGGTGGCGAAGGACTGGCAGCGCGACCCGAAGCAGTTGCGCAAGCTCGGCTTCTGAGGGCCGGATCAGTCAGTCTTATGGGGCATCTCACGTTCCGTGGGCGTTCTTACACGTTTCACAGGCGGCGGGAGCAGGGTAGGGACTTCTGTCTCTGCCCCCGGACCCCGCTGCGAGCTGATGCGAAACCGCTACCTCGACCTGCTCCGCTTCCTGGCCATCCTGCGTGTCGTCACCTACCACGTCACCGGCTACGCCACGCTCACGCTGGTGTTCCCGGCGATGGCGGTGATGTTCGCCCTGGCCGGGTCGCTGATGGCTGCCTCCCTGGACCGCAGCGGTGTGTCCGCCGTGGGGCGCCGGCTGCGTCGGCTGCTGCCCTCGCTCTGGGTGCTCGCCGCGGTCTTCGTGCCGGCGATGCTGCTCACCGGGCTGACGTTCGAGCCGAAGGTGCTGCTCTGGCTCTTCCCGATCAGTGACCCGCCGGCCAACTACTGGGGCGGGCTGGCGCTCAGCCCGATCTGGTACCTGCGGGACTACCTCTGGTTCGTGCTCGCCTCGCCGGTGGCGCTGTGGCTGTTCCGCCGCGCGCCGCTGCCCACGCTGGTCGCCCCGTACGCGCTGCTCGCCGCCGTCGAGTTCGGCATCCTGCTGAACCCGCCGACGGTGCTGCGCGAGTTCGGCCTCTACTTCGGCGCGTGGCTGCTCGGCTTCGCCCACCACGACGGCCTGCTGCGCCGGATGCGCAACCGGGTGCTGCTGCCGGTCGCCGGCGCGCTCGGCGTGGCCGGTCTGGCCTGGATCGTCACCCATCCCGGGCCGCGCGGCTACGACATCAACGACATCCCGCTGGGCAACGCGCTCTGGGCGACCGCGTTCATCCTGGTGGCGATCGGCCGGGCGCCCACGGGCGCGGCGTGGATCGACCGGTTCCCGGTGCTCGGCCGGGCGGTGACCGTGGTGAACCGGCGGGCGCTGACCGTCTACCTCTGGCACATGCCCTTCGTGGTGGCGCTCACCCCGCTGGTCGGCCTGATCGGTTGGTCGACGCGGGACCCGGTCGGCCTGTGGCTGCGGGTGGGACTGGTGTTCGTCCTCGTCGGCGTGGTGACGTTGCTGGTCGGCTGGGTCGAGGACGTAGCTGCCCGGCGTACCCCGGAACTGGTGCCCGGTCGGCCACGACGGACCGTGCCGGCGCGGGCGGCGGACGCGCCGGCCAGCCCGGCCCCGGCCGGCGCGGCGAGCCGGCTGGTCGGCGCCGGAGCCCGGGTGCCGGCGCCCCGTCGAGCTTCCGGGCCGACGACCGACCGACCCGACGGGCCGCCCGCCGACACCGACGCGCCCCGGGACCGGGCCGCCGGGTCGTCCACGGGCCGCGCCGCCGGGTCGTCCGGCACCCGCGCCGGCGACTGAGCGGCGGCCGGCTCAGCGGCTGCTGACGGTGACGTTGCCGCTGGTGGCGGTCACGTCGAGCAGCAGGGACGCGCCGGGGTCGTTCGACACCCGCACGTCGGTGTCGCCGGATTTCGCGTCGGCCCGCACCCGGTACCGGCCGGCCGGCACGGCGAGGTCGACGTTCCCGCTGCTGGCGTGCAGCCGGACCGGGGCCGGCTGGTCCAGCTCGACGGTCAGGTTGCCCGAGGTCGCCTCCGCGTCGACCGCGGAGGCGAGCCGACGGGCCTCGATGTCGCCGGAGCTGGCCCGCAGCCGGACCGGGCCGGCCGCCTCGGTCAGCCGGATGTTGCCCGACGTGCTGGAGGCGCGGACCTCGCCGCCGGCTCCGTTGACGGTCAGGTCACCGGAGCCGAGCGTGAACTCCACCGCCCCGACCTCGTTGAGGTCGACGTTGCCCGAGCCGGTGCCGCCCCGGACCGCCACGCCGGGCGGGGCGGTCACCTCCCAGGCGATGCTGCACCGCTGCCCGCAGTCGGTGGGCAGCACCAACTCGTCGCCCTTGATCTCGTACCGGCTGTCCGGCTCGCCGCCCTGGTAGCGGACCACGCGCTTGATCTGCACCTGGTCGACCGGGCCGGTGGCGCGCACCATGACGTCCCCGGAGCCGTCGCCGTCCACGGTGATCCGGGTGATCTTCACGCGTTCGGTCTGGTCGTAGTCGAGCCGGCGGAACGAGAGGGTGTCACACCCGGCGAGCACGATGAGCGCGGCGGCCGCGGTCGCCGCCACCACCGTGCGCGGGCGGGAAGTGGTGCCGCGCGGGCGGGAAGCGGTGCCGCGCGGCCGGAGCGCCGTTCGGAGCGAAGCCATGGCCAGCACACTAGGGCCGGCCGGGTGACCGCCACATCCGGGATCGCCCACCGGTCCACCCCGAGCCGACCCTGAGATCGCACCCCGAGGAGAATGGACCGATGGCCGGGTACCGCCGACAGCTCTACCGCGACGACGCGGTGGTGCTGCGCGTGCAGAAGCTGGGCGAGTCCGACCGGATCATCACACTGTTCACCCGCCGGCACGGCCGGTTGCGCGCGGTGGCCCGGGGCGTCCGACGCACCACCAGCAGGTTCGGCGCCCGGCTGGAGCCGTTCGGCCACGTCGACCTCCAACTCGCCGGCGACCCCAAGGGCAACCAGGGCAGCTCGCTGCACACCGTGAGCCAGGTCGAGGCGATCGAGCTGTACGGCAAGCGGTTCCTCGGCGACTACCCCCGCTACACGGCGGCCAGCGCGATCGCCGAGACCGCCGAACGGCTGACCCCGGTCGAGCGGGAGCCGTCGCTGCGGCTGTTCCAGCTCACCCTCGGCGCGATGAAGTCCCTGGCCCGCGGCGATCACGCCACCACGCTGGTGCTCGACGCGTACCTGCTGCGCGGCATGGCGTTCGCCGGCTGGGCGCCGGCGCTGGCCGCCTGCGCGGTCTGCGGTGAACCGGGTCCGCACCGCGCGTTCTCGGTGCCGGCCGGCGGCGCCGTCTGCCCGGACTGCCGGCCGCCCGGCGCCGCCCACCCCGCGCCGGCCACGTTCGTGCTGATGTCCGCGCTGACCACCGGCGACTGGGCGTACGCCGACGCCGCCGAGAACGGCGTACGCCGGGAGTGCAGTGGGCTGGTCGCGGCGCACCTCCAGTGGCATCTGGAGCGCGCGCTACGCTCGCTGCCGCTGGTCGACCGGGGTGCCCCGGCGCCCGGCGCGGTCCCGCCGCCCGGCGGCGCGGGGCCGGGTGTGGTCCCGCCGCGCACCGGCGCCGGACCCGCCGTCGCTGGTGTGAACAGGGAGATGACCGAGTGATCCGATCGACGAGTGCGCGCCGCCGCGAGCCGGTGCCGCCGACCCCGCACCCGTCCGGTGCCCGGCCGCCGGCGTTGCCGCCCGCCGCCGTGCCGAAGCACGTCGCCATCGTGATGGACGGCAACGGCCGCTGGGCCAAGGAGCGGGGGCTGCCCCGCACCAAGGGGCACGAGCAGGGCGAGCACAGCCTGTTCGACACCGTCGAGGGCGCGATCGAGATGGGCATTCCGTACCTGTCCGCGTACGCGTTCTCCACCGAGAACTGGCGTCGCTCGCCGGACGAGGTCCGCTTCCTGATGGGCTTCAACCGTGACGTCATCCGCCGCCGCCGGGACCAGCTCGTCGACCTGGGTGTCCGGGTGGTGTGGTCGGGCCGGGCCGGGCGGCTCTGGAAGAGCGTCATCTCCGAGTTGCAGACCGCCGAGGAGATGTCGCGGGACAACTCGACGCTGACGCTCCAGTTCTGCGTCAACTACGGCGGCCAGGCGGAGATCGCCGACGCCGCCGCCGCGATCGCCCGGGACGTCGCCGCCGGCAGGCTTCATCCGGACAAGGTCACCGAGAAGACGGTGGCGCGTTACCTCTACCACCCCGAGGTGCCCGAGGTGGACATGTTCCTGCGTCCCTCCGGCGAGCAGCGCATCTCGAACTTCCTGCTCTGGCAGACCGCGTACGCGGAGCTGGTCTACCTGGACACGCTCTGGCCCGACTTCGACCGCCGTCATCTCTGGTACGCCTGCGAGCTGTACGCCCAGCGGGACCGCCGCTTCGGCGGCGCGCTGCCCAACCCGGTGGCCCCGGGAGTCTGAGCTCACGCTTACCGAGGCGACGCGCTGGGTACCGGTAGGGACAACAGCAAACGCGGAGGTGAACCACATGATTCAGAAGCGGATCGGGCAGTGGGCGGTCATGGCGGTCGCCGTGCCGCTGGCGGCGGCCGGCGCCCGCCGGCTCAGCCACACGCTGGAGGCCCGTCGCGGGCCGACCGGGGTGAGCCGCCTGCTGACCAAGGGCGCGGACCTGCTCCGGCCGCAGAAGGCCAAGCGGCGTCGGTTCTTCTGACCTGCCGGCCGGCGTCGGCCGGCCATCGGCGGAACGCCCCGCATCCGTGGGGCGTTCCGCTTTACCATCGGCGCAGGGCGCGCCGCCGGGACGCGCCGCCACGGGGGTGGAAGATGCGCGATCTCCGGTACGAGATGACGGCCGCCCTGGCCGCCGCCGACCTGGTGGAGCCGAGCCGCCGGGAGGCGGTCGCCGAGCTGTGCGCCGGCGTGGCCGAGCGGTGGTGCGCCGACCTCGGACACACCCCCACCGTCCGTTCCGGCGAGATCGGCGAGCTGGCCGCCGGTGAGCCGGCGGCGGACTGGGCCCGGTGACCCGGCGACGGCCCCGACCCGGCGCGATCGACGCCGCGCGGTGGACCCGGGCCGCCGGCCGGGTGAGCGTGGTGGGGCTCAGCCCTCCACTTCGGAGCGGTCGCCGGCCCACAGGGTGTGGAACGCGCCGTCCCGGTCCACCCGGTGGTAGGTGTGCGCGCCGAAGTTGTCCCGCAGCCCCTGGATCAGCGCGGCCGGCAGCCGCTGCGCCCGCAGCGCGTCGAAGTAGGCCAGCGACGACGCGAAGGCCGGGGTCGGCACGCCCGCCCGGGCCGCGTCGGCCACCACCCGCCGCCAGGCCGGGACACCGGCGCTGACCCGGTCGGCGAACCACGGCGCGACGAGCAGCGTCGCCAGCTCCGGCTCGCCGTCGTACGCCTCCCGGATGCGGTCCAGGAAGCGGGCCCGGATGATGCAGCCGCCCCGCCAGATGGTGGCCGTGCCGCCCAGGTCGATGTTCCAGTCGTACTCCCGGCTGCCGGCGCGGATGTGGTCGAAGCCCTGCGCGTACGCGACGATCTTGCTGGCCAGCAGCGCGCGGCGCACGTCCTCGACGAACGTGTCCCGGTCCTCCACCTGCCACTTCTCGCCGGCGTCGGCGAACACGCGACGGGCCGCCTCGCGCTGGTCCGCGTGACCGGACAGCGAACGGGCGAACGTGGCCTCGGCGATGCCGGTGATCGGGATGCCCAGGTCCAGCGCGCTCTGCACGGTCCAGCGGCCGGTGCCCTTCTGCTCGGCCTGGTCGAGCACCACGTCCACGAACGCGTGGCCGGTCGCCGCGTCGGTGTGCCCGAGCACGTCCGCGGTGATCTCGATCAGGAACGACTCCAGCTCGCCGCCGTTCCACTCCCGGAAGATGTCCGCGATCTCCGCCGGGCTCGCCGACAGGCCGGCCCGCAACAGGTCGTACGCCTCGGCGATGAGCTGCATGTCCGCGTACTCGATGCCGTTGTGCACCATCTTCACGAAGTGGCCGGCGCCGTCCGGGCCGACGTGCCGGCAGCAGGGCGCGCCCTCGACCTGCGCGGCGATCTTCTCGAAGATCGGCCCGAGCTTCTGGTAGGACTCCGCCGAGCCGCCCGGCATGATGCTCGGGCCGCGCAGCGCGCCCTCCTCGCCGCCGGAGACGCCGGTGCCGACGAAGTGCAGCCCGTGCGTGCGCAGCGCCTCCTCGCGGCGGCGGGTGTCGGCGAAGTGCGCGTTGCCGCAGTCGACGACGATGTCCCCCTCCTCCAGCAGCGGGATCAGCTCGTCGATCACGGCGTCGGTCGGCGCGCCGGCCTTCACCATCACGATCACCGCGCGGGGCCGCTCCAGCGAGGCGACGAAGTCGGCGAGCGACTCGGACGGCACGAACGTGCCCTCGTCACCGTGCTCGGCGACCAGGCTGCGGGTCCGCTCCGGCGACCGGTTGTGCACCGCCACGGCGAAGCCGTTGCGGGCCAGGTTCCGGGCCAGGTTGCGACCCATCACGGCCAGACCGGTGACCCCGATCTGCGCCGTCGCCTGCTCTGCCATGCGTACCGCCACCTCTCGTCCGCGCCGCTGACCGCGGCCGTCCTCGTTACCGTCCTGCGACCGTATCGCGGTCGTGGCGTGAGGGGATCACACCGCGACGGCGGGTGAGGAGGCGGTGGCGGCGCGTCTCACCCCTCGGCGAGACGCGCCTCGATGTGCGCCACCTTCGCGGTCAACGCGTCGGTCACGCCGGGACGCAGATCGGCCTTGAGCACCAGGCTGACCCGGGGCGCCTGGGCCGCGACGGTGTCGACGGCCCGCTTCACCACCGCCATCACCTCGTCCCACTCACCCTCGACGGTGGTGAACATGGCATCGGTCCGGTTCGGCAGCCCGGACTCGCGGACCACCCGGACGGCGTCGGCGACCGGGTCGCCCACTGACTCACCCACGCCGAGCGGGGTGATGGAGAACGCGACAAGCATGCCGACGATGGTGTCAGTAATTCGGGTGCGGCGTTCGGTGGCGTCGGGTTAACGTGTCGGCATGCGCAACTGACGCCCTTCCTCCGAGCCGGTCCGCCGCCGCAGATGCCGCGGACCCGTCCTGCTCCGGGCGTCCGCATCCCGTCCCGCCGCCGTCGTTCGCGGTGTCTGTCGCGGTCGGATCGCACCGGATCGCACCCGCTCGGCGCGTCCCGATACGGCGCGCCCCCGGCGCGACCGTGGTCGGCGCGCCCGACAGACAGGAGGCCCGCGGATGCCCGCGAAGCGCAACCCGAAGAAGTCCCGCAAACCGTCACCGTCCCGGCCGGACGCCCAGCCGACGGACGTCGACGCGCTCGGCCGGACGCCGTCCACCCCGATGGCGCTGCTGCCCGGCGGCGCGTCGCCCAACCCGGTTGGGTCCGGTGCGGTGGTGCCGGACCGCGTGTTGCCAGGCGGCGCGCTGCCCGGTTCGCTCCGGTCCGGTCCGGTGGTGCCGGATGGAGCGTCGCCCGGTGCGCCCCTGCCCGGTGCCACGTCGTTGCCGGGCGTCGCCCTGCCGGTCGAGGGCTTGCCCGGTGCGATGCCGATCGATCCGGTGTCGCCCCGCCCGACCCCGCCGAAGGCCGCTCCCGTCGACCGCCGCGATCCCCGATCCGCAGGGCGCGGTCAGCGCGCCGGCCAGGCCCGGTTCTACGCCTTTCGGCGCAGCTGACTCGCAGATCTTGGAAGCCTCCGGCCCCTCCCGGGGCACTTTCCTTCCAAGATCTCCACTAAGCAACTTCATGATCAACGGGCTGCGGTGGGGGTCAGCCGATCAGGGGGCGGAAGGTGCCCAGGAGGATGCTCGTGGTCAGGGCGGCGCCGGCCAGCAGGGCGGCGGCGAGCACGAGCAGGGCGTCCGCGCGGGTGAAGCGCTGTCGGCGGGCCACCGTACGCGGGGTGCCCGCGTCGAAGCCCCGGGCGTCCATCGCCACGGCCAGCCGGGTGCCGCGCCGGATCGCGCCGACCAGCAGCGTGAACGCGGTGGACGCGAAGAGCCGCAGCTTGGCCACCGGGTTGCGGCCGGCGTCCACGCCCCGGGCCCGGCGGGCCATGCTGATCATCCGCCACTCCTGTTCGAGGAGCGGCACCAGCCGGAACGCGGCCAGCGCGCCGATGGCGAACCGGGCCGGCGCTTTCGCGTTCTGGATCAGCGCGTCGGCCAGTTCGGTCGGGTCCGTGGTGGCGAACACGATGATGCCGGGCAGCGCCACCGCGAGCATGCGCAGCACCAGCCCGAGCGCGGTGACCAGGACGCCCTGGGTGACCAGCACCGGCCCGGCCTCGACCAGCACCGGACCGGACCGGTCGGCGGCGAAGAGCACCAGCGTGACCAGGATGCCGACGGCGGCGGCCAGCAGCGGCCACGCCCGGCGGGCCAGCACCCGGTAGCGGACCCCGAACAGCGGCAGCACGGCCAGCTCGACCGCGATGGCGATGGCCGGCGCGACCGGGTCCAGCGTCGCCACCAGCACGATGGTGAACACCATCGCGGCGGCCAGCTTCGCCACCGGGTTGCGCCGGGCCAGCGGGGCGCCCGGCGTCGCCACCGGCTCCAGGTCGATCACGGCGCACCCGCCCCTCGGCCCGGCGGTACCGGACGCCGCGCCGAACCGGGACGGCCCGGCACGTCGGATCCGGCCGGGCGGTCCGGCTCGTCGGATCCGGCCGGGCGGTCCGGCTCGTCGGATCCGGCCGGACGGTCCAGGGTGAGCGTCCGGTCGGCCAGCGCGGCGACGAAGTCCGCGTCGTGGGTCACCGTGACCACGCCGTGGCCGGCGTCGCGCAGCTCGGCGAGCAGGTCGACCAGTTCCCGCCAGGTGCGCCGGTCCTGGCCGAACGTGGGCTCGTCACAGATCAGCAGGCGGGGCGCGGTGGCCAGGGCGGTCGCCACGCTCAGCCGCCGCGCCTCGCCACCGGAGAGGGTGTACGGGTTGGCGCCGGCCAGCCGGTCCAGTCGCAGCCGGTGCAGCAGCGCGTCCACGGTGGCGGTGACCGACGCCTCGGACTGCCCGGTCCGGCGCGGGCCGAGCGCCAGTTCGTCGCGGACCGTACCGGTGACGAACTGGTGCTCCGGGTCCTGGAAGACCGAGCCGATCCGGCGGGCCAGCGCCGGCGCCCGCCAGCGGTGCGGGGGAGTGCGCGCGTCCCGCCCGGCCAGTTCCGGGGCCGCGGTGACCGTGCCGGTGCCGGGGCGCAGCAGGCCGCCGAGGAGCAGCGCCATCGTGGACTTGCCGGCGCCGTTCGGGCCGAGGACGGCGAGCGCCTCGCCGGCGCGTACCCGGAGGTCGGTGGGGGCCAGCCGGGGCGGCAGGCCGAGCCGGTCGGCGGTGAGCAGCACGTCGCCGGCCGGCGCGGTGGCGTGTCGCGGCGGCACGGTGTGCCCGGGCACCCAGACCCCGGCGGCGGCCAGCGCCTCGCCGTGCGCGGCGAAGACCACGTCGGGCGGCCCGTCGGCGCGTACGCCGCCACCCGGTTCCAGCACCACCACCCGGTCGACGAGCGGCAGCGCCTCCGCGACCCGGTGCTCCACCAGGATCAGCGTGGTGTCCGCGTCGACCGCGTCCGTGACGGCATGGCGGATCAGCGCGGCGCCGGCCGGGTCGAGGTTGGCGGTCGGCTCGTCGAGCAGCAGCAGCCCCGGCCGCAGCGCGAGCGCCCCGGCGAGTGCCAGCCGCTGCTGCTCGCCGCCGCTGAGCGCGGCGGTCGGGCGGTCCCGGTGGTAGGGGAAGCCGACCCGGCGCAGCGCCTCGTCGACCCGGGGCCAGATCTCCTCGGCCGGCACCCCGCGGTTCTCCAGCCCGAACGCGACGTCGTCGCCGGAGCGGGCCATCACGAGCTGGGTCTCCGGGTCCTGGAACACCACGCCGACGCGTTCGCGCGCCTTGCGCGGGTCCAGCCCGTCGATCTCGACGGTGCCCTCCTGCTCGCCGGAGTCCTCGGGCAGCAGCCCGGCCAGCGCCGCCAGCAGCGTGCTCTTGCCGGCTCCCGACGCCCCCAGCAGCAGTACCCGCTCCCCGCTCTCGACCCGCAGGTCAACCCCGCGCACCGCCCAGCGTTTCCGTCCCCCGTGCCGCCACCCGAACCCCCGCAGAACCACCCCGCTCACCGCGCCACCCCCTCCCCAGCCTCGTTGATCAAGGAGTTCGCGTCCGGGAAACCGCCCGCCGCCGACGCGAACTCCTTGATCAACGGTGGGACCCGATCAGACCAGGGCACGGTCCCGGCCGGCGGGGAAGCGGTCCAGGACGCCGGTGTTGGCCAGCGCCCGGGTGAGCACCCAGGCGCCGAAGCCGGCGATCACGGTGGCGCTGACGATCGTGATGAGCGCGTACGGGAGGCGGTAGGAGGTCAGCTCGTACGCCTTGTTCCAGTAGACGAAGTCGAAGATCGCCGCGCCCAGGCCGGTCAGCGCGCCGGCCAGCACCGCCACCGGCAGCTTGAACGAGCGGTAGCGGAACGCGGCGAACGCCAACTCCGCGCCGATGCCCTGCATCAGGCCCTGGAGGATCACGATGCCCGCCCACTGGCTGCCCAGCAGCGCGGAGACGATCGCGGCCACCGTCTCGCAGTAGAGCGCGGCGCCCGGCTTGCGGATGATCAGGCCGGCGAGCACCGCCGGGATCAGCCACACGCCGTAGAGCACCGCCTGCGCCGGCGGAAAGAACGCGAACGCCGCGTCGGTGGCGCTCCAGAGCAGGCCCCAGGCCCAGAAGACGACGCCGAAGGCGACGGCGATGACCGAGGCGACGACGATGTCGACGGTACGCCAGCGGTTGCTGTCGGTGTGGTTCATGGTGGCTCCCAGTTCGTGGTGCGGAACCAGGAGAAGACGCACGCCGCGCCCGGATTGCCGGACGTCGACGCGGCTGGAGGTCGACCGAACTCCCTGCGCTGGCATTACCCAGATCAGGTTCGAGGGTCTGCGGGCACCGGCCCGCACTCTCAGCGCTGTGCGCTCCCCTGTCGGATGTGAAGTTGTCTCGTCGCAGACGCTAGCACCGACGTCGGGGCCGGGCCCAGCAGGGCGACTGTCGGTAGGCTGGCGATCATGCGGGTCGAGACGCGAGATCTGACGTTCGAGGTACGCACCGGCGGCCCCGAGGGCGGCGACCCCGTCCTGCTGCTGCACGGCTTTCCACAGCACTCCGGCGAGTGGGACGCGGTGACGCCCGCGCTGCACGCCGCCGGGCTGCGCACGTACGCGCTCGACCAGCGCGGCTACTCGCCCGGCGCGCGGCCGGCGGCGGTCGAGGCGTACCGGATCCCGGAGCTGGTGGCCGACGCGGCGGCCGTGCTGGACGCGCTCGGGGTGACCGCCGCGCACCTGGTCGGCCACGACTGGGGCGCGATCGTGGCCTGGGGCCTCGCGGCGGCGCACCCGGAGCGGGTGCGGACGCTGACCGCGGTGTCGGTGCCGCACCCGGCCGCGATGGGCCACGCGCTCGCCAACGATCCCCGGCAGAAGGCCAAGTCCGCCTACATGGCGCTGTTCCGGATGCCGGGCAAGGCGGAGAAGGTGCTGCTGGCGCTGCACGGCGCCGTGCTGCGCCGGATGCTGCGCGGCGTCGGCGACGCGGCCACCGTCGCCCGGTACGCCGACCCGATGCGGGAGCCGGGAGCGCTCACCGCGGCGCTGAACTGGTACCGCGCGATGAGCGGGTCGGACATGAAGGCGGTCGGCCCGGTGGCGGTGCCGACCACGTACGTCTGGAGCGACAAGGACGTGGCGATCGGCCGGACCGCCGCCGAGGCGTGCGCGGGACACGTCACCGGCGACTACCGGTTCGTGACCCTGTCCGGCGTCAGCCACTGGATTCCCGACGAGGCTCCGGGCCCGCTGGCCGAGGCGGTCCTGGCCCGGATCCGAGGGACGGAGGAGGCATGACGGTGAGCGCCGAGGCGTACCTGGAGACGGTTACGTCGACGATGCGGCGGGTGGCCACCGAGCAGCGGGCGAACGTGGCCGGGGCGGCCGATCTGATCGTGGCGGCGTTGCGTGCCGACGGGGTGGTGCACGCGTTCGGCACCGGGCACTCCGAGGCGCTCGCCATGGAGATCGCCGGCCGCGCCGGCGGGCTGGTGCCCACCAACCGCATCGCGCTGCGCGATCTGGTCCTGCACGGCGGCGAGCCGGCCGACATGCTCGGCCCGAAGCTGGAACGCGAGCCGGCGGTGGCGCACCGGCTCTACGAGCTGGCCCCGATCCGGCCGCCGGACGTGTTCGTGCTCGCCTCCAACTCGGGTGTGAACGGGGCGATGGTCGAGTTCGCGTCGATCGTGAAGCAGCGCGGGCACGGGCTGGTGGCGATCACCTCGGCGCGACACTCGGCGCGGATGACCTCGCGGCACCCGTCCGGGCGGAAGCTGGCCGACTTCGCCGACGTGGTGCTGGACAACGGCGCCCCGTACGGCGACGCCACGCTGCCGTTGCCCGGCGGTGGCGCGGTCGGCGCGGTCTCGTCGATCACCGCCGCGCTGCTGGCCCAGCAGATCACCGTCGAGGTGGTGGCCCGGCTGGTGGCGGCGGGGGAGCGGCCACCGGTCTACCTGTCCGCCAACATCACCGGCGGCGACGAGCACAACGCGGAGCTGGAAGCCCGGTACGCGGGGCGGATCCGCCGGGGATCGTGAGCCGGTTTCGCGAGCGCCCGAATCGGGCACAGGCGCTGCTGCCGGCGGGCGTTCACCCGCCGGCCGTGCCGTCTTCACCGGAGGTTCGCGAGTGTCCAAGGAATCCGAGAAGCAGCGCTGGCAGCGCAACTTCGCCGACCTGTTGCAGGAGCTGCGCGTCGCGCAGACCGGCGTGCAGATCCTCTTCGCCTTCTTGCTGACCCTGCCGTTCAGCAACGGGTTCACCCGGACCACCGAGTTCCAGCGTGACGTCTACATCGTGGCGTTGCTGGCTGCCGCCGCGGCCACCGCGATGATCATCTCGCCGGTCGCGTTCCACCGGGCGCTGTTCCGGCAGGGCCGCAAGCCGGAGCTGGTCCGCTTCGCCCACCGGATGGCCACCGGCGGCCTGTTCTTCATGCTGATCGCGATGGTCAGCGCCGTGCTGCTGATCACCGACTTCGTGCTGCCCCGGCCGATCGCGTTCGTGCTCAGCGCCGTCACCGCGCTCTGGTTCCTGACGTTCTGGGCGATCCTGCCGTTCGCGCGGCGCAACTGGGGTGAGGACGACATCGACGACGATGACGACGACCCGCAGACGCTGGCCGGCGACTGACGGTCCGCCAAATCGGACGTGCACGCGACGCTACCCCTGGGTAACACCCGGGGGTAGCGTCGTTTTCGTCGAGCGCGTCGACCGCAGCCGGACCGACCATCCAGGAGGCAGCCGTGACCACGACACAGCACAACGCCGACGGGGTGGGGCCGCTGCCCACCGAGGCGGGCCAGGTCTCCGAGAAGGAGGCCCGCCAGGTCGCCGAGGCGGCCCGCGAGGCGGCCTGGGACCGACCGAGTTTCGGCAAGGAACTCTTCCTCGGCCGGTTCCGGCTCGACCTGATCGAGCCGTGGCCCCGGTCCGACCCGGCCGACGTGGCCCGCGCGGCGGAGTTCCTCGACGCGTTCGGGGCGTACCTCGGCGCCGAGGTGGACGGCGCGGCGATCGAGCGCGACGCGCGGATCCCGGACGACGTGTTCCACGGCATGGCCCGGCTCGGCGCGTTCGGCATGAAGATCGACCGGAAGTACGGCGGGCTCGGGCTCAGCAACCTGCACTACTGCCGGGCGTTGATGCTCGCCGGTTCGGTGAGCCCGGCGATCGGCGCGCTGCTCTCGGCGCACCAGTCGATCGGCGTGCCGCAGCCGCTGAAGATGTTCGGCACGCCCGAGCAGAAGGACCGTTTCCTGCCCCGGCTGGCCGCCGGCGAGGTCTCCGCGTTCCTGCTCACCGAGCCGGACGTCGGCTCCGACCCGGCCCGGCTGGCCACCACCGCCGAGCCGACCTCCGACGGCACCGGCTACCGGCTCAACGGGGTGAAGCTCTGGGCCACCAACGGCACGGTCGCCACCCTGCTGGTGGTGATGGCCCGGGTGCCGGCCACCGAGGGACGGCGCGGCGGGATCACCGCGTTCGTGGTGGAGGGCGACAGCGAGGGCATCACTGTGGAACGGCGCAACTCCTTCGTCGGGCTGCGCGGCCTGGAGAACAGCCTCACCCGGTTCCACGACGTGTTCGTGCCGGCCGAGAACGTGATCGGCGGCGAG
Organism: Micromonospora sp. RP3T; assembly: GCF_003027925.1. Lineage (GTDB taxonomy): Bacteria > Actinomycetota > Actinomycetes > Mycobacteriales > Micromonosporaceae > Micromonospora. Next base: position 74,433 of record NZ_PYPS01000005.1, read on the forward strand.
GGCAAGGGCCTGAAGATCGCGCTGACCACGCTGAACACCGGCCGGCTGTCGCTGCCGGCGATGTGCGTGGGCGCCGGCAAGTGGGCGCTCAACGTGGCCCGGGAGTGGGCCGCCGACCGGGTCCAGTGGGGCCGGCCGGTCGGCGAGCACGAGGCGGTGGCCAAGAAGCTGTCGTTCATCGCCGCCACCACGTACGGCATGGAGTCCATGCTGGACCTGTCCTGCCTGCTCGCCGACGACGACCGCAACGACATCCGGATCGAGGCGGCGCTGGTCAAGCTCTACGCCAGCGAGATGGCGTGGCGGATCGCCGACGAACTGATCCAGATCCGGGGCGGGCGCGGCTACGAGACGGCCGACTCGCTCGAAGCCCGGGGCGAACGGCCGGCAGCGGTCGAGCAGCTCCTGCGGGACCTGCGGATCAACCGGATCTTCGAGGGGTCCACCGAGATCATGCACCTGCTGATCGCCCGCGAGGCGGTCGACGCGCACCTCTCGGTGGCCGGCGACATCATCGATCCGGACGCCGGGCTGGGCCGCAAGGCCGCCGCCGGCGCGCGGGCCGGTGCCTTCTACGCGAAGTGGCTGCCCACGCTCGCGGTCGGTAAGGGGCAGGCACCCGGGGCGTACCAGGAGTTCGGGCCGCTGGCCGGGCACCTGCGGCACGTCGAGCGGACCTCCCGCAAGCTGGCCCGGTCGACGTTCTACGCGATGTCCCGGTGGCAGGGGAAGATGGAGCGCAAGCAGGCGTTCCTCGGCCGGGTGGTGGACATCGGCGCGGAGCTGTTCGCGATGTCGGCGGTCTGCGTCCGGGCGTACGCCGAGCGGCTCGACCACCCGGAGAACATCGAGCTGGCCGACCTGTTCTGCCGCCAGGCGCGGCTGCGCGTCGACGAGCTGTTCACCGGCCTCTGGTCGAACACCGACTCGGTCGACGTGGCCGCCGCGAAGCGGATCGTCGCCGGCCGCTACGCCTCCGTCGAGGCCGGCGTGATCACCCCACCGACCGACCTCCCCTGGGTGGCCCCCTGGACCCCCGGCCCCTCCACCGCCGACGACGTCCGCCGCCGACTGTGAAAGGAGGGGCCCCTGCTTAACGCTTTCGGTAGAGGCGGGGCCCCCTTTTAACCCACCCGCTCAGCGGCGGGCGATGGCCCAGGCGATCACCGCGGCGAGGATCAGGCCGTTGAGGGCGGCCAGCACCAGGTAGGCCGCCGGCGGGATCTTGCGGCCCTTGCGGACGAAACTCACCAGCACGCCCGCGTAGGCCAGCAGCAGCACGGCCACGACGATCAGGAAGTACAGCACCGGGACACCCTACCGGCCGGTGCGCAACCCCAGTCCGCGCAGCTCCAGCGCGGCGAGCGCGTCGACGGTGGCGTCGTCGCCGCGCCGCCACGCCTCGGCCACGTCCGGCGCGATCCGCTGGAGCTTCGACAGCGGCTGACCGGCGAGCGCGCGCAACGCCAGCAGGTCCCGGCCGGCGGGCGCGGCGGACATGGCCTTCGCCGCGCCGGCCCGGCGCATCCAGCGCACCCGCAGCGGCAGCCAGCCGAACAGCACCAGGCCGAGCGGGAACACCAGCACCGCGACGGTCAACGCGAGCGCCAACTGGCCGACCAGCTCCTGCTGGTCCCGGCCGGCCTCGGCCATCGCGCGCGCGGCGTCGGCGGCCCGGGTGAAGGGCGCGGTCAGCTCGTCGCCGACCAGCGGCACCCGGCCCACCTTGCCGCCGGCGTCGGCCAGGTTGTCGGCGAGGCCGCCGCCGGCGCCCTCCAGCTTCTGCCCGGGTACGGCGAGCTTCTCGACCAGGTCGTGCAGCCAGCGCGCGAAGCGGATCGCCGCGTACACCCAGACGACCACGAGCAGGTCGGTCAGGAGCTGGCGGAGGGCGGTCGGAAAACGGTCGGCGTAGATCTTCACGCCGGACAGCCTGCCACGGCGCGGCCACGGCGGCACCGGTCGGATTTACCGGCCGGCGCAGGCCGGACAGGTCCCGAAGATCTCCAGGGTGTGGCTGACCTCGGTGAAGCCGTGCTCGGCGGAGATGCGGTCCGCCCACTTCTCCACCGCCGGCCCGGCCACCTCGACGGTACGACCGCAGCCCCGGCAGACCAGGTGGTGATGGTGCCCGTCGTCGCTGCACCGCCGGTAGAGGTGCTCGCCACCCGGCGGGCGCATCACGTCGATCTCGCCGGCGTCGGCGAGCACCTGCAACGTCCGGTAGACCGTGGTCAGCCCGATCCGGTCGCCCCGTCGGCGCAGCATGGCGTGCAGGTCCTGGGCGCTGTGGAAGCCCTCGACCTCGTCCAGCAGCGCGCTCACCGCGCTGCGCTGCCGGGTGGTACGCGGCGTGCCGGTGCTCATGCCGGTCCCTCCCCGGCGTGGCTGACCGCGTCCGCCACGATGTGCGCGACGTGCTCGTCGACGAGCGCGTACGCGATCTCCCGGCCGCGTCGCGAGCCGCGCACCACCCCGGCGCCGCGCAACACGCGCAGGTGCTGGGAGACCAGCGGCTGCGGGGCGCCGAGCGTCTCGACCAGCTCGTGCACGCAGCGCTCGCCCTCGGCCAGCTCGCTGACGATGGCGAGCCGGATCGGGGCCGAGAGGGCGCGGAGCAGCTCGCCCGCGCCCTCGAAGGCGTCGTACCCGTTGGTCCCGGTCACCCCGTAACGATAACCACTGCCGGTTGGGGCGCTCTCATCCGAGCAGCACCTCGTGCTCGGCCGGCTCGACCGGCGCGGGAGTCGGCGTGGCCCGGCCACGGCGCCGCCGCCGCGCCCGCACGCCGGCCGCCAACAGCGCCACCACCAGGAACGAGCCGATCGCCACCAGCACCACCGAGGCGCCCGGCGCGGTGTCGGCAGTGGCGGCCACCCACACCCCGGCCCCGGCCGCGAACAGACCCAACGCCATGGCCGCCGTCATGGTGGACCGGAAACCGCGGGTCACCTGCTGGGCGGTGGCCACCGGCACCACCATCAACGCGCTGATCAGCAGCACCCCGACCGCCCGCATGGCGATGGTCACGGTCACCGCGGTGCCCACCGCGATGAGCAGGTTCAGCGCCCGCACCGGCAGGCCGGAGACGCGCGCGTACTCCTCGTCGTGGCAGACCGCGAACAGCGCCGGGCGCAGCACCAGCATGGTCACCAGCAGCACCGCGCCGAGCACGCCGATGGTGACCAGGTCGCCCTGCGACGTGGTGGTCAGCGACCCGAAGAGGTACGCGTTGAGCGACCCGCTGCTGGCGTCGGAGAGGCCGACGAGCATCACGCCGCCGGCGATGCCGCCGTAGAACAGCAGCGCCAGCGCGAGGTCGCCGGAGGTGCGCCCGTACGCGCGGACCAGCTCGATGACGACCGCGCCGAGCGTGGCGGCGAGCACCGCCACCAGCACCGGGGAGCGGTTGAGCAGCAGCCCGGCGCCGACGCCGGTGAGCGCCACGTGCCCGATGCCGTCGCCGATCAGCGCCAGCCGGCGCTGCACCAGGTAGATGCCGAGCGCCGGCGCGGCCAGGCCGATGACCAGCGCGCCGACCAGGGCGCGGAGCATGAAGTCGTACTGGAAGAGGTCCATCTCAGATGCTCCTCCAGAGCCCGGCGGGCTCCTCGTCGCAGTGCGGGTGCACGTGCTCGTGGTCCGGGTCGGCGTGGTGGCCGGCCGGCTCGGGCACCGCGCCGTCGTGGGCGATCCCGCCCTGGTGCACCACCACGGCCCGGCTGATCAGCGGGCGCAGCGGCCCCAGCTCGTGGGCGACCAGCAGCACCGTGCCGCCGCCGTCGCGGAAGCCGCGCAGCGCCCCGGCGAACGCCTCCTGGCTGGCCGCGTCCACGCCGGCGGTCGGCTCGTCCAGCACCAGCAGCTCCGGGCCGCCGGCGAGCGCGCGGGCGATCAGGGCGCGCTGCTGCTGGCCGCCGGAGAGCGTGGCGACCGGGTCGCCGGCCCGGTCGGCGAGCCCGACCGCGCGCAGCGCCGCCGCCACCGCCTCCCGGTCCGCCCGCCCCGCTGGCCGGAGCACGCCCCGGCGGGCCAGCCGCCCGGACGCCACCACCTCGGCCACCGTGGCGGGCACCCCGCCGCCGGCACCGAGCCGCTGCGGGACGTACCCGATGCGGTGCCACTGCCGGAAGCGGCGCTGCGGCGTGCCGAACAGGGTGACCGACCCGGCGCCGAGCGGCACCAGGCCGAGCGCGGCGCGGACCAGCGTCGACTTGCCGGAGCCGTTGGCGCCGAGTACGGCGACCACCTCGCCGGCGGTCAGCGTCAGCGAGACGTCCCGCAGCACCGGCCGGCCGTCGTAGCCGACGGTGGCGTGCGCGATGTCGATCACGGGTGATGAGGTCATGAGCAGTCCAGGGCGGTTCGCAGGGTCTGCAGGTTGGCGCGCATGGCCGACAGGTAGTCGCCCTCGGCGGGCGGGCCCTCGATCGGGTCCAGGACCGCGGTCTTCGCCCCGACCTCCCGGGCGATCGTCTCGGCGACCTTCGGGCTGACCAGCGTCTCGAAGAAGATCGTACCGGCCTGGTGCTCCCGGGCCTCCCGCGCGACCTCGGCGAGCCGCTGCGGGGAGGGCTCGGCCTCCGGGGTGAGGCCGGTGAGCCCGATCTGCTCCAGCTTGTAGTGCTCGGCCAGGTAACCGAAGGCGGTGTGACTGGTCACGATCTCGCGGCGCTGGCAGGTGCGCAGGCCCTCGGCGTACTCGGTGTCGAGTTTCGTCAGCTCGGCGCGCAGCGCGCCGGCCCGGGCGGTGTAGTCGGCGGCGTGGTCCGGGTCGACCGCGCCGAGGCGTTCGGCGAGCTTGTCGCCGACGGTGGCCAGCCGGGTCGGGTCGAGCCAGAGGTGCGGGTCCTTGCCGCCGCCCTCCTCCTCGTGGCCGGCTTCCTCGTGGCCGGCCTCGCCCTGGTGGTCGTGGCCGCCGGCGGCGGCGTCGAGCAGCGGGGCGACACCGGCCACGTCGAACGCGCGGTCGCCGCCGTTCTGCTCGACCGCCTCGTCCACCGCCGGCTGGAAGCCGGTCAGGTAGACGATCAGCTCGGCGTCGACCACCTGGCCGACCTGGCGGGGGTTCAGCTCCAGGTCGTGCGGCTCCGCGCCCGGCTTGGTCAGGTTGCCGACCACGACCCGGTCGCCGCCGATGCGCTCGGTCAGGAACTGGAGCGGGTAGAACGCGGCCACCACGTCGACCCGGTCCGGGTCCTTACCGCCGCCGTCGCCGCCGTCCGAGCAGGCGCTGAGGCCGCCCAGGGCGAGCAGGGCGGCGGTGGCGGCGGTCAGGACGCGGGGGGTGGCACGGGCGGTCATGGAGCAACTGTCCGCGATAACGAAAATTATTGTCAAAAACGCATGCTTGCATGTCAGCGCGGGTCGGCCCGGCCCGGAGCGGCTCAGCCGACCGTCAGCTTCGCCAGCGCCACCGCGATCAACAGGGTGAGCATCACCAGCCGCAGCACCCGGGTCGCCGGCCGCTGCACCGGCCAGGTGACCGACATCAACCCGACCAGCCCGGCCGCCAGCACCAACAGCAGGACGCCACCGGCCGGGCCGGGCGCGAAGAGGCCGACCAGCACCAGCACCAGCGCGGCGAGGAACACCGTCGTCGGGTTGAGCCGGGCCAACCGGGACAGCACGGGACTCTGCGTACGCTGCATGCCACAAACTCTACGAGGAGGAACGCCGTGCTGGTCACCAACCGGTTCGTGGTGGACGCCGAAACGGCTGACGAGTTCACCCGGGAGGCGCACGCCGCGCTGGCCGCGCTCGCCGCCCGCCCCGGCTACCTGCGCGGCGAACTGCTCCGGGCGCTCGACGACCCGGCCCACTGGTGCCTGCTCACCGAGTGGGAGTCGGTCGGGGCGTACCGGCGGGCGCTGGGCGGGTTCGACGTCAAGGTCACCGCCGTGCCGCTGCTCGCCCGCTCGGTGGACGAGCCGTCGGCGTACGAGACGCTCGCCAACGCCGCCCCGCAGGGCGAGATCGTCGTCGTCGCCAGTGATCGTGCCGCAGGCCCGTACCGCTGAGTCCGGGGGCACTACCCTGGCGCGTATGACCGCTCCCGGACCGGCCGCGCCGCCCCCGCCACCCGTGCCGCCCGGCACGCCGCCGGCCGCCCCGGCGGAGCCGGGCGTGCCCGCGCCGCCGCCCGGTCCCGGCGTCGCGCCGCCGTTCGCCGCCCCGCCCACCGAGGGCGGGCGGGCCCGCCTCTGGCTCGGCCTCGGCGTCGGCGCGCTGGCCGTGGTGCTCTGCTGCGGCGGGGGCGGCGCGGCAGTGGTCGGGCTGGCGGTGAGCAACGTGCAGGCGGTCGGCGAGCAGGGCCGGGCCGTCACCGACGACTACTACCAGGCGCTTGTCGCCCGGGAGTGGTCAAAGGCGTACGACCGGCTCTGCGACGACGCCCGGCGACGCGAGTCCCGGCCGGAGTTCGAGCGGCGGGCCGCCACCGAGCCGCAGATCTCCGGCTACCGGGTGGGCAAGGTCGACACCACCACGCTGACCGTGCCGGTGGACGTCACGCTGGCCGGTGGGCGGCGGGAGGCGCAGACCGTCACGCTCGCGCCCGACCGGCAGACCGGCGGCATGGAGGTCTGCGGGGTGAGCTGACCGACCCCCGGTATTCTACTGGGCTCGGGGCAGCGGCGGTCGTACCGTGGTCCCGAACAGCCCGGTTCCATCCATCTCGACCGCGCCGACCGCCAGCCGGCGTAGGAGGAAACATGCCAGCCGACCGTATCGACGCCGTCGTCAGCCTCGCCAAGCGCCGGGGTTTCGTCTTCCCCTCCAGTGAGATCTACGGGGGCACCCGGTCGGCGTGGGACTACGGTCCGCTCGGCGTCGAGCTGAAGGAGAACGTCCGCCGGCAGTGGTGGCGGAGCATGGTCCAGCAGCGTGACGACGTGGTCGGCCTCGACTCGGCGGTCATCCTGGCCCGCAAGGTCTGGGAGGCCAGCGGCCACATCGCCGAGTTCGTCGACCCGCTCACCGAGTGCCAGTCCTGCCACAAGCGGTTCCGGGCCGACCACCTGGAAGAGGCGTACGAGGCCAAGCACGGCAAGCCGCTGACCTCGCTGACGGAGCTGAACTGCCCCAACTGCGGCAACAAGGGCACCTTCACCGAGCCCAAGATGTTCAACGGCCTGATGAAGACCTACCTGGGCCCGGTGGAGAGCGACGAGGGCCTGCACTACCTGCGCCCGGAGACCGCCCAGGGCATCTTCGTCAACTACAAGAACGTGGAGACGGTCGCCCGCAAGAAGCCGCCGTTCGGCATCGCGCAGACCGGCAAGTCGTTCCGCAACGAGATCACCCCGGGCAACTTCATCTTCCGCACCCGCGAGTTCGAGCAGATGGAGATGGAGTTCTTCGTCGAGCCGGGCACCGACGAGCAGTGGCACGAATACTGGCTCCAGGAGCGCTGGAACTGGTACCTCGACCTCGGCCTGTCCGAGGAGAACCTGCGCTTCTACGAGCACCCCAAGGACAAGCTCTCCCACTACTCGAAGCGCACCGTCGACATCGAGTACAAGTTCCGCTTCGGCGGCACCGAGTTCGCCGAGCTGGAGGGCATCGCCAACCGCACCGACTTCGACCTCTCCACGCACAGCAAGCACTCCGGCGTCGACCTGTCGTACTTCGACCAGACGAAGCAGGAACGCTGGATGCCGTACGTGATCGAGCCGGCCGCCGGCCTCACCCGCGCGGTGCTGGCGTTCCTGCTCGAGGCGTACGACGAGGACGAGGCCCCGAACACCAAGGGCGGCGTGGACAAGCGCACCGTGATGCGCTTCGACCCGCGGCTGGCCCCGGTCAAGGTGGCGGTGCTGCCGCTGTCCCGCAACGAGGCGCTCTCGCCGAAGGCCAAGCAGCTCGCCGCCGACCTGCGTAAGCGCTGGGTGGTCGAGTTCGACGACTCGCAGGCGATCGGCCGCCGCTACCGCCGCCAGGACGAGATCGGCACGCCGTTCTGCGTCACCGTCGACTTCGACACGCTCGACGACAACGCGGTGACGGTCCGGAACCGGGACACCATGGCCCAGGAGCGAATCTCCCTGGACCAGGTGGAGCGCTACCTGATCGAGCGCCTCCCCGGCTGCTGAGTGGTGTAAGGCGGGGGCCCCTCTTAACGCTTTCGGTAGAGGAAGGGCCCCCGCTTAACACCCCGCCGCCGGGGCGGCATGGACCGCGATCATCGCGACGAGGCCCTGGCGGGAAGCGTGCGCCTGCTCCACCGTCCGGCGTACCCGCTGGGGCTCGCGCCGGATCTGCGCCGGGGTGAAGTGCAGGATCATCACTCCGAGCCGGCTCAGCTCGTTGTGGCGGTCGAGCGTGCGTGCCCAGCCTTCCGGGCTGAAGTGGTACTCCCGCGAGTCGACCTCCAGCGCCAGCGCCGACTCGGCGAGGTAACCGTCGGGTGTCGGGAGCGTGTTCCCATCACCGGTCGTCAACCGTGGGTTCCAGACGATCGCCGGGAGCAGCCGGCTCCCGGCGAGGCAGTCCCGCAGTTCGGCCTCCGGCGCGGAGCGGGTGCCGGCGGTCACCTCGTGGAAGGCCTTCCGGACCAGCGCCGTACGGCTGCGCCTGGCCCGGATGATCTCCTCGTCCAGCGCGGCCAGGTCGGTGAAGCTCCGCTGGACGGCCTCAGCCACGATCGCTCGCACCGTCCGCAGGTCGCGCAGGTCACGGGCGGCGTCGACGACGGCCCTCGCGGGCGAGCAGACCGGGTAATGGTCGGTCGGCCGCGCCTTCGGATCGAGTGACAGAGCGCGGGACACCCGCACGTGACCGGTCGACTTACGGCTCGTCCCGTGTGGGACGAGCAGGTGCACGTCGGTGGTCCGCGGACTGTATCGGAAGCCGTACCAGGAGAGCGCGGACAGCCCGGTCAGCTGGGCGCCCCGGCCGGCGTACAGGGCGGCGGAGATCCGTCGCTGTTCGTCGGTCAGCACGCCGGTGACCAGGGCGTACGTCGCCGGCAGCACGCGTTGCCAGCGACCTCGGCGGGTCTGCCGGTAGATGAACATGTCGTCGTAGCCGGCTTCCAGCAGTTGGACGCGCGTGACCAGGTCATGCTGGCGGTGCGCGACCTCCGCCAGCCGGGGCGGGTGATCGACCATGCGGCAAGCGTGGGCGACGGGCGGGCGTTCGCGCTGCCCGTCGCCCATGTCCTGTGGGCAACCGTCCGCTTGTGGAAACCCCCGAGCTCGCACCGGCGCTGTGATATGCGCCGTGTTAAGCGGGGCCCCCGCCTATGCAGAAAGCGTTAAGCGGGGGCCCCTCCTTACACTCGGGGGGTGAGTGAGCTGAAGATCGGGCCGTATGCGGTGTGGCCGCCGGTGGTGCTCGCGCCGATGGCCGGGATCACCAACGTCGGCTTCCGGCGGCTCTGCCGTGAGCAGGGCGGCGGCATCTACGTCTGCGAGATGATCACCACTCGCGCGCTGGTCGAGCGGAACCCGAAGACGCTGCGCATGATCGCCTTCGGCGCCGACGAGCACCCGCGCAGCCTCCAGCTCTACGGCACCGACCCGGAGATCACCGCCGCCGCCGTGCGGATCGTGGTCGAGCGGGACCTCGCCGACCACATCGACCTCAACTTCGGCTGCCCGGTCCCGAAGGTGACCCGCCGGGGCGGCGGTTCGGCCCTGCCGTGGCGGCGCCGGCTCTTCGCCCGGCTGGTCAGGGCCGCGGTGGACGCCGCGTCACCGGCCGGGGTGCCGGTCACGGTCAAGATGCGCAAGGGCATCGACGACGACCACCTGACGTACGTCGAGGCCGGGCTCGCCGCCCAGGACGCGGGCGTCGCGGCGGTCGCCCTGCACGGGCGTACGGCGGCACAGCGCTACTCGGGCACCGCCGACTGGGACGCGATCGCCACGCTCAAGGCGGCGCTGGACGTGCCGGTGCTCGGCAACGGCGACATCTGGGAGGGCGACGACGCGTTGCGGATGGTCGCCCACACCGGCGTGGACGGCGTGGTGGTGGGGCGTGGCTGTCTGGGCCGGCCGTGGCTCTTCGCCGACCTGGAGGCCGCGTTCGAGGGGCGCACCGACCGGCGGCTGCCCACGCTCGGCGAGGTCGCGGTGACCATGCGGCGGCACGCCGAGCTGCTGGTGGAGCAGTTCGTCGCCGGGGCCCGCAACCCGGCCCGGGGTGAACGGGACGGCTGCACCGACTTCCGCAAGCACGTGGCCTGGTATCTGAAGGGCTTCCCGATCGGCGGTGAGCTGCGCCGCTCGCTCGCCATGATCGAGAGCTTGGCCCAGCTCGACGACCTGCTCGGCAAGCTCGACCCGGAGGTGCCCTTCCCGGTCGAGACGCTCGGGCAGCCACGCGGCCGGACCAACTCCCCGGGCAAGGTCTTCCTGCCCGACGGCTGGCTGGCCAGCCGCGACGACGACACCCCGCCGGAGGGCGCCGAGCTGGACGACTCCGGCGGCTGATCCCGGTACGCCGAAGGGCCCGACCCCCACGGGGTCGGGCCCTTCGTCATCGTCCTGCGGTCAGGAGCTGTAGCCGCGGCTGGCGATCCAGTGCGCCAGGGCTTCCACGTCCATCCGGTAGGAGGCCTGGTCCGGGTTCGCCGAGTCGGCGATCGTCACGACCTTCCCGCCGTCGCGGTAGCCCACCACGCTGATGTAGTGGCCACCCTCGAAGGAGTGCACGGTGCCGTCGGTGTCGGTGGCGGTCCCGGCGATGTTGGCCACCACGGCCCGGCCGTCGTCCACCGCGCGCACGACGTCGGCGCGCAGCTTGTCGACCTTGTCACCGGCCTTGTCGACCGGGATCTCGGTGGACCTGTAGACGTCCTTGCCGGTCTCCTTGTTCAGCACCGGGGTGATGTCGTTGATGGAGTTGGTGCCGGCCTCGGTGGTGCCCATCTCCTTGGCCATGGCGGCCACGTCGATGTTCTTGCCCTGCACGCTGAGCGCGTTGCGGGCCGCGGCCGGGCCGCAGAAGTAGAAGTTGGGCTGGGCCTCGTAGCGCACGCCCAGCTCGCGCTCGCCGCTCTTGCGGTCGGCGACCACAGCAGCGGCGCGCTCGGCGGGGGTGGCCTGGGCGGCGATGGCGGGGCCGGCGATGCCACCGGCGGTGGCGGCGATCCCGGCGACGATCAGCGCGGTCTTGCGGATCAGATCGGTACGCATGATGCGACTCCTCTGCGGTTCGGGGGTGTGCGGCACGCGGTGCCGCAGGGGGGAGGTCTGCGCCGGCCGGCGGTCAGCGGTGGCGACCTGCTCGGCGGCTCGGGGGTGTAACCACCGGCCGGGGCCCGCCATTCCCGGCTGCCTGCTCCGGTCCCGGGCTCCTGGCCGGTGAGTCATGTACAACCCCCCGACCGGGCCGGCGATTCCCCCGGCCCATCCACCCGATCCGGACACCCCGCCCAGCCGACCCCATACCTCCGCCGATCATGACGTTGACGGCGAAAAATCGGACCGCGACCGCCGCCAACTTCATGATCAACGGGGTCAGGCGGGGGTGGGGACCTTGTCCAGGAAACCGTGCACGGCGCGCACCCGGCCGTCGGGGTCGCGGACGACCACGTCGAAGCCGACCGCGACGGACTCGCCGCCGCCGGCCGGGACCAGTTCCCAGCCGAAGCGGACCAGGTTGTGGTGGCCGTCGACCGGACCGTGCGGGCGCAGCACGTGACCGGGGAAGGCCTGCTGGACCCCGGCGACGGCCGCCGCGATCTGCTCGTGTCCGCGCACGTCGGCCAGCGGGTCGACGTAGGTGGCGTCGGGGGCGAACAGGGCGGCGACCCCGGCCGCGCGGGCGTCGGCCTCGGTCTCGTTCCAGACCGCGAGGTAGCGGTCGACCAGCTCGGCGTACGCGTTCATGGTGTGGTCCCTTCGTCGGTCGGTGACGCCGGGAACTCTGCCGCCGACCGGGCCGGCGTGTCGATTACCTCGCGGGTAGGGCCCACCGGCATGACCTCCGGGGTAATCGACGCGGCGTGCGGTGTCGGGCAGGGTGGTGCCGAACCGCCCATTCCCGCAGACGGGGGCCCGATGTCCACGTACCGCACCCCGCGCCCGGCCGCCCCGGTCGGCGCCCCCTCCGCCGGCGAGTCGCTGCGTCGATGGCGGGAGCTGCGCCGGCTCAGTCAACTGGAGCTGTCCATCCGGGCCGAGGTGTCGACCCGGCACCTGAGCTTCGTCGAGACCGGGCGCTCCCGGCCCAGTCGGGAGATGGTGCTGCGGCTGGCCGATCCGCTCGACCTGCCGCTGCGGGAACGTAACCGGCTGCTGTTGGCCGCCGGCTACGCCCCGGCGTACCCGGAGACCGCGCTGGCCGCGCCCCGGATGGCCGCGGTCCGCGCGGCGGTCCGGCAGGTGCTGGGCGGCCACGAGCCCTACCCGGCGGCGGTGGTCGACCGGGGGTGGCACCTGGTGGACGCCAACGACAGCCTGGCGGTGCTCACCGAGCGGGTGGCGCCCGAGCTGCTGGCCGGCCGGGTGAACGTGCTGCGGGCCAGCCTGCACCCGGACGGGCTGGCCCCGCACATCGTCAACCTCGGCGAGTGGCGCGGGCACCTGCTCAACCGGTTGGCCCGGCAGGTGGAGCTGACCGGGGACGCGGAGTTGGCCGCGCTGGAGGAGGAGCTGCGCGGCTATCCGGGCGGTGGGCCGGACCGGTCCGTGGACCAGCCCGGCCCGGACGAGCTGGTGGTGCCGCTGCGGGTGCGGCACGACGGCGGGGAGCTGTGCTTCCTCAGCACGGTCGCGACCTTCGGTACGCCGCTGGACGTCACACTGGCCGAGCTGTCCATCGAGTCGTTCTATCCGGCCGACGAGCGGACCGCCACCGTGCTCCGGGAGCGCGCCCGGAGCTGACCGGTCACGCCGCGGTCGGCGCCCGCCCGGCGGTGCCCGCCGACGATCCCTCGGGCCGGGCCGGCCAGGGGATCTCGGGGGCAAGGTGGAACGTGATCCCCGCGGCGGTCCAGCGCGGGCCGTGGCCGGCGAGCCGCTCCCGGAACCCGGCCCAGTCGTGCGTCGAGCGGGGCGACCAGCCCAGCTCGGCGACGGCGGGCAGGCGCGGGAACATCATGAACTCGATCTCGGCGCGGGTGGTGACCGACTCGGTCCACAGCGGCGCCTCCACGCCCAGCACGGCCTCGGCCGGTACGCCGTGGACGTGGCTGCCGGGATCCCAGTCGTACGCGCGCCGCACGTCGACGAGGCCCGCCCAGTCGTGCCCGATCGGCGTGTCCGGGGCGTACTTCATGTCCAGGTAGGCGTGGTTGCCGGGGGAGAGGATCAGTCGGGCGCCACGACGTACCGCGTCGGCGGTTGCGGGGTCTTCGCCGTTCGTGCCCCACCACTGGAGGACGCGCCCGTCGACGTGGGCGGCCGGGGCGAGCTGGTGCCAGCCGACGACCGTCTTCCCGGTGGCCGCGACCAGGGTCTGGGCCCGCTCGACGAAGGCGCGGTAGCGCTCCGCCGGCACCTTGAACGCCTCGTCGCCGCCGAGGTGCAGCCACGGGCCGGGGGTCAGCGCGGCCAGCTCGCCGAACACGTCGGCGACGAAGGCGTACGTCCGTTCGTCGGTGTGGTCGACGTAGCTGAACCCGACGTCGGTGCCGGTGTACGGCGGTGGCGCGGTCTTGCCCGGGGCCAGTTCGGGGTACGCGACAAGCGCCGCGTTGGTGTGCCCCGGCAGGTCGATCTCGGGCACCACCGTCACGTGCCGGCGGGCGGCGTACGCGACGATCCGCCGGTAGTCGTCAGGGGTGTACCAGCCGCCGGGGCCGCCGCCGACGCCGGTGGCGCCGCCGACCTCGGCGAGTCGGGGCCAGGAGTCGACGGCGATCCGCCACCCCTGGTCGTCGGTGAGGTGCAGGTGCAGGTGGTTGAGCTTGTACCGGGCCAGGTGGTCGACCACCCGCAGCACCTCCTCGACGCCGAAGAAGTGCCGGGCGACGTCGAGCATCGCGCCCCGGTAGGCGAAGCGTGGCCGGTCGACGATGGTGCCGCCGGGCACCGCCCAGCGCTCCGCGACCGGGGTGGCGCTCTCGACCGCCGGGGGCAGGAGCTGCCGCAGCGTCTGCGCGCCGTGGAACAACCCGGCCGGCGTGTTCGCCGTGATCCGGACGCCGGCGGCGGTGACGTCGAGGCGGTAGCCCTCGTCCCCGAGCGCCGGGTCGCGGTCCGGGTCGTCGCCGTCCGTCCCGGCGGTGGGGGTGGCCGGCGACAGCGTGAGCGTCAGCGGGGCGTGCCGGTCCGGACCGGTGTGGTCGGTCACCGGGAGCGGGAACCCGGTGGCCGGGCGCAGCCAGCCGGCGAGCTGCTCGGCCACGTGCCGACCGGCGGCGCTGACCCGGATCGCCGCGTCCGGCGGCAGCGTGAAGTCGCCGGCCGGGTCGGGCCGCGCCTGCGCGGGCGCCGGCACCACGTCGTGGAGGCGGACCGGCGCGGGCGGGGCGAGCTGCCCGGCGGCCCGGTCGGCGGCGACGCGGGCCAGTTCGGCGGCGGTGGCCGGCGCGGCGGGCAGGCCGACGCCGGGCGCCGGGGCGGGCGCGTCGGCGGGCCGGGGGCATGGCTGCGGCCCGGTCTCGGGTGCTGTGGGGTTGGTCGGCACGACGACGGCTCCGAGGGGTGTATTTGCGCGGGATATGGCAAAGGTCAGGTTCGGCGATATCCGGTGCCGTCAAGGGTACGAGGGGAATCGGAATTGCGTGATCGTGCGCGTGGAAGCGTTCCCAAAAACCGGTACGGACGTGGGCAGTGGTGACTCTTGTGCCGATCGTCACCGAACGGTCCCAGGTCCTGCGAAGTTCGCTTAACCTTCGCCCACCGATCGCTGACGAGCCGGGATTGCCGGTGGTGGCTCCCGGGGTATGTCCGAACTGAACCTTCGTTAAGTGTCAATGGCGCGCGTGGGAGGCTCTGGTGGCAACGCAGGAAACGGTCGAGCACAAGTACGTCTACGACTTCGCCGAGGGCAACAAGGACCTCAAGGACCTGCTCGGTGGCAAGGGCGCCAACCTGGCCGAGATGACCAACCTCGGCCTGCCCGTCCCACCCGGCTTCACCATCACCACCGAGGCCTGCCAGGCGTACCTGACGACCGGGCGCGAGCCGGACGGGCTCGCCGGCCAGATCGAGGCGCACCTGGAGTCCCTGGAACGCGAGATGGGCCGCCGCCTCGGCGACCCGGACGACCCGCTGCTGGTCTCGGTACGCTCCGGCGCCAAGTTCTCCATGCCCGGCATGATGGAGACCGTCCTCAACGTCGGCCTCAACGACCGCAGCGTCGTCGGGCTGAGCGCCCAGGCCGGGGGGAACGACAGGTTCGCCTGGGACTCCTACCGCCGGCTGATCCAGATGTTCGGCAAGACCGTCTGCGAGGTGCCCGGCGAGGAGTTCGAGCACGCGCTGGACGAGGCCAAGCACGCCAAGGGCACGCGGAACGACCTCGACCTGGATGCCGACGACCTGCGTGGGCTGGTCGACGCGTACAAGAAGATCTTCGCCAAGCACACCGGGCGGGAGTTCCCGCAGGAGCCGCGCGAGCAGCTCGACCTGGCCATCCGGGCGGTCTTCGACTCGTGGAACGCGGAGCGGGCCATCCTCTACCGCCGGCAGGAACGCATCCCGGCCGACCTGGGCACCGCGGTCAACGTGGTGAGCATGGTGTTCGGCAACCTCGGCCCCGACTCCGGCACCGGCGTCGCGTTCACCCGCGACCCGGGCAGCGGCGCGCAGGGCATCTACGGCGACTACCTGGCCAACGCCCAGGGCGAGGACGTGGTGGCCGGCATCCGCAACACCGTGCCGTTGCAGGAGCTGGAGCAGCTCGACAAGCGCTCCTACGACGAGCTGCTCGGCATCATGGCCCGGCTGGAGGAGCACTACAAGGACCTCTGCGACATCGAGTTCACCATCGAGCGTGGCAAGCTCTGGATGCTCCAGACCCGGGTCGGCAAGCGCACCGCCGCCGCCGCGTTCGTCATCGCCGGGCAGCTCGTCGACGAGGGCCTGATCGACCTGGACGAGGCGCTGCACCGGGTCAACGGCGCGCAGCTCGCCCAGTTGATGTTCCCGCGCTTCCAGCTCGACCACGACGTCCCGCCGGTCGCCAAGGGCATCGGCGCGTCCCCGGGCGCCGCCTCCGGCAAGGTGGTCTTCACCTCGGCCCGCGCGGTCGAGCTGGCCGCCGAGGGGGAGTCGGTGATCCTGGTCCGCCGGGAGACCAACCCGGACGACCTCAACGGCATGATCGCGGCCAAGGGCATCCTCACCTCGCGCGGCGGCAAGACCAGCCATGCCGCGGTGGTGGCCCGGGGCATGGGCAAGACCTGTGTCTCCGGCGCCGACGAGCTGGAGGTGAACGTCCCGGCGAAGAAGTTCACCGTCGGCGGGCACACCGTCGGCGAGGGTGACGTGGTCTCGATCGACGGCACCACCGGCAAGGTCTACCTCGGCGAGGTGCCGGTCATGCCGTCCGAGGTGGTGCAGTACTTCGAGGGCAGCCTCGACCCGGAGCACATCGACAACCCGCTGGTCCGCGCCGTACACCGGATCATGACGCACGCCGACGCGGCGCGGCGGCTGCGCGTGCGGACGAACGCCGACACCGGTGCGGACGCGGCGCGGGCCCGGCGCTTCGGCGCCGAGGGCATCGGCCTGTGCCGCACCGAGCACATGTTCCTCGGCGACCGCCGGGAGCTGGTCGAGCGGCTCATCCTCGCCTCCGACGCGCGGGAGCGCGACGACGCGCTCGCCGCGCTGCTGCCGCTCCAGCGGGCCGACTTCGTGGAGATCTTCCGGGAGATGGACGGCCTGCCGGTCACGGTGCGGCTGATCGACCCGCCGCTGCACGAGTTCCTGCCCCCGCTGGAGCAGCTCGCGGTCAACGTCGCGGTCGCCCAGGAGCGCGGCGAGGACGTGGCCAAGGAGGAGGCGCTGCTCTCCGCCGTCCGGCGGATGCACGAGGAGAACCCGATGCTGGGCCTGCGCGGCGTCCGGCTCGGCCTGGTCATCCCCGGCCTGTTCGCGATGCAGGTCCGCGCGATCGCGGAGGCCGCCGTCGCGGTCACCCGCGACGGCGGCACGGCCTGTCCGGAGATCATGGTGCCGCTGGTCGGCGCGGTCCAGGAGTTGGAGACGGTACGCGCGGAGGCCGAGAAGATCATCGCCGAGGTGGTCGGCGACAGCGGCGTCGAGGTGCTGATCGGCACCATGATCGAGGTGCCCCGGGCGGCGCTGACCGCCGGGCAGATCGCCGAGGCGGCCGAGTTCTTCTCCTTCGGCACGAACGACCTGACGCAGATGGCCTGGGGCTTCTCCCGCGACGACGTGGAGGGCGCGTTCTTCTGGCGCTACCTGGAACTGGGCATCTTCGGCATCTCCCCGTTCGAGTCGATCGACGCCGACGGCGTCGGCCGGCTGGTCCGGATCGCCGCCGAGGAGGGCCGGGCGGCCCGGCCCGGGCTGAAGCTCGGCGTCTGCGGCGAACACGGCGGCGACCCGGACTCGGTGCACTTCTTCCACCAGGTGGGACTGGACTACGTCTCCTGCTCGCCGTTCCGGGTGCCGGTGGCCCGGTTGGAGGCCGGCCGCGCGGCCGTCAGCACCACCGGTTCCGACTCCCGCTGAGCACGTCCCGGGCGGGGCCGCCGGTGACCACCGGCGGCCCCGCCCGGCGCGCCTTTCCGGCCATCCGGGCGTAACCTGAGCTTCCGCCACGTGTCGATCAGGAGGGGTGGCCGCATGACCGCCGTCTGGGAGAACCTGACCGTCGACGCCCGGGATCCGTCCCGGCTCGCCCGCTGGTGGGCCGAGGCGCTCGGCTACCAGGTGATCACCGACAAGCCGGACGAGGTGGAGATCCGCCGCACGCCCGACACGCTCCCCGGCCTCGTCTTCGTCCCGGTCTCCGGGCCGAAGCAGGGCAAGAACCGGCTGCACGTCGACCTGCGCCCGACCGACCTGGAGGCCGAGGTGGAACGGCTCGTCGACATGGGCGCGCGGCACGTCGACGTCGGGCAGGGCGAGGCGGGGTGGACGGTGCTCGCCGACCCGGAGGGCAACGAGTTCTGCGTTCTCCCCCCGCGTTGACCGACGACGCGGCGCGGCTGGTCGCCGAGGCGCCGAAGGACACCGGGTACGGTCGGTCGCCGTTCGAGCGGGACCGGGCCCGGGTGCTGCACTGCGCGGCGTTCCGCCGGCTCGCCGCGAAGACCCAGGTGCACGCCGCCGGCACCGACGACTTCCTGCGTACCCGGCTGACCCACTCGCTGGAAGTGGCGCAGATCGCCCGCGAGATGGGCGCCCGGCTCGGCTGCGACCCCGACGTGGTGGACACCGCCGGGCTGGCCCACGACCTGGGTCACCCGCCGTTCGGCCACAACGGCGAGGACGCGCTCGACGCGCTGGCCGCCGGCTGCGGCGGCTTCGAGGGCAACGCGCAGACGCTGCGGGTGCTCACCCGGCTGGAGGCGAAGGTGCTCACCCCGGACGGGCGGTCCGCCGGGCTGAACCTGACCCGGGCCGCGCTCGACGCGGTCGGCAAGTACCCGTGGCCACGCCGCCCCGGCCAGCGCAAGTTCGGCGTGTACGCCGACGACCGCCCGGTCTTCGACTGGCTGCGCGCCGGCGCCCCGCCCGGCGACCGGCGCTGCCTGGAGGCCCAGGTGATGGACTGGGCCGACGACGTGGCGTACTCGGTGCACGACGTCGAGGACGGCATCCACGGCGGCTACGTCGACCTGCGACCGCTGCTGGCCGAGGAGGACGAGCAGCGGGCGCTCTGCGCCGACGTGGCGGCGGCCTACTCCGGCGAGGCCCCGGAGGACCTGGGCGGGGTGCTGGCCGAGCTGCTGGCCGATCCGGTGCTCGCCCCGCTCGCCGCGTACGACGGCAGCCACCGGGCGCTCGCCGCGTTGAAGGCCACCACCAGCGTGCTCACCGGCCGGTTCGTGTCGAGCGTGGTGGCCGCCACCGAGGCGCGGCACGGCCCCGGCCCGCACCGCCGCTACGCGGCCGACCTGGTGGTGCCGCGCCGGATCCGGGCGCAGTGCGCGCTGCTCAAGGGCATCGCGTTGCGATACGTGATGCGCCGGCCGGGTGCCAGTGGCCGCTACGACCGGCAGCAGGAACTCCTCGCCGAGCTGGTCGCCGCGTTGCTCGACCGGGCGCCGGACGTGCTCGACGAGGTCTTCGCGCCGCTCTGGCGGGACGCCCCGGACGACGCCGCGCGGCTGCGCGTGGTGATCGACCAGGTCGCCTCGCTCACCGATCCGGCCGCGCTGGCCTGGCACGCCCGGTTGGTGTCGGCGAGTTGACCGCCCGCCCGGCCCGGCCGGGAAGTGAGGGTAGCCTCAGTCGCATGACGGATCGCCCGAAGTCGCTCACCGCCGCCACGGTCGTCCGGACCACGCGGCCCACCCCGCACCTGATCCGGCTCGTGCTCGGCGGTGACGAGCTGACCGGCCTGCCGGTGGGCGCGTACACCGACCACTACGTGAAGTTCGTCTTCCCGCCGGCCGGGGTGACCTATCCGCACCCCACCGACCTGGCCACCGTCAAACGCGAGTTCCCGGCGGCGCAGTGGCCGCGGCTGCGCGCGTACACGGTGCGGGCGTTCGACCCGGTCGCCGGCGAGCTGACCGTGGAGGTGGTGCACCACGGCGAGGAGGGGCTGGCCGGCCCGTGGGCGGCCGGGCTGCGCCCCGGCGACCGGGTGCTGTTCACCCGGCCCGGCGGCGCGTACGCGCCGGACCCGACCGCCGACTGGCACCTGCTGGCCGGTGACGAGAGCGCGCTGCCGGCCATCGCCGCCGCGCTGGAGCGACTGCCGGCCGGCGCGCCGGCCCGGGTCTTCGTCGAGGTCGAGGGGCCGGCCGACGAGCTGCCGCTGGCCAGCGACGGCGCGGTGGAGCTGCGCTGGCTGCACCGGGCCGGCCGCCCCGCCGGCGCGGCGCTGGTCGAGGCGGTCCGAGCGTTGGAGTTCCCGCCCGGCCGGGTGCACGCGTTCGTGCACGGCGAGGCCGGCGCGGTCAAGGAGCTGCGCCGCCTGCTCCGGGTCGAGCGCGGCGTGCCCCGGGCCGGCCTGTCCATTTCCGGCTACTGGCGGCGTGGCCTGGACGACGAGGGCTGGCGCTCCACCAAGTCGGCCTGGAACGCCGAGGTCGAGGCCGAGGAGGCCGCCGTCCCCGCCTGATCCGGGCTTCCTGCGCGTTCCACCGCGCCGCGACACCAGCGCCGCCCAGGATGGGGGCATGGCGGAACAGGTGGGGGAGCAGCTCGCGACGCGGTCGCCCGACCGGGTGGTGCTCGGGCTCGGCGTGGCCGGTGTGCTGGCCGTGGTGCTCTGGGGCGTGTTCGCCAGTGGTTCCCTGGCGTCGTTCGGCGCGGCGGGGCTGAACTGGACGATCGGCACGTTCGGCTGGTTCTTCGTGGTCGCCGCCGACGCGTTCCTGGTGCTGGCGGTGGTGGTCGCCGCCTCCCGGTTCGGCCGGATCCGGCTGGGCGCCGACGACGACGAGCCGGAGTTCAACGGGCTCGCGTGGATCGCCATGATGTTCAGCGCCGGCATGGGCATCGGTCTGGTCTTCTTCGCCGTCGCCGAGCCGATCCAGCACTACGCGGCGCCGCCGCCGGCCTCCGGCGTCGAGCCGCAGACCGGTGCCGCCGCCGCCACCGCCATGCAGTACACGCTCTTCCACTGGACACTGCACCCGTGGGGCATCTACGCCATCGCGGCGTTGGCGCTGGCGTACTCGACGTTCCGCAAGGGGCGGGGCAACCGCATCTCGTCCGCGTTCGTGCCGCTGCTCGGCGACCGGGCGTACGGCCCGGCCGGGCGCGCGATCGACCTGCTGGCCGTGTTCGCCACGGTGTTCGGCTCGGCGACCAGCCTCGGGCTCGGCGCGCTCCAGGTGGCGGCCGGCCTGGACCTGGTCACCGGCGTGCGGGACAGCCGGACGGTCGAGCTGGTGATCATCGGCGCGCTCACCCTGGCGTTCGTGCTGTCGGCCTTCTCCGGCCTGCACCGGGGCGTCAAGTGGTTGTCCACCACCAACGTGCTGATCGCCGTCGCGCTGATGCTGTTCGTGTTCGTGGTCGGCCCGACGGTCTACACGCTGGAGGTGCTGCCGGCCGCGGTCGGCGACTACCTGAGCGGCCTGGTCCGGATGTCGACGCGCACCGGCGCGTTCTCCGACCCGGCCTGGCTGGGCTCCTGGACGATCTTCTACTGGGCGTGGTGGATCTCCTGGGCGCCGTTCGTGGGCACGTTCATCGCGCGCATCTCACGCGGGCGTACGGTCCGGCAGTTCCTGATCGGGGTGCTGCTGGTGCCCAGCGGCGCCAGCGCGGTCTGGTTCGCGGTGATGGGCGGGACCGCGTTGCGGACCCAGGCCACCGGCACCCGGGACCTGGTGGCCGACGTGGGCGCCGGCTCGGAGCAGGCGTTGTTCGGCCTGCTGGACGCGCTGCCGCTGGCCACGGTGACCAGCGTGCTCGCCATGGTGCTGATCGCGCTCTACTTCGTGACCAGCGCCGACTCGGCCTCGCTGGTGCTCGGTTCGTTGAGTTCGCGGGGTGCGCTGCGCCCGCACCGGGGCGTGGTGGTGCTGTGGGGCGTGCTCATCGGCGCGGTCGCGGCGGCGCTGCTGCTCGTCGGCGGCCTGGACGCGTTGCAGCAGGCCACCATCCTGGTCGCGTTGCCGTTCGTGGTGGTGATGCTGGGCCTGGCGGTGGCCCTGGTCCGGGAGATGGCCGCCGATCCGGTGCTGCGCGCGGGGGCCCGGCCCCGCCGGTCCGGCCTGGCCGCCGCGGTGCGCGCGGCCCGCTCGTACGAGGAGGAGGACCCGCCGCCGGTGACGCGGTGGCTGCACCGTCCGCGCGAGTGAGTGGGTCTCCCTCGAAATGTAGTAGGAGTGCTACATTTCGAGGTATGACTGCGGTCGAACTCCCGGGGGCGGTCGCGGCCCCCCGGCCTCCCGACGAGGATCTGGTCCTCGACGTCCGCGACCTGCGCATGCGTTACGGCGCCGTCGACGTGCTGCACGGCGTCGACCTCACCGCCCGGCGCGGCGAGGTGGTCGCCCTGCTCGGGCCCAACGGCGCCGGCAAGACCACCACCATCGAGATCCTGGAGGGTTTCCGGCTGCCCTCCGCCGGCACGGTCCGGGTGCTCGGCGTCGACCCGGCCCACGGCGACGAACGCTGGCGCGCCCGGTTCGGCGTGGTGCTCCAGTCCTGGCGCGACCACGGCAAGTGGCGGGTCCGGGAGCTGCTCAGCCATCTCGGCGACTTCTACGCGCCGTACGCGACCGACCGGACGCCGCGCCCCTGGCCGGTCGACGACCTGCTGGCCACCGTGGGGCTGACCGGGCACGCCGACACCCGGGTGGCCCGGCTCTCCGGCGGGCAGCGCCGCCGGCTCGACGTGGCGGTCGGCATCGTCGGCCGGCCGGAGCTGCTGTTCCTGGACGAGCCGACGGTCGGCTTCGACCCGGCCGCCCGGCGCGAGTTCCACGAGCTGGTGCACCGCCTCACCGACCTCGACGAGACCACCATCGTGCTGACCACGCACGACCTGGCCGAGGCGGAGAAGCTGGCCGACCGCATCCTCATCCTGGCCGGCGGCCGGATCGTCGCCGAGGGGTCACCGGACCAGTTGGCCCGCCGCGTCGCCTCCGACGCCGAGGTCCGCTGGACCCGCGACGGCGAGCGGTACGTGCACGCCACCGCCGACGCCACCGCGTTCCTGCGCGACCTGCTCCGCGAGCACGGCGACCGGGTGCGGGAGCTGGAGGTGCGCCGGGCCAGTCTGGAGGACGCGTACCTGGCCTTGGTGCACGAGGAGGAGACCGGAATCCGCACCGGCCGGGCCGAGCGGGTGTGGCAGCAGGAGGCGACGCGATGACCCCGACCACCACCGCGCTCCGGGCCGGGCTGCGGCGCGGCCTGATCGAGTTGCGCGCCACGTTCACCAACGGCCAGGACCTGTGGAACTACTTCTTCCCCACGGCGGTGCTGCTGGTCGCCATGTTCTTCATGCGCGGCTCGACCGTGCCCGGCACCGACTTCTCGCTCGGCGCCCGGACGCTGCCCAGCGCGCTCGGCATGGGCCTGCTCTTCGGCGGCCTGCTCGGGCTGGCCCAGCAGCTCATCGTCGACCGGGAGGACGGCACGCTGCTGCGGGCCAAGGCGATCCCCAACGGCATGCTCGGCTACCTGGTCGGCAAGCTGGTGCTGATCTCGGCGATCTCGCTGATCGGCGTGGTCATCCAGCTCGTGCCCGGCCTGTTCTTCCTGGACGGGCTGCGGCTCGGCGACCCCGGCGCCTGGCTCACCCTGGCCTGGGTGGTGCCGCTCGGGCTGGTGGCGACGCTACCGCTGGGCGCGGTGATCGGCTCGGTGATCGAGAACCCGCGCAACATGGGCCTGGTGGTGCTGCCGATCTTCGGCCTGATCGCGCTCTCCGGCATCTTCTACCCGATCAACGGCCTGCCCGGCTGGCTCCAGGGCGTCGCCCAGGTCTTCCCGCTCTACTGGCTAGGCTTGGGCATGCGCTCGGCGCTGCTCCCGGCCGACCTGGCGGCGGTCGAGCTGGGCGGCTCCTGGCGGCACCTGGAGACGCTGGGCGTGCTCGGCGCCTGGGCGGTGCTCGGGCTGGTGCTGGCCCCGGTGGTGCTGCGTCGGATGGCCCGCCGGGAGTCCGGCTCGCGGGTCGCGGCCCGGCGGGAGCGGGCCATGCAGCGGGTCGGATGAGAGGGCGGCGATGAGCGAGACCGTGCACAACCGGATCGCGGTGCTGCGCGCCGAACGGGGCATCTCCCGCCGGCAGCTCGCCGACGCGCTCGGGGTGCACTACCAGACCGTCGGCTATCTGGAACGCGGTGAGTTCCGGCCCAGCCTGCACCTGGCGCTGCGCATCGCCGCGTACTTCGAGGTGCCGGTCGAGGTGGTCTTCTCCATCGAACCGTTCCCGCGGATCGGCGACGCCGCGGCCGGGGCCGGCCGTTCGGCGTGAGGCCGGCGGGGCGGGCGGCGTCCGCCACACGTCCGTCCCCCCGGCCGCCGGATCGTCGGTCCGGCAGGGCAGGATGTACGCCGAGGAGGTGGGCGGTCATGGCGGGGCGGATCCGGGACGAGGACATCGCGCTGGTCCGCGAGCGCACCTCCATCGCGGACGTCATCTCCGAGGTGGTGACGCTCAAGTCGGCCGGGGGCGGCAACCTCAAGGGGCTCTGCCCGTTCCACGACGAGAAGAGCCCCTCGTTCAACGTGTCGCCCGCCCGCAACGTGTTCTACTGCTTCGGCTGCGGGGTCGGCGGCGACGCGATCAAGTTCCTGATGGACGCCGAGCATCTCGGCTTCATCGAGTCGGTGGAGAGCCTCGCCGCCCGTGCCGGCATCCAGCTTCGCTACGTCGAGGACGACCGGTCCACCCCGCGCGCCCGGCCGCAGCAGGGGCAGCGGCAGCGCCTGGTGGCCGCGCACGCCGCCGCCGTCGAGTTCTACCGGGCCCAGCTCACCACCGCCGGCGCCCGCCCGGCCCGCGAGTTCCTGGCCCGGCGGGGCTTCGACCGGGCCGCCGCCGAGCGCTACGGCTGCGGCTTCGCCCCCGACGGGTGGGACCTGCTCACCAGGCACCTGCGCCAACAGGGCTTCAGCCACGACGAGCTGGTCACCGGCGGCCTGTCCCGCCCGGCCCGGTCGGGCTCGCTGATCGACAGGTTCCGCCGTCGCCTGATGTGGCCGATCCGGGACATCACCGGCGACGTGATCGGCTTCGGCGCCCGCAAGCTGTTCGACGACGACGACGGCCCGAAGTACCTCAACACCCCCGAGACGCCGATCTACAAGAAGTCGCACGTCCTCTACGGCATCGACCAGGCCAAGCGGGAGATCGCCAAGCAGGGCAAGGTGGTGGTGGTCGAGGGTTACACCGACGTGATGGCCTGCCACCTCGCCGACGTCCCGACCGCGGTGGCGACCTGCGGCACGGCGTTCGGCGGCGACCACATCTCGGTGCTGCGCCGGGTGCTCTTCGACAGCGACGAGCGGGCCGGGGAGATCATCTTCACGTTCGACGGCGACGCCGCCGGCCAGAAGGCCGCACTGCGCGCGTTCGAGGACGACCAACGCTTCGTCGGGCGGACGTTCATCGCGGTCAGCCCGGACAACATGGACCCGTGCGACCTGCGGCTGGCCAAGGGCGATCTGGCCGTCCGCGACCTGGTGGCCCGCCGCGAGCCGCTCGTCGACTTCGCGCTCCGGCACGTCATCAACCGGTTCGACCTCGACACCGTCGACGGCCGGGTCGAGGCGATGCGCCGCGCCGCGCCGCTGGTCGCGAAAATCAAGGACCGGGAGAAACGCCCGGAGTACGTCCGCAAGCTCGCCGGCGACCTCGGTATGGAGATCGAGCCGGTGCAGCGCGCCGTGCTGACCGCCGGCAACGGGCAGCCGGCCAACGGTCGGCCCGCGCCGACGCGCCCCGGCCCCGCCACGCCCGCCGTGGACAGTCCCCGCTCCATGGTGGAGCGGGAGGCGCTGAAGCTGGCGTTGCAGGAGCCGGTGCTGGCCGGCCCGATGTTCGACGCGGTCGAGGCCGGCGACTACCAGCATCCGGTGCACGCCGCGGTGCGTGTCGCCGTCGCCGAGGCCGGCGGGGCGGCCGGCGCCACCGGCGGCGCGGTCTGGATCGAGCGGGTCCGTGACGCCTGCGCCGACCTGGCCGCCCAGGCGCTGGTGGGGGAGCTGGCGGTGGAGCCGTTGCGCATCGACGGCGAGCCCGACCCGAGGTACGTCTCGGTGACCATGGCCCACTTGCAGTGGAGTTCGGTCACCGGCCGGATCCGCGACCTCAAGTCGAAGATCCAGCGGGTCAACCCGGTGAGCAACAAGGACGAATACTTCGCCCTGTTCGGGGAGCTGCTCTCGCTCGAACAACACGCGCGGGCCCTGCGCGAGCAGGCCGCCGGAGGACTGTGATGGGACTCTTCCGCCGCCGCTCGAAGCTGCCGCCGGCCGACCGCCCGCCGCTCGCCGCCGACGAGCGGGTGCTCGCCTGGGCCGCCGCCGGCAACGGCGAGGGCGACGGCGTGGTGATCGCCAGCAATCGGGGGCTCTGGCTGCCCGGCCGGGGGGAGCGCCTCGGCTGGCACGACGTCCTCAAGGCGGTGTGGTCCGGCCGGGAACTCACCGTCACGCCGGCCGAGCCTTTCACCGAGCGGGACGGCTACCTGGTGGTCGCCGACGCCCCGGCCGAGACGTACCTGCTGCTCGATCCGGGGGAGCTGCCGCACCAGGTGCGGACGCGGGTCACCGGTTCGGTGGCGTACACCGCGCACCACCCGGTGCCCGGCGGCGCCGGGCGGATCGCGGCCCGGCGGGTGCCGGGGGTGGACGGTCTGACCTGGACGGTCCGCTACGACCCGGGAACGCCGGCCGACGACGAGGCGGTGGTCGCCGAGACCGGCCGCCTGGTGGCCGAGGCGCGCGCCGCCACCACACCCGCCGACGCCTGACCGGGACCGGCGCGGGGTCGGGTCCCCGGCGGCCCGGTGGTGATGACGCGGTTGGTGCCAGTTCGGCGACGGTCTCCCGGTCCGGCGTGCATCCGGGCGGCTGGCCCGGTGCGCCGCGCATGTCCACCAGGAACGTCCTGGCGCCGCGTGTCCTTGCCTCGGAGGTGCTGAGTCAAGGGCCGGCAACCCGAGCGTCGGCGTTTTGACCGGCGGCCGGAGACGCGAGCGCGATCATCAGCAGCGCCATCGCACAGAAACCGGCCGGCAGGAGGAAGATCCAGCCACTGTAGCCCGGAACCAGAAGCGGTGCCGCGACCCCGGTGAGCGCGCCAAGCTGCATGATCGCGGCGAACAGGCCCGCTCCGGCGCTGAGTCCGCCGCGCACGATGCCGCCCAGGTGCACCATGGCGACGCTCTGCACTCCGGCCGCGAACGGCGCGTAGACGATCTGGGAGGCGACCAGGAAGGCGATGCCACCACCGGCGGCCAGCATCCCGAAAGAGGTCAACCCCAGCGCGCAGATGACGATCAACGCCTTGCTGCTGCCGTGGCGGTCTGTCAGGCGCCCCAGCAGCGGCAGGATGGGCAGCTCGGCCAGGACGCAGGCCAGGAACAGCACGGAGATCCACTGCGGCGCGATGCCGTCCCCGACGACATGCAGAGGGAGATAGACCAGGCGGAGCGTGTCCGCCGCGATCAACATCAGCACGGCCAGGGAGGCCACGACGACGATCCGGCGCCGCATCGGCGCGGCGTCGGTGGTCGCCTCTACCGTGACCGCGTCCCGGTCGCTGCCGGGCAGGCGAACGAACCAGGCGGAGACGCCGATGAGCACCGCGAAGCCGCCCGCCACCGCCAGGGGGTCGATGTGCAGCCCTTGGGCGTCGGCGAGACTGGCGACGGGCACGAGGCACAGACCGATGACGTAACCAGTGACGAATGTCGCGCGAAGACCGCTGACCAGCCGGGCGTCGCCCTGGTCGCTGAGCGCGGTGGCGATCCCGATGAGAAGCGGGAAGCCGAGGGTCAGTGCCGCCACCAGTGCGCTGAACACCCAGGCTGGTGCCGGCTCGGCCGAGCCGTGCACTCCCACCAGGCCTGCCACTCCGCAGGCTGCCATCGCGCCGAGCGCCCACCACGCGAGTGCACCCGGCGGACCTGTTACTGGGCATCCCCGCCGACAGCGGAAGCGTCACGGCGATCTTGGCCGAGCACGTCATGGAGCACCTCTACTTCGACGACCTGCCTCGCGTGCTCGCCGAGTGTCGACGGATACTGCGTCCCGGCGCGCCGCTCCGGATCGTCTCACCGGACGCCCTGACGGTCGTTCGACTGCTCGACTGCTCGACTGCTCGACTGCTCGACTGCTCGACTGCTCGACTGCTCGACTGCTCGGCTGCTCGACTGCTCGGCCGCGGAGACCGATCCCGTCGTCGTGGCCGACACCCGTATGCACCGTTGGGTCCCCGACGGACTCAACTGGGCGCGCAGCATCAATCGCATCTCACACCAGTGGGGTCAACATCGCAGCCTCCTCACCGCGGGCATCATGACCCGTCTGGTCAGCGCTGCGGGGTTCAAGCACGTCGAACCACTCGCCACTGACAAGACCAGCTACTTCACGGACGGACTGCCGGACGTGCACCCGCTGCGCTTCCCCGACGAGGATCCCGCCGTCAACTTCGCTGTGGAGGCCTTGGCTCCGTAGCGAGGACGCCGACGAATCACCTGCCGCGAACGAGGTGGAAACGGGGAACGCCGTCCCCACCGAGGGTGCTGTCCACCACGAGCTGTGCGAATTCCTCGGGCGCCTGTGCACTCGCGTACGCGTCCTCGGCCGGCATCCACTCATCGACCCACTGCGACTTGGCCTCCGGCCCGTCACGGTCCAGGCCACGACGAAGTCGCACAGCCGGATCAGCACGACAGAAGATGGTGTACGAGTAGGCTTCCCGCAGTTCCGCCGCAAGGCAAAAGACACCCTCGACAATCACCGGGGCTTCGGCCGGGACGTCTATCCAATCGGCCAGCGCAGCGATGTCCCAGTGGTACCGCTGATAGCGCAGCGCCTCGCCGGCCGCCGCGGGCCTCACGACCTGCCGCCCCAGGCGGGGCAGGTCGAAGAGTGGTCCTACCGCATCCCCCCGGCTGCCGTGCTCCTCCGGCGGAAGATAGAAGTCATCCACGTGCACGATCGCCGCACCGACGAGCACCTCGCCGAGCTGAGCCGCGAGGGTGCTCTTGCCTGACGCTCCCGATCCGTCGATGCCCACCAGCACCCTGGGTCGCCCGCGTGCCGAACCGGCCACGACCCGGGCCAACTCCTCGATGTCGAGCATCGCCGTGTCACTCATGACTGCTCCTCCGCGGCAAGCCGCTGGTTGTTCGCCGAGTAGAGGTCAGGGCGACCGATGTCCCGGGGCCTGCCCTCCGCTGCCGCCGACAACCACTCGTTGGGGCGGCGGCCGTCCTGATCCATGACGGGCCGCGCATGGTGCAGATGGACGAGATCGTATCCCCACTGAGGAATGTCGGCCCTCGCCGCGATCCGCTCGAAGAACTCGTTGTCCTCATCGCCCCGGCCCTCGAAGCGCTCATCGTAACCACCGGCGGCGTAGAACAGATCGGCCGCGACGAAGAGACAGCCACCCCGGTTCGTCATCAGGCGGTAGCCCTCGGTGGTGGTTCGCTGTGGGGGGTCAACGTAGACCGGTGTGTTCTCAGCGCGCCGTCGCGACGCGTACCGGCACCTGCATCTCGGTCACCCATCGGTCGAGGTCCGGCGGGCAGTCCAGGTAGACCTCGCGGGCGAAGCCCGGCTCGATCATTCGGTGGCCGTGGTCGTCGATCCAGTTGGCGATCTTCTGCCCGGTCCGGAACGCCTCCGACATGGGGCCGTGGTGCAGCGCGGTCGCGGCGTACGCAATGGGGGGAAGCGTGACCACCTCGAACCCGGCGGCCGGGCACCCCCCCTCGGCGGTGCCGATCGGGACCGCCGCGTGCACCCGGATCGTCTCGTCGCCCGGCTCCGTCGGCGCCGGCTCGTACCAGGCGATCGGAGCGCCGGTGATGTCCACCCGGTGCCGCTCCAGCAACTCCATCAGTCGCGGATAGAGCGGAGTGAGGTTCTCGGTGATCGACGTCGGGTGGTCGTAGCCGGCGGCGGTGCCGGACAACTGCGCCACCCGGACCGCCGGGATGCTCTTCAGGACGACGTCTCCGGTGTCCATGTGTCCCTCGCTCTCGATCATGCGGAGTCGCGCGTCGACCTGGGCCAGGCGGGCGGTGTCCTGCCGCATGCGTGTGGCCAGTTCGGCCCGGCGCAGGCGCAGCATGCCGCGCAGCTCGGCGGCATCCACCTGCTCGTCGATCAGCGTCTGCACCTGCGCCAGGGTGAAGCCCAGGTCCTTCAGGGCGGTCACCCGGTTGAGCAGGCGCAGTTGCACGGCGGTGTAGAACCGGTAGCCGCTGTGCGGGTCGACGTGGGCGGGACGCACCAGGCCGATGGCGTCGTAGTGGCGCAGCATGCGCACCGACACCCGGCCCAGGCCGGCGAACTCTCCGATACTGAACATGGTCCCCTCACCTTCGGCCCTGACACGGTGTGAGAGTCAAGCATCGGGATCGGCCCCGAGGCCGGTCGCGTCGTGGTCGCGCCCACCCGATCTCGTTCAGCGGGCTCGTGCCCAGCCGACGAAGCGCTGCGTCAGGGCCTGGGGAGCGGTGCCGTCCCGGGCGGCGGTCAGGTCGGCGGTCGCCTCGCACAGCAGCGTCCCGAGATGGATCAGCAGCCCGATCCGGTCCTCGCGAAACGCACCGAGCAGCGCCAGCCGGGCGGGGGAGCACGGCCACGCCGCGCCGCAGATCCGGCAGCGCCAGGACGGGCGGGCCGCGACGTGCGGACGGTACCGGGGCATGGGCGTACCTCCGTCGCAGTGGGGAGGGGCGTCGGCGGACCTCGTCGTGCGCCGACGCCCCCGGCCTGGTTCCGCCCGCCGTCCGATCCCGTGAGCGGTTCCGCTGCGTGACAGTCTGGTGACGGGGTGACTACGGTGGGGCGTCCGGCACGGCGACGACCAGCGCGTCCGCCGGCCGGCTCCCGGGTGTGTCGAGGATGTACGGAGGCTGTCCGTGGAACTGTCGTCCATGCTGGAGCACTTCGCGGAGGAGTTACGGCTCGCCCGCGCGGCCAACGGCATGTCCCAGACGTCGTTGGCCGAGGCGCTGACGTATTCCGGCGCGCTGGTGGCCAAGGTGGAGACCTGCGAGCGCCGCCCGAGCCTGGACTTCGCCCGCCGCTGCGACGCGGTGCTCGGCAGCGACGGGCGCTTCGAGCGCATCCAGCGGCGGATCGGCCGGGAGGCCGTGGTGCCGTGGTTCCGCGACTGGCCCGGCATCGAGGCGGACGCCACCGCGCTGCGTTCGTTCGAGCCGCTCTGCGTGCCGGGCCTGCTCCAGACCGAGGGGTACGCCCGCGCGCTGCTCTCGGGCGACGGGCTGTTCGCGCCGGACGAGGTGGAGCAGCAGGTGACGATGCGGCTGGACCGCCAGGCGCTGCTGACCCGCGAGCGGCCCCCGCTGCTCACCTTCGTCGTCGACGAGCACGTGCTGCGCCGGAGCGTCGGCGGGGCGGAGGTGATGCGCGAGCAGGTGCGCCACCTGGTGAAGGCCGGCACGGGGCTGCCCCGGGTGCGGATCCACGTTGTGCCGCTCACCGTCGGGGCCTACCCTGGCCTGAGTGGTCCGTTCGTGATCGCCACCCCGCCGCACGGCGAGGACGTGGTCTATCAGGACGGGCAGCTCCACGCGCAGGTGATCGACCGCGCCGACCACGTGCGGCGGATGGTCGAGGTGTGGGAGTCGATCCGCGGCGAGGCACTGTCACACCAGCAGTCCCTCGAATTCCTGACGGAGGTGGCGGAGACATGGACCTGAGCAACGCCCGGTGGCGCAAGAGCAGCCGCAGCAACGGCCAGGGCGCCAACTGCGTGGAGGTGGCGGACGCCCGGCCCGGCGGGGTCGCGGTACGCGACTCCAAGGACCCGGCCGGCCCGGTGCTGGCCTTCGCGCCCGACGCCTGGCACGCGTTCGTCGACCGGCTACCCGCCCGCTGACCGACACCGGGGCGGCGGGACGGCGGGTCGGGAAGGCTCCGGCTCGCCTCCCGCCGTGCCCCGGCGATCGTCGTGTGCCGCCCCTGCCGTCACGACGCGAGCAAGTCCAGCGCAGCGCCGAAAAGGAACATGCACAACGCCGCCACCTTCACCGCGACAAACGGCGGAGACTTCTTTGATTGATCTTCGAGGAAATTCGCCAGGCGTTTCTGCGCCCGATACCACATGGTCTGAACCGGCAGCCACCCGTTGCCGCTGACCCCTACAAGGATGCCGACTATCGCGGCCAGGGCAAGGGCCAGGACCAGCAGCAGCATCCCGGCCACCTGATGGAACGCGCCCACCAGGCCGGCACTGACGAAGCTGCCGCCGGCCAGAAGCGTCAAGACAGCAATGATCGTGTCACTGGTGCCGACCACCCGGCGGGCGTCCGCACTGGTGACGATGGCCCGTTCGACGCGGGAAAGCTGTCCCATCGCGAGTCTGTCCACGTTGCGTATCAAGAACGCGGACTGCTCATCGCACAGCAATTTGTGCGGCTTCTCGCACAGGTGCTCGTGTTCGACCTGTTCGACGACCCGTCGGTGGAAATCCCGGTATGCCGGCAAGGAAAGCCGCACGTTCCGCGGCACCCGCCTCGGCGGCGAACTCAGCAGGAAAAAGCCAACCGGGGTCAGCCCTTGATCCATGAACGGACTCCCGCGGAAGTCCTGTTGCCGGAGGTCCCTCGCGATCATCTCAAGCCGGTTCCAATGCCGCGCAAGCACCTCGCGCTGAGCCGCACCGACCGACGCGCGCCTCGCCCATGCTGTTGACCATTCCGCGGTAAGCAGGTCGAACACGGCGACGAGGCCGGCCCCCACCTGGATCACCTTGCCCGCCCGCGCCACCCAGACGACGGGGATGCCCCACAGGGTGTAGTCATCAGCTAGCTTTCCGTCCCACCAGAGGCTCGCGTGCGGCCCGACGGCCACGAACAGCACCAACAGGGCAACCCCGATGGCAAGCGGGCGCCGCCACCGGTGGCGTTTGACGTCGGCGGGCCCGGAGGGAACACGTCCTGGCCGGGAGGGGCGCAATGATCGAGGGCTGGTCGCAGCCTGGCCTGCGGCTTTCCAGTGCCGCTTCGGGGTGGGTGAGCCGAACCTCGGACGGTTCCTGGTGGTCGGCTTGCCACGACGCGTCGGCATGGGTTCATTGGAGCCGATGTGCTCCAACGAGTCGAGCAGCCGACTGACCAGCTCACCGATCTTCGAACCGTTCTCCGGGGGGTGGCTGGTTATCGGACCCGACCTCGGGGCAAGTCGTGCAGTGACGACACGACGACGAGGGAGGTGCGATGGCCAGCGACGAGTCTTCCGCCCGCGAGGGGCGCGAGCGCACCGGGCCGGTGGGGCCGGACGACGGTCCGGACAGCCCGACCGACCTGACCGGTCCGGGCTGGGTGGCGACGCTCAAGCGGACCGTCCGGGAGTTCTCGGACGACAGCCTGACCGACTGGGCCGCCGCGCTCACCTACTACGGTGTGCTCTCGATCTTCCCCGGCGTGCTGGTGTTGATCTCCGTGCTCGGTCTGCTCGGCGAGCGGGCCACCAACGGCGTCCGGGACACGGTCGGCCAGGCGGTGCCGGAGGAGAACACCCGGAAGATCATCGAGAGCGCGATCGACCAGGCCGGCCAGTCCGGCGGGCTGGCGAGCATCGCGGCGGTGATCGGTCTGGTCGCCGCGTTCTGGTCGGCCTCCGGCTACGTCGCCGCGTTCATGCGCGCCTCGAACAGCATCTACGACGTGCCGGAGGGGCGGCCGATCTGGAAGACGCTGCCGATCCGGCTCGGGGTGACCGCGGTGATCGGCGTGATGCTGCTGATCAGCGCCGTGATCGTGGTGTTCACCGGCGGGCTGGCCGAGCAGGCCGGCAACGCCATCGGGCTCGGCTCCACCGCGGTCACGGTGTGGAACATCGCCAAGTGGCCGGTGCTGTTGATGCTGGTCAGCCTGATGTTCGCGATCCTCTACTGGGCCTCGCCGAACGCCCGGCACGGCGGCTTCCGCTGGGTCAGCCCGGGCGGGATCCTCGCCGTGGTGCTCTGGCTGGTGGTGTCCGGCCTGTTCGCGCTCTACGTGAGCAACTTCGGCTCGTACAACAAGACGTACGGCGCGGTGGCCGGCGTGATCATCTTCCTGGTCTGGCTCTGGCTGAGCAACGTGGCCATCCTGCTCGGCGCCGAGTTCGACGCCGAGCTGGAGCGCAGCCGCGCCATCGCCGCCGGTCTCCCCGAGGACAAGGAGCCCTACGTCGAGCTGCGCGACGACCGCAAGCTGCGGAAGAAGCGCAACGCGCCCGCACCACGCTGACCTCGAACGCCGCCGCCCCGCCCGGTCGAACCGGGCGGGGCGGCGCGTTTTCATGATCCGGAAGGCGCTTTTGTTCATACGGACAGAAGTTTTCGCCAAATGCGCT
Organism: Micromonospora sp. RP3T; assembly: GCF_003027925.1. Classification (GTDB taxonomy): domain Bacteria; phylum Actinomycetota; class Actinomycetes; order Mycobacteriales; family Micromonosporaceae; genus Micromonospora. The sequence continues at coordinate 108,500 of NZ_PYPS01000005.1, forward strand.
GAAGCTATGGACACGCGACCCGGAAGGCTCCTACTGTGTCGGACACAACACCTCGGCGTTGCGTCGATGTGAACGACTCCGATGCGGAGGTGACTGCCGGTGCGGACGGTCGATCCCCTGCACGTACGGCTCCTGCGACTGCTCCGGGACCAGGGCGCGATCTCCCGCGCCGAGCTCGGTGACCGCCTCCAGATGCCCCGCCCGCGGCTGCTCGCCGAGCTGGAGCGGCTGGTCTCCCTCGGCTACGTGGCCGAGGCCGGGCTGGCCGCCTCCCGGGGCGGACGCCGCTCCACCCTGGTCGAGCTGAGCCCGCACCTGCGCTTCGCCTCGGTCGACCTGGGCGCCAGCTCGATCGACGTCGAGGTGGTCAACGGCCGGCTGGAGCCGGTCACCGCGTACACCGAACCGGCCGACATCCGCTCCGGCCCGAAGGTGACCCTGCAACGGGTCAACGACCTGCTGCACAAGGCCAAGGTGGACGGCGCGTACGAGCGGCTCGACGCGATCGGCATCGGCGTGCCCGGCCCGGTGAGCTTCCGCGACGGGGTGCCGGTCTCGCCGCCGATCATGCCGGGCTGGGACCGCTTCCCGGTCCGCGAGCTGTTGACCCGCGAGCACGGCTGCCCGGCCGTGGTCGACAACGACGTCAACATCATGGCGATCGGCGAGCGGCACGGCGGCGTCGCCCACTCGGTCGACGACTTCCTCTTCATCAAGATCGGCACCGGCATCGGCTGCGGCATCTACCTGCACGGCGAGGTCTACCGGGGCACCGACGGCTGCGCCGGCGACATCGGCCACATCCAGGTCGACCCGAACGGCCCGATGTGCTCCTGCGGCAACCTCGGCTGCCTGGAGGCGGTGTTCAGCGGCGCGGCGCTGGCCCGGGAGGCGACCGCCGCGGCCCGCGCCGAGGTCTCACCGGCCCTGGTCGAGCGGCTCACCGCCCGGGGCGCGGTCACCGCGCTGGACGTGGCGCAGGGCGCGATCGAGGGCGACGTCACCTGCATCCAGCTCATCCGCGACGGCGGCCGGCGGGTCGGCAGCGTGCTGGCCGGGCTGGTCAGCTTCACCAACCCGTCCATGATCGTGATCGGCGGCGGGCTCGCCCAGCTCGGCCACATCCTGCTCGCCGAGATCCGCAGCGTGGTCTACCGCCGCTCGCTGCCACTGGCCACCGGCAACCTGCCGGTCGTCCTCTCCGAGCTGGGCCCGCGCGCCGGCGTCGCCGGCGCGGCCGTGCTCGCCAGCGACGTCGCGTTCGGGGAAGCCGCATGACGGGGCGCACCGAGCGGAGCGAGGGCCGTGAGGGCATGCCCGGCCAGCACCGCATGACGGGGCGAGAGGAGGTCGAGGTGAGCATGAAGGAGCCGCTGGTCGAGGCGCCCGCCGACGCCGTCGCGGGCGAGGTGGTGCTGCGCCTCACCGACGTGGTGAAGACGTTCCCCGGCGTACGCGCGCTGGACGGCGTGCAGTTGGAGGTGCGGGCCGGCGAGGTGCACTGCCTGCTGGGGCAGAACGGCGCCGGCAAGTCCACCCTGATCAAGGTGCTCGCCGGCGTACACCGGCCGGATTCCGGCGAGGTGGTGTGGCGCGGCGAACCGGCCGCGTTCGCCAATCCGCAGGCCGCCATGCGCGCCGGCATCGCCACCATCTACCAGGAACTCGACCTGGTCGACGACCTGTCGGTGGCGGAGAACGCGTTCCTCGGCCACGAGCCGCGCCGGCTCGGCTTCGTCAGGCGCGGGCACATGGCCCGGCGGACCCGGCAGATCCTGGCCCGGCTCGGCCACCCGGAGATCCCGCCCGGGCGGCTGGTGCGGCACCTGCCGGCGGCCGGCAAACAGATCGTCAGCATGGCCCGGGCGCTGTCCCACGAGGCCCGACTGATCATCATGGACGAGCCGAGCGCGGTGCTGGCCCACGACGAGGTGGGCAACCTGTTCCGGATCATCCGGGAACTCACCGCGCAGGGCATCGCGGTCATCTACATCTCGCACCGGATGGAGGAGATCCGCGAGATCGGCGACCGGGTGACCGTACTCAAGGACGGCCGGACCACGGCGGCGAGCCTGCCGGCCCGCGACACCCCGACCCGCGACCTGGTCGCCCGGATGACCGGGCGGACCATCGAGTACGTCTTCCCGCAGCGCCCGGCCGACGACGGGGCCGGCGCGGAGCTGCTCCGGGTGGACGGGCTGACCCGGCACGGCGAGTTCGCGGACGTCTCGCTCGGCGTGCGGGCCGGGGAGATCGTCGGGATCGCCGGGCTGGTCGGCTCCGGCCGCTCCGAGCTGATGGAGACCATCTTCGGCGCCCGCCGGGCGCACGCCGGGACGGTCCGGCTGGCCGGCAAGGCGCTGCGGCCCGGCAGCGTGGGCGCGGCGGTCCGGGCCGGCATGGGCATGGCCCCCGAGGAGCGCAAGAGTCAGGCGCTGCTGCTCGGCGAGCCGATCTACCGCAACGTCACGCTCGCCACGTTCGGCAGGTACGCCCGCCTGGGCTTCACCGACGTCGGACGGGAGCGGGCCGAGGCGGACCGGATCGCCGCCGCGCTGGAGCTGCGCCCCCGGGACGTCCGCCGGCCGGTGCGCACGCTGTCCGGCGGAAACCAGCAGAAGGTGGTGGTCGGCCGGTGGCTGCTCGGGGACACCCGGCTGCTGCTGCTCGACGAGCCGACCCGGGGCGTGGACGTGGGCGCCCGCGCCGAGCTGTACCAGGTGATCCGCGACCTGGCCGCCCGGGGCGTCGGGGTGCTGCTGGTCTCCAGCGAGGTGCCCGAGGTGCTGGGACTGGCCGACCGGGTGCTGGTGATGCGGGAGGGCCGGGTGGTCCGGGAGGCCCCGGCCGGCGAACTCGACGAGAACACCGTGCTCGACCTCGTGATGGCGGGGTCCCTCATGGAAGGCGCACCGGCATGAGCGATACCCACACCACGCTGCCCGCGCAGTCGCCGCCGGTGGACCGGGCGGAGACCGCCAAGGTCGACGCGCAGGCCCGGCTCTCCTGGTGGCGCGGCGACGGCGGGGAGGGGGCGAAGCGCAACCTCGGCCTGCTGGCCACGCTCGTGGTGCTGGTGGTCATCGGCATCCTGACCCGCCCCGACCTGTACGGCGACCCGAACTGGGTGTGGGGCAACACGCTCACCATCCTCAAGCTCGCCTCGGTGGTCGGCGTGGTCACCGTCGGCATGACCTTCGTGATCATCGGCGGCGGCATCGACCTGTCGGTCGGCGCGATCGTGGCGCTGGCCGGCGTCTGGTCCACCACGCTCGCCACCCAGAGCTACGGCGCCGGCGGCATGATCTTCAGCGCGCTCACCGTCGGGCTGGCCGTCGGCGTGGTCAACGGCCTGCTCATCTCGTACGGGCGGCTGGTGCCGTTCATCGCCACGCTGGCCATGCTGGTGGCCGCCCGAGGGCTGGCGGCGGAGATCTCCGACAAGCAGACCCAGGTCTCCACCAGCTCGTTCATCAACGGCATCGCCACCACCAACGTGCTCGGCATCCCGCTGCTGGTCTACATCCTGATCGCGGTGGTGGCGGCCGGATGGGTGCTGCTCAACCGGACCACGTTCGGCCGTCGCACGGTGGCGGTCGGCGGCAACCCGGAGGCGGCCCGGCTCGCCGGCATCAACGTACGCCGGCACACCGTGCTGCTCTACGCGCTCTCCGGCCTCTGCTGCGGCATCGCCGCGGTGATGCTGACCGCGCAGGCCACCTCCGCCCAGGCGGCGATGGCCAACCTCTACGAGCTGGACGCGATCGCCGCCGCGATCATCGGCGGCACGCTGCTCAGCGGCGGGCGGGGCACCATCATCGGCTCCCTGCTCGGGGTGATCATCTTCTCCACGATCACCAACCTGTTCGCCATCAACAACCTCTCCGCCGAGGCGCAGAACATGGTCAAGGGCGGCATCATCGTCGCCGCCGTCCTGGTCCAGCAGGTGCAGTTCCGCAGCCTGACCCAGTTCCTCGCCCGCAACCGGGCCACCACCACCTGACCCACCGCACCGCCAGGCCGCCGTCGCGCAGACGGTGGCCCGGCCCACCACACCCGAAACCACCCCCACCACCTCATCAGGAGGCCGTCATGCCCAGTGACCTGTCACGCCGTCGGTTGCTCTTCGGCGGGGCCGCCGTCTCCGCCGGGGTGCTGCTCGCCGGCTGCACGAGCAACGAGCAGTCCCCGACCGAGGCGCAGACCAAGGCCGCATCGACCGGCGGCGCCGCCGAACCGGGCAAGAAGGTGACCATCGGCTTCTCCGCCCCGGCCGCCGACCACGGCTGGATCGCCGCCATCACCAACAACGCCAAGGCGCAGGCCGGGGCGTACTCCGACGTGGAGCTGAAGTCGGTGGAGGCCGGCGCGGACGCGGCGGCCCAGCGGGCGGCGCTGTCCACGCTGATCTCCCAGAAGCCGGACGTGATCGTGCTGCTGCCGCACGACGGCAAGGAACTCAACGCGTTCGGCCTGGAGGCGATGAAGGCCGGTATCCCGGTGGTCAACCTGGACCGGGCGTTCCCCGACGCGCGGGCCTACCGGCTCCAGATCAAGGGCGACAACTACGGCATGGGGGTGGCCGCCGCCACCTACATCGCCGAGCAGCTCAAGGCGAAGGGCGTCAGCAACCCGGTGATCGGCGAGATCCCCGGCATCGAGTCGCTGGAGCTGACCCAGGAACGCTCCAAGGGCTTCGCCGACACGCTCGCCTCGTACGGGCTGAAGGTGGCCAACCGCCGGCCGGCCGAGTTCACAGTGGACTCCGGCCAGCAGGCCGCCACCGGGCTGTTCCAGGCACTGCCGAAGATCGACGCGGTCTGGAACCACGACGACGACCAGGGCATCGGCGTGCTCGCCGCCGTCACCCAGGCCAACCGCAAGGAGTTCTTCATGGTCGGCGGCGCCGGCTCGAAGAAGGCCATGGAGGACATCGCCGCCGACAACACGGTGCTGAAGGCCACCGTCACCTACAGCCCGTCGATGGCCTCCTCGGCCATCTCCCTGGCCCGGCTGATCGGGCAGGGCAAGGGCATGTCCGACCTGGTGGAACTCCAGGTACCGAAGGAGATCGTGCTCTCCTCCGAGACGATCACCAAGGAGAACTCGGGCGACTACCTGAAGCTCGGGTTCTGACACACACGGGGGGAGACCCAGCTTGTCCAGTCACGACAGCATCCTGCGGGTCGGCATGGTCGGCTACGCGTTCATGGGCGCCGCGCACTCGCAGGCGTGGCGCACCGTGAACCGCGTGTTCGACCTGCCGGCGCGGGTGCGGATGGCACTCGTCTGCGGCCGGGACGAACCGAAGGTGGCCGAGGCCGCCGACCGGCTCGGCTGGGACGGGTACACCACCGACTGGCGGCGACTCGTCGAGTCCGACGAGATCGACGTGGTGGACATCTGCACGCCGGGGGACAGCCACCGCGAGATCGCGCTCGCCGCGTTGGCCGCGGGCAAGCACGTGCTGTGCGAGAAGCCGCTTGCCAACACCGTCGCCGAGGCGCGGGAGATGACCGCCGCCGCGGCCCGGGCCCGGACGTCCGGGGTCCGCGCGATGTGCGGCTTCAACTACCGGCGGGTGCCCGCGGTCGCCCTGATGCGGCAGCTCGTCGCCGACGGGCGGCTCGGCGAGATCCGGCACGTCCGGGCGGTCTACCTCCAGGACTGGATCGTCGACCCGCAGTTCCCGCTGGTGTGGCGGTTGCAGAAGGACCGGGCGGGCTCCGGCGCGCTGGGTGACATCGGCGCGCACATCATCGACCTCACCCAGTACGTCACCGGGCAGCTCGTCACCGGCGTCAGCGCGCTCACCGAGACGTTCGTCAGGCAGCGGCCGTTGCCGGCCGGGTCGAGCGGCCTGGCCGCGCAGGCCGACGGCAACGGCCGGGGCATGGGCGAGGTCACCGTGGACGACGCGGCGGTCTTCGTGGCCCGGCTCGACGGCGGCGCGCTCGCCACGTACGAGGCGACCCGGTTCGCCACCGGCCGCAAGAACGCGTTGCGGGTCGAGATCAACGGCTCGCGCGGCAGCGTGGTGTTCGACCTGGAACGCCTCAACGAACTGGAGTTCCTGGACGCCACCCGGCCCGCCGCCGAGCAGGGCTTCAGCCGGATCCTGGTGACCGAGCCGGAGCACCCGTACCTGGACGCGTGGTGGCCGCCCGGCCACATCATCGGCTACGAGCACTCCTTCACGCACCAGATGCGCGACTTCGTCGAGGCGGTCGCCACCGCAACCGACCCGACCCCGTCGTTCGCCGACGCGTTGCAGGTGCAGCTCGTCCTGGACGCGGTCGAGCGCTCCGCCGCCACCGCCGCCTGGGTCGAGTGCAAGGAGGGGGCCCCGCTTAACGCCTCCGGTAGAGGAGGGGGCCCCGCTTAACACCCCGCCCAACCCGCGCGGCGCGGAAGCGCCGCCGACACCCTTCCGGCGCCGGCCGGCGAGGGCCCACCGCGGTTGCGCCCCGCGGCGGGCACGAGGCCGGCGTCGGGGAGCGTGCCACCGGAGTCCTCCGGGGGGGGGCACGACCAGCACGGCCCTCCGGTGCGGCCGGACCGGGATTCCCCGGCCGCACCGGTGGACCGGCACCGACCTGGGGAGGTAACGCGATGCGTACGGGTGTCTGGCTGGTGGGAGCACGTGGTTCGGTCGCGACCACGAGCGTGGTCGGGGCGCTCGCCCTACGGGCCGGGCTCACCGCACCGACCGGCTGCGTCACCGAACTGCCCGACCTGCGGGGTCCCGCGCTGCCGGGCCTCGCCGACCTCGTCTTCGGCGGCCACGACGTGGTCGCCACCCCGCTGACCAAACGCGCCGAGGCGCTCGCCGCCGCCGGCGTGCTGCCCGGCCGGCTCGCCGACGCCGTCGCGCCGGAGCTGGCCGACGTCGAGGCGGCGCTGCGACCCGTGCCGACCGAGGGCGACCCGGCCGCGCGGATCGCCGCCGTGGTCGACGACCTGACCGACTTCCGCCGCCGGTACGACCTGGACCGGGTGGTGGTGGTCAACGTGGCCGCCACCGAGCCGGCGCCCGCCCCGCACCCGGCCCACCACGACCTGACCGCGCTGCGCACCGCGCTCGACGTGCTGCCGGCCAGCTCCCGGTACGCGTACGCGGCGTTCACCGCCGGCTGCCCGTACGTCGACTTCACCCCGTCCACCGGGGCCCGGCTGCCGGCACTGGCCGCGTTGGCCGACGAGCGCGGCCTGCCGTACGCCGGGCACGACGGCAAGACCGGCGAGACGCTGCTCAAGTCGGTGCTCGCGCCGATGTTCGCGATGCGGCACCTGGCGGTGCGGTCCTGGTCCGGGACGAACCTGCTCGGCGGCGGCGACGGCGCGACGCTGGCCGAGCCGGCTGCCAACGCCGCCAAGGTGGGCAGCAAGCAGCGGGTGCTCGCCGAGACGCTCGGCTACCTGCCACAGGGCAGCACCCGGATCGACTACGTCGAGGAGCTGGGCGACTTCAAGACCGCCTGGGACCTGGTCACGTTCGCCGGCTTCCTGGGCACCGGGATGCGGATGGAGTTCACCTGGCACGGCTGCGACTCGGCGCTGGCCGCCCCGCTGGTGCTCGACCTGGCCCGGCTGACCGCCGCCGCGCACGCCGCCGGCCGCCGGGGCCCCCTCGCCGAGCTGGCGTTCTTCTTCAAGGATCCGCTCGGCGACACCGGCCACGCGCTCGGCGAGCAGTGGGCGGTGCTGCGCGACTTCGTGGCCGGCCTGCACGCGGAGGCGGCCCGGTGACCCGGCTCGCCGACCTGGCCGAGCTGGTCCGCGCGCCGGCCGCGCTCTCCGTGCCGGGGGACGTGCTGGCCGGCGCCGCGTCGGCCGGGACGCTCGGCCGGCGTACGCCCGCGTTGGCCGGCGCGTCGGTGCTGCTCTACTGGGCCGGGATGGCCGCCAACGACTGGGCGGACCGGCGGCTCGACGCGGTGGAGCGCCCGGAGCGGCCGATCCCGTCCGGCCGGGTCCGCCCGGCCGTCGCGCTCGGCCTGGCCGGCGGCCTGACCGCCGCCGGTCTCGCCGTCGCCACCGCCGCCGGGGGCCGGCAGGCGGGGACCGTCGCGGTTGGTCTGGCCGCCACCATCTGGGGGTACGACCTGAGCGCGAAGGACACCACGGCCGGTCCCGCCGTGATGGCCGCGTGCCGAGGGCTGGACGTCCTGCTCGGCGCGACCACGACTCCGACCGCCCGGGGACGCGCCGCAGGCGGCGACCGGTGGCCCGGCACCGGCTGCGGCCGGGGTGCCGGCGGGTCGGGCGGGAGCGTCGGGCCGGCGTTGCTGCGGGCGGTGCCGGCGGCGCTTACCGTCGCCGCGCACACCTGGACCGTCACCGCGCTGTCCCGCCGCGAGGTGACCGGGGCGACGGACCGGCGGTTGCCGGGCCTCACCCTGGCCGGCACCGCGCTGATCGCGCTCGCCGCCCCGGGCCGGCCGACCGTGTTAAGCGGGGCCCCCTCCTCTACCGAATGCGTTAAGAGGGGGCCCTTCCTTCGGCTCGGTGCGCTGGTGCCGGCGGTGCTCGCCGCGGGCTACGCCGTGCGGTACGGGCGGGCGCAGGCCCGGGTGCTCGCCGACCCGTCGCCGGCCCGGGTGCGCGCCGCGGTCGGCGCCGGCATCACCGGGCTGCCCGCGTTGCAGGGCGCGCTGACCGCCCGCGCCGGCGTCGGGCTGCTCGGCCTCGCGGTGGCCGCCGCCGCCCCGCTGGGCCGCCGCCTGGCCCGGCTGGTCTCGCCGACATGACCACCGTGACCCCGGCCGCCGCGCCCCGCCGGCCCGCGCCCGAGCCGGGCCGGCTGCGATTCGGGTACGGCACCAACGGCTTCGCCAACCACCGGCTCGACGACGCGCTCGCGGTGCTCGCCGACCTCGGCTACGTGGGTGTGGCGCTCACCCTGGACCACGACCACCTGGACCCGTTCGCCAGCGGGCTGGCCGGCCGGGTCGCCGCCGTACGCCGCCGGCTGGACGCGCTCGGGTTGGCCGTGGTGATCGAGACCGGCGCCCGCTACCTGCTCGACCCGTGGCACAAGCACGCCCCGACGCTGCTGCACGACGACAGCGCCCGCCGGATCGAGTTCCTCCGCCGGGCGGTCCGGATCGGCGCCGACCTGGGCGCGGAGGCGGTCTCCTGCTGGGCCGGCGTACGCCCGCCGGAGGTGCCGCCGTCGGTCGCGTGGGAGCGCCTGGTCGCCGGCTGCGCCACGGTCTGCGCCGAGGCGGCGGCGGCCGGCGTGCCGCTCGGCTTCGAACCCGAGCCGGGCATGCTGGTCGAGGACATCGCCGGCTGGCGGCGGCTGCGAGACGCGCTCGACGCGCCGCCCGGCTTCGGCCTCACGCTCGACATCGGACACTGCCGCTGCCTGGAGCCGCTGCCGGTGCCCGACTGCGTGGCGGCGGTCGCCGACCACCTGGTCAACGTCCAGATCGACGACATGCGCCGGGGCGTGCACGAGCACCTGGAGTTCGGCACCGGGGAGATCGACTTCCCGCCGGTGCTGGCCGCGCTGGCCGACGCCGGCTACCACGGGCTGGTCGCGGTGGAACTGCCCCGGCACTCGCACGCCGCCCCGACCGTCGCCGCCCGCTCACTCGACTTCCTGCGCGCCGCCGCCCGGCGCGGCGAGGGGCGGTGAGGCGACCACCATCCACCACCCGGCAGAGGGAGACGGCATGACACCCGACCGACTGCGCGCCGCGCTGCGGGGCGTACCCGATCCGCAGTGGCTGGACGCGGCGCGGCGCCGCGTCGCGACCGAACCCGCGGCGATCCCGCGCTACTTCGCCGCCGCCGCCCGGCGGTGCGGGCGCGGGCCGGTGCCCGACCCGCCCGGCTGGACGGTCGACGAGGCGGCCCGCGCGTCGCTGCTCACCGCGTTGCCCACCGGGCACGCCGGCGCGGCCGAGACGCTCTACCGGGAGGGCGACGCGGCGGAGAAACGGGCCGTGCTGCGGGCGCTGCCGCTGCTGCCGATCGGGGCGGAGTGCGTGCCGCTGCTGCACGACGCGATCCGCACCAACGACACCCGGCTGGTCGCCGCCGCGCTCGGCCCCTACGCCCGACACCTGGAACAGCCGGCCTGGCGGCAGGCGGTGCTCAAGTGCGTGTTCACCGGCGTGCCGCTGGCCGTGGTCGACAGCCTGACCGACCGGGCCGACGGTGAGCTGGCGCAGATGCTGGCCGCGTACGCCACCGAGCGGCACGCCGCCGGCCGGAGCATGCCCGCCGACGCCGCCGACCTGCTGGACCGGCTCACCATCCCCATCACGGAGGCGTGACATGCGCATCTTCGACCCGCACATCCACATGACGTCCCGGACCACCGACGACTACGAGCGGATGGCCGCCGCCGGGGTGCGCGCGGTGGTCGAGCCGTCGTTCTGGCTGGGCCAGCCGCGTACCAGCGTGGACAGTTTCGTCGACTACTTCGACTCGCTCGTCGGCTGGGAGCCGTTCCGGGCCGGGCAGTTCGGCGTCCGGCACCACGCCACAGTGGCACTGAACCCGAAGGAGGCCAACGACCCGCGCTGCCGGCCGGTGCTCGACGTGCTGCCGCGCTACCTGGACAAGGACGGCGTGGTCGCGGTCGGCGAGATCGGCTACGACGCGATGACCCCGGCCGAGGACGCCGCGTTCGCCGGTCAGCTCGCACTGGCCGTCGCCCACGACCTGCCCGCGCTGGTGCACACCCCGCATCGGGACAAGGCGCGCGGCGTCGAACGCACGCTCGCGGTGGTCGCCGAGTCGGGCATCGCCCCCGGGCGGGTGCTCGTCGACCACCTCAACGAGGTGACCGTGAAGCTGGTCCGGGACACCGGCTGCTGGCTGGGCTTCTCGATCTACCCGGAGACGAAGATGTCGCCGCCCCGGATGGTCGAGCTGCTGCGGACGTACGGGACGGAGCGGATCCTGGTCAACTCCGCCGCCGACTGGGGGCGTTCCGACCCGCTGCTGACCCGCGCCACCGGGGAGGCGATGCTGGCCGCCGGGTTCGACGTCGACGACGTGGACCGGGTGCTGTGGCGCAACCCGGTGGAGTTCTACGGCCAGTCCGGCCGGCTCGACCTCAGCGACGTGGACGCGCCCGCGCCCACGTTCGCCGGCAACTCGATCCGGCGCGGGGGCGAGTGATGCGGCTGCGGCACGCCGACGGCAGCACCGTCCATCTCGGCTACTGCACCAACGTCCACCCCGCCGAGAACCTGCCGGGCATCCTCGCCCAGCTCGACACGTACGCGGTCGCGGTACGCCGCGACCTCGACGCCGACCTGCTCGGGTTGGGACTGTGGCTGGCCGCCCCGGCCGCCGCCGCGCTCGCCGCCGACCCGGCCGCCCGGCGCCGGCTGCGTCACGAGCTGACCGTACGCGGGCTGGAGGTGGTCACGCTCAACGGTTTCCCGTACGCGGCGTTCCACGCCCCGGTGGTCAAGGGCGCGGTGTACCACCCGAACTGGACCACCCCGGCGCGGCTGGCGTACACGCTGGACCTGGCCCGGGTGCTGGCCGACCTGCTGCCCGACGACGCGGCGCGCGGTTCGATCTCCACCCTGCCGGTGGCCTGGCGAACGCCGTGGGACGCCGGCCGGGCCGAGTCGGCGCGGCGGATGCTCGACGCGCTCGCCGCCGGGCTGGCCGCCGTGCAGCGGGACACCGGCCGGGTGGTCCGGGTCGGCTTCGAGCCGGAACCGGGATGTCTGGTGGAGTCCACGGGACAGGCCCGCACGGTATTGTCAGCCATGGATACCGAGCGGCTCGGGATCTGCCTGGACCTGGCGCACCTGGCGTGCGCCTGGGAGGCGCCGGCCGACGCGCTGGCCGGGCTGCGCGACGCCGGCCTGCCGGTGGTCAAGGTGCAGGTCTCCGCCGCCGTCGAGGCCCCCGACCCGGCCGGCGCGACCGATGCGCTACGCCGCTTCGTCGAGCCACGGTTCCTGCACCAGACCCGCGCGGCGGGCTGCGCCGACGCCCCCGATCCGGCCGACCCGGCGTACGCCGCCGACGACCTGGGCGCGGCACTGGACGCGCGGCTGCCCGGGGCGTGGCGGGTGCACTACCACGTGCCGCTGCACGCCCCACCTGAGCCGCCGCTGCGTTCCACGGTGCCGGTGCTGCGGGCCGCGCTCGCCGCGCTGTTCGCCGGTCCGGCCGCCGGCTGCGACCACCTCGACGTGGAGACGTACACCTGGGGGGTGCTGCCGGTGGCGCGGCGGCCGCGCGGCGACGCGGAGCTGGCCGCCGGCATCGCCGCCGAACTGGCCTTCGCCCGCGACGAGCTGACCAACCTGGGGCTGGCCACGGTGGCGGGGGTGCCCTCGTGAGCCGCCGGCTGGTGGTGCTCGACGTGGTCGGGCTGACGCCGCGTCTGCTGGCGCACATGCCCCGGCTGCGCGCGGTGGCCGAGGCCGGCTTCGTCGCCGAGCTGGGCACCGTGCTGCCGGCGGTGACCTGTTCGGCGCAGGCCACGTTCCTGACCGGTGAGCCGCCCGCCGGGCACGGCGTGGTGGGCAACGGCTGGTATTTCCGGGACCTCGGCGAGGTGCTGCTCTGGCGGCAGCACCACGCGCTGGTCGGTGGCGAGAAGGTGTGGCAGGCGGCGCGCCGGGTCGAGCCGGGCTACCGGGTCGCCAACGTCTGCTGGTGGTACGCCATGGGCGCGGACGTCGACTGGACGGTCACGCCGCGCCCGGTCTACCACGCCGACGGGCGCAAGGAGCCGGACTGCTGGACCGACCCGCCGGAGCTGCACGACACGCTGACCGACGCGCTCGGCACGTTCCCGCTGTTCAGCTACTGGGGGCCGGGCGCGGGGCTGCCGTCGTCGGCGTGGATCAGCCGGGCCGCGCAGCGGATCCTGGCCGACCACGCCCCCGACCTGACCCTGGTCTACCTGCCGCACCTCGACTACGACCTGCAACGCTTCGGGCCGTCCGCGCCGCAGGCCGCCGCCGCGGCGGCGGAGCTGGACGCGGTGCTCGGGCCGCTGCTGGACGCGGCGTGGGAGCGTGAAGCGACAGTGGTGGCGCTCTCCGAGTACGGCATCACCGACGTCTCGCGCCCGGTGGACGTGAACCGGATGCTGCGCGCCGAAGGGCTGCTGCGCGTCTACACGCAGGCCGGCATGGAATACCTGGACCCGTGGACGTCACCGGCCTTCGCGGTGGCCGACCACCAGGTGGCGCACGTCTACGTGCGGGACCCGGCGGACGTGCCGGCGGTGGCGAAGCGCTGTGCCGCGCTGCCCGGCGTCGCCGAGGTGCTGGACGCGGCCGGGCAGGCCGGGTACGGGTTGGCCCATCCCCGCGCCGGTGAGCTGGTGCTGGTGGCCGAGCCGGACGCCTGGTTCACCTACTACTACTGGCTGGACGACGCGCGGGCGCCGGACTTCGCCCGGCTGGTCGAGATCCACCGCAAGCCCGGCTACGACCCGGCGGAGCTGTTCTTCGACCCGCTCGCCCCGGGTGCCGCGAAGCGCCGGGCGGCGGTGGCGTTGGCCCGCAAGAAGCTGGGGATGCGCTACCTGATGAGCGTGGTCGGGCTGGACGCCGGTGCGCGGGCGGTGCGCGGCTCGCACGGCCGGCTGCCCGCCGACCCGGCGGACGGGCCGGTGCTGCTCTGCTCCGACCCGGCCGCGGCCCGCTCCCGGGTCGCGGCGACCGAGGTGAAGGCGCTGCTACTCCACCTCGCCGGACTAACTTTTGTCGACACGCGTCAAAAGTAGTTTCTGATCGATCAGAAGCTATGGACAGGTCGATCGAAAGGTCCTAATGTCGTGGCCAGCACAACGCTCCCCCTTTCGGCATCCGGCGCGACGCGCGCCCGGTCCTGGCTGCGCGCGTCAGGAAGGACTGCACGGCATGTCCAGCCACCCCCACCACCACCCTCGGGCCCGACGACGGCTCGCCGCCGGCGCGGCGCTGCTGCTCGCGATCACCGCCGGCACCGTCACGCTGGCCACGACGCCCGTCCCGGCGTCCGCCCACCCCATCTCGGCGAGCGACTTCCAGCAGGTCGAACTCGCCCGCGGCGTCGCCGAGACCGGCGAGCCGATCTCCCTCGCGGTGCTGCCCGACCGGTCGGTCCTGCACACCGCCCGCAACGGCACGCTGCGCCGCACCGACGCGGCCGGCGTCACCACCGTCATCGGCACGCTGCCGGTCTACACCCACGACGAGGAGGGGTTGCAGGGCGTCGGCGTCGACCCCGGCTTCACCACCAACCGGCACATCTATCTCTACTACGCGCCGCCGCTGTCCACCCCGGCCGGGGACGCGCCGGCCACCGGCACCGACTTCTCCGCCTGGCAGGGCGTCAACCGGCTCTCCCGGTTCACGCTCAACGCCGACTTCACGCTCAACCAGACCAGCAAGGTCGACGTGCTCGACGTGCCGGCTGACCGTGGACTCTGCTGCCACGTCGGCGGCGACATCGACTTCGACGCCGCCGGCAACCTCTACCTCTCCACCGGAGACGACACCAACCCGTTCGACTCCGCCGGCTACGCCCCGATCGACGAGCGGACCAACCGCAACCCCGGGTACGACGCGCAACGCAGCGCCGGCAACACCAACGACCTGCGCGGCAAGATCCTCCGCATCAAGGTCAACGCCAACGGCACGTACTCGATCCCGAGCGGCAACCTCTTCGCCCCCGGCACCGCGAAGACCCGCCCGGAGATCTACGCCATGGGCTTCCGCAACCCGTTCCGGATGAGCGTCGACAAGGCCACCGGCGTCGTCTACGTCGGCGACTACGGGCCGGACGCCGGCACCACCTCGGCGCGCGGCCCGTCCGGGCAGGTCGAGTTCGACCGGGTCACCGGGCCGGGCAACTACGGCTGGCCGTACTGCACCGGCACCAACACGGCCGCCGAGACGTACGCCGAGTGGGACTTCGCCACCGGCACCGCCGGCGCGAAGTTCAACTGCACCGGCGGCCCGACCAACAACTCGTTCCGCAACACCGGCCTGACCACGCTGCCGGCCGCCAAGCCGGCCTGGATCCGCTACGCCGGCGACGCCGGCAGCCCGCCCGAGTTCGGCGGCGGCTCCGAATCGCCGATGGGCGGACCGGTCTACCGGTACGACGCGGCGAACCCGTCCACCACCAAGTTCCCGCAGTCCTTCGACGGGCAGTTCTTCGCCACCGAGTTCGGCCGAGGCTGGATCAAGCCGATCCACGTCAACGCGGACGGCTCACCCGGCACCATCGACGCGTTCCCGTGGACCGGCAAGCAGGTGATGGACTCCGCGTTCGGCCCGGACGGCGCCTACTACGTGCTCGACTACGGCACCGGCTACTTCAACGGGGACGCCAACTCGGCGTTGTACCGCTTCGACTACCTGGGCGGCGGCAACCGCGCCCCGGTAGCCCGCGCCGCCGCCGACAAGACCTCCGGCACCGCGCCGCTGACCGTGGCGTTCTCCTCGGCCGGCTCGTCCGACCCGGAGAGCGGCGCGCTGACGTACGCCTGGGCGTTCGGTGACGGTGGCACCTCCACGGCGGCCAACCCGTCGCACACCTACACCGCGAACGGCCGCTACACCGCCACGCTGACCGTCCGCGACCCGCAGGGCGCCACCGGCACCGCCAGCGTCACGATCACCGTGGGCAACACCGCGCCGACAGTGGTCATCGAGACGCCCGGCAACGGCAAGCTGTTCTCCTTCGGCGACACGGTGCCGTTCCGGATCACCGTCACCGACCCGGAGGACGGCACGATCGACTGCACCAAGGTCAAGATGACCTACGTGCTCGGGCACGACCAGCACGGCCACCAGATCACCTCGGCCACCGGCTGCACCGGCACGATCGCCATCCCGGTCGACGGCGAGCACGACGACGCGGCGAACATCTTCGCCATCTTCGACGCCGAGTACACCGACGCCGGCGGCCTCACCACGCACACCCAGCACACGCTCCAGCCCCGGCACCGGCAGGCCGAGCACTTCAGGACCTCGTCCGGGATCAACACGTTCGACAAGGGCACCGCCGAGGGCGGCAAGACCGTCGGCGACATCAACAACGGCGACTGGATCGCGTTCCAGCCGTACCTGCTCGCCGACGCCACCGGCTTCACCGCCCGGGTCTCCTCGGCCGGCGCGGGCGGCACGCTCCAGGTGCGGGCCGGCTCCGCCACCGGCACCGTGCTCGGCTCGGCCACCGTCCCGGTCACCGGCGCCTGGGACTCGTTCACCACGGTCACCGGCGCCATCACCAACCCGCCGGCCGGCACCACCACGCTCTACCTCACGTTCGCCGGCGGCACCGGGGCGCTCTACGACCTGGACGCGTTCACGTTCACCACGTCGAGCGTGCGCACCGGCCCGGTGAAGGGCCTGGCCGGCAAGTGCCTCGACGTGCGCAACGCGGCCACCGCCGACGGCACCCAGATCCAGCTCTACACCTGCAACGGTACCGCCGCGCAGTCCTGGACCGTGACGCCGAACTCGACGGTCAAGGCGTACGGCAAGTGCCTGGACGTCGCCGGTGGCGCCAGCGCCGACGGCACGAAGATCCAGCTCTACACGTGCAACGGCAGCGGCGCGCAGAACTGGTCGGCGCAGGCCGACGGCACGGTCCGCAACCCGCAGTCCGGCAAGTGCCTGGACGTGTCCGGCAACAACTCGGCCGACAGCACGCCGGTGCACCTGTGGACCTGCACGGGCGCGGCCAACCAGAAGTGGACGCTGCCGTGAGGTGGGAAGGAAGAACGCCGATGAGACTCCTCCGTATCGCGCTGGTGGCGGTGACCGCCATGGCCGCCACCAGCGTCGCCACCCCGGCGAGCGCCGCCGACGCCCCGTACGACGTGCTGGTCTTCTCCAAGACCGCCGGCTTCCGGCACGACTCCATCGCGGTCGGCACGCAGACCGTCCGCGACCTGGGCGCGGCGAACAACTTCACCGTCACCGCGACCGAGGACGCGGCCCAGTTCACCACCGCCAACCTGGCCCGCTTCGAGGCGGTGATCTTCCTCAACACCACCGGCGACGTGCTCAACGCGACCCAGCAGGCCGCGTTCGAGTCGTACATCGGCGGTGGCGGCGGGTACGTCGGCGTGCACTCCGCCGCCGACACCGAGT
This sequence comes from Micromonospora sp. RP3T, assembly GCF_003027925.1. Classification (GTDB taxonomy): domain Bacteria; phylum Actinomycetota; class Actinomycetes; order Mycobacteriales; family Micromonosporaceae; genus Micromonospora. The sequence goes on from NZ_PYPS01000005.1 coordinate 125,590, forward strand.
ACGACTGGCCGTTCTACGGCAACCTGGTCGGCGCCTGGTTCGCGTCCCACCCGGCGATCCAGCCGGCCACCGTCAAGGTGGAGGACCGGGCGCACGCCGCCACCGCGCACCTGCCGCAGCGGTGGAACCGCACCGACGAGTGGTACGACTACCGCACCAACGCGCGCTCCACCGCGCACGTGCTGGCCAGCCTCGACGAGTCCACGTACTCCGGGGGCTCGATGGGCGGCGACCACCCGCACGCCTGGTGCAAGACGTACAGCGGCGGCCGGTCGTTCTACACCGGCGGCGGGCACACCCAGGCGTCGTACGCCGACGCGGCGTTCCGGGCGCACCTGCTCGGCGGCATCCGCTACGCCGCCGGCCGCACGAAGGCCGACTGCCGGCCGGAGACCGGCTACACCGCGCTCTACGACGGCGGCACCACCGGCTGGTCCCAGGCCGGGCCGGGCAGCTTCACCAACAGCGACGCCACGCTCACCTCGGTCGGCGGCATGGGTCTCTACTGGTACAGCGCGAAGCAGTTCACGAACTACTCGCTCAAGCTGGACTGGCGGCTGGCCGGCGACGACAACTCCGGCGTGTTCGTCGGCTTCCCACCGTCGAGCGACCCGAACTCGGCGGTGAACAACGGCTACGAGGTGCAGATCGACCCCACCGACTCGGCGGACAAGACCACCGGGGCGATCTACGGCTTCAAGTCCGCCGACCTGGCCGCGCGGGACGCGGCGCTGAACCCGGCGGGGGAGTGGAACACCTACGAGATCCTGGTCGAGGGCGAGCGGTTGCAGGTCTTCCTCAACGGCGTGCGCGTCAACGACTTCACCAACACCGACCCGGTCCGGTCGCTCGCCGGGCACGTCGGCATCCAGAACCACGGCACCGGCGACGACGCGTCGTTCCGCAACATCCGGATCAAGGAACTGGGTGGCACCCCGCCGCCGGGCGGCACCACCACCGTCCAGGCCGAGGCGTTCAGCTCGGCCAGCGGCGTCAGCGCGTTCGCCAAGGCCGGCGCCAACGGCGGGCAGACCCTCGGGTACGTCGACCCGGGCGACTGGGCCGCGTACCAGAACCTGGACCTGACCGGCGTGACCTCGCTGCGGGCCCGGGTGGTCTCCGGCGGGCCCGGCGGCACCATCGGCGTGCGCACCGGCTCGCCGACCGGCCCGCTGCTCGGCCAGGTGGCGGTGCCGAACACCGGGAGCTGGACCACGTTCGCCGACGTCACCACCGCGCTGAGCGGGGTGCCGTCAGGAACGCAGACGGTGTACCTGACGTTCACCGGCAGCGGTTCCGGGCTGTTCGACGTGGACGACTTCACGCTGGTGCGGGGCGGCGGCACGGCCGGCACCGGCCCGGTGAAGGGCCTGGCCGGCAAGTGCCTGGACGTGCGCAACGCGGCCACCGCCGACGGCACCCAGATCCAGCTCTACACCTGCAACTCCTCCACGGCGCAGACGTGGACGGTGACCCCGAACGGGCCGGTGAAGGCGTTGGGCAAGTGCCTGGACGTCGCCGGCGGCGGCAGCGCCGACGGCACGAAGATCCAGCTCTACACGTGCAACGGCAGCGGCGCGCAGAACTGGTCGGCGCGGACCGACGGCACGGTCCGCAACCCGCAGTCCGGCAAGTGTCTGGACGTGTCCGGCAACAACTCGGTCGACGGCACGCCGGTGCACCTGTGGACCTGCACCGGGGCCGCCAACCAGCGCTGGACCCTGCCGTGAGGTAGGCCATAGAGTGGGGACGGCGACCGCGAGGTGGCCGGTGACCCGTCGGGAGGCGCAACCCGTCGGGCGCAGACGCTCACGCGTCCACCGGTGCCGGCCGTCGCCGTCCCCCCGGTCGCCCTCGCCCCGGCCCGCAACGGAATCCCCCATCACGACAGGGGAGAACGACAATGGCGCGACCCATCACGCTCTTCACCGGCCAGTGGGCCGACCTTCCGTTCGACGAGGTCTGCCGGCTCGCCGCCGAGTGGGGCTACGACGGCCTGGAGATCGCCTGCTGGGGTGACCACTTCGAGGTCGACAAGGCGCTCGCCGACGACTCGTACGTCGAGCGGAAGCGGGACACGCTCGCCAAGCACAACCTCCAGGTCTTCACCATCTCCAACCACCTGGTCGGGCAGGCGGTCTGCGACCACCCGATCGACGAGCGGCACCAGGACATCCTGCCGGCCCGGATCTGGGGCGACGGCGAGCCGGAAGGGGTGCGCCGCCGCGCCGCCGAGGAGATGAAGGACACCGCGCGGGCCGCGGCGAAGCTCGGCGTACGCACCGTGGTCGGCTTCACCGGCTCGTCCATCTGGCACACGCTGGCGATGTTCCCGCCGGTGCCGCCCGCCATGATCGAGCGCGGCTACCAGGACTTCGCCGACCGGTGGAACCCGATCCTGGACGTCTTCGACGAGGTGGGCGTGCGCTTCGCGCACGAGGTGCACCCCAGCGAGATCGCGTACGACTACTGGACCACGAAGCGCACGCTGGAGGCGATCGGGCACCGGCCGGCGTTCGGGCTCAACTGGGACCCGTCGCACTTCGTCTGGCAGGAACTGGACCCGGTGAACTTCATCTTCGACTTCGCCGACCGGATCTACCACGTGGACTGCAAGGACGCGAAGGTCCGCACCGGCGACGGCCGGCGTGGCCGGCTCGCCTCCCACCTGCCCTGGGCCGACCTGCGGCGCGGCTGGGACTTCGTCTCCACGGGCCACGGCGACGTCCCGTGGGAGGACTGCTTCCGGGCGTTGAACGCGATCGGCTACGACGGCCCGATCTCGATCGAGTGGGAGGACGCCGGCATGGACCGCCTGGTCGGCGCGCCGGAGGCGCTCCAGTTCGTCCGCCGCCTCGCCTTCGACGCCCCCACCGCCGCCTTCGACGCCGCCTTCAGCAGCCGCGACTGACCCCTGGGCCCGGCCGACGTGCCCCTCCGGCACGTCGGCCGCGGCAGCCCGGGGCGCGGCCCCGGGGCATTCCTCGCGGCGCCTACGAACTTGATGGCACAGACGAGTCGCCAACCGCCACGCCCTACCCGCCCGCCGCCCTGGGCCTACTCGCCCGGCGGTTGCCGTAGCTCCCTGGTCCGGTGGTTGTCGCGGCCCCGCTGGGGCCGCCGCCGGCCGCCCGGGTCCCGCTGGTCCGGCCGCTGCCGTTGCCCCTGGCCTGCCCTGTCGTCGTGACCCACCTGCGCCATCAAGTTCGTAGGACGCGAGAGGTAAATGAGCGGCGTCGCACCGCTGTTCGCGCCAGCGGGCCGACGCAGGGAACGGGCTGCTGCAACGAGCCGCTGACGCGGTGGCGCTCGGGGTCAACGGGTGGTGAAGACCTGGTCGCTGATGAGGCGGGCGGCGCCGATCAGGGCGGCGGTGGGGGCGTCGAGGTCGGGCAGGACGATCGGCATGCTGCCGGTGGCCAGCGGCGTGGAGCGGCGGTAGACCACGCCCCGGATCTCGGCGAGCAGGACCGGCCCGATGCCGGGCGCCGCGCCGCCGATGATGACGATGGCCGGGTTGACGAAGCTGACCAGCCCGACCAGCACCTGCCCGAGCCGACGGGCGGCGTCCCGGACCAGCGTCTGCGCCGCCGGATCGCCAGCGGTCGCCGCCGCGGCCACGTCCACCACCGTCAGCGCGCCGGTCGCCGCGAGCCGCTCCGCCAGCACCGTCGAGCGCCCGGCCCGCGCGGCCGTCACCGCCTCCCGGACCAGCGCGGCATCCCCGCAGTACGCCTCGACGCAGCCGGTGTTGCCGCAGGCGCAGAGCGGCCCGTCCTCGGTCAGCTGGAGATGCCCGATGTCGCCGGCGCCGCTTGTCGCGCCCCGGTGGAGCGAGCCGCCGAGCACCAGCCCGCAGCCGATCGCGTCGCCGAGCTTGACGTACAGGAAGTCGTCGAACGGGCGGCCGGTGCCGGCGTGCGACTCGCCGAGCGCCATCGCGTTCGCGTCGTTGTCGACGTGCACCGGGCAGCCCAGCTCGGCGGCGAGCGTGTCGCGTACCGGGAACCGGTGCCAGCCGGGCAGCGCGGGCGGGGAGACGGGCGTGCCGTCGCTGACCGCCACCGGCGCGGGCAGCGCCACCCGGACGCCGGTCAGCCGGGTCAGCCCGGCCTCGGCCCGCAGCTTGCCGAGCAGCTCGACCGTCCGGCCGACCACCGCCTCGGGGCCGAGCCGCACGTCGACCGGCTCATCGATCCGGGTAAGCGGGTTCAGCTCACCGTCGGTGAGCGCGACCCGCAGCCGGCCGTCGCCGACGAGCACCGCGCCGAAGCGCACCTGCGCGCCCACCCGCAGCAGCGACGAGCGGCGACCACCCCGGGACGCGGCCGGCCCGGCGGTCTCCACCAGGCCCTGCGCGGCCAGCCGGTCCGCCTCGGCGGCGAAGCGCGCCCGGGGCAGGCCGAGGACGTCGACCAGCTCGACCCGGGACCGGGGGCCGTCGTCGCGCAGCAGTCGCAGCAGCCGCGCCTGGTCCGCGGTCTCCGGTCCGACCATCGTCATGTGATCGTCCACCTCCCCACCGGAGAATCTGCCACACCGGCGTCACGGCGGCGTGACGTGTGGGGGGAGGACACACGGGAGCGGGCCGGTCACCCGAGGGTGAGCCGGCCCGCTGTCCGGGTCTGTCAGAGGGTGCTGCTCGTGCCGTTGGGCTTGGTGCTCGTGCCGGTCGTGGTCGAACCGGTCACGCCGGTCGAGCCAGTGCCGGTGGTGCCGGCCTTGCTGCCCACCGCGGCCGGCGTGCCGGCGAACGGCTTGTCGGCGTCGCTCAGCCCCGGCTTGCTGCCGTTGCCGGTCGAGATCTTCTCGCCGATCTTGGTCTGGCCGAGCTTGTCCTTGCCCTCGGAGTAGAGCCGGGTCGCCTGAGCCTGCGCGACGCCGGCCGCCTCCTGGACGGTCGGGTGGTCGAGCACCTTACGCCCGCGGACCACCAACTCCTCGTACTTCTCGCGGCCGGCACGGGCGCCCAGGACGAACCCCGCTGCCAGCCCGCCAAGAAACATGATCTTTCCGCGCATGGCGGCTCCTTCCGTCCCTGAACTCTGTTGGTGGCTAACTACCCATCCTCCTCTCGGCTCATGCCTCCCTGTGCCGAGATGACGATTTATCCCGATTCTGCGCCGCCGGCAAACCCCCTGGCGCGTCACCCCCCGATGTCCTGTATTCTTTTCCCGTCGCACGGCGCGGGGAAGATCCGAGCCGAGCGGTGCACGGTCCCCTGTAGCTCAATTGGCAGAGCAGCCGGCTGTTAACCGGCAGGTTATTGGTTCGAGTCCAATCGGGGGAGCTTCGCTCTACCGCACGCCCGTCGGCCACGCCGACGGGCGTTTCTCATTGCCGGCTCCCGTGCGGCCGCCCGGTTTCCGCCCGCGAACGCCGTTTCGGGCGGCAGGATGGTCGAGGTCGACCTAGACTCCCGCTGCGTCGATTTTTGCGTCGATCCGAGGGTGGTGGAGATGGCCGCAGGACGCAGCCGCTGGACCGCGACGCTGATCGCGGTGGCGGTGGTGCTCGGCTGGCTGATCGTCGGCGGCGTCGCCGGCCCGTACGCCGGCAAGCTCGGCGACGTCGCCACCAACGACAACGCGTCCTTCCTCCCGGCCGATGCCGAGGCCACCCGCGCCCAGGACCTCGCCGCCGGCTTCGTCGACCGGGAGACCACCCCGGCCCTGGTCGTCTACGAGCGCACCAGCGGCATCACCGCCGCCGACCAGCAGCGCATCCAGGCCGACGCGGCCCGCTTCGTCCAGGTGCCCGGCGTGGTCGGCCCGCTGCCACCGCCGGTCGTCAGCCAGGACAAGCAGGCCGCCCAGGTGATCGTCCCGATCGACAGCGCCGAGGGTGAACAGATTCGCAGCGTGGTCGACCAGCTGCGGGCCATCACCGGCCCGGACCGCGACGGGCTCACCGTCGACGTGGCCGGCCCGGCCGGCCTGCTCGGCGACCTGATCGAGGTGTTCTCCGCCATCGACGGGCCACTGCTGCTGGTCACCCTGGTCGTGGTGCTGATCATCCTGCTGATCGTCTACCGCAGCCCGGTGCTCTGGGTCTTCCCGCTGCTGGCCGCCGGGATGTCGTACTCGCTGGCCGCCGTCGTCGTCTACCAGCTCGCCAAGCACGACGTGGTGAAGCTCAACGGGCAGGCGCAGGGCATCCTCACCGTGCTCGTCTTCGGCGCCGGCACCGACTACGCGCTGCTGCTCATCGCCCGCTACCGGGAGGAACTGCACCGGCACGAACGCCCCTGGGACGCGATGAAGGCCGCCTGGAAGGGCGCCGCCCCGGCCATCATCGCCTCCGGCGCCACCGTCATCGTCAGCCTGCTCTGCCTGCTGCTGTCCAGCCTCAACTCCAACCGGGCGCTCGGCCCGGTCAGCGCCGTCGGCATCGCCGCCACGCTGCTGGTGATGCTGACGTTCCTGCCCGCCCTGCTGGTGCTCGGCGGCCGGTGGGCGTTCTGGCCCCGGCGACCCCGGCACGACGACGCCGACCCGCGTACCGAGCACGGCCTCTGGGGGCGGATCGCCGGCTTCGTGGCGCGCCGCGCGCGTACCGTCTGGATCGTCACCGCCGTGGTGCTGGCGGCCCTCGCGATCGGGGTGACCCAGCTCGGCGCCACCACGCTCGGCCAGACACAGCTCTTCACCCAGCGCACCGACTCGGTGGCCGGCCAGGAGGTCATCGACAGGCACTTCCCGGCCGGCACCGGCAGCCCGGCCACCATCTTCACCGAGCAGGCCGCCGCGCAGCGGGTCGCCCAGGTGGCCCAGGGCGTCAAGGGCGTCGCCTCCGTGCTGCCGCTCGGCCAGCAGGGCCAGAACGCGCCACCCGACCCGAATGCGCCGCCGAAGGTGGTCGACGGCCGGGTGCAGCTCAACGTGACGCTCGCCGACCCGCCCGACAGCAACGGCGCCGAACAGACCATCCGGGACCTGCGCGAGGCCGTGCACGCGGTGCCCGGGGCGGACGCCGTGGTCGGCGGGTTCACCGCCATCAACGTGGACACCGCCGACGCGTCCGTCCGCGACCGCAACGTGATCATCCCGGTGGTGCTGCTGGTCATCGCGATCATCCTGGCGCTGCTGCTGCGCGCCCTGGTCGCCCCGGTGCTGCTGATCGCCACCGTGGTGCTGTCGTTCCTGGCCACGCTCGGCCTCTGCGCGCTGCTGTTCACGTACGTCTTCGACTTCCCCGGCGTCGACCAGTCCTTCCCGCTGTTCGCGTTCGTGTTCCTGGTCGCGCTCGGCATCGACTACAACATCTTCCTGATGAGCCGCGTCCGCGAGGAGTCGGTGCGGCGCGGCACCCGCGCCGGGGTGCTGGCCGGCCTGGCGGTCACCGGTGGCGTCATCACCTCCGCCGGCATCGTGCTCGCCGCCACGTTCTCCGCGCTCGCCGTGCTGCCGCTCGTCGTGCTGGTGGAGCTGGGCGTGGCGGTCGCCGTCGGGGTGCTGCTCGACACCATCGTGGTCCGCTCGCTGCTGGTGCCCGCGCTCGCGTACGACATCGGGCCGAAGGTGTGGTGGCCCAGCCGGCTGTCCCGGTCGCACCGCGACGGCGACCGGGCCGGAGCGGGGGTGGACCGTGCCTGACATCGACGTGGTGATCGTCGGCGGCGGCCTGGCCGGCCTCGCCGCCGCCCGCCGGCTGCACCGCGCCGGCGTGTCGTGGCGGCTGCTGGAGGCCGGCGACCGGCTCGGTGGCCGGGTCGCCACCGACGAGGTCGACGGCTTCCTGCTGGACCGCGGCTTCCAGGTGCTCAACACCGCCTACCCCCGGCTCGGCACGCTGCTCGACCTCGACGCGCTCGACCTCGGCTGGTTCACCTCCGGCGTGCTGGTACGCCGCGGCGACCGGCTGGCCCGACTGGTCAACCCGCTGCGCGAGCCCACCGGCGCGCCCGGCGCGCTGACCGCCGGCGTCGGATCGCTGCGTGACCGGCTGCGCCTGGCCGCGCTCGCCGCCGGCTGCGCCACGCTGCCCGTCGGGCGGCTGCTCACCGCCACGGAGACCAGCACCGAGACGGCGCTACGCCGGGCCGGGCTCTCCGACGCGATCATCGAGGAGCTGATCCGGCCGTTCCTGGCCGGCGTGCTGCTCGACCGCGAGCTGGCCACCTCCAGCCACGTGTTCGCGGTCATCCTGCGCTCGTTCGCCAGGGGCCGGATCGGCCTGCCCGCGCGGGGGATGGGCGCGCTGCCCCGAGCCGTCGCCGCGCCGCTGCCCGCCGAGCAGCTCACGCTGCGCACGCCGGTCACCGCAGTCGCGCCCGGCCGGGTCCGCACCGAGGCCGGCGAGATCACCTGCCGTGCCGTCGTGGTCGCCGCCGACCCGCCGGCGGCGGCCACGCTGCTGCCGGCCGTCGAGCGGGTACGCATGCACGCGTACACCACCTACTACCACCGCACCGACACGCCGCCGCTGGACGAGCCGATCCTGCTGCTCGACGGCGACCGCCGGGAACTTGTCGTCAACACGGTGGTGATCAGCAACGCCGCCCCGACGTACGCGCCGGCCGGCCAGCACCTGGTGGCCACGTCCGTGGTCGGCCCGCAGGCCCCGCCCGAGCCGGTGATCCGCCGCGAGCTGGACCGCCTCTACGGCCGCTCCACCGCCGACTGGACCCACCTCACCACCGTCTCGGTGCCCGACGCGCTGCCGGCCGCCCCGCCGCCACAGGGTCGGCTGCGCAAGCCGGTGGCGCTCGGCGACGGCCTGTTCGTGGCCGGCGACCACCGCGACAGCCCGTCCATCCAGGGCGCGTTGGCCAGTGGCTGGCGCACCGCCGGCGCGGTGCTCGACGAGTTGCGGGGTTGATTCGGCGTTCCGCTGCGCGCTGTTATTCTCGCGTTGCCCATCGTGGCGTCACGGCGTCTCACGGCGCCGGAGCGGTGGTGGCCGGTGATCGATCGGCGGGTTACGATCCGACGCGCGGTGACGGGGCGGTAGCTCAGCCGGTTAGAGCAGGGGACTCATAATCCCTCGGTCGCGGGTTCGAACCCCGCCCGCCCCACCACGCCAACTCCCAGGTCAATGACGGTGACGCGGGTCGCGCCCGGCCCGACGACGTGTCGGGCCGGGCGCGTCGCGCGTGCTATGCCACGAAGCGGGCTCGGCGCCGCCGCCCGATCACGTAGCCCACGCCACCGAGGAGCAGCAGCGTGCCGCCGATGGCGGCCACGGTCGCGGTGTCGGAACCGGTCACCGGCAGCCCGCCGCCCTCGCCGCCGGGCGCACCCGGGCTGACGGAGGGGGCAGCGGTCGGTGCGACCGTCGTCGAGGCGCTGGGCGAGGCGCTCGCCGTCGGCGTGGGCTGAACCGTCGGCGTCGCCGTCGGCTGCGCCGCGCAGTCGAGCGCGCGGGCGTCGTACAGGCCGGTGTTCAGGAAGGCCAGGAGGACGTCGATGGACCCGTCGTCGAGTGCCTTCTGCGTCGCGGCCCGCACGTTGGGACCGGCGCCGGTCATGGCCTGGTTCGTCTTGACGCGCAGGTCCGTCTGCCAGCGGTCCTGCACGTCCGACTTGAGGAACGCGCGCAGATCATCCGCGGTGCCGTTCAGCCGGTCCTCGATGGCCTTGGGCAGAACGAGCAACGATTCGGCTTGGGCCTCAGCCAGAAGCCGGTAGCCCAACAGCCGCAACTCGGCGTTGGTGGCGGTGTCCACATCGATGGTGATGAGCTCGCGGAAATCCTTGTAGACCTTGCGCTCCACCGTCTGGCAGGCCGGATCCAGCCCGGGCACCTGAGCCTGAGCCGCCGCAGGCGCCGCCGGAATCAGAAAAGCCAGCGCCACCAGGACGCCGGCCGACAACTTCCATCGCACGTGGATGGTCCTCCCCGTTGTAGACAAAACATGGAGATGCTACCGACAGCGGGCGGACCGCACTGCCCCGCGCGAAGCGCGGTGATGGAGGGCGCTGGGTGCATCTGTGGTCGCGGGGGCGACCACAGATGCACCCACATGCCGGTCCTTCCGGCGGCAGGAGGCGGGCGTCAGTGGTCAGCCGCACGGGGGCGCGCAGGCTCGTCGCCCCGCCGTCCCGGGCCCTCCGCCGGCGGCAGTGGCGCCATGCGTTCCTCGTACACCTGGATCTCGGCCCGGAAGCGGTGCGCGGCCGGATGCCAGATCTCCTCGAACGGCCCCATGACGTTGTCGCCGACGCCCCGGCGACGGACCCGGGCCGCCAGCCACGCGAGACACCCCAGGACGGCCGCCAGGACACCGACGACCAGCACGATCGCCAGCAGTTCAGCCATCGACCCACCCTAGCGGCGATCGTCGGGGCCGGGGCTGCGCCGCCGGAGTCGGATGCCGCATGCTGTCCGCCATGGCGATCTTCGACCCCAAGGCCGACCTGCTCGACTACCTGCGCGGGGCGCGCAGCGTACTGGTGTGGAAGCTCGACGGGCTGGACGAGTACGACATCCGCCGCCCGCTGACGCCCACCGGCACGAACCTGCTGGGCCTGGTCAAGCACTCGGCCCGAGGCGAGTTCGGCTACTTCGGTGAGACCTTCGGTCGGCCGAGCGATGCCGTTCCTCAGTGGCCGGCGGGCGAGGAGACGTGGGATACGTGGGCCCTGCCGACCGACTCGCGCGAGTCCGTCATCGAGCTGTACCGACGGTCCTGGGCGCACGCGGACGCCACGATCGAGGCGTTGCCGCTGGACGCGGTGGGTCGGGTGCCGTGGTGGGGCGACGGCGGCGAGGTGACGCTGCACCACGTCCTGGTGCACGTGACCGCCGAGACGCAGCGCCACGCCGGCCACGCCGACATCGTCCGAGAGCTGATCGACGGCATGGTCGGTCTGCTCCCCACCATGACGAACGTGCCGGACCTGGACCCGGCGGCCGTGACTGCCCATCGGGACATGGTGGAGCGGAACGCGCGGGAGGCCGCCGGCGCGGAGGGGGACTGACTCGGGTACGCGACGGACGCATCGCCGAACTCTGGGGCCTGTCGGCCCTCACCCGCGAACGCTGACCCATCTCGGCGGGACGGGACCCGGCCGGCTCGGGGTTCACGCCTCCCGGACGCTCGCGGTGCCCCGAGGGTGGCGGGGCGCCTCGATCTCGTCGAGCAGCGCGATCGCGAAGTCCGGGTAGCTGATCCGGCTGGCCGGATCGCCGTGCGCGGCGAACTCGTAGCGGCCGGTACGGGCGCCGTCGTGGTCGAAGTCGCCCGCCGGTGCCACGTACGACCAGTAGAGCTCGCAGTGTCGCAGCTCGGCGAGGCCCGCCGCGTGGCCGAGGAAGAACGGGCGGTACTCGTCCGGGTAGCCGGGCTCGTCCATCAGGGGCACGCCGGACGGCCCGGGCAGGACCGGTGCGAGACCGACCACCACCAGGCGGCGTACGCCCGCCTCGGTGAGCCCGGCGGCCAGCGCGCGCGACGACGCGGGGAAGAAGTCCTGCGCTGGCACGGTCAGGTCCGCCGCCGCGCTGATCGCCGCGTCCTGCCCGGCGGCGGCCCGCGCCACGCTGTCCGGGTCGGTGACGTCGCCGGCCACCACCGGCGCGTCGATCGGGTCGCGGTGCCGGGCGGGGTCGCGTACCACCGCCGTGACCCGGTGGCCGCGCCGCCGCGCCTCGGCCACGGCCCGGCGTCCGGCGCGACCGCCGGCGCCGAAGATCACGATGTTCATGAGAAGATGCCTCTCACCAGGGCCGGAGCCCTGTGCCCGGCCGGTGCGCCGACGGTATCGACGGGCCTGGTTACCTCCGGGATACCGGCTATCGTGAGCCGCATGAGGCAACCGTTGCCCGCCGACATGTTCGACGAGCTGTGCCCGTCCTCGCTCAACCCGATCCGGTTCGGCGACAAGTGGGCGGCGCTCATCATCCGCTGCCTCGAAGGCGGCCCACGGCGCTTCTCCGAGCTGCGGGTGCCGCTGCGCCGCGTCACCCCGAAGGTGCTCACCGGCTCGCTGCGCGCCCTGGAACGGGACGGTCTGGTGACGCGCACCGTCCACCCCGGACGCACCGTCGAGTACGAGCTGACGCCGGTGGGCCGCAGCATGCTCGAACCGATCGCGGTGGCGTGCGCCTGGACCGAGCGGCACTGGGACGAACTGCTCGACGCGCGCGAGTCGTACGACGCCGCGGCGCCTCCCGGCCGGCGGACCCGGCCGGCGTGACGATTGCGACTGTCGACCGGGCCGACTAGCGTCAGCGTTCGTGAACACCGGACCGGCCCGAGGCCATGCACGGATTGGTGATCCGGTGGAGGTCTGACCGCGCCACGGGTGCGCCACAAGCACCCGCCAGGCCGGGCCCGCGGACCTCCCCGCCGCTCGCGCACCGATGGTTCCCATTCGTGTCGAGCACCGTGAGGTCAACCGCATGACCGTTTCGTTCAACCACACCATCGTCGCCGCCCGGGACCGCCACGCGTCGGCCCGGTTCTTCCGGGAGCTGCTGGAGCTGCCGGAGGCGCCGTCCTGGGGTCCGTTCACCAACGTGCAGCTCTCCGACGGCGTGCTGCTCCAGTTCGCCGAGCCGCCGGTGGAGATCCAGATGCAGCACTACGCGTTCCTGATCGACGACGACCTGTTCGATCGGGCGTACCAGCGGCTGTGCGACCAGGGCGTCGAGCATTGGGCCGATCCGCAGATGCGTCGCCCCGGTGAGATCAACGACGAGCACGGCGGCCGGGGCGTCTACTTCAAGGACCCCGGGGGCCACGCCATCGAGCTGATCACCCGCCCGTACCTGTAGTTCGGACGGGTGCCGGCCGGGCGCCGAGACCGGTGCCCGGCCGGCACGCCAGCCCGCCGGGCGGGCAACTCCGGTCAGCCGATCGCCCGACCCTGTGGGACGCTGACGGCATGGCTCGACAGTCGACGGCATGGTCCCGGATGTCCGCCCGGCAGCGGCGCGTGGTCGGGGTCGCGCTGGGCCTGGCGGTCTGCGGCGTCGTGCTGGCGCTGGCGGTCGATCCGGCATTCGGCGCGATGGTCATCTCGGCGGCGTCGCTGGTCGCCATCCTCGCCGTGGTGTTCACCCCGCCGGCCTGAGACGGCGTCCAGGTCGTCAGCGCGCCGACTCGACGTACGCGGCCAGGTTGGCCAGCGAGGACGCGATGCCCTCCTCGTGCACCGCCTGGTCGATGCCGGGTGGCACGCCGGTCGCGGTGACGGTCACCTCGGTCGCGTCGCCGGCCGCGGCCAGGTGCCAGGTCAGGGTCATGGCCCCCGCGTACGCCGGGTCGTCGGCCTCGAACACCGCGGTCTGCACCACCCGCTCCGACCGGACCAGGTCGGCGAACCCGACGTCGACGACGTCCGTCGCGTCCGACGTCTTGCCCGGACTGCCGGTCGGGTCGAGGTAGGTGAGCGCCATCCGGAAACCGCCACCGGGGCGGGGATCCCACCGATCGATCCGCCCGCGCATGCCGTCCGGCGGCAGCCACGCCTCCAGCGCGTCCCGGCGCAGAAGCGCGTCGTAGACCGTCGCCGGCGTCGCGGCGATCGTCCTGCTGGCCCGATCGATCCTGCTCACCACTCGATTCTAGGAGCCGGTCGAGGAGACGATGGGCGGGTGAGATTTCCGCTCTCGACGCCGCCCGCCATTCCCGCCGGCACCCTCGCGTCCGGTCCGCAGCCGACGCTCGCCGTCGGCGACGACCTCGTCCTGCGGCCGTGGCAGGCGTCCGACGCGTCGGCGTTCCTCGCCGCCTACCAGGATCCCGAGATCCGCCGCTGGCACACCCGCCGACCCGACTCCGAGGACCAGGTCCGCGACTGGTTCGCGTACTACCGCCGGGCGTGGCGCCAGGAGACGGCGGCGAGCTGGGCGATGACGGACGGCGGCGGTGAGCCGCTCGGGCGCATGGTGCTGGGCGCCATGGATCTCGGGGACGGGGTGGCGGTGTGCGCGTACTGGGTGGTGCCGGCCGCCCGCGGCGCGGGCGTGGCCTCCCGGTCGTTGCGGGCGGTGAGTGACTGGGCGCTCGGCGCCGGCTTCCACCGTCTCGAACTCGACCACTCGACCCGCAACCAGGCGTCCTGCCGGGTCGCCGTCAAGGCCGGCTTCCGGGCCGAGGGCACCAGGCGCAACGCCGCCGTCCACCCGGACGGACGGCACGACATGCACCTGCACGCCCGCGTCCGCGGCGACGCGTAGCCCAGATGGACAGCGGCTGCCACGGGCACGCCGCGCACGGCTGGTCGCGCGGATGAGAGAGTGACGGCGTGCGGGTGGGGATCCTCGGGCCGCTGGAGGTCCGCGACGGCGAACGGGCCGTCGACGTCGCCGGCGCCCGGCTGCGGGCGCTGCTGATCCGTCTCGCCCTGGACCCGGGCCGCCCGGTGAGCGTGCCGGCGCTGGCCGAGGCGCTCTGGGCGGACGCGCCGCCCGCCGACACCGCGAACGCCGTGCAGACGCTGGTGTCCCGGCTGCGCCGCGCGGTGCCCGGGCTCGGGGTACGCAGCGGCCCGACCGGGTACCGGCTCGACCTGGCCCCGGACGACGTGGACGCGGAGCGGTTCGCGCGGCTGGCCCGCCAGGGTCGGGAGGCGCTGCGCGACGGCGACCCGCAGCGGGCGCTCGGGTCACTGCGGGACGCGCTGGCACTGTGGCGCGGCCCGGCGCTGGCCGAGGTCGCCGACGCCTCGTACGCGGACGCCGCAGTGGCGCGCCTGACGGAGCTGCGGCTCACCGCCCAGGAGGACCGGATCGAGGCGGAGCTGCGGATCGGCCGGCCGGAGCTGCTGGTGGCCGAGCTGGACGAGTTGACCGCCGCGCATCCGCTGCGGGAGCGGCTGGCCGCGCTGCGCCTGCGGGCGCTGGCCGCCGCCGGCCGGCCCGCCGAGGCGCTGGCCGCGTACGAGCGGATCCGGGAGCGGCTCGCCGAGGAGCTGGGGGTGGATCCCTCGCCCGAGCTGCGGGCCGCGCACCTGGCGTTGTTGCGGGGCGAGGCGGCCCCGCCACCGGCACCCGCCGGGCGGCGGGGGAACCTGCGCGCCGCGCTCACCACGTTCGTCGGGCGGGACGACGACCTGCGTCGGCTCACCGGGCTGCTCGCCGGCAACCGGCTGGTCACGCTGCTCGGGCCGGGCGGCGCCGGCAAGACCCGGCTGGCGAGCGTGGCGGCCGGCCGGCTGGCGGACGGCGTACCGGGTGGGGCCTGGCTCGTCGAGCTGGCCCCGATCACCGACCCGGGGGACGTGCCCCGCGCCGTGCTCGACACGCTCGGTCGCCGGGAGCGGGCGCTGGAACCGGCCCGGACCCCGCCCCGCGACACGCTCGGCCGGCTGGTCGACGCGCTCGCCGCCGACGAGACGTTGATCGTGCTGGACAACTGCGAGCACGTCGTCGACGCGGCTGCCCGGCTCGCCGAGGAGTTGCTCGGCCGTTGCCCGGGGCTGCGTGTGCTGGCCACGTCCCGCGAGCCGCTCGGCATCGTCGGCGAGGCGCTGGATCCGGTACCGCCGCTGCGCCTGCCGCCGGCGGACGTGTCGCCGGCCGACGCGGTCGCGTACCCCTCGGTGCAGTTGCTGCGCGACCGGGCCGGGGCCGTGCGGGCCGGGTTCACGGTGACCGACGACAACGTCGCCGACGTGGTGGAGATCTGCCGCCGCCTGGACGGCCTGCCGCTCGCCATCGAACTGGCCGCGGCGCGGCTGCGGACTGTGTCGCCGCGGCAGGTCGCGGCCGGCCTGGACGACCGGTTCCGGCTGCTGACCGGCGGCAGCCGGACCGCGCTGCCCCGGCACCGGACGCTGCGCGCGGTGGTGGACTGGAGCTGGGGTCTGCTCACCGGCGGCGAGCGCCGGCTCGCCGAGCGGCTCGCCGTGTTCCCGGCCTCGGTCACCGCCGAGTCGGCGGCCGGCGTCGCCGGCCCGGCCGCCGCCGCGCTGCTCGACGCGCTCGTCGACAAGTCGCTGCTCCAGGTGGTCGGCGACGGGCGGTTCCGGATGCTGGAGACCATCCGGGAGTACGGGCTGGAGCGGCTCGTCGCGGCCGGCGTCGCCGCCGAGGCGCGGGCCGCGCACGCCGCGTACTTCCGGGACCTGGTGGTGACCGCGGAGCCGCACCTGCGCACTGCCGGCCAGCTCCCCTGGCTGCGGCTGCTGGCCGCGGAACGGGAGAACATCGTCGGCGCGCTGCACTTCGCCTGCGACGCCGGGGACGCCGACACCGCGCTGCGGATCGGCGCCGGGCTGGCGCTGCCGCTGATCATCTGGGGGGACGACGGTGGGATCGGCGGCGACGTGCTGGCCCGCGCGCTCGCGTTGCCCGGCCCGGTGCCGGCGGCGGAGCGGGCCGTGGTGCTCGCCATCCGCATGATCACCGAGATGTTCCACAGCGCCCGCGAGCCCGTGCCGGAGCGGATCGCGGAGCTGACCGACGCGGTCCGCGCGGCGCAGGGGACCGGGCACCCGCTGGTGGCGCTGCTCGAACCGGCCCTGTCGATGTTCACCGACGACACCGCCGCCGGGATCGCGGCGGTGGACCGCGCCCGCGGGCACCCCGACCCGTGGACCGACGGCACGCTGCTCACCATGCGCGGCCAGATCCGGGAGAACGACGGCGACGCCGAGGGCATGCTGCGCGACCTGACCGGGGCGGTCGCGGAGCTGCGGGTGGTCGGCGAACGGTGGAGCCTGTCGATGGTGTTGAGCCAGTACGCCGACGCGCTCACCAAGCGCGGTGACTTCCCGGCGGCCACGGCCGCGCTGGAGGAGTCGGCGCGGCTGGTCCGCGAGCTGAACCCGAGCGCCGAGCCGGGCTTCCAGTTGATCTGGCTGGCGGCCATCCGGGCCCGGTCCGGGGACGTGGCCGGCGCCAAGGCGGAACTGCGCCGGTTCGTGGCCGAGCGGGTGGGCGACCGGGAGGGTCGGGACGCCGCGTTCGCGCTGATGATGCTCGGCGACATCGCCCGGATCGAGGGTTCGCTCGACGAGGCGGCGGAGTGTTTCGCGGAGGCGATGCGCCGCCAGGACGAGGCGCCGCTCGTCGCGCCGCAGTTCCGCGGGCTGCTGTTGGCCGCGATGGCGAACCTCGCGCTCGCCCGGGGCGACGTGCCGGGTGCGCGTGGCTGCCTGGCCGAGGCCACCGCCCGGGGGCTCGCCGCCCGGGACATGCCGGTGATCGCGATCATCGCGGTCGGCTGGGTGGCGGTCGCCGCGGCGGAGGGCCGGTACGAGCGGGCCGCCGAGCTGCTCGGCACGTCCGACTCGCTGCGCGGCTGGCCGGACCGGTCCAACCCGGACGCGCAGCGGCTCGCCGAGCGGCTGCGCGTCGAACTGGGCGACGACGGGTACGCCGCCGCGTACGCCAGGGGGCACGGTCTGAGCCGGACCGCCGCCCTGGCGTCCGTGAGCGGTGACCCGGCCCCGGACGGCCTGAGTCGGGCCGCCGCCCCGGCGAGCGGCGACCCGGCCCGGTGAGACGGCCGCCGCCCGACGTTCGCGGGGCGGCGGCCCGACTCGGTGTGGCTGACTGCGTGCGGCGGCGGCCCTGGCCGCCCGGTACGGTCGGTCAGGCGCGGCGCCGGTAGGCCCGCACGGCCAGCGGCGCGCAGACCGCGATGATCGCCACGGTCCAGATCAGTGACCGGGTCACCGGCCCGGCGACCGGGCCGCCGAGGATCAGGCCCCGCGCCGCGGTCATCACGTCGGCCACCGGGTTCACGCCGACCCACCACTGCAACCAGCCGGGCATCGTGTCGGTGGGCGCCATCATGTTGGTGCCGAACGTCAGCGGGAACATCACCAGGAACGCGGTGCCCTGCACCGCGCTCGGGCTGCGCATCAGCACGCCGAGCAGCACCCCGACCCAGCTCACCGCGAACGCGAACGCGATGGTCAGCAGGCACGCCGCCAGCGTGGACAGCGGATCGGTGCCGATCCGGAAGCCGATGGCGTAGCCGAACGTGAACAGCACCACGATCGAGACCACGAACCGCACCAGGTCGCCGACCACGGAGCCGACGAGCGGCGCGGACCGGGCGATCGGCAGGCTGCGGAACCTGTCGAAGACGCCCTTCTCGATGTCGGTGTTGAGGCTGACGCCGGTCGCGACGGACGCGAACAGCACGGTCTGCACCATGATCGCCGGGAGCAGGAACTCCAGGTACTCATGCTGCGAGCCGGAGATCGCGCCGCCCAGCAGGTAGACGAAGATCAGCACGAAGACGATCGGTTGGAGCGTCACGTCGAGGAGCTGCTCCGGCGTGCGGAGCGTCTTGATCAGGCTGCGGCCGGCGAGCGCGAGGCTGTGCCGGACCAGCCCGAACGGGCGGGCGCCGGCCCGGGGCGCACGGGTCCGGGGCGGCGTCGCCGCCGGGTGCGTGGTCGTGGTCATGCCGCCACCTCCGTGGGCTGCTCGGCGCCGTGGCCGGTCAACGTGAAGAACACCTCGTCCAGGCTGGGCAGCCGTAGCGCCAGCTCGACCACCCCGATGCCGGCGTCGTCGAGCCGGCGGACGACAGCGGTGAACGCCGCGTCGCCCTCCACCGGCACGGTGAGCAGGCCGGGCCGGGGCAGTTCGGGTTCGGCGCCGGTGGCGGCGCGCAGGATGTCGGCGACCTCGCCGATCCGCTCCGGCTCGGTCGGCCGGACCACGATGGTCTGGCTGCCGGCGATGCGCTTCAGCTCGGCCGGCGTGCCGTGGGCGATCACCCGGCCGTGGTCGATCACCGAGATCTCGTCGGCCAGCGCGTCCGCCTCGTCCAGGTACTGCGTGGTGAGCAGCACCGTCGAGCCGTCGTCGACGAGCGAGCGGACCACCCCCCACATCTCCTCGCGCTTGGCCGGGTCCAGGCCGGTCGTCGGCTCGTCCAGGTAGATCACCTCCGGGCGGCCGACCAGGCTCGCGGCCAGGTCCAGCCGGCGGCGCATGCCACCGGAGTACGTCTTGGCCGGCCGTCCGGCGGCGGCGGTCAGGTCGAACCAGGCGAGCAGTTCGGCCGCCCGCGCCCGGGCGTCGCGCCGGCTCAGGTCCAGCAGCCGGCCGATCAGCACCAGGTTCTGCGTACCGGTCAGGTCCTCGTCGACCGACGCGTACTGTCCGGTCAGGCCGATCAGCCGGCGGACCCGGGCGGCGTCGGCGACCACGTCGTGACCGCCGACGGTGGCCCGCCCGGAGTCCGGGCGCAGCAGGGTGGCGAGGATGCGTACCGCGGTGGTCTTGCCGGCGCCGTTCGGCCCCAGCACCCCCAGCACGGTCCCCCGTCGTGCGGCGAGGTCGATCCCGGCCAGCGCGGTCGTCGAACCGAACCGCTTGACCAGGCCCTCCGCCTCGAATGCGTAACTCATGGCACCGACCATGGCGGGCGCCGCTGGCAGCGCGCGCACACGACGCTGACACCGGTACGCACACCGCGCCGCCGACCGACAGGAGGTGCCCGCTCGCCGCGCCCGCCGACCACCTGGATCGGTGAACGGCCGGCCCGGATGGCGGTGGCGAGGTGCGCCGCCCGGCCCGGCTGGGCATACTCGCCGGATGTCCGATCAGTCCCGGCGCCCGGCGGCGTCGCCGATGCTGGCCGCGCTGCGCGACGGCACAGGCGACCACCACACCGCCGTGGAACGGCGGCTCGGCCTGCCCGACCGGATCCGCTCCCGAGGCGATCTGGCCGCCGCGCTGGTCGGGCTGCTCGCCGCCTGGTCGCCGCTGGAGCGGGACCTCGCCGCCGCCGACTGGTCCGGGCTCCCGCTCGACCCCCGGCTGGGCGGGGCCACCGCGTTGCTCCGCGCCGACCTGGCCACCCTCGGCGTCGCGCCCGACCGGCCGGTCGCCGGTTCGTCGGGTCTCCGCTTCGACACCCTCGCCCGGGCGGTCGGCGGCCGGTACGTCCTGCTCGGCAGCGCCCTGGGCGGCAGCGTCATCGCGCCGGAGGTGGAGCGCCGGCTGGGATTGGCCGAGGGGGAGGCGACCCGGTTCTTCCGCCGCAGTGGGGGCTCGCCAGGGCGCGACTGGCGGGACTTCCGGCGCGCGCTGGCCAGGCGGGAGTGGTCGGCGGCCGAACGGCACGACGCCGTCGAGGCGGCCCGGCGGACCTTCGACGTCGTGGGTGATGCCGCGCCCGTGACCTGAGGCTCAGGGACGGTCCAGGCGCTCGGCGTACGCGTCGCGCAGCGCGGCCCAGTCGAATTCCTTCGCCTCCGCGCCGCGGATCGGGCCGACCGGGTCGCCGTCGAGCAGGTGCCCGGCGACGTCCAGGCAGAGGTGCCAGCCGGCGGCCACCATCGGGGCCAGGTCGGACCGGTCGATCCGGTGCCGCAGCGTGAGCGTGGTGCCGGCGTCGGTCGGCGTCAGTTCCCAGCGGAGCGGGGCGGTGCCCCAGGTGTACTCCAGCACGCGCGGGGGGTCCGCGCGCAGGACCGTGGCCGGCGCCGGGTGCGCCCGGTCGCCGTCGACCGTGCGGAGTGTGGTCTCGCCGGGGCTGCCCAGGTCGCGGTCGGCCAGGAACGGGGCCCACTCGGCGAGCTGCGCCGGGTCGGTCAGCGCGGTCCAGACCCGTTCGGGCGGGTGCCGCAGGCCGCGGACGAGGACCAGGTCCCACCGGTCGTCGACCGGAACCCGGTCGACGTCGGCGAGCGGGCCGGGGCGGAAGCTGTCACGTTGCATCGTCACTCCTGACGGTCGAGATGGCGCTCCAGGGCGTCGAGGTGTTCGGTCCACATCAGCCGGTACGGCCCGAGCCAGTCGTCCACCGCCCGCAGCGGCCCGGTGTCGACCCGGTAGATCCGCCGTTGGGCCGCGCTGCGGCAGGTGACCAGGCCCGCCTCGCGCAGCACCCGGAGGTGTTTGGAGACGGTCGGCTGGCTCATGCCCAGCGCGCCCACCAGGTCGCCGACGCTGCTCTCCGCCCGGCGCAGCCGGTCGAGGATGCGGCGGCGGGCGGGCTCGGCCAGTACGGCGAAGGTGTCCACGGGCACCCGTCCAATATGCCACACCGGTTATATGTCTGTGGGGGCATGAAGGGTGTCCCTATGCTCGGGGCATGGAACTGCGGATCTTCACCGAACCCCAGCAGGGGGCCAGCTACGACCAGTTGCTCGCCGTGGCGCGACGCGCGGAGGAGACCGGCTTCGCCGCGTTCTTCCGCTCCGACCACTACCTGAAAATGGGCTCGGTGAGCGGCGATCCCGGACCGACCGACGCCTGGACCACGCTCGCCGGCCTGGCCCGTGACACCACCCGGATCCGGCTCGGCACGCTGATGAGCGCCGCCACGTTCCGGCTGCCCGGCCCGCTCGCCATCACCGTGGCTCAGGTCGACCAGATGAGCGGCGGCCGGGTCGAGCTGGGCATCGGCGCCGGCTGGTACGCCGAGGAGCACGCCGCCTACGGCATCCCGTTCCCGCCGGTGGGCGAGCGGTTCGACCGACTGGAGGAGCAACTCGCGATCATCACCGGTCTCTGGTCCACCCCGGCCGGTGCCACGTTCGACTTCCCCGGCACGTACTACCCGGTCACCGACTCGCCGGCGCTGCCCAAGCCGGTGCAGCGACCCCGCCCGCCGGTCCTGCTCGGCGGTCGCGGCCCGAAGCGCACGCCCGGTCTGGCCGCCCGGTACGCCGACGAGTTCAACATGCCGTTCGCCTCGGTCGACGACACGACGGCCCAGTTCCGGCGGGTGCGGGACGCCTGCGCCGAGATCGACCGGGACCCGGCCACGATGACCTGGTCCAACGCGCTGGTGCTCTGCTGCGGCCGGAACGACGCCGAGGTGGCCCGGCGCGCCGAGGCGATCGGCCGGGAGCCCGCCGAACTGCGCGCGAACGGCGCGGCGGGCACGCCCGCCGAGGTGGTCGACACGCTCGGCCGGTACGCCGGGACGGGCAGCAGCCGGATCTACCTCCAGGTGCTCGACCTGGCCGACCTGGACCACCTGGAACTGGTCGCCGCCGAGGTGATGCCGCAGCTCTGAGCGCGGACCCGCGACCAGGGCCGCAGGGCGTCAGCCCGCCGGCGCCCGCCGGATCGTGTCGAGCCGGCCGTCGCGGTCGCTGTCCAGGTACGTCAGGTCCGGGACGCCGTCGCCGTCCAGGTCGACCTGCACCACGTCGGCCACGCCGTCGCCGTCCAGGTCGATGGCCACCTCGACGGAGCCGTCCAGATGCCGGGTCATGATCGACCGGCCCGGCCCCTCGCGTGGCGGTGGCCCCGGGTGGGGCACCGGGTCCGGCTCGGGTTCCGGCGTCGGCACCGGCGCGGTCAGGTCCGGACCGGCCTCGGTCGGGTCGGGGCCGACGCCGGTCGGGTCGATCTCCTCCTCCGACGGGTACACGTCGCCGCGGAGGCTCGGGTCGCGGTAGCTGCTCATCCGTCCAGGATTCCCGCTGCGACCCCGAAGCAACCCTGCCCGCGCCGGATGGCGGATGATGCAGCGCATGACCGACACCAACTGGGCCGGCAACGTCCGTTGGTCGGCCCGGACCCGGCACCGGCCGACCTCCCTCGACGAACTGCGCCGGCTGGTCGCCGGGGCGGACCGGGTCCGGGCCGTCGGCACCGGCCACTCGTTCAACCGGCTGGGCGACACCACGGGCGTCCAGGTCGCGCTGGACGGGTTGCCGCCCACCGTCGCGCTCGACCCTGACCGCGGCACCGTCACGGTCGCCGCCGGCCTGCGCCACGGCGACCTGGCCACCACACTGCACGCCCAGGGGTACGCGCTGGCGAACCTCGCCTCGCTGCCGCACATCTCGGTGGCCGGCTCGGTCGCCACCGCCACCCACGGCTCCGGTGTCGCCAACCGCAACCTGGCCGCCGCCGTCGCCGCGGTCGAACTGGTCACCGCCGACGGCGACCTGCTCACCGTCGACCGGACCGACAGCCGGTTCGCCGGCCTGGTGGTCAACCTCGGCGCGCTGGGCGTGGTCACCCGGCTCACGCTCGACGTGGTCGGAACGTTCACGGTGCGGCAGTACGTCCGGCTCGGCCTGCCCCGCGCCGCGCTCGACGAGGCGCTGGACGCCGCGTACAGCGTCAGCGTGTTCACCGGCTGGCGGTCGGCGCGCTTCGACCAGGTGTGGATCAAGCAGCTCGCCGACCAGGCGCCGCCGCCGGCCGACTGGCTGGACACGGCGGCGGCCGAGACGCCGCAGCACCCGGTGCCCGGCATGTCACCCGAGCACTGCACCGCCCAGTTCGGCGAGCCCGGCCCGTGGCACGAGCGGCTGCCGCACTTCCGGCTCGGCTTCACCCCGAGCAGCGGCGACGAGTTGCAGTCCGAGTGGCACGTGGCCCGCGCCGACGCGGCGGCGGCGCTCGCCGCGCTCGACCCGGTCGCCGAGCGGATCGCCGCCGTGCTCCAGATCTGCGAGCTGCGTACGGTGGCCGCCGACGAACTGTGGCTGAGCCCGAACTTCCGCCGGGACACGCTGGCGCTGCACTTCACCTGGATCGGCGACCCGGCGGCGGTCGCGCCGGTGCTGGCCGAGGTGGAGCAGCGGCTCGCCCCGTTCGCGCCGCGCCCGCACTGGGGCAAGCTGTTCGACCGGGACCCGGCCGCCGCGTACCCCCGGCACGCCGACTTCGTCGCGCTGCTGCGCGAGTTCGACCCGGCCGGGAAGTTCCGCACCGCGGAGCTGGACCGCTACTTCCCCCGCGACTGACGGCCCACGGCGCGGCGGTCAGCGACCGGTGGACGTCTGCTGACGCAGGCTGCCGCGCTGCACCGCGCGGCTGATGTCGCTGGGCGAGACGATCCCGACCAACTGGTCGTCGATCACCACCAGCGCCCGGCCGTCGGTGCACTCGTTGAGCCGGGGGAGCAGGTCGGTGAGCTGCTCCTCCGGGCGGGCGAGCACCAGCTCGTCGGCCCGGCAGGACACCTCGGCCAGCGTGGTGGACGCGCGGCGGTCCGGCGCGGTGCCGCGTACCCGGTCGAGGGTGACCAGACCGACCGGTCGGCCGTCGGCGGTCAGCGGCAGCGCCGAGTGCCGGTACGCGAACAGGTAGTGGTCGACGAAGTCGGCCACTGTCAGGTCACCGGACGCGGTCTGCGGCTGCGGCGTCATGACGTCGCCGACCCGGACGCCGCGCAGCGCGTCGCCGACCCGCGCCTGCCGCTCCTCCTGCCCGGCCGCGCCGATCAGGAACCAACCGATCAGCGCCAGCCAGAGCCCACCGAAACCGGCGCCGCTGAGGAACCGCCACAGCCCGAGCCCGATCAGCACGATGCCCAGCACCCGGCCGGCGCCGGCGGCCACCACCGAGGCGCGGGTCCGGTCGCCGGTGGCCTTCCACACCGCCGCCCGCAGCAACCGGCCGCCGTCCAGCGGCGCGGCCGGCAGCACGTTGAAGAGCGCCAGCAGCACGTTGATGCCGGCCAGCCAGGAAAGCGCGCCGAGCAGCAGACCGTGCCCGCCGGCCACCGCGACGGCTACCGCGATCGCGCCGAACACCACGCCGATGATCAGGCTGACCAGCGGCCCGACGCCGGCGATCCGCAGCTCGGCGCCGGGATCCCTCGCCTCGCCCTTCAGCTCGGCGACGCCGCCGAAGAGCCAGAGCGTGATGCCCTCGACCTCGATGCCGTTGCGCTTGGCCACCACCGCGTGCGACACCTCGTGGGCGAGCAGGCCGAGGAAGAAGACCACCGCGGCGGCCAGGCCGGCCGCGACGTAGGCGATCGTGGAGTGGCCGGGGTACGAGCGCGGGAACAGGCTGGCCGACAGCGTCCAGGCGATCAGCACGAAGATGACCAGGACACTCCAGTTGACGCCGACGGGTACGCCCGCGACCCGGCCGAGCCGGAAACTCGCCCTCATCGCTCCGTCTTACCCAGCGCGCCGCTCCGGTAACGGAGTATGCGCCGACTATGCTGAGAGTATGACGCGCCGTATCACGATCAGCCTGCCCGACGACGTCGCCGAGTACGTCGAGCGTTCGCAGGGCACGACGTCCGGGTTCATCGCGGACGTGCTGCGGCGGAAGATGCGTGCCGACGGGCTGCGGGCCCGGTGGGCCGAGCACGGCTACGTGGTGACCGACGCGGACGTCGAGCGCGCCCGCCGCCGGCTGGCGGAACTACCGCCCATCACCGATGAGCAGCACGACCGGAACATGCGGTGGCTCCGCCAGTTCGGCGACGACGAGGGAAGTGCGGCGGCGTGAACGGGCTCGTCCTGGACACCTCCGCCCTGCTCGCCTACGCCTCCGGGGACAGCGTCGAGCCCGGGGCGCTGTTGACCCTCGCGCAGGAGGACCCGACGCAGGACGTGTGGATCCCCGCGCTGTGCCTGGGCCAGGCGCAGCTCCAGCTCGCCGGGACGCCGGCGACCGACCTGCTCGATCTGCTTCTGGACACCGACCGGGACATCCAGGTCGCGGTCTACGACGGCCCGACCAGTCGGCGGGTGGCCCGGATCGCGGCGAGCTGCAAGGTGCCCCTCGACGTGGCCCACGCCGTCGCCACCGCCGTCCTCTACCGCTGTTACCTGGTGACTCGGGACGCCTCGACGGTGGCTGCGGTGGCCCCACCCGACCTGGAACTCCTCGACATTTCCGACTCCTGGGAGTCCTAGCGGTGGCAGACCGCCTCCAGGTTGATGCCGTGCGGGTCCCGCACGAAGGCGCCGTAGTAGTCGTCGTGGTACTCGGGATGCACGGCGGGCGTCAGCAGTGACGTGGCGCCGGCGTCGAGCGCGGCGCGGTGGAAGCTGGCGACGTCCTCGCGGGTGTCGACGGTGAAGGCCAGGTGCATGTTCGTGCCGACCGTGCCGCCGTCGATGAGCCAGAAGTACGGCTTCACCCCGGCCAGCCCGAAGCCGGTCATGGCGGTCGGCTGGTTCGGGGTCGCGTTCGGCGGGATCTGGAGCATCTTGCTGATCCCGATGCTGGCCAGCACGGGCTCGTAGAAGGCCACCGCGGCGGCGAGGTCGGGCACGGCGACGTTGAGGTGGTCGATTCTGGACCCGGAGCGATCAAGACTCATGGCGTGAGCTTGCCCCGGGTGGCGGTCACCCGGTGACCGCTACCCGGCCCGGTTGCGCCGGGGTGCCTCACTCACCACGGTCGGGGAGAACTCGTTGGCCGCCTCGACCGCCCACTCCAGCGCGTGGTCGGCCTCCGCCTCCCAGCCCGGTTCGCCGCCGACGAAGTGCGACCTGCCCGGGAACTCCCGGTAGCCCGTGATCGCGGTGGAAGCGCGGTAGAGGTTGGCGAGACTGCTGGCCAGCGACGGCGGGATCACGTGGTCCTCGCCACCGGCGGTGATCAGCAGCGGTGCCCGGTCGCTGCGCTTCTTGTCGATCTCGGTGGCCGAGTCCGGGTCCAGGTTGGCGAACGAGCCCTCGAACAGCACGTGCCCGGCGCCGGGTACGGCGTACCGCTGCCAGGCCGCGTCGGACTCCGCCCGGGTGAGCGTGTTGCCGAAGGCGTACCGGAAGTCCTCGGCGGTGAACGGGACCGCGCGGTGCCGGTTGGCCGGGTTGTGCAGGATGGAGAACCCGGAGCGCAACGTGCTCAGCGGCAGCTTGAGCACGCCCTTGACCGGCGCGGGGTGTACGCCGACGACGGCGGCGCCGAGCCGACGGTCCAGCAGCAGTTGGGCGATCAGACCGCCGAACGAGTGCCCCATGACGATCGGCGGTCGGGGCAGCTCCCGGATGATCGTCGCGTAGTGGTCGACGATGGTGGCGATCCGCTGGCCGGCGATCGGCGTGGGGTCGGCCCGCAGGTCTTCGACCTCGCGGTCCATGCCGGGCCAGGCCGGCGTGAGCACCCGGAAGCCGCGCGCCGTGTAGCGGTCGGCCCAGCGCTCCCAACTTCGCGACGTCATCCAAAGCCCGTGGATGAGCACGATCGTGTCGACGCGTCCGGTCGGTACGCCCATGCCGCGGGTTACCCGGCCCGGCGCCCCTCACTCCCGACGCGGCTCGTCAAGAGGGGGCCCCTTCTATACCGGAGGCGTTAACAGGGGGCCCCTGCTTACACCTGACAAATGTCACGGGCGAGAGGTGACGGGCGCTCCGGGGGCCGGGGCGTCGCGGGTCGGAGCATCATGGGTATGACCGACACCGCACCGGCCGTGGAACTGGCCGGACTCACCAAGACCTACGGCCCGGTGACCGCCGTGGACGGGCTCAGCCTGCGGATCACAGCCGGTGAGGTGGTGGCCTTCCTCGGCCCCAACGGCGCCGGCAAGACCACCACCGTGGACATGCTGCTCGGGCTGGCCCGACCGGACGCCGGCACGGTCCGGCTCTTCGGCGGCAGCCCGATCGACGCCGTCCGGCACGGCCGGGTCGCCGCCGTGATGCAGACCGGCGGGCTGCTCAAGGACCTCACCGTCGCCGAGACGGTACGGATGACCGCGCACTTCTACGGCCACACCCGGCCGGTGGCCGAGGTGCTGGAGCGCGCCGGCATCGCCGAGATCGCCGACCGGCCGGTGGGCAAGTGCTCCGGCGGCCAGCAGCAGCGGCTGCGGTTCGCCCTGGCGTTGCTGCCCGACCCGGACCTGATGGTGCTGGACGAGCCGACCACCGGCATGGACGTCGAGGGCCGGCGCGACTTCTGGCAGGCGATCCGGGCCGACGCCCGCTCCGGCCGGACCGTCCTGTTCGCCACCCACTACCTGGACGAGGCCGACGCGTACGCGGACCGGATCGTGCTGGTCCGGGCCGGCCGGGTGGTCGCCGACGGCACCACCGCCGAGATCAAGAACCTGGCCGCCGGCCGGGTGGTGCGGGCCACGTTGCCCGGCGCCGACCAGGCCGCGCTCGCCGCGCTGCCCGGCGTCCGCTCCGTCGAGGTACGCGGCGACGCGATCCTCGTGCACAGCGAGGACTCCGACGTCGTCGCCCGGCACCTGCTGACCCGCACCGACGCCCGGGACCTGGAGATCACCTCACGCAACCTCGAGGACGCGTTCCTCGCCCTGACCGCCGCCTGACCGACCTACCCGGGAGCCTCGCATGACCGCCACCACCTCACCCGACACCACCACCGGCACGCGCCGGGCCGACCGCCGGCCGCCCGCCCTCGGTGGCTTCTCCGCCGCTGTGCTCGCCATCGAGATCCGCCGGGTGCTGCGCAACCGTCGCACGCTGATGTTCATCCTGGTCATGCCGGCGGTCTTCTTCCTCCTGTTCGGACTGCCGTCGCGCGGCGACACGCTCGACAACGGCCTGCCGGTCACCGGCTGGATCATGATCAGCCTGGCCGTGTACGCGGCCATGGTGGCCACCACCAGCGCCGGCGCGGCCGTCGCCACCGAGCGTGCGCTGGGCTGGAGCCGGCAGTTGCGGCTGACCCCGCTGCGCCCGGCCGCGTACGTGGCGACGAAGGTGGCCACCGCGATGGTGCTCGGGCTGCTCGGCGTGCTCGTCGAGTTCGGCGTCGGCGCCGCCTCCGGGGTGCGGTTGCCGGTCCACGTGTGGCTGGAGTCCGGCCTGACCGCGTGGATCGGCTCGCTGGTCTTCGCCGCGTTCGGTCTGTTCGTCGGCTACCTCGCCCCGGCCGAGAACGTCATGCAGTTCATGGGCCCGGCGCTGGCCATCCTGGCCATGCTGGGCGGCCTGTTCGTTCCGCTCGATCTGCTGCCCGACGTGATGCGGCAGATCGCCAAGTTCACCCCGGTGTACGGGGTCGGTCAGCTCGCTCGCGCGCCGCTGACCGGCACCGGGGTGGACTGGGCGGCGGTCGGCAACGTGGCCGCCTGGACCGCGTTCTTCGGTCTCGGCGCGGCCCGCCTGTTCCGCCGCGACACCACCCGGGTCTGACCGGGGCGGCGGGCACTAGCGTGGTGGGCGTGACGTTGCCGACCGCCCCGGCCCGGCCGGTGAACCGCCACTGGCGGTTCACCGGCTGGCTGCTGGCGGCGGTCTGGCTGTTCTTCCTCAACATCCCGTTCGTCACCGCCCTGCACCAGCCGGAGCTGTGGCGGCGGCTGCTCGGGCTCGCCTCGGTGATCGTGTTCGCCGTGGCGTACGTGCTGATCTTCGAGTGGGGTCGGGCCCGCCGGCAGCAGCACCGCCCGATCCCGGCCGACCGGGCCCGGCTGCTGATCGCGGTGCTGCTCGCGATCGGCCTGGCCGGCATCCCGGGCACCGGCGGCGACTGGCTGACCACACTGGTCTTCGTGGCCGCCGCCGCGGTGTTCCTGCTGCCGTCGGTGGAGGCGCTGGTCGTGGTGGTGCTGGCCGCGGCGACCCCGCCGGTTACGTCGCGCCTGGTGCCCGGCTGGGAGTCGGAGAGCACTGTCGTCTTCGCGGTGCTGCTCGCCTCGTTCGCCATGTTCGGGGTGAGCCGGCTGGCCCAGCGCAACGGCGAACTCCAGGCCGCGCAGGCCGAGATCCGCCGGCTCGCGGTGGCCGAGGAGCGCGCCCGCACCGCCCGGGACCTGCACGACATCCTCGGGCACTCGCTGACCGTGGTGGCGGTGAAGGCCGAGCTTGCCGGCCGGCTGCTGGAGCTGGACCCGGCGCGGGCGGCCGTCGAGATCGCCGACGTGGAGCGGCTGGCCCGGGAGGCGCTGGCCGACGTGCGGGGCACCGTCGGGGCGTACCGCGGGGTGGATCTGGCGTCCGAGGTGGCCGGCGCCCGGTCGGCGCTGGCCGCCGCGGGCATCGTCGCGGAGCTGCCGAAGTCGGTGCCGGAGCTGCCGGCGGACCGGGACGAACTGTTCGGCTGGGCGGTCCGCGAAGGGGTGACGAACGTGGTGCGACACAGCGGCGCGCGGCGCTGCGTGATCCGGGTGGACCCGGCGGGGGTGGAGGTCCGCGACGACGGCCGGGGACCGGCCGGCGAGTCGGCGGGCGCCGGGCACGGGCTGGTCGGGCTGCGGGAACGGGCGGCCCGGTTGGACGCCACCGTGACGGTGGCGCGGGCGGCCGGCGGGCGCGGTTTCCTGCTCCGGGTCACGGTG
Organism: Micromonospora sp. RP3T; assembly: GCF_003027925.1. Taxonomy (GTDB): domain Bacteria; phylum Actinomycetota; class Actinomycetes; order Mycobacteriales; family Micromonosporaceae; genus Micromonospora. The sequence continues at coordinate 155,426 of NZ_PYPS01000005.1, forward strand.
CCGGGCCCCGACGGAAGGACACCCGGATGACCACGCCGATCAGGCTGCTGCTCGCCGACGACCAGGCGCTGGTCCGGGGTGCGTTGGCCGCGCTGCTGTCGCTGGAACCGGACCTGACCGTGGTGGCGGAGGTGAGCCGCGGTGACGAGGTGGTGCCGGAGGCGCTGCGTACCCACCCGGACGTGGCGCTGCTCGACGTGGAGATGCCCGGCCTGGACGGGGTGGCCGCCGCGGCGGCGCTGCGGGCGGCGCTGCCCGGGTGCCGGGTGCTGGTGGTGACCACGTTCGGTCGGCCCGGCTACCTGCGTCGGGCGATGGAGGCGGGCGCGAACGGCTTCGTGGTCAAGGACACCCCGGCCCGCCAGCTCGCCGACGCGGTCCGCCGGGTGCACGCCGGCCTGCGGGTGGTCGACCCGACGCTGGCCGCCGAGACGCTGGCCACCGGCGCGAGCCCGCTCACCGAGCGGGAGACCGAGGTGCTGCGGACGGCCCGGGGCGGCGGCACGGTGGCCGAGCTGGCGGCGACGCTGCACCTGTCCGAGGGCACCGTCCGCAACCATCTCTCGTCGGCCATCGGCAAGACCGGCGCCCGCAACCGCGCCGACGCGGTACGCCTGGCCGAAGCCAACGGCTGGCTGCTGGGGTGAAAGGCGGGGGCCCCGCTTAACGCATTCGGTAGAGGCGGGGGCCCCGCTTAACACCCACGTGTTAAGCGGGGCCCCCGCCTAACAAGCGGGCGAGCGGGCGAGCGGGCAAGCGGGCGGCGGGGCGGTCAGGGGAGACGGTCGACGACCACGAAGCCGGTGCCGGGGGACAGCTCGGCGAGGAGTTGGCGTTGGGCGGCGCGGGTCAGCCGGATGCAGCCGTTGGTGACGTTCTTGCCGAGCGTGTCGTCGTTGTACCAGGTGTGCAGCCCGATGTGCGCGCCGCGCAGGCCGGTCGGCACCGCGTCCGGGTCGTCGGGGATCGCGCCGAGCGCGAAGATGTCGACGCCGCCGTAGACGTCCTGCGGCGGCGGGGTGCGGCCCAGGATGAACGTGCGCCCGAGCGGGGTGAGCTGTCCGGGCATGCCGAGGCTGACCGGCCAGGTGTGCACCGCGCGCCCGTCCCGCAGCCAGGTGAGCCGGTGCGTGCGGCGTTCCACCACGATCTGGTCGCGCAGCGCGACCGTGGTCCAGCCGCCTTCCGGCAGCCAGGCGACGGTGCGGTTCGCGGAGGGGAGCAGCACCGCGGTCCACCCGGCGCGGCGCTCGACGATCGGCACGGTCAGCGGGACGTCGTTGATCGTCGGCGCGAGGAAGGCCCGGGGACGGCCGCCGGGCGCGTCGTACGCGGGGATCTTCCGGTCCGGCCGCGCGCCCTCGCGGAGCTGCCGGGTGTCGGCCGGCGTCGGGTCGGCGGGGAAGCCGCGCGGCGCCGGGTCGTAGGTGACCACCGGCAGGTCGGCGGGCGCGGGCGCGGCGGGCGGCACGGACTCCACAGGCGACGGCCGCGGTGACGCCGGCCCGGTCGGGGCCGGTCCGGCGCCGACCGGTGTGGGCGCCGGCGTGCCGGTGAGCGCGTGACCGACCAGCAGCGCGGTGGCCAACAGCAGCGGTACGCCGAGCGCGGCGAACAACCAGCCGGGGATCCGCCGCCCGGTGACATGGTCATAGTGCACGAAAGCGACTCTAACCGAGACGAAGCCCCCGCGCCGGAAACTGCCGGCACGGGGGCTTCACTCGGCGGTACGGGCGAGGTCAGCTCACCTTCGCTCCGACGTGGATGGCGATGGCGTCGTGCGCGTTGACGGTCGCGGCGAACCAACCCGACGAGTCCACCGTGATCACCGGACCGCTGCACGACCCGTTGCTGAACGTGCCGTGGATGACGTCGCAGTAGCGGCCGGCCGGCAGCCCGGTGTAGTAGGACCGCCCGCTCACCGCGGAGTCCTCGTCGTTGATCGTCAGGTAGCCCTTGCCGGCCCGGCTGAACGCGATGTGCTGGTAGCCGTTGTCGTACCAGTTGGCGACCGCGGCGCCCTCGGTGGCGTTGCGGAAGCCGACCATGTTGGCGATGGCCGCCCAGCGGTGCTCGCACTCCCAGCCCGAGTAGCAGGTGGTGTTGGTGATCTTGTTGCTGCCGTCCGAGGGCGGGGCCTGGTCCTTGTTGCTGAACGTGAAGCTCGACATCACCGCCGGGGTGCCGTACGGCCAGGCCAGCATGAACGCGTTGGCCAGCGCGTACTCGCCGCGGTCGCGGTAGGTGAGCACGCCGCCGTCGCGCTGGGTGTCGTGGTTGTCGGTGAAGACCACCGCCGAGCCGCCCGGCAGGTAGCCCCAGGACTCGCCGAAGTTCTTCAGGTACGCCAGCCGCTCGTTGTTGAACATCCGGGCCAGGTCCTTGCCGTACCGGAACTCGTGCACGTCGCCGTTGCCGGTGTACTCGGTCGGCTGGACCGGCTCACCCGCGCCGTAGATGACCTCCTGCACGAGGTACGCCGGCCGGGACAGCTTGGCCTTGATCGCGGCGATGTCGGCGGCCGGCATGTGCTTGCTGCCGTCCAGCCGGAACCCGTCCACGCCGAGCGAGAGCAGGTCGTTGAGGTACGTCGCGAGCCGGGTGCGCACGTAGTCCGACTCGGTCTTGAGGTCGGCCAGGTTGACCAGCTCGCAGTTCTGCACCTCGTACCGGTCGTTGTAGTTGGCGATGTCGTTGTTGCCGTTGCGACCGCAGTAGTGGAAGTCCGCCGAGGAGTAGGTGCCCGGGTAGTTGTAGTGGCCGTACGACGTGCCGGCCCAACCGGTGCCGCCGTTCTCCTGGCCGGACATGTGGTTGACCACCGCGTCGACGATCACCTTGACGCCGGCGTTGTGGCAGGTGTTCACCATGGACTGGAACTGGGCGCGGGTGCCCTTGCGGGACTCGATCCGGTAGCTGACCGGCTGGTAGGACACCCACCAGGGGCTGCTGTTGACGTGCTCCTGCGGCGGGGACACCTGGACGTAGCCGTAGCCCTTCGGGCCGAGCGTGCTGGTGCACTCGCTCGCCACCGACGTCCAGTTCCACTCGAAGAGCTGGACGATGACCTTCTTGCTGCCGGGCGTGGCGGCGACGGCCGGGGGTGCCGCCACCGTGGTCGGGACGAGCAGGCCGGCGGCGAGGCCGAGGACGAGCGCCGCGGCGCGGCGTCGACGTCGTTGCATCAGGACTCCTACGGGACGGGGGATGTGGGGGAGTGGAGCCTGGGGAGGGCTTCAGTGCCGGCTTCTTGCAGCCGGTACTGAAATTTTCCGCAAGGTTACGAGCATGTTGCAAGAAATGTCAACGCATGGGCATCCGTCGTTGTGTGGGGCGCTATAACGCGCGTCGGGCCCGGATGGTTCGAGGAACCGGTCGAGAAATTCGCCACCGGAGGTGATCCGTCCGGGCCGTCGCTCCGTACCTGAGGTGGGAGCAGGGTCGGCCGGTGGGGGCGCCGCCGCGAGACGATCGAGGAGCAGATGGCCCGGGCACAGCAGAACGAGAAGGCGACGACCGTCCGGACCACCACCAGCAGCCGTGGTGTCCGGACCGTGTCGAAGTCCGCGATGGTGGCACTCACCGCCTCCGCACTCGGCCTCGCGTGGGCAGGTGTGGAGCTGGCCGGCGCCGGTGGCGCCATGTACGCGTACGGATTCTTCTTCACCGAGTTCTTCGCCGGGGTGGTCACCCTGGTCTCGCTCAGCCTCACCGTGATGCTGGGGCTGCTCGCCACCGACCGGCTGGTGCTGCTCATCCGGCACCGGGTGCTGCTCCAGTCCGCGCACCGCGCCACCGGCGTGCTCGGCGTGGTCGGGCTGGTCTTCCACGTCATCACCAAGATCGCGATCGGCCGGGCCGGGCCGACCGACGCGGTGGTGCCGTTCCTCGGCGGCAGCGGTCTCTACGTCGGGCTGGGCACCGTCGCCGCGCTGCTCATGGTGGGCGTGCTCTGGACCGGGCTGATCCGGGTCCGGTTCGCCGGCGTCGGTCCCAAGTGGTTCTGGCGCGCGCTGCACTCCATGGCGTACGTGTCCTGGCCGTTCGCGCTGTTCCACGGCCTCAACGCCGGCCGGGCCGCGAAGAGCTGGGTGGTGCTCAGCTACCTCGCCTGCGTGCTGCTCGTGGTGATGGCGCTGCTGGTGCGCCTCTCCGTCCACATCGGCAAACGCAGCCGCGAGCAGCACCAGGCCGCCGCGCTGAACAAGGCGATGGCCGGCAAGGGCGAGGAGCGTACCGGCATGTTCGCGGCGCTGGCCCGCAAGAAGACCGCGGACAAGGACGAGACCGCCACCGGCCGGGGTCGGGGCGGACGCTGGGCCGAGGCCACCGCCACCTGGACCGCGCCCGCCGGCACCGCCCGGCAACGGGACCCGGAGCGGTTCGCCGTACCGGTGGTGCCGGAGCCCGGATCGCTGCGGGAACCGGTCCGCGCCGCCGCCGCCCGGCGGCGCGCCGAGGAGCCGGCCGAGCCGGCGCGGCGCGCCCGCACGCAGGAGGTCCCGGCCGCCCGGCGGTCCACCCGGAGCCGGGACACCGAGCGGGTGACCACCTCCACCCGGGTCCGCGACTCCGAACGCGAGCCGGTGCGTCCCAGCCGGGATGAGGAACTGGAGCCGGTCGCCGGCCGGCGCGACGGGGAACGGTCCCGTCGGCGCCGCCGCGACACCGAGGAACGGGTCAGCCGCCGGTCCCGGGTCGACGAGGAGGTCGCCGCCCAGTACTCCGCGCCGCCGGAGAACGGCGGCCGGCACTCCGCGCCGCCGGACACCGGGGGCCGACACTCCGCCCCGCCGGACAGCAGCCGGTACGCCACCCCCGCCGAGGTGGCCCGCTACTCCGCCCCGCCCCGCGCGACCGACGAGGCCGAGGAGCCGTGGGACAGCCCGCGCCGCTGGGCGAGCGAGCCGATCTCGGCCGGTCCGGTCTCGGCCGGCCCGATCTCCGGCACCCCGCTCTCGGCGGAGCCGCGCAGCGGGACCGGGCGACGCTACCGGGACGAGGAGGACGTGCCGGAGGAGCCCGACTACTGGCGCCCGCCGGCCCGCTACACCGCCGACGACGACGCGTTCGTCGACGACACGCCCACGCTCGTCGACCTCGCCTCCCGCCGGGCGATGCGGGCCACCAAGGACAGCCGTCCCAGCCGCCGGCGCAAGGCCGACGCGGACGCGGTCGACGGGGCGTACTGGGCCGGGCTGCGGGGTGAGGCCCGGTGAAGCGGACGGCCATCCCCCCGGTCGCCTGCGTCGGGGAGCCCCGGCTCACCGCCGGGTTCGCCGAGTTCGGCCGGCTCGACCTGCTCGCCCACGAGGAGGTGCACGGCCCGATCGGCCCGATGGAGCCGGCCGCGCTGCTCCGGCTCGCCGAGGCGATCGACCTCAAGGGCAAGGGCGGGGCGGGCTTCCCGTTCGCCCGCAAGATGCGCGCCGTGCTGGAGTCCGCCGAACGGCAGGACCTCGCCGCCGTGGTGGTGGTCAACGCCACCGAGGGCGAGCCGGCGAGCTGGAAGGACAAGGTGCTGCTCACCCGGGCCCCGCACCTCGTCCTGGACGGCGCCGCGCTCGCCGCGTTCGCGCTGGACGCCGAGGAGATCGTGATCGGGGTGGCCGACGACGACGTGGGCCGGCCCTCACTGACCGAGGCGTTGCAGGAACGGCGGATGCCGGTGCCGACCACCATCGTGACCGTGCCGCACCGGTTCATCTCCGGCGAGGGCGGCGCGCTCGTCAACGGCATCAACGGGCTGCCGCACATCCCACCCGGCACCAAGAAACGGTCAAGCGACTCCGGCGTCAACGGGCTGCCCACCCTGCTCTCCAACGCCGAGACGTACGCCCAGCTCGCGGTCGCCGCCCGGATCGGCCCGTACGAGTACGCGGCGCTGGGCACCGACGACGAGCCGGGCACCGTGCTGCTCACCGTCACCGGGTCGGCGAAGCGGCCGGCCGTGGTGGAGTGTGCCGCCGGCACCCCGCTGCGCGAGATCCTCGACCTGTGCGAGGTGCCCCCCGGGCCGGGCATCCTGATGGGCGGCTACCACGGCAAGTGGATCACCGCCGAGGCGGCGGAGCGGGCCGAGGTCTCCCGCAAGGGGCTGGCCGCGGTCGGCGGCACGCTCGGCGCCGGCATCATCGTGCCGCTCGGCACCGACACCTGCCCGCTCGGCGAGGCCGCCCAGGTGGTCCGCTACCTGGCCGGGGAGTCCGCCGGCCAGTGCGGCCCGTGCAAGATGGGCCTGCCCGACCTGGCCCGCTCCGTCGACCTCGCGGTCTCCGGCAGCGCGCCGATCGAGCTGGTCCGGGCCGCGGCCGGCGACGTGAAGGGACGCGGCGCGTGCAGCCACCCGGACGGCACCGCCCGGTTCGCGCTGTCCGCCATGGAGGTGTTCGCCGACGACCTGCGGCTGCACGCCACCGGGGAGGGCTGCGGCAAACGCGTCAAGGGCACCATGGGCCTGCCCGGCGCGCCCGACGGCAACCCGCAGAAACTCACCCTGGACTGGTCCCGCTGCGACGGGCACGGGCTCTGCGCGCACGTGGTGCCGGACTTCATCCGGCTCGACGGCAACGGGTACCCGGCCTTCCCGCCCACCCCGGTGCCGACCTGGCTGCGGGAGGGCGCGCTCAAGGCGGTCAAGGTCTGCCCCGAACTCGCGCTCCGGCTGGTCAAGGCCGAGTAGCCGTCCCACCCAGGAGGCGCCGATGCCACCCCGTACCGTCCACCGTCTCGGCGTCGCCGCCGTGCTGGCCGCCACGCTCGCCGGCCCGGCCGCCTGCGCGGTCGGCCCCGAGCGGGCCACGCCGGCCGGCGCGGCGACCGCCGGGTCCACCGCCGCACCGACCGCGCCCGCCCCGACCACGTCCACCGGTGCGCCGTCGCCGCCGCCGGCCCGGGTGCCGCGGACGCTGGCGTTCACCGCGAAGACACTCGACGGTACGGCGTTCTCCGGCGCCGCCCTCGCCGGGCGACCGGTCGTGCTGTGGTTCTGGGCCCCCTGGTGCGCCACCTGCGCCAGCCAGGCGTGGACGGTCGCCGAGATCGCCCCGACCTACCGGGACACCGTGCCGATCGTCGGCGTCGCCGGCCTCGGCCAGCAACGGGCCATGACGGATTTCGTCGCCGAGTTCGACCTGGCCGGCACGCCGCAGCTCGACGACCGCGCCGGCACGTTGTGGCGCCGGTTCAAGGTGACCGAGCAGAGCACGTTCGTCATCGTCGACCGGGACGGCACGGTCGTCCACCAGGGCTTCCTCGACGGCGAGGCGCTGACCCGGCAGGTCGAGACGCTGGCCCGGGGATGACCGGCGCGCTGCTGCTCGCGTTGACCGCCGGCATGCTCGGCGCGGTCAACCCGTGCGGCTTCGCGATGCTGCCCGCGTACCTGTCGGTACTGGTGGCCGGCCCCGGCGACGGGCGCGGCGCGGTCGGCCGCGCGCTCACCGCGACGGCCGGGCTGACGCTCGGGTACGCGGCCGTCTTCGGCGCGTTCGGGCTGGCCGTGGCGCCGGCGGCGGACTGGCTGCGCCCCCGGCTGCCCTGGCTGACCGTGACGCTCGGCGTGCTGCTGGCACTGGCCGGCCTGTGGCTGCTCGCCGGCCGGCGGCTGCCCACGCCCCGCCCGTGGCGCACCGCGCCCCGGCTCGTCCGCACCTGGCCGTCCATGGCGCTGTTCGGCGCGGCGTACGCGCTCACGTCACTGACCTGCGCGATCGCGCCGTTCCTGGCGATCGTGGTGACCAGCCTGCGGGCCGGCTCGCCGCTGCGCGGGCTGGCGCTGTTCGGCGCGTACGCGCTCGGGATGGCGCTTGTGGTCGGCGTGGCCGCGCTCGCCGTGGCGCTGCTGCGCGGGCGGGTGGTGGCGGGGCTGCGCGGCGCCGGCGCGTGGGTGTCCCGGTTGAGCGGCCTGGTGCTGCTGGTCGCCGGCGGCTACGTCGCCTGGTACGGCTGGTACGAGGTGCGGCTGGCCCTGGGCCGCCACGACGCGTTCGGCGACCCGGTGGTGACAGCCGCCGCCCGCGTGCAGCAGACCCTGGTGCGCACCCTGGACGGCGCTGGCCCCGCCCCCCTGGCCGCCCTGGCCCTCACCCTGCTCGCGGTGGGGTTGCTGGTAAGGCGGGGCCCCCTGTTAACGCCTCCGGTAGAGGCGGGGGCCCCGCTTAACAGCGTGGCCGCAGCGAGCGGCGTGGCCGCAGCGAGCGGCGTGGCCCCCGCGAGCGGCGTGGCCGCAGCGAGCAGCGACGCCGCAGCGCGGAAGGCGGTCAGCGAGTCGGGGTGAGGCGGTCGGTGCCGAGCTTGTCGCGCAGCACCTCGGGGACCACCACCGAGCCGTCGGGCTGCTGGCACTGCTCCAGGATGGCCGGGAACAGCCGGCTGGTGGCCAGCGCCGAGCCGTTGAGCGTGTGCACGAAGCGGGTCTGCTTGCCGCCCGGCTCCCGGTAGCGGATGGCCGCGCGGCGGGCCTGGTAGTCGCCGGCCCAGGAGACCGACGACACCTCCTTGTACTTCCCGGTGCTCGGCATCCACACCTCGATGTCGAGCGTCTTCTTCATCGAGGCGCTGGCGTCGCCGGCGGCGAGCAGGCTGGTCTGGAAGTGCAGGCCGAGCTGCTCGACCAGCCCCTCGACGTGACCCACCATCGCCCGGAGCGCGGCGCCGGCCTGCTCCGGCAGCGTGAACTGGAAGATCTCCACCTTGTTGAACTGGTGGCCGCGCACCGTGCCGCGCTCGTCGGAGTGCGAGCCGGCCGCCTCGCGCCGGTAGCACGGCGTGTAGGCGAACGCCTTCAGCGGCAGCTTCGGCGTCTCCAGGATCTCGTCCTGGTAGGCGCCGAGGATGGCCGTCTCCGCGGTGGGCAGCAGGAACTGGCCGCGCGGGGCGGACTGCTTGTCCATGCGGTAGACGTCGTCGTAGAACTTCGGGAACTGCCCGGACGCGAAGCCGGCAGTGTCCAGCAGCAGGTGCGGCGGCAGCAGGAACTCGTAGCCGGCCTCGATGTTCCGCTCGATCAGCCAGTTGACCAGCGCCCACTCCAACCGGGCGCCCACGCCGGTGTACATCCAGAAGCCGGAGCCGCCCAGCTTCACGCCCCGCTCGTGGTCGACCAGACCCAGCGCGCGGCTCAGCTCCACGTGGTCGCGCACCCGCTCGATGGCCGGCGCCTCGCCGAACGTCCGCACCACCCGGTTGGCCTCCTTGCCACCGGCGACCACGTCGTCGGCGGGCAGGTTGGGCAGCTCGCTCATCGCCGAGCGCAGCCGGGACTGCACGTCGTCGAGCTGGGACTCCAGCTCCGCGAGCTGCTTGCGCTCGGCCTCCGGCGCGGCGGGCTGTGGGGTGGCGCCGGAGCGCTTCGCCTCCGCGTACGCGCGCGCCTCGGCCTTGCGGCGCTGCCGCTCGGCATCGATCTCCGTGATCAGGGCGCGCCGCTCCTGGTCGAGTCGCTGGATGTCGTCCAGCGCCCGGGTGACCTCGGCGGGATCCAGACGCTTCGCCAGCGCGGTCGCCACCGCCTCGCGATCCTTCCGGATCAACTCCATGTCGAGCATGCTGCTCGTACGCCTCCGTCCAGGCCGTCAGGTGGGACGCACCGATGCTACCGTCGCGGCCCCGCCGGCCCGGGCCGGGCTCTCCGGCCCGGCCCGGTTCGGCTGCCCGAGCGGGCGGCGCCCGTGGTCAGAGGCGTACCGGCATGAGAACCGAGAACGCGTGCGCGTCGTCCGCCCGGCGCACCGCCAGCGGCGTGATCGGACCGTCCAGCTCCAGCACGAGCTGGCTGCCGCCGGCGTCCAGCGCGTCGAGCAGGTACTCCCGGTTCAACCCGACCCGCAGCCCGCCGTCCGGGCCCTCGACGGCGGCCGGGTCGACCAGCCGCAGCTCGCCGCCGTGGTCCAGGCCGAGCGCGACCACCGGGTGCGCGACGCCGTCGTGCGTGCGGTGGCACACCCGCACGTCGTCGGCGGTGAGCGCCGCGCGCAGCGCCGCGCCGTCCACCGGGATCCGGTACGCGGGCGCGGCACCGAGCTGCGCGCCCAGCAGCCGGCGGTGGTCCGGGAAGTCGTACGGCAGCGGGACGGCGGTCAGCGTGCGCCCGGTGACCGAGCACGTGACCCCCTCCGCGGCGACGACCACCTCCGCGGTCGTCCCGTCGTGGTCGAGCAGCCCACGCAGCTCGTCGACCGCGGCCACCGGCAGCAGCGCGCGCGCCGACGGACCGTCGACCGTGGCGTCGACCCGGGCCACCGCCAACCGGTGCCGGTCGGTGGCGACCAGGTGGACGCCACCCGGCTCGACCTCCAGCAGCACGCCGGACAGGAACGGCAGCTCCGGGTCGGTGCCGACGGCGAAGCGTACGGCGTCCACGGCGGCGGCGAGGTCGGTGCGGGACAGCACGAGGCGGGTGGCCATGATGGTCTCCTCCGGGTCGATCAGGCTACGGATCCGGGAGAGTTCGCGGCGCGCGTCGGCGAGGCCGTCCTCCAGCCGGCGCAGGTGCGCGTCCAGCAGGCGGTGCACCTCGGCCGGGTGACGCCGGCGCCGCAGCGCCTCGGCGATGCCGGCCAGCGGCATGCCCACCCGGCGCAGGCCGGCGACCAGGCGGGCCGGGCCCACCTGGTCGTCGGCGTACCAGCGGTAGCCGGTCACCGGGTCCACCCGGGCCGGCGTCAGCACGCCGGAACGGTCGTAGAACCGCAGTGCGCTGACCGTCAACCCGCTGGCCCGGGCCAGCTCACCGATGCTGCGAAGCTCGCTCTCCACGGCCGCCATCCTGTGCCCTGCACCAGGTCGAGGGTCAACGCCCCGGGTTGTTAAGAGGGGGCCCCGCCTCTACCGGAAGCGTTAAGAAGGGGCCCCGCCTTACGCTTTCAGCGTGCGGAACGTGATGCCGGCGCGAACCAGGCGGTCCAGCAGCGCGTCGCCCATCGCGGCGACCGGGGTGAGCTGCCCGGCGGTCTCCGGCAGCTCGTCGAAGGCCAGGCAGAGCGCCGACTCGGCGAGCATCTTGGCGGTCTCGTCGTAGCCGGGGTCGCCGCCGGCCACCTCGGTCACCACCCGCCGGCCGCCACCGGCGCCCACGAACCGCACCCGGAACCAGGACTTCGCCCGCTGCGCGGCGCTCGGCCCCTGACCGGAGGCGAGCCGGCCGAGCAGCCAGCGCCGGGTCGGCGGCACCTTCACCAGCCCGACCACGCCGGCCAGGCCCACGCCGGCGACCAGCACGGTGGGCAGCCGCTTCAGCGCGGCGAAGTGCCGGTACCGGAAGTCCGGGCCGTACTCGGGGCGGGCCGCCGCCGACCGGCGGACGATCTGCGGGTCGATGGTGGGCAGCGGCACCGCCCACTGGCCGAACTCGCGGACCCGCCCGACCCGGCCGGGCACCGCCCGCACCCGCCGCCCGTCCGGCCGGGGCTCGACCGCCCGCCGGGCCTTCGCCGCCCGGCTCGTCTCGGCGGTACGGGAGAACGCGGTCAGCGCCGAATGGTACGTCCCGGCGGAGAACCGGCCGCCGGCCCGCACGTAGCCGTCCACCGTGACCGGCCCGTCCGTGGGGAGCTGCTTGACGGTGTACCAGACGCCGAGGTCGTGCGGGATCGAGTCGAAGCCGCACGCGTGCACCAGGCGTGCCCCGGTGCGCACCGCCTCGGCGTGGTGCCGCACGTACATCAGGTCGACGAACTCCGGCTCCCCGGTGATGTCCAGGTAGTCGGTGCCGGCGGCGGCACACGCGGCCACCAGCGGCTCGCCGTGGTGCACGTACGGGCCGACGGTGGAGGCGACCACCCGGGCGCTCTCCGCCACGGCACGCAGCGACGCCGCGTCGGTGACGTCGGCGGTGAGCAGGGGCAGCTCGGCCAGGCCGCTGTCGATGGCGGCCAGCCGGTCGCGGACGGCCGCCAGCTTGGCCGGGTTGCGGCCGGCGAGCGCCCAGCGCAGCCGGTCCGGCGCGTGCCGGGCCAGGTACTCGGCGGTGAGGCCGCCGGTGAAGCCGGTGGCGCCGAACAGGACGAGGTCGTACGCGCGGTCTGCGGGCATCCGCCGAGTGTGCCACCCGCCGGCCGGACTCACGGCGTGAAGACCGCCCGGACGCAGCCGTCCGCCCGGTCCCGGAACAACGCGTACCCCTCGGCGGCCCGGTCCAGCGGCAGCCGGTGGGTGGCGAGGTGTTCGGTGACCAGCTCGTCGCGGGCCATCCGGGCCAGCAGCGCCGGGATGGCGTCCGGGCCGACCCGGGCGCCGCCGCGTACCGCCAGCCCTTTCTCGGTGACCGCGCCGAGCGGGAACCGGTCCACGAACGTCGACCCGCCGGCGAGCACCACCACCGTGCCGCCCTTGCGGCAGGCGTGCACCGCCTCGCGCAGCGCCACCCCGGCGTCCGGTCCGGTGGCCGGCCAGCGGGCCGGACCGGTCGGCGGGCCGGCCGCGTCCACGCACACGTCCGGCCCTCGGCCGCCACTGCGTTCCCGCAGCTCGGCGAGGACGTCGACGGACCGGTGGTCGAGTGGCTCGGCGCCGGTGTGCCGGGCCGCCATCCGCAGCCGGTCGGCGTGCTCGTCCACCACGATCACCCGGGCCGCGCCACGGGCCACGGCCGCCGCCGCGGTGAGCTGTCCCACCGCGCCCGCGCCCCAGACCGCCACCACGTCCCCGGGGGCGACACCGGCCAGCTCGACACCGTGCCAGCCGGCCGGCGCGGCGTCCGCGGCGAAGACCGCCCGGTCGTCGTCGACCCCGTCCGGTACGGCGAACGCGCCCACGTCGGCGTAGGGCACCCGGACGAACTCGGCGTGGCCGCCGGCGAAACCACCGAGGCGGGCCGGGCGGCCGTAGCACCCGGCGGCGGGCGCCCCCCACTGCGGCTCGGTGGCCACGTCGCTGGTCCCGTTGTCGCAGCAGGCCAGCAGCCCCTGCCGGCAGAACCAGCAGGCCCCGCAGGCGATCGCCGCGCCGACCACCACCCGGTCCGCGACCCGGTGCCGGCGTACCTCCGGACCGACCTCGACCACCTCGCCGACGAACTCGTGCCCGAGCACCTCACCGGTGGCCGCCTCGGGCACCCGGCCGGCCAGCAGCGGCAGGTCTCCGCCGCAGGTGGCGCTGCGCCGCACCCGGACGATCATGTCCCGGGCGTTGCGCAGCTCCGGGTCGGGGACCTGGCGTACGGCGAGCGCGTCGGTGCCCTCCCAGCACAGGGCCCTCACCCGGTCCCCTCCGGTCCGGGGCGGCTAGGGCGCCGCGCCGCCGGGCGGTCCAGCGGCGAGCGGTCCGCCCGCAGCACCTCACCGGTCTCCAGGAGCTGCCGGGTCTGCCGGAGCACCTGCCGCAGGTACCGGCCGGGGTCGTCGCCGACCAGGTGCGCGGCGAACCCGGCCAGCGCCGGTGTCCCGCCCAGCGGGCGTACCGCCAGTTCGGTGCCGCGCCCGCCGGGCGCCGGGCGGGCCCAGACCTCCACCGCGCCGTCGAGCGGGCGCAGCGGCTCGGGCCACCGCCCGCCCGGGAGCACCTGTTCGGGCCGCCCGGTCACGGTCACCACCTGCCAGCGCCCGGGCCGGGGGTCGGTCGCGGCCCGCCGCCGGTGCACCAGCGCCAGTACGCCGGCGGCCAGGGCGCGTACGCCGTCGGCCAGCCGTCCGGTCCGGGTCACAGGCCCTCCCCGAGGTCGCGGGTCACCCGGGCGGCCGGCGGTGCGCGGCCGGCCGCCCGCGTGTCCCCAGCGTGGCGGCGACCCGGGTGACGCGGGTTCGCCCGGAAGGGGTGAACCGGCGCGGTCCGGGTAACCGCCCCCCGCACCGACGGGGGGAGGGACGCATGCCGGAGCAGGTCGACCGGGTCCGCTTCGCCGCCGCGCCGACCGACGCGGACACGCGGACGGCCGTCGGGACGCCGGAACCGCTCACCGCCGACGCCGGTCCGCCGCAGCGGCCGGGGCCGCCGTTGCTGGCGTCCCGGCTGGCGCCGCCCGCGCCGCCCGAGCCGCTGCTGCGGCGTCCCCGGCTGCTGGACCGGCTGGAGCGGGGCGCGGCGGGACCGGTCACGTTGCTTCTCGCCCCGGCCGGGTGGGGCAAGACGACGCTGCTGTCCGGTTGGGCGCGGGCGGAACGGGCGGGTCCGGCGCCGGTCTGGGTCTCCGTGGCGGAGGGCGACACCACCGAGCGGCTGTGGGCGTACCTGGCCGAGGCGTTGCGGGCCGCCGTCGCCGGGGAACCGGGGGTGGACCCGCCGGTCCCGGTGGACCCGCCCCGGCCGGCGCAGCTCGAAGCGCTCGCCGCCGCGCTGGCCGCCCGCGAGCACCCGGTGCTGCTGGTCCTGGACGACCTGCACCGGGTGACCGACGGGCAGGCGCTGGCCGGGCTGGAGTTCCTGCTCCGGCACGCCGACGGGCGGCTCCGGCTGGTGGCCGGCGCGCGTCGGGAACCGCCGCTGGCCCTGCACCGGTGGCGGTTGGCCGGCGAGCTGACCGTGCTCGGCCCGGACGAGCTGGCGTTCACCGCCGACGAGGTGGCCGACCTGCTGGTCGCGTACGGCGTGCCGGTGCCGGCCGAGGCGGTGCCCCGGCTCGCCGAGCGGACCGCCGGCTGGCCGGCCGGGCTGCGCCTGGCCACCCTGGCGTTGGGCGGCGACCCGGCGCGGGCCGTGGCGCACGTCGCCGGCGATCAGCCGGACATCGCCGCGTACCTGCGGGACGAGGTGCTCGCGCCGCTGGACCCGGCCGTGTGTGACGTCCTGCGCCGCAGCGCGGTGGCGGTCGCGGTCCGCGCCGACCTGGCCGCCGCGGTGACCGGGCGGGCCGACGCCGGACGCCTGCTGGCCGAGGCGGCCCGGGAGGGCGGCTTCGTCCAGCAGGACGGGGGCAGCCCGCCCTGGTACCGGCCGCACCCGCTGCTGGCCGACCTGCTCCGCGACGAGCTGGCCGGGCTGCCCGCCGGTGAGCTGGGCGAACTGCATCGGCGGGCGGCCGGCTGGTTCGCCGCGCACGACCGACCGGCCGAGGCGCTGCGGCACGCGCTGGCGGCCGGCGAGTGGGCGGACGCCACCGAGCTGCTGGTCACCCGCTGGCCGGAACTGGCCCCGGACGAGCCGGCCCGGCCCGTCCCGCCGGCGCCGCCCGAGCCGCCGGCCGAGGCGGTACGCCGGGACCCGGAGCTGGCGTTGGCCGCGGCGGCCGAACGGGCGTACGCCGGGGATCCGGTTGCCGCCGACGCGCTGCTGCGGCGCGCGGTCGGGCACGCGACGGACCTGCCGGCACCGCGCCGCGACCGGTTCCGCCGGCTGGCCACCGCGGTCGAGCTGGGTCTGGCCCGGCTCGCCGGGGACCACGCCGAGGTACGCCGCGCCGCCGACCGCCTGCTCGCCACCGCCCCCGCACCGCACGACGACCCCGCCGAACCGGGAACGCGGCCCGATCCCGGTGGTCCGCGCCGGACCGCTGACGCCGATGCCGCCGATGCCGATGCCGCCGCCGCCGAGCCCGGTGTCCGGGGCGTCGAGGCCGACGACGTGCGGGCGGTGGCCGGGGCCGCGCACGGGCTGGTCGCGCTCGCCGAGGGGGACCTGCGGGAGGCGGGCGGGCGGTTCTCGGCGGCGCTCGTCGCGGCGCGTCGGGCCGGCCGGCCCCGCGTCGAGCTGCTCTGCGCCAGCCGGTCGGCGCTGCTGGAGGCGGCCCGGGGCGCGTTGCGTACCGCCGAGGAGCGCGCCCGGGCGGCCCTGTCGATGCCGCCCTGCCAGGGCTGGTCGTCGCGGTTGGACTGCGGCTACGCGTACCTGGCGTTGGCGTTGGTGGCCTGGCACCGGGACCGGCCGGCGGAGGCGGCGGCGCAGCTCGCGCTCGCCGGTCCGGCCGGCGCGGAGCCGGGCGGGGCGGCGCTGGCGGCGCTCTGCCGGGCCGGGTTGCTGGCCGACGGCGGGGAACCGGCGGCCGGGCTGCACACGCTCGCCGCGGCCCGGTCGGTCGCGCCCGGGCCCGAGCTGGGCGCGTGGCTGACCGCCGGCGAGGCCCAGCTCCGCGCCGCGGTGGGCGACCCGGGCGGGGCCCGCGCGCTGCTGGACGCGACCGGCGACGACTCCACCGATCCGGCGCTCGCCCTGGTCTCGGCCCGGCTGTGGCTGCGGGCCGGCGACGCCCGGGCGGCCGAGCGGGCGCTGCCGGACTGGACCGGGCCGGGCGCGGCGGGCTGGCCGCTGCCGGTCCGGCTGGGCGCGGGGCTGCTGGACGCGGCGCTGGCCGGTGCGGCCGGCGACGGTCGGCGGGCCGGGCGGCTGCTGGAGGAGACGCTGGCGTTGGCCGAGCCGGACGGCTGCCGGCGCGTGTTCACCCGGGCCGAGCCGGGGGTACGCGACCTGCTCGCCGCCCACCTGGACTCCGGCACCGCGTACTGGGCGACCGTCAGCGACCTGGTCCGGGGCGTCGACGCGTCCGGGGCCGACGGGGCACCGGACGGGCCGGCACGGGCGCTGGACGAGCCGCTCACCGAACGGGAGCTGACCATCCTGCGGTATCTCCAGAGCATCCTGACCAACGTGGAGATCGCCGCCGAGCTGTCGCTCTCGGTCAACACGGTGAAGACGCACGTGCGCAACGTCTACCGCAAGCTCGACGCGACCCGCCGGCGGGAGGCGGTCCGGCGGGCGCGCGAGCTGCGGCTGATCTGACCGGTCGCGGACGGGCCCGGCCGGTCAGGTCGGCGCGACGGCGTCCACCACGGCCAGCAGCTCGGCCAGGTCGTAGCCGCCGTCGTGGCGGATGTCGTTGACGAAGAGCGTCGGCGTGCCGTTGACGCCGCTGCGGATGCCGCCCACGAAGTCCTGCCGGACCCGGTCGGCGTATGCCTGCCGCCCCACCTCCGCGTCGATCTCGTCGGGTGAGAGCCCGATCTGTTCGACACCGAGCGACAGGTGCACCGGGTCGAGCTGGTCCTGGTGCTCGTAGAGCCAGTCGTGCATCTCCCAGAACCGGCCCCGCGCGCCGGCCGCCTCGGCGGTCTCCGCCGCGTTCTCCGCGTGCGGGTGGACGTTGGTGATGGGGAAGTGGCGGTACACCAACCGCACCACGTCGGCCCGTTGGCGCCGCACCTCGGCCAGGTTCGGGTAGGCGGCGCCGCAGAACCGGCACTGGAAGTCGCCGTACTCGACCACGGTGACCGGGGCGTCGGCCGGACCGCGGACGTGATCCCGGTCGGTGACCGGCACCCGCAGCCGGGCGGTGGTGACCTGCAACGGGGTGGTCATCGCGCGCTCACCCGCCGATCGGTGCCGAGCTGCTCCAGGGCGTCGAGGATGCCGTCCACGCCCGGGTTCACCTCGGGCGGGGAGAGGTGGCTCCAGGCCACCCGGCCGTCCGGATCGATCACCACGAGCGCCCGGTCCGACTGCCCGCGCGGGGCGTACGCGCCGTAGCGGCGGGACACCTCGCCCTTCGGTTCGAAGTCGGCGAGCAGCGGGAACCGGATGCCGCGGCTCTGCGCGAACGCCCGGTGCGAGTCGACGCTGTCCACCGAGATGCCCAGCAGCACCGCGTCGTACCGTTCCAGCTCGGGCAGCGCCGCCTGGTAGAGCGCCATCTGGTCGCTGCACACCGGTGTCCAGTCGGCCGGGTAGAAGGCCAGCACGACCGGCCGGCCACGGAACTGCCCGGGGCCCACCTCCCGCGCGTCGGGCGACGCCGGCAGCGTGAACCCGGGCGCGGTCTGCCCGGGCGTGATCAGCCCGTTCGGATCACTCATGCCGTCCACTCTGCCGGCCGTTCGGGTGAGCCGGGCTCACCCGGGCCGGGTGGTTCGGTTCACTGCCGCACCGTGATCCCGTTGCTCAGTCCGCGTAGGCCGGTGAGCCGGGCGACCGACCGCTCGGCGGCCCGCCGCTGGTACTCCCATCCGACCTCGCCGTGCAGCGTGACCCAGCCGTCGGCGACGGTCACCCGCAGCGCCCCGACCGGCAGGAACGCGTCCCACTCCAACGCCCGGACGACCCCGAGCGCGAGCCCCGCGTCGTTCCGGCCGGCGTCGGCGGGGACGGTCGGGACGGCGAGGTCGTCGGCGACCGCGCGGACCCGGGCCACCCGGTGCGAGGCCCGTTCGGCGGCCCACCGCGCGGCGGGATCGGCCACCGGGCCGGTCAGCGTCACCACGCCGCCGTCGACGGTCACCCCGATGCCGTCGAGGCCCGCCCGGGCCAGTTCGTCGCGGACCGCGGACCGGATCTCCCGGTCGGTACGCGTCATCGTCCCGGTGGTCATCCGGTTCTCCTTCCGGTGGGTGGTCGACGTGCGGGGCGGTCCCGCACCCTGCGATCCTGCGCGCGACCGGGTGATCCGCCCCCACCCGGAACGGGTGGCATGGGAGCGCTTCCATGGCGCGGTTGATCGGCGTACGCTGAGGGTCCCTCGGCTGCGGGAGCCAGTACGCCGACGGGGAGCCCGGGCAGCTCCCCTCCTCGAAGCGCCACCCCCTGCTCCCGTTCCCCGCCCCCAAGGGCAACCGAGAGGATCCGCCCCATGCGCAGAAAACTCGCCGGCCTGGCGGCCGTCGCGCTGGCCGCCACCGTGGCGACCGTCGTCGTGCCGCTCGTCGCCACCGGCGTACCCCCCGCCGCCGCCGCGGCCGCCGAGCCGTACACCTGGAAGAACGTCCGGATCGACGGCGGTGGCTTCGTCCCCGGCATCGTCTTCAACCCGACCGAGAAGAACCTGATCTACGCGCGGACCGACATCGGCGGCGCGTACCGCTGGGAGCAGGCCACCCGGTCGTGGACGCCGCTGCTGGACTGGGTCGGCGCGGACCGGTGGGGCTGGAACGGGGTGGTCAGCCTCGCCACCGACCCGGTGCAGACCAACCGGGTGTACGCGGCGGTCGGCATGTACACGAACGACTGGGACCCGAACCACGGGGCGATCCTGCGCTCGACCGACAAGGGCGCCACCTGGCAGGCCACCGAGCTGCCGTTCAAGAACGGCGGCAACATGCCCGGCCGGGGCATGGGGGAGCGGCTGGCGGTCGACCCGAACCGCAACAGCGTGCTCTACTACGGCGCCGAGGGCGGCAACGGCCTGTGGCGCAGCACCGACTACGGCGCGACCTGGGCGAAGGTCGCCAACTTCCCGAACGTGGGCAACTACCGGGCCGACCCGAACGACAGCAGCGGCTACCAGAGCCAGAACCAGGGCCTGACCTGGGTCAGCTTCGACAAGGGCACCGGCACGGCCGGCACCGCCACGAAGACCATCTACGTCGGGGTGGCGGACAAGCAGAACCCGGTCTACCGCAGCACCGACGCCGGCGCGACCTGGGAACGGATCCCCGGCCAGCCCACCGGCTACCTCGCGCACAAGGGCGTGGTCGACCCGGTCGGTGGCTTCCTCTACCTCGCCACCAGCGACACCGGCGGCCCGTACGACGGCGGCAAGGGCGACGTGTGGAAGTTCAACCGGGCCACCGGCGCGTGGACGCAGATCAGCCCGGTGCCGTCGTCGAGCGGCGACGCGTACTTCGGCTACTCCGGGCTGACCATCGACCGTCAGCACCCGAACACGCTGATGGTCGCCACCCAGGTCTCCTGGTGGCCGGACGCGATCTTCTGGCGCAGCACCGACGGCGGCGCGACCTGGACCCGGATCTGGGACTGGGCCAGTTACCCGAACCGCACCAAGAAGTACACGATGGACGTCAGTTCGGTGCCGTGGCTGACGTTCGGCACCAATCCGGCGCCGCCGGAGGAGACCCCGAAACTGGGCTGGATGAACGAGTCGCTGGAGATCGACCCGTTCGACAGCGACCGGATGATGTACGGCACCGGCGCGACGATCTACGGCACCACCGGCCTGACGAAGTGGGACACCGGCGGCACGTTCACCATCACGCCGATGGTGAAGGGGCTGGAGGAGACCGCCGTGCTCGACCTGGTCAGCCCGCCGTCGGGCGCGCCGCTGATCAGCGGCCTCGGCGACATCGGCGGTTTCCGCCACACCGACCTCGCGGCGGTACCGCCGATGATGTTCACCCAGCCGGGCTTCACCAGCACCACCAGCCTCGACTACGCGGAGACCAAGCCGGCGGTCATGGTCCGGGCCGGTAACTTCACCGACTCCGACCGCCCCAACGACAGCCACGTGGCGTTCTCCACCGACGGCGGCGCGAACTGGTTCCAGGGCACCGAGCCCGGCGGGATCAACAACGGCGGCACGGTGGCCGCGTCCGCCGACGGCGGCCAGTTCGTCTGGTCGCCCGGCGACGCCGGCCAGCAGGTGGTCCGTTCGGTCGGCTTCGGCAACTCGTGGACCGCCGCCACCGGCATCCCGGCCAATGCCACCGTCGAGTCCGACCGGGTCAACCCGAACAAGTTCTACGGTGTCAGCGCCGGGAAGTTCTACGTCAGCACCAACGGCGGGGCGGCGTTCACCGCCACCGCGGCGACCGGCCTGCCCACCACCGGCGTCAAGTTCAAGGCGCTGCCCGGCGTCGAGGGCGACATCTGGCTGGCCGGCGAGGGTGGCCTCTGGCACTCCACCAACTCCGGCGCGAGCTTCACCAAGGTCACCGGCGTGTCCACGGCGGTGAACGTCGGCTTCGGCAAGGCGGCGCCCGGGAAGACGTACCCGGCGTTGTTCACCGTCGGCACGGTGGACGGCACGCACGGGGTCTTCCGTTCCGACGACGCGGGCGCGACCTGGGTCCGGATCAACGACGACCAGCACCAGTACGGCAACGCGGGCGAGGCGCTCACCGGCGACCCGCGTGTCTGGGGCCGGGTCTACCTGGGCACCAACGGTCGGGGCATCCTGGTCGCGGACCGCCTCGGCGGCACGCCCACGCCCACCCCGACGTCGGCGAGTCCCACCCCGACCGGCCCGTCGCCCACCCCGACGAGCCCGTCGCCGTCGCCAACGTCACCGACCCCGACCCCGACGGCACCGACCCCGACGCCGACCGGGCGCGGCTGCGCCGCCACCTACGCGGTGACGAACTCCTGGCCCGGCGGCTTCCAGGGCGAGGTGACGGTACGCAACTCCGGCACCACGCCGATCGCCGGCTGGACGCTGACCTGGACCTATCCGGACGGTCAGCGGATCGCCCAACTCTGGAGCGGGACGTACACCCAGACCGGCTCGGCGGTCACGGTGACCGACGCCGGCTGGAACGGCAACCTCGGCGTCGGCGCGTCGACCACCGTCGGCTTCACCGGCACCGCCCCCAACGGCAACCGGGCACCGACCGTCTCCTGCGCCGCGCGCTGACCGGTTCCGCGGGCGGCCCCACGTGACGATCATGAGGTTGACCGGACTCTCGCCGCCATCCTCATGATCACCGAAGCCCGCTGACGCGACGGTGGCCGTCCCCTGGTCGGGGACGGCCACCGTTCGTCGTGTGCGGGGTGCGGTCAGCCGTCCAGGCCGGCGGGGGAGTTGGGGCGGTCGACGTCGACGAACTCGATGTCGTCGGTGGCGCGCTCCCGGCTGCCGGCGGCGCGGGCGGCGGTGCCGGCGGCCCAGCCGATCGCCGCGCCGGCCAGGGCCGCCGCGATCAGCAGCGTCCACGGCAGCGCGGGCCGCCGGCCGGCGAGCGCCTCGAAGGCGAGGCCGGCCCGGCGGCGTGCCTCGTCGGCGGCGGAGCCGACCAGGTCGGTGGCGTCGTCGGCCAGCCCGGAGGAGTTGCGGCGCGCGACGCGGGTGGCGTCCCGCACGCTGTCACCGGCGGTGCCGACCGCGTCGAGCAGGTGCTGCCATGCCTGGTCCGCGACCCGCTCGGGCTTGCTGCGGCGGTCCAACAGGCTGGATCCGAACATCGTTCTACCTCCTCGGGTGCCGAAGCCCGGCGGCCACGTCGGACTCCGGTGGTCATCCGGCGCGTCACGGTTCACTTCCCGGGGCAGTGCCCCGCCCGCTCCCGCGCCAAACCCGCCCGTTCCGTCAGTCGAGCGGCGGGGAAACGGACGGGGTGGGCGGAATCACCCGTACGCGCCGGGGACCGGGTGTCCCTGCGGGATGCGCGGGCCCGCTACCCTGGGTCGGCGGATCGGCCGACCCGGTCCGGTCGTTCGGCCGGTCGCTGGTCCGCGTCGAAGCGGAAAACGGAACCCGGAGGTGCGGTTTGGGCTCGCCCAGGTGTGCCCAGTCCGCGAATTGCTCATCCCGGGGGGTGGCGACCGGGGCCGTTGGAGGAATACTCTCGGTCGCGGCCCGCGTACTGATGAGGCGCCCGTTGGGGCGAGTGGAGGTGCTCGCGTGAGCCTGTCGATCGTGAAATCGGTGCGTCCGGGTGGTGTCGTCCAGATCGCGCCCCGTGGGGAGATCGACGTCGACACCGCGTACGAGGTGCGGGAAGCGATCGCCGAGGTCCTGGCCAAGGCGCGTCCCGTCCGGATCGAGCTGAACATGCGGCTCGTCACGTTCATCGACTCGGTCGGCATCAGCGCCATGGTCGCCGGCTTCCAGACCTGCGAGGTCAGCGGCGTCAAGCTGGTGGTCACCGAGCCGAGCCGGTTCGTGCACCGGCAGCTCTGGGTGACCGGCCTGCTCGGTCTCTTCGGGGCACCGGAGCCCTGGTTCGCCGACGAGGCACCCGAGGTGCTCCCCGGCGCCTGAGCGCCACGCGCCCGCACCGATCCTGCTTCCGCGCCCTCGCTGGCCGGGGGACCTTCGACCCGTTGCCAGGTCGGCCCCGGTACGGGACGATCGTCCGGACCCACGACGGCGAGGGGGGACCGGTTGCAGAGCAGCGACAGCTTCAGCTACACCGTGCAGGCCCGGTGCAGCCGGGCGGACGCGGTGGCACTGCTCGGCGACCTGAGCCGGCAGGGCGAGCTGCATCCGTTGATCGTGCGGGTCCGACAGTTGCCGCCCCGGCCGGGCGCGCTGGCCAGCTTCGCGATCACCGACCGGCTGGAGCTCGGTCCGCTGCACTTTCCGGTCACCTACCAGGCGGACGTGCTGGTCGCCACCGAGGACGAGGTGGTCACCGTCGCCCGGCAGCAGCCGGCGACGTCGGTGCGTAACCACACCCGGCTGCGCGACGAGCCCGACGGCGTGGTGCGGATCGACGTGGAGATCACGCTCACCGCGCCGGCGCCGCTGTTCGGTTACGCGTTCCGCCAGGCGAGGGCCGCCCACCTGGGCCTCGCCGCCCGCCTCGGCGCGACACTGGAGGCCCGGCCCGCCTGATCCGCCCCCACGGCTTCCAGACGGACAGCACGGTGGCGATCAGCAGCAGCGTGGTGGAGACGGCCGGCGGCGCCACCAGGTCGACCCGCAGGTGCGCGTCGGCTGCCCCGGCGAGCGCGCCGAGGTGCCGGATCCGGGGGGTCAGCAGGAGCAGCACCAGGCCGAGCATGACGGTGGTGAGCGCGAACTTCACCAGCACCCACCGCCAGCGCAGCAGGCCCCACGGAGTGAGCAGCGCGCTGGCGGTCCCGATCAGCCAGACCGCCACGCTCAGCGGTGCGAACAGCCAGGTGACCAGCAGCGCCGCCGCCGGGTAGACCACGTCGGGATCGGCGCCCCGCAGCCCGGCGACGCCGAGCGCGAGCAGCGTCAGGTCGGTGCCGAGCCAGCCCAGCGAGGTGGCCAGATGCGCGGTGAGCAGCGCCTTGCGGCCGGCGGGGGAGAGTCGTCTCATGCCCCGATCGTCGCCCCGTCGCGCGGCCCACGTCGTGGGCCGCGCGACGACACCCGGGGTACGTCGTGGGACGTAGTGCTCAGTAGACCGACAGGTGCACGTGGTTGGTGTGGTCGCTGGACGGGTCGCCGTTGCCCCCGCTGTACGACTTCCAGCCGCTGCTGGGCAGCCAGATCTGCTTGAACCAGATCACGTAGAGCACGGCGAGCGGGTCGGCGTTGCGCACGAAGTACGCGGCCAGGTTGTTGCCGTACGTCCGGTCGCCGCCGCTGGCCACGCCGCCGAAGCCGCTCTTCTGGGCCGCGAAGTCGCAGGCCCGGCCCTTCGGGTGCTCGCCGGAGCCGCTGGGCCGGTGGCAGGAGACGTACCGGGTGAAGCCGGCGGCCTGGGCCTGTTGCAGCGCGTGCAGCGTCCGCGGGGTGATGCAGCCGCTGGCCGGCGTCGGGTCGTTGACGCTGCACGACTCGGCCGGCCAGGAGCCGTCGGAGTTGCGCTTGGCCGGCTTCGCGTTCGCCGTGGAGGTGCCCCGGATCCCGCTGCCGCTGCTGCTGCCGCCGCTGCTGGCGGAGGGCCGGTTGTTGGCCTCCTCCAGCGCCTGCTCGGCCTGCTCCTTGCGCTTGGCCATCACCGTGACCTGCTTGCGTTGTTCGCGGACCTCGCCGTCGAGTGCGGTACGGGTGCGGATCGCCTCGTCGCGGGTGGTGATCAGCTCGCGCAGCGTCCGGTCCTCGTGCGCGGCGACCGTCTCCAGGGCGGCGGCCCGGTCCATGAAGCCTTCCGGGCTGGTGCTGCCGAGCAGCGCCGCGGCGGTGCCCATCCGGCCGGTGCGGTACGCCACCTCGGCGATCTCACCGACCTTGGCGTTGCGCTCGGTCAACTCCGTGTCGATCGTCACGAGTCGTTCGTTGAGCTGTTTCTGCCGGGTCACCGACCGGTTCAGCGCGGCCTTGGCCTCCAGCCAGCCCTTGCTGGCGGCGTCGAGCTTGGCGCGCAGCGCCGGCGTGCCGCCCTCGTCGTCGTCGCCGGGCGCGGCGGCGAGCCGGCCGGTCGGGGGTGCCGCCGAGGCGGGGGAGACCGGCGCCGTCACGAGGCCGAGGGTCAGCATCGCGACGAGCAGGGCCGCCATCCGGGCGGCCGTCCGTCGTGCAGGTGCCACTGGGGGCATTCACGTGTCCTTCCGTCAACCGCCGACCGGGTTAGCTGACGGGTTCGGGACGGAAGATCCCTACCGCTGACGCGGATGCACCCCACGTACGTGGTTCCCCGGCTCGCCCCGCGGGCGATTAGGCGACGGCCGCTCCGTCGGCGCCGGATGACGCCTGCGGGTCGGCCGCGACCGAGCCTACCGGCGTTGCCCGGAGCCGGCTCCGCCACCCGGAACCAGATACCGGGCAAAACCGGCATAAGATAACAATAACCACCCGAATTTAAGTCTGTCCTAACTACCAGCCGGTTGGGCCGCAGGCGCCGGTGGACGCTCCGGGTTCGATCTGCAACGTCGCGTGATCGATCGAGAAGTCCTCGTGCAGCGCGGCCCGGGCGGCGGCCAGCACGGTGGCGACCTCCACGCCCGGGTCGGTGGTCAGGTGCGCGGAGGCCACGTCCATGCCGGAGGTGAGCGTCCAGACGTGCAGGTCGTGCACCTCGGCCACACCGGGCACGGCGGTCAGCCGGTCGTGCACGGCGGTCACCTGGAGGTGTTCCGGCGCGGCCTGCACCAGGATGCGTACCGCGGCCCGGCCGAGCCGCCAGGTGCGCGGCAGGATGAACAGGCCGATCGCCACCGCGACCAGCGGGTCGGCCCACCACCAGTCGGTGACCGCGATGACCAGCGCGGCGCCGATCACGCCGAGCGAGCCGAGCAGGTCGCCCAGCACCTCCAGGTACGCGCCGCGCAGGTTGATGCTCTCCTGGGCGCCGGCGCGCAGCAGCGCGAACGCGGCGATGTTGGCGAGCAGGCCGAGCACGGCCACCACGAGCATCGGTCCGGCGAGCACCTCCGGCGGCTCACCGAACCGGCGTACCGCCTCGATCAGGACGTAGACCGCGACGGCGCCGAGCAGCACCGCGTTGGCCAGCGCGGCGAGCACCTCCAGCCGGTAGAGCCCGAACGTGCGTTGCGGGTCGGTCCGGGCGCGCCGGGTGGCGGTGATCGCCGCGAGCGCCATGCCGATGCCGAGCACGTCGGTGAACATGTGGCCGGCGTCGGAGAGCAGCGCGAGCGAACCGGTCGTGACGGCGGCCACCGCCTCGACCACCATCAGCACGGCGAGCAGCGCGAACGCCGCCCAGAGCCGACCGCGGTGCCGGTGTGCCGCGTTGGCCACCGCACCGCTGTGGTCATGACCTGCGCCCACGCACCCACCCTCCCGCCCCGGGTCCCGGACGGGCCCAATCTATGCTCACATCGCTATGTGTGCAAGTGACTGTGGCGTCAGCCCACCGGATCGAGCGTGGTCAGACGCTGGGTGGCTCGGGACAGCGCGACGTAGAGCGTGCGGACACCCGAACCCGGGTCGGCCCGGATCTCGCTCGGCGCGACCAGCACCACCCCGTCGTACTCCATGCCCTTGGCCTGGAGGCTGGTGACCACCTGGAGCCGGCCCACGGCGAGGTCGCCCAGCCAACCGGCCACCTCGTCCCGGCGCGGCACCGGCGTGATCACGCCGACCGTGCCCTCCACCTCGGCCAACAGCGCCCGGACCGCCTCGACCGTGGCCGCCGGCAGCTCGGCCGCGGCCACCGTCCGCTCCACCGGCGGCACGCCGGTGGAACGCACCGCGACGGGCAGCGCCAGATCCGGATACCGCCGGCGGATCTCCGCCGCCGCCACCGCGAAGATCTCCGCCGAGTTCCGGTAGTTGGTGGTCAGCTCGAAGCGACGCCGGGGCCGCCGCCCCAGCGCCTGGTCACGTGCCCGGTCCAGCTCCTGCGGATCGCCGGTCCAGGCGGTCTGCGCCGGATCGCCGACCACGGTCCAGGACGCCAGCCGGCCGCGCCGCCCGACCATCCGCCACTGCATCGGCGAGACGTCCTGCGACTCGTCCACCACCACGTGGGCGAAGTCGCGGTAGTCCACCGGGCGCTCCCGGGCGGCGGCCCGGGCCGCGCGCTGCCGATCGGCGTACGTGCTCAGCTCGCGCACGCCGCCGGCCAACTGGTACGGGTCCCGCTTCGGCTTCGCCCGCCGCACCGGCGTGCCGAGCAGCGCGTCCAGCTCGTCCAGCAGCGCGATGTCGGCGACTGTCAACCCGTCGGTGTCCAGCGTCCGGTACGCGTCGGTGAGCAGCCGGATCTCGGCCGCGGAGAGGACCCCGCCGGCGTACCGGCGCAGCCGCTCGGGCCGGGCCAGCCAGCCCAGCACGTGACGCGGGTGCAGCCGGGGCCACCAGGCCTTGAGGAACTCCCGGAACTCCGGGCGCTCGATGATCTCGTCCTCGAACGCGGGCTGCTCCGGCAGCCGGCCCACCCGCAGCGTCCGGGCCTGCGCGTAGAGCGCGGCGAGCACGGCGTCGAACGCGGCCCGACGCACCTCGTTGCGACGCGCGCCCCGGGTCAGCGTGCGGTCCCGCACCGCGTCCAGCGCCGGCCGGTCCAGCCGCAGCAGCTCACCGCGGTAGAGCAGGCGCAGCTCGGCCGGGGCGTCCGGCACCGCGTCCCGCGCGGCGCGTTCCAGCACCCGGCGCATCCGCAGCGAACCCTTCACGGCCGCCACCTCCGGCGGGTCGGTCCGGGTCGCCGACAGGCCCGGGAACAGCGAGCCGAGCGAGTGCAGCGTGGCGGTCTCCTCGCCGAGCGAGGGCAGCACCGAGGCGATGTACTCGACGAACACGCCGGACGGGCCGACCACCAGGATGCCGCCGCCGGCGTACCGGGCCCGGTCGGAATAGAGCAGGTACGCGGCCCGGTGCAGCGCCACCGCCGTCTTGCCGGTGCCCGGGCCGCCGGAGACGATCGTGACGCCGCTGCCGGGGGACCGGATCGCCTCGTCCTGCTCCCGCTGGATGGTGGCGACGATGTCCCGCATCCCGCGACCGGTGGCCCGGGACAACGTGGCCAGCAGCGCGCCGTCCCCGACCACCGCCATGTCCGCCGGCGCGGCCTCCGGGTCCAGCAGGTCGTCCTCGATCCGGGTGACCCGTTCGGCGGCGGACTGGATCGTGCGGCGGCGCACCACGCCGCGCGGCTCGGCGGGCGTGGCCTGGTAGAACGCGGCGGCGGCGGGCGCCCGCCAGTCCACCACCAGCGTCTCCGCGTCGTCGGCGCGTACCCCGAGCCGGCCCACGTGCAGCACCTGCCCGGTGCGCAGGTCCAGCCGCCCGAAGACCAGCCCCTCGTGCTCGGCGTCCAACACGTGCCGGCGCTGCGCGGCGTGGAAGACCATCGCGTCCCGCTCGACCAGCGCGCCGAACGTGCCGACCCGGGCCAGCCGGTAGCCCTCCCGCTCGGCGTCGGCCGCCGACCGGCGCAGTTCGGCCAGCCGGGCGTACACCCGGTCGAGATGCCGCTGCTCGGCGGCGATCTCCCGGTCCAGCGTGGTCTGGTCGGTCAACGCGGTGCTCCTGTGGTCGGACGGCACGACGGGCTGAATGAGGGTACGGGCCGCCCGCAAGCCGCACGTCGGGGCCTGCCTCCGCGCCGGCCCGGACCGGTGCCGGGACCGTCCGTCAGGCCGGGTCCGGCAGCGGTCGTCAGGCCGCGGCCGGGCCCGGGACCGCGATGCCGGCCAGCACCCGGCGCAGCACCCCGGCCACGGCGGCGTTCACCACGTCGGGCCGTTCCATCATCAGCATGTGACCCGCGCCGGGGCAGACGGTCAGCTCCGCGGTGGGCAGCGCCGCCGCGATCGACTCGGCGCAGGGCGGCGGCGTGAGCCGGTCCCGGTCACCGACCAGCGCGGCGGCCGGCAACCCGCCCAACGCGGCCAACGTCTCCAGCCGGTGCTGGGCGCCGATCGAGGCGCGGAACCCACCGATCGAGCGCAGCGTGGCGCGCGCCACCGCGGAGGTGACCAGCCGGATGTCCGCCGGATCGCAGCGGTCGCCGAACAACATCCAGCGGATGCTCGGCCGCAGCGCGCGCAGCAACGCGTACGGCGGCCGCCAGCCGCCGCAGCGGGCCAGCACCCCGGCGCCGGTGGTCTCGGCCAGCCGGATCAGCCGGGCGATCCGGGGCGAGAGCCCGTAGACGGTGTGCGTGTGCCCCTCGGCGGTGGTCGAGACGAAGACCAGGCCGGCGGTGCGCTCGGCGAAGCGGTCGGGGTGGCGGTGTGCGTACTCCATCACCGTCATGCCGCCCATCGAGTGCCCGACCAGCACCACCGGGCCGGACGCGGCGAACTCGTCGACCACCGCGGCCAGGTCGTCCCCGAGCTGGGCGAGCGTCGCGTCGCGCAGCGTCAGGCAGCTCGACCGGCCGTGACCGCGCGCGTCGTAGGCGACCACCCGGACCCGGTCGCCGAAGCGGTCCCGCAGGTCGGCGAGCTGCCGGTGCCAGCTCCGTCCGTCCAGCGTCCAGCCGTGCAGCATGACCACGGTGACGTCGGCGTCGACCGGCCCCGTCACCGTGACGTGCAGGCGTACGTCGTCGGAAAGCCGCAGCTCCTGGTGCTCCGACATGGTCCACCTCCCCCGGGCCGCCCGGTGTCCGGCCACCGGGGCGTTACCCGGTGGTGACACCGGCGTTACCCGTCATGACACCACGGCAACCGGGCCGGTGAGAAGATTCGCCGTCCGCTCCCGTGCGGTCCGATCGGTGACCAGGCTGGAGGCATGCCGTCCCCGCCCGCCGCCCGGAGCCCCCGGGCCGCCCTGGCCGAGCTGCTCACCGGCAACCGCCGCTTCGTCAGCGGCCAACCGCTGCACGGGCACGACGTGACCGCCGCCGCGGCGGTGGCCTCCGGCGACCAGCAGCCGTACGCGGTGGTGCTGGGCTGCATCGACTCCCGGGTGCCGCTGGAGGCGATCTTCGACCAGACGTTCGGCTCGATCTGCGTGATCCGGACCGGCGCGCACGTGCTCGACCGCGCGGTCTGCGGCTCGATCGAGTACGTGGTGGGCCAGCTCGGCGTACGCCTGGTGATGGTGCTCGGCCACGAGCGCTGCGGCGCGGTGGGCTCGACAGTCGACGCGGTACGCACCGGGCGGCGGCCCGGCGGCGCGCTGGGGTACGTGGTGGACCGGATCACCCCGGCGGTGCGGGAGGTCGGCGTGGCGGACCCGGCCGTCCACCCGCTGGCGATCCGCCGGCACGTGCGGCGCACGGTGGCCGCGCTGCGCGCCGACGACCTGCTCGCCGACCGGGTCGCCACCGGCGAACTGGCCGTGGTGGGCGCGCTCTACGACCTGGCCACCGGTGAGGTCACGCTGCTGCCGGCGGAGGAGACACGGAACCGCCCGCCGGGGTGATCCCCGACGGGCGGTCGCGGTGGTGCGGGTGAGGGCGGCTCAGCCCTCGAAGACACCGGCCTCGACGAGACGCTTCTCGGTCTTGTCCCAGCCGTGGTCCGGGTAGGACGCGGCCAGGCCGTTGAGCTCGGCGCGGATCTTGGCGGCGTGGCCGGCGGCGGCCAGCGTCCGGATCTCCTCGACGAAGGCGTCGGAGTCGGTGCGCAGGTGCGCGGTCTTGCCGTTGGTCAGGTTGCGCACGTAGGCGTGCTTGCCGCCGTTGAGCGGGATCAGGTACTTGAACTCGCCCAGCACGCTGAGGGCGCCACCCTGGCCAGCCTGGCCGGCCCGGACTGACGCGCGCGCGGTCTTAGAGGTGTTGCTCGCCACGGAGGTACTCCTTGCAGACGTACGGTGGGGACGGGAACCGTCCGGGGGCTGTGCGAGTGACGCCCGGGTTTGAGCGCCGGCCCGCGAAGACGTGCGGCGGCACAGAACCGCCCAGAGAACTGTACACGAACGCGACGCCTGGCTGGTGGTCGCGCCGTCACCGGGACACAACCGGGTCGCCCACCCGGGTATTTCCGGCCGGCCGACCGCGGCGAATTTTCCGATTCGCTGGCGCACCACCTGTCACAGCGGTCATCATGTGTGCCAGGGGCCACTCGGGTGACGAGGTCGTAGGGGAAGACGCACCTCGGCTCACCGGGAGGTCACCGTGCCAACGCGTGGCGTCGTATACGTCCACTCGACCCCGCTCGCCGTGTGCTCACACGTCGAGTGGGCGATCGCGCGCGTCCTCGCCGCGCCGGTCAACCTGCACTGGACGGGGCAGCCCGTCGACCCCGGCGCGCGGCGCGCCGAGTGCGGCTGGACCGGCAGCCCGGGGACGGGTGCCGAGCTGGCCGCTGCCCTCCGGCAGTGGCCCATGATCCGTTTCGAGGTGACCGAGGAGCCCAGTCCCGGCGCTGACGGCGAGCGCTTCATGTACGTCCCCGGGCGGGGCCTGTTCCGGGCCACCGTCGGCGCGGCCGGCGACATCCAGCTCGGCGAGGACCGGCTGCGTACCCTGATGGCCGCCGCCCGCGCCCCGGAGGCGCTCGCGCACGCCCTCGACAAGGCGCTCGGCACCGCCTGGGACGCCGAGCTGGAGCCCTACCGGTACGCCGGCGACGGCGCGCCGGTGACGCTGCTCACCCGGGTGGGGTGACGTCGGGCAAGTTGCCCCGATACGGTGGGGACCGTGTCGATTCCCCCGCGACGTTCCGCCGTCGCGCTCGCCGCACTGACCGCGCTGGTCCTCACCGGCTGCTCGGACGGGCCGGACCGGCCCCGCCCGGCCCCGTCGGCCCCGGCGTCCCCCGCCTCCTCGTCGGCCGCGCCGGCGCCCACCGCCGCCGACCCGGCGGCGCAGGCCGCCGCGCTGGTCGCCACGCTCTCCGACGAGGACCTGGTCGGGCAGGTGCTGATGCCGTACGCGTACGGCAGCTCGGCCACCCAGGTCTCCGCCGGCTCGGCCGCCGGCAACCGGGCGCTGGCCGGTGTCGACACCCCCGCCGAGATGGTGGCGAAGTACCGCCTCGGCGGCGTGATCCTGGTCGGCTTCAGCGCCGACGACCCGACCTCGGGCAACCAGGAGACCACCAACGTCGACAACCCGAAGCAGGTCCGCGCGCTGACCGACGGGCTGCGCGTCGCCGCCGGCAAGCTGCCCGCCGGCGCCGCGCCCTTCCTGGTCGGCACCGACCAGGAGTACGGCGTGGTCACCCGGATCACCGACGGGGTGACCCAACTGCCCAGCCCGCTCGCCGCCGGCGCGGCCGGCAACCCGGCGCTCACCGAGGCCGCCTGGCGGGCCGCCGGCGCCGAACTGGCCGCGATGGGGATCAACCTGGACTTCGCCCCGGTCGCCGACGTGCTGGCCACCCGCAGCACGGTGATCGGCTCCCGGTCCTTCGGCGCCACCCCGGCCACCGCGTCGCCCCAGGTGGCCGGCGCGGTCCGCGGTCTCCAGGCCGAGGGCGTCGGTGCGGCGGTCAAGCACTTCCCCGGGCACGGCCTGAGTGCCGCCGACTCGCACACCGAACTGCCGGTGGTCGGGCAGTCCCGGGCCGTGCTGGACCGCACCGCGTTCCCGCCGTTCCGCGCCGGGATCGACGCCGGCGCCATGGCGGTGATGTCCGCCCACCTGAACGTCACGGCGGTCGACCCGGGCACCCCGGCCACGTTCTCCCGCAAGCTGCTCACCGACGTGCTCCGGGGCCAGCTCGGCTTCCAGGGGGTGGTGATCACCGACGGGATGAACATGGCGCCGGCGAAGAAGTGGTCGCCCGGCGAGGCGGCGGTCCGCGCGCTCAACGCCGGCAACGACCTCATCCTGATGACCCCGAACGTCGGCCAGGCGTACGACGGGCTGCGCGCCGCGCTGACGGACGGCTCGCTGCCCCGCACCCGCCTGGTCGAGGCGGTCACCCGGGTGCTCACCATGAAGTTCCGGCTGGCCGGGCACCCGCAGCCGGCGCTGTCGACGCTGGACGGCCCCGAGCACCGAAAGGCCGCCGCCGACCTGGCCGCCGCCGCGGTGACAGTGCTGCGCGGCACGTGCGGCGGTGCGGTGACCGGACCGGTCCGGGTCACCTCCTCCGGCGGGCGGGACCGCACCCGGGCCCTGCTGACCGAGGCGCTCACCGCCGCCGGGGTCAGGGTGGTGTCCTCCGGCGGCACCGTCGTGCACCTCGTCGGGTACGGCGACGGCACGAAGGACCTGAGCGCCGACGCGGCGGTGACGGTGGCGATGGACACGCCGTACGTGCTGGCCGGGGCGAAGTCGCCGACGGTGCTGGCGACCTACTCGTCCACCCGGGCCTCGATGACCGCGTTGGCCGCGGTGCTCGCCGGCAAGGCCCGCCCCACCGGCCGCGCCCCGGTGCCGGTCCCCGGCCTGCCCGCCACCACCTGCAAGGTGTAAGGACGGGCCCCCGGTTAACGCCTCCGGTAGAGAAGGGGCCCCCTCTCACACTCACGTGTGGAGAGGGGGCCCCTTCCTTGCAGACCTGGTTCAGGGGCGGGTGAAGACCAGCGCCACGTTGTGCCCGCCGAAGCCGAACGCGTTGTTCAGCGCGGCCGGGATCTCCAGGTGCCGGGCCTTGTGCGCGGCCACCTCCAGGCTGAGGCCGTCATCCGGGTCGTCCAGGTTGATCGTGGGCGGCACGACCCCGTCCCGGATGGCCAGGATGGTGGCGATCGACTCCAACGCGCCGGCCGCGCCGAGCAGGTGCCCGGTCATCGACTTGGTGGCGGTGAGCAGCGGGTGGTCACCGATCGCCTCGCGCAGCGCGCCGATCTCCAGCATGTCGCCGACCGGCGTGGAGGTGGCGTGCGCGTTGACGTGCACGATGTCCCGTCCGGTCATGTCCGCGTCGGCGAGCGCCCGGACGATGGCCCGGATCGCGCCCTCGCCCTCCGGGTGCGGCTGCACCATGTCGTACGCGTCGGAGGTGACCCCGGCGCCGGCCAGGCGCGCGTAGACGCGGGCGCCGCGGGCGGCGGCGTGGTCGGCGCGCTCCAGCACCAGTACGCCCGCGCCCTCGCCGAGCACGAAGCCGTCCCGGGCCTTGTCCCACGGTCGGGACGCCTTCTCCGGCTCGTCGTTGCGGGTCGACATGGCCCGCATCGAGGCGAAACCGGCGATCGGCAGCGGGTGGATGACCGCCTCGGTGCCGCCGACCACCACCACGTCGGCGCGGCCGGCGCGGATGATGTCCAGCCCCAGCGAGATCGCCTCCGCGCCGGTCGCGCAGGCGCTGGCCACCGAGTGCACCCCGGCCTTGGCGCCCAGTTCCAACCCGACCCAGGCGGCCGGGCCGTTCGGCATCAGCATCGGCACCGTGTGCGGGGAGACCCGTCGCGGTCCGGACGCCTCCAGGATGTCGTCCTGGTCGAGCAGGGTGGTGGCGCCGCCGATGCCCGAGCCGACGCTCACGGCCAGCCGTTCCGGGTCCGGCCCGGCATCGGCCAGCCCGGCGTCCGCCCAGGCCTCCCGCGCGGCGATGAGGGCGATCGCCTGGGAGCGGTCCAGCCGGCGCAGCTTCACGCGGTCCAGCACCTCGGCCGGGTCCACGGCCAGTCGGGCGGCGATCCGGACGGGCAGTTGCCCGGCCCACTCCTGGGTGAGCGCACCCACCCCGGAGTGGCCGGTCAGCATGGCGTCCCAGGTCGACGCGACGTCCCCGCCGAGCGGGGTCGTCGCGCCGAGCCCGGTGACGACGACGTCGGGGCGACTCATGATCAGGACTGCGCCTCGATGTAGCTGACCGCGTCCCCGACGGTCTTCAGGTTCTGCACCTCGTTGTCCGGGATCTTGACGCCGAACTTCTCCTCGGCCGCCACCACGACCTCCACCATGGAGAGCGAGTCGACGTCGAGGTCGTCGGTGAAGGACTTCCCCTCGGCCACGTCGTCCGGGCTCACCCCGGCAACCTCTTCGAGGATCTCGGCGAGGCCGGCGGTGATCTCGTCACGGGTCATTGCGGTTGGTTCCTCTCATCGGGGTTACTCGGCGGCCGGCGACGCCGGCCACCGCACCTGGAGCGCGTTCGCGCCCGAGGGGGTCATCAGGGGCAGCGCACGACCTGACCGGCGTAGGTCAGGCCGCCGCCGAAACCGAACAGCAGCACCGGGGCGCCCGCGGGCACCTCGCGTCGCTCGACCATCTTCGACAGGGCCAGCGGGATGCTCGCCGCCGACGTGTTGCCGGACTCGACGATGTCCTTGGCGATGATCGCGTCCGGGATGTTCAGCCGCTTGGCGATGCCGTCGATGATCCGCGCGTTGGCCTGGTGCGGCACGAACGCGGCCAGCTCCGACGGGGCCACCCCGGCCCGCTCGCAGGCCTGGAGCGCCAGCGGGGCCAGCGCGGTGGTGGCCCAGCGGAACACCGACTGCCCCTCCTGCGCGATGTACGGACGCCAGCCCTCGATCCGTACCGCGTCGCTCTTCTCCGGCGCGGATCCCCACACCACCGGTCCGATTCCGGTCGGCTCGTCGTCGGCGGTCGCGGTGACCACCGCCGCGCCGGCGCCGTCGCCGAAGATGATGCAGGTCGACCGGTCGGTCCAGTCGGTCACGTCGGAGAGCTTCTCCGCGCCGATCACCAGCGCGTTGCGCGCCGCGCCGGCCCGGATCGCGTGGTCCACCGTGCCGAGCGCGTACGCGAAACCGGAGCAGGCGGTGTTGAGGTCGTACGCCGCCGGCGCGTTGACGCCCAGCTTCGCCGCGACCCGGCAGGCCACGTTCGGGCTGCGGTCCACCGACGTGCAGGTCGCCACCACGACGAGGTCGATGTCGGCGGCGGTGAGGCCGGAGCTGGCCAGCGCCTTGCCGGCGGCGGCGGCGGCCATGTCGGCCACGGTCTCCTCGCCGGCGATTCGCCGGGTGGCGATGCCGACCCGGTCCCGGATCCACTCGTCGTTGGTGTCGACGAACTGTGCGAGCTCGTCATTGGTGACCACGCGGGAGGGCTGGTAGTGCCCCATCGCGGCGATCCGGCTGCCGGCCATTTAGTGCGATCCTCCGATGCGGACGAGGGGCTGGCCCGGGGCGACCGGGTCGTCGTGGTGCGCGAGCCACTCGGTGAGCAGCCCGCTGTCGTGCGCGGTCACCTCGACCCGCCCCTGCCGGGCGGCGACGTGGCCGACGACCTGGCCGGCGTGCACACCGGCGCCCTCGGTCAGCTCGGCCACCGGCGTGAAGACACCGGCGGCGGGGGAGACCACCACCCGGAAACCGGACGCCGACGGGCGGGCGACGCCGCCACCGCCGTGCCGGGCGATCAGGCTCCGCGCGGCGGGCAGGTCGTCGGGCGTGTTCAGGGTGACGATCTCCGGTGCCCCGTCCCCCTTGAGCTCCCGCTTGACCAGACCGGCCAACGTGCCAGCCGGCGGCAGTTCGATCACACCGGTGACGCCGAGGTCGACCAGGGTGCGCATGCACAGGTCCCAGCGGACCGGGGCGGTCACCTGCCGGACCAGCCGCTGCACCGCCTCCCGGCCGTACCCGACCGGGGCGCCGTCGAGGTTGGACAGCAGGACGCGGGCCGGGTCGGCCACGGTGACCCCGGCGGCCACCCCGGCCAGCGCGGTCTCGGCCGGGGACATGTACGGGGTGTGGAACGCGCCGGCCACCTTGAGCCGGATGACCCGCGCCCGGGTCGGCGGTTCGACGGCGAGCTTCTCCAGCCCGGCGATCGCACCGGCGGCGACGATCTGGCCGGCGCCGTTGCGGTTGGCCGGGTGCAGGCCGTGCGTCTCCAACGCGGCGAGCACCTCGTCCGGGTCGCCGCCGAGCACGGCGGCCATCCCGGTGGGTTCCAGCGCGCAGGCGGCGGCCATCTCCCGGCCGCGGACGCCGGCGAGCGTCACGGCCGCCTCGGCGGGCAGCACGCCGGCCAGCGCGGCGGCGCCCAGCTCGCCGACGCTGTGCCCGGCGACCACCCGGACGTCGTGCATCGGCAGGTGCTCGGCGGCGAGCAGCGCGGCGGCGACCAGCAGCGGCTGGGTGCGGGCGGTGTCCTTGATCTCGTCCGCGTCCGCCTCGGTGCCGAGGTGGATCAGGTCGACCCCGGCCAGCGCCGACCACCAGCGCAGGCGCGCCTCGGCGCCGGCGAGGTCGAGCCATGGGTTCAGGAAACCGGGCTTCTGTGAACCCTGTCCGGGGGAGAGTACGGCGAGCACGTGTACGACTCTGACGGATACTCGCGGGTTGCGCTGTAACGCACGGCACCAAACCGCACTAGAAGCTTTAGAGGAAACCTACAAAGATCGGTGTCGGTCGTCACCGCTCTGGGTGGCTTTCCGACCGGCTGGGCTCGCTGTCTGGTTCGGGACCGGCGTGACGGCCGGGACCACCGGGTCGAGACGACCGACGGTCAACGCGACCTGGAGCGCGAAGGCGTCCCGCGGGGCGAGCGGCGAGAAGCCGGTCACCTCGGCGATCCGCTTCAGCCGGTAACGCACCGTGTTCGGGTGCACGAACAGCGATCGCGCCGCGCTCTCCAGCGTGCCGCCGGCGGCGAAGAACGCGTCCAGCGTCTCCAGCAGTTCGCCGCCGCCGGCGCGGGCCAGCGCCGCGTACACGTCGTGGCGCAGCCGGCGGCGCGCCTCGGCGTCGCCGGCCAGCGCCCGCTCGGGCAGCAGTTCGGCGGCGGCGACCGGGCACGGCGCGGTCGGCCAGGCCGGCGCGGCCCGGAACCCGGCGAGCGCGGCTCGCGCGGACTCGGTCGCCTCGTCGAGGCTGGGCACCGCCGGACCGACCACCACCGGCCCGTCGCCGAACGCGGTACGCAGCTTCCCGGTGGCCGCCAGCGGATCGGCCGCCCCGCCCAGCACGATCACCAGGCGGTCGCCGTGCACGCCGCCGATCACCTCGACGCCGATCCGGCGGGCCTGCCGGTAGACGGTGTGCAGGACGGCCGCCACCTCACCGCCGGGGGAGCGGCCCACCGCCACCGCCACCGGCGGCGCGTCCGACCAGCCCAGCGCGGCGGCGCGGCTGGCCAGCACGTCCGGCGAGTCGCCGCGCAGCAGCGCGTCCACCAGCAACGCCTGCAACCGGGCGTCCCAGGAGCCCCGGGTCTCGGCGGCCCGGGCGTACACCCGGGCGGCGGCGAACGCGATCTCCCGGGAGAACCGCAGCACCGCCTCCCGCAGCGACTGTTCCTCGCCCGGCACGGCCAGGTCGGACACCTGTTCCTCGACGACCTCGATGGTCACCTTGATCAGCGCCACGGTCTGCTGGAGGCTGATCGAGCGGGCGAGCGCCACCGGCGCGGCGGCGAAGACCTCGTCCGACACCTCCTGGGTGCGGTCGGTCGCGCCGCCGCCCTGGCGCAGCCACTGCACCAGGGACCGCACGCCGGCCTGGGCCACCAGCATCACCCAGGAACGCTGGTCGGCGGGCAGCTCGCGGAACCACAGCAGACTCTCGTCCATCCGGGCCACGCTGGCGGTGGCCAGGCTGCCCGCGGCCCGTTCGATGCGGCGCAGCGTGGCCGACGTCTCGGTACCGCCCGGTTCACTCACCGCACCAGCCTGACACGGCCTGACCAGCGGATCCACTCCGAGTCCCCGGCGGCGCCGCCGACGGGCGATCTCCACCGGTACGCGCTGACGATCTCGTCGGGCCGGGCCAGTACGGTGTCAGAGCGCGTCGGGGCGTTCCGTCCGACGGGCGAGGGCGAAGGGTGAGGGGGACCGGGATGGCGCACGGGGAGGCCGAACACGGCTGCGCCCAGCACGAGCACTGTCGGCCGGGCCACGACCAGCCGCGCCGGGCGGGGCTGACCCATCCGGGTGAGCCGGCCGTCGGGCGGTCGTCGGAGCGCGCCGACGACGAGCCGGCGGCGCCGCGTCAGCGGGTCGTCGAGCCGGCCGGTCCCACCGCCGACCCGGCGCCGATCCAGGGCTGCCGCAGCGACCAGGCCGGCTGGGCGGGTGGCCACCGGCACGGCGCGGTGCGCCCCGGCAACCGCACGAGCCGCCGGGAACGGCCGCCGCGCCGTTGGTGCTGACCACGCGGGGCCCGTCCGGCGGTTAGCGTGGGTGGGGTGAAGGCGATGGCGATCGACGAGTACGGCCCGGCCGACCTGCTCACCGCTCGTGAGCTGCCCACCCCGCCGGTCGGTCCGGACACGGTCCTGGTGCGGGTGCGGGCCGCCGGGGTCAACCCGGTCGACTGGAAGGTCCGGGCGGGGCACCTGGCCGGCGCGTTCCCGAGCCATTTCCCGCTGGTGCCGGGGTGGGACGCCGCCGGCGTGGTGGAGGCGGTCGGTCCGGCGGTGTCCGGGTTCGCCGTCGGTGACGAGGTGATCGGCTACGTCCGCCGCGACGACGTGCAGCACGGCACGTACGCGGAACTGGTCCCGGCCCCGGAGCGGTGCCTGACCGACAAGCCGGTGCGGGCGTCCTGGCCGGAGGCGGCCGGTCTGCCGCTGGCCGGGCTCACCGCCTACCAGGCGTTGCAACTGGCCCGCACCGGCGCCGGTGACACCGTGCTGGTGCACGGCGCGGCCGGCGGGGTGGGGCACCTCGCGGTGCAGGTGGCCCGCGCGCTCGGCGCCGACCGGGTGATCGGCACGGCGAGCGAGGCGAACCACGACTTCGTCCGGTCGCTGGGCGCGGAGCCGGTCAGCTACGGCGACGGCCTGCCGGACCGGGTCCGCGCGGTCGCGCCGGACGGCGTCGACGTGGTGCTGGACCTGTTCGGGGGCGACGCGCTGGACGCCTCCGCCGAGCTGATCGGCCGGCCGGGGCGGCTGGTCTCCACCGCCGACCCGGAGCACGTGACCCGCCTTGGCGGCACGTACCTCTTCGTCAAGCCGTCCTCGGCCGACCTGGGGGTGCTCGCCGGGTTGGTCGACGCCGGCCGGCTCACCGTGCACGTGGCCCGGACGTTCCCGCTCACCGAGGCCGCCGAGGCGCAGCGGTTGGTGGAGGCGGGGCATGTCCGGGGCAAGGTCGTGCTGACCATCTGACCCGGGCTCAGCGGGTGCGGCGGCGCACCAGGAGCGCGATCCCGGCCAGCCCGACGGTGATGACCAGCACCACGCCGATGTTGAGCAGCAGCAGCCGCTGCAACTCGCCGAGCGCGGTGTCGAGGCCCTCCGCCGGGTCGAGCGCCTCCTCCGGTAGGACGCGCTCGCCGCCGCCGATACCCCCGGAGAGCGTGTCGAACCGGGGTGCCAGCGGCACCCCGACGGCGCGCAGCGTCTCGGACATGTTGAGGCGGCCGAAGAACCAGCCGGCCCGGGGGTGGCTCAGGTCGGGCTGCTTGGCCGGCCGGTAGACGCGAGGGCCGCCCTTGGCCAGCGGGAAGAGGTCGTAGGTGTGCTGCGGGCTGCCGGCGGCGAGCACCACCACCGTGTACTTCGGACCGAGGTCCTTGGCCGCCGGGCCGCGCAGCTGACCGGTCGTCCCCAGCCACTTGACCTGGTCGACGATCATGGTGACCTCGGCCGGTTTGGTGTCGGCCCGCAACTGCAACGGCTGGTCGAGCTGGTCGCCGGTGATGTCCACCCCGGCCGGGGCGAGCTTCGGCTTCGGCGCGGCCTGGGCCGCCGTCGTGCCGGTGAGGGCCAGCGTGCACGCCAGCACCGCCGCCCCGGCCACGACGGTCAGCAGCCGCCTCACCTTCCGGACCATCGCCGCCTCCTCGCCCCGTTCGATGGCTGGCTCCCGCTGCCGGTCACACTGGACCCGCCCACCCCAAAGACTCCGCAGAACGCCGCGTGGTTGCAGTAGGTGGAAGAGTATTTGGAACTATCTGCGAGCTGAGACCGACCAATGGACGGTCGAAGATCAGCGGCCGGATCTTACCCGGACGGAGGGGCTCATGGGGGGCAGGGTTGCCCGTACGACACGTACCTGGCTGGCGGTGCTCGGGTTGGCGGCGGGGGTGTCGCTGCTGTTGCCGGCCGCGCCGGCCTCCGCGCACAACTCGTTGACCGGCAGCGATCCGGCCAACGGGGCCCGGGTGGCTGCCGCGCCGAAGCGGATCGAGCTGCGGTTCCTGGCCACGCCGAAGGAGGCCGGCACGACGGTCACCGTCACCGGGCCGGACAACGTGGCCGCCGCGGGTGGACCGCCGATCTTCTCCGGGAAGCGGGTGAGCGTGCCGTTCAAGCCCGCCGCGGCCGGGCTCTACATCGTTGCCTACCAGCTCGCGTCCGACGACGGGCACCCGATCAAGGGCGAGATCCGGTTCACGCTGACCACCGGCACCCCGGCCGAGACGCCGTCGACGCCGACCAGCACCGCGCCGACCACCGCGACGCCGCCCACGAGCGCCGCGCCGCCCACCACGACCGCGCCGTCGCCGGCGAGCCCGACGCCCGCGGCCGCCGCCGCTGACGACGGCGGGGGTGCGGGTTGGCTCTGGGCGGCCGGCGCGGTCGTGGTGCTGGCCGCGTTGGGTGGAGGACTGCTGCTGCGTCGCCGCGCCGCCCGTCGCTGACCGGGCCGGGCACCGGGCGGCAGGCCGGATCCGCAGCGGGCGTCCGCTCACCCGGTCACCGTGCGTGACGGGACGGGAGAGACCTCTACCGCGTCCCGTTATGCCTCCTGGTCATAAATATGACCAGGAGGCATGACGCCCGAAAGGGCTTCCGTTTCCGGCGCGCGACACGCCCGGACGACACGCCGGGCGTCACGCACGGCTCAGACCAGGCGTACCCGGGCGGCGCGCAGCCGGGTCAGCGTACGGTCGCGGCCGAGCACCTCGAGCGACTCGAACAGCGGCAGCCCGACGGTGCGGCCGGTGACCGCCACCCGGACCGGCGCCTGCGCCTTGCCCAGCTTCAACCCGCGCTCCGCGCCGACCGCCTCCAGCGTGGCCTTCAGCGACTCGGCGTCCCAGGTCTCCAGCGTGTCGAACGCGGCGATCGCGGCGTCCAGCAGCTCGGCGGCGCCCTCCTTCATCGCCTTCGCCCAGGCCGCCTCGTCGATCAGCGGGTCGGCCAGGAAGAGGAAGTCGACGTTCGGCACGATCTCGCTGAGCACCGCGATCCGGGTCTGCGCCAGCGGGGCCACCGCGGCGAACGCGGCCGGGTCGAACTCGGCCGGCTGCCACGGCGGCGGGGCGATCGTGTCGGTGCCGGTGAGCCATGGCTGGCACGCGGCGACGAACTCCTCCACCGGCAGGGCGCGAATGTACTCCCCGTTGAAGGCGCGGAGCTTCTTCTCGTCGAAGAAGGCCGGGGAGGGGTTGACCTCGTCGAGCCGGAACTCGTCCTCGATCACCGACCAGGGCACGATCTCCCGGTCACCCGACGGCGCCCAGCCGAGCAGCATCAGGTAGTTACGCATCGCGTCGGCGAGGTAGCCCTCGTCCCGGTACGCCTCCAGGGCGACCTTGTCCCGCCGCTTGGACAGCTTCTGCCGCTTCTCGTTGACCACCACCGGCACGTGCGCCCAGACCGGCGGCTTGACGCCGAGCGCGTCCCAGAGCAGCTGCTGCTTCGGGGTGTTCGGCAGGTGCTCCTCGGCCCGGATCACGTGGGTGATCCCCATGGTCATGTCGTCGACCACGTTGGCCAGCAGGAAGACCGGCGAGCCGTCGCCCCGCGCGATGACGAAGTCCTCGATCAGCTTGTTCTCGAACGTCGGCTCGCCCCGGATCAGGTCGACCACCACGGTCTCGCCCTCGTCCGGGGTGCGGAAGCGCAGCGCCCGGCCCTCACCGGCGGACAGGCCCCGGTCGCGGCAGAAGCCGTCGTAGCCCCGGTGCTGCGAGCCGGTGCGCGCCTGCACGTCGTCGCGGGTGCAGTCGCAGTAGTACGCCCGGCCGGCCTCGTACAGCCGCTGCGCGGCGGCGCGGTGCTCGCCCGCGTACGAGGACTGGAAGTAGGGGCCCTCGTAGCTGCCGCGGGTGATGCCGATCCAGTCGAGCGCGGAGAGGATGCCCTCGGTCCACTCGGGCCGGTTGCGGGCCGCGTCGGTGTCCTCGACGCGGAGCACGAACACCCCGCCCTGCTGCTTGGCGAAGATCCAGTTCTGCAACGCCGAGCGGGCGCCGCCGACGTGGAACATTCCGGTCGGGGAGGGGGCGAAGCGTACACGTACCGTCACGTCCCCCAGCCTACGGCGGGCCGCGACCGCTTTCCGGCAGGGGGCCCGGTCAGGGCACCGCCCTGATCTTCACGACGAGCGCGCTGCCGAGCAGCGTGACGGCGGCGGTCACCGCGTAGAGCGCCGGGTAGCCGCCCAGGTGCACCACGATCGGGGCGGAGAGCGCCGGCCCCAGCACCTGTGGCGCGGAGTTGGCGATGTTGATCACCCCGAGGTCCTTGGCCCGGTCGGTGGCGGCCGGCAGCACCTGGGTGATCAACGCGGCGTCCACCGCCAGGTAGACGCCGTAACCGGCGCCGAGCAGCAGCGCGGCGACGATCGCCATCGACCAGACCGGCGCCACCGCGAGCAGCGTCGCCGCCACCGCCATGATCAGCCCGGACACGATCACGAAGACCTTGCGTCGACCGGAGCGGTCGGAGAGCCGCCCGGCCACCACGGCGGTGAGCATCATGCCCACCGTGTAGAGCAGGATCAGCACCAGCAGCGAGCCCTCGGGGTCGGCCACCCGCACCCCGTCGGTGAGGAAGTAGAGCAGGTAGAGCGTGCCGAGCGCGTTGCCCAACTGCACCAGGAACCGGGTGAACCAGGCCCAGGCGAAGTCGGGGTGGCGACGCGGGCTGATCCACATCGAGGCGAGGAGGGCGCGCGCCCGCAGCGGCGGCCGGTGCGCCCGGGGCAGTGGGTCGTCCTGGGTGAGCAGCGCGAACGGCAACGACAGCAGCAGCACGGCGAGCGCGATCGCGGCGTACCCGGCGGCGTTGCCGGTGACCACGGCGGTGACCAGCACCGCGCCGAGCACCAGACCCAGCGCCTGCGGGATGCCCACCCAGCCGGAGACGCCGCCGCGCTGCGCCACCGGCACCCGGTCCGGGATCGCGGCGGTGAGGCTGGCCAGCATGGCGTTGAAGCAGACCTGCGCGGCCACCCAGGCCACCGCCACGCCGGCGATGCTGTCCTGCCGGGCCAGCAGCACCAGCGCGAACGCGCCGACCACCGCGCCGGTCGCGGTCCACACGTGCCGGCGGCCGAGGTGCCGGTTCGCCAGCCGCAGCGAGGTCCGGTCGGACAACGCCCCGGCCAGCGGGTTCGCCAGCACCGCGGCGAGCGCGCCGAGGCCGGTGACCACCGCCAGCATGGCCTCCTTGTCGCCCGGCGCGATGCGTTCCACCTGCTGCGGCAGCAGCACCTGGATCGGCGTGAAGAACGCCATCCAGACGCCCAGGTTGGCGGCGAAGATCAGCGCGATCCAGCTCCGCCGCACCGGCACTGTCGGCTCGGCGAGCGCCGCCGGCAGCGAGGCCGGCGTCGGGTTCACCGTGGTCATCGCCGGGCCAGGTCCCGGAACCAGGCGTACGACGACTTCGGGGTACGCCGCTGCGTGGGGTAGTCGACGTGCACCA
This sequence comes from Micromonospora sp. RP3T, assembly GCF_003027925.1. Classification (GTDB taxonomy): domain Bacteria; phylum Actinomycetota; class Actinomycetes; order Mycobacteriales; family Micromonosporaceae; genus Micromonospora. Next base: position 199,435 of record NZ_PYPS01000005.1, read on the forward strand.
GCCCGAACCGCTTGGTGAACCCCTCGGCCCACTCCCAGTTGTCCAGCAGCGACCAGACGAAGTACCCGGTCACCGGCACCCCCGCGGTGATCGCCTCGTGCACCGCGCGCAGGTGCCCGTCCAGGTACGCGATCCGCTCCGGGTCGTCCACCCGGCCCTGGGCGTCCGGCACGTCGTCGTACGCGCAGCCGCTCTCGGTGACCTGGACCGGCGGCAACGCGTCGCCGTACCGGTCGTGGAGCTGGAGCAGCAGCTCGCGCAGCCCGTCCGGGGCCACCGGCCAGTCGAACGCGGTACGCGGGTACCCGTCCAGCGGCACCATCTCGAACGGCAGCGGTGAGCCCTCCTCGGGGGCCCGGATGCCGGTCGGGTTGTAGTAGTTCACGCCGAGCACGTCGATCGGGGCGGCCAGCACGTCCAGGTCGCCGTCGTGGATCACGGCCGGGTCGAGGCCGGGCGCGTCGGGGTAGCCGCGGCCGAGCAATGGGTCGGTGAAGAGCCGGTTGTGCAGCGCGTCGTACGCCTGCGCGGCGGCCCGGTCGGCGTCGGTGTCCCCGACCTGCCGCACCGGCGAGTAGTTGTTGGCGATCGCCACCGGGCTCGCGGTGCGGGCGCGCAGCGCGTCGACCGCCAGGCCGTGCCCGAGGAGCTGGTGGTGGGCCACCGGGAAGGCGTCGAAGAGCAGCATCCGGCCGGGCGCGTGGGTGCCGATGCCGTGCCCGAGGCTCATGTGGATGAACGGCTCGTTGAGCGTGATCCAGAGTTTCACCCGGTCGCCGAGGCGGGCCGCGGTCAGGTCGGCGTACTCGGCGAAGCGGGCGGCGGTGTCCCGGTTCAGCCAGCCGCCGGCCTCCTCCAGCGCCTGCGGCAGGTCCCAGTGGAAGAGCGTGGCGACCGGGTCGACGCCGGCGGCGAGCAGGCCGTCCACCAGCCGGTCGTAGAAGTCCAGCCCGGCCGTGTGCGCCGGGCCGGCGCCGGTGGGCTGGACGCGGGGCCAGGCGATCGAGAACCGGTACGCGGACACGCCCAGCCCGGCCAGCAGCGCGGTGTCCTCGGCGTGCCGGTGGTAGTGGTCGCACGCCTCGTCGCCGGTGCTGCCGTCGACGATCCGGCCCGGCTCCCGGGCGAACGTGTCCCAGATGGACGGTCCCCGGCCGTCGACCGTGGTCGCGCCCTCGATCTGGTACGCGGAGGTGGACACCCCCCAGCGGAAGCCGGTGGGGAAGTCGGGCATCGGCACGGTCGTCAATTCGCCCTCCCAATACGTGAAGCGTGTTCGCGACTCTAGGGCTCGGCGGAACGCCACGCCATAGGCCGGGACGGTGCGGGACATCAGGGCGTTTCGGCGTGTCTTCGACAATCCCGTCCGCTTAAGTCCGATTTACACATAGAGTGCCGAATATCGCGGATGTAGTTTTAAGTGGGGGAAAGACGCTCATGATCCTCGTGGAACGCAGCGCACACGTGGTGGCGCCGGTGGAAGTGGTCTGGGACGTCGTGCAGCGCGCCGAGCAGCTGCCGGCCTGGCTGGCGGGGGTCCGTGCGGCCGAGGTCCTCTCCGGGGAGGGGTTCGGTCGGCGGCAGCTCGTCCAGGCCGGACGCGGCGCCGCGCACGAGGCCGAAGTGATCGCCTATCAGGAGCCGACGCTGATCGGCTGGCGCGAACGGGCCAAGGGCGCCGGCGCCCGGGCCGAGGCGCGTACCGAGATCTACGTCCAGCTCACCGCGGACGAGGACGCCGGCGGCACCGTGGTCCGGCTGATCGTCGTCCGGTGGCCCGCCGGGCCGGTCAAGGCCGCACTGCTGCGGCTCGGCCTGCGCCGGGTGGGCGCCGACCTGGAGGACTCGCTGGCCCGGCTGACCGACCTGGCCGCCGTCGGCTGACCGGGTCCGGTCCCGGCGTCGCCCGCAACGACGATGGTCCGGCATCCCAACCAGGGACGCCGGACCATCGTCGTGTCCGTCGGTGTTAAGCAGGGCCCCCTCCTCTACCGCAGGCGTTAAGCGGGGGCCCTTCCTTTCACGTCTAGCTGTCGCCGCCGGTCTCGCCGACGGGGGCGGCGTTGACGTCGTCCAGCGCGTACTTGCGGGCGGCGTCGGCCGGCACGTGCGCCGGGACCGCGCCCCGCAGCGCGAGCTGCCGCAGCGTGGCGACCGCTACCGACTCGGCGTCCACGTGGAAGTGGCGACGCAACGCGTGCCGGGTGTCCGACATGCCGAAGCCGTCGGTGCCGAGCGAGGTGTAGTCGCCCGGTACCCAGCGCGCGATCAGGTCCGGTACCGCGCGCATCCAGTCGCTGACCGCGACCTTCGGACCCTCGGCGTCGGCCAGCTTGCGCTGGATGTACGGGACCCGCTGCTCCTCACCCGGGTTGAGCAGGTTGTGCTCCTCGCACTCCACCGCGTCGCGGCGCAGCTCGGTCCAGGACGTCACCGACCACACGTCGGCGGCCACGCCCCAGTCCTCGGCGAGCAGTTGCTGGGCCTTGAGCGCCCACTGCATGCCGGTGCCGGAGGCCAGCACGTTCGCCTTCGGCGCGTCCGCGCCCAGCTGCGGCGCCGGCGAGTAGCGGTAGATGCCCCTGACGATGCCCTCGGTGTCCACGCCCTCCGGCTCGGCCGGCTGGAAGATCGGCTCGTTGTAGACGGTGAGGTAGTAGAAGACGTTCTCCTGCGCCTCGCCGTACATCCGGTGCAGGCCGTTCTCCAGGATGTGCGCCAGCTCGAACGCGAACGCCGCGTCGTACGCGACCACCGCCGGGTTGGTGGCGGCGAGCAGCAGCGAGTGCCCGTCCTCGTGCTGGAGACCCTCGCCGTTGAGCGTGGTCCGGCCGGCGGTCGCGCCGAGCACGAAGCCCCGGGCCATCTGGTCGGCCGCCGCCCAGAACCCGTCGCCGGTGCGCTGGAAGCCGAACATCGAGTAGAAGATGTACATCGGGATCATCGGCTCGCCGTGCGTGGCGTACGACGTGCCGGCGGCGGTGAACGAGGCGACCGAACCGGCCTCGTTGATCCCCTCGTGCAGGATCTGCCCGGTCGTCGACTCCTTGTACGACAGGAACAGCTCCCGGTCGACCGAGGTGTAGCGCTGGCCGTGCGGCGAGTAGATCTTCTGGGTCGGGAAGAGCGAGTCCATGCCGAACGTGCGGGCCTCGTCCGGGATGATCGGCACCCAGCGCTTGCCGAACTCCTTGTCCTTCATCACGTCCTTGAGCAGGCGGACGAAGGCCATCGTGGTGGCCACCTTCTGCTTGCCCGACCCGCGCTTGACGTCGGCGAACCGCTCGCTGCCCGGGATCGCCAGCGTCTTCGGCGCGGTGGTACGCGACGGGAGGAAGCCGCCGAGCTGGCGACGCCGCTCCCGCAGGTACTCCATCTCGTCCGACTTCTCGTCCGGCGTGTAGTACGGCGGGAGGTAGGGGTTCTCCTCCAGCTGCTTGTCCGGAATGTCGAGGTAGAGCCGGTCGCGGAACAGCTTCAGGTCGTCCAGCGTCAGCTTCTTCATCTGGTGCGTGGCGTTGCGGCCCTCGAAGTGCGAGCCCAGCGTCCAGCCCTTGATGGTCTTGGCGAGAATCACCGTCGGCTGGCCGGTGTGCTCCATCGCCGCCTTGTAGGCCGCGTAGAGCTTGCGGTAGTCGTGGCCACCCCGCTTGAGGTTCCAGATCTCGTCGTCGCTCAGGTGCTCGACCATCTTGCGGGTCCGCGCGTCGCGGCCGAAGAAGTGCTCCCGGACGTACGCCCCGGACTCCGCCTTGTAGGTCTGGTAGTCACCGTCGGGCGTGGTGTTCATCAGGTTGACCAGCGCGCCGTCGGTGTCCGCCGCGAGCAGCGGGTCCCACTCCCGGCCCCAGACCACCTTGATCACGTTCCAGCCGGCGCCCCGGAAGAACGCCTCCAGCTCCTGCATGACCTTGCCGTTGCCGCGGACCGGACCGTCCAGGCGCTGGAGGTTGCAGTTGATCACGAAGGTGAGGTTGTCCAGCTCCTCGCGCGCGGCCACGCCGATCGCGCCGAGCGACTCGACCTCGTCCATCTCGCCGTCGCCCAGGAACGCCCAGACGTGCTGCTGGGAGGTGTCCTTGATGCCCCGGTGCTGCAGGTAGCGGTTGAACCGGGCCTGGTAGATGGCGTTCAGCGGGCCGAGACCCATGGAGACGGTGGGGAACTCCCAGAAGTCCGGCATCAACCGCGGGTGCGGGTACGAGGGCAGCGAGCCGGCGCGGTGCGACAGCTCCTGCCGGAAGCCGTCGAGCTGGTCGGCGCTCAGCCGGCCCTCCAGGAACGCCCGCGCGTACATGCCGGGGGAGGCGTGACCCTGGTAGTAGATCTGGTCGCCGCCGCCCGGGTGCTCCTTGCCCCGGAAGAAGTGGTTGAAGCCCACCTCGTAGAGGGAGGCCGAGCTGGCGAACGTGGAGATGTGACCGCCCACGCCGATCTCCGGGCGCTGGGCCCGGTGCACCAGCATGGCGGCGTTCCACCTGATGTACGCCCGCAGCCGTCGCTCGATGTGCTCGTCACCGGGGAACCACGGTTCCCGCTCCGGTGGGATGGTGTTGATGTAGTCGGTGGTGGTCAGCGACGGCACCCCGACCTGGCGCTCGCGGGCCCGCTCCAGCAGGCGCAGCATGACGTACCGGGCGCGCTTGGTTCCGCGCTCGTCGATGACACCGTCGAGCGACTCGACCCATTCGCTGGTCTCTTCAGGGTCGATGTCCGGAAGCTGGCTCGGCAGACCAGCGGTGATCACCGGGCGCTTGCGTTCCGTAGCCACAGGCGTTCCCTCGGTTCTGTGTGGGATAGGTCTCTAGCGCCATCCTGCCCCCTGGTGGCGCTCGTCGTCACGTCTGGCTCCCCCAGACGCGATGCTGAACACAGGTACCCGCCGGTAACTTTGTGCGATCACCGAGCCCCGCCGTGGGCTCGGCGCTGGCCGTCCCCGGCTACCCTGCCGCCATGCGGAGGCGGCCGGTCCGGGTGGGTGGTGTGCTGGTGGCGGTGGGCGCGCTTGTCGCGTCCGGCTCGGCGGTCGGGCTGGGCTGGGAGATCGCGCGTACCCCGCAGTGGGGTCCGGGCTGGGCGATCGGCCTCGGCATCGGCGTGATGCTGGTGCTCGCCGGCCGGGACGAGCTGCGCCATCGGCGCCGATTCGGGGCCGGCTACCGGGAGGCGGCCGGCGGGGCCGGCCTCTTCCCGTACCCGCCCGGGCCGGAGACCGGCGGCGGCGAGATGCCCACGTACGGCTCGGGGGACGGCGGCGGTGGCGGTGCGGACTGCGGCGGCGGAGGCGGGAGCTGACGCGCTGCGGCAGAATGCGCCGTATGCGTAGTGAGGTGATCAGCGTCCGGACCGGGTCCCGGCCGACCGTCCGGGACATCACGGCCGAGGCCGAGCGGTTCCTCGCCGGGTCCGGCGACGGGCTGCTGCACGTCTTCGTGCCGCACGCCACCGCCGGATTGGCGATCATCGAGACCGGCGCCGGGTCGGACGACGATCTGCTCCGCGCGCTCGACGACCTGCTGCCCACCGACGACCGGTGGCGGCACCGGCACGGCTCGCCCGGACATGGCCGCGACCACGTGTTGCCGGCGTTCGTGCCGCCGTACGCGACGCTGCCGGTGCTCGGCGGACGGCTCCAGCTCGGCACCTGGCAGTCGATCTGCCTGGTCGACCCGAACGGCGACAACCCGGACCGCCAGATCCGCTTCTCCTTCCTCCCCGCCTGACCACCCCCGATGCGGGCCCCTGATTCACGGAAAGAGTGGCTGTCCGACGCGGAACAGCCACTCTTTCCGGGAATCAGCGCCCAAGGACGGGCGGTGTGACGTCAGTTGAGCAGGCGGCGGAGCACGCCGGGTGGGTGACCCAGGTGGGCGCGGACGGTGCGGGTCAGGTGCGCCTGGTCGGCGAAGCCCAGCTCGGTGGCGAGCTCGGCCAGACGCACGCCGCCCTGCTCGATGCGGTCCAGCGCCCGGCCGACGCGCAGGCGGTTGCGGTAGCGGGTCAGCGGCACCCCCACCCGGGCCTGGAACTCCCGGCTGAGCCGGTAGGGCGACACCCCGAGCGCCCGGGCCAGCGGCAGCAGCCCCGCGGCCTCCGGAGCGTCGTCGTGCAGCGCGGCGCGGGCCCGCTCGACCAGCCCCCGGCCCGGCCCGCCACCACCCGCCGTGGGCGCGGCGGCGTCACCGACCAGGCGTACCAGCCGTTCGGCGGCGGCGTGGTCGGGATCGGCGCCGCTGCGCAGCAGCAGTCGGTGGGCGAGATCCAGCCGGCCGTCGACATGCACCGTGCCGGGCACCGGCCGATCGTCGAACAGGTCCCGCCAGAGCCGTTCGGACAGGTGCACCGAGGTGCACTCGTCGCCGCCGGCCGGGTGCGCGAACCGCTCCTCCTCGCCGGGCACGGTCAGGTAGGCGACCGTCGAGCCGACCCACGCGTCCCCGTCGCGCCCGGCCCGCCGGAAGGCGCCACGCCGCGCCAGCACCAGGCCGTACGCGCCGGCCGGCTCCGGCGTCGACCAGCCGGTGTGGTCGTCCCGGCAGCGCACCACGCTCACCCGGAAGTCCGGGTGGGTCAGCAGCCGGCGGGTGGTGCGCACGCGGCTCAGCGTAGGCCGCCCGGGTGACGGAACGGCCCGCAAGGATCGACAAGACCGGACGCCGCCCCGGCCGGCAGGGTGACGCGCGTGACCGATCCGCGCCGGCGTTCCGCCGCCCTGCTCGTCGTGCTGCTCACCGGGCAGGCGATGGCGTCCATGGACACCTCGATCGCGGCCGTGGCCGCCCCCGCGATCCGCGCCGACCTGGGCGGCCCGGCCGCCGTCGGGCAGCTCGTGCTCGCCGGCTACACGCTGACCTTCGCCGTGCTGGTGGTGGTCGGCGCGCGGCTCGGCGCCCGCCACGGCGGCCCGCGGATCTTCCGGCTCGGTCTGGCCGGGTTCACGCTCGCGTCGATGGCCTGCGGACTGGCCCCGACACCGGTGGCGCTCGTGCTCGCCCGGGTGGTCCAGGGCGCGGCCGGCGCGCTCATGGTGCCGCAGGTGCTCGCGCTGATCCGGAGCGCGCTGCCGGACGCGGCGCGGGCCCGCGCGGTCGGGGCGTACTCGATGGTGCTCGCGCTCGGTGTGGCCGCCGGTCAGGTGCTCGGCGGGCTGCTGGTGACGCTCGACCTCGGCGGGCTGACCTGGCGGCTGGCGTTCCTGGTCAACGTGCCGGTCGGGGTGGTCCTCCAGGTCGTCGGCCGGCGGGTGCTGGCCGGCCCGCCGGCCCCGGCGCGGCGGTCTGAGCCGCTCGACCTGCCCGGCGCCGCGCTGCTGGCGACGGCGATGCTCACGCTCGTGCTGCCGCTGGTGCTGGAGACCGCCGTCTGGATCCGGACCGTCGCGGTCACCGCCGGCGCCGTCGGGCTGTGGCTCTTCCTCCGGTACGAGCACCGGCGGGCCCGCCGCAACGCGGCGCCGCTGCTGGACGTGTCGGTGCTACGGCACCCGGGCGTCCCGGCCGGGCTGCTCGCCTGCTGTGTGGTCATGGGCTGCTACGCCGGTTTCCTGTTCGTGTTCACCCTGCGGGCGCAGGACGTGCTGGGGCTCAGCGCGCTCGCCGCCGGCCTGGCCTTCCTGCCGTACGCGGTGGGTTTCGCCGGGTGCGGTCTGGCGGTGGCCCGGCTCCCCGGGCCGGCCCGCGCGGCCCTGCCGGTGGCCGGTCCGCTGGTGCTGGCAGCCGTGGCGGTGCTGCTCGCCGGCTCGTCCGCCGGGCGCTGGCCCTGGCTGGCCGGCAGCGCGCTGCTGCTGCTCGGCGGCGCGGGGCACGCGGCGGCGTTCAGCCCGCTGGTCACCCGGCTCACCGACGTGGTCCCGGCGGGTGCCGCGGCCGCTCTCTCCGCGGTCGTCTCCACCGGCACGCTGCTTGCCGCCGTGCTCGGGGTGACCGTGGTCGGTGGCCTGCATCTGGCCCTGGCCGACGCCGGCGTCGCCGGGGTCGCGCTCGCGCTGCCGCCGGCGCTCGCCACCGCCGCGCTGCTGGTGGCCGGCGCGTTCGCCGCCCGCCGGGCGGTGCGGTCGCGCCCCGTGGCCGCTACCGCAATAGTGGAGGAAATCAATTGTTGATCTGTCACGTATGATTGCCGGCATGGCACAACGCCCGGTCCCCCGCACGCCGACCCCGGCCGACGACCGGCTCGGGCTGGCCGGGGACACCGTGCGCCGGATCCAGCACGTCGCCGCCGCGCTGCGGCACCACCAGGACGAGGAGATCGCCGCGCTGGGCCTGACCCCGGCCGCGGCCCGGGCGCTGCACGAGCTGGACCCGGACCACCCGTCGCCGGCCCGCGACCTGGCCGTGCGACTCGGCTGTGACCGCTCCAACGTGACCGGGCTGGCCGACAAGCTGGAGCAGGCCGGGCTGGTCGAGCGCCGGGCCGACCCGACCGACCGGCGGCAGCGGGCGCTCGTCGTCACCGCGCGCGGCCGGCAGGTCCGGGAGCGGGTACGCCAGGTGATGTCGGACTCACGGCTGCTCGACGGGTTGAGCACGGCGGAGCTGGCCACGCTGCGTGACCTGGTCTGGAAGGTGTCCGACGGCGGCTGCCCGTCCGACGGCGGCTGCCCGGAGGGTCGCGGCGAGGTCTGAGCCGCGCCGGGTGCGAACGTGTCCGACTGGGCGAGGCGGGCCTGATTCGGTAATGCTGTCCGACGTGACCTCCCCGCACGATCTCGACGACCGGCTCCGAGCCGACCTGGCCGCGCTCGACGCGCCGGACCAGCGGCGTGACCTGCGTGAACCGCTGCCCGACGGTGGGTCGCTCACCGGAGCGCAGGCGCTGGCCCTGTTCGACGCGCAGCTCACCAGCCGGCTGGTCGACCTGGCCGGGCGCTGGCTGCGCGGCTTCGGTGAGGGGTACTACACGATCGGGTCGGCCGGTCACGAGGGCAACGCGGCGGTGGCCGCCGCGCTGCGGCCGACCGACCCGGCGTTGCTGCACTACCGGTCCGGCGCGTTCTACTGCCTGCGCGCCGCCCAGGCGGCCGGCGAGTTCCCGCCTGGTCCGCCGCCGGCCGTGCCGGACGATCCGACCGCGGAGCCGGCCACCTCGGCCACCGAGCCCGGTGTGCCCGCCCACTCGCCGGCCGCCCACCACGAGGCGTCGGACCGCGCCGCTCAGGGCGCCACGGACCCCGGAGTGCCCCAGCCTCCCACTTCCCGGGAGCAACGTTCCGACCTGCAGGACAAGGGAAGAGCTTGGCAGGAAAGTGCCCCTCCGGGGGCCGATTCCTACCAAGATCTCACTCCGGCGGAGCGGAGGGACGACGCCGCTGATTCGCACGACGTCGACGCGGTGCTGCTGCCGGACGGGGCCGGGGTGACCGTGGACGCGGACGGCGACGCGACGGTCGGCGTACCCGGTCTGCCGTCGTCGTCGCTCGACGACGCGTTCGCGGGCGCGGCGCGGGACGTGCTGCGCGGCATGGTCGCCTCCGTCGAGGAGCCGATCGCCGGCGGCCGGCACAAGGTCTTCGGCCGGGCCGACCTCGCGGTCGTGCCGACCACCTCGACCATCGCCTCGCACCTGCCCCGCGCGGTCGGCCTGGGGCTGGCCCTGGAACGGCTCCGGCGGGGCGGACGGCGCCTCGACGGCGACCCGGAGGTGGCGTCCTGGCCGCTGGACGCCGTGGTCGTCTGCTCCTTCGGCGACGCCTCGGTCAACCACGCCACGGCCACCGCCGCGTTCAACACCGCCGGCTGGTACGACCACACCGGCCTGCGGATCCCGGTGCTGTTCGTCTGCGAGGACAACGGGCTGGGCATCAGCGTGCGCTCGCCCGAGGGCTGGGTGGCCGCCATGCTGCGGTCCCGGCCCGGCATCCGCTACTTCGACGCCGACGGCACGGACGTGGTGGCGAGCCACCGGGTGGCGGCGGAGGCGACCGCCTGGGTGCGCCGGCACCGCCGGCCCGCCGTGCTGCACCTGCGCACGGTCCGACTGATGGGGCACGCCGGCGCGGACGCGGAGACCGCGTACCGGAGCCCGGCGGAGATCGCCGCGGACGTGGCACGGGACCCGCTGCTGGTCACCGCACGGCGGCTGGTGGCGGGCGGCTACGCGAGCGGCGAGGAACTGCTCGCCCGGTACGACGAGCGGGGCTGGCAGCTCCGGCGGATCGCCGAGGAGGTGCTGGACGAGCCGAAACTGACCACCCCGGTCGAGGTGGTGGCGGAGTTGGCGCCGCGCCGGCCGGCGCGGGTGTCCCGGACGGTCGCCGACGCGGCGGCACACGCGGCTGGTCCGGGCGCCGGAGCGCGGGCGGAGGCGTTCGGCGGGAAGCCGCCGGAGCTGACCGGGCCGCTGACGCTGGCGCAGAGCATCAACGCGGCGCTGGCCGACGGCATGCTCGACCACCCGCAGATGGCCGTGTTCGGCGAGGACGTGGCCGCCAAGGGCGGGGTGTACGGGGTGACAAAGGGACTGCGGGACCGGTTCGGGGTGGCCCGGGTGTTCGACACGCTGCTCGACGAGACCTCGATCCTCGGGCTCGGGCTCGGCGCCGGCCTGGCCGGCATGCTGCCGGTGCCGGAGATCCAGTACCTGGCGTACCTGCACAACGCCGAGGACCAGCTCCGCGGCGAGGCGGCCAGCATGCGGTTCTTCTCCCGGGGTGCGTTCCGGAACCCGATGGTGGTGCGGGTGGCCGGCCTGGCGTACCAGGAGGGCTTCGGCGGGCACTTCCACAACGACAACTCGGTGGCGGTGCTGCGGGACGTGCCGGGGCTGGTGATCGCCGTGCCGGCGCGGCCGGACGACGCCGCGCCGATGCTGCGTACCTGCCTGGCGGCGGCCCGGGTGGACGGTGCCGTCTGCGTCTTCCTGGAGCCGATCGCGCTCTACCACACCCGCGACCTCCACGCGGACGGCGACGGCGAGTGGCTGGCCGAGTACGCCGAGCCGGGTGCCTGGGCGGACCGGCACGTGCCGATCGGCCGCGCCCGGGTGTACGGCGTCGGCTCCGCCGACGATCTCACCATCATCACCTTCGGTAACGGGGTGCGGATGTCGCTGCGGGCCGCGGCCACGCTGGCCGAGGAGGGCGTCGGCACCCGGGTGGTGGACCTGCGCTGGCTCGCCCCGCTGCCGGTGGCCGACATCATCCGGGAGGCGTCGGCGACCGGCCGAGTGCTGGTGGTGGACGAGACGCGGCGCTCCGGCGGGGTGGGCGAGGGGGTGTTGGCGGCCCTTGTCGACACCGGTTATGTGGGCGCGGCGCGACGGGTGGCCGCTCTTGACTCGTTTGTACCATTAGGTCCGGCTGCTCGTCAGGTTCTGGTGTCCGAGGAAGCCATTACCGAGGGTGCCCGTACGCTGCTGGCACGGTAAATTCCGTTCCACCCGGTGCGCCACTTGCGCAGCGAGCCGCAACTGTGTGGACTGGGCGCGGCGGTGTCGCACGACGTCGCCGGCAGGGATGAGATGAGGAGGCACGCGACAGTGAGCGCGACCGCTGGTCAGGCCGCCGACGGGGTACGCAGCCTGGCGGACCGGTTCGGGATCGAGCCGGGCATGGTCGTCATGGAGATGGGCTACGACGACGACGTCGACTCCGATCTCCGGGACGCCCTGACCGACCGCTGTGGAGAACTGGTCGACGAGGACACCGACGAGGTGGTCGACGCGGTTCTGGTCTGGCACCGGGACGGCGACGGTGACCTCTTCGAGCTCCTCGTCGACGCCCTCGGCCCGCTGGCGGACAACGGCGTGGTGTGGCTCCTGACCCCCAAGGCCGGCCGGGACGGCCACGTCGAGCCGAGCGAGGTCGCGGAGAGCGCCCAGACCGCCGGCCTCCAGCAGACCTCCACCATCAACGCGGGCCGCGACTGGAGCGGCGCCCGCCTCGTGCTCCGGCGCGGGTCCAAGAGCAAGAAGTAGGAGCACACATGCCCATCAAGGTTGGCGCCGAGGCGCCGGATTTCCTGCTCAAGGACCAGAACAACCAGGAGGTTCGACTCTCCGACCTGCGCGGTCGCAAGACCGTGCTGCTGGTCTTCTACCCGCTCGCCTTCACCGGCATCTGCCAGGGTGAGTTGTGCGAGGTGCGGGACAACCTCAACGAGTACGTCAACGACGACGTCCAGGTGCTGACCGTCAGCGTCGACTCGGTCTACGCCCACAAGATCTGGGCCGACCGGGAGGGCTACCAGTTCCCGCTGCTGGCCGACTTCTGGCCGCACGGCGCGGTGGCCCAGGCGTACGGCGTCTTCAACGAGGTCGCCGGCATCGCCAACCGGGGCACCTTCGTCATCGACAAGGCCGGCGTGATCCGCTTCGCCGAGATGAACATGCCCGGCGAGGCGCGCGACCAGCAAGGTTGGCGCAAGGCGCTGACCGAGGCCGTCGCCGCCTGAGCCACCCCGAACACGTCGTTCGACCGGGCCGGAGGCGGCAGGTAAGCTTGCCGCTCCGGCCCGCCGTACGGGCGTTCCGGGCGCGTAGCTCAGTGGGAGAGCACTCGCCTTACAAGCGAGGGGTCGCAGGTTCGAAACCTGCCGCGCCCACCACCTTCCGGACCAGCCCCACCACGCCGCCGTGCACGAGGGACAGGCCACTCAGTTCGCCGACCGCCACCCAGGCGATGTCGTCATGCTCGTCGGGCGCACAGTTGGTCGGAGCGCCGACCCAGTCCCCGACGTGCCAGACGGCCACGTGAACGGCGTCCTCGCCGCTGCCCAGGTGCAGGTCACCCAGGCGTGACGAGGACTCCGCCACGATGCGGACACCGATCTCCTCGTGCATCTCCCGCGCGAGGGCCTGTCGCTCCGACTCACCCGCCTCGACGTGCCCGCCGGGAAGATCCCAGAGATCCGGGTAGGCCCGCCGGCTCGGACTGCGGTGCACCAGCAGGACCGCGCCGTTCTCCACGAGCGCCCCGATGACGACGACATGCATGGCCGGGATTGGAACACAGGGGTGCGTCAAGGTGGCGCCCACCTCGGGCTCGGCCGACGTCGGCGGGCGGGAGCGGGAACGGGAACGGCACTACCTGAGCACGATATGACTCCTCGTCATATTTATGACTCAGGGGTATGACGCTGACCGGCAGATGCTCCTTGCCTGACATGACGCGGAGTAATCACATTTCTCGTTGCTGCCCGGATCGGCGGCGTGAGTCGCCCTACTGGCGGCGTCGGGCGTCCGCCTCGGCGTCGAGCAGCTCGTTCAGCGCCAGCGCCGAGTTGATCAGGGAGAGGTGGCTGAACGCCTGCGGGTAGTTGCCGATCTGCTCACCGGTCGCGGCGATCTCCTCGGCGTACAGGCCGAGGTGGTTGCTGAACGTGAACATCTTCTCGAACGTCAGTCTTGCGTCGTCCAGCCGGCCGGTGCGGGCCAGCGCCTCGACGTACCAGAACGTGCACATGTTGAACGTGCCCTCGTGGCCGGGGAGTCCGTCGGGGGAGTGCTCCGGGTCGTACCGGTGGACCAGGCTGTCGGAGACCAGGTCACGTTCGATCGACGCCAGCGTGGACTTCCACAGCGGGTCACTCGGCGTGATGAAGCCGACCGCCGGCATCGCCAGCAGCGCGGCGTCCAGCACGTTCTCGTCGTACGCCTGCACGAAGCTGCCGCGTTCCCGGTGGTAGCCGCGGGCCATGACCTGGTTGTAGATCCGGTTGCGCTGCTCGGTCCAGCAGGACATGTCCCCGGGGCGGCCGGTGCGGGTGGCCAGCCGGATGGCCCGGTCCAGCGCCACCCAGGACATCACCCGCCCGAACGTGTAGTTGCGGGGGTGGTGGCGGCTCTCCCAGATGCCGGCGTCGCGCTGGTCCCAGTTGTGGCAGAGCCAGTCGACGAGCCGGACGGTGCTCTTCCACACCTGGTGCGACACCCGGATGCCCTGCTCGTCGGCGAGGTGCATGGCGTAGAGCGCCTCGCCGTGGATGTCGAGCTGGAGCTGGTCGGCAGCGCCGTTGCCGATCCGCACCGGCCGGGAACCGCGATAGCCCTCCAGGTGGTCGAGGACCTCCTCGTGCAGGTCGGAGGAGCCGTCCACCCGATACATGATCTTCAGTGGGTCCTGGTGGTCGCCGGCCTCGCGGATCCGCTCGTCCAGCCAGTCCATGTAGCGGCTGACCTCCTCGGTGAACCCGAGGCCGAGCAACGCGTGCACGGAGAACGACGTGTCGCGTACCCAGGTGTAGCGGTAGTCCCAGTTGCGGGTGCCGCCGACCAGCTCGGGCAACGCGGCGGTGGGCGCGGCGATCATCGCGCCGGTCGGCGCGTACGTCATGAGCTTGAGCGTGATGGCGGAGCGTTCGACCATCTCCCGCCAGCGGCCGGTGTAGCGGGACCGCTCGACCCAGCGCCGCCAGTAGTCGCGGGTCCACTCGAACATGCCCTGGACCTCTTCCGGCGGGATGACCCGGGGCTCGGCCCCCTCCGTCTCCAGGACCACCCCGCCGGTGTCGCCCTCGTTCAGCGTGCCGTGGGCGATCAGGTCACCGTCCTCCAGCCGGACGTCACCGCCCTGGGCGAGGAGCTGCCGCACCGGGTCGACCGGGTTGAACGTGAGCGACGCCGACCGGCTGCGGAACACGTACCCGTTCTGGTGCCGTTCCAGGGTGTGCGGCTGGCGCGCGTAGTCGAACCGGGGACGGCACTCCACCCGGAAGCGCATGCTGCCGCGGACCATGTTGACCATGCGGACCAGGCGGTGCGTGTCGGTCGCCCGCTCACCCGTGACCGGCATGAAGTCCATCACCTCGGCGACGCCGTCCGCGCTGATGAACCGCGTGATCAGGATCGGTGTGCCGGGCAGGTAGAGCTGCTTGGTGACGTACCGGACGTCGTGCGGGGCGATCCGGAAGTAGCCGCCCTTCTCCCGGTCCAGCAGCGCGGCGAAGACGCTCGGCGAGTCGAAGCGCGGCGCGCAGAACCAGTCGATCGTCCCGTCGCAGGTCACCAGCGCGGCGGTCTGCAGGTCGCCGATGAGCCCGTGATCCTCGATCGCCGGATAGCTCTCCACGTCGCCCCCCGGTGTCGACTGCCTCCTGCGCATTCCAACCTAGGGGAAGAATTGTCAGGTTAGGGCCGTTTCGCGGTCCGCCGCCCGCCGCCCGCCTCGACCGCCGCGCGCGTCTCCGCGGCCACCAGATCCGCGTTGATCATCGCGGCCGTCCGGGCGCCGGCCGCCGCCGCGGCTCCGACCTGCGCGGACAGGTCGGTCACGTTCCCCGCCACCCACACCCCGGGAACCTCGGTACGCCCCGCCGGGTCGGCCGGCACGTACTCGCCCGAACCGCTCTCATGCGGCGCCACGCGCAGCCCCAGCGTGGCCAGGAACCCGGCCCGCGCCACCATCCGGGGCGCGACGGTCAGCACCTCCCGGCTGACCGTGCGGCCGTCGCGCAGGCGCACCCCGGTCAACCGGTCCCCGACCACCTCGACGGCCGCGACCTCGCCCTCGACCACCGGCACGCCGCGCGCGGCGAGCTGCTCCGCCTGCTCGTCGGTGAGCGGCGGCGCGGTGTGGCGGAGATAGACCACGTCGTCGCTCCACTGCCGGAACAGCAGCACCTGGTGCACCGACATCGGGCCGCTGCCGATCACCCCGATCGGCCGGTCACGTACCTCCCACCCGTGGCAGTACGGGCAGTGCACCAGATCCCGGCCCCAGCGCTCGCGCAACCCGGCCACCTCCGGCAGCTCGTCGACCAGGCCGGTGGCCACCAGCACCTGGCCGGCCCGCACCCGACGACCGTCGGCCAGCGCCACGTCGAACCCCTCGCCGTCGCGGGTCACCGTCTCGACCTCGCCGGTGAGCAGGTGACCGCCGTAGCGGCGGACCTCGTCGCGCCCGCGTGCCAGCAGCTCGGCCGGCGGCACGCCGTCGAGACCCAGCAGCGCGTGCACCCCGTCGGCCGGCGCGTTGCGCGGGCTGCCCCCATCGACCACCAGCACCGACCGGCGCGCCCGAGCCAGCATCAGCGCGCCGCTCAGACCGGCTGCGCCGCCGCCGATCACCAACACCTCGTAGCCGTCCTGCCGTATCTCGGTCATCGTGACCACCTCCGCGCCCAGCGTGCGACGACCCTGGGCGCGGAAGCAAACCTTGTTGCCAACGTGGCAAACTGGCGGGATGGATGACGACCTCGACCGGGCGCTCGACGCGGTCGGCCCCCGCCTGCGCGCGTTGCGCCGCGAGCGGGAGACCACGCTCGCCGACCTCTCCGCCACGACCGGCATCTCGGTGAGCACGCTGTCCCGGCTGGAGTCCGGCGGCCGGCGGCCCACGCTGGAGCTGCTCCTTCCGCTGGCCAAGGCGTACGGCGTCGCCCTGGACGAACTGGTCGGCGCGCCACCCACCGGCGACCCCCGGATCCACCTGCGGCCGGTCGCCGCGCACGGGATGACCATGCTGCCGCTCACCCGGCGGCCCGGCGGCATCCAGGCGTACAAGCTGATCATCCCGGCCGGCGGCCGGGCCGAGCCCGACCCGAAGACCCACGAGGGGTACGAGTGGGTCTACGTGCTCAACGGGCACTTGCGTCTGGTGCTCGGCGAGCACGACCTGGTGCTCGTGCCCGGCGAGGCGGCCGAGTTCGACACCCGCGTCCCGCACTGGTTCGGCCGTGCCGACGCCGACGGCGTGGAGTTCCTCAGCCTCTTCGGCAGCCAGGGCGAGCGGGCCCACCTGCGGGCCCGCCCCCGCGGCCGGGAGTGATCCCGCCCCGGAGCGCCGGCCGGGGCGGCACGATCAGCGGGTGAGCTATGCGGACGTGCGCGGACTGCGGATCTGGTACGAGGTGCACGGCACCGGCAAGCCGCTGGTCCTGCTGCACGGCTCCTACGGGTCGACCGGGACGTTCGCCCCGGTCCGGTCCGCGCTGGCGGCGCGCCGGCGGCTGATCGCGGTCGACCTGCGGGGCCACGGCCGCACCGCCGGCGTGGACCGGCCCCTGCGGTACGAGTCGATGGCCGACGACGTGGCCGGGCTGCTGCGGCACCTCGACCTGCCCGAGGTCGACCTGCTCGGCTACTCGCTCGGCGGCGGCGTGGCCCTGCGTACCGCGATCCGGCATCCCGCGCTGGTCCGCCGCCTGGTCCTGGTCTCCACGCCGTTCCGGCGCGGCGGCTGGCACCCGCGGGTGCTGGCCGCGATGTCCACGCACGACGAACGCGCCGCCGAACGGATGCGGGGCACCCCGCCGTACGAGCGGTACGCGGAGGTCGCGCCCCGGCCGCAGGACTGGCCGGCGCTCTGGGCGCGCAGCGGTGAGCTGCTGCGCCGCGACTACGACTGGTCGGCCGAGGTGGCCGCGCTGCCGATGCCGGTGCTGCTGGTCTTCGCGGACGCCGACGCCATCCCGATGAGTCACGTGGCCGAGTTCTTCGGCCTGCTCGGTGGCGGCCACCGGGACCCGGGCGACGACGGATCGGACCGTCCCGCGTCCCGGTTGGCCGTGCTGCCCGGCCTGACCCACGACGAGGTGGTGGCGTCGCCCGCGCTGCCGGCGGCGGTGCTGCCGTTCCTCACGCACGTGGCGCGCGCCCCCGGCTGACCGAACCGCGTCGACCGCGGCGTGGACCGGCTCGTCGCCGGACGCCACGTCTGCGAAACCGTCGGCCGGCATCACGATCGGCCATCCGCAACGACCCCGCACCGGAATGAACGCCGGCCGACCGGCTGATGGCCGAGGGCTATCCTCGGAGGACAGGCCGTGGGTCAGCTGACGAGGTGGTCGATGCTGAAGGATCTGGCTGCGGATCGGCATGCGCAGGTGGACACCCGTCGCCGCAACCTCGGCGCGCTGCTCCGCCGGGTCCATCTGGGCGGCGCGGCCTCCCGCGTCGAGCTGGCCGACTGGCTGGGCGTCAACCGCAGCACGGTCATGGCGCTCACGGCGGACCTCGCGGCGGCCGGCCTGGTGCGGGAGGTGCCCGCCACGACGAGCGGTCGGGCGGGACGTCCGTCGTTCGTGGTCCGCCCGGAATCGGAAGCCGTCCACGTCCTCGCCTTCGACATCGCGGTGGACCGGCTCGTGGCCGCCCGCGTCGACCTGGGCGGGACGGTCTCGGCCCGGCTCGAGGCGACCCGGGCCCGCGCCGGGGCCGACCTCGACGCGGTGGTGTCCGTGCTCGCCGACTTCGGGCGGGCGCTGCACCACGACGCGCCGCCGACGTCGGTGTGCGTGGGCATCGGCGCGTCCTACTGCGGGATGATCCGGCCCGGGGACGGGATGGTCCGCTTCGGGCCGGACCTGGGGTGGGTGGACCAGGCGTTCGGCGCGGAACTGGCCCGCCGGCTGGATCTCGGCCTGCCGGTGCTGGTCGGCAACGAGGCCCACCTGGGCGCGATGGCCGAGCACCGACGCGGCGCCGGCGTCGGCGCGCAGAACCTGATCTACCTGCACGGTGACGTCGGCGTGGGCGGCGGGATCATCGTCGGCGGGGACCTGCTCGACGGCGACGGCGGGTACGGTTCCGAGGTCGGGCACATGCTGGTCAACCCGTACCGGGGGCGGCCCTGTGGCTGCGGCTCGCGCGGGTGCCTGGAGGCCGAGGTGGGTGAGCGGGCGCTGCTCGACGAGGCCGGCCGCCCGGCCGACCACCGGGGGCGCGAGGCGGTGCGCGCCGTGGTCGTCGCCGCCGAGCAGGGGGATGCCGCGGCCCGCGAGGCGCTGCGGCGCATCGGTGACTGGCTGGGCATCGGCGTGGCGAACCTGATCAACCTGTTCAACCCCGGCGTGGTGATCTTCGGCGGGACGCTGCGCGAGGTGTTCCCGGGCACCGCGGCCCAGCAGGTCCGCAACCGGATCGCCGCCAACGTGCTCCCCGTCTCGCGCGACAAGGCCCACCTGCGCGTCTCCGCGCTGGGCTACGACGCCACCCTGATCGGCGCCGCCGAACTCGCCTTCACCCCGCTACTGACCAACCCCCTCGCCCCCCGCCCCTGACCCCCCACCCGTTTGTCGATCTTGCAGAAGTGGCCCGGGCGGAAAGGGCGTATCGGGCTTCCGGGGGGCCGCAACCGCAAGATCGCCGAGGTGGTTGGGGACGGTGGGCAGGGTCAGGGGTTCAGGCGGCGGGTCAGCCAGGGGAGCAGGGCGTCGGCCTGGAGTCGCTGGAACGCGCGCACGGTCGGGATGCCGGGCGGCGGTGGTCGACGGGCGCCGTCCAGGAAGAAGCCGGTGAGGCCGGCCAGCACCCCGGTCAGATCGGCCGGGTCGACGCGCGCGGTGAGCGGCCGGGAGTCCAGTAGGGCGTCCGGGTCGTGGCCGCCGTACACCTGCACGTTGACGACGGTGAGCAGGGTGTCCAGCCAGGTCGGCCCGCGACAGGCCCAGGGCCAGTCGACCACGGTGACCCGACCGTCCGGGCCGAGCAGCAGGTTGTCGGCGCGGACGTCGAGGTGGCAGAGCGTGTCGCCGCCCAGCGCGGCGAGGCCGCGGTCGGCGGCGGCGCACAGCTCGGCCAGGTGGTCGCGGGCCCACGGGTCGAGATCGGCGGGCGGATCGTCGGCGAGGCGTCGCCAGCCGGCGAAGTCGTGGCCGAGCGCCTCGGCCGCGGTGGTGGTCGCGACCGTGGGGGCCGGGGTGAGCGTCGCGGCCATCGTCTCCAGCGTGGACAGCACGACGGCCAGTTCGCCGGCGTCCCACGGGGTGACCGGGTGCCGGCCCTCGACGTCGGCGTAGACCAGCGCGATCCACTCGCCGTCGTCGTGGCTGCCGAGCAGCCGGGGCGTCGGCGCGGCCGGCGGCAGCGCGGCGGCGATCCGGGCCTCCGCGCGGTGCATGGTCGGTGTGTGCTGGTTCTGCGCGGGGCTGACCGCCTTGACGAAGGCTCGTCCGCCGCGCGCGGTGCGGACCCGGTCGGCGGTGCCGGGGGAGAAGCCGCCCGGCTGCGACTCCGCCGCCACCACCCGGTCGTCGAGGATGGCCTCGACCGCGGCGCGTACGTGGGCCGGCAGCTCGTGCCAGTGGAGTCGGTTCTTCGTCGGGCTGTTCACCCGTTCCACGGTGCGCGCCGCCCGCCCGCCGGACAACCGAGTTAAGCGGGGCCCCCGCCTCTACCGAATGCGTTAACAGGGGGCCCCTCCTTTCACCGCGCGTAGTGCAGCACCGCGACGCCGCTGTCGAACGGGTGGGTGGCGGTGAGCGTGAACCGCCTCGGGTCGAAGCCGCGGTCGACCAGCGGGACGCCGCTACCGGCCACCACCGGGTTGAGCTTGACCACCAGCTCGTCGATCTCGTCGAGGAGCTGGCCGGCGAGGTTGCCGCCGCCGCAGAGCCAGATGTCGCCGCCG
Organism: Micromonospora sp. RP3T; assembly: GCF_003027925.1. Lineage (GTDB taxonomy): Bacteria > Actinomycetota > Actinomycetes > Mycobacteriales > Micromonosporaceae > Micromonospora. Next base: position 219,719 of record NZ_PYPS01000005.1, read on the forward strand.
GGGCGCGTCTTCAGCTCGCGGACGAACGCCGCCGGCTCGCCGGTCACCACCGAGACGTCCGGATGGTCGGCCGGGTCCAGGGAGCGGCTGAAGACGTACTGCTCCAGGTGGGCGTAGGGGCTGGTGACGCCGACCTTCAGGGCCGGCTCGTAGGTGGCGCGACCCATCACCACGGCGTCGAAGCGGCCGGTGGGTGGCGACGGGACGCCGAGCTGGGCGTGGGCGAACGTGGGCAGCGTCTGCGGCCAGTCGGACACCAGGTAGGGGGCCACGTCCGGCTCCAACGGAAGGAAGTCGAACGACCCGTCGGGGGCGGCGATGAAGCCGTCGAGCGTGCTGGCGACGAAGTAGACGAGCGAGCGCAAACCGACTCCGATGTCCGGGATAACCACGACGGCCGTCGTGGTTCGGCGACGAATGTACAACACCTGTCGTGGTCGTTGCTAGGGTGTTCGGCGTGGCCAGGAACCCGGAACGCCGTAACCTGCTCGCCGACGCCGGCCTGCGCATCCTCGCCGCCGCCGGCGCGCGGGGGCTGACCCACCGGGCGGTCGACGCCGAGGCGGGCGTGCCCACCGGCACGGCCTCCAACTACTTCCCGTCCCGATCGGCGCTGCTCGCCGGCCTGGCCGAACGGATCTTCGACCGGATCGCCCCCGACCCGGCGGTGGTGGCCGACCTCGGCCGGCGGGAGCCGTCGCTCGCGCTGTTCACCGACTACCTGCGCGACATCGTCGCCCGCACCACCCGCGAGCCCGACCTCACTCGGGCGCTGTTCGAGCTGCGGCTGGAGGCCGCCCGCCACCCCGAGCTGCGGGCCGCGCTCGGCGACGTGCTCCGCCGGGGGTACGCCGACGACGTCGCCTTCCACGTCGCCGCCGGCCTGCCCGGCGGGGCGTACGAGATCGCGCTGCTGCACTACGCGGTCGACGGGCTCCTGCTCGACCTGCTCACCACCTCGATCGACGCCGGGTTCGACCCCGATCAGGTGGTCTCCACCCTGGTCTCCCGTCTGGTCCGCGGCGCGGACCTCGCCCCCTGAGACCGGCACCCGACCGGGTTACCCCGGCGTGCGCAGCGGGAACGCTGGCCCGGACGCCGCGGAAAGGAGCATCGGATGACCGGAGGCACCGGACTGACCATCGGCGTGCTCGGCTCGTACGGCGGACGCAACCTCGGCGACGAGGCGATCCTCACGGGTCTCCTGGCCGACCTGCGCCAGCACGAGCCGAACGCGCGGATCATCGTGTTCTCCCGCAACCCGGCGCACACCGCGCTGGCCCACCCCGAGGTCGAGGCGGTGCCGTGGGAGGGCGTCAGCCGGGTCGACTCGTCCCAGGTGCTCAACCAGCTCGACCTGCTCATCCTGGGCGGCGGCGGGATCCTCTACGACAAGGAGGCCCGGCGTTACCTACGGGTGGTCCGGGTCGCCCAGGAGCGGGGCCTGCCGCTGCTCACGTACGCGGTCGGCGTCGGTCCGCTCACCGACGGGGTGGACACCGGCATGGTCCGCGAGACGCTGGCGCAGGCCGTCGAGGTGACCGTCCGGGACCAGGAGTCGCGGATGGTGCTGGAGGAGGCCGGCCTGGTCAACCCGATCACCGTCACCGGCGACCCGGCGTTCCTGCTCACGCCCGAGGAGTTCCCCGCGCAGTGGCTGCGCGAGGAGGGCGTGCCGGCCGGTTCGCGACTGGTGGGGCTGAGCGTGCGCGAGCCGGGCCGGGCCGCGGAACGCCTCGACGTGGACGGCTACCACCGGCTGCTCGCCCAGATCGGCGACTTCCTGGTGCACCGGATCGACGCGCACGTCCTCTTCGTCCCGATGGAACGTGACGACATCCGGCACTCGCACGGCGTGCTGTCGCACATGATCGCCGCGGACCGGGGCCGGATCCTGCACGGCGACTACCGGCCGACGCAGATCCTCGGACTGATGCGCCACTTCGACCTGGCGGTCGGCATGCGGCTGCACTTCCTGATCTTCGCCGCCATGATGAACACGCCGTTCCTGCCGCTGCCGTACGCCGGCAAGGTCTTCGACCTGGCCCAGCGGCTCGGCGTGCCGGCGCTTCGCGGCATGGAGCGGGAGGTGGAGGGTCCGCTGCTGGCCGAGGTGGACCGGTTGTGGGACGAGCGGGCGGCCCGCGCCGACGAGACCGCCCGCCGGGTGGCCGAGGTCTGCGACCAGGCGCGGGGCACCTCGCAGGTGACCCGCAGCGTGCTGGACAGCATCCGGGCCCGCGCGCTGAGCCCGGTGGCCTGAGCCGGCGCGCTCAGACCGCTGGGCCGCGCCAGGTGTAGACCCATTCGTGCTCCGGCCGGTCGTCCGACTCCAGCTCGTAGATCTGCGCCTCCGCCAGTCCACCCGCCCCGAGGTGGTGGTGGGTCAGCGGCGGACGGCCGTTGCTGTCCAGTTCGACCGTGACGGTCTCGCCGTCGGCCGCGCCGCCGACCAGGGGAATGTGCACCGTGGAAGCCATGCGCCCATCCTGCCCCGACCGGCGCGCACGCGCAGCGGATAGCGGGGCAGCGGGCGGCCGGTCCGGCGACTAGGGTCCGGGCATGGCGACCCCGACGATCGACCCGACACTCGGTCCGGTCCTCGCCCGCACGGGCGACGAACGGGCGATCCTCGACGCGTTCCTCGACTTCCACCGCGCCACCGTGCTGCGCAAGGCGCGCGGCCTCACCGACGCCGACGCCGGTCGACGGCTGGTGCCCTCGATGACCACGCTGGCCGGGCTGCTCAAGCACCTCGCCCTGGTCGAGGGAAACTGGTTCGTCCGGCTGTTCGCGCCGGAGCCGGGCGACGTCTACCTCACCTCCCAGGCCGACGCCGGCGCCAGCTTCACGCTCGGCCCCGACGACACGGTCGAGGCGCTCGCCGCTGCCTACGAGGCAGCCTGCGCCCGGTCCCGCGCGGTCGCCGCCCGGTTCGACCTCGACCACGTGGTGCCGCATCCCCAGCTCGGCGAGGTGTCGCTGCGATGGGTGCTGGTGCACCTGATCGAGGAGACCGCCCGGCACGCCGGGCACGCCGACATCCTGCGCGAGCTGACCGACGGCGAGACCGGCGCGATCTGAGCGTCGGAGCGGCCTCGTTCCGGCCGGCGGGGCCCGCTCCGGCCACGGCGGGGCCCGCTCCGGCCACGGCGGGGCCCGCTCCGGCCACGGCGGGGCCCGCTCCGGCCACGGCGGCACCCGTCGAGCCGCCGGCCCGCGGGCGTCACGCGCGGGGCAGCAGCCCGTCCGGATACTCCATCCCGTCGTGGGTGCACGCGGCGGCGGCCACCCGGGCGGCGTAGCGGGCCGCGTCGAGCGGGTCGGCACCCCGCAGCCGGGCCGCGATCAGGCCGGCGGCGAACGCGTCCCCGGCGCCGTTGGTGTCCACCACCGGCGTCGGTGGGGTGACGGCGGGCACGTGCGCCGGCGGCGCGTCCGGGGTGTGCAGCGTCGCGCCGGCCGCCCCGCCGGTGACCAGCACCGTGCGCGGCGCCAGCCCGGCCGCCGCCTTGCCGGCCCGCTCGCCCAGTTTCACGTCGCTGACGAACACCAGCCCGGCGGCCTCGGCGAACGGTCGGTGGTAGTCGTTCTCGCCGTCCCAGTCGTGCAGATCGGTGGAGAGGGACGCGGCACCGCGGAGTGTCGGCAGCGCGTCCCGAGCCCAATCCATGATCGACACGTGCGTGTGGGCCGCGCCGGCGACCAGCGCGGCCAGCTCCGCCTCGTCGAACGGCGCCGCCGGGCCGGACCAGGGGCGCGGGTCGTACAACGACATCCGCCGGCCGGCCGGGTCGACCAGGTTCACCGACCGGCGGGTGCCGGCCGGCGCGTCCACCAGCACGGTCCGCACCGAGGTACGCGCCAGCGCCGCCCGCACCACGTCGCCGGCCGGATCGGCGCCCAGCACGTCGACGAGTGTCACCCGCAGGCCGAGCGCGTGCGCGGCCAGCGCCACCCCGGCCCCGGTGTTGCCGATCCGCAGCTCGACCGGGGGCACGGTCAGCGAGTCGGCGGCAGGCAACGGCAGCGCGGGCACCCGGGCGCGTACGTCCACGCCCAGTCCGCCGATCACGAGGAGGTCGACCATGGCGCCGACGATATCCGCGCCGGGCCGCCTATCCTGGCCCCGGACGTCGGCGAGGGGGAGAGCGTGCTGATCATCCACGGGCTGTGGCTGCCCGGTGCGGGGCTCGCCCTCTGGGCCGAGGACGGCACGCTGCCGGCCACCGCGCCGCGCCGGCCCGGCCGTGCGCCCCGGGAACGGCCGCACCCGTTCGCCGCCGACCACGCCACGCTGGCCGCCGCGCTCGATCCGACGCCGGGTGAGCCGATCTCCGTGCTGCTCGGCCTGCCCACCCGCGCCGGCTCGCCGGTGGACTCGCCGGAGCTGGTCCGGGCCGCCGTCGGGGAGCCGGCCCGCGGCCCGGTCACCCGCGCCGGTTGGCGGGTCCCCGCCCTGGCGTACGCCCCGGACGACGCGTACGCGCTGCTGCGCGCGCCCCGGCCGGACCCGGTCGGGGCCAGCGTGCGACACCTGGCCGAGCTGGCCGACTTCGCCGCCGACCTGGTCACCCGGGGCCGCCTGCTCCCCGGCCTGAGCGGTAAGGAGGGGCCCCCGCTTAACGCCTCCGGTAGAGAAGGGGCCCCTTCTCACCACCCGGCGCGAGCCCGGCGACGGCTCCGGACGGTGGCGGAGGCCGACGTGGCGACCGCGCTGGCGCTCTGGCGGCCACTGCTCACCGGTACGGACGCGGGCCGGGCCCGCGACCTGGCGCTGGCCCTGCCCCCGGCGGCCCGCGCCGCCCGCGAGTGGCAGCCGGCGCCGCCGGGTGCGGTTGTCGTCGCCCCGGCAACGACAACCGCACCCACACTGCCGGCCGCCCACCGGCCGGCACCGCCGAGCAGCACCGCCGTGCACCCGCTCGCGGCGATCGACCGGCGCCAGGCAGGCCAGCCCGCGGCGGCCGGTCGGGTCGGGGCGGCCGGTCAGTTCGCGGTGGCCGGGCGGGCGGAGGGCGTGGGGGCGGGCGAACTGGTGGCGGATGCGCTGGACGCGCTCGTCGACGCCGCCGCCCGGGCGGCCCTGGCCGACACCCGGCTGCACCGGGGCATGCGACCCGGTGGTCCGGTGCCGCGCTGGCTGGCCGCGCTCACCGGCCCGGAGCGCGCCTTCACCACCGAGCCGACCGCGTTGGCGATGTTGCGGCGCGAGCTGGACGCCTGGCAGCGCGACGCCGCCGGCGGCGCGGTACGGGCCACGTTCCGCCTGGTCGAGCCGGTCGTCGACCCGGTCGCCGAACTGGTCGAGGGCGGCGCGTGGCGGGTGGAGTTCGGCCTGCACCCGACCGACGAGCCGGGGCTGGTGGTCGACGCCGGGCACATCTGGCAGCGGCCCGTGCCCGCGCTCGCCGCGCGCGGCATCGACCCGCAGGAGACACTGCTGGCGGAGCTGGGCCGGGCCAGCCGGCTCTGGCCGGAGGTGGACGCGGCGCTGCGTACCGCCGCGCCGGAGGGGATGGAACTGGACGCCGAGGGCGCGCACCGGTTCCTGCGCGAGGGGGCGCCGGTGCTGCACGCCGCCGGTTTCGGGGTGCTGCTGCCGTCCTGGTGGCGGCGTTCCTCGTCCCGTCTCGGCGCCCGGCTGCGGGCGCGCAGCCGCACCGCGCCGGGCGCGGTGGCCACCGCCGCCGGCACGCTGGGGATGGACGCGCTCGTCGACTACCGCTGGGAGGTGGCGCTCGGCGACCAGCCGCTGACCGCCGAGGAGTTGGCATCGCTGGCCGACCTGAAGTCGCCGCTGGTCCGGCTGCGCGGTCGCTGGGTCGAGCTGGACCCGCAGCGGCTGGAGGCCGGGCTGCGCCTGCTGCGGTCCTCCGGCGAGCTGACCGTGGCTGACCTGCTGCGGATGGGGCTCGCCGGCGAGGAGGGCGGTGGCGAGCTGCCGGTGCTGGACGTGGTCGCCGACGGGGCGCTCGGCGAACTGCTGGCCGGCGAGGCGGAGCGTCGACTCACCCCGGCCGACCCGCCACCGGGCTTCGTCGGGACGCTGCGGCCGTACCAGCGGCGCGGCCTGGCCTGGCTGACCTTCCTCCAGTCGTTGGGGCTGGGCGGGATCCTCGCCGACGACATGGGGCTGGGCAAGACGGTGCAGCTGCTCGCGTTGCTCGCCGGCGACCCGCCGCAGGCCGGACCCACGCTGCTGGTGTGCCCGATGTCGCTGGTCGGCAACTGGCAGCGGGAGGCCGCGACGTTCGCGCCCGACCTGCGCGTGCACGTGCACCACGGCGCGGAGCGGACCCGGGGCGAGGAGTTCGGCGCCGCCGTGCAGGAGGCGGACCTGGTGCTCACCACCTACTCGGTGGCCGCCCGGGACGCCGTCGACCTGGCCGGCGTGGACTGGCACCGGGTGGTGGTGGACGAGGCACAGGCGATCAAGAACGCCGCGACCCGGCAGGCCGAGGCGGTCCGGGCGCTGCCCGCGCGGCACCGGGTCGCAGTCACCGGTACGCCTGTCGAGAACCGGCTCGCGGACCTCTGGTCGATCATGCAGTTCGCCAATCCGGGGCTGCTCGGCCCGGCCGCGACGTTCCGCAAGCGGTTCGCCGAGCCGATCGAGCGGCACGGCGACGCCGAGGTGGCCGAGCGGCTGCGCCGCGTCACCGGTCCGTTCGTGCTGCGGCGGCTCAAGACCGATCCGTCGATCATCACCGACCTGCCGGAGAAGCTGGAGATGGAGGTGCTCTGCAACCTCACCGCCGAGCAGGCCGCGCTCTACCGGGCCGTGGTCGACGACATGATGGCGAAGATCGAGTCCAGTGACGGGATCGAGCGCCGAGGGCTGGTGCTGGCCACCATGACCCGGCTCAAGCAGGTCTGCAACCATCCCGCCCAGTTGCTGCACGACGGCTCCGCGCTGGCCGGTCGCTCCGGCAAGCTGGAACGGCTCGACGAGATCGTCGACGAGGTGCTCGCGGCGGACGAGAGGGCGCTGCTGTTCACCCAGTACGCCGAGTTCGGCGGGATGCTGCGCGGGCACCTGTCGGCGCGTACCGCCCGGGAGGTGTTGTTCCTGCACGGCGGCGTCGGCAAGGCCGAGCGGGACGCCCTGGTCACCCGGTTCCAGTCGCCGGACGGCCCGCCGCTGTTCGTGCTCTCGCTCAAGGCCGGCGGCACCGGGCTCACGCTGACCGCCGCCAACCACGTGGTGCACGTGGACCGCTGGTGGAACCCGGCGGTCGAGGACCAGGCCACCGACCGGGCGTTCCGCATCGGCCAGCGTCGTCGCGTGCAGGTACGCAAGTTCGTCTGCGCCGGCACGGTGGAGGAGAAGGTGGCCGCGATGATCGACGACAAGCGGAACCTGGCCCGGTCGGTGGTGGGCAGCGGCGAGCAGTGGGTCACCGAGTTGTCCACCGAGACGCTGCGGGAGCTGTTCACGCTGGAGGCCGGGGCGGTGGTGGAGTGAGCACGGGTCCCCGCTTCGACGAGTACGGGCCACCGCTGCGGGTCGAGGGTGGGCTGCGGGCGCGCAGCACCCGGGGCGCGATCGGGCGGTCCTGGTGGTCGCGGCGGTTCCTGGAGGTGCTGGAGTCGTTCGCGCTCGGCTCCCGGCTCACTCGGGGCCGGGCGTACGCGCGCCGGGGGCAGGTGCTCCGGCTGGACGTCGCGCCCGGACTCGTCACCGCCGAGGTGCAGGGGTCGCGGCCGGCTCCGTACCCGGTGCGGATCGGGCTGTCCGCGTACCCGGAGGAGGTCTGGCGTCGGGTCGAGGCGGAGCTGGCCGGGCAGGCGTTCTTCAGCGCCCGGCTGCTCGCCGGTGATCTGCCGGCGGAGCTGGAGGAGTTGTTCGCCGCGGCGGGCGCGCCGCTGTTCCCGGCCGAGGTGGGCGAGCTGGCGCAGCGCTGTGGCTGCCCCGACTTCGCGGTGCCGTGCAAGCACCTCGCGGCCACGTTCTACCTGCTCGCCGAGGCGTTCGACGCGGACCCGTTCCGGCTGCTGCACTGGCGCGGCCGGTCCCGGGCCGATCTGCTGGACCGGCTGCGGACGCTACGCGGAGTCCGGCCCGACACGGCGGCGTCGTCGATCGGGTCGGCGGACCCGCCGGTCGGGACGGCAGCGGCGGCGTCGGCCGGGTCGAGGGACCGGCCGGCCGGGACGGCGATGTCGTCGTCGGCCGGGTCGGCGGACCCACCGGCCGGGGCGGCGACGGTGTCGGTGACCGGCGCCGGGCGGGTGCTGGCCGGGTTGACGCCGATCGAGCCGGCGGTGGAGCTGGACCGGTTCTGGCTCTCACCGGTGGCGCTGCCTGACCGTCCGCCCACCCTGGACACCGGCCCGGAGCTGCTGCTGCGGCAGCTCGGCCCACCCGGCGCCGAGATCGGTGGGCCGGGCCTGGTCGAGCGGCTGCGCCGCGGGTACAAGGTCTTCGGCGAGGCGCCGATCGGTTAAGAAGGGGCCCCGCCTCTACCGGAGGCGTTAACAGGGGGCCCGGCCTTACGTTCACCGCAGGCGGTGGCGGAAGCGCCACATCACGGCCGCGTTGGCGACCAGCACCGTGGCGCAGATCGCCCCGGCCAACCGCCCGGCCAGCACGGTCATCGCCGGCAGCGAGGCCCACAGCGTGATCGTCAACAGCATCAGGTACCGGCCCCGGCGACCCCTGATCCGGTTGTCCAACCGGGCGAAGAACCGCGGATCGCTCTCCCGCAGCTGACGGGTGATCTGTTCGAACCTGCGCTGATCCTCTTGGCTGAGCATGGCGATGCCTTCCCCTCACGGCTTCAGCGGTTCGGCGGCTTACCCGGATTCCCCGCCCGTCACGCCCCCTGCCCCTGCTCGTTTCCCGCCACCCCGCGACAACGAGCGCCCGGTTTCCCGGAAAGAGTGGTCATCCGAGGCGGAATGGCCCCTCTTTCCGGGAATCTGCGCGGCGGGAGGGTGGGGAAGCGTGAGCGGAGCGGGCGGGGGAGAGGGGTAGGGGAGGCTTAGCGGTGCCTTAAGTTTGCCTGTGGGGGTGAACGGGGGGTGAGGGCCCGATGGCGGGCGAAACCTCGCGTCCGGGCGGTTGGCGGGTGAGTCGGCCCTGCTCCGGGGGGTGCCGGGGGGAGGGGGCGACGCCGAGTGCCCCGCGCCGGGCCTGAGCACCGTCTTAAGTGTGCTCAGGAGCCGCTCCGGGCCGCCTTGAGCAGCCGGTCCGGCCTGGCTACTTTCCCGTAGCAACTCTCCGGCAACCGTCGCCGCCCCTCCCACCCAACCCCCGGGTGGCAGGCGTGCCGGCGCTCGAAGAAAACGGGATAGCTACATGGCCGACCTGAACGTGCCACCGCGTCGACCTCGGGACGACCGCGGCTGGGACGGATACCAGCACCCCCATCCGGACGGGTACCGCGATCTGGGCGCCACCGCCCCGTACGCCGGCGGTCACCCCGCCCCGGCGCCGCAGCCCGCCCCGGGCCCCCAGTGGGTCGGACCGAACGGCTTCGCCCCGGCCGGCCACGCGCCCGGCGCGGGTCACCCCCAGCCGCACCCCGGCTACGCCCAGCCGCAGTCCGGCTACGCCGAGCCGCACGCCGGCTACGGCCAGCCCGCCGGTGGGTACCCGCCGCCGGCCGGCCCGGGACTGCCCAACCTGGACGACGACTCCGACGACGCCCCGAGTCGTGGCCGGCGTCGTGCCCTCGCCACGCTCGGCGGCGCGGCGGTGGTCGCCGGCGGCGCGGCCTTCGCGCTCTCCCCGCAGTTGCGCGGCATCTTCTCCGACAGCCCGGCCGCCGGTGACGCCACCGGCACGGTGACCACCGACGGCACCCAGGCGCGGCCCAGCGGCCAGCAGCCCAGCACGGTGCGGACCTACACCGAGCAGAACGAGAGCTACATGGGCTCCCGGGCGGGGGCGGCGCTCAAGCGCAACGCCCCGACCGGCGGCCGGATCTTCGGCAGCCCGGCGGCGGCCGCGGCGGCGACCCAGGTGACCGTGAAGACGGTGCTCGCCAAGGACCCGATCCGGCACCTGCTGAGCCGGACCACGTTCGGCCCGACGCCGACGATGATGGCCGAGGTCAAGAAGCTCGGCATCGACGACTGGCTGCGCCGGCAGCTCGAGCCGGAGAAGATCGCGCCGACCAAGGCCGAGCTGAAGCTGGCCGAGCTGCCCTCGCTGAAGCTCAGCCCGACCCAGCTCCGCGAGCAGCGCGACCAGCTCAACGAGCGCGGCGTCGACCCGGCCCGGGAGACGGTGGACGCCACCATCGCCCGGCAGATCTGGTCCGACCGCCAGCTCTTCGAGGTGATGGTCGACTTCTGGAACGACTTCCTGCACGTGGCCGCCGACTTCGACGGCGGCGAGACGTACCGCAACTCGTTCGACAAGGACGTCATCCGCAAGTACGCGCTGGGCAGCTACCCGGACATGCTGGTCGCCGCGAACAAGCACCCGTCGCTGCTGCTCTACCTGAACCAGGTCGACTCGCGCAAGGACGCGATCAACGAGAACCTGGCCCGGGAGAACCTCGAGCTGTACTCGGTCGGCGTCGACGGCGGCTACACCGAGAAGGACGTGCGGCAGGCCGCCATGCTCCAGACCGGGCGGGGCGTCGCGGACGGCAAGTACATGTTCTTCGGCGACCGGCACTACGTCGGCAAGGTGAAGATCCTCGGGTTCAGCCACGCCAACAACTCGAACGACCCGAAGGTCGCCGACAAGGTGATCGACTCGTACATCAGGTACATCGCGCTGCACCCGTCGACCGCGAAGTACGTGGCCCAGAACCTGGCCACCCGGTTCGTGTCCGACACGCCGCCGAAGTCGATCGTGGACCGGCTGGCGAAGGCGTACACCACCAACAAGGGCAACATCCGGCCGGTGCTGGCCACGCTGTTCAGCTCCTCGGAGTTCTGGGCCGCGGTCGGCCAGAAGGTCCGCCGCCCGATGGAGTACCTGGTCGCCACGTACCGGTCGCTGGGCGTGGGCCCGGACGCGACCGCCGGGTTCGAGGGCGACCAGCGGCGTACGCCGTTCGCCCAGGGCCTGCGGCAGATCCAGGACAAGATGCGCGAGCTGGGCCAGTACCCGATGGGCAAGCCCACGCCGGACGGCTACGCCGACGTCTACCTGGCCTGGACCTCGGCCGGCACCATGGTCGACGGCTGGAACGAGGCCGGCGACCTGCTCGGCGGCTGGCGCAAGCAGTTCACCTACGCGAAGCCGGAGAAGTTGGTGGCGAAGCCGCCGACGACCGCCGGGGCGTACGTGGACGCGTTGGCGCAGAAGCTCGTGCACCAGAAGCTCAGCGCCAAGGAGAAGAAGCTCGTGCTCGCCGTGGCCGGGGTGTCCGAGGGCGCCAAGGTCGACGCCACCTTCAACGGGGCCATCGCCGCGGTCGCGCGGACGATCCTCGCGTCCCCCCAGCACCACCTCCGGTGAGGCATTCGATGGAGATGACCGTGAACCCGTACCCCCTGCACCCCGAATGCCCCGACGTGCGGCGACTGGCCGACAACCCGACCGAGGCGCTGCTGCGCGCCGAGGCGGACATCGTCGCGGCCGAGAACGCGGCCGAGGCCGACCGGTACCGCCGGCTGGAGGAGGTCGAGGAGGCCCAGCAGGACGGCCGGGGCGTCACCCGGCGTACCTTCGTGGCCGGCGCGGCGGCCACCGCGACCGCGCTGGCGACCGCGCAGTTCGTGACCACCTCGGCGTCGTTCGCGGCGACCAAGACCGGCACGCTGATCCACGTCTTCCTCTACGGCGGGCTGGACGGCCTGAGCCTGGTCGCCCCGGCGAACGACCCGGTGCTCGGCAAGTCCCGCCCCGACCTGCTGCTCGGCAACGACTCGCTGGCCCTGGCCCGCGGCTTCAAGCTGACCAGCGCGTTCGCCCCGCTGGAGAAGTGGCTCAAGGCCGGCCAGCTCGGCTTCGTGCCGGCCGTGTCGGACCCGCGGCTGTCCCGCAGCCACTTCCAGGCCGCCGACGCCTGCAACCTGGGTGGCCTGCCCGGTGAGACCGGTGGCCGGGGCTGGCTGGACAGCCTGGTCGACACGCTCGGCAAGGGCACCGCGTTCCGCAGCGTCGGGATCGGCAGCACGCTGCCCCGCTCGCTCGTCGGCGTGAACGGCGCGATCTCCCTCAACAACGTCGGTGAGCTGCGGCTCAACGGCGACGACAAGTACCGCGCGGCCACCGAGAAGGCGATCCGCGGCCTGTTCACCGGCATCAACCACCCGGTGGAGGAGGCGGTCATCGAGGGCATGGGCGCGCTGTCCACCGCCCAGAAGCTCGCCGCCAAGCCGTACGCCGCCGCGGCCGGCGTCAAGTACGAGGGCGTCGGGAACGCGTTCCAGCAGCTCGCCCAGCTCATCAAGGGCGGGGCGAACGTGCGGGTGGCGACCGTCGGCATGGGCGGCTACGACACCCACGAGAACCAGGGCACCAGCGAGGGCGGCCAGCTCTGGCGGCGGCTCAACGAGCTGGCCAACGCGATGGCCGCGTTCTTCACCGACCTGGGTGACAAGGCCGCGGACGTGACGGTCATGGTGTCCAGCGAGTTCGGCCGGCGGGTCGCCTCGAACAGCGGCGGCACCGACCACGGGCACGGCGGCGTGGTCACCGTGCTGTCCGGGCGCAAGCTCGCCGGCTCGCTGCTGGGCACCTGGAACGGCCTGGACAAGTTGGACAGCGGCGACGTGCCGGAGTACAACAACATGTTCAACGTCTACGGGTCGGTGGCGCAGGGCCGCTTCGGCCTGACCGCCGCCCAGGTGGACAAGGTCTTCCCCCGGCAGAAGTTCACCCCGATCAAGATGTACGCGTGACGTATCAGCACACCGACGCCGCCGGCCGTCGTACCGGGCACTCCGCCCCGTACGGCGGCCGTCCGGCTGCTCCCGTACCACCGGGCCGGCCGCGTCGCGGGCCCGGCGGCCGGCGGGCGCTCGCGGCGGCGTTCTGGCTCGGTCTGGTCCTCGCGGTCCTGCCGTGGTGGCTGGCCACCCCGGCCGGCTCGCTGGCCGACACCGCCGACCTGCTCACCGCCGGTGGCCGGATCACCGGCCTGATCGCCGGCTACCTGCTGCTGGTGCAGGTGCTGGCGATGAGCCGGCTCGGCGTGCTGGAACGGGTGCTGGGCGGCGAGCGGATCTCCCGGCTGCACCGGGACCTCGGCGCGACGCTGCTGGTGGCGGTGCTCACGCATACCGCGCTGCTGCTGGTGGGCTACGCCCGGCAGGAGCGCAACTCGGTGTTCGGCGAGGTCGGCGCGCTGCTCACCGACTACGACGACATGCTCTCCGCGTTCGTGGCCGCCGGGATCATGGTGGTGGTCGGGTTCACCGCGGTCCGCGGCATCCGCCGCCGGCTGCCCTACGAACTCTGGTACGCGCTGCACCTGACCAGCTATCTCACCCTGCTGCTCGGCTACGCGCACCAGTTCAGCAACGGCGCCCAGCTCTACGAGCCGGGGCCGGTGCGTACCGGCTGGATCGCCGCGTACCTGCTGGTGGTGGCCGCGCTGGCGTGGGGCCGGATCATCGCGCCGCTGGTGTTCAACCTGCGGCACAAGCTGCGGGTGGCCGACGTGGTGGCGGAGAGCCCGGACACCGTCTCGGTCTATCTGACCGGGCAGCGGCTCAACCAGATCGACATGCTCGGCGGCCAGTACTTCCGCTGGCGCTTCCTCAACCCCGGCGGCTGGTGGCAGTCGCACCCGTTCTCGGTCTCGGCGGCGGCCAACGGCCGCTGGCTGCGGCTCACCGTGAAGGTGGTCGGCGGGCACACCGCCGACCTGCGCGACCTCACCCCGGGCACCCGGGTGTGGGCGGAGGGCCCGTCCGGCACGTTCACCGCCGCGCACCGCACCCGGGAGCGGGCGCTGCTCATCGCCGGTGGCAGCGGCATCGCGCCGCTGCGGGCCATGCTGGAGGAGCTGCCGCCCGGCGCGGCGCTGATCTACCGCGCGCGTACCCCGGCCGACGTGCTGCTGCACCGGGAGCTGGACTGGCTCGCCCAGGCCCGGCAGACCTCGGTCTGGTACGTCATCGGCCGCCGCGACGACCCCGGGCCCCGCCAGGTGATGAACCCGGAGGGGCTGCGCCACCTGGTGCCCGACCTGACCCGCCGTGACGTCTACCTGTGCGGGCCGGGAGGCCTGGTCGACGAGACCGTGCGGGTGCTGCGGGCCGCCGGCGTGCCCCGCCGCCAGATCCACCTCACCGCGTTCGAGCTGTAGGAAGGCATCCACCATGCGTCGCGCGCTGATCGCGATCACCGGACTGGCCGCCGGCACCACCGCGCTGGTGGTCCTCAAGGGCGGCCCCGGCGCCGGGCAGGCCACCGCCGGTGACGTGCCGGCCGCGTCGGCTCCGGTCGCGCCGGGCGGCTCGCCCGCACCCGACGCCCCGCCGCCCACCGCGGCCGGCGTGACACCGTCGGCGGCGCCCAGCACCTCGGCGAAGCCGAGCGCGAAGCCCTCCGCCGACCGGACCCCGGCGACCCGGACCAGCACCCGGCCCCGGACCGCCCCGGCCGCGCCGAAGACCACCACGAAGGCGCCGAAGCCCACCACGCGGACGGTCACCGGGCCGACCGTCACCTATCGGTACGGGTCGCTGCGGGTGCAGATCACGCTGAGCGGCAGCCGTATCGTCGACGCGACCGGGCTGGACATGCCGGTCGGCGGCCAGGAGGGGCAGCGCGCCGACGACGTGCAGGCCCGCTACAGCGGCAGCTCGGGCGAGGTGGTGGCGAAGCAGAGCGCCAACCTGAACACCGTCTCCGGCGCCACGTACACCAGCACCGCGTACAAGCAGTCGTTGCAGTCCGCCCTCGACAAGGCGTGACGCGGTTGGCCGCCGCCGGCCGGCCCGGCCTGCGTCGGGTCGAGCAGATCATGGGTACGGCGATCAGCCTCGACCTGGCCGACGACCTGCCCGCCGCCACGTCGCACGAGCTGGCCGAGCGCACGTTCGACTGGCTGCGCGAGGTGGACGCCCGGTTCAGCACGTACCGGGACGACAGCGAGGTGTGCCGGCTGGACCGGGGCGAGCTGCGGGCGGTCGACGCCTCCGCCGACCTGCGGGCGGTGCTGGCGCGCTGCGCCGACCTGTGGACGGCCACGGACGGCTTCTTCGACGCGTACGCCACCGGGCGGCTGGACCCGTCCGGCTACGTGAAGGGGTGGGCGGCGCAGGTCGCCTCGGACCGCCTGGTGGCGGCCGGCGCCCCGAACCACTGCCTGAACGCCGGCGGCGACGTCCGGGTCCGGGGGCACGGCCCGACCGGCGAGCCGTGGCGGGTCGGGGTGCGGCATCCGTGGGACCCGGCGGCCACCTGTCTGGTGCTGACCGGCACCGACCTGGCGGTCGCCACCTCCGGTGTCTACGAGCGCGGCCACCACGTGGTCGACCCGCGCCGGGGCACGCCGGCGGCCGGCCTGCGCTCGGTCACCGTGGTCGGCCCCGACCTGGGCGTGGCGGACGCGTACGCCACGGCGGCGGTGGCCATGGGCGAGCCCGGCATCGCCTGGTTGGACCGGCTGCCCGCGCCCTGGCGGCACGCCGTGGTGACGGACGACGCCCGTCTCCTCCGTTCCCACGCCCTGCCCGCAACCTCCTGACCCCCGGCCCGCCGGATGCGCTGTTTCACGGAAAGAGTGCCTATCCGGCCGCGCACAGGCACTCTTTCCGTGAAACAGCGCGAAGGGGGACAGTGCGAAGGGGGACAGTGCGAAGAGGGGCAACGGGGGCGCGGGTCAGCGGAGAGGGCGGTGGAGGATGGCGGGGCGGGAGCCTGGGGGGCGGGCACCCGGAGGGCGGGCGCCGCGGGGGCGGGTGAAGGCCCACAGGTGCGGGCGGCGGCGGTGGTGCGGTGGTGGTTCGGTGCCGCCGGTGTGGCGGGCCGCGTCGTCCCTGGACATCCTCAACCCCCGCTCTGGCGCGGATGCGCCCTCGCCCGGCTCAACGAGCCCGGTGGCGGGGAGGTCGCTCTCGGCGACAGTCGGGCAGTCGACCTGTCGGGTCAGCGACCCCGGCGGGGCAGCGGGAGGTGACCGGGGAACAGCTCCGGGGTGAGCGTGACGCCGGCTGCCCGCAACGCCGCGATCAGCGCGTTCTGCACCAGGTAGGAGTCGGGGAGCTGCCAGCGGGCCTGTTCCGGGGCGACCGCCCAGCGCACCGCGCCCTCGGGCAGTCGGGTGGGCGGGGCCGGGATCCACGAGCCGGGGCCGTGCCGCACCACGTGGAAGCAGTGCTCCAGCTCCGGTCGCAGCGGGTCGCCGGGGCGGACCAGGAACATCCAGCGGCCGGTCGGGGTGACCAGAACCGGCCCCCGTACGCCGAAGCCGGCCGGGTGGGCGGCGACCGTCTCCAGCACCTGCCGGCCCAGGTGGGCGGCGACCTCCAGCACGTCGAACGCGCGCCCGGTGGGCAGCAGCACCCCGTGCGGGCGGCTGCGCCACCAGGTGGCCACCCGGGCCGGGTCGGCGCTGGCCGCGTGGTCCCACTCCTCCAGCGCGGGGTGGCAGCCCACCGTGGGGCAGCCGGCCCGGCCGCAGACGAAGCGGCTGTTGGCGAGGCAGGCGCCGGGCGTGACCGGCCAGCCGTGCAGCGCGTACCGGATCGCGACCCGTCGCAGCCGGACCCGCTCCAGCGGCGACAGGTGAGCGACGCGCGGTCGGACGTTCCCCCACATGTGTGCCATCCCCTCTCGCCCCACCGAATCGTCCACCGCCACGCGTCGAGAACCGTCACTGCCGTAACCCGGGATCGTTGACCTGACGAATGGCCGGTGCAACTTGCACGAAAACTATGAGAACTGGCTGGACGGCTGACGTACAACCTGTGCGACCAGGGCAAATCTGGTGAACGTGCGGTGACTGGCCGGCGCCGACAGGGGGAGGGAGTGGGGATGGACGAACTACCCATAGGCCGGCGGGTGGCGTACTGGCGGAGCCGTCGCAAGATGTCCCAACAGGTCTTCGCCGACCGGCTCGGCAAGTCCAAGAGCTGGGTGGACAAGGTGGAGCGCGGGGTCCGCCGGTTGGACAAGTTCTCCGTGCTCTACGAGATCGCCGACATCCTCCAGATCGACGTGCAACTGCTGCACGGCAAGGACCCGGAGCGCCGCAGCGACGCGCTCAACTGCATCGACCAGGTCGAGGTGGAGGAGATCCGCTCCGCCCTGGAGCGCTACGACTCGATGAGCGCCTACTTCGACGCGGCGCCGTACCCGCCACCGCTCGCCGACATGCGCAAGGCGGTCAACCACGCCTGGCTCACCTACCAGTACGGCCGCTACGGCATGCTCACCCGGGCGCTGCCCAAGCTGCTGCGCGACGCCCAGGCGGCGGACGCCGTCTACGGCGGCGACGACCAGGGCCGGGAGGCCGCCCACCTGCTCGGGCAGGTCTACCAGATCGCCTCCTCGGTGCTGCGCAAGCTGGGCGAGTGCAACCTGGCCTGGCTGGCCGCCGACCGGTCGATGGCGGTCGCCCAGCGGGCCGACGACCCGCTGCTCGCCGGCATCGCCACCACCCGGGTCTGCAACGCGCTCGTCGCGATGGGCCGCCCCCGCCCCGCGCTCGAACTCAACGTGCGGATCGCCGACCGGCTCGCCCCCGGCAGCGACACCGAGGCCCGGCCGGAGCGTCTCTCGGTCTACGGCTCGCTGCTGCTCCAGGGCGCCATGGCCGCCGCCCGGATCGGCGACTCGGCGACCGTGGACGACCTGATCAGCGGCGCCGCCGAGGCGGCCGTCCTGCTCGGCGCCGACCACAACCACTACTGGACGTCGTTCGGCCCGACCAACCTGGAGCTGCACCGCGCCGCCGCGGCGGTCGAGTTGGGCGACGGCGGCCGGGCGGTGGAGACCCACCAGCGGCTGCCCACCGCGGCGTTCAACGCGCTCCTGCCGGAGCGGCGCGCGCACCACCTGCTCGACCTGGCCCGGGGGTACGCCCAGATCGGCGACGTCGCCAACGCCGGCGACATGCTGTTGCAGGGCGACCGGCTCGCGCCCTCCGAGATCCGGTGCCGGCCCATCGCCCACGAACTGATGTCGGACGTGCTCCGTCGCACACGTGGTGCGCCACCACCGCCGATTGCGGAGTTGGCTGAGCACATGGGAGTCGGAGTATGAGCGCGGGCCGGGGCCGATGAGCGGTCCGCACAGCAGCGACGGGCGCCGTGGGGTGCTCTACGTCATCGCCTGCGGTTCGCCGCTGGCCCGTCACGTCGGCCGGCTGGTCGACCTCGCCCGGTCCGACGGCTGGACGGTCTGCGTGGTCACCACGCCGGACGGCGCGAAGTTCGTCGACCGGACGGCGTTGGCCCGGCAGACCGGCCACCCGGTCCGTACGCACTACAAGAACCCGGGTGACCAGGACGTGCTGCCCCCCGCGGACGCCATGCTGGTCTGCCCGGCGACTGTCAACACGGTCAACAAGTGGGCGGCGGGCATCACCGACACGCTCGCGCTCGGCCTGTTGATCGAGGCGCAGGGGCTCGGCGTGCCGATCGCGGCGGTCCCGTTCACGAACGTGGCGATGGCCGGGCACCCGGCGTTCCGGGCCAGCCTGAACCGGCTCGCCGAGTGGGGCGTCCGGGTGGTCTTCGGCGACCACGTCGTACGCCTGCACCCGCCCGGGACCGGCGAGCAGCACCTGGACGCCTTCCCCTGGGAGGCCGGCCTGGCCGCCCTGCGCGGCGCGGCCCGTCCGTTGGCCGCCTGAGGTGTAAGCACGGGCCCCTTGTCAACGCATTCGGTGGTGCAGCGGGCCCCGCTCAACGCCGTGGGCGTGGAAACCGCCGGACGGCCGGTAAGCTGGCCGGCCGTGAGCACAACCGGATCGCCGCCCACGGTCGCCGACGTGGTGGCCGCCCTGGACCGCCGCTACCCGTCCGCCTGGGCGGAGGAGTGGGACCGGGTCGGCCTGGTGGTGGGCGAGCCCGACCAGCGGGTCCGCCGGGTCGCCTGCGTGGTCGACGTGGTCCCGGAGACGGTGGACGAGGCGCTCGCCGCCGGCGCCGACATGATCGTCGCGCACCACCCGCTGCTGCTGCGCGGCGTCTCCTCGGTGGCCGCCACCACGTTCAAGGGCCGGATCGTGCACCGGCTGATCAAGGCCGACGTCGCCCTGTACGTGGCGCACACCAACGCCGACGTGGCCGACCCCGGTGTGTCCGACGCGCTCGCCGCCCGGTTCGGGCTGACCGGGCTGCGTCCGCTGCACCGGCCCCGCCCCGGCTCACCGGCCGACGCGCCCGGCCGGGGCATCGGCCGCATCGGCGAGCTGCCCACGCCGGTCACGCTGGCCGAGCTGACCCGGCTGGCCGCCGACGTGCTCCCGGCCACCGCCTGGGGCGTTCGCGCCGCCGGGGATCCCGGGCGTATGGTTCGTACCCTCGCCGTCAGCGGCGGCTCGGGGGACGCCTTCCTGGCCGAGGCGGCGGCGGCCGGGGTGGACGCGTTCCTCACCGCGGACCTGCGCCACCATCCGGCCGGCGAGCACCTCGCCGCCGGGGGCCCGGCCCTGCTGGACGCCGCCCACTGGGCGACCGAACGGCCCTGGCTGGACGACCTGGCCGCCCACCTGGCCGACGACCTCGGCGTCGAGACCGTGGTGTCCGACCTGGACACCGACCCCTGGACCGTGCACGCCGCCGCGCCCCGACCGGACGACAAGGAGCCCCGACCGTGAAGGCTGACCCGAAGGTGCAGCGTCGCCTGCTCGACCTCCAGGCGATCGACACCACGCTCGCCCAGTTGGCGCACCGCCGCCGGAGCCTGCCGGAACGGGCCGAGCTGGAGGCGCTCGCGCGCGAGCTGTCGGCGTTGGAGGACGAGCGGGTCCGCGCCCAGGTGGCCGTCGACGACCTGGACCGGGACATCGCCCGGTTGGAGAAGGATGTCGACCAGGTGCGCGCGCGCAAGAGCAAGGACGAGGCCCGGCTGGCCTCGGGCAGCGGTCCGGCCCGGGAACTGGAGGCGCTCCAGCACGAGCTGGTCTCGCTGAACCGCCGGCAGAGCGACCTGGAGGACGCCGAGCTGGAGCTGATGGAGCAGCGGGAGACCGCGCAGGGCGTGCTGGACGGCATCGAGAGCCGGATCGCCGAGGCCCGGGAGCGCCGGGCCGCGACCGAGCAGCGCCGCGACGACGCGCTCGCCGAGATCGCCAAGGAGGAGGAGTTCAAGCGCACCTCCCGCCAGCCGCTCGCCGGTGACCTGCCGGCGGACCTGGTCACGCTCTACGACAAGATCCGCGAGGACACCGGGTTGGGCGCCGCGCTGCTCACCGGCGGTCGCTGCGGCGGCTGCCGGCTGGACCTCTCCGGCGCTGACCTGGCCCGGATCCGCAAGTCGGACCCGGACGACGTGGTCCGCTGCGAGGAGTGCCGCCGGATCATGGTCCGGACCAACGAGTCGGGGCTGTAGCCGCCGTGGCGGTACGCGCGGTCGTGATCGAGGCCGACGGCGGTTCCCGGGGCAACCCGGGCCCGGCCGGCTACGGCGCGGTGGTCCGGGACCCGGAGACCGGTGAGGTGCTGGCCGAACGCTCGGCGGGAATCGGCACGGCGACGAACAACGTGGCGGAGTACCGGGGCCTGATCGCCGGGCTGGAGGCCGCCGCCGAGCTGGGCGCGGCCGAGGTCGAGGCGCGGATGGACTCCAAGCTGGTGGTCGAGCAGATGTGCGGCCGCTGGCAGATCAAGCACCCCGGGCTGCGCCCGCTGGCCGCCCAGGCCGCCGGGCTGGTCGGCCGGTTCACCGCCGTCCGGTTCACCTGGATTCCCCGGGAGCGCAACAAGCACGCCGACGCGCTGGCCAACGCCGCCATGGACGCCGCCGCCGGTCGTGCCCCGACGGCGGCGGCGCCGCGTGCCGCCCAGCCGCCGCGCGAGGTCGCCGGCCCCGACTCGGCGGCCCGGGCCGCCGCCCGCGAGGTGGCCGCCCGCGCCGCCACCGCGAAGGCCACCGGCACCGACCCGGCCACCACGCCGGCCTCCTGGGAACCGCGCCCGACCGAGGAGGGCACCCGGTTGATCCTGGTGCGGCACGGGGAGACCGACCGCACCGTGCAGAAGCAGTACTCCGGTCGCGGCGACGTGCCGCTGACCGCGCGGGGCCGGGCCCAGGCCCGGGCCACCGCCGCGCGGGTGGCCGCGCTGGCGCCGTCCGTCGCGGCCGTGGTCAGCTCACCGCTGTCCCGGTGTACGGCCACCGCCAGGGCGGTCGCCGCGCTGGTCGGCAACCCGCCGGTACGCACCGACGACGACCTGATCGAGTGCGACTTCGGGGTCTGGGAGGGGCGTACGTTCGCCGAGGTGCGGGACGGCTGGGCGGGCGAGTTGGACGCCTGGCTCGCCTCCACCCGGGTCGCGCCGCCGGCGGGGGAGTCGTTCGCCGAGGTGGCGGAACGCACCGGCCGGGCGGTGGACCGGCTGCGGTCGGCGTACCCGGGGGAGACCGTGGTGGTGGTCTCGCACGTCTCGCCGATCAAGCTGGTGCTGCGCGACGCGCTGGCCGCCGGTGACGCGTTCCTGCACCGGCTCTACCTGGACACCGCGGGCGTCTCGGTGCTCGACCTGTACCCGGACGGCGGCGTCGCGGTCCGCTCGGTCAACGACACCGCCCACCTCACCGACCTCTGACCGGGAGTCGGCCGTTCGGCGCAGCCGGGCGGCCGTTCGGCGCATCGACGTCCGCCTGTCGAATGTGACCGGGCTCACCGGGTCGTAGCCTCCGGCCGTCACCTGGCCCGCTACGACTTCCCGGAGGTTGTCAATGGCCACACCGGAACCGGAGGCGCTGGACACGGCGCGTTCCCGGGCGAAGGACAAGAGCCCCTGGAACTGGCTGCTCTTCATCCCGATCGTGGTGCCGCTGATCCCGGCCTTCTTCAACGCCGACTCGCCCCGGCTGTTCGGGTTCCCGCGCTTCTACTGGCTGCAGCTGGCCTGGATCCTGCTGGGCGTGGGCACCACCACGCTGGTCTACCGGATGACCAGGAAGAAGCGGGGTGACCACTGATGTGGCGTGACCACCTCACCGAGATCATCGTCTTTTCCGTGCTGTTCCTGCTGGTCAGCGCCATGGGATTCGTGGCCGCCCGGTGGCGCCGACCCCGGGACATGGCCCATCTCGACGAGTGGGGGCTGGGCGGGCGCAGCTTCGGCGGCTGGATCACCTGGTTCCTGGTCGGCGGTGACCTCTACACCGCGTACACGTTCGTGGCGGTGCCGGCGCTGATCTTCGGGGCCGGCGCGGCCGGTTTCTTCGCCGTGCCGTACACGATCGTGATCTATCCGCTGGTGTTCCTGGTGCTGTGCCGGCTCTGGTCAGTGTCGCACCGGCACGGCTTCGTCACCCCGGCCGACTTCGTCCGCAACCGGTTCGGCTCGCCGATCCTGGCGCTGCTGGTCGCCATCACCGGCATCGTCGCCACCATGCCGTACATCGCGTTGCAACTCGTCGGCATCGATGCGGTGCTCAAGACCATGGGCGTCACCGGGGACAGCGCGGTGGCCCGGCACCTGCCGATCATCATCGCGTTCGCGATCCTGGCCGCCTACACCTACCAGTCCGGGCTGCGCGCGCCGGCGCTCATCGCGTTCGTGAAGGACTCGCTGATCTACGTCGTGATCCTGGTGGCGGTGATCTACCTGCCGTACAAGCTGGGCGGGTGGGGCAGCATCTTCGATGCCGCCGACGCGAAGTTCCAGGCGAGCCCGGCACCCGGCGACGGCATCCTGCTCAACGCCAACAACCAGCTCCAGTACGTGACGCTGGCGTTCGGCTCGGCGCTGGCGCTGTTCCTCTACCCGCACAGCATCACCGGCGTGCTGGCCAGCCGGAACCGGGACGTGATCAAGCGGAACATGTCCGCGCTGCCGGCGTACAGCCTGCTGCTCGGGTTGATCGCGCTGCTCGGCTACATGGCCATCGCCGCGAACGTGAAGCCGCTGCCCGGCGCGAAGGCGGGCAGCGTGGACGGGAACACCGTGGTGCCGCTGCTGTTCGACCAGCAGTTCCCGGACTGGTTCGCCGGCGTCGCGTACGCGGCCATCGGCATCGGGGCGCTGGTGCCGGCGGCGATCATGTCGATCGCGGCGGCGAACCTGTTCACCCGCAACATCTACAAGGAGTACCTGAAGCGGGACGCGACGCCGGCGCAGGAGGCGAACGTCTCGAAGATCACCTCGCTGGTGGTGAAGGTCGGCGCGGTGGCCTGCATCGTCTTCCTCGACCCGCAGTTCTCCATCGACCTCCAGCTCATCGGCGGCGTGATCATCCTCCAGACGCTGCCGGCGGTGGCGCTGGGCCTCTACACCCGCTGGTTCCACCGGGGCGCGCTGATCGCCGGCTGGGTGGCCGGCATGGGCCTGGGCATGTGGATGCTCTACCAGATCGGCAACCCGGCGACCGGGAAGAAGCACTTCGCCGGCTCGGCGTTCCCGCTCTCCGAGTTCGGCTTCGACACCAAGAAGACGATCTACGTGGGGATCGTGGCGGTGCTGGTGAACCTGGTCGTGGCCGCGCTGGGCACGCTGGTGCTGCGGGCCGCGAAGGTGGCCGAAGGCCCGGACGGCACCACGCCGGACGACTACTTCGCCGACGAGGGCACGCCGCGCGCGACGGCCGCCGCCGACCCCGCGCCCGAGCCGGTGGCATAGAAGGAGGGGCCCCCTGTTAACGCATTCTGCATAACAGGGGGCCCCGCTTAACAAGCCACCGTCAGCGGCGACGGTTGCGCGCGTCCAGCGCCTCGTTGAGGCGGTGCAGCAGCTCCGCGAGCGTGTCCCGGTCGTCGTCGGACCAGGAGGACAGCATCTCGCCGTAGAGCCGGGTCCGCGCGGCCCGCACGGCCGCCATCCGTTGGAGCCCGGCCGGCGTTGCGGTGATCACCGTGCCGCGCCCGTCGGCCGGGTCGGGGGTACGCGCGATCAGGCCGTCGCGCTGGAGCGCGGAGACCTGCCGGGTGACAGTGGAGCCGTCCAGGTTCAGCCGGGCGGCGAGCGCCGAGACGTTCTGCGGGCCGGCGTCGTCGAGGTGCCGCAGGATCACGTACGCCGCGCGGTCGAGCAGCCGGTGCTCCATGGTGCCGGTGCCGCGCCGGGTGGCCTCGCCCAGCCGCATCAGCAGGGCGACCTCGGTCTCGATGCGGCCGAGTGTGACTTCCTTCGCGTGGTCGTCGTCGCTCATAGCTGTATGATACAAGAAAATTACCTGTACGATACAGCTATCTGGGAGGTTGCGGAGTGGATCGGCGATCCGAACCCAACCGCAGTGCCATCTACGCCACCACGCTCGTGGCGTTCCTCGCCATCGCCGGCATCGCGGTGGTCGACCCCATCCTGCCCGCCATCGGCGACGCCATCGGCGTCACCGCCTGGCAGGTCGAACTGCTCTTCACCGCGTACATCGCGGTGATGGCCGTCGGCATGATCCCGGCCACGCTGGCCAGCGGGAAGTTCGGCTTCAAACCCGTACTCATCACCGGTGTCTCGGTGGTCGGCCTGGCCGCCATGCTCGCCTCGTTCAGCAACGACATCGTCCAACTCTCCGTGCTGCGCGGCGTCTGGGGACTGGGCAACGCGATGTTCTTCGCCACCGCCATGGTGGTGCTGGTCAACCTCGCCAACGACCGGGAATGGGTGGTCGGCCTCTTCGAGACCGCGCTCGGCCTCGGCTTCGCCGTCGGCCCGCTCATCGGCGGCCTGCTCGGCGAGGTCAGCTGGCGGCTGCCGTTCTTCGTCTGCGGCGTGTTCATGGTGCTCGCGCTCGGCGTCGCCGCCCGCAAGCTCCGCGAACCCACGAACAAGCAGGCCCCGGTACGCGTCGGCCAGATCTTCGCCACCTACCGCAAACCGGCGTTCATCACGCTCTGCGTGGTCACCGCCGCGTACAACTTCGTGTTCTTCGTGGTGCTCGGCTACACGCCGCTGTTCCTGCGCCTCGACGTCATCCCACTGGGCCTCGCGTTCACCGGCTGGGGCCTCGGCCTGGCCGCCGGCATCCTGCTGATCGGCCACCGGCTCGCCCACCGCATCGGCGCGGTGCAGACCGTCGGCGTGGCCATCGGAGGCCTGCTGGTCTGCATGGTGCTGTTCGCCACCTCCACCGGCACCGCCATGTCGCTCGTCGTGCTGGTCGTCGCCGGCCTGTTCATGGGCCTGGCCAACGCCAACCTGACCGACCTGGCACTCGGCCTCGGCTCCGCCGACCGGCGCATCGCTACCGGCGCGTTCAACCTGGTCCGCTGGGGCGCCGCCGCGCCCGCGCCGATCATCTCCGGCAAGCTCGCCGAACACGGCCTGGCGCTGCCGTTCTGGGTCGGCTTCGGGGTGCTCGCCGTCGGCGTGCTGGTCTACCTCGCGTTCGGTCACCTGATGGCCGCCGGCTACGGCGAACGGGTGATCTGGAACCGGGCCGCCCGCGCCGCCGAACACGCCCCGGAGGAGCCGGTCGGGGAGGCGTACTGACCGATCGTCAGGTCAGCGCCCGCCACAGCAGGTAGAGGCCGATCGCGGTGCCGAACAGCACGATGACCGTCTTCAGCACCACCGCCGGGAGCCGGCGGGCCAGCCGGGCGCCCGCGTACCCCCCGGCGATGGTGGCCGGCGCCACCACCGCGACGGCCACCCACTGCACCGGGCCGAACAACGCGAAAATCACCAGCGTGGTCAGCCCCACCATGGCCGAGAGAAGGTTCTTCACCGCCGTCACCCGGGCCAGCGTGGCGTCCAGCACCAGGGCCAGCCCGGCCACCAGCATCACCCCGAGCGCCGCACCGAAGTAGCCGCCGTACACCGTGCCGACCAGGACCATGGTCTGCACGGTGACGGTACGGCGGCGCGGGCTCAACCGCGACGGATGGCCCACCAGCCGGCGCAGCGGATCCTGGAACGCGAGGATCGCGGTCGCGCCGAGCACCAGGAACGGCACCACCACCTCGAACGCGCGCGCCGGCGTGGCCAGCAGCAGTACACAGCCCAACGCCGTGCCGACCGCCACGGTGGGCAGCAACGACCACAACGCCCGACCTCGCGGCAGATCCGCCCGGCTGCCCACCACGCTCGCCACGTACCCCGGGAAGACCGCCACCGAGTTCGACACGTTGGCCGCCACCGGAGGCAGCCCGGTCGCGATCAGTGCCGGGAACGTGATCAGCGAGCCGCCGCCGGCGACCGCGTTCACCGTGCCCGCGGCCAGACCGGCGACAAGCAGCAGCGCGACGTCGGAGAGGTCCATGATCCCCGAGGCTAGTACGGCCGGGTCCGGCTGTCCGGGTACGAGTCGCGGGGACCACTGTGCGGCCCGGATTCCGGTATAACCAGGCGTGCCGGGGGCACGGGGAGGCATCGATGCGGGACAGACTGGACCACGCGCTGCGCGCCGGCCAACTCGACGGCCTGCACGCCGTCGTGGCGGTGCGCGGCGACGAGATCGTGTTGGCACACCACGGCGTCGGCGAGGACTTCACCTGGGGGCGTTCGCTGGGCGTCGTGGAGTTCGGGCCCGGGACGCTGCACGACATCCGCTCGGTCACCAAGAGCGTGACCGCGCTGCTGTACGGCATCGCGCTGGGCAACGGGCTGGTCCCGGCGCCGACCGAGCCGCTGCTGCCGCACTTCCCGCGCTATCCCGACCTGGCGGCCGATCCCGCGCGTGCCCAGCTCACCGTCGAGCACGCGCTGACAATGTCGCTCGGGCTGGAATGGCGCGAGGACCTGCCGTACGACAGCCCCGCCAACGCCGAGATCGCGATGGAGCTGGCCCCGGACCGGTACCGCTACATCCTGGAACGGCCCGTCGTCGAGCCGCCCGGCACCCGATGGGCATACTGCGGTGGCGCCACCGCCCTGCTCGGCCGGCTGATCGCCGACGGCACCGGCCAGCCCCTGCCGGAATACGCGCAGGCGACGCTGTTCGGCCCGCTGGGTATCGACCGGCACGAGTGGCTGGCCGGCCCGGACGGAGTGGCCTCCGCCGCGTCCGGGCTGCGACTCACACCCCGCGACCTGGCCCGGTTGGGCGAGCTGCTGCTGCGCGAGGGAGTGTGGCACGGCCGCCCGCTCGTCCCGGCCGACTGGCTCCGCACGATGCTCCAGCCGCGTCTGGAGACCGAATGGGGCGCGCGGTACGGCTACCACTGGTACCTCGACTCCGTCGCGGGTCACGAGCTGGTGGCGGCGATGGGCAACGGCGGTCAGCGCCTCTACGTCCTGCCCGACCTGGACCTCAGCGTGGCCGTCACCGCCGGCAACTACGACGACCCCGAGCAGTGGCGGACCCCGCTCGCACTGCTGGAACAGGTCATCCTCGCCGAGGGCGGGTGAGGCACCGCAACGCGTCGGGGCGGAAATGGGCGCGGCGGGCACGTCGTTAGGATGGGGGCGCGACGGACGAGTCGACCGGGCGGTCGCGTCGGCGGGCCCTGGCCCGCCGCCGAGGAACGTCCGGACTCCACAGGGCAGGGTGGTTGCTAACGGCAACCCGGGGTGACCCGCGGGACAGTGCCACAGAAAACAGACCGCCGGCCCGTCACGGGACGGTAAGGGTGAAACGGTGGGGTAAGAGCCCACCAGCACCCCGGGTGACCGGGGTGGCTCGGTAAACCCCACCCGGAGCAAGGCCAAGAAAGGGCCGTCACCGCAAGATGACGACCCGCGCAGACGCTTGAGGGCTGCCCGCCCGATGTCTGCGGGTAGGCCGCTGGAGCCTGCCGGCGACGGCAGGCCTAGATGGATGGCCGCCGCCGGCGCGCCTACGGGCGTGCCGGGCACAGAATCCGGCGTACAGGTCGACTCGTCCGTCGCCCACCAGCTCAGAGACCTGATCAAGGCTCTGAGCTGGTTCTATGTCCGGGCGTCGATGGTCGTCGTTGGTCAACTTTGGCCGGCGTTTGACGCCCTGACGACGCCCTGACGCCCTGGAGACGCCCCGAGCGCCGACTCAGTAAGCCTCGTACTGCGGGCAACGCGCGGGAGCGATCTGCCATGGGCGCCGCTACAACTCGCGCCACTCTCCCGCCCGACGAGGATCACCCGTGCGGACGAACTCCTCGACAACCTGCCAGGCGCGGTCGAGGTTGAGAACGAAGTCCGCGGTGAAGTCGACCAGGTCGTCCAGCACCACCACTGCCGCATCTGTGTCCGCCGGCTCATCGGCGGCCAGGAGGGACATGGCGTCCTCGTTCGTCACCAGATGGACGACCGCCGCAGAACCCGCAAACCCGAGCGTCAGCACGGGAAACACGGCGGTGCCCCTTACTTCGAGGTACCCGCGCCCCTGAGCACGCAGCTCGTCGAACCGCTCGGTGAGGCCGGCGAAGTCTGACCGCTCCACCGGAGCGAACTTTCCTGACGTCGGAGACGTGGCGCTCCACCAGACGGTCACCCGGCAACCTCCTCGACGACCACGAGCTTACGGCTGCGGAACGCGATCGGTGACCCGGTGATCCGGTGGCAAGCCAGTCCCGGGGTTGGACTGGCGCGCCAGGCGGAAGCCCCGGCCAACCGCGCGGAGTGGCCACGCAGGCTTCCGTCACGGCCTGGCTTGGAGCTGGTTCCTACTCCAGGTTGGGGGCGGCCTCCCGGCGGCTGTCGGTGGCTCACCGTCCCGGCGCCGTAGGCGGCCGGGGCGGCTTGCCGCCGGCCGGGCTTGCCGCCCCGCACCGCGCGGAGCGCGGTGCCTTGATCCAGAACAGAGGAAATCGGCAATAGTATGGATAAGCTGTGTGTCCTCCGTCGGCTGATGTGCGACACGCGTCCGCCAGGTGATCTGCGACAGTGGTCCGTTTCGGCACTCTGAGCCCGACGTCTCCGCGGGGCGTCGGGACTCGGGGAGGCCGGGATTGGCGCTGGT